>CAKOLO010000001.1 GCA_934096235.1 uncultured Bacilli bacterium
TTCTTATAGTGAAGCAACAACATTGGATGTGAGTAGCTTTAATACAAGTAATGTTACTAATATGGCTAGTATGTTTTCTAGTACTAAAGCAGCAACATTGGATTTAAGTAAATTTAATACAAGTAAAGTAACTGATATGTCATATATGTTTAGGGATGCAAAGTTAACAAAATTAGATGTGAGTAATTTTAATACAAGTAATGTAACTAATATGGCTGGTATGTTTTATTATAGTAAAGCAACAACATTGGATGTGAGTAGCTTTAATACAAGTAATGTAACTAATATGGCTAGTATGTTTTATAGAAGCCAAGCAACATCAATAAATTTGAGTAGCTTTAATACAAGTAAAGTTACTAATATGGCTAGTATGTTTTCTAGTACTAAAGCAACAACATTAGATTTAAGCAGTTTTAATACAAGCAAAGTAACAAAAATGAGAAATATGTTTATATCTGCTGATGTTAAGACTATATATGTAAGTGATAAATTTGTTACTTCTGCGGTTACAAATAGTAAATATATGTTTGATGGATGTACTAATTTAGTAGGTGGTGCTGGAACTAAATATAACAGGTCATATGTTGATAAAACATATGCAAGAATAGATGGAGGAACTAGTAGTCCTGGATATTTCACTAGAAAATAATTGATACATAGAAATATGTATCTTTTTTTATGAAAATTGATATCTTGACAAAATAATTTTAAATGTATAATATTATTTAAAGGGAAAGACATAATATAAAATAAAGGAGAAATATGAAGAATCTAGTAATCGTAGAAAGTCCAAGTAAAAGTAAAACAATAGAAAAATATTTAGGGAAAGATTATAAAGTATTATCTTCTAAAGGACACATTCGTGACTTAGCAACAACTGGTAAATATGGCCTGGGAGTAGACTTAGAAGATAATTTTAAACCAAATTATAAATTAATGCCTGGTAAAACTAAACTAGTAAACGAACTTAAAAAAGAAGTTAAATCTAGTGATAATGTTATATTAGCAACCGACCCAGACCGTGAAGGAGAAGCAATAAGTTGGCATTTAAAAGAAGCACTTGATATAAAGAATGACAATTATAGTAGAGTAGTATTTAATGAAATAACTGAACCTGCTATAAAAGAAGCATTTAAACATCCTAGAAAGATAGATATAGAACTAGTGCATAGTCAAGAATCAAGAAGAATACTTGATAGAATTATAGGATTTAGATTAAGCAAGTTAATGCAATCTAAAACAGATGGCAAAAGTGCTGGTAGAGTACAAAGTGTAGCTTTAAAACTAATAGTTGATAGAGAACGTGAAATCGAAGCATTTGTTCCTGAAGAATATTATACAATTGAAGCAGACTTCAAAGACTTCAAAGCAGAACTTACTAAATATAAAAATAAAAAGATAGAAGTTAAGACATCTAAAGAAGCAGATGATATTATAGCATCCCTTTCTAATGCTTATAATATTGTAAATGTTGATAAAAAACTAAAACCTAAAAAGAGTAAAGACCCATTCACAACGAGTACACTTACTCAAATGGCATCCACTCGTCTAGGCTATCCTGCATCTAAAACAATGAGTATAGCTCAAAGACTATATGAAGGTGTGTCTCTAGGAAACGAAACAGTAGGTTTAATTTCATATATGAGAACAGACTCAATTAGACTTTCTGATTTATTTGTTAATGACACTGAAAATTACATAATAAATAATTATGGTAAAGAGTATGTTGGTTACACCAAAAAAGCAAAAAAAACTGAGAATGTACAAGATGCTCACGAAGCAATTAGACCAACAAGTATCTTAAGAACACCTGAGTCTATTAAGAAATACTTAAAACCTGATGAATTTAAACTATATAATTTAATATATATAAGAACACTTAGTTCACTGATGGCAGATGCTAAAGTAGAAGCAACAAGTGTTGATTTAGAAAACAATGATTATATTTTTAGAGCAAATGGATCAGTTCTAGTATTTGATGGATACTTAAAAGTATATAAAGACTTTGAAGATTCAGAAGACACTATACTTCCAGACTTTGCAAATTATAAATCTAAAGTAATCGTAGCATCTAAGGTTGATAAGATACAACACTTCACTGAACCAAAATCAAGATATACAGAAGCAAAACTAATCGCAGAATTAGAAAAACTAGGTATAGGAAGACCAAGTACATATGCTAAAATAATAAGTGTTTTAGAAGAAAGAAAGTATGTAAGTTTAAAAGATAAAAAGTTCTATCCAACAGAAATAGGTATAGTAGTAACTGATAAGCTTCAAGAGTTTTTCTCATCAATCATAAATGTAAACTATACTGCTAATATGGAAACAGAACTAGATGAAATAGCTGATGGTAAATTAGTATGGTACACAGTACTTGATAAATTCTATAAGGACTTTGAACCATTACTTCAAAAAGCATTTAAAGAAATGGAAAAAGAAGCACCAGAAGAAACAGGAGAGACATGTCCGGATTGTGGAAGTCCTCTAGTAATTAGAAAAGGTAAATTTGGTAAATTCACAGCATGTTCTAATTATCCTGAATGCAAATACATAAAAAAAGAAGAAAAAGAAGAGCCAGTAGAGACAGGAGAAATTTGTCCAGAGTGTGGAAATAAAATGGTGGTAAGAAAAGGAAGATACGGAGAATTTACTGCATGTTCTAACTATCCAAAATGTAAATATATTAAACAAGAAGAACCAAAAGAGTTAGATGAAACATGTCCAGATTGTGGTGGAAAACTAGTTGAAAGAAAAGGAAGATATGGTAAATTCATAGCATGTTCTAACTATCCAAAATGTAAATATATTAAGAAAAATAAAGAATAAATACTATAAAAAGACTAAAAATGCCGAAAAATTAGTCTTTTTATATGATATTTATGTAAAAAAATCATCAATTTACTTGCTTTTTACATGAGTTATGCTACAATTAATATGTAAGCATCGTACGAAAAATATATGCGATGCCGAAGTAAAAAAATGGGAGGTAATTTACGATGAGTAAAACTGAATTAGTAGAATTCGTTGCTGCTAAAGCCGGATTAACTAAAGCTGATGCACAAAGAGCATTAGAAGCTACAATTGAAGGAATTACAACTGGTCTTAAAAAAGAAGGAAAAGTTGCACTAGTAGGATTCGGAACTTTTTCTGCAAAGAAAAGAGCTGCTAGAGATGGAATCAATCCATTAACTAAACAACCAATTAAAATTCCTGCATCTGTTGCTGCATCATTTAAAGCTGGAAGCAAATTAAAAGAAGCTTTAAATTAATAAAAGGCCTTCGGGCTTTTTTTATTGGAAAAAAATATTTCCTGTGTTAAAATAAATTATATGAAAGAGATAATGGATAAAATAATTAAAGAGGGTTTTGAATGTTATATAGTTGGTGGCTATGTAAGAGATTATTTACTAGGATATACTTCTAAAGATATTGATATATGTACTAATGCTAAAGTAGAAGACTTAATTAAAATATTCGGAAGTACAGGTAAATCAAACAAACAATATTTTAGTTATCACATAAAAGATGGAGAATATAATTATGACATTACATCTTTTAGAAAAGAACTAGAATATAAAAAGAATAAACCAATAAAATTAGAATATGCTAAAGATCTAAAAACAGATTTACTAAGAAGAGATTTTACTATTAATACATTTGCATTAGATCATAATGAAAAATTAATAGATAAACTAAATGCAAAGAAAGATTTAGATAATAAAATAATCAAAGTAGTTGGAAATACTAAAGAAAAACTGTTAGAAGACAAAACAAGAATTATAAGAGCCATTAGATTCTCATGCACACTAGATTTTGAACTTGATGATGAAATAAAAACATTTTTAAAAACAGAAGGCAAAGTAATAAATCAAATTCCAAAAGAATATATAAGAAAAGAACTAGATAAAATATTTGAATCAAATCATTATGATAAATTCTTTGATCTAGTTAAAGAATATGATATAGCAAGATATTTAAATATTAAGTTTGATGAAATACATAAATCATATGATAAATATGGAGTATGGGCTCAAATAGAAACAACGCTTCCATTTTCAAACAGTGAAAAGACAATAATAGCATACATATCAAATATGATAAAAAAAAGAACAATTAGCACTAGCGAACTAATAATATATAGTGATATAATAGTCAAGAACGCAAGTTATATATTGGGACTAAAAGACACAGTAAATTCATTAAAAGATATAGATAAACTACATAGTATCATTGAAATGGATATAACAGTAGGTGAAATAGAAAAATACGTAGATATAAAATATGTAAAAAAAGTTTATAAATATATAGAAAGAAAAATAATGAATGGACAGCTACAAAATGATAATAAATCTATAAAAGAATTTTTAAATAAAATGAATATAAAAGAAATATTAAAGGAAACAAATTATGAGTGATTTAAGAAATATATTTACAAGTAAAGATTTTATAATTAATTCTAATGTTATTAAATGCATAAGTAATATAGATATAACATTAGATGAGTTTTTGCTTGTACTATATTTTATTAATATATCATCTTGTTTAGATACTAAAGATATACAAGATAAATTAGGTTTTACTGAAGAAAAGGCTTTTAATACATTTACTAGTTTAATAAATAAAAAATATATTGAAATGATAGTATCTAATAACAATGGAGAAGTAGTTGAACAAGTAAGTTTAGATCCTTTATACGATAGACTTGCTCTTAATAAAAAAACTGAAGAACCAAGTAGTGATATATATGCTTTATTTGAACGTGAACTTGGAAGAACTTTATCTTCTTTTGAATATGAACTTATAAATAAATGGATAGAAAATGGTATAAGTGAAGAAACGATAAAAGGAGCCTTAAAAGAAGCAATACTAAATAATGTAAGGAACTTTAAGTATATAGATAAAATAGTTTATGAGTGGTCTAAAAAGGGCATTAAATCAAAGATTAAAGAAGAAAAAACTAATAATGAATTATTTGATTATGATTGGTTAGATGATAATGAATAAAAAAGAAATAACTTCATACTTAGATGAACTATTTAATAACCCTAAATGTGAATTAGAATACACTAAAGACTATGAACTATTACTATCAGTAATGTTATCTGCTCAAACAACAGATAAAAGTGTAAATAAAGCTACAAAAGAATTATATAAGAAATATGATACACTTGAAAAACTAAATACACTATCTATTGAAGAAATAGATAATTATATTAGAATACTTGGATTTCATAAAACTAAATCAGTGAATTTTAAATACATAGTAGAACACTTACTACCTATAGGATATGTACCAGATAATAGAGAATTTTTAGAATCATTAAAAGGAGTAGGTAGAAAAACAGCAAGCGTAGTACTAGGAGAACTATTTAATATTCCATCATTCGCTGTAGATACACATGTATTTAGAGTATCTAAAAGACTTGGAATAACTACTTTAAAAGATGATGTATTAAAAACTGAAATAAAATTAAAAAAATATTTTGATGAAAACGAATGGAATAGAGTAAACTCACAACTAGTATTATTTGGAAGATATTTTTGTACTAGCAAAAATCCAAAATGTGAGAGTTGTAAATTAAAACATATTTGTAAAGAACAAACAAAAAAATCCTAAAATTAATTAGGATTTTTTATTTTAACTTACTGTAACAGTTTGAACTTTAGTTTTAGTAGTATTAACACCATTATAAGTAAATGTAATAGTATAAGTAACTTTATAAGTACCAGCTTCATTAGTTATTTCACTAAGACTAATACTCTTACCACTACTATTAGTAACATTAGTAGCAGCAACTTTTAAATTAGTAACACTTGATAATATACTACTACCATTTAATGTAATACCATTAATATAACTAGTTCCAAGTTCTTTATAATTTTCACCAATCTTATATGAATATGTAAGTCCTAACATTGATACTTCATATTTTGTTCCAATTGGTGTATCAGAATCAAATAATATCTTTATACCATCAGATGCATTACTCTTAAACTTAGAATACATACTCTTAATAATAACTCCATCAAAGTATCCAGAATATTTGTTTAAATCAATAGACATACTTGTGTTTTGAGTCCATCCAACATAAGTAGTGCTACTACCAGATGTTAAATATACTGCAAATCCAAAATTACCAATATTGTTGTTATTATAACTCTTACGTTTATCTAAATATTTTTGAGCCCAAATAGTATAACCTGTATTAAAGTAATTTGTTAAATATGTTTCATCTATTGCTTCAGGTGTACCAGGAGAAGTCCAAGATAATTCAATTGTTCTTCCATTAATTGAATATGTATAATTTGTAGGATCATTTAATTTACTAAATCTATTTGATACTTCGCTAGGTTCAGTACCACTTATAAATAAATAACTTTTCTTTAGATTACTTGGAGTATATTGACTTGGTTTTTGAGCAGGTATTGTTTCAAATTCTACTTCAGAACTTACTATACCACCAGGATTTTTAAACTTTTTATTTCCATTATGAATTTTATTATTTATTTCAGCTTGTATTTTCTTACGTTCAGTAATAGCAGGTCCGTTTACTAAATAATGTTTATTTTTAACAGCCTCAGCAGTTAACCATTCAGGGTAACCATACCATATAGCAACACTATAATCAGTTGAGAAAGTAACAGTCCACATATCAGGAATAACTGAATCATTTAATCCAAATTTTCTAACAAAACTTGAGTCATATGAAGTAGTACCAGTCTTAGAAGCAAGTTGAGTACCTTTAACTTTAACAGTAGAAGGAGTAACACCTTGAAGTACAGTTGATAGAATATATGCTGTTTGAGGTTTCATAACTTTTTCACGAGTTGTATCTTGTGTATATTCATCTCCAGTTTCAGTATAAACAAGTTTAGTAAATGAATATGGAGAAGTGTAGTAACCACCAGATCCAAATGAAGAATAAGCAGCAGCTAATTGCACTGGACTAACGCCATTCCAAGCACCTATTGAATATGATTCAGGAAGAGTAGTAACACCTTCACCAGGTTCAATACCAATAGATGTAATAAATTTAATCTTATCATCATTACTAGTCATTTTAAATGCCTGTAGGGCACATGTGTTCATTGATTTAACTAAGCAATCTCTCATACTCATAACACCACTATAACGGTGATTAAAGTTTCTCATAGTTCCGTTACCATAAGGAGTTTCATCATCAACAAATGGTCCATAAGTACTAAGATTAGCATATTCAATAGCAGGTCCATAATCTATAATAGGTTTAATAGTTGAACCAGGTTGTCTTTTAGTTTGTCCCCAGAATGTAGCCATATTTAATGTAAGAGCTCCAGTCTTATTACGTCCAGCACCTACAGCTAATATAGCACCAGTATTATTATCTATAACACCAACACCAACTTCAACCTTACTATCTTTAAATTTATGATTTTTATAGAAATTATTTATAACATCTTGTTTTGATTTATCCATAGTTGTATATATAGTCATTGGTACATCATACGGATTATTACCAGTTTTATCAATAACTTCTTGAACAACTGTATCTATAAATCCTTGATATTCATTAGTAGATGTAACACCACCTTCTAAGAAATCTTTAATTTCTACAGCAGTAGCAGCTTTATATTCAGTTTCTGTTATATAACCATGTCTTTTCATAAGATATAATACTGTATTTTTACGTTCATTAGCATCATTAGGATTATTATAAGGATTATATCCATTAGGTGATTGAAACATACCAGCTATTTGAGCAGCTTCTACTAAGTTTAAATCTTTAACATTTTTATTAAAATAATATTTACTAGCTTGTTGAACACCATATATATTTCCACCCATACAAGGTGTATTTACATAATATTCAAGTATTTCAAATTTCGTAAAGTTTCTTTCTATTTTAAACACTGACATATATATATCAGTAAACTTTCTAATAATACCTTTAATACCAGTAGCATCTACTGATGTAAATGATAGTTTAGAAAGTTGCATTGTTAGAGTAGAGGCACCACCACCTCCACGCCCTAAGACTTGACTGATAGATGCTTTTAAGAATCTTGGAGCATCAAATCCATTATGTTGAAAGAATCTTGAATCTTCTGTTGCTATAATTGCATCAACTAATACTTGTGGAAGATCTCCATAACTAACTTTTTGTCTTTGCTCAGCTCCTAGAGAAGCAATTAAATTGCCTTTAAAATCTAAAACTCTAGTAGCTTCTTTTTCAAACATTTTTTGAGCATCAAACTCAGGTGCACTCTTGACTATATAGTAGCAAAAACCTATACCACCTATAAATCCAACTAGAGCAAGAAACATAACAACTACCAAGAACCAGTACCAAAACCTAAAATTCTTAGAGTTTCCATTTTCATCATTTTTAACTTTTCTTTTCACAATACCTTCATCCTTCTTTTTTCTAATTTTATCTTTAAGATTTAATTTTTTCATAATCACTCCTTAAAATAAGCATTATCTACAGCATCTAAATATTTAAGTCTAGGCGTATAACTTTCAACAATTTTATATCCTTTTTCTTTAATATAACTAAATTCTATAGATTTCCTTGTTCCATTATCTATAAATTCTAAAATATCTTCACCCTTCATTAAGAAAAACTCATTATTCATAAATATTATTAAGAAGATTATACCACCTTGTTTAATTGCTTTTCTCATATGAAGTACTTGATGATCTTTTATATTTGATAACGGAAAAGATGTTTTATTATGACATTCTTTCGCATCATATTCTATATATTTACCTCTATATATTCCATTATAATCAAGCGTAGATATACTAGAATAAACTGCTTTATTTATCAGGTGAGACCTATTTGTAGGATAACTTACATTAAGTACCTTTATAGGAGTAGGCTTCTTATATATCAAACACTTATCTATACTATTATAATATGTATTAGAGTCATTAAGTATATTTTCAAGAAACATACCTCTATTTTTATAAGTACTAGTATCCACCCAAAATCACCAACTTAATTATACTATATTTATATATTTTTTTCCATTAAATAAGATATAAAATGTAAAGTAGTTTCTATTGCAAGGAATAAACTGATATGTTATAATTAACTAAGTTAAAGAAATCGAAACAAGTACAAGGGAGTATTTATGAATAAGAAGATTTTAATTTTATTTTTTATAGTTTTTATAGCATTTATTGGAATAATGAAAACAAATGCTAAAGTAGTGGATAATGTTAATATATTAACTTACAGTGGTGGATTTAATAGTCAAGGATTCGGAGAAGGTGGACAAGAATGTATAGATATCGTTGGAGAAAATCTTTCTAAAATCATTAAATTAAGTATAAATGTTCTTAGAATAGCAGGTGCTATCATTGCTATTATAAAAGGTATGACACTACTTATACCACCAATTATGAATGGAGATGCTAAAGCACTGCAAACTGCTGGAAGAAAATGTGTTAAACTTGGAATAGTACTACTTATAATAGGAGTTTTTCCAACAGTAATTAGATTTATAGGACATATATTTAATTACGATCTAAGTTGTATATTTGATATATAAAAGACTTAAAAAAAGTCTTTTTATTTTGTAATAAAAATGTTAAAATTAATAATAGGTGAGTAAGATGAACGATAAAAGAATGATATTTATACTTGGTATTGTCTTTTTATTTCTAGCAAGTGTAAGTTTTACTTATGCATACTTTAGTAGTTCTATAGTAAATAGCAATACTAAAGATCATATAGTTAGAACCGGTTCTTTAGAGTTAACACTTGTAGATGGAGAAGAAATATATATGCAAAATGTCTATCCAGGAGCATCTATAAATAAAACTATATATGTTAAAAATACTGGTTCTTTAGATACAAGTTATAATGTTATATGGCAAAAATATAAAAATGAAATTATTAATAATGAAATATCTATCGAAGCATCTTGTACTAGAATGGATTATACTTCTACTACTGATTTAGGTAGTTGTGATAATCTACTCTTGACACCTCTTACTGGTAATAATGTAATAAATAACGCTGAAATACCAGCATACGAAGTACATAGATATGATATTAATATTATCTTTAATGATACATCTCAAGATCAAAATTATAATCAAGATAAGATGTTTTATGGAGTTCTAGGTATAGAAGAATCAAATGGATATAATTTTGAAACTGATACATGGGATACTATTATTTATAATATAAGAAGTGGTAATGAAAGATATTACAAAGTAGGTAATACTAAAAATATAGATTTAGGAGTTTATGGAACACATAAAATTAGAATTGCTAATAATAGTACTCCAGATGAATGTAATTATGGAGACTTTTCACAAACTACCTGTGGATTTGTACTAGAATTTGCAGATATAATAACTACATATGATATGAATGAAACAAATACTAATGTTGGCGGGTATCCAAGTAGTTCTCTATATACTTTTTTAAATAATGATATATATAATAGTTTTCCAGATGAAGTTAAAAATATAATGATGCAAACACAAGTAGTATCAAGTCATGGAAACTCTGATACAAATAATTTTATAACAAATGATTATTTATACTTATTATCATCAAAAGAAGTATTTAATACTGATACTGGAAGTGCTTACTCTAAAACAAGACAACTTGATTATTATAGCAAAAATATTAAGGATATAAATAATAGAGATTATGCAATAAAAACAGATATAAATAATAATTATGAAGATTGGTGGCTAAGAGATGCTATGGAAGGTAACATGATGGGATATGATTATATAACAGAATCAGGAAACGAAAGTACTTCTTTAGCAATTGGTTCAAAAGGTATTAGCCCAGCATTTAGAATAAGCTAATAGAAAGGAAAAACTATGAAAGATATTAAAATTAAAAAGAAATATATTATTATAATGGTAATTACTTTAATCGTAGGTGTTGGTGCTGTAACATTAGCATACTTTCAAGGAAATGTTATAAATGATTTAATAAATGGTACTACAGTAAGTACTGGTAACATTGATATAAAGATAAGTGATACAGAAGTTAATGTAAGTAATGTAAATCCTGTTTATAATGGAAGTGCAAATTATGAAGATGCAACATTTAAGAAAACATTTACTGTTACAAATAGTGGAACACTTAATACTTGTACTGATCTTTATTTAAAAATTAATTCTATCGCAGATTCACTTAAAAGTACTGATTTTAGATATATAGTAATAAATGATGAAACTGGTACAACACTAGAAGGTAACTTCAGTGAAGCATCAAATGGTAATGATTTAAAACTTGGTTCTCTTTATTTCTTTGAAGGAGAAACATCTAAAAAATATACAATGTATATATGGATAGAGTATCAAGAAAGTAAAGATCAAATTTCAATGTTAAATAAAACAATGAATGCAACTTTATTCGTAAAAGGAAAAGATGTTAAAACAAAAGATGCGTGTGATAATAGAAGTAATTATAAAATAACATATGAAACTTATGGTAAAACTAATTGTACAAGTGATACTGTAAGTAAAGGAGGAACTGTTACTTTATGTACTCCTACAAGTGATGGAGAAGAATTTAAAGGATGGTATACAGATAGTTCTTATACTAATCAAGTAACATCACTAACAAATATAACAGAAGACACAAAATTATATGCTAAATGGAACTGTATATTTAATGGAACACTAACACAAGGCACTGAATTTGTCAAAGGACAATATACTTATAGATATATGCAAGCAGGAAAATATTCTTCTGAACTTGCTTGGGAAAATATCACTAAAGATGGATGGGGTGTACAATTAACTGACAGAACAAATACTGACCATGTAACTAGTAAAGTATGTACATATATAAATAATAAACCTGTAGTTTCTATGTCATATATGTTTGGTTGGAGTAAAACAAAAGTAATAGATTTAGCTAGTTTTAATACAAGTAATGTAACTAATATGGCTGGTATGTTTAAAAGCAGTCAGGTAACAACACTAGATTTAAGCAGTTTTGATACAAATAAAGTAACTGATATGAGTGCGATGTTTGCAGACAGTCAAGCAACAATTCTTGATGTGAGCAAATTTGATACAAGTAGTGTAACTAGCATGGATAGTATGTTTAGCGGTAGTAAGGCAACAACTCTTGATGTGAGCAAATTTAATACAAGCAATGTAACAAGTATGTATAGTATGTTTTCAAATAGTTCTGCGACTGAAATAATTGGTCTTAATAATTTTAATACAAGCAAGGTTAAAACAATGGAGCAAATGTTTGCAATTTCTAAAGTATCAGAACTTGATTTAAGTAGTTTTGATACAAGTAATGTAACTGGTATGTTAAGTATGTTTTGGTTTTCTTCAGCAAGTGTTATAGACGTTAGTAGTTTTGATACAAGTAAAGTTACTAATATGAATCAAATGTTCTCATATGCTTCTAATTTAGTTACAATATATGCTAGTGATAAATTTGTTATTAATAGTAATTGTACTACAACTAATATGTTTAATAATTCTTCTAACTTACTTGGTGGTAAAGGAACTGCATATGATAGTTCTAAAGTTGATAAAGCTTATGCTCGTATTGATGAAGGAACTAGTAATCCTGGATATTTTACATTAAAAAAGTGATAAAGAGTTTAAAAAACTCTTTTTTTTAGTGCAAAAATGTGCTAAAATAACAATGCTTTAAGAAAAAAGACATACCTGTTGATTTAATATTCTAGTGCTTATACATTAAGTGAATATTAATTGAAAGATGGGTAGATGAATTAACGAAAGGAGAGAAGAAAAATGGCAGTAATTGCAAAAAGTTATTTATTAGAAGCAGGTGTACACTTTGGACACCAAGCAAAAAGATGGAATCCAAAAATGAAAGAATACATCTTTACAACTAGAGATGACATTCATATTATTGATTTACAAAAAACTGTTGAAAAAATTGAAGAAGCTTACGCTGAACTTCTTAAAGCATGTGAAAACGGTGGTAAGGTTCTATTCGTTGGTACTAAAAAACAAGCTAAAGAAGCTAGTATCGAAGAAGCAACAAGATGTAACAGTTTCTATGTAACTGAAAGATGGTTAGGAGGTATCTTAACTAACTTTAGAACAATAAGAGGAAGAATCAATAGATTAGTTGAAATCGAAAAGATGGAAAAAGATGGTAAATTCGAATTACTACCTAAGAAAGAAGTTGCTCAAATTCAAAAAGAATATGATAGACTTAACAAATTATTAGGTGGAATTAGAGAAATGGATCGTCTTCCAAAAGCTATTATCGTTGTAGATCCACGTGTAGAAGTAAATGCTATTCGTGAAGCTCGTAAATTACATATTCCAGTATTCGGAATTGTAGATACAAACTGTGATCCAGATGATGTAGACTTCCCAATTCCAGCAAACGATGACGCTGTTAGAAGTGTTAAAGTAGTTTTAGGAGTACTTGCTAATGCAGTATGTGAAGCTAATGGACTACCAACAGTTGATTATGTTTCTGAAGAAGAAGTTTCTAGTAAACCAGCTAAAGAAATCAAAGTTGAAACTAAAGTAGTAGAATTTGATGATTTTAGTGAAGAAAAGAAAGAAAATAAAAAAGCTGAAAAGAAAGAAACACCTGACTATGCAAATATGACAGTTTCAGAACTTAGAAAACTTGCTAAAGACAAAGGTGTAGCTGGATATTCAACTATGAAAAAAGATGAATTAATTTCATCATTAAATTAGGAGGAATTTATGGATATTAGTGCAAGTATGGTTAAAGACCTAAGAGAAAAAACTGGTGCAGGAATGATGGATTGCAAAAAAGCTCTAGTTGAATGCAACGGAGATATGGATAAAGCAATCGATTACTTAAGAGAAAAAGGGATCTCTAAAGCTGCTAAAAAAGCAGAAAGAATTGCTGCTGAAGGTCTATCTAATATTTATATTAAAGGTAATGATGCAGTAGTTGTAGAATTAAACTCAGAAACTGATTTCGTTGCTAAAAACTCTGAATTTAAAGAATTATTAGATAAAATCGGAAACACAATTTTAGATAATAAAGTTGAAACAATGGAAGATGCTTTAAATGCTAAATGTGGAAACGAAACAATTAATGAATTAATCGTTAATGCAACAGCTAAAATAGGAGAAAAGATTAGTCTTAGAAGATTTGAAAAAGTTACTAAGACAAATAGCCAAGTATTTGGTTCATACTTACATATGGCTGGTAAAATTTCATCATTAACAGTTGTTGAAGGTGATAAAGAAGATGTAGCTCGTGATGTAGCAATGCAAGCAGCAGCTATGAGACCACTTTATATCAATGTAGAATCAGTACCAGCTGAAGATCTTGAACATGAAAAAGCTGTTATTAAAGAACAAGTTATCAACGAAGGAAAAAAACCTGAATTTGCTGATAAAATTGTTGAAGGAAGACTTAGAAAATTCTATGAAGAAACTGTTCTTGAAGAACAAGCATTCATTAAAGATTCTGGTCTTACAGTTAAAGCTTACTTAGAAAACAATGGTTTAAAACTTGTTAAACTTGTAAAATATGAAGTTGGCGAAGGAATGGAAAAGAGAAACGATGACTTTGCTGCTGAAGTTATGAGCCAAATTAAGTAATTATTTAAATATTAAGTATGGACTTGTCCATACTTTTTCTATAATAAAATAATAAAGAAACTAATAAATATGTAAAAAATCTAAAAGTGTGAAAATTTATTGTAGAATTTGCTTGAAATTTGGCACTTTTTGTACTATAATCGTATTTAGTCATGAAGGGAGGGAAGAGATAATGACACACGTAGATGTAAAAGACGGAAATGTTGAGGGTGCATTAAAACGTTTTAAGATGAAAGTTCAAAGAAGCGGAGTCCCTACTGAAATGAAAAAAAGAAGAGAATATTCTAAACCAGGCATCTTAAGAAGAGAAGCTAAAAAAGAAGCTATCAGAAATGCAAAAAAACATAATAAACAAAGATATTAATATTATTAATTAAGGAGTGATACTTATGTTATATGAAAAAATTACAAATGATATGAAAGAAGCTATGAAAAGTCATGACAAAGATTCATTAAGTACATTAAGACTTCTTAAATCTGCAATTGACTTATATCTAGTTAATAATAAATTAGAAAGAAATCATGCTTCAGATGAAGTTGTAATAGATGTAGTAAGTAAACAAGTAAAAACTCATAAAGAAAGCATTGAAGAATTTAAGAAAGGTAATAGACAAGACTTAATAGAAGGACTAGAAAAAGAAATTAAACTATTAAGTACATACTTACCTGAACAAATGTCTGAAGAGGAAATAAGAGCTAATATTGACAAGGTATTTGAAGAAATCAAACCTACAAGTATGAAAGATATGGGTGCTATAATGAAAGCATTAAATCCAATCTTTAAAGGTAAAGCTGATATGAAACTTGTTAATGAAATAGTTCGTGAAAAGTTAAATTAAGAAACATTAGTTTCTTTTTTTTTGCTATAATGGTATAATTTTAATGTGGTGAAAATATGAAAAAGACAATATTAATATTAATACTAATAATGCCATTTATGGTAAAAGCAGATATAAATAAAATATTTATAGATTCAGAAGTAGATATAAGTGGAAACCTAATAGTAAAAGAAATAATAGAAACAGATTCTAATGAATCAATTACTTTAGATATTCCATATAAAAATATAGATGCCAAAGAATATAAAGAAAATGATATAGTAAAAGATGATAGTATAATTTATAATGGCCATAATATACAAATAAATAAAGTAGGTACTCTTGATAAAGAATATGATATAAATAGTTTATATAAAGAAGAACTAGATGTAAAAGAATATAAAGATTATACTGAAGAAGATGATGCTGGATATAAAAAAATAACATTTAACAAAAATAGTGATAAAAATATTTATTACTTAGAATATTTAGTACTTTGTGTATCAGTTAAACATAATGATTCAGCAGAACTATATTATCCATACTTTAGAGCTTCAAATCAAAATATAAAAGAAATAGTTATTATGACTAGACTTCCATACACATCAAAGTTATTTGAAGTTTATGCTCATGGTAAAAGAAATATAGAGGTTTCTAAAGATACAAAAGATCCAATAGTGCTTACTAAAATAAATAATTTAAAAAATAAAGAAAGTTTTAGTTTAAGAATACTTTATGATAAAGATATATTTAAAATAGCAATAAATGACTCTAAAAAGAGTAATATAGATGCTATAGACTTAATAAAAAATATTGAAAAAGAAAAACAAACAACAACAAATTTCTTAAATATATATAAATATCTAAGTATACCAATAATTATAGTTTTAATAGTAGTATTTTTCTTACTAAAAAGGAAAAAGAAATGAAAAAAACATTAAAATATATACTAATAACATTTATTGCTTTATTAATACTAGGTGTAATTATATCTCTAGATAGTTATATAAACATAGATATATCCCACTATGAAATAAAAACTAGCAAAATAACAGATAAATATAATAATTACAAAATAATGCTTCTTACAGACTTACATAATAGAAATATAACAGATAAACTAGTAGATATTACAAAAGAAGAAAATCCAAATATAATTGTTATGAGTGGAGACATGATTAATGAAAAAGAAGAGAATGGATATAATAATTTCTTTGAATTATGTAATAAATTAAAAGATTATACTAAATATTATGTATTTGGAAATCACGAAGAAAATATGAGCGATGATCGTCAAAATAAATATATAAAAGAATTAGAAGAAAAAACTAATGTAATTTTATTAAATAATAAAGAGTTAGAACTAGATGATAATTTTAATATATATGGATTTAGTCCTGAAGTTAAATATTATATGGCAAGTACAAAAGAAAAAATAGATAAAAATTATATAGAGAAAAGAATAGGCATTATAGATACATCTAAATTTAATCTATTGATATCACATAATCCATTACTATATGATTTATATAGTAGTGAAGGATATGATATGGTACTAAGTGGACACTTACACGGAGGAATTATAAATATACCATTTATAGGCGGATTATTATCTCCAGACTTTACATTCTTTCCAAAGTATTATAAAGGAGTAAATAATTTTAATAATACAAATGTAATAATATCAAGAGGACTAGGTTTTGGTTATATGATACCAATAAGAGTCTTTAATAGAGGAGAAGTAGTAATTATAAAGTTAATGAAAAACGAATAGAATTATGATATACTAGTATAGGAGATAGGGTAAATGAAATATACATTATATAAAATAGTAAAAACTCTAGGAAGACCAATATATAAAATATTATATTTTCCAAGATATTATGGAGTAGACAATATACCAAAAGAAGGTGCTGTAATTCTAGCAGGAAATCATACTAATAACCTAGATGCAGCAATGATGGTAGGAAGTCCTAATAGAGTAGTACATATGATAGCAAAAAAAGAACTATTCAAAACAAAACTAAGTAATTGGTTCTTTAGAAGTATGGCATGTATCCCGGTAGATAGAAGCATACATGATGAAAAGTGCAAAAATGAAGCAGTAGAATATCTAGAAAGAGGAGAAGCAATAGGATTATTCCCAGAAGGAACAGTTAATAAAACAAAAGGTACAAAAAACGAACAATACCTGTTACCATTTAAATTTGGAGCAGTATCATTTGCTAAAAAAACAGGAGCATACATTGTACCATTCGCAATCAATGGAAAATACAAATTATTTAGAAAAAGCATTAAAATTACATATGGAAAACCTTATAAAGTAAAAGGTGATTTAGAAGAAGAAAATGAAATTCTTAGAAATAAAGTATATAAATTAATGAAAGAAGGAGACCGAGAGTATGAAAAAAGAAAATAATAAAAAAGAAACAACTGAGAATTATGAACAGCCTTGGTTTAAGTATTACAAAGGAGTAAGAGAACACATAGATTATCCAGATGTATCAATGTATGAATTAGTAAGAAGATGTGCAAATAAATATCCAGGTAATATAGCATATACTTACTTTGGCAATAAAGTAACTTACAAAACTTATATTAAAAATATAGATGAAGCTGCCAAAGCATTCGTAAGATTAGGGGTAGTAAAAGGTGATGTTGTAAGCATCATAATGCCAAATACACCAGAAGCAATTACATGCTTTTATGCATTAAACAAATTAGGTGCAGTATGTAATATGATTCACCCATTATCAAGTGAAGAAGAAATAAAATATGACATTAATCTTACTGAGTCAACTTATGTAATAGTAGCAGACATTGCATATGGAAAATTAAAAAATATAAAAGATGAATTAAAACTTAAAAAAATTGTATATCTTCCAATATGCGAATCAATGGATACAATGATGAAAATAGGATACAAGCTTACTACTGGAAGAAAAGCAGTAAGACCTAGTGGAAGTGATACAATTCCATACTATAGATTCATTAGTAGAAGCAAATATGAAAAAGAAGAAGTAAAAGACAAAGGAAAAGGAAATGATACAGCAGTTATTCTTCATAGTGGAGGAACTACTGGTAAACCTAAAGGAATAGTACTTACTAATAAAAATTTTAATGCGTTAGTTTTAAGTGAACTCGAAATTAATAAATGCTTAGGCGATGGAATAAGTATTCTAGCAATAATGCCTATATTCCATGGATTTGGTTTAGGCTGTACATTCCATGCATGTATGGTATCAGGTGGTACAGCAATAATACTTCCAAGTGTTAATCCTAAAAAGTTTGATGAAACACTCCTTAAATATAAGCCAAATATACTAGCTTGTGTGCCAAGTGTATTAGAAGGACTTACATTAAGTAAGAAACTAGTAGATGAAGATCTTTCATTTATAAAATGTATTATTTGTGGAGGAGACTCATTAACAGGAACACTTAATGAAAAAATAGATGAATTCTTATATGATCATGGAAGTGAAACACATGTAAGAACAGCATTTGGAATGACAGAATGCGCAGCAGGCGTAACAATGATGCCACTTGAAGTAACTAGAAAAGAAAGTATTGGAGTTCCATGTCCAGACTGCTTAATTAAGATATGTGAACCAGGTACAGATAAAGAATGCAAACATGGAGAAGTTGGAGAAATATGCATAAGTGGTCCAACGCTAATGAAAGAATATATAAACGAACCAGAAGAAACAAAAAATACACTTAAAAAACATAAAGATGGACTTACTTGGTTACATAGTGGAGATCTTGGTACAATGGATGAAGATGGATTTGTTTATTTTAAATCAAGACTAAAAAGAATGATAGTATCAAGTGGATATAATATTTATCCAGGACAAATAGAACAAATTATTTGTGAACATCCATATGTACAAGCATGTTCAGTAGTAGGAGTACCACATCCATATAAAAAAGAAGTAGCAAAAGCATATATTGTATTAAAAGAAGGAATAGAATTAAATAGCGAAGTTAAAAAATCAATTAAAGAACACTGTGAAAAGAATATTGCAGCATATGCACTTCCATATTCATATGGATATAGAAAAGAATTACCAAAAACTAAATTAGGTAAAGTAGCATATAGAGAACTAATAAATAGTAAAGATGAGGATGATAAAGATGAAAGAAGTCAAAGCAACTGATGAATGTAGACATGAACTATGTTACAAATTAATGAAACCAATTGTAGCAAGTCACTTTAAAAGAACATATCACCCAGTAGTAATTGGAAGCGAAAACATTCCTAAAACTGGTCCACTAGTATTTTGTGGAAATCATAGACATAAAGATGATCAATACAATGTAATGATTGTAACAAATAGAGTAATTCATATGCTTTCAAAAGATGAATACTTCAAAGGTAAAAAAGCATGGTTCTATAGAGCAGCAGGATGCATTCCAGTTGATAGAACAATACATGATGAAAATGCTAAAAGTGAAGCAAGAGCAATACTTCATAGTAAAGGCTGTATAGGACTTTTCCCAGAAGGAACAAGAAACGAAGTAACTTGCAAAGATGCTGAACTAGCAAAATTAGAAAAGATATTAAATATATCTAAAGAAGAAATAATAGAAAAGATAAAAGATAAATCTATAAGAACAACACAAGTAAATCTTTTAATAGAACTTAAAAATCAAAATAAAATCACAAAAGATGAACTTAAGGAATTTGTACTTGACGCAGATAACGCATTATTAAAATTACTTAAAAAGAAAATAATAACTAAAAGTGAATATGAAGAATCATTACTTCTCCCATTTAAATTTGGAGCAGTATCTCTAGCTAAAAAAGAAAATGCTCTGATTATACCATTTGCTACAGTTGGACTTTATAATAAAGAAAAAAATCAACTAATCACTAGAATAGGTAAACCACTAGATATAAGTGGTATGGAATTAGAAGAAGCAAATGAATTACTTAGAAAAACAATGATTAAATTAATGCAAAAAAGTGAATAATAGTATATAATATATAAATTGTGAGGTGTAACTTATGAAATTTATTTTAACAGCTGGTGGAACAGGAGGTCATATATATCCTGCATTATCAGTATTAGAAGAAATAAAGAAAGATAAGAAAAATGAATATTTGTATATAGGTACAAAAGATAGAATGGAAAATGAATTAATACCAAGTCTTGGAATACCTTATGAAAGTATTGAAATTTATGGACTTTCAAAAACAAATATGATAAAAAATATAAAGAATATAAAATGTATAAGAGATTCATATAAGAAATGCTTAAAAATAATGGATGATTTTAAACCAGATGCAGTAATAGCTTTTGGTGGATATGTAACTCTTCCAGTATGTTTAGCTGCTAAAAAAAGAGGAATAAAAGTATTCTTACATGAACAAAATATGTTACCTGGTAAAACAAATATATATTTATCTAAAAAAGTAGATGCAGTATTTGTATCATTTAAAGAAGGCAAAAGAAAACTAAAATGCAAAAATATAATTTATACAGGTAATCCAGTTAGTCAAAGAGCAATAGAAACCAAAAAATATGATAAAACTGACTTAGGATTTACTAAAGATAAAAAACTTATAATAATAGTTATGGGTTCACTTGGAAGTACATCAGTAAATGAAAAACTATTAGACTTCTTAAGAACTTATGAAAGAGAAGATACCGAAATATTATTTATCACTGGTAAAAAGAGTTATCCAGATTTAAGTAATAACTTAATAGTACCAAAAAGTACAAAAATAGTTCCATTCTTTGATAATTTACCAAGTCTAATGAAATCAGCAGACTTAATAATATCAAGAGCAGGAGCTTCAACAATAGCTGAAATAATGGCAACTAAAACACCATCAATACTAATACCTAGTCCTTATGTAGCAAACAATCATCAATACTATAATGCACTAGACTTAGTAGATAAAAAAATAAGTATATTAATAGAAGAAAAAGACTTAAATAAAGATTCACTTACTGAAGCAATAAATGAAATATTTGAAGAAAGTACATTCAAAGAAATAAAGAAAAACTTATCTGAAATAAAAGATATGTCATCAAGTACATTAATAATGAATGAAATATATAAAGAATTAAAGGAAAAAGATGAAGAAAAGGGTAAAAAGAAAATTTAATTTTGGTAGATTTATATTATTTATACTAATAATATGTCTCATTTACTTTGGAATAAAATATCTATTAAGCATAAACACTAAAAATATTCTAATAGTAAATAATAACTATTATAGTGATGAAAAAATAATAGAAACTGCTGGAATAGAAAATTACCCTGAATTTATAACTTTAAGTAAAAAGAAAATAAAAAATAAATTAGAAAATCTAGATCTAATAGAAAAAGTAGATATTAAAAAAGAATTCGGATTTAAACTAAGAATAACTGTATATGAAAAGAAAATACTATATTATGTAAGAAGTACTAATGAATATAAATTATCAGATGGTAATAATTATAAACTAGATAACATAACTGGAGTACCAACACTTATTAACTACGTACCAGAAGAAACAGAAAAAAGATTTATAGAAAGATTTAAAGAAATAGATACTAATATAATAGACATGATAAGTGAAATAGAATATAGTAAGACCTCATACGATAGCGAAAGATTCTTGCTTTATATGAATGATGGCAATGAAGTATATATAACAGTTCTTAGAACAAACTTACTAAATAAATACGTAGAAATAGTATCTAAATTAGATAATAATAAAGGAATATTATATTTAGATAGTGGAAACTACTTTGAGATAAAGAAATGATATACATAAGTATATCTTTTTTTAATATAATTTAATATGACAAAATTAGATAATTTTAAGAAATTTATAGCAAGCCATCCTGACTTTATAGATATAGTAAGAAATAATGAAACAACATGGCAAAAACTTTATGAATTATATGACATATATGGAGAAAATGAAGAAATATGGAGTAAATATATAAAAGTATCATCTAAAGATAATTTTAGTATTAAAGGACTATTAAACACTATTAAAAGTATAGATGTAACTTCTTTAGAAGAAAATATAAATTCAATACAAAAAGCAGTTTCACTAGTAGAAGAATTAACAAAAGAAACTAAAAAAGAAGAAACAAAAAATCCAAAAGAAACAAAAATAGATACTTTATATGGTGATAAAAATGAATAAAGAAGTACTTTCAAAACTAAAAAATGATCCTAAATATTTAACATTTCTAAGACAAAACTCATCATGGTATAAAACTCTAAATAGAAATCCAAATAGCTATAATGATTTTCAAAAAGCAATGAAAGAAAAATATAAATTAAGAACAATTGATAAAATAGATAACTTCGTAACAAGCGTAGACTTAATAACTAAAATACTAGATGCATCTAAATAGCTCAGTATATTTTTTATAAGAATAGATTGACATATATTTTTAAATAATGTTATAATTAAAACATAAAGATAGAGAGAATATCTCAAGTTATAGAAAGGATTGTGATTTAGAAAATGAAGAAGAAAGGATTTACTTTAGTAGAGTTATTAGCAGTTATCGCTATCTTAGCTATCTTAGTAATTATAGCATTACCAAACGTAATTTCAATGTACAATGAGGCTAAAATGAATACATTCGTTACTGAAGCAAGAAAGTTACAAAGAAGTGCTGCTCAACAATGGATGTTAGATACAAGTAAAACAACATTCTCAAGCGAATCTGGATTTGGTACAAAAATGTCAATCGAAGGTAACCAAAATCTAAAATTCTATATTGAAGTTGCTTCATCTGGTAAAGTAGTTGCATTCGTTGCTACAGATGGAACTTATAAAGTAGATATTAGAGATGATAATGGTATCGAAGTTCAAAACATCGGAAGTGATGAAAAAATAAACAATATAGACTATAGTGCTCATCAAGCAGCTGGTAGTTATAAATTAGAAAAAGTAAACAATGTTGTTAAAGTTACTGGTGCTGACAAAACTACAAAATAAAATTGTAAAGACTTAAACATTTAAGTCTTTTTTTTATGTGTGAAATATATTATAATTAATTAAGGTGATAATAATGGAACTAATTATAGGAAGCCACGTAAGTTTTAATAATAAAAGACAACTTTTAGGTAGTACTGAAGAAGCTTTAAGCTATAATGCTAATACATTTATGATATATACTGGTGGTGCTCAAAGTACAATGAGAAGCCCTATAAATGATGAATTTACTTATGAAGCATATAAACTAATGATAGAAAATAATATAAATGCAAAAAACGTTATAGTACATGCTCCATATATAGTTAATTTAGCCAATAGAAGTGACAAAGATAAATATAATTTTTATATAGATTTCTTATCACAAGAACTAGATAGATGTAAAACACTTGGCCTTGATAAGATAGTACTTCATCCAGGAAGTGCAACTACATGTACAAAAGAAGAAGCAATTTCTAATATAGCTCATGGAATTAATCTAGTATATAAAAATACAACAGATACAATGATACTTTTAGAATATATGTCAGGTAAAGGAAATGAAGTAGGTACATCTATTGATGAATTAAAAGGTATAATAGATAAAATATATGATAAAGAAAGAATTGGTATTTGTTTAGATACATGTCATATGAATGATTCAGGAGTAGATATATCTACATTTAATGAATTCTTAGATGAATTTGATTCTAAAATAGGTATAAATAAAATTAAATGTGTACATATAAATGATAGTATGAATCCTATATCTAGCCATAAAGATAGACATGCTAATATAGGGTATGGCACTATAGGATTTGATAATCTAATTAATGTAGTTTATAACACTAGATTAGAAGGAATACCAATGATTTTAGAAACACCTTATATAAATAGAAATCAAAGTGATGCATACGCACCATATAAAATGGAAATAGAAAGCATTAGAAATAAGAAATTTAAAGATTTTATAAATAATTAAGGGGTATAATAAAAAAAGAATAAGCGGGTGATCAAATGCAAAAAATAGTTGATTATACAAAACAATATATTGGAGTTATTTCAATAGTTTTAGCTATATGCATTCTTCTTACTTATAGTCTTTCATATTTTAAAGTGAATATTGATAATAAAAGAGCTGCTGAAATGTATATTGGTGAACTTAAGTATTCAATGACTATAGAAGGAAGTAGTACAAATACATTAAGTGTACCAGCAGGAGAAACTATAGTAGACATAGATATAACTAATCTAAATGAAATAAAAACATATTTTAAACTTCTATATCTAAAGAATGCTAATATATCAATTAGTTACTTTAATCAAACCAAAAATACTAGTGAAGAAGTAACAAATTATAAAGCACCAAGTGATTCAGTAGAATCTAAATCACAAAATAGTTTAAAATTAAAAATTATAAATAGTAGTTCTTCTTATCAAACATTAACTTTTAAAGTGAGTGGTGGGTACAGTACAAACACTTTAGCAGACGTTGAAGTACCAAATACATATACAGAAATCACCTCATTAGAAACACCAAGTACTAATACATATTTTTGTAAAACAAATGATACTCTTACTCGAGGACTAGAATATGTAGATGGACAATATACTTATGGATATAAAAAAGAAAGTAAATATTCTTCATCAGGACTTGCATGGAGTAATATTTCTAATAATGGCTGGGGAGTACAACTTACTGATAAAACAAGTACTGTTACAGTAAATACCAATGTATGTACTTATGTAAATAATAAGCCCGTTGTTAGTGCAGCATACATGTTCTCAGGAAGTAAAGCAACCACTTTAGATGTCTCTAAACTAAATACAAGTAACTTCATAAATATGAATAATATGTTTTCATATAGTAGTGCAACTAGTTTAGATTTAAGAAATTTCAATACAAGTAATGTAACCAATATGAGAGAAATGTTTAGAGGCAGTTCTGCTACTTCTTTAGATTTAAGTAGTTTTAATGTACAAAATGTTACTAATATGGATACTATGTTTTATTATAGTTCTGCGACTTCTATAAAATTTAAAGAATTTAACGCAAGTAAAGTAACCAATATGAGATATATGTTTGCAAATTCAAAAGCAACATCTTTAGATTTAAGTAGTTTTGATACGTCTAATGTTACTAATATGGGTTCTATGTTTTATAATTCACAAGCAACTAGATTAGATTTAAGAAATTTCAATACAAGTAATGTAGTTAATATGGGTTCTATGTTTTCTGAAAGTCAAGCAACAACGTTAGATTTGAGTAATTTTGATACAAGTAAAGTAACTGATATGAGTTATATGTTTTTTAGTAGTAAAGCAACGACACTAGATGGACTTGATAAATTCAACACGAACAAAGTAACCGATATGAGTCACTTATTTGAAAGTAGTCAATTTGCTTCATTAGATATAAGCAAATTTGATACGTCTAATGTTACTAATATGGGTTCTATGTTTTCTGAAAGTCAAGCAACAAAGTTAGATTTGAGAAATTTTGATACAAGTAAAGTAACTGATATGAGTGGTATGTTTTGTAATAGTCAAGCTAAAACATTAGATTTAAACAGTTTTGATACAAGTAAAGTAACTGATATGCGTAGTATGTTCTATCAGAGTCAAGCATCAACATTAGATGTAAGCAATTTTGATACTAGTAATGTGACAAATATGAGTGGTATGTTTTCTGAAAGTCAAGCAACCTCGATAAAAGGAATAGAAAAATTTAATACAAGTAAAGTAACTAATATGCAAGGCATGTTTGATAGTGTTAAGATAGATCCTATCGATATAAGTAGTTTTGATACAAGCAATGTAACCGATATGTCTTATATGTTTTATGGTAGTAAAGCAACAACGTTAGATTTGAGTAATTTTAATACAAGCAAAGTAACAAATATGCGAAAAATGTTTCTTGGTATAAAAGCAAAGACACTAGATTTAAGTAGTTTTGATACAAGCAATGTAACTAATATGTATCAAATGTTTATGAGCTCAAGCAACTTAACAACAATATATGCAAGTGATAAATTTGTTACTAATAAAATTACTGATACTACTTTAGGAACATATTTATTTTCTGGTTGTACCAAATTAGTTGGTGGTGCTGGAACTGCATACAGTAGCACTAAAATAGATAAAACCTATGCTCGCATAGATGGAGGAACTAGTAGTCCTGGATATTTTACTAGTAAATAAAGACATTTCATCTCCAGTTTCATTTAGTACTGATTCTTGGAATACAATAATAAAAGCAGTAAGAAAGAATAATATAAGTAAATATAATATAGTTGATGTTAAAGAAGTAGATTTGGGAACATATGGAAAACATAACGTAAGAATAGCAAATACTACAACGCCAACAGCATGTTCAACAAGTGGTTTCTCACAAACAGCATGTGGATTTGTACTTGAATTTGAAGACATTATTGATTCATATTCTATGAATGATGTTAGTGATAATGGGGGAGGTTGGCCTGCAAGTGCTGCATTAGCATTCGTATATAAAATTTATAATAGTTTTCCAACAGACTTAAAATCTGGAGTAATAGACACTTATACAGTATCAGGCTATGGAAATTCAGATACAAGCAATTTTACAAGTACTGAGAAAATATATTTATTAGCTCCAGGAGAAATATATAAAAATTGGTCAGACTCAAACGATACAGCTAGAACACTAACTAGACAATTAGATTATTATAATCAAAAGAATGTAACAACAACATCATACTCAAATGCAATTAAGAAAAGAAATACAACAGCTATAGAGTGGTGGCATAGAACTGCTACAAACGAAGATGGAAATTCATTTTTCATTACTTATAGTAGTGGTTCTAGTGGTATAGAGTATGCAATTGAAGTTTTAGGAATAAGTCCTGCATTTAGGATAGGTTAATAAAATAAAAGGTTTATTGATTTTATTCAATAAACCTTTTATATTCATTATATTTTTCAATTATCTTTTTATAAAGTTCAGGATTAAAATTTAATTTATAATTAGAAATATAACTCATAAAATTAGTATTTAGTATTTCTTCATAATCATTCTTAACAGCATTATAAATCATATCTATTTCTTCATCTGAAGCAGTGACACACTCATGACTTAAATAATTTATAATATCTTGCTTAGTTAATTTATTAATATAACCCTTTAATAGTTCTTTTTTCAAATAAAAACCTCCTACTAATATAGTTTATTAGTAAGAGGAGTTTTTATTCATTTAATTTAGATATTGCATTAATTAAAGCAATTTTACCATAGTCGTAAGTAAGACTTCCTTGTTGAAATAATACGTATGGTTCTTTAAGTGGACCATCACAAGATATTTCTATAGAACTTCCTTGTACAAAAGAAGCACTAGCCATAATTATTTTATCATCATATCCTGGCATATCTGCAGGTATTGGTGAAACATTCGCATCTATTGCTCCAGCACCTTGCATACCTTCAGCATATTTAATAATATTATTTTCATTTCTAAAATATATTAGTTGTACTATATCAGCACGTTTTTCATTATAAGTAGGGTGAACTTCATATCCAAGCTTATCAAGTACTTTGCTTGTAAGAATAGAAGTTTTTAAAGCAGAAGAAACAACACTAGGAGCAAAGTATAAGCCTTGTAAGAATTCACGATTAGCTTGTCCACTAGGCCCAACTTCACGTCCTTCACCAGGAACGTTAAGTCTTTCAGCACATAGTTCTATTAATTCATGTTTACCAGCAATATAACCACCATTACGAGCAATACCACCACCTAAATTTTTAATTAAACTTCCAGCCATTAAGTCAGCTCCGACTAAAGTAGGGGTAGTAGTTTCTACAAACTCACAATAGCAATTATCTACGAAAACGATTACATCCTTATTAATTCCTTTAATGAATTTAATAACTTTCTCTAACTTTTCAATAGTAAGTGATTCTCTTAAAGAGTAACCTCTAGATCTTTGAATGTGTATAGCTTTTATGTTATTTTTAAGTTCTTCTTGAATCTTTTCATAATCAAAATCATTATCTATTAAATCTATTTCTTTATATTTAATTCCATAACTCATAAGAGAACTATTATTAGGTTTAATTCCGATTACTTCATGTAAAGTATCATATGGAGTACCACTAATAGCTAAAAGCGTATCTCCTGGTCTTAAAATAGCAAATAATGCAGTACTTATAGCATGAGTACCAGATATAATTTGAGTTCTAACTAAAGCGTCTTCACTATCAAGTATATATGAAAATATTTTTTCTATTTTATCTCTTCCAGTATCATTATATCCATAACCGCTAGTACCATTTAAATCACTTTCACTAATATTCACTTCATGAAAAGCATCAAGTACTTTTTTACTATTAAAATATGTATTTTTATCTATAGAATTAAATATATCACTTAATTCTTTTTCAGCTTTATTTACTAACTCTATATATTTATTATTTAGCTTTAACATCTTTTACCACCATCTATTCTTATTACTGAGTCATTCATATAACTTGCTTCTTCACTTGATAAGAAATACACTACGTTAGCAATCTCATCTGGATGAGCAAATCTACCAAGTATTATTTTTCCTTTTTCTTGTCTTTTATATTCACTATCTAATTCTTTATTCATAGGTGTATCTATCCATCCAGGACATATAGTATTAACTCTAACTATACCATTATAATGATTTGCTAAATTATGGCTTAGATTAATAACACCAGCTTTAGAACTATCATAGTCTAAACTATATTCATAATATGTATCTATTCCATTAGTACTGCTTATATTAATAATATTTCCATGCCCTTGTTTCTTCATTAAATCACCAAAACATCTCGATACTAAAAATGTACCAACTAAGTTAACTTCTAATATTCTCATAAAATTATATTTAGTTTTATCTTCAAATGTAGTATCTATTGCTATAGCAGCATTATTTACAAGAACATCTAATTTACCATAATTATCTAACACTTCATTTTTTAAGTTTTCAATATCACTTTCATTACTAATATCACATCTAACTAATAAAGCATTTACTCCATATTTAGATGTAACTTCTTCTTTTAATTTGATTGCATCCTCCTTATGACTTAAATATGTTATAACAACATCATAATTATTACTAGCATATTTTCTTATAATAGATGCTCCAAGTCCAATACTTGAACCTGTTACTAAAACACTCTTTCTATTCATAAATTCCCTCACTTAATGAGCATATTTTAGCACAAAATCATACTTTTTTGAAGTCTTAGCTTAATATTTAATAAGTTTCTCTTGTCAACTTCATTTTTATTTGTTATAATCTTGAGTGTATAAAAAAAGGAGGAGAAGTCCAAATGGCAAAGAAAGAAAATAGAGAAGGTATCGCACTACAATGTACTGTTTGTAAAGAAATCAACTATTTAACTAGTAAAAATAAAAAGAATACTGATGGCAAATTAGAAATTAATAAGTTCTGTTCAAGATGTAATAAGACTACTGCTCATAAAGAAAAGAAGGCGTAGTAAATTATGTTTAATGTAAATGATATTAAAAACGGAATGACTATTAAGTATGAAGGTAATATTTACCAAGTTGTTGAATTTCAACATGTAAAACCTGGTAAGGGTAGTGCTTTTGTTAAAACAAAACTTAAAAATTTAAGAGCAGGTACTACTCAAGAAATTACATTCAATGCAGGAATCAAAATGGAAAAAGCTGATGTAAGAAAGAATCAACTTTCATATTTATATTCTACTGGAGATGCTTATGTATTTATGGATAATAATACTTATGATCAAATTGAAATACCAGCTACTTTAGTAGAAAATGAAGCAAAATTCTTAAAAGAAGGTATGAATGTTGAATCTATGGTAATTGAAGGAGAAGTAGTAGGTATTACACTTCCTGAAAAAGTATCATACAAAGTTATCAGTGCTCCAGAAGCAGTTAAAGGTAATACAACAAGTACTGCACAAAAAGACGTTACTATTGAAACAGGTTATACACTAAAAGCTCCATTATTTATTTCAGAAGGAGAAGAAATAGTTATAACTACTCGTGATGGTAAATATTTTAGTAGAGGATAAGAACTAAAGAAATTTAGTTTTTTCTTTTGGAAAAATTTAATATTTGACAAATTAAAAAAAATAATATATACTTTACTCATTAAACGAAGACAAAATAATAGTATTTATAAAGATTATTTATAGAAAGTTAGTGGTTGATGGAAACTAATAGATCTTTAATAAAGAAGTTACATATTTTTGAGTTTAAAGGTGATGCTTTATAATCTTTAAGATAGTTTAACTATGAAATAAGGTGGTACCACGGAGAAATTCGTCCTTTAATTGGTACCTTTTTTATTGGAGGAAAATTATGAGAAAATTTGAAAAAATAAGTTTTGAACAATTTAAAAAAGATATTAAAGATGATAAAGAACTATATGAAAGTTATTTATTGCCTACAAGAAGTACTAAGAAAAGTGCTGGATATGATATTAGAAGTTTAGAAGAATATACTTTAAAACCAGGAGAATCTAAATCATTCACAACAGGACTTAAAGTATCAATGAACGAAGATGAAGTATTATATCTATATAGTAGAAGTAGTATGGGATATAAATATGATGTAACACTTTCAAATAGTGTAGGTGTTATAGATAGTGATTTTTATAATAACAAAGATAATGAAGGTCACTTTAAAGTTAAATTAATAAATCATGGAAATAAAGACTTTGAAGTTAAAATAGGAGATAGAATAGCTCAAGGTGTATTTATGAAATATTTAATAGTAGATGATGAAGAAGAAATAATAAATGAAAGAATTGGTGGAATTGGTTCTACTAATAAGGAGGTAAAATAATATGACATTTTTTGAAGAATTAGAATGGAGAGGTGTAGTAAAAGATATAAGTAGTCCAGATTTAAAAGATAAACTAAATAATGAAAAATTAACTTTCTATTTAGGAACAGATCCAACAGCAGATTCACTACATATTGGACATTATGCATCATTTGTAACAGCAAAACGTTTAGCGCAACATGGACATCATCCAATTATATTAGTAGGTGGAGCTACAGGATTAATTGGAGATCCAAGACCAACTGCTGAAAGAGAAATAATCTCAAAAGAAACAGTTGAAAAAAATATTGAAGGATTAAAACATCAAGTAACAAAACTATTAGATGGAAAAGCAGAAGTAGTAAATAACTATGACTGGACTAAAGATGTAAGTTTCTTAGATTTTTTAAGAGATATCGGAAAATATATTAATGTAAATTATATGCTTAACAAAGATATAATTTCAAGAAGACTTGATACTGGTATAACATATGCTGAATTCTCATATACATTACTTCAAGGATTTGATTTTCTACATTTATTTAATGATAAGAATTGTACACTTCAAGCAGCTGGTTCAGATCAATGGGGTAATATCACTACAGGAATAGAACTAATACGTAAAATAGAAGGAAAAGAAGCATATGGATTCACTATGCCATTAATACTTGATAGTACAGGTAAAAAGTTTGGCAAAAGTGAAGGAAATGCTTTATGGTTAGATAAAGAAAAAACTAGTCCATATAAGATTTACCAATACTTAATTAATTCAGATGATTCTAAAGTAGTAGAATACTTAAAAGTATTTACATTCTTAAATAAAGAAGAAATAGATAAACTTGAAGAAAGTGTTAAAAATGAACCTGAAAAGAGACTTGCTCAAAAAACATTAGCATTCGAAGTAGTAAAAGATTTACATGGAGAAGAAGAAGCTATTAAAGCAAGAAATACAAGTGAAGAATTATTTACTAAAGGATACTCTGAAGAAGGTATGGAAGAAGTATTAATTGATATGGAAGATGAAATTAATATATTAGATTTATTAGTTAAATCAGGCATTGCTCCATCAAAGAGTGAGGCAAGAAGATTAGTACAAGGTAATGGTATTAGTTTTAACTCTATAAAAGAAACTAACGATACAAGAATATTCAAAAAAGAAGAAATTAATAATTTAGTAATTAGTAAAGGCAAAAAAACACATATAAAAGTTAACTTAAACAAATAAGTTAACTTTTTCTTTTTAAATAATAATATTAATAATATAATAGTAATAGAGGTGTATATGAAAGAAGAAACTTTAAATAAATTAAGAATGGAAGTAAAAGAATTAAAAAGAAAAAATGAAGAAATAAATAGAAAGAATAGAAGAATACAAGCACTAGAGCAAGATAGTAAAGTTAGAGAATACTTAAAGTTAAGAGGCTTAAGAGAAACTAGAATAATAGAACATTTAGAAACAAATGAAGAATCATTAGTAGAAAAAGTATATTATAGTCTAATACGTAGTATAAATGAAAAAGACACTAATAAAATATATGTATATCTAGGAACGTATAAAAGTTCATATGAATCAGATGTTATTCATGGAAGCAACGATATAAGAGTTGATTACAATGATCCCACATCAGAATATAGAATGTTTCAAGATATAGAGTTAGATAGTCAAATAATTATTCCAATAGATAAATGTAAAGATTTCGAATCTTCAAACAAAATAATATATTTAAAAGGGTATAGATTATGGGGTAAATACTATAGTATTCAAAAAGAATTTTTTAAAGAATCATTTAAAAATGGACAAGAAGAAGCATGCAAACTAATACTAAGAAAATATAATAGTAATAGTAAATAATTATCTTTTATGGTATACTATTAAATAGAAAGTAAGTGATTAAATGCAAATAAAATACACTAAAGAAAGTTTAATAATAGAAAGCGATGACTCATCTAGTAAAGATAACAAATCAATATTTAAATATTCAAAAGAAAGACCAATATATATAAACATATTATTCTTTTTAGTAGCATTTATTGGTACATTTGTATTACCATCACTATTCAGTGAACTATTTTTAAAAATAATAAAAAACGCTGTAGTATCTTCACTTTTAGGAAATCTAACATTTATAATATTATTATATTTAATGTATAAAAAAGATCTAGATAAAGAATTCAAAACATTTATAAATGAATTTAAAAATAACTTTAAGACAGGCTTTAAATATTATTTAGCAGGTCTTGGAGCAATGATGGTATTTAACTTATTTATATCAATTATTATAAAAGATGTTTCAACAAACGAAAGCTTAGTAAGAGAAATGCTATTTAAAATGCCAGTATATACTATGATAAGTATATCTATAATAGCACCTCTAAGTGAAGAATTTACATTTAGAAAAAGTTTAGAACCATTAATCAAAAATAAATGGATTTATGCTTTATCCTGTGGATTATTATTTGCTGCATGCCATTTAGTAGCAGGAGAATTTAAACTAGTTAATTTACTTTATTTACTTCCATATGGATCTCTTGGATTTGTATTTGCATTAATGGATAAAAAAACAAATACAACATTTACAAGTGTAATGATGCATATGATACATAACACAATGACAGGAGTTTTATTACTACTTGTATATAAAATGGGAGCACTATAAATGACACAAGAAGAAGTAAAAGAATCACATGGTGGAAAAATAATAAGCATAATATTCTTTGTAATATTATTAGCTGCATTAATTTTTCTATATGCTAAATACATTGGAATAAAAGGCTTAATAGTAAAAGAATATAAAGTAGAAAGTAGTATATTAACAAGCAACTTTAGTGGTATTAAAATAGTTCATTTTAGTGATTTACTTTATAAATCAACAGTAGATAAAAATGATGTAAAAGAATTAGTAAATAGAATAAATGAATTAAAACCTGATATAGTAGTATTCACAGGCGACTTAGTAAATAAAAGTAAGAAATATAACAATAGTGATATAGAATTTTTAGAAGAAGAACTAACTAATATAAAAGCAACTATAGGTAAATATGCTATATATGGAGATGCAGACTATAGTTTTGAAGATTATAAAACAATACTAGAAAAAAGCAAATTTAACATACTTAATAATAGTTATGATGAAATATATTATAAGAACAATGATTCTATGTTTATAGTAGGACTTCCTAGTTCTTCAAAAGAAGAAGTTAAATTTGAAGAAGCATTTAGCTTTTATAAAGAAGATGAAAAAAGAAAATACATAATAGTTCTAGCTCATGATGGAAAAACTATTAAATTATTAGATGATACAACATATGAAGTTGATTTAGTTTTAGGTGGACATTCACTAAATGGTAGTGTAGTAGTTCCATATTATGGAGGAGTTTTCTTAGATGATTTAGGAGACAAATATTATCAAGAACACTATTCTAAAGGTATAACAGACATATATATATCAAGTGGAATAGGTACTAATAAGTATCCATACAGAATATTTAATAAACCATCATTTAACTTATATCGTTTAAAAGCACAATCTTAAATGTGCTTTTTTCATAGTATAAAATAGAGGTGAATATTATGTATGGAAACTTTAAATATGGAAAAGATAGATTTGGTTTTGCAGCACCATTTCTTTTAGGGGCATTAACTGGAGGAGTCGCAGTAGGTACATTTAATCCATATAGACCAAGACCAGTTTATTATCAAAATCCATATGGATACTATCCTTATTATTGATAAAAAACACAATTTATAGTATAATATGCTCCCAAAAGAGGGAATATTATGACAGAAATTAAATTTGAAGATAAAAATATATGTGAAAAATGTAAAGGCAAATGTTGCAAGAAAAGTGGTTGTGACTATAGCACTGATGATTTTAACAATTTAAGTATAAAAGCATTAGAAGAAATTTTAAGCGAAGGTAAAACTTCTATAGTAGCAGCAATAGATATAAAGACAGCAAAAAATGGAACTAAGTTTATAGTGCCTTATCTTTATTTAAGAGTAAGAAATATGAATAGAGATGTAGTAGATTTATTATCGTTAAAAAGTAGATGCTCAGTTTTAACTGAAAAAGGGTGTCCTTATACTTTAGAAAATAGACCAAGTGGTGGAATAAATCTTATTCCAAATGAAAAACAATGCTATCCTTTAAAAAATCCTTTTGAAATAGTATCAGGATGGGAAAAGTATCAAAGAGAACTTGCTAAAATAGTAAGAAGATTAACAGGTAAAACTGTTGAAAAGAAACTAAGAGAAGACACTGAAAACCTTATATATGATATTATGATGGAACATTTTGACTATGTATCAGATAAAGAGAAAAAAGAAATTTATCCATTAATAAAAGAATTAGCAAGCATATATCCAGAAGAATGCAAAAGAGGAATTGAAAGAGCAGAGAAAGAAAAGTCAATATTAAGAATAAGAAAATAAATATAAATTTTAGCACTAGAAATAGTGCTTTTAATATATAAAAAAACTAGAAATAATTCTAGTTCTATATCTTATGGTGCTGAAAATAGGAATTGAACCCACAACCTACTGATTACGATTCAGTTGCTCTACCATTTGAGCTATTTCAGCATGGTTGCCTCAATAGGATTCGAACCTATGATGCTGGAGTCAGAGTCCAGAGCCTTACCACTTGGCCATGAGGCAATATAAGTATTATTCATAAGTAAGCATAATACTTTTCTTAGAATAAACTAAATCAAGTAATTCTATATTTAAATAAATATCATATAAATTCTTATTTTTAGTTAATTTAAAATCAATATCTTCTTTATTAATATCACTTGGTATATCATTTACTTCATAAATTATTTCTTCAACTGAATCTCTTAAAGTAATCTCATCTTTAATATCTTCAAGTTCATCTTTACTAAGAGAAGTTCTAAGTTCCAACATAATATCACCTAATTCTTCAGAATTAGTTTCAATTCTAAGAGTAAATGTACTCATAATACCACTTTCATTTTCCCATAGAATAGTTGTTTTATCAGTTAATCTTTCATTATCAATCTTTAACATAAATACACTTCTTTCATATAAAAAGACTTTTAAAAGTCTAAAATACATATTTGGTGGAGATGAGGAGTAGCGAACTCCTGTCCAAGATTCATCCCAGTAGAACATCTACAAGTTTAGTTGGTTTTTAATTTCAAATAATAATGTAGATTGCCAACTTCTCTTATTATTCTAAGTTTGCTAATCATTCATTATAAATCACAAACAAATTTATAATATAGCTCACTTTATGACTCCCAACTTATAACTCGTGAGCAAAAGTTAAAAGTGGAAGCTCCGTTTTACTTAATTAAGCAAAAGCTGGAGAGAAATTAAAATCGTTTCCGATTATTTTTATTTTTGCATTTAAAGTATGCCTACTACTTGCATTCTACCCAGACATAATCCTGTCGAATCAATGCATCCCCATATGTGACGATTATATCATATTATATGTTTTATTTCTAGATTTATTGACAAAATACTCATTTTTTCTTAAAATTATAGATATGAAATATAGTGTGTTAAAAATTGTTGAGTTGGTAATAGTAAACATGGTAACACTTACAAGATTAGTAGGTGCTCTTTTACTTCCATTAATATATGTTAAATATGGACCTAGTATTTGTGCTATATGGACAGTAATTTTATTTGCAACTGACGCAGTAGATGGATTTCTAGCAAGAACACTTAAAATATCAACTTTTTTTGGAAGCGCTATAGATGGAATAAGTGATAAACTTTTAAATGCAATTTCTTTTATAATTTTAGGTCTTCAATATAATATTATGATCCCACCATTAATATTAGAAATAGCCATATTTTTTACAGTATATTCAACTTATAGATTTGGTGGTAATATTCAATCAAGTAAAATAGGAAAAATAAAAACAATAATATTGGATGTATGTGTAATATTAAGTTTTGTTCTAATGAGCTTACCAGCCCTTAAAATGAATAATTTCTTCATTAATCACTTAATACATAACACGGGCAGTTATATAGTATTACTTGGATGTATAATTACAATTTCATGTATCATAACATTAATAGATTATAACAAAAAGAATAAGCTAACTAGAAACAATAAAAAATTAACACACATTAAATATCAACATAGAATAAAAAAGACAAATAAAGAAATAATAAATGATTTATTTAACACTGAATACTATATAAAACATAAAAACGAACCAATAATGAAACAATTCTATAAAACTAAAGTAGCTAAGTAAATTACTACTTTTTTCTTTTAATATAAATAAATATATGCTACAATTATAATCAAGGAAGTGATTAAATGAAAAACAAAATAAGTATACTTCTTATAGTAATAATTGCTATCGTAGGTACAATACTTATTTATAAACATTTTGATAAAAAAGAAATCGATAAAAAGAGTATTACTAAATTTTCAGATGAATATGCTTTAGTAGATAAAGAAAATGTATTTGTATATTCAAATATAGATGAAGTAGTAACATTACTTGAGAATGGCACAGGAATTGTATTTATGGCTTACCCAGAATGTCCTTGGTGCCAAAGCTATGCTAAATATTTAAATGAAGTAGCTAAAGAAAATAATATTAAGGAAATATATTATTTAAATATTAAACATGATAGACAAATAAACTCTAGTAAATATGCAAAACTAGTAAAATTACTTGGAAATTATTTATATGCTGATGATAGTGGATTATCTAAAGTATATGCTCCAGATCTTACATTTGTTAAGAATGGTAATATAATAGCTCACGACAATGAAACAGCAATAACTACATCAAGTATGAAAATAGAGGATTACTGGACAGAAGAAGCAATATTAGAATTTAAAGATAAAATAACAAATTATATAAGAGAATATGATACAACATGTTCTACTTGTAATTAGGAGGAAAATAAAATGTATTGGCAATATTTAATTATAATATTAATCTTATTATTAATATCACTTGTAATAATCAAGATGAGAAGAAAAGATTTCCATGTAGAAATAAACAAACTTATTCAATATTTAGGTGGTAAAGATAACATATTAGATGCTCAAATAAATCTTTCAAGATTAAAAGTAACATTAAAAGATGTTTCTATAGTTAATAAAGAAGGAATACAAAAATTAGGAGCTAAAGGTATAGTAGAAATAGATAATGAACTTAAAATAATATTAGGTCCTAATTCAAAACAATTAAAAAAATACATGGCAGATTTAAAATAAGTTAAAAGAAAAGATATATCCTAGTGATATACCTTTTTATTTATTGTAATTTATTTGCTTTTTAAGTTTTAATATTGAAGTATCTTTTACTTCTTCATTTGTTTGATAATAAGGTTTTAAAGTTTTTTCATCAACAAATAAATCATCTAATCGATAGGCAGAAGTAGACATTATTAATCCACCTAAACGAAATCCATTCTTAGTATATAAACGATGTAATCTTATATAATCTAAAATAGAATCAAATCTTTCTAGATCAACATAACCACCATTTTTAACTCTAATTAATATAGCATTTTCTTTATATAATTCATCATCTTCTTCTATGCTGCCAAAACGTTCACATCCAATTAATTGACCGTCAATATAAGTTTTACAACTAAGTGCTATATTTTCCTCATATTTAGTACATCTTCTAATATTTCCTATAAATACTTGATCACTTTTCATGAGCCCTCCTTGATAAAGTATTTTATAACAAAATTAAATACAATTCAATATTAGTTTTTATTAAAAAAATTTTAATTAAAAATGAATTATTAATTAATATATAAGTTACATAAATTGAAATATACATTTAAGGCCACGTATGATATAATTAACTCAAGAAATGTTTTGAAATTGTTTAATATAGTGAGAGGATGTAGGGTGAAATTATGTGTGGAATTGCAGGCTTTTTAGATAGCACAAAAGGTAAAAAGAAAATAATAAAAAATATGACTAATAGAATAGCTCATAGAGGGCCTGATGCTGAAGGATTTTACACTGATGAGTTTGTTGCTTTAGGTCATAGAAGACTATCAATAATTGATTTATCTACAGGCAACCAACCAATGTTTAATGAAGATAAAAATTTAGTAGTAGTATTTAATGGTGAAATATACAATTATCCAGAATTGAAAGAAAAACTAAAAAAGAAACATACATTCGAAACAACAAGTGATACAGAAGTATTACTACATGGATATGAAGAGTGGGGCAAAGACTTACCAAAGAAACTAAGAGGTATGTTTGCTTTTGCTATATGGGATAAAAAGAATAAAACGTTATTTTGTGCAAGAGACAATTTTGGTATAAAACCATTCTATTACTATCAAAATGATAATGTATTTATGTTCGCATCAGAAATAAAATCATTCTTAGAACATCCTTCATTTAAAAAAGAATTTAATCAAGATATTTTAGCATCTTACTTATCATTTAGTTTTACACCAACTAATGAAACATTCTTTAAAAATGTTTATAGATTAGAACCAGGTTACAGTATAACTATTAAAGAAGGACAAATTATTACTAAAGATAGATTCTATAAAATAGAATTTAATGAAAAATCTAAAAGTTACGATAAGACTGTAAAAGAAATAGAAAATGCTATGAAAGACTCAGTAGAACATCATATGTTAAGCGATGTAGAAGTAGGTTCATTCTTATCAAGTGGAGTAGACTCTTCATATATAGTTTCACTAGCTAGACCTTCTAAAACTTATACAGTTGGTTATGATATACCAGAATATAATGAAATAGATTATGCTAAAGATTTAACAAATAGATTAAATATAACTAATGTATCTAAAAAGATAACTAAAGATGAGTATATAAAAATTATACCTAAGATTATGTATATGATGGATGAACCATCTTCAGATCCAGCAGCAATAGCTTTATTCTTTGTAGCACAACTTGCAAGAAAAGATGTTAAAGTTGTATTATCAGGAGAAGGAGCAGATGAATTCTTTGGAGGATATAATACTTATGGACAATCTAGATACATGAGAATATATAATAAGATTCCATATTGTATTCGTCATATAATTGCTAAAATTGCATCTATTTTTCCAGAAGTAAGAGGAATAAACTTCTTAATAAGACAAGGAACAACTTTAGAAGAAAACTATATAGGAGTAAATAGAGTATTTGGAAATAATGAAATAAAGAAAATACTTAAAATTAAAAATCAAATTAATAATAAAGATATAACTGCTCCTGTATACGAAGAACAAAAAGGAAAAAGTGATATCATAAAGATGCAAGCAATTGATATAAACTTTTGGTTGATAAAAGATATACTACAAAAGGCAGACAGAATGTCTATGGCAAACTCTTTAGAATGTAGAGTACCATTTATAGATAAAAAAGTATTTGCAGTAGCATCAAGTCTTCCAGCTAATTATAAAGTATCGGCATCCACTACAAAAGTTGCACTTAGAGACGCTGCGAAAACTGTAATACCAAATGAATCATATAAAAAGAAAAAATTAGGTTTTCCAGTACCACTTAGAAAATGGATGAGAGACGAAGATTTATATACTGAAATTAAAACTACATTTAGTAAGGATTTCGTAACTGAATTTTTTAACCAAGATTATATAATTAAATTATTAGATCAACATAAGAATGAAAAGAAAGACAACTATAAAAAAGTATGGACTATCTATTGTTTCCTAAAATGGTATGAAATATTTTTTATAGAAAATAAACAATATAACTAAAATCACTTGAAAGTGATTTTTTATTGAAATTTTAATAGTATACTATGATATAATAAACATATAATTATTTAACCATGAAAGGAAAAATATATGAAAAAGAAAATATTATCTATTTTATTATGTACAACTATTATAATTGGCTTTACTGGATGTACAAAAGAAAACGTTAAAATAAGAGAAAGTGAAACTAAGAATATAAAGTTAGTCGATTATAGTAACGATTTAATAAAGCTAAAAATACCAGAAGGATGGAAAGTAGATACTCTGGGTGATTACATTCATTACACAATAAAAGCATATAATCCAAGTGATGAATCATATCAATTTTTCTTTAATTTAAAGACTGAGGGATATAATAAATCACAAGAAGCCAAAGAATGGCAACAAAAGTATTATCCAACTGGTATATTTGCTAAAACATCAGTATTATCACCTAAAACAACTGAAGCTTTCTACAAGATATTTAATGATTTGGGCAAACTTAATAATACAAAAGATTTTACTTTTCCAACTATAAATGACTTTAAAGTGGTTGATAAACTAGGAAACTCAAAAATAGGTGGAGATATCTTAAGAGCAACATTTACAAATAATGAAAAGAAGGATTTAGAAGGACTTTTCACAGCATATGTTTATGATGCAGGACCATATTATGTAACAAAAAATATTACTGGTGGAAAGAAAATAGATATTTATACATTAAATGTTTATGATGCAATATTTGTAAGTGCGCCAAAAAATGAATTAGTAAACTGGGAAGAAACACTAAATTCAATTGTTTCATCACTAGAATTTACAGATGCTTTTATGAATGGATTTTCAAAAGAACAAGATGCAGTAATGAAAGACTTTAACTATGTGAGAAGTGTTTGTAATCAAATAAGTAATGGCATAATGGATTCTTGGAATAAAAGAAGCGCCAGCTATGACATAATGAGTCAAAAACAAAGTGATGCAACTCTTGGATACGAAAGAGTTTATAATACTGATACAGGTGAAATCTATAAAGCATACAATGGATTTACTGATGACTATGATGGAAATAAATATAAATCTATAACAGATGATATGTATACTAAAGGAATAAGTGGTTACATAGAAAAGTAAAGTGCATTAAATGAAAAATAGATTATTAGTACTAGCAATCATAATAGTATTAGTATTAGCTATAATTTTTACAAGAACAAAGTATCCAGATTTAAAAGAAAATGCTATATTATAGAATGATTAATATCAAAGGAGTAGTAGAAGTCAAGTAAAGGATTAGTTATAAAAAACTAATCTTTTTTATGATATAATTATTGTATAATTTTAACTAAACTGGAGGTGATAAAATGAACAAAACGTATATGTGTATTGATTTAAAAAGCTTTTATGCATCAGTAGAATGCAGAGAAAGAAACTTAGATCCATTAGATACTAATTTAGTAGTAGCAGACGAATCAAGAACAGATAAAACCATTTGTTTAGCAGTATCACCTTCACTTAAATCTTATGGACTAGGTGGAAGATGTAGATTATTTGAAGTAAGACAAAAAGTAAAAGAAGTTAATTATCAAAGAAGAAAAAACAATCATTATAGAAACTTTACTGGAAAGTCATATATTGCATCAGAATTAAACAAGAATCCAAATTTTGAACTAGACTTTATAGCAGCAGTTCCTAGAATGAAATTATATATGAAATATAGTACTAATATCTATAATGTTTATTTAAAATATATTGCTCCAGAAGATATATTAGTTTACTCAATAGATGAAGTATTTTGTGATATAACTAATTATTTAAGTTTTTATAAAATGACTGCAGAAGAATTAGTCATGAAAATTATTGAAGACGTTTATAATACAACTGGTATAACAGCAACAGCAGGAATAGGTACTAATATGTATTTAGCAAAAGTAGCAATGGACGTAACAGCTAAAAAGATGAAACCAAATAAGTTTGGAGTTAGAATTGCTAGTCTTGATGAAATGAAATATAAAAAAGAATTATGGAATCATAAACCCCTTACTGACTTTTGGAGAGTAGGCAGAGGTTATGCTAAAAAATTAGAAGAAAATGGAATGTATACTATGGGCGATGTTGCAAGAGTGTCTATAAATAATGAAGACTTCTTATACAAATTATTTGGAGTAAATGCAGAATTCTTAATAGATCACGCTTGGGGATATGAACCTTGTACTATTGCGGATGCTAAAAAATATAAACCATCAACTAATAGTATAAGTCAAGGACAAGTATTACACTGTCCATATAATTATGAAAAAACAAAACTTATAGTAAGAGAAATGACAGATAACTTAGTACTTGATTTAGTAGAAAAACATCTAAAAACCGATCAATTTGTTTTAACTATCGGTTATGATGTTGAAAGTTTAACAACACCTGAAATTGCAAGAAAATATCACGGCGAAGTAACACTAGATGCATATGGAAGAAGAGTACCAAAACATGCTCATGGAACAGCAAACATAGATCATAAAACCTCTTCAACAAAAGTAATAACAAGTGAAATAATGAAACTTTATGATAGAATAGTAAATCCTATCTTATTAGTTAGAAGACTAAACTTAACAGCCTGCAATTTAGTAAGTGAAGACGCAGAAAATAAACCAATCATAGAGCAAGTAGACTTATTTAGTAATTATGAAGAAATAAGTAAACAAAAAGAAAAAAGCTTGGAAGACGAGATAGAAGAAAAAAAGATTCAAAAGACATTACTAGATATAAAGAAAAAGTATGGTAAAAATTCTATTTTGAAAGCAATGAACTACGAGGAAGGAGCAACAGCTAAAGAAAGAAATAAAGAAGTAGGAGGACATAGAGGATGAATAATTATGATGATATTATTAATTTAGATAGACCAGTTTCTAAACGCCCTTCTTCAAGTATGGAGTCCCGTGCTTCTCAATTCGCACCATTCGCAGCATTAGTCGGATATGATAGTGAAATAAAAGAAACAGCAAGACTCACTGACAAGCAAATAGTTTTAGATGATTGTCAAAAAGAAATAATAAGTGATAAACTGAACTATTTAAATGAGCACTTAAATGATCAAAATGAGATAACCATTACTTACTTTATAAAAGATTCTAAAAAATCAGGCGGAAGATATCTACAAAAAACAGGAATAATCAAAAGAATAGACTTAGTAAAGAAAAATGTAAAATTCACTGATAATTCTATTATAAGTATGAAAGACATTATAAATATAAAAGGAAATATATTTAATGAAATGTTTGAATAATGTTAAAAAAATATTTAAGTAAAACTAGAACTTCAAATATCAAAGTAAAAACCAAAACTAAAATGATTAATACAATCTTAATATTTATATTAGGAATTATTCTTGGAATATTTTCAAAATGGTTAGATAATTTAAGTATTGATAACTCAATATATAAAGGAGGTAAGCATGTATTTTCCGCAAAATATGACTTTTCAATATTTCTTTTTTGATACATATGTTGGTTACTTTTTACAAGCACTACCATTAGCACTAATCATAAGTGTAACTTACTATTTAATAAAGTTTAGAAATGATTCAAAGACACCACTAAGTAAAAAGATATTTTCAAGTATATTTATTTGTTATATAACTGGTCTAATATGCTTAACTATTGGTCTAGACATAATAAATATAATTTGGTATAAACTGATATATCATATGGATCCAGGTACTAGTATAAATTGGTTTAATGGCAACTTTAGCTTCAATCTAAATTTTATAAGTAACTTAACTAAAGAAAATATTGGAAACTTCTTAATGTTTTTACCATTTGGTATATTGTATCCTTTATCACAAAAAGAGTTTAACTATAAAAATACTATTATAAAAGGAATTATACTCGTATTAATAATAGAAGTATTAGAACCAATATTTGGAAGAGCGTTTGATATTAATGATATTATTCTAAATTCATTAGGCATTATAATATCTACATTGATATATATGATTATTAATAAAAAAATAAGGAGTAAAAATAATGAACGAAACAATTAAAAATTTAATAGAAAGAAGAAGTTGTAGAAAATTTAAAGAAGAACAAATTAAAGATGAAGAATTAAATGAAATATTACTAGCGGGAGAATATGCACCAACTGGTATGGGAATGCAATCACCTAAAATGGTAGTTCTTCAAAATAAAGAAACAATAGAAAAATTATCAAAATTAAATGCTAAGATTATGGGAAGAGACATTGACCCATTTTATGGAGCACCTACTGTAATAGTAGTTCTAGCTGACAAAACAAGAACAACTTATATAGAAGACGGAAGTTTAGTTATAGGAAACTTAATGAATGCAGCTCATAGTCTAGGATTAGGTTCTTGTTGGATACATAGAGCTAAAGAAGAATTTGAAAGAGAAGAAGGAAAAGAACTATTAAAAGAATGGAATATACCTGATAATTATGTAGGAATAGGGCATTGTATTTTAGGTTACGCTGAAGGACCACTTCCAGAAGCCAAACCTAGAAAAGAAGACTATGTAACAATAATAAAGTAGGTGACTCATGAAAGAATATATGAAATATATAATTAGTACAATTGTATTCCTAGTAGTTTATACATTAGTATCATATTTACTTACAAAGAATATTGATTTCAAAATGATAATAATAACTTCTATTGTATACGCAATATCCTACACAACAATAGACTTAGTTTGCAATAAAATATCATCAAAAAGCAAAAAGAAATAATGGAGAAATTAAAAATAAAATTGAATTATTAAAATTAGAATAAAATGATATGAGTAAATACTCTATACCAAAGAAAGGAACAAAACTATGAAAAGATGTAAATGGTGTAACTTAGATAATCCATTATATGTAGAATATCATGATAAAGAGTGGTGCATACAAAACAATAATGATAAATACTTATTTGAAATGTTAATCTTAGAGTCTTTTCAAGCAGGACTTTCTTGGGAATGCGTTCTAAACAAAAGAGAAGACTTTAGAATTTCTTATGATAACTTTGATATAGATAAAATAATTAACTATGATGAAACTAAAATAAATGAGTTACTATCTAATCCTAAGATTATAAGAAATAAACTTAAAATAAAAGCAAGTATAAATAACTCAAAAATATTTAAGAATATAGAAAAAGAATATGGGAGTTTCTATAAATATTTAATGAGTTTTACAAATGGCAAAACATTTTATGAAGTTGGTAAAACAACAAATGATCTATCAGATAGAATATCTAAAGATTTAATTAAAAGAGGCATGAAGTTTGTAGGCTCTACTATTATATATTCATACTTACAAGCAATAGGTATCATTTATTCTCATGATAAAAAATGTTTTATGTATAAAGAATTTTAAAAGAGATTAATTTCTTTTTTATTATTAATAAAATTAACTTATAATAAATGTGCAACTAAAAGTTGCTAGAAAAATGAGAATTTTCATTTTAAACTTCAATACAAAGGAGGAACGTCTAATGAAGTTCGGAGAAAATTTATATAATTTAAGAAAAAAATCAAAAATGATCAAGAAGATTTAACAGAAAAACTAGATGTATCAAGACAAACTAAATATGAAGAAGTTTATAAAACTATAGGTGAACCTAAAGAAAATATCGATCAAATTAAAGAATATAATAACTATATATTTTGGGCTTTTGGTTTAAAGAACTATAGAAAATCTACTTGGTGGGTTAAAACAGCAAGTACAAATATAAAAGATAAAATAACTTTAAGAACGTCTAATACAATAAAAAAATTAATTGATATATGTAAAAAATAATACATTTGTATGCTATAATAATTTCATCAAAGAAGGTGGATTATGGGTAGCATAAGTGTATTATTTTTAATGGGTTTATTACTTGGTATATATTTCTTTATTATTAGTTTCATATTTATAATTATATTTTATGTACTAATAAGTTATATATTTGAAAGTTTAGCAATCACTTCTATGAGTAAAAATCTAAAATCTAAAAATATTTATACTGGATGGATACCATTTTATAATAAATATATACTAGGCAAAATAGGAAACAGCGAACCTCTTGGTATAACTCTTTTTATAACAACATTAATTTCTACGATTACAATTATATTATTCTTTATATTTAAAGAACCACAACCTGTATTAATAATAATTTTCCTACTAAGTGTACTTACAACATTTATTTTAGATATAATCTTGTCAAATAAAATATTTAATAAATATTCAAAAAACTTTAAAGATGTTATGACTGCATTAAGTGTCTTATCGCTAGGATTTTTAAGGCCAATCTTTCTATATATAATTAGAAATAAAAAGAAGAATATATGAGTAAATATGAACCATTATAGAATTATATAAAAAATAACAATAAAGATAGTTATAAATTAACTTATGATGAAATAGAAAATATTCTTGGTTTCCCTATAGATCATTCATTTCTAACCTATAAAAAAGAATTAATTAGTTATGGATATGAAGTAGTTAAAATATCAATGAAAGAAAAAACAATTTTATTTAATAAAATTATAAAGGAGTAATAAATGAAATATAAAAGTTATGCTTTATTAATACTAATAATATTTTATAGTATATTCTTCATCAAAATGTTAATTCAAAAAAGAAAAGGTATTAAAACAAGGCAAGTAGGTTCTATAAAAGAAAAAAGAATAAGAATTATTGAAATACTTATGTCAGTTTCAACTTTATTAATAGTACCAATACAACTTATTTCAATATTTTTAGATTATAACTATTCAAACAATTGCATAAGATACATCGGACTATTCATTGGTATTATAGGAGATATAATATTTTTAATATCAGTAATTACAATGAAAAATAGTTGGAGAGTAGGTATATCAAAAAATGATAAAACAAAACTTATCACAAATGGTATATACAAAATAAGTAGAAATCCTGCATTCTTAGGTTTTGATTTAATGTACATAGGGATCACTCTACTATATAGTAATATTCTTACAATAATATTTTCTTTATTTGCTGTTATAATGTTACATTTACAAATATTAGAAGAAGAAAAATACTTAGAAAAGAATTTTAAAGATGAATATAAAGTTTATAAATCTAAAACAAATCGTTATTTAGGAATAAAAATAAAGATATCTTAAAACTGGATATCTTTTTTCATAATTATTTCTATAAGTTTCTTAGTACTAAAATTAGGTATATGATTTCTAGACAATGCTACTGCTATATATCTACTAGGCACTTTTTCTTTGATTTTAAGTTCAAATAATTCTTTATTTAAAGTATCTTTTTGATATTCTTTAGTAATATATCCTATACCAAAACCAATCTTAGTAAATTCTACTATTAAAGCATAACTAGCAAGTTCTATATTAGGTTTTAAAGTAACATTATATTTTTGAGTATATGTATCTAAAAACTCGCGTGTATTAGAACCCTTAGCTTGAAGTACTAATGGATAATCATTAAGATCTTTAAGCGATAAATCTCTCTTTGCAAGTTCCTTATATTTTTTACCAACAACAAACGTATCATGGACCTCTTTACATCTAAAAATTTCTATATCATTACCATAATTTTTATCATTTAAGTTTAGTATTACTATATCAACAAGTCCATTTTTAAGTTGAGGTATTAAGTCTTCAGTAATATCAGTAACTATTTTAATATCAATTTTAGGATATTTTGAATGAAATTCTTCTAAATAAGGAAGCAAAAACTCTCTAGTTAGAGTAGTACTTATACCAATATTAATTCTTCCAATTTCTAAGTTCATTAAATCAGTAAATTTATTTTCGGCATTATTAATATACTCAATAGCTTGTTTTATATAATTATAAAATTCAGTACCTTCATGGGTTAGTATAACACCTCTTTTAGTCCTAACAAATAAAGGGCCACCAAGTTGTTCTTCAAGATTTTTAATTGATTTACTAATCGCAGGTTGTGATATATTAAGTTCAGCACTGGCCTTAGTTATATTTTTATGATTAGCTACTACATAGAATATTCTATATAATTCAAAGTCAATATTCATAATAACCTCCAGTTATGATAGACATAACAAATATGTATTTTTATAATAACAGTAAAAACATTATAATGCAAGTAGAAGGAGAAAAATATGATAGATGAAGAAGAAATGATAATTAAAACACTAGATAAATTTATAAATAAAAATATAATAAAACCCTATAAAGAGAGTGATAAAATCATTGATATGCATGTTCACTCTTGCTATTCAGATGGTGTGCTTACTCCAAACGAATTAATAAGATTAGCAATCGATAAAAGAATAAGCACTCTTTCTATAACAGATCACGACACTATCGAAGGAATTAAAAAGGTAGATAGAACTGATAAACTTATACAAGATACTGGTATAGAAATAATTAATGGTATTGAACTATCAGCTAAAAGAGAAACTGGTAGAATGCATATATTAGGTTATGGAATAGATCTTGAAAATAAAGATTTAAATAAGAAAATGAGTGAACTAAGAGATATAAGTATAAATTCAGTACTAACTATATTAGAACAAATAAAGAAAGACAATAATATTAGATTTAATTATGATGACATAAAAGACTTAGTAAATAGTACTCATCATATAAATAGAGTAGATATCGCAAGATTATGTGTTAAGAATGGCTATGCTACTTCAGTAAAAGATGCATTCAATAGATATTTAATTGATGCTTATGATAAAACTAGAACTACAAGAACAGGTATATATTATGAAGAATGTTTAGACTTAATAAAAAGAAGTGGTGGAATTCCTGTACTTGCTCATCCTAAAACTCTAGAACTAAGTGAAAAAGAACTTTTAAAGACTATCAGAGATATGATGAGCTGTGGTTTAGAAGGAATAGAAGTATATCACTCAAGTCATTCTTTAGAACAAATGAAATTATATAGAAGAGTCGCAGAAGAATATAATTTATTAATTAGTGGTGGTAGTGATTTTCATGGTAAGGGTGTAAAACCTGATATAGAAATGGGCAGTGGTAAAAATAACAACTTAAATATTAAAACACTTTCTCTAGTAGATAGACTTCATAATAGATAAACTCATTATAGAAATGAGTTTTTTAAAATGCTATAATTATAAAAGAGAAGGTGAAGTATGAAGAAATTAAACTCAAATCATTTAAAGATAATTGCTATAATAGCTATGACAATAGATCATATAGCTGATTTATTATATCCAGGTATGCCAAATATATTTATGTCTAATATAATGCATATAATTGGTAGACTTACTGCACCTATAATGTTCTTCTTTATTTGTGAAGGATATTATTATACTAAAGATGTAAAGAAGTATATAAGTAGATTATTTATATTTGCTCTTATTTCTCATTTTGCTTACTGTTTTGCATTTGGTATTAATTTTATTTCTTTTAGTACTGGAAACATATTTAATCAAACAAGTATAATGTGGACACTAGCTTGGGCAGTAGTAGCACTTCATATATTACATGGTAAAAATAACTTGAAAGAATGGCAAAAATGGTTACTAATAATTTTGATTAATTTAATAACATTCTCATCAGACTTTAGTAGTATTGCAGTAATGGCTATATTATTTATGTATGATAGACGTGATAACTTAAAAGGACAAATGATAAGTATGATGGTTTGGTTAAGCATTTATGCTTTGATTTCATATTTATTCGTAAGTAAAACTTATGGCTTAATTGAAATGACTGCTATACTTGTATATCCACTTCTAAAAAAATATAATAAAGAACGTGGAAAAACAAAATGGTTAAAATGGTTCTTCTATTTATATTATCCATTACACTTAATAATTATTGGTGTATTAAGAATATATATGTATGGTAATATTCCTTTATTATTTAACTAATGTTATTAAAAAGTGCGCACTTCCACTTAAAAATGGTAGATAAAAAACATAACAAAAAGTATTATGTACTCATAAGGAGAAAAAACTATGAAAATAGGTAAAAGAATATAAGAATTAAGAAAAGAAAATGATTTATCACAAGAAGACTTAGCTTCACTTTTAGGAGTAATAAGACAAACATATCAAAGTGGGAACTAGGAGAAACTTCTCTAGACTTAAAACAAGCTAAAAAACTTTTAGAGATATTCAAAGTAACTTTAGATGAACTTACAGGAGAAAAAATACAAAAGGATTTGGATACTAGTTTTAGGAATATTTACTATAGCAATGTTATTATTAAGTGTTTGTTTATTCTTTAATATAAACTTTTGTAATTTAATACCATATATTCCATATCACTGTAAAGCACTTTTAAGAATTACTTCACTTGCACTAACATTCTTATCAGTAATTGGCACTTCTTGGTTTATAGGACTTACTAAAAAGTTATTTAAAACGTATAAAAAATATCATCATAAAATAATTACTAATAGTAGTGATGAAATAGGTATAAGTCTTCATACGCCTATATTCAAATCAGATAAAAAGAAACTAAAAACTATTACTATAATTGCATTCTATCATGAATGGAATTGGTTTGCAAAATAGAGTAAAGTCTAGTGTATACTAGGCTTTTTAATATATATTCAAAGTGATATAATTATATAGAAAGGTAGGGAACACATGAATAATTTAGCAGTATGTATAAGTAATGATAACTTATCCTCTCCTTATGAAACTATAGATGCTGTAGTTAATGCTGGATTTAAAAATGTATTTATACAATGGTATGATCAAGACTTTGAAGTTTCACAAGAAGAACAACTTAAATATATAAGAGAAAAGAATCTAAATGTTATATTTGCTCATCTAGGATATAAAAACTTAAATAATATTTGGATTGATAATGAAATAGGCGAAGAACTAGTAAGAAAATATTTAAGAAACTTAGATGAGTGTAAAAACAATAATATTGATATGGTCGTAATGCACGCTTGTATTGGTTGGGATGCAGTAGAACCAAATGAAATAGGACTTGAAAGATTTAGAAAAGTATGTGATTACGCAGAAAAACTAGGTATCAAAGTAGCATTTGAAAATACTAAAATGAAAGGTTACTTAGAATTCTTACTTAAAAATATTAAAAATGATAACGTAGGTATTTGTTTTGACTCTGGACACTATCACTGTCACTTCAAAGATGATTTTAATTTTAGTATATTTAAAGATAAAATATTTTGCCTTCATTTACATGATAATTTCGGAGAAATTGATGATCATGTAATACCATATGATGGAACACTAGATTATGATAAAGTTATTAAAGGTTTAAAAGAAGCAAACTATAAAGGATATACTACTTTAGAAGTATGTTATAGAAAGTTTTATAAAGAAAAAATAAACTTAAATGATTTTTATAATAAAACTTATAAAGTTGGAGAAAAACTAGATAAATTATTAAAGGAGGAAAAATGAAACTAGTATTATTAAGACATGGAGAAAGTGAATGGAATAAAGAAAATAGATTTACTGGATGGACAGATGTAGATTTGTCAGAAGAAGGTATTAAAGAAGCTGAAAACGCAGGGAAACTTTTAAAAGAAAAGGGTTTCACTTTTGATATTTCATTTACTTCAGTATTAAAAAGAGCCACTAAAACATTAGATATAGTATTAAAAGAAATGAATCTTGATATACCAGTACATTATAGTTATAGACTAAATGAAAGACACTATGGAGCACTTCAAGGCTTAAATAAAGATGAAATGAGAAAGAAGTTTGGAGAAGAACAAGTGCATATATGGAGACGTAGTTATGATGTAAGGCCACCAAAACTTACTAAAGATGATGAAAGATATCCAGGAAATGATCCAAAATATAAAGATTTAACTCCTGAAGAATTACCACTTGCAGAGTGTTTAAAAGATACTTTAGAAAGAGTACTTCCATATTATAATAATGAAATAAAAAAACATTTAGAAAACAAAGAAAACGTTTTAGTCGTGGCTCACGGTAATAGTATTAGAAGTATAATTAAATATTTAGAAAACATTAGTGATGAAGATATTATGAACGTAGAAATACCTACAGGAGTACCATATGTTTATGAACTAGATGATAATTTAAGTATAAAAGAAAAATATTTCTTAAAATAAATAGACATTCTTATGTATATAACTTATAATAAACCACTAAGGAGGGTTTATGAAGTATATAAACAAAGTAAATACAAAAAGATATGTCATTTATGGAGTTATAGCATTATTCTTAGTTATAACTATACTATGCAGTTTTCAAACAATTAAGTCAGGTGAAATAGGTTTAAAAGTACGATTTGGTAAGATAGTAAATACTCAATTAAACGAAGGATTTAATTTTAAAATACCATACGTAGAACAAATAGTTAAAGTAAATATTAAAGTCCAAAAGATTGAATTAGATACAGAAAGCTCAAGTAAAGACTTACAAACTATAGAAACAACTTTAGCAGTAAACTATAGAATCAATAGTGATAAAGCAACTCACCTATATAGAACAGTAGGCAATAACTATGAAAGTACTATTTTAGAACCAGCGATTAAAGAAAGTATTAAAGCTACTATTGCTAAATATACAGCAGCTGAAGTAATCACTGAAAGAGCAAATGTTTCTAAGAATTGTATGGAAGACTTACAATCTAAAGTAGATAAATATGGTATCACAATTGATAATTTCAATATTACTAACTTAAGTTTTAGTGAAGAATATAGTAAAGCTATCGAAGACAAACAAGTAGCAGAACAAAAATTAGAAAAAGCTAAACTTGATGCTGAAAGTAAAATAGTTGAAGCAGAAGCAACTAAGAAAGCAAATGATTTACTAAAGCAAAGTCTAACAGACAATTTAATTGCTAAAGAATTTATAAATAAATGGGATGGTAAACTTCCATCTACATACGCAGGAAAAGATATATTGAGTATATTTAATTTAAAGTAAGCAACAAATAGTTGCTTTTTCTTTTCTATAACGCATAAAATAGGCAAATTTGCTTAATAATGTTAAAAGTGTTATAATAGTTAGCACTTGCCCATTAAGGAGTGAATATATAATATATGATATATAAATTATTAATAGCACTTACTTTATTTGGAGGAGTATTTAGTAATAATACTAAAGAAACAACTGAAATAAATCACAACTACTTAGATAAACAAATAGAGTTAAGTGTTAAGCATTTCCAAAGTGAACATGAAGACTATAAGAAAGAGAATTACTATAATGGAGAAAAAATAGATGTTATAGCAAGTAAAATAGATAGATATCTAAATTCTACATTAAAAGGAAAAGGTAAGTTTATTACTGAATATTCAATTTCTGTTGGAATGGATCCTTATTTAGCAGCAGGAGTAATGTTACAAGAAACTGGTTGCTATTGGAACTGCAGTTATTTAACTAGAGTATGTAATAATGTTGGTGGTAACAAAGGAAAACCTGGATGTAATGGAGGAAGCTATAGAAGATTTGATACCATCGAAGAAGGAATTAAGTTTGCAATAAACAAATTAAATTCTTACTATCAAAAAGGATTAACTACTACATACCAAATTGGACCTAAATATGCAAGCGATCCAAAATGGCCAGAAAGAGTTAATAATTACATCAAAAAGTTAAAAAAATAACAAAAATTTATTAGGGGGAAATATGGATAGAAATATATACTTACATGCAATAAACTCAGTACCAGATGAATATTATCATCCAGAAGAAACTAACAAAATACTTCTTCAAATACTCAAAAGAAGAGCAATTCTTTCATCAAAGTTGCAAAGAAGAAGATCAACTGGTGGGTTCAATGGTCATGATTATGTTTCATTGTGTGATTATGCTAAAAGAAATGATTATAAAAGTTTTATGGGAAAGTATAATGCATATCACACATACGTAAGATATTCTCTATCATTAGCATTTCCTAAAGATAAATTAAATATTATAAAACCAAAAGTATTAAATGGAGTATACATTAGAGATTCAAAAGGATACTATGAAATGGAAAAATTAGGCAAGTCTAGAAAAGAAAGATGCACAGATATGCCAGATGAAGTACAAGTAAAAGATAAAGTATCGCTAGATAATTTATGTGCAACTACATTTCCATTGCATTTATTAAGAGATTTTAGTGATTGTTCTTTAGATGAACAAGCATCATTAATAATGTTTGAGATAGAAGAAATAGATAGATTACTAAATAAATTTGGATACGATGTTCCAGTGTTTGATATAGATACTTTTGAAGAATTAACAAGCGCAAGTCAAGTAAAAATGTTAATTAGAAATAAATAAGCAAGCTAGTCTTGCTTTTAAAATGTCAAAATTGACTAAATGTATCACTTATGATATAATATGCAGAAATAAGAGGGGATATTATGGGAAACAAGGATTTTGAAGTATTCATTCCACATGCCAACTGGAAAATGAATAATAAATTAATTGATATATTATATGATACTGCTTTAAAATATGGAGACTTTGTATATAGTTTAAGTAGAATATATACAGATATGGAACCTAGAGATGAAATTTTAATAAGTAGAGATTATGAATTAAATGATAGTGATGATATTTTATTTAAAAGAACTTGGAATAGGTATGGAGCTAGTACAAGAAAAGGCTTCGTTGCTAACTACGGAGCATTATTCCCAAAACATACTCAAATATTGCCAATAATAAAATTATCCGATGAAATGTTTGAAGAACTTACAAAAGGTTTAAAACCCGGAACAAAAACTATAGAGTTAGGTAGATATCCTATGAAAGCAAATTTCTTAACTACAGAAGAGAAAAAAGGAAAAGTACCTACTGGTAAAACATATACTTTACCAATCGAAACACCAGACTTTTGTACAAGAGTAAACAAAAAACAAAGAGTAGAAGAATATGAATTAAATGATGAAAAGATAGTAGATGTAGTAAGATACACAAAAGATATACAAAAAGATAAACTTCTTAAAGTTAAAGAAACATTTACAGTAAAACCTATAAAGTGGCATGTAGACTGGAAAAACAAATGTTTAATAGCTCCAGAACCATTATTAACAGGAATAGCTCTATCAAAAGACGTTGATATACCTCCTTATGAATACACTTATTTATATGAATATTTAAATGAAACTTTCTTACATGATGCGATATTACAACATATGAACGCAAGACAAATCAAAGAAACAGATAACATATATCAAGATGAAATAACTACTCTTATAAATGAAATAAGTGTTTATGCTGAGTATTATCATGGAACAGAAGATGTAAGTATAGTAGTTAGAAAACTAGTCACAAAATATAATAATGATATACTAGAATTAAAAAATAATACTGGCCTTACATTAGTTACAGAAGATACATTAAGAGTAAATCTTATTAGTGATTTAAATAGAATACTTGATAAATTAAAAAGAAATATGGAATCAAGCAAAGAATACAATAAGATTTTAGATTTCATTGATAAATGTATAGATGCACTACATGATAAAGAAACTGAATGTAATAGTGAACTATATAAAGATATTTATAGAATACATAGTGAAATATTTCCAAAGTTAACTAGTGATCATAAAATGGTTCTAAGAAGAAAAATAATAACTCTATTAGAAGAAGATAAGAAAGACGTAAAAGCATACTTAGAATATATAAATACACTTACTGATGGAATTAACTTAAGATTAGCTCCACCACTACTAGGATATAAAGACTTATCTAGTTATGAAACACACTTTAGAATAAAATTACATCCCGTACTTGAATCTATGGTTTCTATGTCAAGAAACGAAGAAAAAAGAATAGAAATTGAAGCACGTAAATTTATGCTTAATGAATTATCAAAATTTTCAAGTAATGAACAATTTATAAGTACAGCTCTTATGCTTATAAATAATGGTAACTACATACATATTGATAGTAATAATAGATTTATAGATAAACTGCTTGATAGTATAAACGAAGAAGTAAAGAGTATAAGAATAAATAGAAGAGATATAGATTTAAAAAGTGTATTAAGTATAGAACTAGAAAGCTATGATATATTATCTATCTCTAAAGCACTTTCTAAGATAATGATTAGTCTTCATAAAATAAATTTAGATATTGAAGAAGAAAAAGCAAAAGCTAAAAAACTAAATAAATATTTAGTAAAAATTTAAAAATTATTGACAAAAACAAATGAATAAACTATAATCTACTCATAAGCGATGAAGGAAAGTAGTAATTATTTATTTCCCTTAATAGAGAATTAGTGGTTGGTGGAAACTAATAATAGATAAATGATGAAGAAAAAACGTGACAATTTTCTGGAGCAAACAAGCATGTCAGCTATAAAGACTAAAAGATAGAATTCATAAGAATCTATGAAGTAAGATGGTACAGCGTACAAAAACGCTCTTACGGATAGATTCTTTTTTTTATTAGAAGGAGTTGAGTTTTATGGAAAACAGATACAGAAATGTATATTGTGGAGAAGTAACAAAAGAATATGAAGGAAAAGAAGTAAGACTAGCAGGATGGATTGAAACAGTTCGTAATCTTGGAGGACTAGTATTTATTACGTTAAGAGATGAAACTGGAATCGTACAGTTAATTTCAAATAATGTAGAATATGCTAAACTAAATCGTGAATCTACTGCTACTGTAACAGGTATAGTTAAGCCTAGAACACCAGATATGGTAAATAAAAACATGAAAACAGGTGAAATAGAAGTAGAAATTAAGACTATAGATATTCTAGGAGATGTATATAGAACACTTCCATTCGAAGTTAAAAATAGTAAATCTTCAAGCGAAGAAACTAGACTTAAATATCGTTATTTAGATTTAAGAAATAAAAGTGTTCATGATGGTATTAGATTTAGAACAGAAGTAATTGACTTTATTAGACATACTATGAAAGATATGAAATTTACTGAAATTCAAACACCAATCTTAACAGCATCTAGTCCAGAAGGAGCAAGAGACTTCATAGTACCAAGTAGAAAATTCAAAGGTAAATTCTATGCTCTTCCTCAAGCACCACAAATATTCAAACAATTATTAATGTGTAGTGGATTTGATAGATACTTCCAAATCGCACCATGTTTTAGAGATGAAGATCCAAGAAGTGATAGACTTTATGGAGAATTCTATCAATTAGACTTTGAAATGTCATTCGCAACACAAGAAGATGTATTCGAAGTTGGTCAAAGAGTATTCCATGATGTATTTGAAAAGTTTGGTAACAAAGAAGTATCAAGTGTACCATTTAGAAGAATACCATTTAAAGAAGCTATGGAAAAATATGGTAGTGATAAACCAGATTTAAGAATACCTTTTGCTATTGAAAATATTACAAGTATTCTTAGTAAGTCTGAAAGCGTAGTATTTAAAGATAAAGAAGTAAAAGCATGTGTACTACCTAGCAGTGATAAATCAAATTCTTGGTATAAAAAATTAGAAGAAGAATATAAGTCACTTGGTATGTCATCACTAGGTTTCATAAAACTTGATAATAATGAAATATCTGGTTCAATGGCTAAACTATTTAGTGATGAAGAAAAAGAAGAATTAAAGAAAACATTAAAACTTGAAGATGGTAACGTAGTAGTTATATCTTGTGGAACTAAAGGTGAAAAATTTGATAAACTTTGTGGTTCATTAAGATTAAAATTAGGAAATGAATTAAACTTAGTAGATAAAAGTAAATATGAATTTTGTATTATCGTAGACTTCCCATTCTATGAGTGGAATGAAGAAGACAATAAATGGGATTTTACACATAATCCATTTAGTATGCCAAATGGTGGAATGGATGCATTATTAAATATGAATCCTGGAGATATAGTTGCTTGTCAATATGACTTCGTATGTAATGGTCTTGAAATGGCAAGTGGTGGTGAGAGAAATTATAGCCCAACTATTCTTAAAAAAGCATTTGAAATTGCTGGATACGATGAAAGTGTAGTTGAAAGTAAATTCCCATCATTATATCAAGCATTCCAATTCGGAGCACCTCCTCACGCTGGTATGGCTCCTGGACTTGATAGAATCTTAATGTTATTAAAAGACGAAGAAAATATTCGTGAAATGGTAGCATTCCCAATGGCAGCTAATGGAGCAGACGCATTAATGGGTTGCCCAAACGAAGTGTTTGAAAAACAATTGAGAGAAACACATATAAAAGTAAGAGATTAATAAAGGAGGAAAATATGGAAAGACAATTTACAGAGCAAGAATTAATTAGACGTGAAAAAGCTGAAAAATTACGTGAAGCAGGTCTAGATCCATTCGGTAGTAGGTTTGATAGAGATAGCTTCGCGGCTGATTTAAAAGAAAAATATGCTACAGTTAGTCATGAAGAATTCGAAAATATGGATGACACTGCAACAGTAGCTGGAAGAATAATGTTTATTCGTAAAATGGGTAAAGCATCATTCTTCAGTATTAAAGATAAAACAGGTCCTATTCAAATATATATTTCAATTAACGATATAGGTGAAGAATCATATACCTTATTTAAGAGTGCTGATATTGGTGATATCGTAGGTGTATATGGTAAAGTAATGAAAACAAAAACTGGAGAACTTACTATTAAGTGTTTAAAGTATACTCCACTTGTTAAAGCATTAAAACCACTTCCTGAAAAATTCCATGGACTTACTGATATAGAAGAAAGATATAGAAGACGTTACGTAGATTTAATTATGAATGATGAATCTAAGAGAGTAGCATTCACAAGACCAAGAATAATTAGATGTATTCAAAACTTTATGGATAATCGTGGGTTTACAGAAGTAGAAACTCCAATTCTAAATACATTATTAACTGGAGCAAGTGCAAGACCATTCATTACACATCATAATACTCAAGATATGGATATGTATCTTCGTATAGCCTTAGAACTTCCTCTTAAGAGATTATTAGTAGGTGGAATGGAAGCAGTTTATGAAATAGGAAGAACATTTAGAAATGAAGGAATGGATCCTATGCATAATCCAGAATTTACTCTAATGGAAGCATACCTAGCATATTCAAATTTAGAAGGCATGATGGAAATGACAGAAAGCATGTTTAAAACAATAGCTAAAGAAATATTTGGTAAATATACATTCAACTGGAATGGAAAAGAAATTAATCTAGATGGTGAATGGAAAAGAGTAAGTATGGTTGATGCTATAAAAGAAAAAACAGGTATAGACTTTAAAAAAGAAATGACAGTAGAAGAAGCATTAGAATTATGTAAAGAACATGATATTGAAGTAGAAGAACATCAACATAATGTAGGCCATATCATTAATCTATTCTTCGAAAAATATGTAGAAGAAACATTAATTCAACCAACATTCTTATATGGACACCCAGTAGAAATCAGTCCACTTACAAAGAGAAATCCAGAAGATCCAAGATTCGTTGATAGATTTGAATTATTTATCGGTGGAAAAGAATTTGCAAATGCATATACTGAACTTAATGATCCAATTGATCAATTAGATAGATTTGAAAATCAACTTAAAGAAAGAGAACTTGGAAATGATGAAGCTAATGATATTGATATGGATTTCATAGAAGCATTAGAATATGGTATGCCTCCAGCAGGTGGTATAGGATATGGAATAGATAGACTTGTAATGTTCTTTACTGAATCAGCAAGTATTAGAGATGTTATCTTATTCCCAACAATGAAAGAGAGAAAATAATGACAAAAGAGAAAAAAGACAAAAAGATTGATAATGTTGTTATAGAAAATGTAGCAATTAAAAATGTTAATCTAGAAAAATCTCAAAAAGAAGGAAACTATTTATTGGGTATTTTAGGTGCATTACTAGGTGGATTAATCGCAAGTATTCCATGGATAATAATGTATGTATATTTAGAAATACTATGGTCATTTATGGCTTTAATAATTGGCTATGGTGCATTCTTAGGATACAAAAAATTTAAAGGAAAAATGGATATTAAAGTTCCATATATAATTGGAATAGTTTCTATCCTTGTAGTAATATTTGTTACACTATATGTTATACCTTGCTTACTAATTGTAAAAGAAGGTATTACACCAACATCTGAAGTAATAGCATTCTTATATAGTGATACTGAATTTAAAAGTGCAATTATAAAAGATCTATTATTTGCATTACTATTTACAGTACTAGGAGTAAGTGGAATATTCAAAACACTAAAAGCACAAGCACAAAATGGTGAAGAATTGACACTAAAAAAGAAACAAGAAGAACCAAAACAACAAGAAATAAAAGAAGAAAAACATAAAAAATCAAAAATAAGCGAAAAATAGTTGAAAATTAATTAAAAAGTATTATAATCATATATAGTTTAAAAAGAAGGGGACTTATGAAAAAGATTATAATACTTTTTATTTTATTAGTCTTTACTGTATTCTTAGTATTATTTAGTAAAACATACTTAAGAAAAAATGGATTATTAAGATTTCATGATTGGAATAACGTAGATAATCTTATGATAGTAGCACACCCAGATGATGAAACTTTATGGGGAAGTGAAGAACTAATTAATAATAGATATTTAGTTGTATGTATTACTTGTGGTACTAATAAAAAACGTGAGCGTGAAATAGAACAAGCACTAAAAATATCAAAAGATAGATTAATAGTTTTAAATAAACCAGACAAAGTAAAAGGAAAAAGAAGTAACTGGAAACACTATAAAAAACAAATAGAATTAGAAGTAAACTATATAATGAAAAAGAAAAACTGGAACAATATCGTAACACATAATCCTGAAGGAGAATACGGTCACATACATCATAAAATGACAAATAAAATAGTTACAAAGGTTTATAACAAAAATCAGAATGGAGAACTTAAATACTTTGGTAAATACTATTCAAAGAAAAGAATAGAACAAAACAAAGGAGCAAGAGAAATACCAGAAGATATATATGATACAAAAATGGAAATGATAGATGTTTATAAAAGTCAATCATTCATAAAAAATATGTTTAATCAAATGTATAAATATGAAAATCTAGTAAATGCTGATGATTGGAAATAAATAATAAAAATTATGTCAAACTTTATTGATATAATTTTTTTTGTTTTGTATAATTGAAGAGGGTGAGGTAAGTGAAAGACGATAAATTAGTTAGGTTTTTTAATGCCATAGACTTTAATAAAGACAATTTAAAATATTATGAAAATGCTTCTTTAAAAGAAGTACTTTTAAGACGCAAAAAAAACAGAATGACTATGATTATCAATATAGATTCACTTCCTCCAGTTGACGTTTTTAAAGAAACATATGAAAAAGGTAAAACTTTAGAAGGCGCAGACGAAGTAAGATTTAAATTTATAGTAGAAAATAATACACTATTATTTAAAGAATATTTTGACTATTACTTTGATATTCTAGTTAGTAAATGTCCTATGCTTAACTGTATAGATAGAACTAAAATAGTATTTGATAATAATAAAATTAATATAGAAGTATTAAATCCAGCAGAATATAATAAAATAGAAGAAATAAAAGAAAAAATAGAAATATTCATGAGTGATATGGGATTTGATGATGTAGAAGTAACTACTAATATAAATGAAACTGAAAGAGAAAAATTCAAACAAACACTAGATGTAGTAACAGAAAAAATAGTTAATAAAGAAACAAGAAAAACTATAAAAGGAAATCCTATCGCAGGAGAAGCTTCAGAAATAAAGAATTTAATTACTAATGAAGATAGAGTAGTCCTAATAGCTAAAGTATTTGGTATAGACTCTAAAAGTACACAAAGTGGTTGGTTCATTATAACTCTTAAATTAACTGATTATACTGATAGTATCATGGCAAACATATTTACTAAGAAACAAGAAGAATTTGACCATCTTCTTTCAAATATAAAGAAAGATAAATGGTATAAGTTAAGAGGAAATATCAAATATAATCAAAGAAGTAATGACTATGAATTTGGTGTTAATGATATAGAAACTTATGAAAAGAAAGAACAAAAATTAACAGATGATGCCGAAGTAAAAAGAGTAGAGTTACATGCTCATACTATGATGAGTCAAATGGATGGACTTACTAAGTTAGATTTAGGAGCTCATACTTGCGAACTTGTTAGTAGAGCAATAGAGATGGGTTATAGAGGAGTCGCAATCACTGATCATAATGGTTGTCAAGCATTCCCTATCGCATATGGAATAATACAAGGATACAATAAAAAACAAACTGACCCAGAAAAGAAATTCAAAGGTATTTATGGAACAGAACTTACTTTAGTAGATGACACAGTAGCTATAGTAGTAAGACCAACTGACCTTACACTAGAAGACACTACATTTGTAGTATACGATACAGAAACAACAGGATTTAATGCAGCATCAGGTGATCAAATGATTGAAATAGGTGCTGTTAAAATCCAAAATGGAGCTATCATAGATAGATTCGATGAATTTATTAATCCAGGAAGACATATTCCTGATAAGATTACTGAATTAACAGAAATAACAGATGAAATGGTAAAAGATGCAGGAACCGAAGAAGAAGTTACAAAGAGATTCTTAGAGTGGACTGGGGATGCTCCAATGGTTGCTCATAATGCAAAATTCGATATTTCATTTATTGAAAGTGCCATGAGAAAATATAATCTAGGAGAATTTACAAATACAGTAATAGATACATTAGAATTGTCCCGTGCACTAGATCAAGGATATGCAAGACATAGTTTGTCAGCATTAGTTAAAAGATATAATGTACCATTCGATGAAGAAAGTCACCATAGAGCAGACTACGATGCAGAAGGAACAGCACTAGTATTTCATAAAATGTGTCAAAAACTAATAGGCCAAAACTATGAAAAAATAAGTGATTTAGAAAGATTAATTAGTAAAGATGAAATATATAAATTTGGTAGAACTTATCACTTTAATGCAATTGCACTAAATAGAACTGGTCTTAAAAATATGTTCAAAATCATTTCTTTAGCAAACACAACTTATCTTTATAAGACACCAAGAATATTAAGAAGTAAACTAAATGAACTAAGAGAAGGTATTTTAATAGGTAGTGGTTGTTATGAGTCAGAAGTATTTAAAGAAGCAAGAAGTAAAGATGGTGAAGAATTAACTAATATAATAAACTTCTATGATTATGTAGAAGTACAACCTCCAGAAGTATATGATCACTTAATACAAACAAGTGACTTTGCTAACTCTTTTGAACTAAAAAATCATATTAAAAAAGTAATTGAAGCATCAAAAGCTGCAGGTAAAATAGTAGTAGCTACAGGAGACGTTCACCATTTTACAAGAGAAGATAAAATATATAGAGAAATAATAATAAATCAAAAAGTACCAGGTGGAGGAAGACATCCATTAGCTAAAAGTAATATCACAAATATTCCATCTCAACACTTTAGAACAACTAATGAAATGTTAAATGATTTTGATTTCTTAGATAAAGATTTAGCATATGAAATAGTAGTAACTAATACTAATAAAATATGTGATATGGTCGGAGAATTCGAAGTTATCATTGATACAGGTGGTATTCCATTTAGTCCAAGAGTTAAAGCAGATGATGGCCAAAGTTATTTAGACTGTCCAAGAGTTGTTACAGACCTAGTATTTGAAAAAGCAAAAGAATGGTATGGAGATCCACTACCGCATAATATAGAAGAACGTATCTCAAAAGAACTTTATGGAGATGCAATATTCAAATACTGGAATGATAGAATTAAAGAAGAAAAACCAGATATTACTCCTGAAGACTTAGAAACAGAAACATTTAGTCGTCTTCATGAAACACTACTAGAAGGTTTTGACAAAGTAAAAGAACTAATAGGTGAAAGTGTTAAAAGCAAATGGACAGAAGAAGATGGAGAATTAAATGAAAAGTCATTAGATAAAAAAGTTAAAAAAGAACTAGGTGGTATCATAGGTGGAGGATTTGATCCAATATACTTAATCGCACAAAGACTAGTAAAACACTCTAATGATGAAGGATACCTAGTAGGATCAAGAGGCTCTGTAGGTAGTAGTTTTGTTGCTACAATGATGGGTATAACAGAAGTAAATCCACTACCAGCACACTACAGATGCGGTAAATGTAAAACAAGTATATTTATAGATGAAAATGGAGTACCTTATGGTAAAGATTACTCAAGTGGTTTTGACCTTCCAGATAAAATATGTCCAAATTGTGGAGAAAAAATGATTAAAGATGGACAAGATATGCCATTTGCTACATTCTTAGGATTTAATGCAGACAAAGTACCAGATATAGACCTTAACTTCTCAGATTTAAATCAAGCATCAGCTCACGAATACACTAAAGTATTGTTCGGAGTAGATAACGTTTATAGAGCTGGAACAATTGGTACTGTCGCAGAAAAAACAGCATACGGATTTGTAAAAGGATACTTTGAAGACAAAGGTATTTTAGATAAAAGAAGTTGTGAAATAGAAAGACTTGCTATGGGGTGTACAGGAGTTAAGAGAACAACAGGTCAACACCCAGGTGGTATAGTAGTTGTACCAGACTATATGGATGTATCAGATTTTACTCCATTCCAATTTCCAGCGGACGATGTAAATTCAGCATGGAGAACAACACACTTCGATTACCATGCAATAGATGCAGACTTACTAAAACTAGATATATTAGGTCACTCAGACCCAACACAATTAAGACTTATTCAAGATTTAAGCCATACAGATGTATCAAAAGTACCACTAGATGATAAAGATACAATGAGTATATTCACATCAACTAAAGTACTAGGAGTTACAAATGAAGAAATAATGTGTCCAACAGGTACACTTGGAATTCCAGAGTTTGGTACTTCATTTACTATAGGTATGGTTGCTGAAACAAAACCAACTACATTCGCAGAACTTGTAAAATTATCAGGTCTTTCTCATGGTACTGATGTTTGGTTAGGAAACGCAAGAGATCTATGTACACCAGATGCTGAAGGAAAAATACAAGTACCATTCAAAGACGTTATCGGATGTCGTGATGATATCATGGTATATTTAATGTATAAAGGAATGAAACCAATCAAAGCATTCAAGATAATGGAATTTGTTCGTAAAGGAAAAGCATCAAAAGATCCAGCTACATGGGAAGAACATAGAAAAACTATGGAAGAAGCAGGAATAGAAGAGTGGTTTATAGAGTCATGTCATAAAATAAAATACATGTTCCCTAAAGCACACGCAGCAGCATACGTAACAAGTGCATTTAGAATAGCTTGGTACAAAGTACATATGCCAGCATACTTCTATGCTTCATGGTTCTCAACTAAAGCAACAGACTTTGATATAGAAGCAATGATCAAAGGATATGATGCTATTAAAAATAAAATAATTGAAATTAAAAATAAAGGATACGATGCTACTAATAAAGAAGCAGGACAACAAGAATGTTTAAATGTCGCACTAGAAATGGCCGCAAGACACATAAAAATTTCAGAGTTTGATCTTTACAAATCAAAAGGTCTAACTTTCGGAGTAGAAGATGATAAAACAATCATTCCTCCATTCATAACAATAGATGGACTTGGTGAAACAGTTGCTAAAAACATAGAGACAGAGGCTAAGAAACGTCCATTCATAAGTATTGAAGACTTCCAAAGCAGATGTAAAGTATCACAAACTCTAATAGACAAAATGAGAGCAATGGGAATATTCAAAGGAATACCAGAAAGTTCTCAACTTAGTTTATTTGATCTTTAAGAAGCATAATGCTTCTTTTATTTTGCAAAAAAGAAGTGTTTTTGAAATTTACAGCTAACTATAATAATAGGAGGCTATAAAATGAAAGAAAATCAAATGCACTTAATAAACAAAATGTTTAATAGTGAAACAATAAGAACTGTATGGAATAGGGAGGAACAAAAGTACTATATCAGTGTTGTTGATATAGTTGGTGTTTTATCTGAAAGTAAAGATAAAAGAAAATATTGGAACAAACTTAAACAGAGATTAAGAAGTGAAGGAAGTGAGTCGGTGACAAATTGTCACCAACTGAAATTAAAATCAACAGATGGTAAATATTATAAAACTGACGTAGTTGACATTGAAGGAATGTTTAGAATTATTGAATCAATTCCAAGTAAAAATGCAGAACCTATAAAATTATGGTTAGCAAGACTGGGAAAAGAAAGAATAGACGAAGTGTTTGACCCTTCAATAACAGTGCAAAGGGCAATAGACACATACAGAGCTAAAGGATATGATGAAGAATGGATTATTAAAAGAATCAAAGGAATACAAGATAGAAAGAAATTAACTGATGTATGGAGAAAAGGAGGAGTAACTGAAGAAATAGAATTTGCAATATTAACAAATGATATTTATAAAGAATGGTCAGGAATGACAGCAAACGAATACAAAGAATTTAAAGGTTTAAGAAAAGAATCATTAAGAGATAATATGGACGAACTTGAAGTATTACTTGCAGATATAGGAGAAACAACAACAAGAAAACTTGCTGAAAAGCATAAACCTATCGGACTAGAAGAAAACAGGATAATTGCCAAAGAAGGAGGCACTATTGCAAACAATACAAGAAAAGATATAGAGTCAAGACTGGGAGAAAACATAGTTAATAAAAACAACTTATTAAAATATGAGTACGTAGATAATAATAAAATAGAATAGAAAATAAATATAAACTTATGCTATAATATTACCTGGTGGTTATAATGAAAATTATAGTTTTAGGAAGTAGTAGTAGTGGAAATTCTACTTTTGTTAATATTGATAATGTTAAATTTTTAATAGATGCAGGACTTCAATTTGGAAAACTAAAAGATGCGCTTTATAGTATCAATGAACGTCCTGAAGATATAGACTTTATAATAGTGACACATGCTCACTCAGATCATGTTAAAAGCGTTCATTCATTTAATAGAGTTTATAATACTAAAATATATATTTCAATTGAAACATTAAATGAATATAACAAAAAAGATTATATAAAAAACTATGAATTATTTGATGAACTAGATAATATTATGGGAATTAAATTTACTAAAGTACCAATAAGTCATGATAAAAAAGGATTTGGTTTTGTATTTGAAAAAGATGGTAAATCACTAGTATATATGACTGATACTGGTATGATACATTCAAGATATCATGAGAAAATGAAAAACAAAACAGTATACTTACTAGAAAGTAATCACGATGTAGAAATGGAAATGAATGGTAACAAGTTTGAATATATTAAATACAGAAACATAGGTGATGAAGGCCACTTATCAAATGAAGACTGTGCTAAATATTTAAATCACTTTATAGGACCTAACACTAAAGATATAATGTTAGTACACATTAGTGAAAATGATAACACATATGAAAAAGCATATGAAGTAAATAGAGAAGCAATAGATCAAAATATCCCAATATATGTAGCATATAAAGATAAAATAAGTGAAACAATAGAGGTATAACTAAAATATCTCTTTTTAATTGTTTATAAAATTCTAAAAATATAGTACAATAATAAAAGGTGAGGATTATGAAGAAAAGAGCAATTTTAATAGATGGAAATAACTTATTATTTAGAAGTTACTATGCAACTGCATACAATGGAAACTTAATGAAAAATAGTAAAGGATTTCCAACAAATGCATTATATGGATTTATCAATATGTTAAATAAAATAATTAATGAAGAAAATCCTGAATATATAATGGTAGCATTCGATAAAGGTCATAACTTTAGACAAGATATGTATGATAACTATAAAGATGGTCGCATCGAAACACCACAAGATTTAAAAGTACAATTCAAAGAAGCAAAAGAAATATGTACACTTCTTGGTATTAAATATATCGAATGCGATAACTACGAGGCTGATGATATTATTGGTACATTCGCAAGAATGGCAGACGAAGATAAAAACTATAATGCAACTATCATAAGTAGTGATAAAGACTTACTGCAATTAATTAGTGATGAAGTAAATGTAAAACTTCTAAAACAAAAAGACTATATAATGATGGATGAAAATAAATTCATGGAAGTATATGGTATTAAACCTATTAGAATGATAGATTTAAAGTCATTAATGGGAGATGCTAGTGACAACATACCTGGTGTTAAAGGAATAGGAGAGAAAACAGCACTTTCACTTCTTCAAAAATATGAAACTTTAGATGGAGTCTATGAACACTTAGATGATATAGGTGGTAAAACAAAAGAAAAATTAGAAAATGATAAAGAAAACGCATACTTCTCATATAAATTAGCAACTATTTATAAAACAATAGATTTTGAATATACTTTTGATAGTATAAAATATTTAAAACCAAACACTGAAGCATTAATAGAAAAATATAAAGAGCTAGAATTTAATTCATTCCTAAAATCTATTCCAACAAAAGTAGATAAAAAAGATGTAACATACACTATCGTAAAAGGAAAAGTAGAAATCGAAGGTAAAAAAAGTCTTTATATAGAACTAGATAATACGAATTATAATAAAGCAAACTTTATTGGAGCATCTATCTATGATGGAAAGAATGCATACTATTTTGATGAAGCAAGTTTACTTCTAAATAGAGATTTGCTAAAAGATGTATTAGTAACTTTTGACTATAAAAAGAACATAGTATTCTTAAACAAACTAGGTATAGAAACTCAAACATCATTTGATACACTAATTGCTTCATACTTACTTGAATACAATGTTAAAGATGATGTTTCATATATAAGTACAACATATGGAATAGAAATACCTTACTATGACACAATTATTTCAAAGAAAAATACACTTAGTGAAGAAGAAATAATCTCATCAATAGTAAAAAAATCTAAATTCTTATATGATACATACGAAGACTTCAATAACAAGTTAAAGAATGAAAATCTTTATGATCTTTATACTAATATAGAGCATCCATTAATAGAAGTACTATCTACTATGGAAATAAATGGTATAAGCGTAAGACCTAATGTAATAGAAGATTTATCAAAAGAATTAAAAGAAAGACTATCTATAATAGAAAATAAAATATATGAACAAGCTGGTGAAACATTTAATATAGGAAGTCCTAAACAACTAGGAGACATTCTTTATGAAAAGATTGGTCTTCCAAAAGGAAAAGGAAAGAACGCAACATCAACAGCTCATGATGTATTAATTAAATATAAAGATAAATTTCCAATCATAAACGAAATACTAGAATATAGAAATTTATCCAAATTAGTAAGTACATACTTAGATACATTTAATAGTTATATCTTAGAAGATGGTAAAATACATACGATATATAAACAAACAGGTACACGTACCGGAAGACTTTCATCAATTGAACCAAATCTTCAAAATATACCTGTAAGAAGCGAAGAAGGAAAGAAGATTAGAAAGGCATTCATTCCAAGTACAAATGGATACCTTTTATCAAGTGATTACTCTCAAATTGAACTAAGAGTACTTGCTCATATAAGTTCTTCTGATAGCCTTAAAAATGCATTCATTCATGGAGAAGACATACATACACATGTAGCTAGTGACATATTTAATATAAAAGAAAGTGAAGTAACGCCAAATCAAAGACGTACAGCTAAAGCAGTAATATTTGGTATTGTCTATGGTATAAGTGGTTATGGACTAGGTGAAAACCTTGATATAAGTGCTACTGAAGCAAAAAAATATATAGATAAATATCTAACACTATATCCAGAAGTAAATAATTATATGAAGAGCATTGTTGAAGAAGCAAAGAAAACTGGTGAAGTAAGAACCCTATTTAATAGAAAAAGAGAAATAGAAGAATTAAAAAATACAAACTATATGATTAGAGCAATGGGCGAGAGAATGGCACTTAATACTCCAATACAAGGAACAGCAGCTGATATACTTAAAATGGCCATGGTAAAACTTCATAACATTTTAAAAGAAAAGAACTTAAAAACTAAAATGTTATTACAAGTTCACGATGAATTAATATTTGATGTACCAGAAGAAGAGATAGAAGAAGTAAAAGAAATAGTTAAAGATACTATGGAAAATATATATAAATTAGATGTACCACTAAAAGTAGAAATAAACTATGGAAAAGACTGGTACGAAGCAAAATAAAAGTGACCTAAAAGTCACTTTTTAACTGGTATATTTTTAATTTCTTTATCCATTATGTCACACATTATCATAGAATATATACTACTAACTCTTTTTTCAATCTCTAGCGCTTTATAACTAGTATCAAACTTATTAAGTACTTTAACCTCCATATTATCTTTAATACTATTTAAATGTTTTTGACCAGTACTATCAAAACCAAGTACTCTTATATATTCTATATCTTTAACTTCATCTCTCTCATACTTAGTAAATGAACAAAGTATATGATTAAGCATTCTAGATATTTTATTATAAGTATATCTTTTAGTCTTAATATTTAAAATTAACTCATCAACACTATTAGATTTATATATAGAATTTCTAATTCTTGTACTTAGCCCTTCATCTACATCTAAATATTTTTCTAAATCAATTTCAGAATTTATTTTATATTTTAAAAATTCAAAATACTTATCATTAAGTTTTATATCTTTAAGTTTCAAATAAACATCATTTGGTACGTAATCTTTAATATCTATATTATTAAGTATTTTATTTCTAATATTAGATGCTGAAACAATACTACCGTTAGATTCTATATCATGAAAGTCATTAGTTCTCTTTATATTAAATATTTCTATATTATAATTATTTTTAATTATTTCTTTTATATAACTAAGAGCAAGCAAATCATTAGGCTCAGTTATTTCTATATTTATTAGTTTCTTTAATGCTTTATTTAAAGCAGTAGGGTAGTTAATACCAGAGTCTAATTCTTCTTTTACGATTTTCTCATACTTTGGATCATTTAATTGTGTTATCGCACATCTCTTTATATCATCAATACTATCTCTTTCAGTACCAAAACATATAGTATCTACCTTTAAATAGTTAAGTATCTTTATAGCAGCACTAGCAAATATATCACTACTTTGAGTACTATAAACATAAGGAAGTTCAACTACTAAATTAACCCCATTATTAAGAGTAACTTCAGCTTTATCAAATTTATTTAATACTGAAGTGTCTCCTCTTTGAGTAAATGATGAAGAACATACAACTATTATAGTAGCATCCTCATACTTTTCTCTTATTTTATCAATCTGATACTTATGTCCATTATGAAATGGATTATATTCAGCAACTATACCAATTACTTTATTCATATCTTTCCCTTTCTATTTTTCTAACTAAACTTTTAACTGAACTAACTAATTTTGCTTTACTAAACATTATTTCAGGATATGAATAGGGCATCTTAAATCCATTAAATTCTGTAAGCATACCTTTATCATTACCTGCATCTCCAATAGCATAGATATCTTCTTTTTCTATTCCTTCAATATCACTTACTAAATATATACCATCTTTTTTATCAAGTTCTTCTTTAAATATAACTACATTCATAAAAGAAAAACTATCTAAAAAAGTTATTTCTTCTCTTACCATTCTAGCATCTAAAGTATTTTTAAATTTCAAAGTACAAACTATTTCGCATACATTATTATAATCACTTGTAATTCTACCATAAGCATCATAAAGTTCAACACTTTTAATAAAACCAAAATGATTCAAATATTTTAATGTTTTCTTAACTGCTTCTACTAATAAAGTGTTTTGAAATAATATATTGTCTCTTTGATTAAACACAGTACTACCATTACTACATATTAGATAGTTATATGGTATATGATATTTAGTAATTTCTCTCTTTATTGATTCATAATTTCTACCAGTAGCAAAAGCAAATAAATTTCCATTATCCATAAATCTCTTAATAGTATCAATATTTTTATTTATTTTAGAAAGTTTATTATCTTCATTAAAAGTACCATCATAGTCACTAACTAATAGTTTCATATAGTATCCCCCTCACGAAAATTATAACAAAATACTAATAAATATACAAATTTTATAACAAAATACTAAAATTCTCTTGATATTTTTATCTTTTTATGAGAAAATACTTTAGCGAAGTGAAAAAAATATATTTTTACGACCTGATATAAAAGGAGGAATAAAAATGAGATTAGACATTACTTTATTTGGTGCTTTACCATTTAGAAGAATTAGTAAAACTGCTAAAAGACAAAGAAGAACACATTTAAAGAAAACTGCTCCAACAGTTACTACTTGTACTAATTGTGGTGCTGTAGTTGCTCCTCATAGAGCTTGCACAAAATGTGGTTATTACAAAGGTAAAGAAGCTATCAAAGTTACTAAAGAAGAAACAAAGTAGTCAACTAATGTTGGCTTTTTTTGTTGCTTTATGTTATACTTCTTTTAGGATGGTGAATAAATGAATAACGTAGTAGAAGCTATAATAGAAATTCCTTATAGAAGTAGAAATAAGTTTGAAATCAAGAATGGTAAGATTAAATTAGATAGAGTTTTATATTCAGCAATGGCTTATCCAGCAGAATATGGTTTTATTGATAATACACTTGCTAAAGATGGAGATCCATTAGATATATTAGTTATTGGTACTGAGCCTACTTATCCAGGATGTATTATACCAGCAAGAGTAGTAGGATGCTTAAAATTAATTGATAATGGAAAAGAAGATTACAAAATTATCTCAGTAGTAGACGTAGATCCTAGATACAAAGAAATAAATGAACTAAAAGATTTATCAGAATTTATACTAAAGGAAATTAAAAACTTCTTTGAAAACTATAAGACACTACAAGATATAAAAGTAGAAGTAGGAGACTATCATAACAAAGAAGAAGCTCTAAGAGTAATAGAAGACTCTAAAAATAGATTTGAGACTAGTAAATAGTCTTTTTTTGTGCTAGAATCACTATAGGTGAATAAGATGAATAAAGATAATATTATAAAGTTAACTTTAATATTTTTTGTAACTATGTTGATACTAACTATTTTAGGTGTAACTTATGCATATTTTACTTTAGATATAGAAGGTACTCCTAAAGATATAGTAATGAGTTCAGGAGATTTAAGACTAGAATATAAAGATGGAACAGAATTAAAACTAGATGGAGCATTTCCGGGAGAAACAATAACTAAAGTAATAACTGTTACTAATATTGGCACTATGAATGCAAGTTATTCTTTATATCTAGGTAATTTAATAAATACTATAGAAAAGAATGAACTGAGTATTAGTCTTGATTGTAAGAGTTATACTAATTATAATGAAACAACTAAAGCAGAATCCAGTACATGTAATGGTGGTAAAAAAGTAATACCAGTAAGTGCAACTGCATCTTCTATGACTATTAAAGATGGCATATCAATAGAACCTAATATTACTCAAGAGTATACAGTAACTATTACATTTAAGGAAACTAAAAAAGAACAAAACTATAATAAAAATAAGAAGTTTAGTGGTCAAATAGGTATAGGAGAATCAACTCTACCAGAACCAGTTTATTGTACATTTGATGGAGAACTAACTCAAGGAATAGAATATGTAAATGGACAATATACTTATAGATATATGCAAGAATATGGTATAGATCCTACAACTGAAAAATTAGCGTGGTTAAACATCTCTAATGATGGATGGGGTGTTACTTTAACTAATAAAGAAAGTACTGACCCAGTTACAAGTGAGGTATGTACATACATTAATAATAAACCAGTTACTTCTATGTCAATGATGTTTGGTCTCAGTCAAGCAACTTCTATAGATTTAAGTAATCTTAATACAAGTAATGTTACTAATATAGGCTATATGTTTTTTAATAGTCAAACAACAACAATAGACGTAAGTAATTTCGATACAAGTAAAGTAACTAATATGTCTAGTATATTCTATATGAGTCAAGCAACAACAATAGACGTAAGCAATTTTGATACAAGCAAAGTAACTGATATGAGTGGTATGTTTCAAGAAAGCCAAGCAACAATAATAAAAGGATTAGAAAATTTAGATACAGGTAATGTGACAGATATTAGTTGGATATTTGGAAGAAGTAAGATAACATCGATAGATTTAAGTAGCTTTGATACAAGTAAAGTAACTGATATGAGCCAAATGTTTTATGGCAGTCAAGCAACAGTAATAAAAGGATTAGAAAATTTTGATACAAGCAATGTGACAGATATGAGTTGGATGTTTTCTGACAGTCAAGCAACTTCTATAGATTTAAGTGATTTTAATACAAGCAAAGTAACTGATATGAGTAGTATGTTTTATGGCAGTCAAGCAACAGTAATAAAAGGATTAGAAAATTTTGATACAAGCAATGTGACAGATATGAAATGGATGTTTTCTGACAGTCATGCAACTTCTATAGATTTAAGTGATTTTAATACAAGCAAAGTAACTGATATGAGTTATATGTTTTATGGCTGCGAATCTACAAGTATAGATATAAGCAATTTTAATACAAGCAATGTAACTAATATGTATCAAATGTTTATGAGCTCAAGCAACTTAACAACAATTGATTTGAGTAGTTTTGATACGAGCAATGTTACTAGTATGAGATACATGTTTTATAAATGTGCTAACCTTAAAACTATATATGCTAGTGATAAATTTGTAACTACTAATGTAACTGATAAAGATTCTATGTTTACTGATTCTACTAAATTAGTAGGTGGTTCTGGTACGGTATATGATAGTACTAAAGTAGATACTACATACGCACGTATAGATGGAGGAACAGAGTTGCCTGGATACTTCACTTCAAAATAATGATACATAGTGATATGTATCTTTTTTGTTACAAAAAACTTGAAATAAATAAATCTATATGCTATAATATAAAGCGCTTTTTATAAGGGGTGAATTTTATGGCAATAAAAGAAGAAAAAATTAATATGATAGAAGAATTTGCTAAAACAAATTTTATAGAAGGAAAAGCAAATCAGTTAAAAAATTGTAGAAGTTTATCAAAATTTCTTCAAACTAAAAGAATAGCTTTAACAATAGATGATACAAGTGATCTAGTAAAGAATTCTGAACCATTAAAAAATATGTTAGATGGAATTATAGATATTGAAGGTATTATAGATATTGTAAATAATCATACTATTGAAGCAATGCTTACTTCATACTCTATGATAACTGGAAAAGAAATAAAAGAAAGCAAAGAAGAACTAGAAGAACAAGAAGAAAATAAAGAAGACGAAGAATTAGATTTAAGTTATGATACATTTGCATATGTAGACAATACTCGTCTATATTTAAGAGAACTTGATATACCACTATTATCATATGAAGAAGAAATGGCATTAGCTAAAAGAGTTTCTGAAGGCGATGAAAAAGCTGCTCAAGAGTTAGCAGAACACAATCTTCGTTTAGTCGTATCAGTGGCTAAACATTATAAAGGAAGAAGTTTATCATTCTTAGACTTAATTCAAGAGGGTAATATTGGTCTTATGACAGCTGTTAAAAAGTTTGATTATACTAAAGGATTTAAATTTAGTACTTATGCAACTTGGTGGATTCGTCAAGCAATAACTCGTTCTTTAGCCGATAAAGGAAATACAATAAGAATACCAGTTCATCTACATGAACAAGTACAAAAAGTAAAAAGAACAATGGATAGATATGAACAAGAACATGGAGTTACTCCAAGTGTAGAAATGCTTTCTGATATATTAGGTATTTCAAAAGAAAGAGTAGAACAAGCACAAAGAATAATAGTTAATACACCAATATCACTATCAAGTCCAATTAAAGGAACAGGTGATGATGCAGAAGATACAGAACTAGGAGAAATGATAGAAGATCCAGCATCAAAAGATGTAGATTATGCAGAAAAAATATTCCTAGAAGAATTTAGACATGCAGTATTTGAAAGCGGAGTACTTACTGAACGTGAAGCATATGTTATCGCACTAAGAAATGGATTCAAAGATGGAAAAACGTATACTTTAGAAGAAATAGGACAATCATTAGGCGTAACACGTGAAAGAATTAGACAAATCGAAGCAAAAGCCTTAAGAAAATTAAGACATAATAGAGAAATAAAATCATTCGATATGAAAAATAATTCTTCATCAATGACATTAAATTTAAGAAATAATAAAAGATACTAAAAGTAACTAGAAATAGTTGCTTTTTAATTAGTTTGACTATATGTATCATTTATGATATAATACACACATATTTACGGGGGTTAATATGAATAAAAGAAAACACTATAAATTTACAAGAAACAATGATGAAAAAGTAAAAGTAAATGAATCACATGAAAATGAGTTATTCGAAAAAATAAAAAATGGTGATAATTCTGCTTTAGAAGAATTGATGAAATTATATTATAAAGAAGTAGAATTAATTGCTAGTGAAGCTAATAGAATGGATAAAACAGTATCTATGGAAGACTTAATACAACAAGGTTTATTAGGACTTTATATAAGTATTTTTAAATACATAGATGGTAAAGATAGTATGTATAGTAATATAAGATTTAGAGGAATAGCAAGAAACTATATACAAAGAGAAATATTAACTATATTAAGTTCAGTTAAGACTATATCACTAGATGAATTAAAAGATGAATTTGGAAACGAAGATATAATATTAGAAGACATTTCTCAAAGTGAAGATGAGATGATAGATAAATCATTTCAAGGCCAAATGGTAGAAGATTTATATAGATCAAAAAAACTAGACGATAAAAAGAAATTTATATTAATAAGACACTACAATCTAGATGGAAAAGGTGAATACACACCAGAAGAATTAGCAAAAGTATTTGGTATATCAGTTGCAGCAATCAAACAACATGAAAAACTAGCATTAAAATATTTAAGACATGAACATTATAAAAGAACTTTAGATGCTAAAAAAAGAACTAGACTTTTAAATAAATTGATAGATGATAGAGAAGAATTAAAAAGAGTAAATTCAAAAACTTTAGTAGTGAAATTTGTAAGTAAATCTAAAAGACAAAACGAGGAAGATTAAAAGAGAACATTTAGTTCTCTTTTATTATGATAACAATTGTAATTTCTTGGTTAATTTGTTAAAATATTTCTTATGGAAAGAGATAAAATTAAAAATTTTTGTATAATAGCACATATAGATCATGGCAAGAGTACTCTAGCAGATAGAATACTTGATATTTGTCATGCAGTAACTGAAAGAGAAAAGAAAGAACAAATACTAGACTCTATGGATCTAGAAAGAGAAAGAGGAATTACTATTAAGTTAAATGCAGTAGAACTTAAATATAAAGGATTTACTCTTCATTTAATAGATACTCCAGGACACGTAGACTTTAGTTATGAAGTAAGTAGAAGCCTAGCTGCATGTGAAGGAGCAATTTTAGTAGTAGATGCTACTCAAGGCATAGAAGCACAAACACTTGCAAACCTTTACCTAGCACTAGAAGCAGATCTAAAGATAATACCAGTTATTAATAAAATAGATTTACCAAATGCTAATCCTGAAAAAGTAAAAGATGAACTAGTTAAAACAATAGGCTTTGATAGAGATGAAATTATTTGTTGTTCAGGAAAAACTGGTGAAGGAGTAGATGAACTACTAGATGCGGTTATTGAAAGAGTACCAAGTCCAAAGAGCGATAGTAACAAATTAAGAGCATTAATATTCGATAGCTATTTTGATCCATATAAAGGAGTAGTAATACTTATTAGAATAATGGATGGTACTGTAAAAGTAGGAGATAAAATAAGATTTATAAATTCAAATGCAACATACGAAGTACTAGAACTAGGAAAACATACACCACATGAAGTTAAAAAGAATAGTTTAAGTGCTGGTGAAGTAGGATTCCTAAGTGCATCTATTAAAAGTATTACTGAAGTAGAAGTAGGAGATACAATATGTTTAGATGGAGAAACAGTTGAAGCACTTCCTGGTTATAAACCAATGAAACCAATGGTATTTTCAGGAATATATCCAATCGAATCATCAAAGTATCCTGATCTAAAAGAAGCACTATTAAAACTAAAACTAAGTGATGCATCTTTAACATTTGAACCTGAAACATCAATAGCATTAGGTTTTGGATTTAGATGTGGTTTTCTAGGACTTCTTCATATGGAAATCATACAAGAAAGAATAGAAAGAGAATTTGGAATAGATATAATCGCAACAAGTCCATCAGTTATCTACGAAGTAATACTTAATGATGGAAGTAGTATATCAATAGATTCTCCATCTAAAATGCCAGATCCATCTAAAATATCAAAAGTATTAGAACCATTTGTAAGAGCAAACATCTACGTACCAAGTGAATATGTAGGTCCAATAATGGAACTATGCCAAGATAAAAGAGGAATCTATAAAAATATGTCATATTTAGATGAAACAAGAGTAAATATAACATATGAACTTCCTCTATCAGAAATAGTATATGATTTTTTTGATAAACTAAAAAGCTATACTAAAGGCTATGCATCATTTGACTATGAATTTATAGGCAATAGAGAAAGCAAATTAGTTAAAATGGATATACTACTAAATGGAGATATAATTGATGCATTAAGTCTAATAGTTCATAAAGATTTCGCATATAAACGTGGAAAAATAATATGTGAAAACCTAAAAAAGATAATACCAAGACAAATGTTCCAAGTACCAATACAAGCATGTATAGGATCAAAAGTAATAGCTCGTGAAGATATATCAGCTATGAAAAAGAACGTACTTGCTAAATGTTATGGAGGAGACGTATCAAGAAAAAGAAAACTTCTAGAAAAACAAAAAGAAGGTAAAAAAAGAATGAAACAAGTAGGTAGTGTGTCAATACCTCAAGAAGCATTCTTAACAATACTTAGTACAGACGAAAGAGAATAATTATTGAAAGAAAGTAAGAGTATCATTATATGAAGAACTTCTATCTTCAAGTGATACATTACTTTCTTTTATTTCATCTACTAAAGGCTCTTCTTTCTTCTTGAAAATACTTTTTTCTCTTAATATATAAGGTTTTACTTCCTTATAAACTGGAATAGTTTTCTTAATAACACTTAAAGTTTTATTAGCAGTACTAGCAATACTAGATATATTAATATTCTTAAATATTGATAAAAGTTCACTATTCATATAATCACCTATAGTATTATATTAATTTAATTAAAAAAAGTTAAAAATGTGTTTTTATTTAAAAAATTATATGTTATAATCAATATATAATAGAATAAGAAGGAAAGATAAGTATGGCTAAAAAAGGTACAATTAAGAAGAAAAAAACCATAAAACAAGCTAAACCTAAAACTAAGAAAAAGTCATCTTTTAATATAATAATTTTACCTAAAATAATAGTAACTGAATTAATAACACTTATTAGAAGTGTAGGAGTAGGTATATTTGGTACATTTGATATGATAATATCTTTTATTGTGTCATTCTTTAGTTACTTAGTATGGGGTGTTAAAAACATCGTAGAAAGTATATGGGAATATTTCTTCAAAAGAATATGGCTAGAAATATTTGCATTATCAACAGCAATCTACGAAGGAACAAGATATACTTTTTCAATAATATTTTATGACTTTCCATTATTCATATATAATAAATGTAGTAAAACAGTATATGATATTTATAACTATATAAAACGTAGAATTGAAATACTAAAAGATGTAGCTAAAAAAGAAAAAAAAGAAGAAACAAAAACATTAAGTCAAAAAATAGAAGAATATATCAAAAATAAATATGATAACTTATCATTCGTAAAAGCTGCTCGTGAAAGAAAAGAAGCAAGTCTTATAATAATGACAGTTAATCCTAACGGAGATGATGCTGTTAGAACAGAAGCTAAACAAACATATAGATATTTAGCTAAAAATAAAGAAGGAAAACTAGTAAAAGGATACTTCGCAGCACTTTCTAAATTAGATGTTTATTCTTACTTAATAGATGAAGAAATGACAGTATATGAAATAGAAACAAACTGGGCAATTAACTTCTTTCATACTGAATCATCTAGTCTAAAGAGAAAAATGAAAAATAAAGACTTAGTATTCTGGCTAGCCCAATTATCTACTTATATAAAAGCAGGTATACCACTTACAGATGCTGTTAAAGTCTTAGCTGATCAAGACAAAAGAAAAAAATATAAATCAGTATATGATGCAGTTATTTATGAACTTACAATGGGTGAAACATTTTCAGAAGCATTAAATAAACAAGGAACAGTATTCCCAGCGTTATTAATAAATATGATTAAAAGTGCAGAAATGATTGGTAATATAGAAGGAACACTAGATGAAATGAGTGCATATTATCAAGAAGTAGAAGACACAAAAAGAGCAGTTGTTAGTGCTCTTGCATATCCATGTATAGTATTAGTATTTGCAATAGGAATAGTAATATTCATGCTTACATACATAGTTCCACAATTCGTAGATGTATATGAATCAATGAATGCAGAACTAAACCCAGTAACAGTAATAACACTAAATATTTCAGCATTCTTACAAAATGAATATATGACTATTATAGAAGTAGTATTAGCAGTAGTATTAATTTATATATACTTATATAAGAAAGTTAAAGCATTTAGAGCAATGATGCAACATATATTTATGAAATTACCAGTAGTAGGTAACTTAATAATATATAAAGAAATATCCTTATTTGCTCGTACATTCGCAACATTAAATAAAAATAATGTACTTCTTACAGATAGTATAGATATTTTAGGAAAAATAACTTCGAATGAAATATATAAAAGTATAATGTATAGAACAATAAACAACCTATTAAAAGGTGAAAAAATGAGTGAAACATTTAAAGATAACTGGGCAGTACCTCAAGTAGCATACTATATGATACTTACAGGTGAATCTACTGGTGAACTTGCAACAATGCTTGATAAAGTAGGCGACTATTACCAAAAAATGCAAAAGAGCTCAGTAAATATGATCAAAACATTTATAGAACCAATAATGATCGTATTCTTAGCACTAGTAGTAGGTTTCATACTTATCGCAATCGTAGTACCAATGTTTGGTATGTATTCAACATTAAGTTAGGGGAGTTTTAAATATGCAAATAGAAATAATGATTTTAATAACAGTACTAGGTGCTGTAATGGGTAGCTTTTTAGGATGTATGGGTTATAGAATACCTAACAAAATAAAAGCTACTTCACCTAGAAGCTTTTGTAATGAATGTGGTAAAACACTAAAATGGTATATGAATATTCCAATATTATCATATATATTCTTAAAAGGAAGATGTGCTTACTGTAAAAAACCAATTAATTTTATTTATCCATTCGTAGAAATAGTGTGTGCATTATTATTCTTATGTAACTATTTAATGTATGACTTTACATTTGAATTTTGGATCACAACAATACTTACATGTGCATTAATGGTGACAATAATCAGTGACTTTCTATATTACTATATTTCAGATAGAGTATTAGTAATATCAGGCATAGCAACTATTATTACATTATGTGTATACTTAAGTATGAATGATGTATTTAAACATATTATATCTTCAGCTTTATTATTTGCTATAATGTATAGTCTTAAATTACTTGGAAATTATATGTTTAAAAAAGAATCTTTAGGAGATGGAGATATCAAATTAATGGCTATAATAGCACTAGCTCTAGGAGCAATAAACAGCTTCGTAGCACTATTTATAGGTTCAGTAGTGGGACTTATATTCTCGCTTATAATTAGTAAGAAAAATAAAGAAGGAATTATTCCATTTGGTCCATTCCTTCTAATAGGCGCATTAATGACATTATACTTTTCAAATATAATAACACCACTCATAACAAAATATTTAATATTCTAAATCAAAAGATATTCAAAATGAATATCTTTTTTTAGTTATGTACTAATACTTTAGTACCAGCACTTACATTTTCATAAATAGTTTTAGCAGCATCATGAGGCATATTAACGCATCCATGACTACCACTATTATAATGTATATCTCCGCCAAATTCACTTCTCCAAGCTGCATCATGAAGGCCAATACCACCGTCAAAAGGCATCCAATAATAAACGTGACTTTTATATCCAGGACCCTTTAAATATGTATCATAAGTTTTATACTTAATAGGAAAATATCCAATACGAGTAGGTGTACTATCTTTACCAGTAACACACAACGTAGTTAATATTATATCTTTATCTTTATATAACTCAACAGTTTGATCACCTATATCAACTTCAACATACATATCAGGCAATACTTCTAATTTACTAGATTCGATATATCCATATTGTAAATCTTCAGTTTGTACATAATCATAAATTCCATCAGTACTAAGTCTCAATACTTTTTGATATTTTTCAATACTAGTTAACTCTTGCTTATCATCTTCTTCACTATCGTAAAGACTAGATGTTTCTTTTAAATAAGCAAAATCATTAGTAGTTATAGTTTCATTAGTATTTACTTCTTCCTCTTTATTTTCTTCTATAACAGTTACTTCTTCATTATTATTTTCTTCATTATTAGATTCATCTTTAATATCAGTATTTTCTATATCATCAGGGTTTAATTCAGGCATAGTAACTTCATCATCATTTTTAACTTCCTCGTTATTTTTCTCTTCAGTATCAGTATCAACATCAACTATAGGAGCTTCATCAAGTCCATGAGTACAAGCACTAAGACCATATCCTAGTCCTAAAGCAGATACAAGAGCTAAAGCACCTGCTAATAATTTACTTCCTTTTTTAGGCTTGCAATGAGTATATTCTTCAATAACTTCATTATCGTTCTTAACTTCACTTATACTTTCATCATGGCTTAAATCTTCTTCAATACCATACTTAAATATTAAACTTATTTGACATGCTATAAAACTTTCACGAGCATCTTCATACTTTTTACCACCAAATCTAGATAGAGAAGAGTACATCTCATATTTAGAAACATATTCTTCATAGTCACTTTTAACTTCACTATATTTAGTATTAAATTCATGTGCTTCAATAGCTATATCATTAAGTTTACTAATACTTACTCCATTATTTTTCATAGTATTATATTTTTTAATAAGTTTATTTACATTAGAAGCATATAAGAACATCTTACTTTTTAATTCTTTTAATAATTTATTATTCATATCTATCCCCCATAAATATACATATATTATATCATATGTGATACATTTAGTCAATTTTATACCTAATTGACTAAGCATATTTTATGTTATATAATTAATAAAGAAAATAGGTGATCAAATGTATATAGATAAAATAATAAAAAAAGAAACAATTACATTACTTATATCAGTAGGACTTTTATTAATAATATTTATAGGTGTTTCCTTTGCTTCATTCTTTAAAATAGATGAAGGAAAAGACAATGTAGTAGAAACAGGAGACTTAAATATATCATTTTGTAATGATTCTACATGTGACACTACTTATGAAAATATAGGTCAAGTTATTGGTACTACTAAGCAAGACGGAACTTCTATTCCAGCTTCTATTTATCCTTATCCAAATGATGGAACCTATTCAAATGCAACACCTTATATCTTTAAAGTAACAAATACTGGTACTATGGATGCAACAATAACTATAAAATTAAAAGAAGATGAAGACTTTCTTCCAACTGGAGACTATTCAGAATATCAAAGACTAACTAGTCTATATTCAGAACATCTAAAAGTTGCTGTTAGAAAGAAAGTTTTAGCATCAGGCTCAGAATATCAATTAGGTGATGCTAATTTAGATGGTATTGTTAATTATGATGATGTTATGACAATTTTTGATATCTCCAATGGAGACATTGAAGCAAATGATGTTCAAAAAATCACCGCCGATGTAACTTGCAATGGAGTAGTGGACCTAGAGGATGCGACATTGTCTATAGATGCGATAAAAGGATATAATGGATATAATGAATTTAAGGCGAATACAATTAGTTCATTTAGTACTCTTTCAAATAATATAATATATAGTGGAGATAAAATCGCACCAGGTGAAAGTGTAACATACTTTTTATGGTTATATATGGACGAAACAACACCTAATCAAGCACAAAAGACATATTTTGTTGGTAACTTAAATATAGAAGGTGAATTCGTACCTGATAATATTCCATTTAGTGAAGCATCATGGTCAAACATAGCAAGCAATATAAGAAGTGGAAATACTGGTGCTTATAAAGTAGGAGATACTAAAGAAGTAGACCTAGGAACTCTAGGAAAACATAATGTAAGAATAGCAAATATCTCAACGCCTAGTGAATGTTCTACTAGCGGTTTCTCACAAACTGCTTGTGGCTTTGTACTTGAATTTGAAGATATAATTACAACACATGTGATGAATAGTACTGATACTAATGTTGGTGGATGGCCAGCAAGCAAGTTATATACTTATGTAAATAACGATATATATAATATGCTCCCATCAGATTTAAAAAATGTTATTATAGATACAACAGTAGTATCAGGACATGGTAGTACAAGTGGAGAAACAAACTTCACATCAACAGATAAATTATATTTACTAAGTACAGCAGAAGTATGGGCACAAGGAAGTTCAAATCCAATAAGTAGAGATACAGCAAGAGATAATACTAGACAACTAGATTACTATAAAAATTTAGGAGTAACAACAAATAGTTATAGTGGAGCAATAAAGAAAAACGGAACTACAGCTTCTTATTGGTGGCTTCGCGCGGCTCATTCTAATTTTACCGACTTTTTCTTGAGTGTTTACAGTAACGGGGATTGGAATGGCAACGTTGCTAATAGTTCAAACGGTGTCGCGCCAGCTTTCCGATTGGGCTAAAAGATATATTAAAAAACAATATATCTTCTATTTTGCAATTAATTATGTTAAAATTATTTTAAAATAAGAAGGTATATATGTATATAGACAAATTAATAAAAAAAAGAAGTTATTACATTATTAGTATCAGTATCACTACTTGTTATCATATTTATAGGTGTTACTTATGTTAAGTTCTTAAGTGTTGATAAAGGACAGGATACTGTAATTAATATGGGAGATTTAAACATAAGTTTCTGTAAAGATACAACATGTGATACAGCTTATACAAATATAGGTCAAATTATTGGTACAAAAGTAGAAAATGGAACAACAGTGCCATCCAGTATTTATCCATATGCAGGTAAAACTGAGTATTCAAACGAAACACCATATATATTTAAAGTGGAAAACACAGGGACTCTTGATTCAACAGTTAAAATAAAATTAAAAGAAGATGCATCATTTGCGCCAAGTGGAGAGTATAGTAGTTATGCAAGACTTACTAGTAAATATGCAAGCCATTTAAAAGTTGCAATAAAGAAAAGAGTGCTTTATAAGGACACCGGTTATCAACTTGGCGACGTTAATATGGATGGAATAGTTAATTTAGGCGATAGCGATTATTTAACTGGCTCAGATGCATTAATTTCAGGAAGCACAATCGTTCTTACAGAGATTCAAAAACAACTTGCTGATATTAATGGTGATGGAAAACTTAATACAGCGGATTCAACGTTAATTTGCAGTATGGCTGCAGGACTATATGATAGTATCTATTCAACAAAAGTATATAATTATACAACAACAACAAACGCAACTTCTGCGATAAAGTCATACATGGGTACTGTTACTTATTATTGGTTACGTTCAATATACCAAGGCTTTTCTAATTGCTTTTATTACATTACATCTGATGGAAAAGACTATGGAGGAGATATTATTCAAGGTGTAGAGTCATTAGGAATAAGTCCAGTATTTAGAATAGGATAATAAAACGCTTTACAAACTAAAATACTAGTGTTATAATTAGTTCATTCAAAACAAATGAGGAAGACGTTATATAATGGATTTTATAGAGAACTAGTGGTTGGTGGAAACTAGAAAATGAAATTATATATAGATCACTTCTGATGTTACCTATGGATAAGATAGGTACGCAAATATTGCGTTAAAATAATTAAGATAATAAGAGGGATGGTACCGTCTACTTGTAGACTCCTTGGTAACCATTCTTTTTTTATAGGAGGGAAAAAGTATGAAAGATTTTGAAAATTTAAGAAAAAACTCAGTAGAAGAAAATGAAGCTGAATTAATTAATTTTTGGAAGAAAGATGATATCTTAAACAAATCAATAGAAAACAGAAGTAAAAATCAAAATTATGTTTTCTATGATGGACCTGCAACAGCTAATGGCAATCCAGGACTTCATCATATGGTAGCTAAATTTCTAAAAGATACTTTCTGTAAGTATCAAACTATGAAAGGCAACAAAGTAATTAGAAAAATAGGTTGGGATACTCATGGTTTACCAGTAGAAGTACAAGTAGAAAAAGAATTACACTTTGATGGTAAAAAAGATATAGAAAAGTATGGAATTGAAAAATTCAATCAAAAATGTAAAGAATCAGTATGGACTAATGTAGATGCATTTAATAGACTTACTGATGAAATGGGACAATTAATTGATTTAGAAAATCCATACATTACATATGATAACAATTATATTGAAACTGAATGGTATATCTTAAAGAAATTCTTTGATGAAGGATTATTCTATGAAGGAGTTAAGATTGTGCCTTGGTGTCCTAGATGTGGAACAGGACTTGCATCTCATGAAGTAGCTCAAGGTTATGAAAATGTTACTGCTAATACTGTAATAGTTCCATTTAAGAAAAAGAATAGTGATGAATACTTCTTAGTATGGACAACAACTCCATGGACATTAATTGCTAACTTAGCACTTTGTGTTAATCCTAAAGAAGATTATGTAACTGTGTCAAGTAAAGGATATAAATTTATACTTGCTGAAAAGTTAGTTCCATCAGTACTTGGAGAAGATTATGAAATCTTAGAGAGATATAAAGGTAAAGATTTAGAATATACTGAATATGAACAATTAATGCCATTTATAGATGTAAAAGGTAAAGCATTTTTCGTACTTTGTGATGAATACGTTACTACTGAAGATGGTACTGGTGTAGTACATATTGCTCCTGCTTTTGGACAAGATGATGCTAACGTATGTAAGAAATATCAAATTCCAGTAGTAAATCCAGTCGGAGAAGATGGAAAATACACAGAAGGTCCATGGAAAGGACAAAATGTATTTGAAGTAGATGAAATAGTTATTAAATGGTTAAAAGAAAACGATAAACTATTTAAAAAGATTAAAATGGATCACGATTATCCACACTGTTGGAGATGTCATCACCCATTACTATACTATTCAAGACCAAGTTATTATTTAGAAATAACTAAGATTAAGGATAAAATCATCGAAGCAAATAAAACAGTTAATTGGTTCCCATCATTTGTTGGTGAAAAGAGATTTGGAAACTGGCTTGAAAATTTAAATGATTGGGCTATCTCAAGAAATAGATATTGGGGAACACCACTTCCATTATGGAGATGTGAATGTGGTCATATGGAAATGATCGGAAGCAGAGAAGAGTTAGCAAAAAAAGCTACTACTAAGGTTGATCCAAAAACTATAGATTTACATAGACCATATGTAGATGATATTCATATTAAATGTCCAGATTGTGGAAAAGAAATGAATAGATGTGAGGAAGTAATAGATTGTTGGTTTGATAGTGGTTCAATGCCATTTGCTCAATATCATTATCCATTTGAGAATAAAGAATTATGGAAGAGTCAATTCCCAGCAGACTTCATTTCAGAAGGAATTGATCAAACAAGAGGTTGGTTCTATTCACTAATCGTAATAAGTGTATTCTTAACAGGTAAGAGCCCATATAAAAATGTATTAGTAAACGAACTATTATTAGATAAAAATGGACAAAAGATGCATAAATCAAAAGGAAATGCAATCGAACCATTCTCACTAATTCATAAATATGGTGCTGATCCAATTAGATGGTATATAGCTTACGCTTCACCTGTATGGACTCCACTTAAGTTTGATGAAGATGGTGTTAAAGAAGCAAATTCTAAACTATTTAGTACACTTAAAAATACTTATACATTCTTCACTATGTATGCTAATGCTGATAAATTATCAACAGAAGACTTTGATATAAGTAATGATAAATTAGATCAAATAGATTATTGGCTATTATCTAAATACAATAACTTAATTAAAAATGTAACTAATTACATGGATAAATATGATTTAAATAAATCAGTTCATTTAATTCAAGACTTCGTATGTGACGATTTAAGTAACTGGTATATTAGACGTAATAGACGTAGATTCTGGGAAAGTGAACTTACTGATTCTAAGAAAGCAGTATATAAAACTACATATGATGTATTAGTTGGTGTATGTAAATTAATAGCACCAATTAGTCCATTCCTAAGTGAAGAAATCTATCAAAAATTAACTGGAAAAGAAAGCGTTCATTTAGCAGATTATCCAGTATGTGATGAATCTCTAATAGATGAAAAACTAGAAGAAAAGATGGATTTAGTAATCGAATTAATTAGTTATACTAGAAATATTCGTGAAGAAGCTAAAATCAAAGTACGTCAACCAATCAAAGAAGTAATATTTGAAGAAAAATATAAAGAATTAGTTGGTGAATTTGAAAGTTTATTTAAAGAAGAACTTAACGTTAAAGAAGTAAACTGGACAAATGACTTATCTAAATACATAACTACTTCATATAAACCAAACTTCAAAGAAGTAGGTAAAGTATTTGGAAGCAATATAAAAGCATTCACTGAATATCTAAATAATATTAGTGAAGATGATTCTAAGAAATTAGAAAGTGGAAAACTAACTATTACATTAAATGATACTGAATATAATGTTGACTCTAGTTATGTATTAAAAACAGTAAATGCTAAAGAAGGATACAAAGCAGTAATGCTAAATTACAAAACTGTTATTATAAATACAGTACTAGATGAAGATTTAATTAATGAAGGTTTAGCTCGTGAAATAGTATCTAAAGTACAAAATCTAAGAAAAACAAGTGACTTTGATATTTCAGACAGAATAGATATGAAATATAATGGACCTAAAGAAATAAAAGATGCTATAAATGAATTCAAGAGTTATATCATGGATGAAGTATTAGCTCTAACACTAACTGAAGATGAAAATGCAACTGAAGAATTAAAAATAAATGACTATACTATGAAAGTATCTATCAAGCAAGTTAAATAATGTAAGCACTAGAAATAGTGCTTTTAATTTGATATAATATACTTAATCAAATTAATTTGATTATATATCAAAGATTAATCTAGTATTAGGAGATATATGAAAGACAATATTTTAAATATTTAATCTTTAAGAAGGAGAAATTGATTACCAAAATTATATAATTTTTATTAAAAAACTATACAAAAAGGAAAGGTAAGAAATGAAAATGAAAGTTATAGTTGTTAAAACTATAGAAGATTTAGAAAGAATTAAAGGGTTAAAAAGTGATAAGGTTGTTATTATATTAAATAATGATTTAGATTTAAAAGATATTAAGAATTTTGAAAGTATTAATATGAGTAATACAAGTGTTATTATTTATGGAAGAGGACATACTATTAAGAATTTAACTATTGATGGTGAAGAAACAGTTGGTATGTTTAGTGAAACTAAAGACCTATATGTAAGAAATATTATTTTTGATAATGTAAATATCAAAGGAGAACATGAAGTAGGAGTTTTAGCTGGACATGTTAATGGAAATGTTGATGTTAAAGGTTCACTATTTCATGGTAAGATTACTGGAAATTCTTTTATAGGTTCAATATGTGGTACATCTGAAAGCGTTAATATAGAAAATGTAGACTTGTTTACCGAAGTCAAAGGAGAAGAACTTACTGGTAGTGTAGTAGGCCTTACAAGACATTATAAAAGTAAAAGAATAGGAAACTTTGTATCATTAAATGTAACTACTCATTATGGAGAAAAAGAATATGGAGTAGTAACTGGAAGAATATTAAAAAAATAATGGCTTTAAAAGCCATTTTTAATTGTGTAATTTTAAAAAATATATTATACTTAATATAGTAGGTGAGTATATGAAAAATATATTTAAATATTCTTTTATAATTTTATTATTGTGTTTAATGTGTATAGTGGTTAATGCTGAAACAAAAGAATGTACATATCAGTTAAGTTATACTAGTGGAAGTGATAAACTAACTGATGAAATAACATTTTATTTAGATCCAGGTGTAGGAATAAAAGATGAATTTAAAATTAAAAGTACAAACAAAAAGTATAATTTTAGTGGTGCTTTTGGAGTACCTAAAGGTAAAATATTTAATGATAAAGACTTCTATATAGATGATAAAACGACTATAGAATACGCGTTTTATAATAGTGAAAATAAAATTGTTAGTTCATGTCCATCAGCATTTTCATATATAGATTTTGGCACAGGTGGATCTTTATTTAAAGATGGATATATATTTTGTAATTTTAACTATCATACCGGAGCAGAAGGAGTATTAATAAAAGGTTCAATTACTCAAGTAAAAAATAATAGTAATTCAAGTGAAGACAAATCAAATCAAAGAAAAAACTGTGGAAGTAGTTTTGTGTTTCCTTTAAACTCAACAAAAAATGCATCTGAATTCGAAGGATATTCATTAATGGGCCAATACTATATTGAAAATAATACTAAATATATAGAAATAAAACTAAAAAAAGGAAAAGAAGAAAGAGATAGTACTTTTCATGCATTAATGCCTACAGTAGGTTCAACTTTAGAAATTGACTATTTTCAAAAAAATTATGGTGGACTACCAATAAAAGTTGAAACATTTGATAAATGTGATAGTATGCCTCAAACAAAAACATGTGAAGTATTCGATTCAAATACAAAAATATTTATAGGATCAGACTGTTCTAATGAATATAACGGAGATACAGATACAGAAAAAAGTACAGAAACAAAAGAAGAATACGAAAAAAATTATGAGAGTAAATATGGAAGTTATAATGGTACACTTACTACACAAGGATTTGGAGAAGGCGGTCAATCATGCATAGATGTAGTTGGAGAAAACCTATCTAAAATGATAAAATTAAGTATTAATGTACTTAGAATAGCAGGTGCTATAATAGCTATAATTAAAGGCATGACACTATTAATACCACCAATTATGGATGGAGATAAAGCATCACTTCAAAAAGCAGGTAAAAAATGTATTAAACTAGGAATTATACTACTAATTATAGGAGTATTTCCAACAATAATTAGATTTATAGGGTTTATATTTAAATATGATTTAAGTTGTATATTTAATATTTAAATATTATTATTTCGAATAAATTCACGGAGCATTTTTATAAGTGCTCTTTTTTCTATTCTTGATACATAACTTCTAGATATATGTAATTTATGAGCTATTTCTTTTTGTGTTTTTAAAGGGGTATTTAATAGTCCATAACGCATTTTAATAATATCTAGTTCTCTTGTATTAAGAACATTTAAATATTTAGTTAAATTCCTTATATCGTCTTTATATTCAGTTATTTTATCTAAACTTTCACTATGTTCTTCAAGTACATCTATAAGTGTAATATCTCCTCCATCTTTATCATGAGCAATAACATCATTAAGACTAATATTATTATTATATTTTTTATTACTGCGAAAGTACATTAGTATTTCATTTTCAGCACATTTAGCGGCATAAGTAGTAAGTTTAACACCCTTACTTGGTCTATAAGAATCAATTCCTTTAATAAGACCAATAGTGCCTATACTTATTAAATCATCAGCACTAGTACCCTTAGTTTCATATTTTTTAACTATATGAGCAACTAATCTTAAATTATGAGTTATTAGTTTATTACGAGCATCTTTATCACCCTCTAAGTGTTTTTTAATATACATTTCTTCATCTTCACTAGAAAGAGGATCATCAAATACATTAAGACTATAACTAGTAGTAAACACCATAATATTTTTTATAAAATTTTTAATTTTTTCTAACACTAAAATCACCTAATTAATAATATGTAAAGCGAACAAATATTATGAAATATCTTAAATCTTAGATAAATAAAGACATAATGTTTTTTAATATAAAAAAATTAAAAATTATAAATGTAAACCTAATAAACTTTTTATAAAAATTTAATAAAAAAACATTTACAAAAAATTATATTGATGCTATCCTTAAAGTGGTTATAAAAAATATAACGGTGAAGGTGAGGTAATTAATGGAAAAGGATTTTTTAGACGACATTGTTGTTGTCAAAAGAAGTGGTCAGAGGGTTAGTTTTAATGATGCTAAAATTGCTTTAGCTGTTAAGAAGGGTTTTGATAGCGTATATGAAGAATACGATGAAAAGAACGTTTATAAGGTTAAAGAAAAAGTTTTAGATCAAATTAGAAAAGAATATAAAGATAGAAAGACTATCGGAGTAGAAGATGTATCTGATGTTATCGAAGAAGTATTACAAAAACTAAAATATAACGAAGTTTATGAATCTTTTAAAAATTATAGAGAAAGAAGAGATGCATCAAGAGAAGCATTCGTAGTAAAACAACAACATAAGTTTGTTAAAGCTATTGAATCTTTAGGATTAAAATCAGCTACTGAAGAAAATGCTAAACGTGAAAATGCTAATGTAGATGGTGATGGACCAATGGGAACTATGCTTCATTTTGGTTCTACTGTTTCAAGAGAATTTGCTAAAGCATATTTGATGGATGCTAAATATAGTAGAGCTCATGACGAAGGGGCAATTCATATTCATGATTTAGATTTCTGGGCTATGGGTACAACTACTTGTATGCAAATAGACTTAAATAAATTATTTAAAAATGGATTCTCAACAGGACATGGATACTTAAGAACACCAAATAGTATTGGAAGTTATTCAGCACTTGCTGCTATCGCAATTCAAGCTAATCAAAATGAACAACATGGAGGACAAAGTATTCCAGCATTTGATTATTATATGGCTCCAGGAGTTTTAAAAACATTTAAAAAAGAATTTAAACAAGCTATATATAATTATTTAGAATTCGAAGGATTTAAAGAATTAATTAACTTTAATAAAGTAACAGATATTATAGATAAATTAGATACTATAGAAATAGATCTAGGAATTTTTGAAGAATTCACATCTAAAAGCACAAGATTAAAAGAAATATTTGAAAGTGCTTATGAAAATGCTATGAAGAGAACTGATAGAGCTACATATCAAGCTATGGAAGCATTTATTCATAACTTAAATACAATGCATAGTAGAGCAGGAGCTCAAGTTCCATTTAGTTCAATTAACTTTGGTACTGATACAAGTCCAGAAGGAAGAATGGTTATTAAAAACTATTTACTTGCTACTGAAGCAGGTTTAGGACACGGAGAAACTCCAATATTCCCAATATCAATATTTAAAGTTAAAGAAGGAGTAAACTACAATAAAGAAGATAAAAACTATGATTTATTTAGATTATCTTGTAGAGTATCTGCTAAAAGATTATTCCCAAATTTCTCATTTATAGATGCGCCATACAATAAGAAATATTATGTTCCTGGTGACTATAACACAGAAGTAGGATATATGGGATGTAGAACAAGAGTTTTAGCAAATGTTTGTGGTCCATCAGTTACACCAGGACGTGGAAATCTAAGCTTCACATCAATTAACTTACCAAGATTAGGTATTAAACATGGTATTGCTTTAGGTGAAAGAGATAAAGCTGATATGAAAGCATTCTATAAAGAATTAGATGAAACTATGGATTTAGTAAAAGGACAATTACTACAAAGATTTGAGTGCCAATGTTCTAAAACAAGAGCTAACTTCAAATTCTTATTAGGATCAGGTGTATGGCTAAATAGTGAAAAAATGGATAGTACTACTAAACTTAGAACAGTACTTAAACATGGAACACTATCAATAGGATTTATAGGACTTGCTGAAACATTAAAAGCTTTAATCGGTGAACATCATGGAGAAAGTGAAAAAGCACAAAAATTAGGACTTGAAATAATCGGTCATATGAGAAAAAAATGTGATGAATATACTGAAGAATATAATCTAAACTTTACTTGCTTAGCTACACCAGCAGAAGGACTTTCAGGAAGATTCGTTGCTATAGATAGATCAATATATGGAAAAATTAAAGGAGTTACTGATAGAGATTACTATACTAACTCATTCCATGTACCAGTTTACTATAAAACATCAGTACAACATAAATTAGAAGTTGAAGGAAAATACCATCCATTAACTAATGCAGGACATATTTCTTACATCGAACTAGATGGAGACACAGTAAACAATGTAGATGCATTTGAAACAGTAGTTAGAATAATGCATGATACAGGAGTAGGATACGGAGCTATTAACCACCCAGTTGATAGAGATCCAGTATGTGGATACGTTGGAGTTATTAAAGATGTTTGTCCAAGATGTGGAAGACATGAAAATGAAGGCGTTGAAATGGAAAAAATTTCTTGCTTAGATTGCTATGATAGCTGTGGAAGCTTAACAAAATAATTTTTAAGGAAAGGAATAAAATATTATGGATAAAGAAGTTAAAAAAAATAAAAAAACTGTAGGTGAAGGAGTAGGATTCGAAAGAATTAGAAGAATCACTGGATACCTAGTAGGAACATTAGATAGATTTAACAATGCTAAGAAAGCAGAGGTTAATGATAGAGTAACTCATGCAACAAAATAGTGATTATATACGTTTAGCAGCAGATCTTACTACTGATTCAATTGTAGATGGTCCAGGGCTTAGAGCAGTAGTGTGGACTCAGGGGTGTTCACATAACTGTAAAGGATGTCAAAATCCAGGTACACATGACTTTAATGGTGGAGGACTTGTTCCAATAGATATGGTATGTGAAGCAATAAGTGAACTAAAATATCATACAGGAATAACATTCAGTGGAGGAGATCCAATGTTCCAACCAGAACAATGTGCTAAAATAGCAGCTTATGCTAAGTCTTTAGGACTTAATATCTGGGTATATACTGGATTTACATTTGAAGAATTAATCGAAATGTCAAAGAAAAATCCAGCATACGACAAATTCATTCATTATATAGATGTACTAGTAGATGGTAAATTCATACTTGAACAAAAAGATTTAAATCTATTGTTTAGAGGATCTTCTAATCAAAGATTAATAGATATACCAAAAACACTATCTTCAGGAGAAGTAACACTATTAAATGAATATGAATACAAAGAAGAAAAAATGTTTGAAAAAGAACCAATGTTTATATAATTGGTTCTTTTTTATTTGGTGTTTTATTTAAAAGGATTTTCTTTTCTCTTAAATACTTTACGTATTACTTTTTCATCTTCAAAATATAAAATATCATCATCTTTAGTATTACTAATCAAACTATAAAATGCAAGTTTATTACTAGAACCATTCATAATATTATTTTGTATCATATATTTAAGTTCATCTAAGCTAAATAGTTCATAATTCACTAGTTCAGTCCCATCTTTACGAGGTTCACACGTTTTAACACAATTATTAGCTACCACTATATAAGTTTTAGAATTATCTATTCCAGGAGAAGAAAATATTTCATCAAGTATAAACATATCATCACTTTCATAACCAGTTTCTTCCATAAGTTCTCTTTTTGAAGCATCAATCACATCTTCATTATTCTCAATATATCCAGATGGAAATTCAGCTAAAATATGATCTTTGATTCTATTTTGAAAAGTAATTATGTATCTACCGTCACAAGTTAAAGCTATAACTATAACTGAATTCTTACCATTATTCTTAATTACTTTTTCTTTTTTAACAATCCTTTTATCAGGAAGTTCATATATTTCTCTTAATACTTGAAGAAAATCTCCATTAAATAATAATTCACTTTTTACTAAGTTACCTTTAACTTTATCATATAAAGTATGTATCTTATCAAAAAGTATTTTTTCTTTATATTGAGGACTCCTTGAATAATCTAAGTCATCAATTATTTTTCTAGTAGATTTAACTGCATCCATAAGATCTTTATTATCACTATTTAATAATTCTCTATAAAATATTTTCCTTACTTCATCGCTATAAACGTAATTTTTAGAGTGTATTATTACTTTATCTTTTTCAAAATCATTCATTTTACTTCTAGGTATTTTTATGCTATAACTTCTGTCACACAATAGTGAATATACTGCTACAACAGGATCATCACTTGAAAATATAATTGAATCTTCTTCACTAGTATCATAATATCCATTAAAGATATACACTTCATCATCTATTGGTCTTTGACCATTTAAGAATAAATTTAACTTTATATCTCTATGATAAGTGCCATAAAATATATCACTCTTAGTAAGTACATATTTATAAGAAGAATCTATTCCTAAATAATTGCGAAGTAGCATAACTCTAGAATATTCATCCATCTTTAAAGAACTAAGAAAATCTTTAGGAACTTTAATTTCAATAATAATTTTATCTAACTCTTCATCATCTAAGTTTCCTTTCCTTATATAATCGAAAATCTTCATAAGGAGTTTATCTAATTCGTCTTTATATTCATCAAGTTTCCTATACATTAATAATTTTTCACTAGAACTTAATGTTCTTTCGCTACTTAATTTTGAGATACTATCAATGTAACCCAGTTCATCCATTTTTAGTTTTAAAAACTCATGTTTTATTTCTTCTATATTCATAAATATCATTCCTTTCACTTACATTTTATAATCTATTTATTGATAAGTAAAATATATATATGTTATAATACCGATAAGGGGTGCTTATAATGAACATAGATTTAGAATTATATAGAGTTTTTTATATTGTAGCTAAAAATAAACACATGACTAAAGCAAGTGAAGAACTTCATATCTCACAACCAGCTATATCACAATCAATTAAAAAGTTAGAAAGTTCTTTAGGTGGAACACTATTTTTAAGAAGTAATAAAGGTATGGAACTAACTAGAGAAGGAAAAATGTTTTACGAATATGTAAAAGGTGCTTTAGAACTAATAAACAACGCAGAACATGAATTTACTTCATTCAAAGATTTATCAAAAGGAGAAATAAACATAGGTTGTTCAACAACATTAACTAAATTAATACTTATAGATGAAATAAAATCTTTTCATAAAGACTTTCCTAATATAAACATAAATATCACAAATGATCTAACAAGTAATCTAATAAATGATTTAAAACTTGGCAAATTAGATTTTGTTATTTATAATGAAAGTAATATCAAAGAAACAAATGTAAAAGAAGAAAAGTTAACTGAACTAAAACAAGGATTCATATATAATTCAAAATTTTATAGTGATAATATAAACACTTTTAATGATTTAAATAATGTACCACTAATACTTCAAAAAGAAGAATCGAACAGTAGAAAATTTCTTGATCACATTGCTCTTCAAAATAATGTAAAATTAACTCCTAAAATGGAAGTTGTAAGTCAAGAACTAATAAGTGAGTTTGCAAGTATCGGTTTAGGTATAGGTTTTATAATAATAGACTTGGCTAAAAGAAATAATAATGAATTTAAAGAATTAAAAATAAATAAAAATATTCCAAATATAAATGTATATTTAGCTACTAATAAAACAGTTTCTCTTACATTTGCCAGTAAAACATTTATAAGTTATTTACGTAAATAATCAAATATGATATATTATTGTTAGTGAAGTGCTTGACCCTCTGGTTAGGTACCACTAGTTTGTGTATACCTAACTACAAGTGAGTTAGGTTTTTATATGCGTGTTCTAGTTGAATATAATTGACAGAAATACAAACATTTGTTAGAATATAGAGCTAATAAATGAGGGGTATAAGATGAGTAGTGAAAAAGAAAGAGCTTTTATGGCTGGCGTACTAAGCACGAGTATATTGTTTACTGCAGCAGTAACTCTACCAAAAGAAATACAAAATAACAAAGATGAAGCTAAAAGAATACAAATAGAAAAACAAATAAAAGAGTATTCAAACGAAGAAGGACTATTACCAATAAATGAAAATCTTGATAGATTATTAAAGATACAAGATTCACTTTATGACTATAACAAATATCTTCATTGTACTGAGTATAAACAATATAATAATGGAACAATAACTAATGAAAAGACATATAGTTATGAAAACAGTATTATAGAAAATAATGAAGAAACATTCTATGGATATAAAGATACTATAGATGAAAATGGAGAAGTAATAAGGACTAAAACTAAAGATGCTAAAACCATGGAAGAATTAATTAACGAAGGATATACATTCGTAAGATCAACTGGGACAACACACTACTTAGATGAAGAAATAACAGTATCACATATGTTCTATGGATATAAAAGAGTAATTATGGATAACGGAAAAATAGTATTTGTAAAAAGTAATCCAGCATACTCGATAGAAGCTCTAATAAACGCAGGATATGACTATGTAAAAGAAGGAGAAATTTACTATAGTTACAATACTATGACTGGCGCATTCATTGAATTTGAAGATGTACCGGGACCAAAAATGGTTAAAAGACCAGTTTTAACACTATTATAAATTGTAAAAATACAGATTATATGTTATAATCTAGAAGAAATGAAATGAGGGGAAGACTATGTTTATTGATGAAGTAAATTTAAAACTAATAGCAGGTAAAGGTGGAGACGGATGTACTTCTTTTTTACGTGAAAAATATGTACCACTAGGTGGACCTGATGGCGGAAATGGTGGAAAAGGTGGAAGTATTATCTTCAAAGCAGATAAAGGTTTACGTACATTAATTGATTTAAGATATAAAAAAGTTATAAAAGGTGACTCAGGAGAAATGGGTCGTGGACGTAATCAAACAGGAAGTTCTGCGAACGATACAGTTATAGTAGTACCAATCGGAACAACAATCAAAGACACAGATACAAACCTTATAATATGCGATTTAGTAAGTGATAATCAAGAATGTGTAGTTGCTAAAGGTGGTCGTGGTGGTAAAGGAAATGCAGCATTCATGACTAATAAAAATAAAGCACCATATACTAGTGAACTAGGAGAACCAGGAGAAGAAAGAAACATATGTTGCGAATTAAAACTATTAGCAGACGTTGGTTTAGTAGGCTTCCCATCAGTTGGAAAAAGTTCATTAATTAGTGTTATTAGTGCAGCTAAACCTAAAATAGCAGACTATCACTTCACAACATTAGTACCAAATTTAGGAGTAGTAAAAGCAGGAGATTATAGTTACGTAGTAGCAGACCTACCAGGAATGATTGAAGGATCTAGTGAAGGAGTAGGCCTAGGAGACAAATTCTTACGTCATGCTAGCCGTTGTAGAGTTGTATGTCATGTACTAGATATGGGTGAAGTAGATGGAAGAGACGTTATAGATGACTACAAAATCATAAGAAACGAAATTAAAAAATACAATGAAAACTTATATAATAAAAAAGAACTTATAGTAGCAAACAAAATGGATTTACCAAATGCTAAAGAAAATCTAGAAAAATTCAAAAAAGAATTTAAAGATGTAGAAATATTAGAAGTAAGTGCAGCTACTAAAGAAGGAACAAAAGAATTAATATTTAAACTAAAAGAATTATTAGAAAGTCTTCCTGAGGAAGAAATTTATGAAAAGAATGAATTTGAAGACTACGTTTTATATGAATTTAAACATGAAAAGCCATATAAAATTGAAAGAGTTGGAGAAAGCAAATGGAGAGTTACTGGTCCAGAGTTAGAAAAACTATTAAAAATGACAAGATTCAATTCAGATGAGTCAGCTCTAAGATTTGCATCAAAACTAAAAGCCTTAGGAGTAGATGAAGAATTAAAGACACTTGGAGCTAAAGAAGGAGACACAGTACAAATACTAAATCAAGAATTTGAATACGAAGAAAGATTATACTAATTATAATTCAGGGGGAGAGTTATGTGGTGGTTTAGATATAAAAGAATAATAGATTACTTAGATAAAAGTAATGATTCACTAAACAAAAAAGAAATATTAATATCTAAAAAAGAAGATAAAATAAAAGAAGAAATAAGTAAATTACAAGATCAAGAGTTAATTTACTTCCTTTTTGATTCTAAAATACCTAATAAAATAAAAAAGATAATCTTCTCTAAAATAGATGAAATATTTAATTCATCTTATACAAAAGACAGAATGTTCTCAATTGTAAAATATATTCAAATAAGAAAGCCATCACTAAAAACACTAAAAGAATTATATAAAGAATATGGCAAAAATAGTATAACTTCTCTAATTGCAAACGAACTATATACAGAAGACTTAACCGAATTAATATTAGATAAAAAAAGAACTATTGAAGATAAAAAAATGATTATAGAATTAAAATTCAATAGTACGGATATATGTATATTATTAGAAAAACTAGATACTTTAATACTGCTTCAAAAAAATGTTAATGAATATAAAGAATTAATAGACTTTATTACATCAATTAATTTATATGATAAATATGATATAGGAGACATAATAAGAAGTGAAAAAGTATCAAAAGATATAAAAATAGAGCTATTAAAAAAACAAATAAATATATCAAATATAGTCGGAGTATTAAGTTTATATGCAATACCAAATGAAGTAAAAGAAACAATATACGACTTAAAAAGAAATATAATAGACGAATACATTAAAAATCTAAATGAAAAAACTATAATAGAGTACTATGATGGATTTGATAAAGAAGAAAAATTATCATACTTAATATTTGAAAGACAAAAAGACTTACTTATAAAAATAATAAAAAACACAAATTCAAAAGATTTATATAGATTAATATATAAAACTAGATATCAAAAAATCGCAGATTTATTATTTGAATTAAGAGAACAAGATTTTATTAATTCCCTAGATACAATTGATCATTATAAAATATTATCTATACTTAATGATGAATACGTAAGAGATTCATATAAGAAAACACTATTTAATAAAAGAAAAAAAGAAATAGAAAAAGAAATTCAAAAAACAAATGGTCATGAACTAGTTAAAATACTAAAAAGTTTATATTCGCCTAACTTTTTAAAAGAATTTATTTTAGAAAATAGAGCTTCAGCAATTATTGAAGAAATTAAAGCAATAAAAGAAGAAGATGTAAGAACAGAATTATTTATTTATGGAGTGTTTAATGCATATTATGAACCATATGTAAAACTAGTAATAGAACTAAAAGTAAATGAAAATAACATATATGAATTATTAAAATCAGCAAACTATTATGTAGATGAAGCTAAAAATATAATTAAATATAAAAATGATTTTTTTAGAGAAAAACTAAAAAATATAGAATTTGATAAATTAATCAAGAAAAATAGTGAAATAAAAAGTGAAATAATTGATTATATATTTTTATTAAACAAAGATATAATAGATGAAATTATAAAAAAAGAAAATTTTGATATATCAGATATAGGTGTTTTAATATTAAAAAATGATTTAAGTATAGAAATTAAAAAATCATTATTAAGAACACATAGTATAAACGAAGAAGATCTAAATAGTATTATAGAACTAATTAAAGCATTTAATAGTGTTTTAGTAATGAAAAGATATAATGATATAAAAACATTTATAGAATCATTAAACGTAAGTTTTAAATCATTTATGCAGTATGGTAGTGGAAGTGTTAAATATAAAAGTTGGTTAACAAAAGTACTAGATATAATAGATAATAATAAAAATAAAGAATTCCTAGAAGTATGTAATTATTTCTTTAAAAACTATTATTATGAAGACGATTCTAAAGAAAATGATGTTTATATAATTAAGAATTTGCAAGAAATACTTTATAACTATTATAACTATCATGAACTATGTATGTTACTTACTACTAATAATATAGAACTAAACAGCAATTTAAAACAAGATTTAAGACATCTATTTAACTCATTACCACAAAATAATATAAATACATTAGAAGACTTAAAAAACTTTAGAAAGTCTTCATATTTAGCAAGCAAGAAAGATCTAGATAATAGTAATAATCTATCAATGCCTACAATAAAAAATATGTTTAATAATATATTTGGTAATACAGATATAATAAGTAATATAGGTGGAAGCGACGGACTTGAAAAACTAAAAATATATAATAAAAATAATAGATTTATATGTGCATATATAGATGAAATACTAAAATACGTAAGAATAATAGAATTAGTAAAATATTCAAATGATAAAAATAGTTTAATAGAAACATTAAAATATCTATACGAAGGAGATTTCGAAGACTTTACTAATATGCAAAATGAATTTAGTAATCTATCTAAGAAAATACAACATTTATATGAACTTGATTCAAAAATAAATTTAACTAATATAGAAGAATCAACTAAAATAGATGGTGTTATTAACGAAGAATTATCTAAAGAATATGGTGGTAAAGTATTAGATTTCAAAGATAAAAATTATTGTTTATATGCTCATATATTAAGTTATAATGAAAATATAGAAAGTTTATTAAAAGGAGAATCTTCTGGTAGTAATAACTTTATATCATTAAGTCCAATTAGTTATCTTGGTCAAAAGTATTATTATAATTATAATAAAATGATTTTCTTGTTTGATGAAATAAAAAACGGTAGCTTTATATGTAGTTCACTTTATAACTTTGGTAGTAATAGACTTATAAAAGAAAATTCTAGTGAAGTAGAAGGAAGAACTTTATTACAAAAAGGTATTTTAGAAACAAGTTCAGTAACAGAAAATAATGCAGAAGCTTTATTCTATAGAGAAGGATTAATACCAAAAGCAATAGCTCTTCCAGGAGGACGAAAACCAACTAAAGAAGAACTTCTATATCATAAAAAATACAATTTACCATTTGTTATAACCCAAGAATTAAATTCACCAATAGAAAATGTAAAATATGTATTTAGTCATAATAGTAAATATATTGAACCAATCACAAGAAATGAAAAAATAGAAAGAATTTTAGAATTATTAAGTCCTAAAATAAATATTATAAAAGAAACTAGTGAATACACTGGTAGAGAAATAGGATTATTTACTGACTCACATGCTTTATTTGAACCAACTTCAGCCGTACTTGAAGATATGAGAAAACATGGTATTACAGAAATATATTCACTTGGTGATAATGTAGGTTCAGGACCAAGCCCAGATGAAATAATAGATATGTTAGATTATTATAAAGTATCATCAATTATGGGTAATAGTGAATACTATAACACTCTTGGTACCGGACAATTTACTTATCTTGATGATAATAGACTTAGAAATCAAGAATGGACAAAAGATAAACTTGGTAGTAAAAGAATAGAAAAAATGAGATTATGGACTCCATCAATAGATTTAGTAGTCGGAGGTAAAAAGATCGCACTATGTCACTTTGCTAATGATATAAGATGGGATTTTAGTGACAATAGTACTTGGTCATATCAAGAAAAATTTGAAGAAGGCAAAAACTCAAAACAATTCTTATATACAAACTCAGAAGAAGCCAAAAGAAAAATACAAAATAAAATCGCAAGTAATAAAAAAGATATTGAAAGTATTAGAGGATTACTTGATGCACAAAAACATCCTATATTTAATGGTAAAAAAGTAACTGATTATGATGCAATAATACAAGGACATGTACATTTTGATATGAAAGATACACTTAATAATACAAGCATTCATACTTTAAGAGCATGTGGGATGGGTTATGGAAGCGATAAAAAAGATCAAGCATGTTATTATATTTTAAAAGAAAGAAAAGATGGTGGATTTGACATAGTCAAAAAACTAGTACCATTCAACAGAAATATGCTTATTTCAAATATAAAATCATCAAATGTACCAAATAAAGAACTAGTATTAAGATGGACTAATTAATTAAAAATTAGTCTTTTCTTTTAAATATGATTTTACTCTCTTAAGTTTCTAAAAGTAAGTTCCCAATTCATCAAAAATGGGAAGTTAAATAAATAATTTATGCATTGGGTTGAGTCGCAAGCGAACATCTTTTTGCTTGACCGGGGGGGGGTACATATTATAATAGAATGGGTGAAGATGAAGATATGAAAAGTGATAAGATTATAAAAATAACAGTTGTATCATCTATAACATTTTTATTACTTTCTATTTTAGCATTAACATATGCATACTTTAGCTTAGAAATAGAGGGTACTCCAAAAGATATAGTGATGTCAACCGGTGACTTAAGACTAGAATATAAAGATGAAACAGAACTTAAACTTGATGGGGCTTTTCCAGGAGAATCAATTTCAAAAACTATAACAGTTAAAAATGTTGGTACAAAAAATGTAGCATATTCATTGTACTGGGGAGACTTAATAAATACAATAGAAAACTATGAACTCCATGTAACACTAAATTGTAAGAGTTATACAAATTATGGTGAAGATACACAAACTGAAAGTGGTACATGTGATAGCATTTATAGAGCTGTTCCAATAAGTGATACAATAACAACTGGTAACATAAAAGGAAATATTTCAATAGATCCAAATATAACACATGAATATACAGTAATGGTAACATTTGACAATAAAAGCTATGATCAAAACTATAATAAAAAGAAATCATTTACTGGTAAAATTGGCATTCAAGAATATACTGCACCAGAAGTTGTTAATTGTACTTTTGATGGTGAGTTAAAAACTGGAGCAACGTATGTTAATGGGCAGTATACTTATAGATATAATCAATATAAGAGTGCTACTAATGGATGGTCTTACTTAAATTCAAATGTATGGTCAGTTCTATTAACAGATACATCTAGCACAGAACCTGTTACTTCACCTGTTTGTACATATATAAATGATAAACCTGTAGTCTATGCTTCATTTATGTTTTATAATAGTAAAGCTTCTTCTATTGACTTAAGTAGTTTTAATACATCGAATATAATAAATATGACAGGAATGTTTCATAGTACCAGTGCAACTTCAATCAATTTAGAAAAAATGGATACTAGTAAAGTAACTGATATGAGTTATATGTTTTTTGGAAGTCAAGCAAAAACACTTGATTTAAGTAACTTTGATACAAGTAATGTAACTTATATATCTAGTATGTTTAATAATAGTCAAGTATTGTCATTAGATTTAAGTAATTTTGACACAAGTAAAGTTACTAATATGTATAGAATGTTTTATGAAAGTACTGTAAAATCATTAGATGTAAGCAAATTTAATACAAGTGAAGTTATTAATATGAGTGGTATGTTCTATAAAATTAAGGCAATTAGTTTAGATTTAAGTAATTTTGATACAAGTAAAGTTATAGGTATGGAATCTATGTTTTATGAATCTCAAGTAACAACGTTGAACATAAGTAATTTTGATACAAGTAATGTTACTAATATGAAATATATGTTTTCTGGCTCTCAAGCAAAAATATTAGATTTAAGTAATTTTAACACAAGTAAAGTAACTACAATGTATTCAATGTTTTCAGGAAGTCAAGCAAATTCTATTGATTTAAGCAGTTTTGACACGTCAAATGTAACCGATATGTCTTATATGTTTTCTAATGCTCAAGCTATGTCACTAGATTTAAGTAATTTTAACACAAGTAAAGTAACTACAATGTATTCAATGTTTTCAGGAAGTCAGGCTACTTCAATAAATTTAAGCAGTTTTAACACAAGTAATGTAATATACATGAATAGTATGTTTAATGGTGCACAAGTAGTAAAATTAGATTTAAGCAGTTTTGATACAAGTAATGTTACCAATATGAGTTCTATGTTTTGCAATAGTAGTGTAACTTCAATAATAGGTTTAAATAATTTTAATACATCTAATGTAACTGATATGAGTTATATGTTTCAAAGTGTCAAGGCAAGTGAGTTAGACGTTAGTAGTTTCAATACGAGTAAAGTAACTAATACGGGATTAATGTTTGCTCTTATGTATAATTTATTGACAATATATTCAAGTGATAAATTTGTTATTGATAATATAACTGATTCATATAATATGTTTTATGCATCAAATAAACTAGTGGGTAGTGCTGGAACTAAATATAACGGTTCATATGTTGATAAAACATATGCTCGTATAGATGGTGGAACAGACTCACCTGGATACTTCACATTAAAAACAAATTAATGTTTATAAAGAAAAGTAATAAATTATAAGACTTTTCTTTTTTTTAAATCTAATTCTTGTTATAATGTTAAATGAGGAAGTGTGATATGGTAGAAAAATTTATACCTGATATTTATCAAAAGAGCATTTATTATATAAATTATGATAAACTTTATAAAAAGGGGATTCGTTGTTTATTATTTGACTTAGATAACACTATAGTTCCAAGTCATACTAATAAACCAACTAAAAGACTTAAAAAATTATTTGATGAACTAAAAGACAAAGGATTCAAAGTAATCATAATATCAAATGCTCCTAAACATAGAGTAGAACCATTTAAAGATTATTTAATGGTAGATGCCTGTGCATTCTCTTTAAAACCTAGAAAAGATAAATATAATAAAATAATGGAAAGATTTAAATATAAAAGTTCTGAAATAGCAGCTATAGGTGATCAATTAATAACAGATATATATGGAGCTAATAGATTAGATATAACTAGTATATTAGTAAACCCTCTAACAGAAAAAGATTATAGTATGACTTTAATTAATAGAATGTTAGAAAAAATAATATATGGAAGCTTAGAGAAAAAAGAATTATTTTTAAGGGGGAAATATTATGAATAAAGAATGTTTAGGATGTGGAAGTATACTTCAAAGTGAAAATGCTAAAGACGAAGGATTTGTTAAATCAAGTGTATACGATAAAGCTGAATACTGTGAAAGATGCTTTAAAATAAAACATTATGGAGAATATAGTGTCTTAGATAAAAAAATAGATACTGATGGAATAATTAGAAATATAAATAGTGATAATCTAGCTAGTGTAGCATTCTTAATAGATGCTCTTAATATAAATGAAAATGTTAAAAAATATATAAATAGATTTAAAAATAAAAAGTATATTCTAATTACTAAAAGAGATGTTCTACCTAAAAGTTTAAAAGAAAAGAAACTTATAGAATATATTAAATCTAACATAGTAAATACAGAAGACATTATGTTCATAAGTTCAGTTAAAAACTATAATATAGATAATTTTTTAAATAAAATAGAAGATGATAAAGTTAAAAGACTTTATATAGTGGGGTTTACTAATAGTGGTAAAAGTACATTTATAAATCACTTACTTACTAGTGTATGTAAGAATCCTACTATAACTACAAGTAGTATTCCAAATACAACAGCATCTTATATAACAATAAAATTAAACCCAAGATTAGTTATAGTAGACACACCTGGATTCATAGATGGTAATGCTATATATAACTTCGTAGACTACTCTAAAGTAGTTAAATTATATCCTAAAAAAGAATTAAAAGTTAAAACATTTCAAGTTAGAAATGGATATGCTATAGTAGTAAATGACATTTTAAGAATAGAAAATATATCTGATAAATCTAATAGTTTTAGTTTCTACATGAATGATAAACTAAGATATGAAAAAGTTAAGTCAAAGAATGATAAACTAACTATATTACCAAACGTAACCTACGATATAAAAGGGTCATCTGATATATTAATAAATGGTTTAGGATTCATAAGAATTACAAAACCTGGAAGTATAAAAGTATATACACTTGATACTAAATTAGTAAGTATTAGAAAGAGTATGATTTAATATGAATAAAATCAATGTAATGAGTGAAAACTTAGCAAATAAAATAGCTGCTGGTGAAGTAGTAGAAAGAATTGCTAATGTAGTAAAAGAATTAGTTGAAAATAGTATAGATGCAGGAAGTAAAAATATAAAGATTGAATTATTACTTTCAGGAACTAAACTAATTAAGATAGTTGATGATGGATGTGGTATGAGTAGAGATGATGCTAAACTATGCTTTAGTAGACATGCTACTTCTAAAATCAAAAATGAAAATGATTTATATTTTATAAATACTTTAGGTTTTCGTGGTGAAGCATTAGCTGCTATATCATCAGTAAGCAATATAGTATTAGACACATATGATGGTACAGAATCAACTTATCTAAATCTTAAAGCAGGTAAATTCATAACAGAAAAAACCGGTAGTATGAGAAAAGGTACTATAATTGAAGTATCAGAGTTATTTTATAATACACCTGCTAGATTAAAATTCATGAAAAGTTTAAATGCTGAACTAGCTCTTACAGTAAACTATATTGAAAAAATTGCTCTTTCACATCCAGATATTTCTTTTAGCTTATTTAACGATGGAAGAGAAATGATAAAAACATCAGGCAGTAACGATATATATAAAGTAATACATGAAATATTTGGACTTAATGTATCTAAAAATATGATCAAGATTGAAGCTGAAAACTATGATTATATAATTAATGGTTATGTAAGTAACTTGAATATTTCAAAATCAAATAGAAATTCAATGATTACTTTAGTAAATGGAAGAGTAGTTACCAATCAATCAGTTAATAGAACTATAAAAGATGCATACCATACAGTTTTAGCAGAAACAAAATTTCCAATAGTTGTTATAAATATTGAAACAGATCCAACTCTAATAGATGTTAATATTCATCCAACTAAACAAGATATTAAATTTTCTAAATTAGAAAGTCTTAATGATTTACTTTTTAGTACTATTAGAACAGCTCTAAACGAAGCAGATAACACATTTAAAGGCTATCAAGAAGAAATAAAAGAGTCCCCAGTAGATTATAATCATGAAAATAATTATAGATACACTGAAAGAAAGATTGAAGATGTAAGACTACAATTTGACGATGAACAAGAAGAAATAAAATATGATAGTGAAGCAGTCAAAAAAGAAGATGTATTTATAAAACCAGTAGGTTTAGCTCTCGGTACATACTTAATAGCTCAAGATGAAAATGTTATGTACATGATAGATATACACGCAGCAAATGAAAGAATTAACTACGAAAGATATATGAAAGCACTAAAAGAAAGAGATGTATATACTACTAGTATGCTATTTCCAATAACTTTAGAATATCCTAAAAATGAGTTCATGAGAATACATGATCATATAGATGTTTTAAGAAATGTAGGATTTAAAGTAGAAGAATTTGGTATTAATACTTTTAGAGTTACAGAACATCCATCATGGCTTAAAGAAGGATACGAAGAAGAGAGTATAAGAAGAATATTTGAACTTGTCTCAGAAATAAAAGGAGACTTTGATAGAGTTAAATTTAATGAAAAAGCAGCTATTCGCCTAGCTTGTAAGATGAGTGTTAAAGCAAATACTAATATAGGTTATAATGAACAAGAAGAGTTATTAAATAGACTATTTAAATGTGAATTTCCATATACTTGTCCTCATGGAAGACCAACTGTTATAAAGTATCCAATATATGAACTAGAAAAAATGTTTAAGAGGGTTAATTCATGAGTGAAGAAGATAAAGAGTTATTAGAAGAATATAAAGAAATAAGAGACTCTATTAGTGAGTTTATGAATATGTTAAAAGAATTAGGCTTAGAACTTAATGAAGATGGCGATTTAATAGATTCTAAAACTAAAAAATTAGTGATGGGAGGTTATGAAGATGAGTAAAATTATTGTGATTGTAGGGCCAACTGCTACTGGAAAAACTAAATTATCAGTGAGTCTTGCTCATTATTTAGATGCAGCTATTATTAATGCTGACTCTACTGCAATCTATAAAGAGCCTCTAATCGCAACAGCTAAAGTAACAGAAGAAGAAAAAGAGAATGTTCCTCACTATATGTTAGATCTAGTTTCTTTAAATGATGATTACACTTTATTTGATTATCAAAAAGAAGGAAGAAAATTACTAGATAAATTTATTAAAGAAAATAAAAATGTAATCATCGTAGGTGGTTCAGGACTATATATAAAAGCATTACTTTATAACTATAATCTGGAAGAAACAGTAAAATCTAACATTGATTTAAGTAATTATACTAATGAAGAGTTAAAAAGAATCGCAAATGATATAGATAAAGATAACGATATACATGTAAATAATAGACAACGATTAGAAAGATTTATTAAAAGATTTAAAGAAACTGGAAAAATACAAAATAAAACAGATGATATAAACACTAGAGTGTATGATTTTACTTTAATAGGTCTTAAATGTGACAGAGCAACTCTTTATGATAAAGCAAACAAAAGAGTAGACAAAATGTTTGAAAGCGGTCTTTTAGAAGAAGCACAAAGACTATATAATATGAATCTTAAAAACTTTAGTAATATCATAGGTTATAAAGAATTAGAATTATATTTTAAAGGTAATATTAATCTTGATGAAGCAAAAGAACTAATAAAGCAAAATACTAGAAAGTATGCTAAAAGACAATTTACTTGGTTTAATAATCAAATGCAAGACATTACTTGGTTTGATGTAGACTATGATAACTTTGATAACACAATTAACGAAGTTAAAGATTATATAGAAGGGGAGTTTTAAATGAATAAAAGAAGAGAATTAAAAGCATTGTTATTAGCAAGTGTCGCAGCTATAACATTAATGAGTGGTTGTTCTAAAGACAATAACGAAGAGACAAAAGAATCAGAAAAAGCCTACTATATGATAGTAGGAGACGAATATATAGAAATAGAAAATGTAAAAAGTATAGTTACTCCTTCATATTGTGGAACATATACAACAATAGAATTTAATGATGGTTCAACTATGACTATACCAGTATCAAATCTATATATAATGAATAAAACTAGTGAGATACAACAAGAACTAATAAAAAAATTAACAAAATAAAAAAGAATTCAATTTCGAATTCTTTTATTTTAGTTCTAAATACGTATCTCTATCAAATGAATGTTTTAAAGTATCTTTCTTTAATAAATCATTAGTATCTATCATAAAGAAATTATAATAGTTATTATTATTAACTTCATCATCATCCCATGTAACATCTATATGTTGCCATTTATTTTCAAAATATATTACATTCCACACATGATCAGTAGTACTTATTTTAAAATTAGGAATATTTAGTTTATCCATCATTATGGCAAAACTATCTGAATAACCACTACATATAGCTTTACCGCTTGTAAGAGCATAATATGCTTTACTTGAAGACTTATCTATAGATTCTGAAGTATAATTTGTATCATAAGTAATAGTTCTAATTAAATAATTATGAAGTGCTTTTATATCATTGCGAGTAGGGTTAGTAGTATTTATATTTAATGTCTTAAATATATCATCTATCTTAGTATCAGTAGAACTAATTTCACTTTCACTATATAATTTATCAATTTTAATATTTACTATCTTATCATTAGTAACTAAAGTATTAAACTTTTGATATGAATTATATGGACTTACAAAATTATTTATAAGAGCTACATAAGGATTATTATTAGCAAGAATTTTTACATCACTAGCGCAACTAGGATAAATCTTATCATCACAATAAAATGTAAAGTCATTCCATCCATTATTAAGTACAGTATAATATATTTTCTTTAAGTCATCTATATTTCTAGGATTAAAGTCATTTGTTTCACTAATAGTTTTATAATTATAAACTCTGTGATTCTTAGTATCACTTGGTATTACAACTTCATGAGACTTAATATTATCTATAAAATTATTAATACTTTTCATTATAGTTTCAAAATTTATATAAAACATATATACACAAAAACTAATTATCAATATACAAAGTATCAATAATAGTTTAGAAGTTCTATTCATTATTACCACCAATTAAAGTATAACAAAAAAAGTAGATATTATCTACTTAATTATTTTTCATTTACTATTTTATTTAATCTAGTTTTATATCTATCTCTAGTATTAGCTTTAATAACTCCCTTAGAAGCAGCATTGTCTATTCTCTTAATAGCTTCATTTAACTTAGCTTGAGCTTCTTCCTTAGTTTGTGCTTTTTCAACTTTCTTAATAGCGGTCTTCATACTAGCTTTTACATCATTATTTAGTACTGTTTCTTTCTTTGTAATTAATACTCTTTTTTTAGCACTCTTAATATTAGGCATTATTCCACCTCCCTTAAAAATCTATTTAAGTTTATCAAATTATTTAGAAAAAATCAATGTATTTAAAAGTTTTTCGACATTTTTTATAGTTAATTTATTATATATTTAATAAAAAGGAGGTTAAATGAATAGATTTAATACTGGAAATATAAAAAATAAGATATTAAAAATTATATTATTATCTCTATTAGTATTTAGTTATTATTATATAATAAAGAATACTAATTTTATAGAAACTATAACTAATGATATAGAAAATAAATATTCTAATAAAAATTTAAATATTGAAAATTTTAAAACTGAAATAGTATATAAATCTTTAAATAAAATAGTAGATTTTAATGATTTAAAAATATCTAAAAGTATAAGTAATAAAACTAACAGCACAGTTTATATTTATAATACACATGATACTGAAGAGTATAGTCTACCATATACTAGCGATCATTCTATTACACCTAATGTTACTTTAGTATCAAAAATTCTAAAAGAATATTTAAAAAATTATAATATTAATTCTTATATAGAAACTTCTAGTATGAAAGAATATTTATCTAAGAATAAACTTAAATACACAGATAGTTATAAAGCAAGTAGATACTTTTTAGAAAATAATTTAACTAAAGATTATAAACTAATATTAGATATTCATAGAGACTCCCTAAGACATAAATATACTTTATATGAAAAAGATAATAAGAAGTATGCTAGAATTCTTTTTGTTATTGGAGCAGATAATAAAGATTATAAAAAGAATAAACTCATCGCAGATAACTTAAATAATAGGTTAAATAATGAATATAAAGGCATAAGTAGAGGAGTAACACTAAGAGAAGATATAAATTATAATCAAGACTTAAATAACAAAATAATACTAGTTAAAATAGGTGGAATTGATTCAACTCTTGAAGAATTAAATAATACTATAGAAATATTTGCTAAGATAATTAGCGATTATATAAAGGAGTCATAATGGAAGAAGAACAAACAAGTAAAAATTATTTTCTAATTATTATGTTATTTTTATTTATAATTTTCTTAATTCTATATATAAGCGGAGAAGCAGGTTACTACGAATATAAAGTTCATACAAAAACAATTCTTACAGAAGAAGCAGTTAAGAAATTTGAAAAAGATATTAGTGAAGGAAAGAATGTAAAGTTAGAAAACTATATCACAAATGAAAAAATTGATTATTCTAATGTTATTAGTAATACTGGATATAACACTGGTATGTTTATTGAAAAATTCATGAATAAAGGTATTAAAAAAACAGTAGAAATACTAGGTTCACTGTTCTTTAATTAAACTACTAGCTGCTTTAGTATAAGTACGAGTAAGAGGCCCAGCACCAAGAAGTATTCCTCCAAAGTATCTAACTACAACTATTAATGTATTATCTAAATTTTTATAATGTATTAAGTCTAAGAGTCCTCGAGTCGTACCACTAGGTTCTTTATCGCTATAATTCTTCTCCTGACCACCAACTTTATAAGCATAGACTATATGTCTAGCTTTTTTATGTTCTTCTTTCAAACTAGATATTATAGATTCTATTTCATCTATAGAATTAACGCTATACATAAGTCCAATAAACTTAGACTTTTTAACTTCAATAAAACTTTCACTTAACTTTTCCATGACATAATTATATTATTAATTAAAAATAAAATCAAACATTCATTTTTAATAATAAATTTGGTAAAATAACAAAGGAGGCATATTATGGCTATTAAATTTAACAAAGAACTAGCAAACGTACCTAAAAAGAGTGGATGCTATCTTATGTATAATAAAGATAATGTTGTTATATATGTAGGTAAAGCTAAAATATTATTTAATCGTTTAAAAAGCTATTTTACTGGTAGAGTGACAGGTAAAACTAAAAAACTAGTAAGTGAAATAGATCATTTTGAATATATAGTTACTAACTCAGAAACAGAAGCATTCATACTAGAAATAAACTTAATTAAAAAGTATGATCCAAAGTATAATATATTATTACGTGATGATAAGAGTTATCCATATATAGAATTCACTAATGAAAAATATCCTCGTTTACTAGTAAAAAGAGAAATAAATATAAATAAAAAGTCTAGTCATTTATTTGGACCTTATCCGAATGTCTATGCAGCCAGAAGACTAGTTAATTTACTTAATAGACTTTATCCATTAAAAAAATGTGATACTATGCCTAAAAAAGTATGTCTTTATTATCATATAGGTGAATGTCTTGGATATTGTGAACATAAAGATATAGATATTACACCAATTAAAACAGAAATACTATCTATTTTAAATGGTAATGACAAACTACTTATAGATAAAATAAATGAAAAGATACAAGTGAATTCTGAAAATCTAAACTACGAAGTATGTAAAGAATTAGTGGATGAACTAGGATATATGAAAACTGTATTTAGTAATCAATCAATCGTAGAGTTAGATGATAATGTAAATAGGGATGTAATAAATTATTACTTTGATAATGGTTATATAAGTATAGTAATATTCTTTATTAGAAATGGTAAATTAGTAGGTAATAACTATAAAATAATACCAGTCATAAATGACATAAAAGAGACTTTAGAGTATTATATAGCTTCTTTCTATGGTAAAAGAAACATAGTACCAAAAGAAGTAATAGTTCCTGAAATAATAGATATAGAACTACTTAGTAATATAATAAATACTAAAGTAATCGTAGTTAAAAAAGGCCCTAAAAAGAAACTATTTGATATGGCCTATAACAATGCTAAAGAACAATATAATAAAGAAATAAGATTAATTTATAGTAATGAAGAACTTACTACTAAAGCAAATGATGAATTAAAGAATTTATTAAAACTAGATAGTCTCCATATAATCGAAGCATTTGATAATTCGAACCTATTTGGTACTTTCACAGTATCAGGTATGGTTACATTCATAGATGGACTTCCTTCTAAAAAGAACTATAGAAAGTTCAAACTATCTTTCGATAAGAACGATGATGTCGCATCTATGAAAGAAGTAATATATAGACGCTACTTTAGAGTTTTAAAAGATAAACTAGTAAAACCTGACTTAATAATCGTAGATGGTGGTACTAATCAAATAAATGCTTGTCTTGATACTCTAGATAGTTTAGGACTTAATATAAAAGTAATAGGTGTTAAAAAAGATGATCATCATAGTCCAGAAGCAATAGTTGATGGAGATACGTTTGAGATAATAAATATTGATAAACGATCTAATGTGTTTAGACTTCTTAGTAGAATAGATGAAGAAGTACATAGATTTACTATCAATTATCATAAAGAAATAAGAAGTAAAGGAAGTATACAAAGTGTACTCGATAATATAAATGGTCTTGGTGAAGTAAGACGTAAAAAGCTAATTAAAAAGTATGGTAGTGTTTCTAAAATAAAAGAAGCATCAGTATACGAACTATCAGAAATAATACCACAAACTGTCGCAGAAGAACTACACGAATACTTAAAAGAACTAAAGTGATTATTCATTAATCACTTTTTTATATTGTTTTTAATATTTAAATATAGTATAGTTAAACTATACTCAAGAATAAAAAAAGTAAGATAATGACAAAATATGACACTTTTAGACAAAAATAAGCAAAAATATTTAAATTTATGTTATTAAATAATTAATAAATATTAGGAAGAATAACGTATTCAGTTCCTGGAAAGCATAGACTAAAAATTAAGAGAAGTGATTTTACTTTATTAAAAACTTCGCATGTAGCAAGTTGGTATATAGATTAAAATAAAATAATGTGTCTTATATTTATATAAAGGAGTATTATGAAAAGACTAGTTAAAGAAAATAAATTATTAATAATATCATTTTTAATAGTAATAGGCGTACTATTATATAATATTATAGAATATAATGATTGGTTTAAAACAAACAAAGAATTAATAGAAACAAGAATACAAGAATGTAAAAGTGAGACTATTACCGAAGAACAAGAAATATGCAATGAGTTACTAAATAGTTATCATGAACCAAATCCTGATTTTTATTATACAGTAACAGTATTATCATCAGATATGGATATATTAATATATTTAATGTTTACACTAATTAGTATTCCAGTTTTATATTATGTTTGTAATCTATTTAAAAGTAGAAATATACTTTATCTTTTAACAAGAGAAAATTATAAACAAATGAAAAAAAATATACTACTAAAAGCATATAAATCATCACTAATATTACCAATTATTTATTTAATTATTATTGTGTTTTCACTAATATATTGTAGAGGATTTAATATAGATTCATATTATGCATTAATGCCCACAAAAGAATTATTTAATGAAATAATAAACCCATATATATATGTAATTGCTTTAATATTTAAAGCATTATTAACAGGGCTAATTTATGTAAATATTGCATTAATAGTGGCAAGAAAAAATCATAACTTTTATTTATCATCATTATTATCATATATTTTGTTTATTGCAATTGAAATATTTTTAGAAGCTCTAGTAGGTTATATAATATTTGGAAAATTATTACATATAGATTCTATGATGATTTACTTTAATATAATGAATATATTTAGTATGAATTTAAGTAAAGGTTATATAGCAGTATTTATACCATTAATAGTATTATTCTCAATTTCTACAATTATATTATCATTAGTATATAAAAACAAAGAAAAATTAGTAATTGATTGTGATAAAAATAATTAGGAGGTAAAAATGAAAATAGAACTTAAAAATTTATCTAAAAATTTTGATAAAAACAAGGTTATCGATAATATAAATATAACATTTACTGAAGGCAATATATATGGACTATATGGAAGAAATGGCAGTGGTAAAAGCGTAATTATGAAACTTATATGTGGTTTTTTAATCCCAACTGAAGGTCAAATTTTATTTGATGGCATAGACTTTAATGCAAATGATGAGTACCCAAATAGCTTAAGAGCAGTAATAGAAAGACCAAGTTTCTTTCCTAATTTAACTGGGTACGAAAATTTAAAATTACTTGCTGAAATTCAAAACAAAATAAGTGATAAAGAAATAATAGAATCATTAAAAATAGTCAATCTAATAAATGAGAAAGATAAAAAATTTAGTAAATACTCTTTAGGCATGAAACAAAAACTAGCTATTGCTCAAGCTATAATGGAAGATCCTAAGATAATAATATTAGATGAACCATTTAATGGTATAGAAGAAAAAACTGTAAGTAAATTAATTAAATATTTAAAAGAAGAAAAACAAAAAGGAAAAATAATTATTTTTAGTACACATATTAAAGAAGATTTAGATAATCTAGCAGATAAAATATATAAAATTGAAAATGGAAGTATTTATGAAGATTGAATTGAATTTATTAATAAATAAAATTAAAGCAGATAAAATTTGGATTATATCTTTTATATCAGTATTTATAATTTGCTTAATCTATGTTTCAATCAACTATGTAGACTTTGAAAATAAAAAAGAAATATATGCATTATTAATTAACTATTCGAACACTAATCTAAAAAACGATTTTATATATACACTTTATAACTTATATTTTGTAGTGTTGACAATATATTTCTCTATGTCTTATTTTAGCTATGATCTTACTAATTTTAATGAAAGTCTAATAATAAGAGAAAATAGTAAAAAATGGATAATTAAAAGAACAGTAACTATCTTATTTATAATTATTTTTATTAAATTAGTAGGTTCCATAGTGATATCATTAATTTTTAATAATAGTCTAAATATTAAAATTTTATTAATAAGTATTTTGTATCAAATAATAATATCATTAATAAGTATAACGAGTTATAGTTTAATAAAAAAGGATATATTTTCAGTTATTGTATCAGTGATATTATCAGTAGTACTATTTTTATATTTAACAAGCATTTATATTATTTTAGTAAGCATTTTGTTACTAATAGTATATAATTATTTATCATTCTCTTTTAAAAAGATATTTAAATTAAAATATAGTTAATTTATTGTTTAGTATTTTCTTGCATATTTTCATCATTAATGTAATAATAAAGTTACAGGTAGGGAGGAAATTATGGATGAATATAATCGTCTATTAGAAAGACTAAATTCATTTTTAAGTTATGAAGAGGTAATTAATAATGGTGAAGTAATAAGTGCATATGATTACATTAATCTTCTAAGAAAGGAATATAACAAATCTAAAAAAGTTAGTATAAGTGAAGACTTAGTAAGTAGAATTGATAGAGGATATGAACTAATTCAAAAAAGAAAAAATAGAAAAGAAAAATATATTAGAGAAATAGAATATATTGAATCTATAGAAGTATTCACTGGAACTAAAATATCTAGAATAAGAATAGTAACTTCTTTAGGGGAAACTTATATATGTAGATATAATGATACTAAAGAAATATATATGACTGGGCATAAATTAAATGATGAATTTATTTCTAAATATTTAAAAGAATTTAATAAATTGTTTGATGCATCAGAAGAATATTTAAAAAGTCATAAAGATGAACTTGATGACGTATATAATGGTGTAGTATGTTCATCTCATAGTGATGGCACTATAAATATAGATATTATTTATGATAGTGAAGAAGGAGTACACCATAAAATTACTTTAAATGATGATATGGAAGATACTCTTAACAAAGAATGGTTATTGCATAAATCATTAAATACAATAATAAATGAAAATGAAGATAAAATTCTTAAAAGAATACCAGTAGTCATAAAAGATTTACCACCTTTGGGACAAAAAGTTACTGAAAGATATACTAAAGCATATAAACAAATGATGCTTAATAAAAGAATGTATACAAAATAAAAAGTAAAAAAATAAGATAAATAAACTTTTATTTATCTTTTAATTTATGTATAATATTTTATGAGGAGAAAAACTAGTATGAAGAAAATAACATTATATCCAGCAGACATATATCAAGTAGTTGATAAAAGTTTATTAAATGAACACGATAGACTTATTTTAAATATGCTTTATATGCCTATTATTGGATATACTGCGGTTACTTTATACTTAAAACTTCAAACTGAAACTAAAAATACTTTTATATCAAGTGAACTTACTCATCATCATTTAATGACAAGCATGACTTTATCACTTGATAACATTAAAGAAGCACGTCTTCGTTTAGAAGGAATAGGTCTTTTAAAAACATATTATCATGAAGGTGAAGTAGGCAGTTACGTATACGAACTATATAGCCCAGTATCTGCTTCTGAATTCTTTAGTCATCCGATATTTAACGTAGTTTTATATAATAACGTTGGTAAAAATGAATACAATAGACTTTATGATTACTTTAAATTACCTCATATGTCTTTAAGAGATTATGAAGATATAACTGTTTCATTTGATTCAGTATTCAAAAGTAGAAACTATACTGCTTTAGAAGTAGACTCAGGCGAAGTTGCATCTAAAAATAAACTAATGCTTAAGTTTGAACTAGATTATGATTTTGATCTAATGGTATCTAGTCTTCCTAAAGAAATGTTTAATGAAAAATGTCTTAATAAAACAACTAAAGAACTTATTACAAACCTTTCATTTCTTTACGAAGTAGACCCCGTAAACATGGCAGATTTAGTAAGAGCCAGTCTTAATGAAAAAGGTAATATTGATAAAGAAGAATTAAGAAAAAATGTAAGAAAATACTATCAATTTAATAACGATAATCGTCTTCCGAGTCTACTATTTAAGAGTCAACCAGAGTATTTAAAGAGTGCTAGTGGAGACAATAGTAAGAAAGGAAGAATCATAAAAGTATTTGAAAGTCATTCTCCATATGAGTTCTTAAAAGCCAAATATAAAGGTGCTAAACCTACTGATAGAGATATGAAAATATTAGAAACTTTATTAATAGATTTAAATTTAAATCCAGGAGTAGTAAATGTTTTAATAGATTATACACTTAAAACAAATAATAATAAACTAGTTAAAAACTACGTAGAAACTATTGCTGGACAATGGAAGAGAAGTGGAGTAGAAACAGCAGAAGAAGCCATGAATCTTGCTGAAAAAGAGCATAAAAAGAAATACAAGAAAGATGATAAACCAAAGAGTAAAGTAATGCCAAGTTGGTTTAATGAAAAAATAGAATCGGAAAATTCTGATGCAGAAAGTGATACAGAATTTAAAAATTTCATAGAGGAGTTTAGAAAATGATAAAAGGAAATAATTTTGTAAGAAAAGGTAAAAAATCTATACAAGATGATTTAAGACGTGAATTTGTTCTTGCTAGTAAAGATGAAACATTTACTAAACTTTGTGCTAGACTCAAATGTGATGAAGAACTTTTAATGAAATATACATCTAAACTAGAAACGACAGTGTGTGAACTTAAAAACTGTTCTAAATGTAAAAGTTTAGATAAATGTAAAAATGAAATAGAAGGACATGTATATTATCCAGTGGTTCAAAAAAGTTTCATAGACTTTACTTATAAACCATGTAAATATTTTAAAGAAAATAAAATAAATAATACAACAACATTCTTTGAAACACCTAAAGTATTAATGAATGCATCACTAAGTGACTTAATTACAGAAAAAGAAAGAAATAGTATACTTAAATATATAAAAGAATTCTTAAAGAAGAAGATGAATAATGAGCCAGTAAAAGGATTATATTTAAGTGGCTCTTTTGGAAGTGGTAAATCATATATACTAAGTGCATTATTAAATGAACTATCTAATAAAGGATTTAGAACAGTAAATGTATATTATCCAACACTTCTAAAAAGATTAAAAGCATCATTTAATGAATACAACTACGATGATGTATTAGATGAAATAATGACTAGCGATGTACTTTTAATAGATGATATAGGTGCAGAAAATAATAGTTCATGGGCAAGAGATGAAGTACTTGGAACTATTCTTCAATATAGAATGGATAACGATCTAACGACATTTTTCACGTCAAATTATAATATTAATGAGTTAGAAACATTCCTATCAGAAACACCTAAAGGAATAGATGAAATAAAAGCAAGAAGAATAATTGAAAGAATAAAATACTTAACAATAGAAGAAAATTTAATCAGTAAAAATAAAAGAAATAAGAAAACAGAACTCTAAAAAACAGCAAATATTGACAAAAACACCATTTTTTGATATAATATGTGCATTATTAAGGGGGGATATAGAATGGGAAACGTAATTTTAGCATTCATTATAGCTCAATTAATTTCAACTGCATATGGTTTAGCAGTAATTGGTTCAGTACAACCAATCATTGAAAAGAAACTTAAAGACAATGGATATGTCTTAAAAAATAAAAATAGTATGTATAAATTTAATGAAGGATTAGGTAAATTCTTTAGAGGATTTATACCATTCTATTACGCTGTAAAAGCAATACTTTTAGTACAAGGAAAAGATCCAATTGATAGAGCAGTACAAAAAGAAATAGAAAACGGAGAATATATTACTCGTGAAGAAAGAGAAGCAATGAGACAAAAAGAAGAATTCTTAAAAACAGCTTCACTATCAAAACCAATGGAACCTCAAATTATATTTGAAAAACCTGAAAAATATGTAGCACGTAAAAACGATTATACTTTATATGACACATATGAAACACCAATTGAATATATTACTCGTGAAACAACTAACGATGATAAATTAGATATTACTCCATACATTAGTGGAGAAAAAAAAGTATCTAAAGTTATTGAAAAAGAAGTAACTAAAAATGATATAGCAAAAGCTATTGCAGAGTTAGATGCATATGAACTTCAAATGTTAGGAGAAAAAGTAGAAGCTTTAGCAGAAATAAAACAAAGAAATAAAACTTTAAGATTAAAAGATGTTGCTTAAGTAAAAAAATTGTGATAACATTAACTTATAAATTAATTAATTGGACAAGATTATTAAAATCTATTATCAAAGAGAGTTAGCAAATGCTGAGAGCTAATATAATAATTTAATAGTTACTACCAATTGTATGAGGCTAATAACCTACGAGTTGTTTTCGTTACAAAACTATAGTAAGTTAAATAAAGGGATGGTACCGTCTATAAAAGACTCCTTACTATCTCTTTTTTTGTTTTATAAGGGAGGGTTAATATGAAATATGAAACAATAACTTTATCAAAGTTTTTATCAAGAACATTAGGACTAGATGGAAGTGATTTAAAAAAAATAACCCATTTAGATGTAAAAGAACTATTTCCTGATTTAAAAAGAAGTACGTTTGAACATGTAGAAAAATGTCCAGAAGAAATACTAACTGGAAAAATAATGCTGGTAAGCGATGGTAAAAGTGTAATTCCATATTACGTTCCAACACTTAAAACAGATTTTGAAGTACAAGAAGTAAAAATAGAATTTGATGAAGTAGAAGAAATAACCGATAAAGAATATGACTATACAAGCATGTCTATATACGAATTAAAAAAACTGCTTAATAGAAAATTCAATACTTATAAAAATAGTAGAGAAGCAAGAAGAGAACTAGAAAAAAGAGGAGTAGTTCTTACAAAAAAATACAATAGAAATGAAATAAAAAGAATGAAGGAAGATGAAGAATAATGAAAGAAATAAAAAATGATGAAAGATTAAATATGTTAAACCATAGCTGTGCTCATCTTTTAGCACACGCTGTAAAACATTTATACCCACAAGCTAAATTTTGGGTAGGACCAGTAATTGATGAAGGATTTTATTATGATATAGACTTAGGAGATGTATCATTAACAGATGAAGATTTAGCTAAAATCGAAAAAGAAATGAAAAAAATATCTAAAGATAATAAACTAATCAAAAGAATAGAATTGTCTAAAGAAGAAGCTCTTGAAATGTTCAAAGATGACCCATATAAAATAGACTTAATTAATAGAATGGATGAACATGAACAAGTGATTTCAGCATACAAACAAGAAGACTTTATAGATTTATGTAGAGGTCCACATGTAAACTCAACTAAAGAAATTAAATACTTTAAATTATTAAAAGTTAGTGGAGCATACTGGAAGGGTGACTCTAAAAACAAAATGCTTCAAAGAGTATATGGTATATGTTTTGAAAATGAAGAAGATTTAAATGAACATTTAGCATACTTAGAAGATTGCAAAAATAGAGATCACAGAAAAATAGGAAAAGAAATGGAACTATTCATGTCAGATGACTTAGTAGGACGTGGACTTCCAATGTACCTTCCAAATGGATATATTGTATGGCAAGAACTAGAAAATTATATTAAAGAAAAAGAAAGAAAACTAGGATACTTACATGTACTAACTCCATGTGTTGGAACAGTTAATTTATATAAAACATCTGGTCACTGGGACCACTACAAAGAAAATATGTTCCCTGCTATGCAAGTAGATGAAGAATCATTTGTATTAAGACCAATGAACTGTCCACACCATATGATGATTTATTCAAATAAATTACATTCATACAAAGATTTACCAATTAGAATAGGCGAAATAGCTCATGATTTTAGATATGAAGCATCTGGTGCTGTAAAAGGTATTGAAAGAGGAAGACACTTCTGTCAAAATGATGCACACTTATTCGTAACACCAGAACAAATCAAGTCAGAATTCAAAAGTGTAGTAGATTTAATATTTGATGTATACAAAGATTTTAATATCACAGATTATAGATGTGTTTTATCACTAAGAGATCCAGAAGATAAAGAAAAATATCATCCAGATGACGAAATGTGGAATAAAGCAGAAAATGAATTACGTGAAGTATTAAATGAATTAGGTATTGAATACACTGAAGAAATAGGTGAAGCAGCATTCTATGGACCTAAATTAGATGTTAATGTACGTCCAGCAGTTGGAAATGAATACACACTATCTACTTGTCAATTAGACTTCTGTTTACCAGCTAAATTTGATTTAAAATACGTAGATAAAGACGGAGAAAAGAAAACACCAGTAGTTCTTCACAGAGCTATCCTAGGTTCACTTGATAGATTTATGGCATACATTCTAGAAGAAACAAAAGGTGCTCTTCCATTATGGTTAGCTCCAGTTCAAGCAAATATTATCCCAGTTAATATGGAATACCATCTAGAATACAGTAAGAAAATACTAGAAATACTAGAAAAAGAAAATATTAGAGTTAAACTAGATGATAGAGATGAAAAACTAAACTACAAAATGAGAGAAAGTGTTATTTCAAAAGTTCCATACACACTAATACTAGGAGACAAAGAAAGAGATGCTGAAACTATAAGTTATCGTCTACGTGGCTCTAATGAAACATATACACTAAAAATAGATGAATTTATAGAAATACTTCATAATGAAATAAACAATAAAGAGTAGAAATACTCTTTTTGTTATGCTATTATAAATTTCAAAGAAGGAATTATGAGAGAAATAGAATTTAAAGAACTAATAGAAATTTTTATTACAAGAACAATACCATCTATTGAAGCAGAAAATGAAATACCAAGAATAAACTTTATTTTTAATAACGAAGGCATAAAATTAATAAACGATATTAGAAAAAAACCATTTATATTAAAAAATTATTGGACACAGTCTATAACAAAAGAAGATATAGAAAAACTAAAAGACATAAAAGAATCTAATTATCCAAATATTGAAATAAATAACGTAGTAGAATTCTTTAAATTGCTTACAGACATAGTAAACTCTCAAATAAAGCTATTCATATCGCATAATATCCACATTAATGAAAGAAATGTATGTATAAATGTATTATCAAGAATATGGCTTAGAATGGATAAAAACGACTTTAAAGATATAAATATCTTTTTAAAGAAAGAATTAGATTTTTTAAATGATAATACACTAGAAAAATACAATAATAAAGAAATAGATAATTATGAAGGATATAGAGTAACATCACTAATAGAAGCAAATATGACATGGGATGAAACAAGTAAAAGCATATACTTCATACTAGGAGACAAAGATTCATCACACACAGTATCACACATAAACTATGCAATTAGAGAAGAAAATAATGAAAAAGTATGCTATATATATGCAGTACAATCAGATTTAATAAAAACAACTAATAAAAAAATAGAAAGAAAACTATATAAACTTAATAAAGGAATAGAAGTACTAGATGTTCATCCAAATCAAATCTTTCCATTAATAGAGTTTATTTATCTTTTAAATAAAGAAGGTATAACAACAATAAAAGTACCAACTAATCAAGAATTAAATTATGAATACCATGAAATAATGAGTAGAAATGAAGAAGAAAGATTTCATCTAAGATGGCCAAAATCACTAATAAGTGAAATTTCATCAAATAACACAAAAGAAGCTGAATATCAAAGAAAACTATATTTACTAGATAAAGCCTTCTATGAACATACAGTAGGTAAATCTTCAAAAATAAAAGAACTTAAAACAACAAAACTATTTTTACTCCTAAAAAGACTATCTTTTCATATACCTAATTTTCAATTATCAGGAATAGATAAAACTAATAATGAAATATTAATATATAAATTGTCAAAATAACACACTTTTTAAGACATATAAGAGACAAAAAATAAAAAGACAATTAACTAATCATAAATCATTAAAAACCTCTAAAACAACTTTTATTTGACTTTTTCTAAAAAATATGCTATAATCTATGTACAAATCATTAAGGGGGGTTTTGATGATTATGAAAGGTAGATTTATTTTAGATTATTTAGATGAGAATAATTTCAAAAAACTAGAAAGAAGTTTAAAGAAATACAACATGGTTGCTTATAAGAAATTAATGTTTGATTTTTATCCTAAATTAAGAAGTGGTGAATTTGTTGGAGAATTAGTTTCAATTAATAAACATGAACAAACTGAAACTTATGATTTAAGATTACCAACTGACTCATTATTTGTAAAAGTATATGGTGAAGTTAAATTAAACTATACTGTATATAAAAATAATAATATAGTTATGTTAAACAATTTAGAACCAAAAGATATATTATTAGATGGTCATAAATCAGAATTAACTGCTTATAAAGGAATAATGATTTCTAAAGCAAATGCACAAAAAGAAATGTTCAAAATCGATTTATTATGTAGATTAGAAGGAAGAGAGTAATCCTTCTTTTTTTATTTTATAAAAAAAGAAATAACTATTTACTAGCTATTTCTTTATATTTATTTTCAAGAACATATATATCTTTACTACTCATAAATAGAAGTACTGCATTAGTATCTTTATATGGAAGTAATTTATCAACTTCTTCAAGTGATATATATTCACCATTCTTAAGATCTTTAATTATATCCATACAAGATACCCCATCATATCCATTTTCTTTTCTATCTTCTCCGATATCAAGAACAAATGCTTTATCAGCAAGATTTAATGCATCAGCAAATTCCTTATGAAAGTATTGAACTCTTGATCTAGTATGAGCCTTAAATAGAGCAACTATCTCTCTATCAGGATATTTCTTACGAGCTGCTTCAATTGTAACCTTAACCTCAGTTGGATGATGAGCATAATCATCTATTAATATGTTATTTCTAAATTTTTCTTCAATAAATCTTCTCTTAGCATGTTCAATTACACTTACTTGTTTTCTAACAACATCCTTAGGTAAGTTTTCAAGATAACATACAGTTATAACACCTAAAACATTTAATAAAAGATGATCTCCCACAAAAGGGAACGTATATGAATCATATAATTCTCCATTAATATACACATCTGCCTTAGTAGTTTCTTCATCATGAGTAACATTTTTAACTACAACATCATTATTTTCATTAAATCCATAATAATATACTGGTTTATCAGTTTTAACCTTTCTATTGTTAATGTCATCTCCACACATTATAACAGCTTTACGTGTTTTACTAACAAATTCATTAAACGCATCCATTACATCATCCAAATCTTTATAATAATCTGTATGATCAAGTTCAATATTAGTAACAATAGTATAATATGGATTATAAGCTAAAAAATGTCTTTTATATTCACAAGCTTCTAAAGCAAAATAATCATTTCCTTTTTTAGCATATCCCGTTCCATCACCAATTAGATAGTTAACTCCAAATGGTTCTAAAACAGTTTTCATCATAGTAGTAGTTGTTGTTTTACCATGACAACCACATACAGCAACTAACTTTGTATCATTAGTTATTTCAGCTATCATTTCTTGATATGTAAATATTTTAAGACCAAGTTCATGAGCCTTTTTAACTTCAGGATGTTCATCATTAAATGCATTTCCTTGAACAATAATCATATCTTTAGTAATCATATCTGGATTAAATTCATGAAAAGGAATACCTTTTTCAATAAGACCAGCTTCAGTAAAGAAATGATCAGGTTTGTCACTACCTGTAACTTTATATCCTAAATCATGCATTATTTGAGCAAGAGAACTCATTCCACTTCCCTTAATTCCTATAAAATAATAAATCATTTAAATCACCTACATTAAATTATACTATAATTACATAATAAAAAGAATAATACTTTACATACTTTACACGATAAAAATGCGTGACATTTCATTAAAAGTGTGGTATAATATGCATCGAATTAAAAAGAGGGGGAAAATAATATGAATAAAAGTTTAATGCCTACAGTAGAAGGATATGTTAAACATACAATTGAATTAGACAAATTAGAATCAGAATTAATGCAAACAGAAAGACAATTACTAGAAGCTAAAAAATCAAGAATATTTGCATACAATAAAGGAGAAAGTACTAAGTTAAGAAATCTTGATGAAGTAATAAAAGAACTAACTTTAAGAAAGAAAGATACAACTGAATTATTTGAAGAAACATGTAAAAATCAATTTTATATGTATAGTACATATACTAACGCTTCAAGTACATTATCTATTTCTGAATTAGAAGAACTAATAGAAACAATAAAATCAAAAATAGTAAGTATTAATCTAGAAAGTAATAGATTAGAAGAAAGAAAGATGCAATTATTTGGTTTAGCAAATACTGCAAGTGATATTGAAACTGCAAAAAAATGCAGAGAATTAAGTTCTAAATGTCATTCAAAAATAGTTGATTTAGCAATGAAAACTACTGTATATTCAAAAGTAAAAGAAGATATTACTGAAATATTAAAGAAAAAACAAGAAGAATCAACACCACAAATGAGATAACAAAAAGGAATTCAAAATTCCTTTTTTAATTTATTGCAAAATAAAAAGTCCATTAAGGACTTGATTTTTAAGTGGTGCAGGTGAAGGGACTTGAACCCCCATGGATTGCTCCGCTAGATCCTAAGTCTAGTGCGTCTGCCAATTTCGCCACACCTGCACATAAGTGGTGGACCTCGTAGGACTCGAACCTACAACCGCCCGGTTATGAGCCGGATGCTCTAACCAATTGAGCTAGAGGTCCACGACTACTTAATAATAGCATAAAAGATTTTCAATTTCAATATCTTTTTTTAAAAAATAGTTTAAAATTTAATTATTTGTGTTATATTATATATATAAATAACATAAAAAGAGGTAAATTATGATAATTTTAAATTATAAAAATCAACTATATAAATACTTTATATATGTTTCAGCCTTACTAGTAACACTATTTGTTATAGTCAACGTATTTTATAAAGAACCAACTAAAGATATAAAAGATGTAAATACATCATTAATAGAATATAATGACGAAGTTACTGAAATAAATGTAGAATATCCAAGATTCAAAGATGATAAAATAAATAAAATAATAACAGATATTCTATATGATTACATAAAAGAATTTAAAAAATTTACAACCATTAAAAAATCATTAATAATGAATTACAAATTATACTATTACGAAGAATATGTGAATATTACATTTAATATAGAAAACACTATTGATAAAGCAAAGAATAAAAACATACTTATAAACTTAAAAAATAAAGAATTATCATATATAACAAACTTATATGACAAAGACTATTTAGAACAAGAAATCAACGAATTAGTATATTATAAATACTCAACAGATATATACGATAAAATAAAAGAAACAAACATCAACAACAATACATATATACTAGATGAAAACAAAATAGAAGTTTATTTTAATAATATAAATTTTAATGATTTGTCATATGTTCCATATGTCATAATACCTCTTAGCGAAGAAGTATATGTCGAAGATGGCAGTGAAAACCAAGATAAAAAATATATATCATTTACATTCGATGATGGACCAAGTAAATACACTAAAGAACTGTTAAAAACACTAGAATTAAATAATTCATCAGCAACATTCTTTATGCTTGGAAATAGAATGAAATATAATGAAGATATAGTAAAAGAAATATACAATTCAAGTAGTGAAGTGGCATCACACACATACTCACATAAAAATTTAGATAAACTTTCTTCAAATGATATACTAAATGAAATAAATTCACCAGCAATACTATTCAATGAAATAACAAATGGAGAAATAAAATACTTACGACCACCATATGGTAATTATAATGATACAGTTAAATCAACAAATTATCCAATAATATTATGGAATATTGATCCAAAAGATTGGTTAGTTAAAGACAGTAGTAAAGTTTATAATTCAGTATTAAAACATGCATGTGATGGTTGTATTGTATTAATGCATGATATATATCCAACAACAATTGAAGCAGTAAAAATGCTAATTCCAAAACTAAATGACATGGGTTACGAAGTAGTAAGTATCTCAAATTTAGCTAAATATAAGAATTATGAAATAAAAAATAGCGAAATTATTAGAAAAATAAAATAAAATACTTTTATTTTTAAAAATAGTATGCTATAATGAATAGCGTTGAACGGAAAATTAATTTATTAATAAGATGTTCAACTTATTATGGACCGCTAGCTCAGCTGGTAGAGCAATCGACTCTTAATCGATGGGTCTAGGGTTCGAATCCCTAGCGGTCCACCATAATATAGTAAATAACCTCAGAAATGAGGTTTTTATTTTATATAAATTATTGTATAATCATAGTGGTGATAACATGATTTATATATGTATAGCAATATTTCTACTAGCACTTACATTAATATTAATTAAAAAACTAAAGAAAAGTAAAAAGAAATTAATTATTAGTATATTTTTATTAATTCTTACAGTAACATTTAGTATTTTAGGATACTTAAAAGAAATTAAAAATGAAAATTGTTGTGAATGCAGAGACTGTAAAGAATGCGATATATGCTGTGATTGTAAATATCCATACTATCATAAAAGATAAATATAATCTACCACTTTATAAATATTAAATATAATATAATGGGTGAACAAAAAGTGATACTAAAGAAAATATATGATTATAATAAAAATATAATAAAAAATATAAAAATTAAACTAAAATAAAAAAGAAGTTTTAAAACTTCTTTTCATTTAGCTCGCAAGAGCAGTAATGGCTACAGTAAATAAACTACCTACCATTACTATAAGCATAATCCATGCTACAATTTTTTTACCAATTTCTGTTTTATTTTTCTTTTTTGCCATATCAATACCTCAATAAAATTATAATATAAAAGTAATAAAAAATAAAGAATTAAATATACTTTAATATGAAAATAATCAAAAGTAAAATATTTAAAATATTAGTAGTAGCTCTAGTAATAGGTTTTGTTATAGGAATAATTAGTTTTATATTAATGGATAAAAAAGAAATAACTTCAAGTATAATTAATTATATAAACCTAATAAAAAATAATGATTTTAATCATCTAAATGGTCTAATAACATCAATTATATCTAATTTAAAATATAGTAGTATTATATGGATATCAGGCATTATATTTTTTTGTTCAGTACTTATTCCCTTAATAATAATTTATAGAGGCATTTCACTAAGTTTAACAGTATGCACTATAATTTATACTTATAAATTAAAAGGAATTTTATATGGCTTAATAATAGTATTTCCATGTATATTAAACGAAGTAATAATATTATTTTTAAGTTATTATAGTATAAATTTTAGTATTAAATGTTTTAACACAATAAAAAACAATAAAGATATAAATCTAAGACTATTTATTAAAAACTATTTTTATATTTTTATAATACTATCCATTTTACTTATCATAAGTAGCATAATTGAGATATATTTATGTTCAAATATCATTAAATTTGTAGTATAATGTTCATATCGAAAGGGATGTATATTTATGAAAGTAGTAGTAGGAATAAGTGGAGGAGTAGATTCAGCAGTATCAGCATTATTATTAAAACAAGAAGGATACGAAGTAGTAGGTCTATTCATGAAAAATTGGGACTCTAATATCAATAATGATAAAGAAGGTATAACAGATGGTGTTTGTCCTCAAGAATTAGATTATAGAGATGCAAAGGCTGTATGTGATGAACTTTGTATTCCACTTTATAGGGTAGATTTTATTAAAGAATACTGGGATGATGTATTTAAGTATTTTCTAGATGAATTAGAAAAAGGTAGAACTCCAAATCCTGATATTATGTGTAATAAATATATAAAGTTTGACTTATTTAAAAAGGAAGCTAAAAAACTAGGAGCAGATAAAATAGCTACTGGTCACTATGCACGTATAAAAGGAAACAGACTATTAAGAGGAGTAGATAATAATAAAGATCAAACATATTTCTTAAGCCAAGTTTCAACTGAACAATTAAAAGATGTTTTATTTCCTATAGGTCATTTAACTAAACCAGAAGTACGTGAACTTGCTAAAGAATATAACCTTCCAGTCGCAGATAAAAAAGATTCAACAGGCATTTGTTTTATTGGAGAACGTCATTATCAACAATTTGTATCAAACTATTTAAAAGGCAAAGACGGAGATATAATAGATGTTGAAACAGGCAAAAAAGTTGGAACTCACCATGGACTTATGAATTACACTATAGGTCAAAGACGTAATGTAGGTCTTTCAGGAGATCAAGAAAGACACTATGTATGTGGTAAAGACTCTAAAACAAACACTCTTTATATTGCATATGGAAGTGATTCTAAATATTTATTATCAGATGAAGCTTTAATAGAAGACGTTAATTTCATATCAGATAAACACCCAACATTTGCAACAGCAAAATTTAGATATAGAAGTGAAGATATTCCAGTAACAATTGAATATTTAGAAAATAACCAAATAAGAGTTAAATACGTAGATGGAAAAGCAGTTACTCCAGGACAAGCATGTGTTATATATCTAGGAGAACAATGTTTAATGGGTGGAATTATTAAACAAGTATTCAAAGATGGAAAAGATATTTGGTACTTAAAATAATGATAAGAAAAACATATGAATTAATAAATTTAAAAAAACTAGAAAACAACGTAAAGAAAATAGTTAATTCATCAAATGATTATAAATATCATATCGCAGTAGTAAAAGCAAACTGCTACGGACTTGGTATTAAATGTGTTAAAAGTATATTGCTAGGTGGTGCAAACTATCTAGCAGTTTCTTCTTTAGAAGAAGCATTAAAAATAAGAAAATTAACAAACACTAGAATACTTGTATTAGAACCAATAGATATAAAATATATAAATAAAGCTTTTAAAAACAATATAACACTAACTATCTCATCACTAGAATATTTAAATAAAATAAAAGAGCAAGAATTTACTTGTCATTTAAAAATAAATACTGGAATGAACAGATTAGGTATAAGTAGTAGAAAAGAATTAAATGAAATCTATAATATTCTAAAAAATTCAAATATAACTATAGAAGGAATATATACACATATATATAAAAGTAGTGATAAAAAATTAACTAAAAAACAATTTGAAAAATTTGAAAATATCACACAAGATATAGATTTAAATGAATTTGAAATAGTACATATTCCAAATAGTGAAACAATAACTAATTATAAAAAGAAAGATTATGTAAATGGATGCAGAATGGGTATTATAATGTATGGTTTTAGTAATAATCTATCACTTGAATCAGTATTCACTTTAAAATCAAAAATAATAGAGATAAAACATATTAAAAAAGATGAAACAGTTGGCTATGATGGTAATTATAAAGCATCAAAAGATGAGTTAATTGGAATTGTACCTATCGGATATGCAGATGGAATAATAAGAAAAAATACTGGAAGATACGTATACATAAATAATATAAAATATAAGATAATTGGCAATATATGTATGGATATGTTATTTGTTTTAATAGATGAAAAAGTAAAACTAAATGATGAAGTATTAATCATAAAAGATAACAACCATATAAATGAAATAGCTAAGTATTTAGATACAATTAACTACGAAATAATGTGTGATGTAAGTTCAAGAGTGGAAAGAAAATATATAGAAAGATAACGTTTGTTATCTTTTTTCTTTATGCTATAATATAAATATAAAGGAGAATATATGAACAAAGTAATAATAATAGGCTGTGGAAATGTAGGAATGAGTTATGCATTTTCACTATTAAACCAAAATACTAATGTAAATGAATTAGTATTAATTGATATAAATAAAGAAAGAATTATCGGAGAAGCAATGGATCTTAATCATTGTCTAGCATTTAGTCCTTCTAAAATAGATATAAGAGTAGGTGACTATTCAGATTGTAGAGATGCTAAACTAATTGTAATTGCTGCAGGTGCTAATCAAAATCCAGGTGAAACAAGAATGGACTTAATCAACAAAAACTCAAAGATATTTAAATCAATCATAACAGAAGTAATGAATAATGGCTTCAAAGGATATTTCTTAGTAGCAACTAATCCACTTGATATAATGACTTACATAACATATAAATATTCTAAAATGAAACCAAATAAAGTAATAGGTTCAGGTACAAGTTTAGATACAGCAAGACTAAGATATATAGTAGGAGAAAAAGTAAGCATTAATCCTAAAAGCATACATACATATGTTATTGGTGAACATGGAGACTCAGAATTTGTTCTTTGGAGTTCAGCATTAATTGGAAGCGAAAAAATAGATAAATATCTTACCTTAGATGAAATGAACCAAATAGAAAATGATGTTAGAAATGCAGCATATGAAATAATAGATAGAAAAGGCGCTACATACTATGGTATAGCCATGTGTCTTACAAGAATAACAAATGCAATATTAAATAATGAAAATACAATTATAACAGTATCAAGCTATGATGAAGAGAATGATATTTATTTTAGTACACCAAGTGTTATAAACAAAGATGGTGCTATTAAAAAAATGAAAGTAGAACTTAATAAAACAGAACAAGATAAACTTGATAATTCAATTAATGTTATAAAAGACGCTATTAAAAGAATAAAATAAAAGGAATTAAAAACGGAAAATAAAACAAGTAATAAAAAATTAATAATTATAATTGTAATCATGGCATTAATAATAACTGGATTAGTAGGTTACATTATATATGATCATAAAGATATAAAAGATAATAAAATACCTGAAATAAATAATAAAGAAAACAATAATACAACCAAGAATGAAAACAATGAAAATCCAAAAGAAGAAAATGAAATAATTGAAAGTTCAATAACTAAAGAAAAATCAAAATGGTACACACAAATTAATTTCATTTATAAGAACAAACTGATTATTAAGACAAAAAGGACAATTAATATACAAATTGTTCTTTTTATATACAGTCATTGGGTAAAATTCTTTATCAAGAATCACAAAAGAAATTCAAGAAAATAATTTAAACTAAAATTTTAAAAATATTTCTCTTCTATCATTGACAAATAAGTGTAAAGTGTTATACAATTAATGTGTAGAGTAGAGGAGTGATTAGACAAATGAAAGAATTAAACAAGTTGTTAGGTGAAATAGGAATTTCTAAAGTTAAATTAGCTAAATATTTAGGTGTTTCTAGACAAATGATTTATAATTACTTAGAATTAGATTCACTAAATAAATGGCCACAAGAAAAAAGATTATTATTATTAAAATTATTAGATATAGAAGATGGTAGCGAAAAAGCTATTAAAAGTATTAAAGTTACAAGTGAATATTTAGAAAATGTAGAAGCAAGATTAAATCAAAATGTAAAAGACCCAAATAATCAAGTATTCAATTATAAGAATCTTACTAAAGAAGAACAAGAATTACTAAATGATTTAATATTCTTAATTAAAGAAAAATTCACAGAAGAAAAAACTAAAGATACATATTATACATTCTTATATTTATATCACGTACTTCAATCACTTGAAAATGTACAAGAGATTAAATATATATTCGCATATCTTTCTAAGAAAACAGGATTTACTAATCCAAATGAATTTAAATTCAATGAAACTAAACAATTCATATTAGAAAGTATTATATTCACAGCATTCAATCTATATAATAATGGAGGAGCTTCTAGATCTAAATTAACTGAATCTCATAATAGATTCGTTCAAGAAATTGAAAATGATAAAGAAGAAAAACTTAGTAGAACTCAACAACTAAATACAGTTAAAATTCAAGCATTAAAAGAACTAGGATACACTGAAATTAATAAAGATAATGCATCAGAAGTTCTAAATAGAATGGCTGAAATAGAATCAAGAAAAGTTTGATATTAAGAGCATCACAAAGATGCTTTTTTAATATAAGCTATTTGCAAGAAGAGTAGAGTAATTCACCATAAAAAGGCCTACAATACAAATATTTAATATTACTAATTATATATAAAAATTAAAAAATATTAATTTATAATATTATTTTTTATAATAATTTAAAATTATTTTCTAAGTAATTTAGATTTCCTAATAAAAGAAATTTTTAAATTAATTTTAATTCTAAATAACTCAATATAAATTTTCATTGTAAACACCTCGATAATCTACAAATATAAACTTGAAAACGAAGTTTAATTTATTGTATTATATATATATAAAATCATTATAATACAAAAGAAAATGAACTTCCAATAATATATGTTAAGCAAAACCCTTGTATTTATTGGAAAAAAATGTAAAATGTACGAATGACTTTTCGTACTTTTTTTGTATAGTATTTCTTTACAAAAAAGTTACTTATTTGTAGAGAGGAGTTTTGTTTATGATTGAAAAAGAGTGTCGTGTTATTTATGTTAAAACTTATGATTTTACTGATAAAGATTCTAACAAGCACGTTAGCGGTGCTAATGTATCTTATATCTGGAATGAGCCATGCACTAAAGAAAATGAAAAAGGCTTTAGAGTTATGTTCGGTAAGTTGCCAATTGATAAAGCATTAAAAATAATTGATAATTTGCCTGCAGATGTAACAGGTATATTTGAATTATCATCTAGTAATGAATTAAAATTAGTTGATTTTAAATAGTATAATATTAATATTTTAGCGAAAAGGGGGTGTCTAGAATGTTTTTATTAGATGATTCACAATATAAAATGTGTGATTCTGATGTAGTTGCATTGATTAAAGTTCAAACTGCTAATTACAAAAATATTCATAATAAATGTATGAATTTGTTAACACCAAAAGAAAGAAATTTATTTAATTCTTTCTTTGAAGAAAATAAAAAAATATTTATTAGTAATCTTTCTCAAGTTGATAATGGTAAATACATTACACTATTTATTCCTCAATTTGAGATAAAGGAATGCTTAACTAAACATATTAATCATAAGTATGAAATTGTATATTTAAAGCAAAATAATGAATTATTTTGCAAAGAATATGATTTTCTTCCTCGTGTTGTTGAATTTGGTAATTTTGAAACACATAGAGTCGATGAATACATTGGTTGTCATAACGGATATGGTTGGGAAATCATTTCCGCACGTATTGTGAATAAAACGTATTGGTCTAGAGAAGTCTTATATTAGATTTCTTAGATATAAAAATATTTTTATGGAAAGGAGTCCAATTATTATGCTAATAATGGAAACTGCTGCTACTGCTGCTACTAGTTCACAAGTTACTGCTGTATTAGAAGTTTTAGGTGCAGTATTTACTTATCTAGTCGGAAAAATTGGAAATATAGTTGAATTAATTATGGGTCAACCTTTATTATTAATTCCTATTGGTATAACTATCGGTTATGCTATCTTTAGATTTTTCCGTATGATTTTTAGATTAGCTTAGCTGATTGGGGGTGTATTAATTATGAATATTGATAATTTAAATACTTTAATTAATTGTATTTCAATTTTAATTAAAGATGTAGAAGAAAGTGATGATTTAATTGTTTTATCTTTATTTACTGATTTTTTAGTAAAAAAAAGAAATGTTGTTGCTTTAAATAATATTAAAAAATAATTATGTTCTTCGGGTAGCTTAACTGGATAAAGCTTGTATCGTTATAATCGGGAATATGATACTTAATGCCACGATTGATGTTGGTTCGAATCCAACTCCGAAGTCATAATTAATGTGTGAGGTTAATTTATGATAAATTTTTTACTTGGTATGTTTACTACTAGTACAATTTTATTAATTATATTTATTTTAAAATTTTGTGATTTTAATGTTAAAGGAAAAACAAAAATAACAGAGGATGAAGTTAAAAAAATGCCTGCTGATAAGGCAATTGATAAAGCTGATTTTTTTAGATAGAAAGTGAGGAAAAATGAAAAAGTTATTTATTTCTATTAGTTTGGTTATAAGTTGTTTTTTCTTTTTTAATACTTGTAATGTTGATGCTGCTGTTAATTTTACTTTAGATTATGACATTAACGAGCATTTTAATTATTTTTATGAGCAAAAAGAGAATACTCCTTTTTATCAGTTTTTAATTTCACAAGGTTATTCTTTTTTTACTGATTTTTTAAAAAGTTTTAAAAACGATTTTAGTTATGTTTACATTTTATATACCAGTGATATTCCATCAGATACCTTATCTGATATACCTGTGGATGCAAAATATGCTGTTGTGTTAACTTCATATGGTAGTTATCGTTTATATTATAATGCTTCTAAATTTCGTGTTGATGTTTCTAGAACTGGTTTAGGTGCATCAAATGATATGAGAATTATTTTCTTTGATGAAAATGCTCATGTTATTAGTTCGACATATATATCTAAAGTTGGAGCTCGTTTATTTAGTTTTATTACTGAAGATGTCACTTATGTTTTAAGTTTTTTATATTATGGTTATGATTTTAGTTATGCAAGTGATTCTAATTCTAAACCTGATGTTCGTTTAACTCGTTTAAAGGTTAATAATATTTATTATAATATTAAGGATTTAAATACTAGAAATAATTTTTTAAATTTCTGGTCAAATTTAGGTAATATCTTTTTTAATGATTCTAATATGAAAAATTTAAATGATATTGGTTTATCCTTTTTTTTAAATAATTATTATATTACTTCATCAAAAGATGGCTTATCATTATATAATATCTTAAATTATAATTCTTTGGCTTCTTTAAATGTTCCTGATAATTATTCTTCTCAGTCATTTAGTTATGATTCAAGATATTTACTTGTTCCAAATAATTTATCATGTTCTTTATCCGAATCGCTTTTATATTTTAGTACAAGTGATATTAATTCTATTAATTTTGTTAATTATTCTTATTTAACAGATAACATATCTTTTAAAGATATTAATGGTTTTTCTTTTAAGTTAAAAAAACCTAATAGTATTGAAGCTTTATCTTTGAATAATTTTATTTCAAGTGATTCTAAAATTACTGATTATATTTATTTAATTTATTCTGATGATAATTTTTCTGCAAATACTATTTATTATAATCCGGAGTGTTATTCAGTTTATTCTACAGTTTCTAATGTTGAAATTAATTTTAAAAATATTAATTCAGGTAATGATGTTACATTATCTCCTGGAGAACTTCAATTAATTATTAATAGTTCAAATGAATTTCATGATTCTTTATCATCTTCTACTTCTGATTATACAAATTTAGATATTGCTTCAATAATATCTGGTGCATGGAATGGTGCTAAAACATTTATAAGTGCTAGTTATTATATTGTATCTATGACTTCTACTTTATTTGTTTTGTTACCTTCATCAGTTAGTTCATTAATATTGTGTGTGTTTACTTTAGGTATGCTTATTATTTTATGGAAAGTTTTTCGAAGTTAGGAGGTTATATGATTAATTCATTTTATGATATTAGTCTTTTAATATTAGGCCAGTTGCCAAATCAATTTGCTTTTCTAAATGCAATATTTGCATTTATTTTGGCAATTGTATTTATGTTTATTGTGTTAACTCCATTTATTTTTATCTGGAAGTTCTTTTATAGGTGGTAGCATGGAAGAAGTATTAAAATGGCTTTTTAAAATGTTTTCTTATTTAGTTGAAAAAAGTTTATCTTGGAAGTTAGTAGGTGAATTTAGTATGTTACATTTTATTCTTGCTTTTTTACTTCTTACAGTTTTACTTGAATTAATAAGTTTTGGTTTTATTCAGTCAGGTGGTACTGCTGAATATGTTGGTAATTTAAGAAGAAGTATACGTAATCAAGAAAATAGAAAAGATCGTAATCAATATAGAAAATATTATGATTCTTCTAAATATAATTTAATTAATAAAAAGACTGGAGAAATAAAAGAATGAAAAAGAGTTTATTTATTTTTGTTAGTTTATTTATTGGTCTAATTAGTGTTAATGCTAGTATGTATACAGGTTGGGAACATAGAGAAGTTACTGAACTTCCTGAGGCTTCAGCTGATACTAATGGCATTATTTATGATGTAAATGGTAAATATTATGTTTCTGAATTAGTTTCTTCTAATAATGAATTTTATTCAGTTAATGATATTTTAAAGTATAATGATGAACTTATATTTCAAGATGATAATTTAAAAGAAAATGTTGTTGATTATTTAATTGAAAATAATTGTGTTGAGCAATCTAGTTCTTGTAAATTATTTGATTATTCAGGACGATATAAATATTATTTTGGTTTATATTATGTAGAATCAAGTATTAAGTATTATTATTATGATCAAACTGGTACATCAGCTTATACTGGCGATTTAAATTTTACAAGTGCTTCTACTTTTACTTATAAATTATATTTTATTAAGAATAATGAAACTTATCCAGCTAAGATTACAAATATATATAATAACTATTTAACTAGTATTATGTTTAAATCTTTAGGATCTGTTTCTTATGAATGGAAGGAAATTGGATATTACGACTGGTTTGAATTTGATAAAAGCGATAGTGATTTTTATTTATTTTATAATTTTACTGATATTTCAGAGTTTGATATATTTAGTTGGGTTAATTTTACAAGTTTTACTGATTTTGAAAAGATTTGCATAGTTTGTTTAGTTAATATTTTATATACTGTTGTTTTATTGCTTGTTATATATGTCTTTTTAAAAGCCTTTAACAAGCTCATATCGTGGTGTTTTAGGTAGGCACTATGAGCGTAAGCGAATATAGCGATTTATCGCGTATGAATGCATCGTGCATTCTATAAATGTTCTTTCATGGTGAAAGAACAAAGAGAGGGTGTTATATATGATTTTTAAAATAATGATTATATTTATTTTTATGTTTTGTTTATTACAATTTATTATGTATTTTGATTTAATTAAAAAGTTTATTGTTACATTATGTACTAAATTATTTGTAAAAAAGAATTTCTCTTATTCTCCTAATATTAAGAAAATAAAGAATTCAGATTTAAGGTTAAAAAGAAGATAATATGGAGGAAGATTTTAATAATGAAAGAAAAATACATTTTAAAATACAGATATTTAAAATATAAATTTTGGGGAATAGATGATGAATGGAAAATAAAAGAATATAAAGCATTAGATAAAAATGATTTAATAAATGAAATAAATAAATGCATAAGAGAATACAAAGATTTTTATATTATAGATCTTAAAGAAGTAAAAGAAAAGGAGATAAAAATAATATCATGATTAATTTTTTAGTTGGCTTTATTTTTGGAGCATTTATTTTTGAACCTATAATTATAAATTTAGTTTATTTGTCTAGTCCAGCTTTATTTAATGATATTATTTTAACTAAAAAAAATAGTGAAAAGTTAAGGAGTTATTATGAAAAATAGGTTTTATTATATATTATTATTTAATATATGTTTTGCAATTATTTCTTTTATTATATTAAAAATAATTACTTTTTTTAATAATACATTTTTGTCTTTTATTTCTGGTGTTTTTTGTTTTGCTTATTATTCTTTTTTTGCAGATAAACTTCGTTCAGATTTATTTGTCGTTAGTTTTTATGATAGTAGGTCTGATGATTTATGAGTGTAATTTATATTGGTGGTGTTCCTGGTACAGGTAAAACCTTATTTGCTACTTATTTAATGATGAAAAAATTTCGTAAAGAAAATATATTTTTTAAAAGATGGTTTTCTAAAAAATTATATTTAAATGTGTTTAGTAATTATCCTATAAATTTATATAGAGATTATTATTCATATAATATAAGTTTGGATGATTTTAATGTGTTTAATAAGCATGTTCCTGATTGTGATATTGTTTTAGATGAATTTCAGAGTTATTATGATTCTTTAGATTATAAGAATTTTCCTAGAAAGATTTCTAAAAATTTTCAATTTCATAGGCATTTTGGTATTCATGATATTTATGTAATTTCACAGCATCCTAGCCGCATCGTTAAACAAGCTAGAATTTTAATAAATGAATTTTATCAGATTACTAGATTTGTTAAGTTGCCATTTGGTATTGGTTTTTTAAGATATAATATTTATTATAATTTTGAAGACTATGGTAAATCGGTTAATGTTAAAAAAGAAGATGTAGCATATGATTTTAAAAAGAAGTTTAAGTTTTTTAGATATAGAAAAGTTTTTAAAGCATATAACACTAAGTATATGAGAGCGTTAGTTGATGATAAACCTTTTATTAGAACTGAACAATATGATTCGAAAGATTTATCTTTAGCTTTAATTAAGAAAAATTTTAATATTGGTTAAAAGTTGCGTACTACGCAACTTTAAGGGAGTGTTTTTATGAATGAAAATAGCATTGAAAAATGCAACGGTACCCCCTCTACTAATAGGGGGGTAGTAATATCATATTTAGGTGATGTTTTTCTACTATTTGACTGGGTTCAAGCCACTTTTTTAACTAATTCAAAAAAATATAATATTTATGATGTATTTTTTTATCTTTTTGGAATAGATTCTGACGATGTATTATTAAATGAAAAAAGTCCTCATTTTGGTTATGATGCATGTTATTCATATAGAGATATTTGTATATTTGTTTCCGATAGAGAAGATATGGGTTTTCATTTATACATGACTGGTTCAGCTTGCCGTGATTTTGAAGAACTTGGTTTGAGATATTCTGATTTATTTATGAAGTTATTAAAGTTAAATGTGCATTATACTCGTGTTGATGTTTCTTTTGATGATTTTACTGGTAAATATTTTCCATTAAAGAAGATTAGAAAATGTATTATTGATAATAGTGTGGTTGGTAAATTTAGAAGTTCTATTCAATTTTTAAAAACTGACTTATGTAGTACTGATGATGTTGGTCATACAATATGGTTTGGTAGTCGTTCTTCTGATATTCAATTTGTATTTTATGATAAATATAAAGAACGTGTATATAATGCTAATTGTGAGATTGATTCTTCAATTAAATATTGGAATCGTTTCGAGATGCGTTATCGAAACAATTATGCAGATAATATAATAATAAATTATCTTTTTGTAAGTAATTTTAATGATTATTTACTTGGAATTATTAATAACTATATTAGTTTTAGAGTTCCAGGAAAAGATAAGATTCGTTCTCGTTGGAAAATGCAAACTTGGTGGAATAATTTTATAGATACTTCTAGAAAAGTTAGATTTCAAAATAAACCTGTTGAATATAGCATTACTCGTAAAAAGAATTGGTTAATGCGTAGTTGTAGCTATAGTGCATTTGCTTGTATGCTTTCTGATATAAAAGATTTTAGTTGTGATGAATTATTAAGTCAATTTATGTATGATTTTTTAATGAATGGTTCAAAAGATATATCTGATATAGAAATACAAAAAATTAATCAATACAGGCTTAAAAATGGTTTTAATTCAATTGATAGAGTAGAGATACAAGATTTTATAAAAACTATTAAAGATGTTATTATTCAAAAATGATAATAATTTTTATTGGAAATCTTAAAGTGCTACACTTTCAAAATTTAGTTTTTCGTCATTGATAATGGGTTTTTGATGATATCTTTCTTTAGGAAGTTAAAGCATTTTCGACTTGTTTGTTCTTGACTAATATGATACAATAGGTGAGTCATTGGAAAGAAATTAATCTTTCCACTCTGTACTATGAATGCATTTTTTAGAGATTTCTTCTGAGTTGACTATAATTTTATAAACGTCTGCTTCATAATTTATTCCAAATTCAATAGCTTCATCATCGCTGCAAAATTGGAATAACTTATTTTCTAAAAATGCATTCATACAATCAAATACATAATAGATTTCCATTTTACTTTCTCCTTTCTGTTCAATGAACACTTTTAGGAAAACATATTAAGTCAAGAATCGAAAATAAAAAAACTATCAATTTGATAGTTTTTTCTTGTAAACTTCCGCAACTTCCTTGTAATCATCAAAACGGGACCCATTGTCATAGAAAATAAGATTATATCTCATTCAGATTACTTCTCGGAGAATAGAGAAGTTTATGGGGGTGTAGCACCTATAAAACTACAAAAATTAGAAATTGCAAGAAAAAATGTTTTCATTTTTTCTTGATGTGTGGCTTCTCACAATTTCATTGCTTCTCAATTTATCATTTTTGTAGTAAAATTTACGTGCAACAACATAAACTTCTCTCTCCGTAAATTTTACTTATTATAAGTGCTTATTAGGATAGGGCAGGTTTAGTTTAAATAAAATGATTAACATTTTATTTGTATCTTTTATTTTATAAAATCTTGTGCTATTATTTATATAGAGTAGAGGTGTTATTATGGAAGGTACTTTGATTTTTTTTGGTTTTGGTTTTGGAATTATAATTTTTATAATTAATATTTTATTTTTTTATTATGGTTATAAATTTTTTAAGAAAGCATATAATTATTTAGATTATTTAGATTATTTTAGAGATTTTATTAATAAAGATAAATAATTTCTTGTATTTTATTTATTTTTATTTTATAATCTAATTATGAACAAATAAGTTTAGATTCGTATATTTTACATATGTATATATATTATTTTAGTTTTTCAGTTACTTTACAGAAAAACTAACTTCCAATAATATATGTTATGTTAACTTCTATATTGCTTTTTAAAAAAATTATTTAAAATAACTATAAATTTTAGTTGTTTTTATTTTTAATTATTTAATATAAAATGTATTATCCTATTAAACGAAATATTTAATTTAATAAATACTATCTAATATTTAAATCATAAAATACATAAATATATAATTAATATTAAAATTATTAAAATTATTTAACTTAATAAGTCATCATAAGTCATCAGGATTCATAAAACACATCGACAAACAAAAACATATATAAATCTACATCTAAATTAAATAATTTATCATTCACATGTACGCATATATCATATTTTATTTAAATTAAATAAGATATATATGCATGTGTGAAAAATACAAATTCCTAAAACACATCGAGAATTAAAAAGATGGATAATTCTCCACCTCGATTAAAATTAATGCAAATTAACAAATTGTAGTATTAACTAAATAATATAAAAAAGGAAGAAATAAAAATTGTGTTTTTTAAAGTAGGGGTCCCCTACTATTTTTTTATTATAATTGATAGGGGCCTTAATATTAAAAATAAATAAAATAATCTATTTCTAAAATACCATTATATAACAATTAAATATTATCATATAATTATTAAACATAATCTATATTAAAACAATGTATTTATGATTTTTAATTTAAATCAGAATCATAAATAACAAACAAATTAAAAAATAAATAGAAGGTAGGGGTCCTTAAAATACCAACCACTTCCCTACACTTTTCACATTTTATAATTAATTATATTTAAATAAACAAAGTAATTCCAAACAAAATAATTGATACAAATAATCCATAAATCATATACTTAATTTTATTATATCTTTTAACTTCTTTTAAAATATCATTTAACGCTAAACTAATCATTAACCCAGAAACAAATACAAGTACCATTGAAAGAAACAACTCATTTATAAAATTTTTCAATATAAAATATGCAAGTAAAGCGCCAATTGGTTCAGATAATCCAGATAATAAAGTATATAAAAATACCCTCTTCTTTTTAACACCACTATAATAAAGAGGAACACTTATTGCAATGCCTTCTGGAATATTATGAAGCATAATAGCAATACATAATTTAATACCAATACTAGTATTACTTAAAGCACCAATAAATACTGCTATTCCTTCAGGAAAATTATGTAATACTAAAGAAATCATACTTAAAATACCAATTTTATATAAAGAAGAATCATTATCTTTAATCCTATCATTAATTAGTTTTATACTTTGGTATCCAAGTAAAAATATTAAAACAAATATAATAATTCCATACAGCATTCCATAATTATTAATAATAACTGGATAACTAGAAGGAATTAGATCAAAAAAAGATATAAGAGTCATAATGCCTAAACTAAAACTTAAAGAAAAAACAACAAACTCCCCTACTTTCTTAATTTTAAATAAAATAAAGAAACTACCTAATACAGTAGAAATACCAGCAATAAAAGATAACAATAACGGAAATAAATCATTCATAATAAATAGTATGCAAATAATAAAATTATAAGCCAATTATTTCCATTAAATAATTACATATTAAACTTCATAATTACCATAATAATAACAGGTGGTGATTAAAGTGGCTAACGCTAGAAATAATTCTAGATGTAAATCTAATGCTAGAAGCAATGCTAATTCTAGAGCAAGATCAAACGCTAGAAGTAATGCAAGAAGCAATTCTAGATGTAAATCAAATTCTAGAAGTCGCTAATATGCAGGAAAAGATATTCATTTATTTGAATATCTTTTTTTGTGTGTTATAATTAATATGTTATATTATATAAGAATAGGATGTGTTTTATGAGAAAGTTTTTTATATTTCTCTTAATTATTATGATTCTTATATGCTTAACAGGTTCCCATTATGGTTATAAATATAAAGATCACTATACTCCAGCAATACCAAATATAAATACAGTCAATATAAGTGATAACATCATTGAAGTTAAGTATGATATAGAAGAATATAAAAAAGATAAAGATATTTATTGCTTAATAAAATATCAATCTGAAGGATTAAATGAAAATGATAATTGGATTAAGGCAAATAACAATAAATGTAATTTTAAAATAGATGACAATTTATACGATTTTTATATAAAAAATAACTATGAAAATATAATTAAAATAGATGAAGCAAGTCTATTGGGAAATATAATAGATTTAAGTGTTGATAAAGATAAAATTTATCTAGCTATTAGTGCAGAACATACACCTACTCTAACAATTAAATCAGTTGGAAATGCAAATAAAACTATACTATGGACTAGTAATAATGATAAAATAGCATCAGTAGATATAAATGGTAAAATAAAAGGACTTAAAAAAGGAAATACTAAAGTAACAGCTAAAGTAATGGATAAAGAAATATCTATAGATGTAGTAGTAACTGATTTAATAACATTAAGACCAAAAGAATTTAATAGTAAAAAGAAATATTTAGGATGTAATATATATTCTAAAAAAGATAATGACTTGCTTGATGAAATATTAAAAGATAGAATTGATACAGTTGGTTATAAAACAAGAGCCGGTGTTGTAGAAGCAGCAAGATTCTTAGCCTTAGAGTTTCCATATAAAATAAAATATTTTAGTGAAAATGGCCGTATAGGAGAAAGAAAATATAAAGTTGATGGCGAAGGAAGATATTATCATAAAGGGCTTTATCTACATAGTAGTAGATACAAAGATATAAAATATGTACAGCAAGGTCCTAAAACCTGGGGATGTAAAATGTATAGTAGAGTCGCTCATAAAAGCAGTGCTAATGGATTTGACTGTAGTGGATTTATATCATGGGTATTATTAAATGGTGGATTTGATGTTGGAGACATCGGAGCTGGTGTAAGTCCAGGAATAAAAGATTTAACAGATTATGGAGAAAAAACTATATTCAATTCAAAAGTAATTGCATCAGGAAAAGTAAAAGTTGGAGATCTATTAAGTTCAGAAGGTCCCGGAGGTGGACACATCGCAATAATAGTTGGAGAAGATGATAAATATTATTATGTCGCAGAAAGTTTATGGACTTCCCCCAATGTAGGTGTAGTAATAATCCCCTACTCTAAAAAGAATTTATTTAAAAGATATTACTATGTAATGCTTATGGATTCATATTATAAAGAAGATGGAAAATTAACAAAACTATGGTACTGAGGTGAAATAATGAAAAAAAGAAGAAAAAGAAAGATTAAGAAAAGATTAAGGTTTAAACCACCTTTCTATATATTATTATCTTTAATAATAGCTTTTCTTATAATAAATAAATTAGAAATATTTAGTATATTCAATATTAAATATATAGAAGGTATAGAATTTAATAATAATGAATTTAAGATACATTTAAGAGAAAACACTGATTATTCATGTATTCTTACATCTAGTAATAAACCACCTGATATAAACGATAAAAACTGGGTTAAATCAGAAAATAATATATGTACAATCAAATATACCAATAATTATAATAATTTATATATCAAAAATGATAAAAAAATACTATATAATAATGAACATCTAGAATACTTAAATGTACTTAGTGATACCTTTTATCCAACATACAAAGAATCACAAGAACTACCAATTATATATATAGGAAATAAAAAAGAAATATCCATAGAAGTAAATAATGAATACCTAGAATTAAATAATTTAAAAGTTAAACCCATTAAAAGTGGTAAATCTACTATAGAAATAGAAGGTTTAGAAGTAAATGAAACTATTAAATCAATCACTTCAAAATATTATGTACCTACTACATCTCTTACTAGTAAAGAAAATATTAGTTGTGATAAAGTATCTGAAACAGAAAATGATTTATTAGATGAAATATTAAAAGGAAAAGTTAATGAAGTTGGTAATAAAACAAGAGCTGGTGTTATAGAAGCAGCAAGATTCTTAACTCTACACTTTCCATATAAAATAGAATATTTTTATGAAAATGGTAGACTTGGAACTAACAAAATAGATGGCGAAGGAAGATATTATCATGAAGGACTTTATTTAAATAGTAGTAGATACTCTTCTATTTCTAAAAGTGGAAGTGGTCCTAAAGCATGGGGATGTAAACTTTATAGTAGTCCAGTTAAAGAAAAAACAAATAATGGTTTAGATTGTAGTGGATTTGTAAGTTGGACATTATTAAATGGTGGTTTTAATCCAGGAGACTTAGGAGCAGGATTCACAAGTACAAGAAATTTAACAGACCTAGGCAAACTTAAAAAAACAACAAAATCTTTAATAGAATCTAACAAAATAAAAGCAGGAGACTTAGTACATAACTATGAAGCAACTGGTCATATTGGAATAATTATAGGAATAGATGATGATAACTATTATGTAGCTCAAGCAATATGGTATGATGACAATGGTGTTACTGTTACTAAAATATCTAAATCTTATATGCCAACTAAATTTCCACATGTAGTCTTAATGGATTCATATTATAAAGAAGATGGAAAATATACTGAAATGTGGTAAACAAAAAAGAGGATCAAATCCTCTTTTAATATGTATTATTCTTCTCTAAGTACTGCTCCACACATCTTATTAAGTGTTCTAATTATAGCATCTAACTTAGTATTAATTTCTTCACTAGTTAAAGTAGTATCTCCTGAATCAAAAGTAACTCTTAACATTATAGATTTTTTACCTTCAGGTATTTGGTTACCTCTATATTCTTCAATAAACTTAATACTACTAGCTTTACTTCTAATATATTTAGTCATTTCAGCCCAAGTAATATTTTCATCTACTATTAAAGATAAATCTTTTTCAACTGATGGAAGAACTGGTATATGTTTAAATTTATTAGTTCTAGATTCAAGTGGTACAAATTTATCACTATCTATTTCAAATACAGCAGCATTTGTTCTTTTAATTTTAGCATCATTCATTGTTTTAACACTTAATAGTCCTATATAACCAATAATTTCATTATCTCTCTTAATAGCTAAATATGCATTTATATCAGCCCAACTTGGTTTATCACATTCAGTACTAAAAGTTAATTCTTTCATATGAGTATATCTAGCAAGATTTTCAACAACACCTTTTAATTCATAGAATATTTCTTTAGGATCACTGCCAACTATAGATCCAGTTAACATCTTTTTCTGTATTGGTAAAGTCTCATCTTCACTTGATTCATGATATTCACCTTTACTAAATACCTGAGCCATTTCAAACATTCTGAAACTATCAAAATATCTTAAATTTTTGCTTATTGCTTCTAACATACCAGGAACTAAAGAACTTCTTAAATATGCTTCCTCTGGTGATGGTGGTGTTGCAAGTTTAATACTTTCTTCTTTATTAATAAAAGCAGCATTAATATATTTTTCATTTATCCAAGGATAAGTAAATATTTCATAGAATCCACATCTACTAGATAAATATTCTTTAATTCTAGTTTCAAGCAATACCTTATTTTGAAGTACTGCATGATCTATACTAATAGTAAGTGGTTGTGCTTCAAAACTTTCAAAACTTAAAAGTCTAGCTATATCACCCATAACATCATCTTTTAATGAAACGTCTCCAGTACTTCTATAAGTTGGAACAACTACACTATATAATCCATTCTTATAATTTACTTCATATCCAAGACGAGTAAGTACACGAGTAATAGTTTCTTTATCTATCTTTTTACCAAGTCTAGTATTTAAAAATTCTTCACTTACATCTATCTTTTCATTTTTTGTTTTAACTGGATATACATCATTAAATGCAACTACTTTAGATTCTGGGAATATTTCTTTGAATAATGAAAGTGCTAAGTTAAGTCCTTCATCTACTCTTTGTGTATCAATATTCTTTTCATAACGTATTGATGCATCAGTTTTTTCATCAAATCTTTTACCAGTCTTACGAATAGTTTTAGCTGTAAAATTAGCAATTTCTAGTACTACACTAGTAGTTTCAGGAAGAATTGAATCTTTCTTACCACCACGTATACCAGCAAGAGCCATTGCATCATTAATATCGCTTATTACAAGGTCATCAGTAGTAAGTTCTATAGAATTATTATCAAGTAATAATAATTTTTCACCTTCACGAGCATTTCTAACTATTATTTTATTTCCATCAACATGTGTTTTATCAAAAGCATGTAATGGTTGACCAACAGCCATCATAACATAATTAGTAATATCAACTATAGCATTAATTGGTCTCATACCACCCTTAATAATAGCAGATTGCATCCATAATGGGCTTCTCTTTTCATATACATTATCTATTTCTACAGCAACATATCTTTGACATTTAGAAGCATCTTCTATCTCTACGTCATACTTTGGTAGCTTACTATCAATTTCTACTTTCTCAATTGGTTTTAAATCTACATCATAGATTGCACTAAGTTCACGAGCAATACCATAGTGTCCCCATAAATCAGGCCTATTAGTAAGTGACTTATTATCTATTTCAAGTACAACATCCTTCATATCAATAATCTCAGTTATACTTTGTCCAGGATAACAATCTATTCCAGCTAAATCAACGATTTCTTCAGGATCTTTAGGAGGAAAAATATTTTCTAAATAAACTTCTTCAGCTCCACAAATCATACCATAAGAATCTACTCCACGTACTTTAGAATCTTTAATCTTCATAAGTTCGCTTTCGCCATGCCAATAAACTTCAGCACCTGGTTTGCACACAACAACCATTTCTTCTGGATATAAATTACATCCACCACATACGATTTGTTTTATTTCACCATTACCTATATCAACTTTACAAACTCTTAATTTATCAGCATTAGGATGTTCATTAACTTCTACAACTTTACCAACTATAATATCATGAAACTTTTCTTCAGTATTTTCATATCCTTCAACTTCAACTGTTCTTAAAGTTAAATCTTCAGTCATTTGTTTTGTAGTTACATTTTCAGGTAAATCAATATATTTTTTAACCCAATTTAATGATACTTTCATACTTTTATACCTCCTACTTAAATTGACTTAAGAATCTTAAGTCTGCACTATGGAATAATCTAACATCATCTACTCCATATCTCATCATAACTAGTCTATCAAGACCAATATTTATATAGAATCCTGTCCATTCTTCTGGATCTAGTCCTGCACTTTTAAGTACATTAGGATGTATTACACCACCTGGCATAACTTCAATCCATCCATTATGATTACATACTTTGCATCCCTTGCCACCACAAACTAGACATTCCATATCTATTTCATATCCAGGTTCAGTAAATGGGAAGAATCCTTCTCTCATACGAGTATTAATTTTTCTTCCAAAAACTTTTTCAAGTATAGTTTGAATCATAACAACTCCTTCAGAGAATGAAATGTTTTTATCTACTATTAAAGCTTCATATTGGAAAAATGCTCTTTCATGTCTAGCATCAGTATTTTCATTTCTATAAACTCTACCAGGATATACAAATCTAGCTGGAGCACCATGTTTAAGTAAATATCTAACACTTCCACCAGTTAAGTGTGGTCTTAAACATAATCTTTCACATCCACTTTTATCTTCAGTACCTTCTACCCAAAATGTATCCATAGATTGACGTGCTGGATGATCTTCTGGGAAATTTAAATTATCAAATGCATACTTTTCACTACTTATATCATCTTCACTATAAACTTCAAATCCTAATGATAAGAATGCTTGATTTAAATCATAACACATTTGAGTTATAGGATGTAATGCCCCTTTATTAATCTCAGTTCCAGGTAAAGTTAAATCAATAGGACTATCAAGTACACTTTGAAGTGATAATAATTCATCTTGTTTCTTTTGGTTAGCTTCTGCTACTACTTTTTTAATTTCAGTAGTAATCATACCTATTTCACGTCTTTCATCAGGTTCTAAACTACCCATAGATTTCATTATTTCAGTAAGCTCACTCTTTTTACCAGTTAACTCTTTCATAACTTCTTGAAGTTCAAGAGTAGTTTTACATTCATTAATTTTCTTTAAGCTGTTTTCTTTAATTTGCTCTAATTTTTCTTTCATAACTTCTTCCTTTCTTATATAAAAAAATAGTGTTCATCCATAAAGGACGAATCACTATTAAATCCGCGGTACCACCTTTGTTCTAAATATTTAGCACTCTATAGAATAACGCTCATCACGATTTGACTCAGTTATTGAAATTCATGAATATAGTTCTAATAATAGCTCTCAGTCAATGGCTATTAATTCCTGTATAGAGTTTTATATCACTACTGTGGTAACCTCTTTGTCAACAAAACTATTAAAATTATACATCTTATTTTTATAGTTGTCAAACTATTCTGTTCTAAGTGCTTCAACTGGATCTTTACGACTAGCCATTTTAGATGGAATTATACCAGCTATTAATGTAAGAACAACACTAAGTACAATAAGAAGTACTGCTCCTACAAATGGAAGAGTTGCAAGATTACTAACACTTATAAAGTGTTCAATAACTATATTTATAGGTATACATAATAATAATGTAATTCCAATACCAAATATACCTGATATAAGTCCTTCTATAAATGTTTCAGCATTAAATACATGAGATATATCACTTTTACTAGCACCAACAGCCCTTAAAATACCAATCTCTTTGGTTCTCTCAAGAACACTAATATATGTAATAATAGCTATCATAATGCTAGAAACAACAAGTGAAATAGATACAAATGCTATTAAAACATAACTAACAGTATTTACAACTTTTTTAACAGAAGACATAAGTATTCCAGTAGTATCAGTATATTTTATCTCTTTATCTTCTTTATTACTACTTTTCATTTTTTCATTATATTTATCTAAATATTTAATAAAATTCTCTTTAGAATCAAAAGAATTAAAGTAAAATGATATCATCGTAGGTTCTTCTAAATCTTGATATCCTAAATTAATAAGATTATTTGAATAACTTGATTCTTCTTTAGTCATCATGGAAGACATAAGTCTTTTAAGCTCATCTTCATCTAAATTAAACTTAAAAGCACCAGCTATTTTAGATGAGTCTACATTAAATGCATTAGAGAATTTACTAACTAAATTTCCAGTTAAGTTTCCTACTTCAGTAAGTATATTCTTTTGCATAGAAGCTTCAGTCATCTTACTTGAAAGTCCTTCACTAGTAGTAATTATTGCTTCACTAGCCATATAGTTTTCAGTAACACTAGTACTAACATTATCATCAAGATAAGCTCCAATATTTGTAGCATCTCCCACTATTAAACCATTTTGTGATGCAACTCCAACATACATTTGTAAGTATCCAACTAATAATTTTTGATAAGTACTTTTAAATACATAACTTGGTATTACATAAGATTCTTCTAAAGATTTAAATATTTTATAAGAATTATCATTATTCATATATGAATTAACTATATTATCAATATCCTTCATATATATAACAGGTTTATCATTTTCTTTCTCTAAAGGATTATTTTTATAGTTAGATAACATTCCACTTATCAAATCAGTAAGACCATTCATAAAGTTTCCTTTAGCTGTACTAGTATCTACTGTTATATTATTAGATATCTTATTCATATAATTAGTTGTTGTATTTTTAATATCATTTTGATCTATATTAACACCAAAAGCACTTTTTAACATATCCTCATCAACACTAATCATATCTTCAAAGTTTAAATTAGATTTCTTGTTTTGATCATCAAACTTCTTATTAGAAAATACATCAGTATCTTCCCTATATAATTGAGTTTTAACTATCTTACTATTTTTAGCATAATCCACTATATGATATATTAATTCTTTTTTATAAGCTACTCCTGGATTTAATGATTTAGATGTAACACTTTTTTTAGGAGCAACAACACCAACAATCTTCAAATCTTCACTTTTATTATATAATTCCTTCATATACTTTGTATCATCACTCATGTCTTCATATGTTTGATATTTAGAATTATACTTATATACATCACTTTGATTTATAAGTTTTAACTTAATATTCATTAAATCATCGTATGTAAATTTATATGCTTCATGATTAATTTTAACATCTTCACCAGACATAACTTTAGTAATCATATCAGTAAGTTCATCCATATCTCTAAGCCCAAGAGAATATACAAGTAAATCAGATATTGAATACGGATCAGACAAAACTATAACCATTTCATTATACTTTTCTGGCCATTTTCCTTTCAAAACATCATATTGACTATTAAGTTTATCAATATCATCTATCATTTGAGTAAATACACTTGAAAATGCTGAAATAGACATTGTCATACTAGAACTATACATAGTACTCATAAGTGAACTAGGATTAAGTTTAGTTAATTTATTATTAACATCTATTGTATATATATTAGGACTTACACTATAACTATATTTAATACTAGATATATCTTTCATTATAGAATTATCTTCTTTTTCATAATAATTTTTAAAACTTTTAAGATCGTTTACAGACATACTACCAAACATATTAGTCATATATTGTTTTTCTTCTACAATGCCTTTTTTACCTTCTTCGCTAGAATCCATCATTGATAAAAATAAAGATGTCATATCAGTAGAACTGCTTGTTAGAGTAAGAGGATATGATGATAATGTATCTTCTTGAATACTGTCTATATAATTTTGAAAACCATTAGAAAGAGCGAGTATCAAAGCAATACCAATAATACCTATACTGCCAGCAAATGATACTAAAACAGTTCTTCCCTTCTTAGTCATTAAATTATTAAAAGATAGCCCAAGTGCAGTCATCAAAGACATAGAAGTTTTATGATTACTTTCATCAGTCTTTATAGTTTTAGTTTTACTAGGTTCATATGGATTAGAGTCATCAGTAATCTTTCCATCTTTTAATTTTATTATTCTAGTACTATACTCTTTTGCTAAATCAGGATTATGTGTAACCATAATAACTAGTTTTTCTTTAGAAACATTCTTTAATATTTCCATTATTTGTACAGAAGTTTCAGAATCTAATGCACCAGTAGGCTCATCAGCAAGTATTATATCAGGGTCATTTACTAAAGCACGAGCTATCGCAACTCTTTGCATTTGCCCTCCACTTAATTGACTTGGCTTTTTATTAATATGTTCTTTTAAACCTACTTTAATAAGTGCTTCTTTTGCTCTTTCTTTTCTTTCATGAGAAGAAACGCCTGATAATGTAAGAGCTAACTCTACATTAGAAAGTATAGATTGATGACTAATTAAATTATAACTTTGAAATACAAATCCAACTCTATAGTTTCTATAAGCATCCCAATCTCTATCTTTATATAATTTAGTACTTATACCATTTATTATTAAGTCACCACTAGTATATTGATCTAAACCACCAATAATATTTAAAAGTGTTGTTTTACCACTACCTGAAGGACCAAGTATAGATGCAAATTCACATTTTCTAAAAGATAAACTCACACCATCAAGAGCTTTTTGTTTAAAATCATTTAATTCATAACTCTTTTTAATGTTCTTAAGTTCTAGCATACCCATTCCTCCATAATAATATTTTACATATTAAATTATATCAAATTGTATAATCAATGTAAATTAAACATAAAACATTTACATATTATATTTATTCAAAATAAAAAGTAGAATTCAATCTACTTATTATTTAGTCTTTAGTGTTACGTTTCCTATGCCACCATCTATTAATATAGATTTAGAAGACTCTTTATTATTTCTATAATTAGAACTAATTTTTTCATCATTGATAGTTATATTTCCAATACCTTTATCAATTTCAACAGTATAATCATCTAAACTACTATCAATTTCTAAATAAATGTTTCCGATATTAATATCAAAATCACTTTTACCAAATAAATTGCCTTCGAATCTAAAATCGCCAACGTCACCATCAAATTCTAAATTACTCACTTGAGAATCTAATAGTTCTATATTGCCAACTCCATTTTCAACCTTAATTTCTTCAGTGACACTTAAATTATTAAATGTAATATCTCCAGCTCCACCATCTATTTCTAAATATATAGAACTTAAATCATCAGCATCTATATTACCAGTACCAGAGTCGATATAAATACTATCAAATATTTTATCTTTTGGTATTGTTATTGTTATACTATTATTAAAATTTATAAGTTTCTTTTCTTTAATAATAATTTTATCTTTATCAATAGCACAACTAATATTTTTATTATTAGTTTCTATAGAAAACTTTTCTCCAGTTACTATTTTTAATTTACTAGTTTTTAATTTAATTTCCATGGAGTTTATTTCTTGTTCTTTAGTTTCAGTATAAATATATGTACTCTTTTCATCATATAATCTAGGTTTAAAAGAATTAATTACATCTTTAACAAAAAATACCATACCCCAAATAACACTAACTATTATAAATATTGCTAAAGCAATCGCAAAATATTTTATTAATTTTTGGCCTTTTGTCATTTAATTTCTACTCCGCCAAATATAGCACTTCCATTAACATATAAAGTTATTTTATCTTTCTTTTCTTTAGCCTTTGTTTTATCAGTTACACCACCAAATATTGAAGTTGATTTTATTTCAACTTTTAAATCTTCTGGAATAAGTATATTAACTCCACCAAATATAGCAGCAGCCTCTATTACACTTCCATCTTTAATTTTAGCATTTCTAAGATCTAAAGTAATACCACCAAATATACCATTTACAGTAGCTCCTTTAAAATCTTGACCATCAAATTTTACTGTTTGTCCACCAAAACAAGCACAAAATTCACGTTCTTTGTTATTAGTTCCTTCCTTAACTTTACCACCAAATATAATAGAAAGTCCTATAAATACAAGTATAAGTGGTAACATTAATTTCCATACGATATCAAAACTAATCATATCTTGACATACAAGTAGTAAAACCACACCAACTACTAACCAAATAATACTACCAAGTTTCTCATCATCAGCAATAATTCCATTAATCGCAGGAATAATAATAAATAAAGTCCACCATCCATCAAAGAATACATTAATATTAGTAATTCCAAATGAATTAAGACCAATAATTAAACCAACTATTATAAATAAGATTCCAATTATAACAGTATTTACCTTTTTCATATCTTTCACCTCTATATTCATTATACTATATTTTTAAATATTTTTATATAATTTCTAAATGTTCAAGTAATATTTGTATTCCTAAAAGAATTAATATTATACCACCAGTAAGTTCAGCAACATTTTTATATTTACTACCAAATTTATTGCCAATATAAACTCCAATTATAGAAAGTATAAATGTAATAATACCTATCATTGGAAAAGTAAATGCTGCATTTTTACTCCCATATGCACAAACATATGCAATACCTACTACTAAAGCATCTATACTTGTAGCAATAGACAATACAAACATTGTTTTTACACTTAAATCACTATCAACACTTTCTTCCTTAGAACGTGACTCAATTACCATCTTACCTCCAATAAAAGCAAGTAATACAAATGCTATCCAATGATCTACACTTGTTATTATATGTTCAAATGCATCTCCTAAAAAGAATCCAATCGTAGGCATCAATGCTTGAAAAACACCAAACCATATACCAATCTTTATTGCATCATTAACTTTAATTTTCTTTAAAGATAGTCCCTTACATACACTCACCGCAAAAGCATCAGCAGCAAGTGACACACTAATAAGTAATATTTCTAAAAAATTCATAAAATACCCCCTAAATTGGATTAACATGAATTATAACTAAGTATATTTCATCTATTTCTTTAATAATTTCTTTTTCTAATTTGTTTGCTATATCATGGCTATCAAAAGTACTCATATTACCATCAACATATATAGTAAAACTTATCTGATACTTATATCCTACAGGCGTAGAATTAAAATGAATTACACGTTTTATCTCTTTATGTCTATCTATTATTTCATATACTTCACTCTTTGTTTCGGCTGATATAGACATATCCATCAGAACATTATAACTTTCAATAAATAATTTAATAGATGTATATATAATCCAACATGATATTATAATACCTACTACTCCATCTAAAAAATAGATTCCATATATAGATAACACACAAGATATTAAGTTTACACTAGTAATAATCATATCATTAAAATGATCTCTTGAGTTAGCCTTAACAAGTAAATTATTATATTTTTTATAAATTTTATTAGTATACATATATAAATAAAATTTAACAATTATTGTAACTATACACACTACTATTAACCATATAGAAAAATCATATGTTTTACCATTTATCAAAGATATAAATGAATCTTTTAGTATGACCATAGCCATTAATATCATAGATATACTAATAAGCATTGAATATATATATTCAGCTTTACCATGTCCTAAATTATGATCATCATCACTTGGTTTGCTAGATATTTTGTTACCTATATATGTCATAAGTGAAGAAAAAATGTCTCCTGCACTATTAAATGCATCAGCAATCATTGCTTGACTTCCAGTTAAAAATGCAACAATACCTTTAATTATCATTAGAAGTATATTACCAAGTATTCCAAATATACTAGCTAACTTTGTACTTTTAAATCTATTCATAAATCCTCACTATTCAAAATATTTTATAGTAAATATAGTACCAATATTAGGAGTACTTTTAACACTAATACTTCCATTATCTTTTTCTATTATTGATTTAGATAAAGCAAGTCCAATTCCTACGCTATCTTTACTAGTATTTTTTCCTTTATAAAATCTATCAAATATATATGGCAGATCTTCAGAATTTATACCTACGCCATTATCTCTAATAAGTATTCTAGAATAAACTTTATTTTTAGTATAATTTACTTCCACAAAACCATCTTTTTCTATATGTTCAATAGAATTCTTAATAATATTAGAAAGTGCTTCTACTTCCCACATAAAATCACACTTAATAGTAGAACCCTTATCTCCTGAAACTTTAATACTAACGCCTTTTAACTCACTTAAAGCACTAACTTTCTTAATAGCTTCATCTACTATATCTTTAATTAATACTTCATCTTTATTAAATTTTATTACATTCGCATCAAACTTAGAAAGTTTAAGAAGATTTTGTACTAAAAAATTAATATTTATTATTTCTCTTTTAATATTTATTAAGAACTTACGTCTAGTTTTAGAGTCCATCTCCTCATTATCAAGTATATTATCTATCATAATAGTTATACTCGTAAGAGGAGTTTTTAATTGATGACTAATATCACTTAAAGAATCTTTAAGATTTAATTTATCTTTTAAAGAATTATCTGCTTCACTTCTAAGCATTAAAGATGTTTTATATACTTCTTGTTTTAATATAGAAAGTTCATCTTCAGTATAATCTTCTATATCTATATCAAAGTTTCTCTTATTTATTTTAGATATTAATTCTATAATTTTATTAATTTTCTTAGTTCTCTTAGACTTATTAATAACAAAATACACATATAAAGTAATAATAATTATAAAAAGAATACTAAGATCAATAAACAAATGCTTTTTAAATAGTTTATCATTTTCTATAACAGAACTGCTTTTATCATTAATACCATATTTATTAAGTAAATCATCTTCACTCTCACTATTTAATATACCAACTAAATCACTTTCATTAACTTCAGGATATTTATTTATAACTTCATTAATTAAAGAATTAATTTTATTATTATAATTTATAGTATAAGTTTTATATTGATAATTTAAAAGTAAACCAAAAAGAACTAATGAAAACACACTAGTTATAATTATAAAAATTAATGTTTTCTTGTTTACTTTATTTTTCATCTATCCTGTATCCTATTCCTTTTAATGTAATTATAATATCACTATCTATCTTTTCACGAATTCTTTTCATATAGACTGTAACAGTGTTATCATTAACATCATTCCCAGTCCATTCCCATATACTTTCAATTATTTTATCACGAGTAACTACTTTATTAATATTACTAAATAAAAGTCCTAATATCTTAACTTCTAACGTTGTTAAATTAATTATTTCATTATTTTTATATACACACATTCTATTAAGATCAAATGTAATATCACTTACACTTATAGTCTTTTTATTAAGTATTTTATTTATACGAGCAATTAATTCACCAGTTCTAAAAGGCTTAGTTAAATAGTCACTTGCGCCCATATCTAAAGCATTAACTATGTCTTCCTCACTATCACGAGCTGTTAAGAATATAACAGGAATCTCCATATCTTTAATATAGTCTTTATATAAATCAAATCCATTCCCATCAGGTAAAGTAACATCAAGTATTATTAAATCTACTTTATTATTTTCTAAATACTGAAGAGTGCTTTTAATATCAGAAACACTTACTAAATCTATCTTTTTAATCTTAAAAGAATATTCTAAACTCTCTCTTATATTTAAATTATCTTCTACAAGTAATATCTTCATAATTTACCTCTTATTCATTATAGCACAAAAAAGGACCTAAGTCCTTAAATGTTTTCATTACGTATACTTTCTATAATATTTTGTTTATTTACTTTCTTAACAGAATAATTCATTATAAAGAACACAAGTACAAATACAGCAAGTATACTAATTATTATACCTTGATATGGAAGTTCAAAAGCAAATGTTGTACCTCCTTGATTAAATGCCATATATATTAAGTATGAAAGAACTACTCCTATAGGAATACCTATTAATAATGATTTAGTGCTATAAAATATACTTTCTAAATTAATAAGTTTATTAAATTCTCTTTGAGTCATTCCAATACTCTTTAATATAGCAAATTCACCAGTTCTAAGACTAATATTAGTATTTATTGTATTAAATATATTAGTAACACCAATTAAAGCTATAACAGTAATAAAACCATATAAGAATATTGCTACTAAAGTATATAAACCTTTAACACTTCTCATTTGTTTATCTAAGTTACTTATACCATAGTCATCATAATTACTAAATATATTTTCAACATTTTCTTGAAGTTTATCTGGATTACTAGAATGAATATATATTGTATAACTTAAATACATATTATCTTTAAGATACTTATCAAAGTATTCATCACTCACTATTAAGAAAGATCCAGTAAATTGATTTTCAAGTCCAAGAGGTCTTTCATAAGTTACATATCCTACTTCGATAGTTTTTTCATCATATCCACCATTAACAAAATTAAATGCTTTACCACTTATACTATCCCCTTTTCTACTCTTTAAAACATCATATTCAACTTGTTTGCTAGTTCCATCAACATCAACATCATAGAAACTATTATTTATAAGAATTCCTTTATCTTTCACATCTTCCTTATTTAAGTTAAGACTTTTTAAATATCTATCGTATTCATCTTCTCCTATAGCCATAACTGAAACTTGCGTGTCACTACCAGGATCTATAAAATTTTCTTTTAGTAAAGCTTTTAACTTAGGATCATAATAATCACTTGATATAGCTAAATTAGTAAGTCTCTCTATACTAATTCTTTCCATATAATCAAGATTCAAAAATTCTTTATATTCTTTTTCTACTTTATCTGGTTTAATAATATTAATAGATATATTATAGTTTTGAGTACCCATTTCTTTATCTATTTCTCTAAATCCAAGATTCATAAAATATGTAAGAGCAATAAATACTGAAGTACATACTATTATAGATATAACAGTAGTTCTATATTTTTTTCTATTTCTCTTAATATTTTTATATGATATTACTCCACCTACTCCAAATAGTATATTAATTATTTTAGGACATCTAATTTTTTTAGATTTAATTTTAATATCATCATTTCTTCTAATAGAACTTATTGGACTTAATTTACTGGCTCTTCTAGCACTTTTCAAAGCTGATAAATATATTGTAATTGCACTAAGTAATATAGATATAAATATTGCTAAAAATGATGTTTTAAATACAAAACCAGCACCAATAAACATATCACTAGCAAGGTAATTACATAATTTAATTAATACGAATGATGCAAATATACCACTTAATATACCAAGAGGTACACCAATAATACCAAGTATAAACGCTTCATAAAGAACATTTTTCTTTATTTGTTTTCTAGTAGCTCCAATACTTCTAAACATCGCATATTGTTTAGTTTTCTCTGTAATAGATATATCAAAACTATTTTTAATACAAAATATAGACGTAATCATAATTATAAGTATTATAATAGCAGATATACTATATAACATATTCATAATATCATTACTAAAAGAAAAAGTTTCTAAACTAATCAAATAGAAGTTACATATTGTTTCATATTTTCTTTTATTAACTTCATCCATTACTTCATCATTAGGACCCAAGTCACCAATTTCATATCTTTCATACATCTTAGCGTCAACACCAAGTATACTAGCAGTTACATTAAATCTATCTTTAATAGCTTCATTAGTATACTTAGTATACACATCATATTTGCCAGTATAACTTGTTGTATCAAGTTTAGTAATAAACGTATATCCAGGTGCAGTATAAGGTTCTATCATTTTACCAGGTCTTTCAATAACGCCAACTATTTTATATGTATGAACACTTTCAGCCTTAAATTTTTCTTCATCACCTGTATATGGATTATTTTGATCTAAAGTATAGTTTTCACTATAACGTTTACCTATTTCTAAAGTTATATTATCCCCTATCTTATAGTCTATTCCTCCATTAGTTTTTAAATGTCTAGGAACTACTATTTCATCTTCATTTTGTGGAAATCTTCCATCCATTAGTTCTATAGATAACTTATCAAATGCTTTACTATCAAAACTAACTATATGAGCATATACTTTATCAGGATTCTTACTGCCACTTAAATAACTATAACCAATTTCTTTAGTAAGATAATAATCACTTATATTTCTATTATTACTAAAATTCTTTATATCATTCGCATCTACTCTATAATAAGCATAATGAAAGTCACCAAGTTGTTTCTTTCCAAAAAGAATTATACTTTCTTTAAAACTAACAATCATACTACTAAGCGCACATATTAATGCAACTGACAAAATTATTCCAATTATAGTAACTATAGTTCTCTTTTTATTAAGTTTTAAATTTTTAATTGTAAGTTTATTAAGGATACTCATAACTATCTCTCCTTAACTATCTTTCCATCTTCTATAGTAATAATTCTGTCAGCCACAGCTGCTATATCTAAGTTATGTGTAATCATTATTATAGTTTGTTTATATTCTTTATTCATTTTTTTAAGTAGATTAACTACTTCATCACTACTTTTACTATCTAAGTTACCAGTTGGTTCATCCGCAAGTACTATCGCAGGTTTAGTAATTAAAGCCCTTCCTATAGATGTTCTTTGTTGTTGACCTCCAGATAACTCATTTGGTAAATGCTTACGTCTACTTTGAAGTCCAAGTACTTTAAGTAATTCATTTAGTTCAAACTTATCAACTTTTCTATTATCTAACTCTAATGGAAGAAGAATATTCTCTTCAACATTTAAAATAGGTATTAAGTTATAAAATTGATATATAAGTCCTACTTCTCTTCTTCTAAATATCGCAAGGTTATCACTACTTAAACTATAAATATCCTTTCCATCAATAAATACTTTTCCACTAGTTGGAGTATCAACACCACCCATCAAATGTAAAAGTGTACTCTTACCACTACCAGAAGCACCAACAATCGCAACAAATTCTCCCTTTTCTACAGAAAATGATACATGATCTAAAGCAACAACTTTATTATTATCTTTTCCATATATTTTAGTTAAATTATCAACTTTTAATATTTCCATAATATCTTTCCTTTCAAATACACTTACATTTTATGAAACAAAAGTGACTTTAGAGTGACAAAAAAGAAATATCATAGATACTTCTTTAAATCACATTCAAAACTTATTATTCCATTAAAATCAACAGTATTAAAACTTATATTAAATTCATAATTATTATTATCTATTCTAAAAAGATCTATATCACATGTTGTATCTAAATAAGTTAAACCATTATATGTAAACATAGTCTCACCTTCAAATAGATAACTTTCATCTAAACAAACTTCATCATTAATTTTTATATTAAATATTTTATCGATATCACTAAATATAAACCTAAATGTAAAGTCATCATCTTTAATAACACCATTTACTTCTATAGCAAGTGTTTTACTTTTTTTATCATTGATTTCTATTTCTAATGGATAAACTTCTATATTTTCTTTGTCTGAATCAATGTATTTACTTATCTTAAACATATTTACTCCTTTATATCTTCCAAACTATAATCTATTACTTTAGAAAGTTCTTCAAGCGTTGTTTCTATTTGATACCCTATCTTACCAGCACTAAAGTATATCTTATCATAATTTTTAGCACTCACATCTATTATAGTTTTAAATTGCTTTTTCATTCCAACTGGTGAACATCCTCCATGAATATAACCAGTAAGAGATAATAGCTCTTTAGACTTAATCATTTCTATAGATTTTTCATTCACTACTTTACTTGCCTTCTTTAAATCTAAATTAGATGATACTGGTACTAAAAATACATAATGATTATTACTTTTGCCAACTGTTACTAAAGTCTTAAATACAACGTTAGGATCCTCTTTTAATACACTAGCTACATCTAAACCGCTTATCATATCAGTATCACTATAATCATGTATATTATAAACAATATTTTTTTGATCAAGTATTCTCATAACATTAGTTTTTTCTTGTTTTTTCATTAAATCACCAAAAATATTATATCATATATTGTAATTATTAAAAAAAATATGTTATATTTAATGTATAAGAAAATATAGGAGGGAGTTTTGGTAATGAAATCAAATCGTTTCGGTAAAATATCTTTTTGGAAATTTGGATTTTGTATATTAATAGTTCTATTTCATATAGCATCTATATACCCTGATTTTAGATATAACTTTAGGTACGGAAGTATTGGAGTAGAATTTTTCTTTTTAGTGTCTGGATACTTTTTAGCAAAAAAATGTATTTCTTACGAACCTAAAGAAAGTCTTGGTGAAGAAACATTTAATTTTATGAAAAGTAAAATTAAAAAGTTTATCCCATATATAATACTTTTAATGATAGTTGGCATCCCATATCTAACATTTATAAAACACTATACTCTAACAGAACATGTAATGACATTTTATAAAATATTATTAATACCAACTAATATAGATACAGACCCATCTGTATATGGGATACTTTGGTACTTAACAACAATGATAGTAGTAGAAACAGTAATGTTTCCATTAATAGTAAAACATAAAAAGAATTTTATATATATAATAAGTCCAATAATAGTAATATTATTAATGAATTATATATTAGTTGAAACTAAAATTATAGTATCTCCGTGGACTAAGACACCATTCGCATTAAAAGGAATATTAAGAGGATTCTTAGTAATGAATCTAGGTATGTATTTATATATACTAAGTGAAAAATTCAATAAAATTAAACTTACTAAATTATCAAAAGCAATACTACCAATTATAGAAATATTCTTATATTTAAGTATATTCTATATATCTAATATTAAGAGTGCTCATTCAAAATTTGATATATTTATGCTTATATTAATCAGTATAGGACTTCTTATTTCAGCAAATACAAATGTATATTTAACAAAAATCTCTAATAATAAAGTTTTCTATTTTTTAGAAAAATTAAGCTTACCAATGTATATTTACCAATGGGTAATAATTTACGGATTAGAAGTACTTTTAAGAAAGCTAGGTGTCATTACTAACTACTGGATATTCTCCCTTCTTACAATATTAATTCTAATATTTGTAAGTATAATAGTTATGTATATAATTAAGTTTTATGAAAAGAATAAATATAAAATCACTAGATTATTTATAGAAGAATAAACAAAATGGAGTTAATAAAACTCCATTTTATAATACATATAAATATATAGCTAAATAATGAAATATAGTACCTGCTATACAAAAGAAATGAAATGCAGAGTGCATATATTTCTTTTTAGATCCAAGTCCATATAATAAAGCACCTACTGAATACATTACCCCGCCAAGTATTATTAAAATAAGTCCAGTTACTCCAACACCATTAATTAAAGGTTTAATGAAAAATAATGCACTCCACCCATTAACTAAATGACATACTACTTCAATCTTTTCATTTTTGTCTACATCTATCGCAGAAAATATAATTCCAAGTAATGTAACAAACCCTACAATACCAAAATATAGCCAACCATATACTCCACCCATTCCAACTAAAGCAATTGGTATAATAGTGCCAAATACAAGTAAAAATACATTGCAGTGATCAATTACTCTCATAACCTTTTTACCAGTTATTCTAGGACTTAAAGCATGATATATACATGATATAGTATATAAAAGTATCATTGTTGTTCCAAATAAAGTAACAGTTGTTACAGCCATCGCACCCACTTTACTAGCTTTTATTATAAGCATTACAAGTCCCCATATACTAAAAGCAGCAGCTATTCCATGAGAAATAGAATTTACTAATTCCTCACTCAAAGTATAACTAGGTATACTAATTCTTTCTTTTTTCTTTTCCATCTTGTCTCCTTACAAATATCTAACTATTTCATTAATATCTTTTCTGTTATCATGAAGCTTACTAGGTCCAAATCCATCTTTAGTATAACCAAGCATTATTAAACAGATTGGAACTATATTATTAGGTAAATTAAATTCATGAGAAACATCCTTACTATTAAACATACGAACCCATACAGAATTAATACCTAAATCAGTTGCTTCAAGTATCATATGAGTAGCAACTATACTAGCATCCATTTCATATGAATCATATCCGCTTTCTAACTCATTTTTCCAAGATATATTAGTATCAGAACAAACCATTAAACACACTGGTGCATTATATGTCATCTTACATACATTTCTAAGTTTAGACATTCCATCTTCACTTTTTATAACATAAATTACTTCAGGTTGTAAATTCTTAGCAGTAGGACTTATCCTACCACACTCTAATATTTTATTTATATCTTCATCACTAACTTTTTTATCACTAAAACTTCTAGTAGAATATCTCCTCTTAGCAAGTTCATAAAAACTCATAATTTCCTCCTACTTATCATAATCATCTAAAAAACTATGATATTCACCATTCTTCTTAGTACCTAAAACACAATTTAAATTAATATTATCAAGTGCTTTAAATATATTATAATCTATTGACTTATTTAATTTTCTAAGTTTTTTTATAAGTTCCTTCATTTCTTTTCTTTTAGATTCATTCTTATCACTTAATTCAAATCTTTCAGTAAACTTACAAGCACAATTTAAAAACATAAGTTTATTATAATTTTTCCATGATATTATAGCATCTTCCTTAACTAAATAAAGTGGTCTAATTAATTCTAATCCCTCATAATTATCAGAATGTAATTTTGGCATCATCGTTTTAACTTCGGAACCATAAAGCATAGATAAAAGAGTTGTCTCTATAACATCATCAAAATGATGTCCAAGAGCTATTTTATTACAACCTAATTCTTGTGCTTTACTATACAAGAATCCTCTTCTCATACGAGCACACAAATAACATGGTTTTTCACCACTTATAGTATTAACCACATCAAATATATCACTATCAAACATTGTAATTGGAATATTCAAACGTTTAGCATTTAAATATATTAAATCTCTATTTTTATCATCATATCCAGGATTCATTACAACATATTTCGCTTCGAATTTAACTTTACCATGACGCTCTAATTCTTGAATACATTTAGCAAGCAAAAATGAATCTTTTCCTCCACTTATACATACCATAACTTTATCATTTTCATTTATTAACTTATAATCTTGAACAGCTCTTACAAACTTACTCCATATATCTTTTCTATACTTAGTAATTAAACTTCTTTCTATTTCTTTATATTCTTCCATACATAACTCCTAAAACACATAGATATTTTAACATTTCAAAAGTAAGTATGTAAATACTCACTTCTATTTTTTTAACCACATATACATTCCATCTTCTGCTATTTCATGCTTAACTTTAAAACCAAATTTTGAATAAAATGTTTGCTTATGAGGAGCAGCTAATAATTGTATCATCACTTCTTCATTTTCTTCAGTACTATTTTTAATATAATTTAATAGTGATTCTATAAGCAATTTACCATATCCATTATTTTGATAATTTGGATGCACTACTACATCCATTAAAAGCCCAGCATATCCACCATCAGTAACAAATCTTGCCATTCCTATAGTTTTTCCATTAATAATACATTTAACATTAATACCACGTTCTAATGATATTTCAAGAAGTCTTAAAGAAGGAATCTTCCAACCAACAGAATTTAACAAATATATGTATTCATCAATATTAAGTTTATTATACTCAATCATTATTTACCTCATAATTATCAATAAAACTATTTAGTTCTTCTCTACCTTTAAATATCAAAACATTTACTTTATCTTTATATTTATTTATTAATTCATATATCATAGGTAAAGATGTTTTAGAAAAATCAATAATATATTGTTTAAATAAAGGATCAAGACTATCTTCAAACCAAGCCATATCATCGCGTTTCTTACCAACTCTATCTTCAGCCCCACTTACACACACTTCTGTAGGAAAATCTAAAAGTATACAAGTATCGCATTCTTTAAGTCTCATCTCAATAGTTCTTTGATAATTACCATCTATAATCCATTCTTTTTCTTTAAATATATTTCTTAATATATCGTCAAACTCTTCACGAGATATATGAGTACCATCTTCTCTATGATAAATATTATCTAGATGATAAAGTGGATACTTAGTTAAATCTCTAAGTCTTTTTGAAAAATAACTTTTTCCAGATCCTGGACAACCTATAATAATAATTTTCTTCATAAATCTTCCTTTTCTAAATATTCTTCTAAAGTAATATTTTTTTCATAAATAGTTTCAGCATCATTTCCAACATATCTAATATGCCATGGCTCATAATTATATCCAGTAATATTTTCTTTACCTTTAGGATATCTTAATATAAAACCAAATTTATGTAAATATTTATGTATTTTTATTAGTTCACTCTCTTGATCCATAAGTTCATAATTACCATTTGGCCATTTACCATCTATACATAAATTAATATCTATCGCAAGACCTGTATGATGCTCACTACATCTTACCGGAGAAACTACACTTTTAGCATACTCTTCACCATATCTAATACAAAAATCTTCATATATTTCTTTTTGTTCTTCAACACTTCTATAAGCAGAACTAATCCCAATAATAAAGCCTTTATCAAAAAGAAAATCTTTTAATTTATTATATTGTTCTAATGTTTTCTTTTCTAAAAATACAACTTCTCCATCAATATCTAAAGTACTTACAAGATCAACATCAAAAATAAAGTTATAATCTATTTTATTATTTCTATTGACAATCACTAAATATAAATTATTTTTTCTTAACTGAGGCCCCAATTGCTTCACCTACCAATATTCCAATACTAAGACAAAGACCCATATCACTTTTTAACATATTTGAAAACATTAATCCAAAACACATACCTAAAGTCATACCTTAAGTTAAGTAATTTTTCTTATTCTTTTTAGCATTCATAATAATCACTATAACACCAATACTTGATATAACAAAAGGAAAAGCAGCCATAATAAAATCCTTCATAAATCCCCCATAATTATTATACAATAACTACATTATTTTTTCCAATTAAACATTCTATATTTCCATTATCAATTTTATAGAATCATTATATATTTTATTTAAATCTATTAAATCTATATTCAAACTATAAATATCTTTATCAAAATATCTAAGTAATAAAGAAACTAAATATATTTATAACTAACTCTTCATACTTAATATATTTTCTTCTTCATTTCCATATAAAATTATATTATTCATTTTCTTCACCCAATACTTAATATCATAATTTTAAGTACTTTACTAATCTTGAAAAAAAACCATTTTATGGTAATATATAACTACAAATTAAAAGAGGAAACTTCAAAAATTTCCTCTATTTTTTATTTAACCAATAATATGGTTGTATTTCTTTTAGTGTTTTAAAAATTAATTTATTTTCTCTATTAGTAATTGCACATTTAACATCGCTACCCCAGTAATATAGTCTTTCTTGACATATACCACAAGGAGTCAATATTTGATAAGGTTCTCCTTGATCTCTACACACGCATATAGAATGAGTTACTTTTTTATTAAGTTTATGTGCTTCACAAATTGCTCCTGTTTCAGCACACAAATCAGCACTACTGTTATTAACTACTGGCCAAACACTAATTAAATATTCACCAGTTTCTATTCTCAAAACAGCAACTCCTCCTTCATTATTTTCTCCATATCTTTCATTTAAAAAATCAACAGCAGTTTTTAACATTTCTTCTTCTATTGTCATAATTATCCTAATTTATCTCCATTCTTAACTTCAATATCTGGTCTTATTAAAACAACACCTTGTTCACTATAAGTACCAAGAACTAATACTTCACTCATAAAATCAGCTATTTGTCTAGGTGGAAAATTAACAACAGCAAGTATTTGCTTATTAATTAAATTTTCAGGTTTATATACATCAGTTATTTGAGCACTACTTTTCTTAATACCAATTTCACTACCAAAATCAATTCTCAATTGATAAGCAGGTTTTCTAGCCTTTAAAAAAGGTTTAGCTTCTATAATAGTTCCTACTCTTATATCAGCTTTCATAAATTCATCAAATGTAATCATATTTCACCATCCTTTAATTCTATATATTCATAATACTCTTGCGATTCCGTATATTAAACAATTTAATTAGAAATTCTATTATTATGCTTAGAAAGTTTCATTTCACTAGAAGATATAGAACTTCTTACAACACTTAAATCTTCAGGAAATCCCTGCATATAAATATAATAATTATAATCAAAAGTAAACATATCATCTTCAACTTCTCTTTCTATTTCTTCATCTCTAAGTTCAATCATAACATTTCTGCCAAAGATCATTTTAATAATATATGTACTTACATATCTTCCCTTAGAATCAACATATAAAGTATCAGACATCCATCCTCCATGTAAGCCTAAATTTATATATGTAGTCGTATCATCAAAAACATTATTTCTATAATAACCATAATTTATATTTTCATCATCTAAAACACTTCTAGCAAAGTCATAAGTATCAGCAATAACCTTAGATAAGAATTCATCACCATATTTTTGAATAAGTGCTTCTTTTCTTTTCAAAGTAAGTTCTTCACTACTATCAATAGACCAACTATAAGTATTAACTAAATAATTTTTATATTCATTTAATGATATCATTTAAAGCCTCCTGAAATATATCCATATATGTAATTATAATATCAAACATTTATTATGCATTCAATAAAAATTATTTTATAAGCAATATTAATTATCTATACAGCAAGCCTTAGTAACCTCATTTACTAGCTTATCAATTTCAATCTTATTTTCTATTTCATACATATTAAACCTCCTTCCTTTTGAATAAAAAAAGGATATCCCCTTCATCCTATTAAAAGGGATATCCCGCAGCATGCAATAATTCTTCCTTCTTTAAAGAATTAGAACTTTAGCATCTAAATTGTCATATTGGCTCGTGGCAAGTTAATCAATACAATTAATATATATCATATTATTTTTCTAAATTCAAGCAAACAAAATTATTTTTTATTAAATATATTCTCTAATATATATATACATTCTTTATTTTCTATCTAAAGCAGTAATTACCTCACAATGTTTAGTTTTATTAAACATATTTATGCATTCAAGTTTTTTCATTTTATATTCACTTAACAAATCTAAATCTCTTTTTAAAGTTTTCGGATTACAAGAAACATAAACAATAGTTTTAGCATTACTTTTATTTAAAAAATCTATTACTTTTTTAGAAAGTCCACTTCTAGGAGGATCTACTACTATAACATCATAATTATTATTTTTAGCAATACTTGCATCTCCACATATAAAATTAATATCATTTAAATTATTAAGATTCTTATTTATATTAGCATTCAATATTGCTTCCTTATTTACTTCAATCCCAGTAACTTCTCTAAAATTATCTTTTAAGTATATTCCTATCGTACCAGTACCACAGTATAAATCAAGTAATTTATCTCCACTTCCAGCATACTCTTTAACTTTATCATACATAATTTTCATATTTTCTGTATTTACTTGAAAGAATGCATTAGGATAAATACTATACTTAACATTACTAAGTTCCTCTATAATATAAGCATTACCATATATTAATTTATCATTTAGATATATCGAATCAATATTAATTTTATTAATTAACTCTTCAATACTAAAATTTTCTTTTTCTCCCTTAAATATAACCATAATATTTTTTTTAGAAGTTCTAACCACTACTTCAGTTATATCACTTAAATTCATATTTTTAAGAGTATTATATATTTTATTAATTCTATCATCTAAAAGCAAACAATTATCAAACTCAACTAGATCATTAGTATTTTCACTATAGTATCCAATCTTTCCATCTTTAACATGAAATGTAGCTTTATTTCTATAATTATATTCATTATTAGTAAGTATTTCTTTAATATTAGTATTAAATAATTTATTTATAAAACTAATTTTCTTTTTCTTTTCTTCAAGAAAACTTAAATGTAAAAAAGAACATCCACCACATTCATTAAAACTCTTACATTTAACACACTCTCTTCTATCACTCTTAATAATTATTTCTTCTATCTTACCAGTTGCAAATCTCTTATTTAATTTAATAATTTTTACTTTAATTTTTTCATCTTTTAAAGCATAAGGAACAAATACAACAAAATTATCTATTCTAGTAATACCATTACCAACATCATCTTCATCATTTATAGTAACTTCATATATATCATTTATTTTCATAGATTCCTCCATATAAAAAGCAACTTAATTATATCATAAGTTACTTAATATTTACTACTCTTCATCTTTTTTTATTTCATCAAATATAGATGTACCAATACCAAGCTCATTCTTAATACCAAAGTTATCAAGTATAGTAGCACCTATATCAGCAAATGTATTTCTATCTTCTAAACGTTTGCCATATTTAAACTTCGGACTATATATCATAACAGGTATATATTCACGAGTATGATCAGTACCTTTCCATGTAGGATCATTTCCATGATCTGCAGTTAATATAAATAAATCATCTTCTTTAAGATTTTTTAAGAATGTTGGTAAATAATAATTAAATTCTTCAAGTGCTTTTAAATATCCAACTCTATCTCTTCTATGTCCATATAACATATCAAAGTCATTAAGATTTGCAAATAGCAATCCTTTAAAATCTCCCTTAGCAAAATCAATTAATTTCATTATTCCATCTAAATTATCTCTTGTTCTAACTTTAACAGCAATACTCTTATTATTAAATATATCTGATATTTTACCAACCGCAATAGTTGCTACATTATTTTTATCAAGTAAATCTAGTACATTAACTGGCGGATCTAAAGCATAATCATGTCTCCTAGGAGTTCTTGTGAAACTTCCAGGCTTACCAACAAATGGACGAGCTATAACTCTAGCAATCTTGTATTCATCACCTTTAGTTAACTCTCTTACTGTTTCACATATTTTATATAATTCTTCTACTGGAATAATATCTTCATGAGCAGCTATTTGTAAAACTGAATCCGCTGAAGTATAAACTATAATAGCTCCAGTCTTCATATGCATTTCACCTAAATCTTCAATGATTTGAGTTCCACTTGCTACACAATTACCTATAACTTCTCTACCAACTGCATGTTGAATTTTAGATATTAATTCAAGAGGAAATCCATCAGGATATGTTTTATATGGAACTTTAGCAACAGCACCCATCATTTCATAATGACCATTTAATGTATCTTTTGCTACATTAACAGGTTTTGCTCTCATATATAAAGCCTTAACATCTTTTTCATCTTTACCTACTAAATTAGTAAGTCCTAATTTTTCTAACACATCTAAATTATATGCATCTCCTATAGTATGTAAAACTGTATTAGCACCTTTATCACCATATTTATCAGAGTCTTCAGTACATCCAACTCCAACACTATCCATAACAACTAAAAATACTCTTTTAAACATTACTTTCACCTTCCTTTGTACTTCTATTAAAATATTCATTATAATTTTCTTTTATAAAATTATTCGCAAGATGCGTATATATCTCAGTAGTAACAACATTCTCGTGACCAAGTAATTCTTGAACACTACGTATATCAGCTCCACACTCAATCATATGAGTAGCAAAACTATGTCTAAGTACATGTGGTGTTATCTCTTTATCAATTTTCTTACTACTAGCAATCTCACCTATTATTTTATATAAACCTTGACGAGTCATTCTCTTACCATGATTATTAAGAAATAATGCATCAGTTGGTTTTTGATTCTTAACAAACATCATAGGTCTATACTTATTAATATATAAATCTAAGTAATTAACTGCTATCTTACTTAAAGGAACAATTCTCTCTTTACTTCCCTTTCCATAAACACTAACAACCATATTACTAGTATCTATATTTATTAAATCTAAATTAACTAATTCAGTAGCTCTAAGTCCAGTAGAATATAAAAGTTCAAGTATTGTTTTATTTCTATAATCAAAAGGTGTTACTAACTTTATATCTAAAAGTTTATCTACTTCTTCAATGCTTAAATATTTAGGAAGAGTTTTCTTTCTTTTAAGACTTTCAACATCTTCACTAACATTAATAAATCCTTTATATATAGCTAAATACTTAAAGAAACTTTTAATACTAGCAATAACTCTATTAATAGAACTTTCATTATATTTAGGAAGCACATGTAATATATAATTATCAATATCCTTTTTAGATATATCAACTATTTCTTTATCAGTATATTCTAAAAATCCACGTATATCTCTAATATAAGACTCTATAGTATTAGAACTATAGTTTTTATCTATTTTTAAGTAATCACTAAAATCATCAATATATTCTTTGTTATCAATCTCTATCATAATTTTTACCCATAATCATTATACAACAAAAGAACTAATATTTCATAGTTCTTTTTTTATTTTTATGTAAATTTCTTATATTAGCTTATTCTAAATAATAAAAATGATTTAAGTATAGAAATTTAAAAATCACTTCTTCATTGAATCTTTTACATTAAATAATATTCCACCTAGTATCATAGGTATATAATATGAAACTAACCTCCATAATAACACGCCTGGCATAACTAAAGAATCAACTACAATCATTTTAAAATAATTAATAAATGCATATTCCATTCCAATCGTAGCTCCAGGTATTGGTATAAATGAAGCTGATAAATAAACAAAACAAGCAAGAACAATACTATAAAATATATTAACATCTACATTTATATTTAATGCTTTAAATGTAAGAAATGGTAACATACAAAATATAATCATATAAATAATATTTAATAGAACACACTTTATAATAAATGTTTTATCTTTTAATAATATCCTAAAACAAATATGATATTCATCACATTTATTAGTCCACATAAGATAAGACTCATCTTTATTCTTAATTATATGAATTTTATTTAATACTTTTATAAACCATTTACCTAATTTTTTAGCATAATTTATCTTAACACACATAAATATAGCCATAAACAATGATAAAATTGTTATAAATATACCTATAATAGTAAGAATCCATAATAATCTATTTGGAATAAGTCCAGCATTTAAACAAACACCTAAAGATACTACTGACATAATAGTCATAGATATTTGAAGAACTATAAAATTCTCTACTATAACAAGTAAAGCCTCAGTAACTCTTACCTTACTTTTACTAAGTTCATACACCTGAAGAGGTTGCCCTCCTAAAGAAAATGGTGTTATGCCATTAAAGAACTTAGTCATAAGATTTAACTCTAATGTTTTTTTATATGAATAATTACTATTAATCTTATTAATAAGTAAATAAAGTAAATATGCCTCAATTACAAAATAAATAACATAAGTTAATAGCATTAATATTAAATACCAAATATTAGCTCCTAATAAAAGTATAATTGATTCATTAAAATTATCTTTAAGAATGTACCAAAATAACCCCACTGTCAATACTACTAATAAAATACTTTTAAATTTTGTGTTCTTCATAGTTTCCTCTTTTATTAATACTTCATCATTATAGCAAATAAATATATCAATAACAATAATATTTGTTTAAAATGACTTTTAAATGACTTTAAATTTAATAATAAACTTGATAAAATATTTATGAGGTGTACTAACTATGGAATTACTGCAAAATAAATTAAGGCCTAATAACCTAAAAGATGTTCTAGGTCAAAAACATCTTATTGGTAAAGGCAAAGTATTAACTAATCTAGTAAAGAATAAAGTTCTTTTTAATATAATTTTTTATGGTAATAGTGGATGTGGTAAAACTACTATTGCTCTTGCTTTAATAAATGAACTTGGTATAAGACATAGAATACTTAATGCAACTATTAATTCAAAAAAAGATTTTGAAGTTGTTATTGAAGAAGCAAAAATGTATGGAAGTATGATTCTTATCGTAGATGAAATTCATAGAATGAATAAAGATAAACAAGATATATTGCTTTCTTATATTGAAAGTGGAATTATCACTTTAATTGGACTTACTAACTCTAACCCATTTCATTCTATTAATCCAGCAATTAGAAGTAGATGTCAACTAATAGAACTTCACTCTTTAAGCAATGAAGATATTGAAATTGGTATTAAAAGAGTTAAAACAGTTCTACCAGATATAAAAATAGACAATAAAACAATAAAATATATCGCTAAGATATCTAATGGTGATATAAGATTTGCATATAACCTAATTGAATTTAATTATTATGGTTATAATAAAGAAGTAACTATCGATAATATAAAAGAAACCGCTAATACTCCATCATTCTTTACAGATAAAGATGAAGATGGTCATTATGATATGTTATCTGCATTTCAAAAAAGTATTAGAGGTAGCGATGTAGATGCAGCACTACACTATTTAGGAAGATTAATAGTAAGTGGAGACTATGACTCTATTTATAGAAGAATGATTGTTATTGCTTATGAAGATATAGGTCTTGCTAATCCTATGATTGGTCCTAAAGTAGTAGCAGCTGTTGAAGCAAGCGAAAGAATTGGATACCCAGAACTAGTAAAACCACTATCATGTGCAGTTATTGATATGGCACTTAGTCCTAAAAGTAATTCTGCTGATATGGCAATTACTGAAGCTATTAAAGACATTAATACTATGTCAGTTGGAAGAATACCAGCACATATAAGAACAACTAGTCCAAACTATAAATATCCACATAACTATCCAAACTATTGGGTAGATCAAGAATATATGCCAGAAGCATTAAAAGGAAGGAAATACTATACACCAAGAAAAAATAAATATGAAACTGAGATGTATAAATTTAACAATAGTATTAAGGTGAAAAAATGAAATTTATAATGAATAGCACTCCTAAAACAGTAAATATAGACAATAAAGTAATTGAAGAATTAGAAAAAAAAGTAGAAAGTAATATACCTTTATCTACAGATGAAATAAAACTTTTTTTAGATAATATTTGTTACTTAACAAGATGTAAATTCACTAATGATTTTGATAATTATGACTTTAGTTTTAAATGTGATAAAGCAGTTTCTATAATTACCCATTATTTAAATGATCTAGGAGTAGAAACTCATCCCTGCTCTACACAAAATGAAATAACTAATGATATTGAAGGACACTCATTCTTAGTTGCAAGATTCAACGTAATGGGTATGCTTGTTCCATATCTAATAGATCCAACATATAGACAATTCTTTACAGATGATAAAAAAGATTATCTAACACATAATGGTATGATATTAAAAACACCTTCTCCAGGGCATTTTATAAAAGATGAAGATAAACCTCTAATAGAAAGATTATTAATAGATGGATATCATATTTTAGACGAAGAAACTGCCAGAATATACGGAGACTCTTTCTATAATACAAAAACTGGATACACTACTAAAGACTTTAAATCTATTAATGGAAATATTTATATAAATTCATTTACTAAAGGACATGCACCATTATCTAAAACAAAAGAAGAACTTGAAAGTGAAGACTTAAGAATAAAACCTCAAAGTCAAAAAACATTATAAACTACTCATAAAGGTAGTTTTTTATTTCTATCTTTTTCGAGTTCTTTTAAACTTTTATCAGGTGTTGGCATATCTTCTGGCATAACTCCACCATTCTTAAGAATAGTTTCTCTTATATTTTTACCTACAATGTAATGAGTTTCATTGGCTTTAGTTTCACTAGATACATTATCCCTTTTTAATTTTGACTCAGTTTGACTAATTCTAAAAAGATTAGCAATTAATTCTTCACTACACATATTATCAAGTATGTCTTCTCTATATCTTAAATTTTTACGTCTTGCTATATCATCAGCAGTTTCTCCATTATATAGTCCCTTATATCCAGCATTATGAAACTTATCAAAATTCTTAACTCCTGCATCTCTAGCAGCAATATTTAAAGAATAATTTCTTTTTCTTGTTAAATCTCTTTGATAAAATCTTTTTTCTTCTTCAGATAATCCAATATATCCTTTCTCACTAAGTTCTTGCTTTCTAGTTTGCACTGCAAAATATGTTTTTCCTAATGACACAACTTGTTTTCTAGGATCAGAATTTTGTACTATTAAGTAGCAAGCATATCTCGATAGCATATAATCATCAATATTTCTCATTCCACCCTTACCTATTTTTATCATTTTACCCACTTGGGTAAAATGGTCATCTATTAATTGATCACTTTGCTTACAAGACACTATAGAATCATTTATTACATTTATAAACTTTTGCCATTTTTTATAATCCAAAACAACTAGTAATTCACGAGCAAACCAATACTCATTCCCATCTTCATCAATATGTTTGATGTCTTAAAATACTCTTTCAGTGTATTCAATTATTTCTTTCATTTAAATTCCTTCTTTCTAGAAAGTATTTATTACCCTCTATTATTATAGTTAGCCATAAATTTCAAAAACACTTCTTTTTTCATAAAAAAAGACATAACATTAAGTTATATCTCTAATCATTAATAAATCCATTTTTTCTAAAGAAATTTCTAATATAATTATTCTTTTGTGATCCAACAAAATGATCTTTAACACCTTTATTACCAATAATTAAAATTGTAGGAGTACTAAAATCAATAAGACCTGCAGTATCAAATATAAAACTTTTCACCTTATTAGCATCATCACTACTTAAAGTAGAAAAATTAATTCTATTAATATATATTTGATAATATGGAATAACTTTTAATAATTCTTCTTCCAAATCATCACAAAATGTACATTCATCTTGTGAAATATATAATACACTATATTTATTATCATTAAGTAATTTATTAATTTTATTTACTTTTATATCTTTAATATATTTAATACCAAAAAACTTATTAGAAAGCATGCCTTCATAAACATTACTTATAGAATCAGTTTTAATATCAAAATAAGTTAAATCTAATTTAATATAATCATCTTCACTACCCAATAATTCATTACCATCTATATCATATAAATGTTTAGCAGTCGCATCAAATAAAAATTCATTAATATTTCTATCAAGTAACATAGAATAATCTGTATTAGTATATTTTAACTTTTCGATAGTTAAAGTTTTATAGTCATCACTGAATTTACCATTTATATTCATATCTTCATTAGTAGTAGTAAGTTTATCAACCTTAGCATCATAAAAATTATTTCTAACTTTAGCATTTAATAAAAGATCATTTTCATCAGTTATAACATATGAACACTCATTTTGAAGTACACTATTACTATTACCATTCTCATATTTTATATTAGCTGTATAAGTACAACTTAAGTCAGTATTTAATTGAAACAAAGCATTTGTTTCAATTTTTATTCCTTTATATTTAGCAGTATACTTTATATTATAAAATAATGTTCCAAGTAATTTATAATTAAATTCTTCAGTATTAAATTTATAAAGAGTACCTAATTTTTCTTCAGAAGCACCTTTAATTTCATTATCATTTTTCATACTAAATCCAACAATTATAAAAATAATTAAAACTATAACACAAATAACTATTCCAATAATTAATCTTTTATTTTCTTTCATATACTTCACCACAATTTCTAAGATAATTCTACAAAATTTAATATAAAAACACAATAAAAAAAGATATAATTACATTTTAGTTACATCTTTTACTATATAGTTTGTAATATAAAGTCCTGCGACAGCTGGCACAAATGCGCTAGAGCCAAGCATATTCTTAGTATCTATTGCTTTTTCAGTTGATGTTACAACCACTACATCTTTCATTAAATCTTTATCTTTTCCGAGTTCATGTCTTACCTTTTTAGCAAGTGGGTCAGTATTAGTTTTATCAAGTGTTGTTATTATTAACTTAGTAGCATCTAACTTCTTAGCTGTACCCATTGAAGAAACTAACTTTATATCATTTTGATGACATCTCTTAATAAGTTCAACTTTAACACGAGTAGTATCACATGCATCTATCATATAGTCATACTTTTCCCCAAATAATAATTCTATATTATCAAGTGTTATATAAGCATTAATTATATTAACAGAAGCATTCTTATTTATAAGTTTAATTCTTTTCTTCCATTCTCTTGTTTTATATTTATTATTATTACGAGAAGTAGCTATTATTTGTCTATTAATATTACTAGGTTTAATAGTATCTCCATCAACTATAGTTATGTCTTCTACTCCACATCTAACTAATGATTCAAGAGCATATCCACCTACTCCTCCAAGTCCTATAATAAGCACTTTAAGTTTTTTTATTTTATCTAAGTTTTCACTTCCAATTAGACTCTCAAGTCTACAAAGATTCATATCTTTCACTCCTTCAAAAGTGCTTATATTATAACATAAAAAAATACCTAGGTAAATATAGTGTAATAAAACTCGCGTTTCGCACGAGGTGGTAGGACACATAACATACTTGGGATCTTGCATAATATGCAATATTCAACACCATATACTAATTAGTCCCCCTATAGTATTACATAGCCGGTTTATTGAGCTATATTTATTTCTAGGTTAATTTAATTATATCATATTAATTTTTAATATCAAGGTTTCTACAAAAACTTTACACTTCTAAAAATGACCAAATTTACTTCTTTCATAGAATCTTTCATTTAATAAATTTAAATCATCTATTATATTCTTAGGTTCACACTCTTCATATAAACTATCATATTTATTTATAGTTACTTCTTCCGGAAGTATTCCTTTATCACTATCAATATAGATTGCTAAAGGTTTTCTAATACCAATTGCATAACTAAGTTGTACTTTACACCACTTGAGATTATATTTTTTTAAGTAATATACTGCTATTAGTCTAGCTTTATATGCACCACTTCTATCTACTTTAGTAGGGTCTTTACCACTAAAAGCACCACCACCTACAGGAGCAAACCCTTGATAACTATCAACTACTATTTTTCTACCAGTAAGTCCAGCGTCACCTTCAAAACCACCAATCTCAAACTTACCAGTTGGATTTATCAAATATTCTTCTACTTCAATGTTATATTTAGAACATATTTTATCACATATATCTTTAATTATTTTATCAGTTTCATTTCTCTCGATCTCAGTATTTTGATAACTTATTGTAAATGTCTTAATACGTAAAAGTTTCATATCATCACTATAATATCCAGTTATTTGAGCTTTACCATCACTCTTAAACCTAGAATCACTCTTTCTCAAAACATCATACTTTCTACTCAATTCTTGAAGTATAACCATAGCTGTAGGCAAATATAAATCATTATCACTACAAGCATATCCAAACATCATACCTTGATCTCCAGCACCCATTACTTCATCATTAGTACCCATCGCAATATCACTACTTTGAACACCAATATTATTAATGATTTCATAGTTAGAACTATATCCAACATCTTTTAAAACACTCTTTACAACTTTAGAAATATTAACTTTACCCTTAGATGTAACTTCACCAGTAATAAATATTTTACCTTTACCACCCATAGTCTCAATCGCACATCTACTTTTCTTATCCCCTTTAATAAACTCATCCACTAAAGCATCACTTATTTGATCACACACTTTATCAGGATGTCCTCTAAAAACAATTTCATTACTAAATAATCTCATATATATATCCTCCTTCCAAGATTACAATTACCTTAAAAAGAAAAAATACCTAAGATAACTTAGGTATATATAAGTTATCCCTCATCCATCTGGGTTTACCACCTAATTAAATAGGTTGGTGTGACTTCATAGAGCCAGTCTCTCAGTCACTCTTTATAAGGTAATTTTTAAAATTGTTGTTCCATAAGAACACACTAATGATATCATAAATAAATATCTTTATCAACTACTTCATATACTTTAATATGTCAAATAAAATAAAAAATAATATATTTCTAAAATCTACTTTAGTATTACTATTTGGTGGTATCATTGGTAAACTAGTTGGTTTTATTTTAAGAATAATCGTAACTAGAAAGTTAGGTCCTGAAGGTATGGGGCTTTATAGTTTACTTGCTCCAACTAGTGCTCTTTTAAGTGTTATTGCTACTCTTTCATACCCTACTGCCCTATCTAAAATAATATCAGAAAAAAGTTCAAGAACAAAAACACTTTTTACTTCAATAATTCCACTATCTTTAATAATAAATATTTTTATAATAGTTGTAACTGTATTACTAGCTCCAACTCTAAGCACGCTTCTTAAAAATGAAACTTTGTATTTTCCAATAATATGTTTATCACTCGTAACACCATTCATAAGTATCTCATCTATCATAAAAGGATACTTTTGGGGAAAACAAAATATGTTTCCATACATGCTTTCAAACTTCATTGAACAAGTCGCAAGACTAATACTTATAACACTATTTATAGATAAATTCTTGTCACATAGTTTAACACATGCAATAAGTTTCATAATTCTAGTAAACGCAGGTGGTGAAGTAATATCACAATTAGTAATGATGTACTTTTTCCCTAAAAATATAAAACCATCAATAAACGATTTTAATAAAGATGATATAAAAAAGATAATGAATATAAGTATTCCATCTACCTCAAGTAAAATAATAGGTTCTATTTCATATTTTTTAGAACCAATAGTTCTTACAAACGTTCTTATGTATGTAGGTTACTCTAAAGATTTTATAGTCTATGAATATGGAGTAATTAATGCTTATGCAATGTCACTGCTCTTAATGCCTCAATTCTTTACTCAAAATATGGCTACCTCTCTAGTACCAGAATTATCTAAATACTATAGCCAAGGTAACAAAGATATGTGTAAAAAACGCATTAAACAAATAGTATTAATTTCCTGTTCTATAGGCGCTATCTCTACATTCATAATAACATTATTTCCAAAGTTCTTCTTAAATATTTTATATCACACTACTGCTGGTATAGATTACATTAAAATACTTAGTCCATTCACTATATTATTCTATATTGAGTATCCTCTTATAAATGCTCTACAAGCCTTAGGTAAATCTAAAAGTGCTATGAAATGTACAATCACATCTTCAATCGTAAGACTAATCTCAATAGCTATCCTGTCTCTTCTTAAAATAGGTATGTACTCACTAATACTTTCTATAATAATAAATCTTCTTCTAAGTACATATCTTTACTCAAAAGAAATAAAGAAAGTACTATCTAATTAATTCATTTCTCTTAATAACATAAATCTTATTATTCTTATAAAATGCATAAAACACATCTTCTTTTTTAAGATCATTACTACTTAAATAATCATGTAACCATTTTTCATCTTTATCTATATAACATAGCGTATCTTTTTGAACAACACCATCTAATATTAATGGAAATGGATTAGCAGAATCTAATCCTAAAAAACTATACTTAAATATATTAAGTTTTCCACTGTTTTCAAGTACAGCATACTCTACATCTTTAAGATTCTTAATATTATTATTTCTAAGTTCTAATAATAAATCATCTAGAGAATATCTTTGCTTCATCATTTCTTTATAATTTATTATTCCTCTATTTATTATAAGAGCAGGTTTACCATCAACAAGATTTCTAAACTTATTAAATCTCAAAGAAAAATATCCAGCAGCTATCTCAAAGAATAAAAGTATAAGTATAGGTATTACTGTAAGTAACATAGAATCTTTGTAGTTTTCAATACTTATCGCAACTAACTCAGCAATTAATAAACTAACTACTAAGTCTTGTATAGATAACTCTCCTATCTCACGTTTACCCATAAGTCTAAATATAATAAGTACAAACACATAGAAAAACACAGTTCTAATTATTACCATTACTAAATCCATTTTTATCACCTACTATTATTATGTTTAATTCATATATTTTTTAATCATAAATATACTTAATTAGGTGATAAAATGAACAAAATTATTAATTATTTAAAAAGTATATCTTTATTTCTAATACTATTCTTAATATATCTTTTAATTATATCTTTAATTTATTATTTAGAAGTTCTTAGTTATAACACAGTAAGCATAATAAACTATATAATTATTTTACTTCTATTTTTTATTTTAGGTTTTAAAACTTCATCACTTGAAAGATCAAAAGGATACTTAAATGGTTTTATAGTATCTGCTTCTATTTGCATATTATTTTCACTAATAACTCTATTTATCTCAAAATATTCTTTTGGAGCTCTAGTATATTATTTATCATTAATATTATCATCAGTCACAGGTGGTATCATAGGAGTAACAAAAAGTTCTAAATAAAAAGTTATGTATTTCTACATAACTATTGTTTTAATGTAAAGTATCCAGGACTACTAGTACCACCATCTACCCTAGCATATGTTTTATCAATATAATTAGCATCATATACTGTACCAGCACCACCTACTAAAGAAGTACAACTATCAAACATTTTAGAACTATTAGTAACACTCTTAGTAAAAAAATTATTACTCACATATATTGTTTTAAGATTAGTGGAACCATTAAACATTTCACTCATATTCCATACAATCCTTGTATTAAAACTACTTAAATCTAATGTTATTACTTGACTACTTTCAAACATATAATTCATTTTTTCTACATTGCTTGTATTAAAACTACTTACATCTACTGTTGTTGCTTTACTATTTGAAAACATACCTTCCATATTATGCACTTTACTTGTATTAAAACTACTTAAATCTATTGTTGTTGCTTTACTACTTTGAAACATCGAACTCATATTTGTTACATTACTTGTATCAAAATTACTTAAATTAAGTTTAGTTGTTTCACTTTCAGTAAACATATAACTCATATCAGTTACCTTTGATGTATTAAAGTTTTCTAAACCTTTTATATTAAGAATATTACTATATGCAAACATTTCACTCATATCAGTTACTTTACTTGTATCAAAATTGCTTAAATCTATTGTTGTTGTTGCACTTAAGTAAAACATTCCATGCATATTAATTACTTTGCTAGTATCAAAATTATTTAAATCTAGTGTCACTATATTACTACCTAAAAACATATCAGCCATATTAGTTACATTGCTTGTATTGAAATTACTAATATCTAGTGTTGTTGCCTTACTACCAGAAAACATAAAACCCATATCAGTAACGTTAGAAGTATCAAAATTACTTAAATCTAGTGTTGTTGCATTAGCAGCTCTAAACATTCCATGCATATTAGTTACTTTGCTAGTATCAAAATTGCTTACATCTAAAGTTTTTGCTTGGCTTTCTTGAAACATACCACTCATATCAGTTACTTTGCTTGTATCAAAATTGCTCACATTTAATGTTGTTGCTTGTGTCCAAAAAAACATACCACTCATATTAGTTACATTGCTTGTATTGAAATTGCTTACATCTAATGTTTTTGCTTGTGTCCGAAAAAACATACCACTCATATTAGTTACATTGCTTGTATTGAAATTGCTTACATCTAATGTTTTTGCTTGAGTTATACGAAACATATTGCTCATATCAGTTACTTTGCCTGTATCAAAACCCGTTACATCTAATGTTTTTGCTTGTGTCCGAAAAAACATATAACTCATATCAGTTACTTTGCTTGTATTAAAATTACTTACATCCAGTGTTGTAGTTTGACTATTATAAAACATAGCACGCATATTAGTTACATTACTTGTATCAAAATTGCTTACATCTAATGTTGTTGCTTGACTTTTATAAAGCATAAAACTCATATCAGTTACTTTGCTTGTATCAAAATTGCTCACATCTAATGTTTTTGCTTGGCTTTTATAAAACATATAATTCATATTGGTAACATTGCTTGTATCAAAATTGCTTACATCTAATGTTGATGCTTGACTCTGATAGAACATACTACGCATATTAGTTACTTTACTTGTATCAAAATTGCTCACATTTAATGTTGTTGCCTTACTACCATAAAACATAAAACCCATATCAGTTACTTTGCTTGTATCAAAATTGCTTACATCTATTGTTTTTGCTAGACTATTATAAAACATAGCATGCATATTAGTTACATTACTTGTATCAAAATTGCTCACATTTAATGTTGTTGCCTTACTACCATAAAACATACCACTCATATCAGTTACTTTGCTTGTATTAAAATTACTTACATCCAGTGTTGTAGTTTGACTATTATAAAACATAGCATGCATATTAGTTACATTACTTGTATTGAAATTGCTCACATCTAATGTAGTTAATTTGCTATTAGCAAACATAGCACGCATATTAGTTACTTTACTTGTATCAAAACTGCTTACATCTAATGTTTTTGCTTGACTATTTTCAAACATAGATCTCAAAGATACAACGGGTTCATTATTTATATATGCACAAAGTTTACTAGTTACAGGAACGGTACTTGTTTTATCAGTAAGTTGTACTCCCCATCCATCTGCTGCTATATCACTCCAAGCAAATTCAGACGAAGTATATGTGCCTTCTTGCTTATACCTATAAGTATATTGTCCATTTATATATTCAGCACCCTGTACCATTTCTCCATCAAATGTACAATTTACAACTTCATTAATTCCAAGAACTCCATTAAATGTTTTACCTTGGTTATAATTTTGAGGTCCATTTGTTTCTTTAAATGTAATTGTTACATTATATTCATGAGTAATACCTGATTCAATAGAAACATTCTTCTTTATAATATTTTCTTTTATTGGAGTCTCATCTACTCCTTCACATGCTTCTTCTTCTATGCCTCCATTTAACCTTTTACAAGTAGCGCTTATTACCATTTCATCATTAGTAATAGTGTTATTAAGTTCTTGCCATACAAAATTGTACGCAGTATCAAGTGTACCGGTATTTTTAACTGTTACTTTCTTAGTAATGTTTTGTCCTGGTTTAATGTTTAACATTTTTATTTCTGCTCCATCAGTATAAGTTAACTCTAATGTACCAGTAGTAACTATTTGATCTTTAACATCTTTATTAACTATTGTAGACCTAAAATATGCATATGTAAAACTAACAGTAGCTAAAAATAAAAACACTATTACAATACCAAATAATAACTTTTTATCTTTATTCATACTATTCACCATAATTATTATAAAATATATCTAAAGATAAATCAATAAATTAAAAAGAATGAAAATTACTTCTCACTCTTATTTTTTTTATACTTACTTACAAATTCTTCTCTAAATTCAAGTAAATCATCTTTTTCTATATGAAGTCTTATATCTTCCATTAATTTAGTTAAGAATCTTATATTATGAATTGAAATAAGTCTTTGACCAAATGTTTCATCAGCAACTAATAAATGTCTAATATATGATTTAGTATAATGTTTACAAGCATAACAATCGCATTCTTCTTCGATTGGACTTAAATCCATTCTGAATTTAGCATTTCTTAAGTTAGTTCTTCCATTTCTAGTTAACGCATTTCCATGTCTTGCTAGTCTTGTAGGAAGTACACAGTCAAATATATCTATACCACGAATAACTCCATCAATTAGATCAACAGGTTCACCTACACCCATTAAATAACGAATCTTATCTTTAGGTAAATATGGAGTAGCATACTCTATCATCTTAAGTTTAGTTTCCGCGTCTTCTCCAACTGAAACACCGCCAACACTATATCCATCAAAATCAAGTTTAGCAGTTTCTATCGCAGAAAACTTTCTTAAGTCTTCAAATTCTCCACCTTGAACTATACCAAATAATGCTTGATGTTCAGGATCTTTATGTGCATCTTTACTTCTCTTCATCCATCTAAGAGTTCTCTCAATACTATTTTTCATATATTCATGTGTTACTGGATAAGGAGGACATTCATCAAAACTCATCATTATATCTGAATGTAATTTATTTTGTATTTCAATACTTTTTTCAGGTGTTAAGAATAAATTAGCTCCATCTATATGGCTTTTAAACTTAACTCCCTCTTCACTTATATCTTTTGGTTTAGCTAAACTAAATACTTGAAATCCACCACAATCAGTAAGAATTGGTCCAGTTTTGTAATTCATAAATTCATGAAGACCACCTGCGTTATCTACAACATCTTCCCCAGGTCTTAACCATAAATGATATGTATTTGATAGTATTATATCAGCACCAGCATCTTTTAATTCTTCAGGACTTAGTGTCTTAACAGTCGCTTGAGTACCTACTGGCATAAACATAGGTGTTTTATGACGACCCCATCGAGTCTCAAACTCTCCAAGTCTAGCTCCACAAGATGATTCCTTTATTAATTTAAATTTTAAATCCATTACTTAACCTCCTCATTAGTTAAAAACATAGCATCTCCAAAACTAAAGAATTTATACTCTAGACTTTGTGCATGCATATAAGCATTCTTAATAATATCTACACTACTAAAAGCAGAAACTAACATAACAAGTGTACTCTTAGGTAAATGAAAATTAGTAATCAAAGCATCTGCTGACTTAAATTCATATGGAGGATATATAAATATACCTGTTTCTTCTACTGTAGCTTTAAATTCTCCATATTTAGAAATATTTGCTTCTAAAGTTCTAAGACTAGTAGTACCAACACATATTATTCTGTTACCATTTTTCTTACATTCATTTAGTTTATCTGCAACTTCCTCAGTTATTTCATATTTTTCACTATGCATATCATGATGAGTTATATCATTTTCACTAACTGGTCTAAATGTACCAAGTCCAACATTAAGTGTTACATATAGAATATTTACTCCCATATCTTCAAGTTCACTAAGTAATTCTTTAGTAAAATGAAGTCCAGCAGTAGGAGCAGCAGCACTACCTTCTCTTTTAGCATACACTGTATTATAACGACTATTATCTTTAAGTTTCTCATGAATATAAGGAGGTAGTGGCATAGCACCTACTTTATCTAAATGTTCTATTAATATACCACTATAAACTAATTTAATATGTGTTATACCATCTTTAAATACATCAATTACTTCACACTTAAACTCATCATCAAACTTAATAATAGTACCTTTATGTACTCTCTTTTGAGGTCTAACAAGACACTCCCATATATTACTTTCTAATTCTTTAAGTAATAATACTTCAATCTTAGCATTAGTCTCTTCCTTATACCCAATTATTCTACTAGGTAATACTTTAGTATTATTAAGAACTAATGTGTCTCCCTTATGAAGATAATTCTTAATATTATAAAATACTTCATCTTTATATTTTCCATCATATTTATTTACTACTAAAAGTTTAGAATGATCACGTTCTTTAATAGGTACTTGTGCTATTAAAGATTCATCTAAAGGATAATCATAAGTATTTATATCTTTATAATCCATACATCTACTAGGAATACAGCCTAGCGATTCACCTCTTCTTTCAGTTAGAAATTATATCATATAAAAAGAGTTTTTAAAACTCTATTTTTTTAATTTACGAACTAGATCATTAGAAGTAGATACACTATAATCTTCTTCTATAATAACACATATCTATATAAAATAATTATTTTTTAAGTTTTCTTGAAACTCCTTTATCGTAACAAACTTCTTCACCAATTTCAATTTTAAATGCACGTTTTCCAACTTCATTCATCTTATCAGTAATAAGTTTAATTTGTTCTTTAGAACAATTATTTTTAATAATTTTTTCTCTTTCTAAGTATAGTTTTCTATATTCACTTTTTAAATATGAAAGAGTAAGTTCTTTATTACTAATATTCTTTTTAGGAGTAACAGTCTTTTTAACATCTTTTTTAATTTCTTTTTTAACTTCTTGTTTTACTTCTTTAGTTTCTTTCTTTTCTTTAACAGTACTATATTTTGTATTAGATTTAACATTCTTTAATTCTTTATTAGTACTATCAATTGTTTTATAAAGAATGTATGCTATTCTTCCTAAAATTATAGTATCACATATTATCATAGGTACACTATTTATAAGTAAATTACCTACAGCTCCAACCAATAATAAAGCAATAGCTCCCATTACTTGTAAAGCTAATGTTTCACCATATCCAGAATATTTAACTAAATTTCTTTTAAATATTCCTTTTTTACTAGTATATAATTCATTTTCTCTATCATAACTTTTTTTAAGATTCTTAGGCATATTAGCCACTTTATATAGTCTTTCAATTTCTCTATTAAACTTACTATCAAAATTATCAGTATACACTCTATAATCATCATATAAAGTATCATCACATAATTTTTCATAGAAATATCCATCTTTAGTTTTCTTAAAATTTACTATTTTTCCAAAATAAACATCACTCTTTAATTTAGAAAAATATTTTTTCATACTTTTGTTTTTACCATTAATATAAACTCTACTATCATTTTTAGATTCAACTATAGTTAAATATTCATCATTATTTATATTTGTCATAATACCCCCTCTAAGTCCTTTAAATTCTACTACTAAATTCAATTTAAGTCAAATAAAATGGACTATTAAAGTCCATTTATTACTTCTAAGAGTTCATCACTTGTATGATACCCTACTATTTCTTCTTTCTTTTCTCCATCTTTAAAGAATACCATCGTAGGTACACTCATTATTCTATATTCACTAGTTAATTTTTGAAATTTATCTATATCTACTTTAACTATTTTAATTTTATCTTCTATAGCCTCTAGTTCACCTTCTAACATTTTACAAGGTCCACACCAAGTAGCATAAAAATCAACTAAAACATTACCACTACTAATTAACTCATTAAAATCTTCTTTATCAAGATATATCATTATAATTTTCCTTTCTCACGTAACTTTTGAACGTTTTCCTCAGTAATTATATCATATTTAATAAATAATTTAATAGTTTCTTCATTTAATTTATTTTTATCATTTTTATATTTCTTAGTTAAATCATATACTTCGTTTATAGCATCTCTTGTATCTTTAATAGCTGGACTCATTATAGGAGTACTATCTAATATAAAGTTTCCAACTTTAGAATTATCTAGTCCAGTAACTCTTATAAATGGTTGACTACATACAAATAAGAATATAAATACTATAATATATGCTTCTATAAATCCTATGATTCCTCCTCCAATTTTGGAAAAGAAACCAAGTATTATAGTAGCATCTAATATTTTCTCAATTATTCCTGTTATTTTTAATAATATTCTAAGTACTAAATATAATACTGAAAATATTATTAAGAATGCTATTAATTCATAAAGTAATATATTTATTATAGATACACCACTAAATAATCCACCAAACTTAAAGAATGGTAAGTATTCATACATAAATGTTGCTATTGGTGTTCTTAAGTAAAAAGCAAATATAATACAAACTACTAATCCAATAAGTAATACTATTTGTTTAATGAGCCCCCTACTCATTCCACCAAGTACACCAATTATTAATATTGTAATTATTACAGCATCTGTAATATTCATGAAAATCCTCCTAATCAGTTATTTTATAAGGAATAGTAAGACTACCATCTCCACTAATAATTTTAGTATCTTTTTTTAAAGTTATTACAGGTCTAACACCTAAAGAAGTACTAACATTAGCACCGCTGATTTTAGAAACATCTAATCTAAAGTTATATGCAGTAGTACCATTATAAAGTGCAGGAGTCATAGTCCAAAATACACTACCAGTATATAAGAAATTACTTGTATTAGCAGTCTTAATACTATTACCAGCAAATAATAATTCATCTGCTGTAAGTAATCCAACCGGGTATGTAAGAGCACTAACACCATTACTATTCTTAACACTTAATCTATCTTTTTTATTTACGCAATTATAACTTGGCTTATTGTGTAAAACATTTAAATAAGACAAATAGCCAGTATTCTTATTACTAAATCCATCTAATCCATAAGTAACACTATTAACAGTAAATTTACTTGTTTTTCTATTACTACAATATATTGAATCTTCTATATAACTTGAATAATTAGAAATATTAGCATTATACCAATTTTCTAAAGCAGTTTTTATTGTACTTGAATTAACATTAGCGTGTTCTTCTGCATATGTTCCACTATTAGCAGATCCATACATATATCCAACATAAGCATTATAACTATCGCTAGTATTAAAAGCAGAATTAGCAGTTAATATACCTGTTGCTGTATCACTACAAGCACCATTACTAGCTTCTCCATTATATACAAGTCTAATACCACCATCTATTGTAGTTCTCAATATCTTAAAGCATTTACCAGCAAATAACACATTATTATTAAGTGATTTACTTCCTCTATAGAAATAAATTGTTTCACCATTTATAGCATCATTTGTATAATAAACACCTTCTCCAGTAGTAGTACTATAATTAATACTACTTTCAGCAGTAGCGCTACTAACTATCTTACTTCCTAAAGTTCCATCAGCATATATATCTTTATTAGGATTATATTTACTTGAAGAAGTAACATTTATATTAGCAGAAAATGTTTTATTCATGTTATCACTTTGATCATCATCAGTTTTTAAAAATGTAATACCCATTGTATAAGAATGTTTTACTCCAGGTGCAATCTTAATACTTGATGCAATTATAGGATTACTAACAGGCATAGTAGTTTGTTTAATTATAGCTCCTCCATTAGAACCATTTAATGTAAATACTAAATCATCTGGATCACCAAAGTTATTTACTAAATCATTTAATTTAATATCATAGTAAACTACAACATCACCAGTATTTTCAACAGTAAATGTTTTACTAATACTTTCCCCAGTATATGCATTTACCATAGAAACATTACTTGTATCAACGTAAGTTATTTGAATGTTTTTATTAAACGTAGCAATACTCATATCTTTTCCAGTACCTTCTATTTCTAAACTGAAATAAGCATATGTAGCGGCAATCATTAAAACCACTAACATAATAATACCTATACTTGCAAATATCATACTAATTTTACTTGTTTTCATATACTCAACTCCTAGTCTTTACTAAAAATATTATATAATTAATAAAAACTTTTTTCAATAAAATTTGAAATAATTATACTTTTTTGGTAAAATACTACCGAGGAGGAAAAAGAATATGATAAAGGAATCAGATATATTAAATGAAAAAGATATTAAAACATTAAAAAAAGTTAGTACTGAAGTTACATTTCCTCTAAGCGAAGATGACTTATATTTAATTAATAATATGATTATGTATCTTAGATTAAGTCAAGATGAAGAATATGCTAAAAAATATAATATAAGAGCAGGCATGGGACTTGCTGCTATACAATTAGGGGTATCAAAAAGATTTTTTGTAATTTCATATAAAAAAGAAGATGGGACATTCGAGGAATATAAAGTAATTAATCCAAAAATTATTTCTCATTCTGAAGAACAAGTTTATGTTGAGGAAGGAGAAGGATGTTTAAGTGTTACTAGATACGTAGAAGGTATTGTTCCAAGATTCGCAAGAGTAACAGTTGAATATCAAGATGAAGAAGGAAACAAAGTTACTAAAAGAGTTCGTGAAGAAATCGCAGTTGCATTTCAACATGAAATAGATCACTTAAATGGAATACTTTTTACTGATAAAATCGATCCTAAAAATCCATTTAAAAATCAAGAAAATATGAGAGCTATATAACAAGTAAGAAATTACTTGTTTTTATTTTAGGTTTTTAGAATATACCTTCTATTATTATAAAAATATAATATTATAGGAGGCAAAATGAATAATAATTGTAATTGTAATAATAAAATAAAAGTATTCCCACCATTCTACACATGTTATGGTGCGACTGGTCCTACTGGTCCAACCGGACCTAGTGGTGGTGCTACGGGTCCAACGGGTCCAACAGGTCCTACAGGAGCAACTGGTCCAACAGGTCCAACAGGAGCAACTGGTCCAACAGGTCCAACAGGAGCAACTGGTCCAACAGGTCTAACAGGAGCAACTGGTCCTACTGGAGCTACAGGTGACACTGGGCCAACGGGTCCAACAGGAGCAACTGGTCCAACGGGTCCTACCGGACCTACTGGTGAAACTGGACCAACAGGACCAACAGGACCTACAGGAGCAACTGGTCCTACTGGAGCTACAGGTGACGCTGGTCCAACAGGTCCTACAGGAGCAACACCTACTCTATCTATTGGAACAGTAACTACTGGAGATCCAGGAACAGAAGCAACAGCAACTATCACTGGTACAGCTCCAAACTATGTACTTAATTTAACTATTCCACAAGGTCCTACCGGACCTACTGGTGAAACTGGACCAACAGGACCAACAGGACCAACAGGACCAACAGGACCAACAGGACCTACAGGACCTACAGGACCTACAGGACCTTCAGCATAATGAAAAACTATAAAATATGTGTTTATGCTATCTGTAAAAATGAATCTAAGTTTATTAAAAGATGGTATGAATCAATAAAAGGAGCTGACTATATATGTGTTCTAGACACAGGATCAGAAGACGATAGCTTAAAAATACTTAAAAGTTTAAATATAAAAGTAAAACAAAAAAATAATTAAACCATGGAGATTTGACACTGCTCGTAATGAATCAATGAAACTAATACCAAAAGATACTGATATATGTATATGTTTAGACTTAGATGAAATAATGTTACCAGGATGGAAAGAAGAATTAATTAAAATATGGAATAAAAACACTACACGAATAAACTATAAATATAACTGGAGTCTAGATAAAAACAATAAACCTATAATAAGTTTCTATGCTAATAAAATTCATAAAAATAACTATTATAAATGGACTCATCCCGTTCATGAAATACTAACTCCATTAAAAGAAGAACAATCTATAACAACAAATAATATAATAATTAATCATTACCCTGACAGTACTAAATCAAGAAGTAATTATCTTCCACTTCTAGAACTTTCTGTTAAAGAAGATCCTACTGATGATAGAAACATGCATTATCTAGGAAAAGAATACATGTATTATAGAAAATGGAATAAATGCATAGACACATTAATAAAACATTTGTCACTTCCCTCTTCTACATGGAAAGATGAAAGATGTGCATCCATGAGATTTATTGCAAATTCATATATTAATTTAAAAAGATATGATGAAGCACGTATGTGGCTAGATAAAGCAATGACTGAAGCACCGTATTTAAGAGATGCATTCACAGAAAGAATGATATTAGAATATAATCTTAAAAACTATAACGAAAGCATTAAATACGGTAAAAAAGCATTAAAAATAAAAACAAGAACATATACATATATAAATTCAGAACATAGTTGGAATGAAACAATATATGATATTATGAGTATAAACTACTACATGATCGGAAATAAAAAAGAAGGACTCAAATATTTAAATAAAGCATTAAAAATAAATCCAAATAATGAAAGAATTAAAAATAATAAGAAGTATTTTATGTAAAAGACTCTTAAAGAGTTTTTTACTTTGTTTCAAAACAAATTTATTTACTTTTCTATTTATTTTGTTTATAATTATTCTAGGAGATAAGATATATGAAAAAAGGGAATAAAACAAGATTAATATTTTGGTCAATTGTATGGGTAATAGTTTTAATTCTAGGAGGATTTGGATACTATAGTTACTTATCAGGCCACGGAGTTAAAGGTGAAGTTAGACATAACTTAAAACCTATAGTTGAGAAATTTAATGGTTTAAATGGCTTAGAATCATATAAGAGTGCTGGAATTAATATTACTGCTGAAATAAATGGAACTCAAATAGTTGTTACATATAAAACATCTGGAGCAACAGCAACATTTACATTTGATTATCAAACTATTGCTACTGAAAAAATACTTTATATGAAATACAGTTCAGCAGATGAAGCAACAGCAAATTTAATAATTAAGTCAATGATTGAATCTGTATCAATGGTAAACGGACATAACGAAGGAGAAGTATTTGAAACATACAAATTAGAAGACTTCTATAACACAACTATTGTAGAAGGTGTTCAAATAAAAAGTATAACAAATAGTAATGAGGTTTATATAAATATTGGTAAATCAATAATAGATGGAATGAAAAACGCAATTAATAATACAAATATTGAATCAATAACTACTGAAGACTTAGCTACATTAAAAACTGACATAGGAGCAACTAATGAATTCTATAAAGAAAAAGAAACAATTACATTGTATATAATAAATACTACAACAAGTTATAATATCTATATTACAGATACTAATACTAAAGGAAATAAAAATTATGAATCAATAACTAATGTAATAAAAGAATTAACAGATGATATTACTCTTCAAAAATTCACAACTAATATAACAGATTTAAACTCAAATAAAGAATTTGAAAATATAACAGTTACTATTAACAAAGACGTATCTACTATTGAAAAACTAACTGGTAAAACTAACGTAACTGAAATAGTTATTACTAAATAAGACATTATGTCTTATTTTTTTATGCAATAAAAAAGTTAGTGAAAACTAATTATCAAGTTTAACACTAACTAATTTACTAACTCCACTTTCTTGCATTGTAACACCATATAGTCTATCTAAAAATTCCATTGTTTTCTTTTTATGTGTTATTACAAGTAATTGAGTTTTATTTTTATAATTATGTAAATATTCACCAAATATAGTAGCATTATTTTCATCTAAAGCACTTTCTACTTCATCAAGTATTACAAATGGTACTTTCTCAAGATTCATGATTGAGAATAATAAACTAATCGCAGTCATAGTTCTCTCTCCACCTGAAAGTAAGCTAAGTGGTTTTTGATTTTTACCTGGTGGTATAGCTATAATATCAATACCAGTTTCAAGTATATTATCAGGGTCAGTTAACTCTAAATGAGCACTTCCACCCTTAAATAATGTTTTAAACACTTTACCAAACTCTATATTTATATTATTAAATGATTCTTCAAACTTATCTTTCATCACGTCATCCATATCATCAATAATACTAAGTAAATCATTTTCACTTCTTTCTAAATCTTCCTTTTGCTTATTTAAGAAGTTTACTCTTGTAGATATTCTTTCATACTCATCAATACTTCCTAAATTTACATCTCCTAAAGACTTAATTTTACGTCTTAGAATAGATACTTTACTTCTAGCAGTATCTTCATCTATTTCAAGAACATACTCTTTACTAGCTCTTTCATATCCAAGACTATAGTCTTCACTAAGTCTAGTAAGTAAACTATCCAAAGACATATCAAGTTTAGTGATATCAAGTTCTAAAGTATTTATCTCATGAGATAAATTATTATATTCTAAGTTCATCTTCTTAATAGCAGTCTCTAATTCATTTAAAGTATTATTAAGTTCTAATTTATCTTTATTATATATTTCTAAATTCTTTTCTAATATAGTTTTTTCTTGTTCATGATTATAATAATCTTCAATAACTTTATTTAATTCATTATCCAAACTATTTTCACTTAAATTATTTATTTCATTTAATACCATATTATATTCGTTAGTTAAACTATCTAATTGACTTACTTTAGAATTAATACTTTCATTAGAACTAACAAATTCAATATTAAGTTTATATATATTATCTTTTATAATATTTTGTTCTTCTTCATAAGATAGTACTTTCTTTTCACTTATTTTTATATCATTTACTAGTGCTTCTGTACTAAGTTTTAGTTTTTCTAGTTCATACTTATCACTTATAAATGAATTAGATGTTTTAAGACTACCACCTGTCATAATACCACCTACATGAATAAGTTCTCCATCAAGTGATATTACTCTATATCTATGATTTATTTTTTTGCTTATTTGTATAGCAGCAGTTATATTACTAGCAACTATTATATTACCAAGTTGATTCATAACAATATTATAATATTTTGAGTCATATGTAACTAAATCACTAGCAATACCAACGAATCCTATAATATTTTGTACTACTCTTAGAGTCTCTGGATCCACACTCTTAGGTTTTATAACATTAAGTGGAAAGAATGTAGCCCTTCCCTTATTATGGCTCTTTAAGTATTCAATAGCTTCTTTAGCACATGCTTCATCATTAACAACTATATTATTAGATGAAGCACCAAGAGCAACTTCAAGCATAGATACATATTCATCCTTAGTATCAACTAAATTACCAAGTATATTATGTATTCCTCTTAACGTAGGATTATCTATTATACTTCTAACACTATAAGGAATCTTATTCATACTAGCAATATTAGTTTCAAGTACATCTATTTTATTTCTAACTTCCATTAAATTCTTACGTTTTTGATTTAGTTCAAAGTTATACTTTTCACGAGTAGTATTCATCATATTAAAGTCACGAGTCATACTATCAAGTTTATCTTTAATAGAAGTTTTATTATTCTTTAAATTATCTATTTCTACATTTATAAGAGAAATATTATTCTTAAGTTCTCCTTCTCTATCTTTAAGTTTAATAATATTGTTTTTAACTGCTTCACTTGTTTTATCATATTTATTACGTTCAGTCATTAAAGTCTTTTTATTGCCCAAATCAAGTAAAGTTTCATTAAGTTTAAATATTTCACCACTTGTTTTCTTAATTTTTTCATCAAGATTTAATATTTCTAATTTAATCTTTTCTACTTCAGTATTATCACTAGTAGAATCACTATTTAATTTAGATAATTCTTCTTCTAATTTTAATTTTCTACTTTTCTTTATTTCCACTTCACTACTATAAGTAGTTATATCTTTAGCTATAAGTGCAATTTCAACACTTTCAAGTTCACTTAGTGCTTCTTTATATTCTCGTGCTTTTCTAGCAGCTTCTTCTAAAGGAAGTAAGTTTTCAGAGTTTTCACTTATTATTAAGTTTATTCTCTCTATATTATCATGTGTTTTAGATAATTTAGATAAACTTTCTTCTTTTCTCTTTTTATATTTAAGTACACCAGCTGCATCTTCAAATATAATTCTTCTCTCTTCTGGCTTTTCACTTAATATTTGATCTATTTTATTTTGTGGTACGATATTAAATGATTCTTTACTACTTCTTGAATCCATAAATAAATTAGTTATATCTTTAAGTCTACATTTTTCAGAATTTATAAAGTATTCATTTTCACCAGTCTTATAAACAACTCTCTTAACAGAAACTTCATTATAATCAATATTAAGAGTTTTATCACTATTATCAAATACAATCATAACGGATGCAAAATTAGAAGGATTTCTAGAAGAAGATCCAGTAAACACTACATCAGCCATATTATTGCTACCACGAAGAGTCTTTATACTTTGTTCTCCAAGCACCCATCTTATTGCATCAACAATATTACTTTTACCTGAACCATTAGGTCCAACTATACCAGTAAATGATTGATCAAGTTCTATAACTGTCTTATCGGCAAAACTCTTAAATCCATGTAGTCTTATTTCTTTTATGTACATAATATCACCACTTCTATTTTTAATCTCTTAATCATTATATCATATATTTTTTTTATTAAAAAGAAAAATGGCAACTTTTATACCATTTTATCTTACTTTGCTCTCTTCATATATGCTTCTTTAGCAGCATTTTGCTCTGCTTCTTTTTTAGAATTTCCAACTCCAACACCATATACAAGATCATCAATTATAACTTCTACTTTAAATTCTTTATGATGAGCAGGTCCACTTTCATCTATTAAATTATATGTAACACTCTTTTTAACAGTTTGAACACTTTCTTGAAGTAAACTCTTATAATCCATTAAGAAGTCTTCATGATTTTCTATATATGGAACTATCATATCATGAAATAATTTTTTTACTTTATCAAGTCCTTGTTCTAAATATATAACAGCCATACATGCCTCAAATACATCTGCTATTATAGTTTTATTAGCTTCGCTTATTCCATTACCTAGATATATATAATCTTTAAGATTTATTTCTTTAGAATACTCGTACAATGCATTTTCACACACATATAAACTTCTAAGTCTACTCATTTCCCCCTCAGGATAACTAGTATTATTATATAAGTAATCACTACACACTATTTCTAAGACTGCATCTCCTAGATATTCAAGTCTTTCATAACATTCACAATTATGTTCATTAGAATAACTTGAATGAGTTAAAGCAACCCTTAATAATTCTTCATTTTTAATTTCAATATTAAATTTTTTAAATATATCTTTCATCTCTATCACATAAAAATTATATCACAAAAAAAGAAATAAAACTATTTCTTTAATTATTCTTTAAATCCAACCACTAACAAATTCCTTAAATAATACATATATAATTATAAATGGCAATGTTATAAATCCATAGACTACAATTAATTCACAACCAAGTATACCTTTTAATAATTTACTTTGATATCATCTTTAACAAGAATATTATCTTTTTTAGTACCACAATTATCACAAACAAAAATATAATCTTCAAGTTCTTTATTACAAGTTCTACATCTATAACTCATACACAACCTCTACATTATATGTATAGTATAACATACATTTTATTGTTTTAATATTTATTTTTAATGAATAATATTATATAATATCTATATGAAGAATTTTTTAATCAAACTAATAAATATATATCAAATAACACCTCTTCATTGTCATTCAATGTGTAGATTTACTCCTACATGTAGTGAATATATGAAAGAATGTTTAGAATTATATGGATTAAAAGGTATCAATAAAGGAATAAAAAGAATATTAAGGTGTCATCCCTTTGGAAAATTTGGATATGACCCTGTAACTAAAGGAGAAGATTTATGAAAAAAACAGTTTTAGGAATATTAACCTGTCTAACATTTTTAACAGGATGTACTTTTGGAGATGATTTTAGTGATAAATTACTTTACACTACTATGTATCCTATAGAATATGCAGCAAATGAATTATATAGTGATTATGCTAAAGTACAAAGTGTTTATCCAAACGGAGCAGATAATAAATACGAAGTCACTCAAAAGAAAAAAGAAATATATGCTAATAGTGAAATATTTATTTATTCAGGTATCGCAAGCGAAGCCTACTTAGCAAGAGACATGTTAAATATAAACAAAGATTTAAAATTAATAGATGCAACTAAAGGAATGGATACTAATGCAGAACTAGAAAGTATATGGCTAGATCCTTCAAACTACTTAATGCTTTGTAGTAATATTAAATCAAGTCTTATAGATTATAATGATAATCCATATGTAAAAGAAGCTATAGAAAATAATTATAAAGAATTAAATGAAAAAGTATCAAGTCTAGATGTATTATTTTATAACATTGGAAAAAATGGAAACTTTAATACAATATTAACAACAAGTAATGTATTTAATTATTTAACTAAATATAATATAAATGTTATATCTTTAGATAATAAAAATGAAACACTCGATAAAGCATACGCAGATGCTAAAAAAATGATAGATTCAAAACAAATAAAATATATATATTATATAGATGGAGAAGAACTAACAGATAGACAAAATAAATTTATCGCGGATAATGGTATTACTAAAATAGTACTTCCTAATCTATTTACTCTAACAGATGAAGAAAGAAAAGCTAACGAAGACTATATATCACTTATGAATGAAATAATTGATAATTATAAAAAAGAACTATATAAAAAGTAATAGAAATTAATCTATTACTTTTATTTTATATCTTAGAAGAATAAGAAAGTGTTCTTTCTATAACATCCTTTTTAGCACCAAAATAATCATTTAACTTGATTCTATCATGAATAGATGCTTTTAACTTATACTTTTCAAGAGTTCTATTTAATACTTCTTGTACATTTATATCAAGTGCCTTAGATAAACTATTATAAAAAGCAAGATTATTTCTAACTAGTTTTAATAGTTTCAATTGTCTAGGATCAATATAATTATCTACTGGAAAATATAAATCTTCAAAACAAGAAATATAAGAATTAAAGTTACCAGTATTAAATGCAACACCATTATCACATAAAGGTGCAAGTTTAACAACATCATCACTATTCATTTCAAAAGAAACATTTATATGAGTTCTATCATTTTGACCACTAAAGAAATCAAAAGCAACTAAACCAAACACTTGTTCCATTAATTTCTTACCTACTTCATCACCAAATCTAGTACAAGTTTGACACTTAAGTGATTCTATATCATCAGGTACATCAATAAAATATCTACTAGCAAACTCTAAATAATCTAAATATAAAGATGATTTTTTTCTAAAGTTTTTACTAAGAACTCCTACATGACTACCATCAGTTGCAAGCATAAATTTAACACATTGAACATTAAATTCATGAGCAAGTTCACTTAAAAATAGTTCATTAAATACAAAATCACTTTTAAAATAATAAAGACCATCTTGAAGAACATACCAATTAGTATAAAATTTAAATAAATCATTATCAATTCTTAAGTATCTTGCTAATTCTTCCACACTTAAATCAGTAACATCATCATAACGTTTACCTTTTAAATTAATAAGTCTTTTTTTACACTCCTTAGTTAATGAAACATTATTAAACATATTAACCCCTCTTAATGTGCTATATTATAACATATTTTATTCAAAAAGAAAAGAGTTAGTACTAACTCCTTTGATTAGAAAATACGGTTATATAAGTGATTAATGATTCTATATCAGAATCTTCTAATATATGAGAAGAATACTTTTTACCAGCAATTATATAATAACCACCTAAACATTTATATTCTCCATAATCTTCTTTATAATTTTTTAATTTCTTTTTAAGTTCCTTATATTTATTTAAAACATTTTTATATTCTTCGTAAGATAAAAAAGTCATTTTTTCTTCTCCAATAACTATACCTATATTATAAAAAGCAATTCTAACTGGGATAGGACCATTAGTTCCAGTTGAACATAAATTTTCACTACTATAAACAAAAGAAGGATTATTAAAATATAAATATATTCCAAAAGCCAACACAATTATTATTAATAAAATAATTATTTTCCTTTTCTTACTTATAAAAACTCCTATTCAATATCGAATAAAGTTCTTTGATTATTTATTTTAAATTCTCTATATGCTTTTTCAGTTATTATTCTTCCTCTGCTAGTTCTCTTGACATAGCCTTCTTGAAGCAAAAATGGTTCTATAACATCTTCTATAGTAGTAGCTTCTTCCCCAATAGATGACGCAATACTTTCAATACCTACTGGTCCACCATTGAATTTTTCAATAATACTCATTAAATATTGAACATCAGCTATATCTAAACCAGATTCATTAATTTTAAGTCTTGTAAGAGCCTTCTTAACTAGTTCAAGTGTTATTACTCCATTTCCTTCAACTAAAGCAAAATCACCTACTCTTTTAAGAAGTCTATTTGCTATTCTTGGAGTTTTTCTACTTCTAATAGCTATTTCATGAGCAGCATCTTCTTCAATTTCTAAATCAAGTACTCTAGCACTTCTCTTAACTATCTCAGCTAGTTCTTCATCACTATAAAATTCAAGCTTACACATAATACCAAATCTATCTCTTAAAGGAGCACTTAAGTCACCACTACGAGTAGTTGCCCCAATTAAAGTAAATGGTGGTAAATCTATCTTGATACTACGACTTTGTCCTTCTCCTCCAATAATAATATCTAGTTTAAAGTCTTCCATTGCACTATATAAAATTTCTTCTATATATCTTGGAATTCTATGTATTTCATCAATAAATAAGACATCGTTTGGTTCAAGAGTTGAAAGTATAGCAGCTAAATCTCCACTCTTTTCAATAGTAGGTCCACTAGCAGTCTTAATATTAGTACCAAGTTCATTTGCTATTATATGAGCAAGAGTTGTTTTACCTAAACCAGGAGGGCCATATAAAAGAACATGATCTAAATTAGTACCTCTTAGTTTAGCAGCTTTTACAAATACCTTAATATTTTCTTTAACATCACTTTGCCCAATATACTCATCAAAAGAATCTGGTCTAATCGTCTTCTCAAATGCATCAGCTTCTAGTTCATGATTAGTAACAATTCTCTCATCCATTATACTTTTCCTCTATATATTTTTCTACTTCATTCCAATTATTTACTCTTGTAAATCTATTTTCTTCCTTATTATAATCATTAGTAAATAATAATACATCTATTCCTTCTTCACTAACTTCTTCGCAATGACTCTCTTTATCATCTATAAATAATGTAACTTTTTCTTGTAAACACTCATCTACCTTACTACCAGTATCTACATATATCTTATCGTATTTTACTCCTTCAGCATCTAGCCAATCCTTAGTTAGTTTAAATGGATCTTTTATATATTTAGCTTTTCTAAAAGATATAATAACAATTTTAGCACCTAAATCATGCATTTTATTTATTACTCTCTTAGCATCTTCCTTTATTTCAGCTCCACCCATTATATATTCAAGTCTTTCTTTAAAAAATTGTCCTTTCATTTCAGGAGCCCAACCAAGCATATCATTAAATTCATACGCTTTTACATCTTTTACTCCAGTTCCACCTAAAACCTCTTTATCATATTTATCAGCTTCAACTATAATTCTTTCATTAGTAGAACATATAGTATCATCCATATCAATTCCAATTACTAAATCTTTCATTCTTACTCCTTACTTCAATAATAATTTTAAAGCCTCTTTAATTTGACTCTCTATATTTAAAGTCTTATCAACTTTAATAACAACGTTCTTAATATCAGCTGGTTTATATCCTAAAGCTTCAAGTGCAAGTACTAATTCATCTGTACTATTATTAACATCATTTTCACTCATAACAAGTTTTCCCTTTAAATCAAGTATGATTTGTCTTGCCACTTTTTCACCAATCTTAGGAAATTTCTTAAGATATAAAACATTTTCTCTATCTATTGCATCTACTATACCATTTATTGATCCAGTTGCTAGTATAGGCATAGCCATTTTAGGACCCAGTCCTTTAACACTAATTAATTTTAAGAAAAGTTCTCTCTCATCTTCAGTTGTAAAACCATATAACACATTTTCATCTTCTCTTATATGATTATATACATAAGCAGTAGACTCTTCTCCCTCTTTAAATTTATATGGATTTGGTGTATATATTTTATATCCAACTCCATTACAATCAATTACTACATAATTAGCTACTGTACGAGTAACTAACCCTTTTATATATTCAAACATAACATCATCCTCTAAAAACAATTATAACATATAAAAAGTGATTTATGAAACCACTTTATCTAATTCTTTATATTTTCTTTTAATCCTAAATAAACTATTTTCTATATACTTAGTATCTTTATCTATAAGTGATGCAATTTCACCATTACTAAGTCCTTTAAGTCTAAGTTCAAATATCACAAGTTCACTTTTACTAAGTTTACTTTTTAGTTTATCTATTAATTCTATTTCTTCTTCACTATTTAACAATAGTTTATTTGGTTCATAGCTTTCATCTTTAAGTACTTCATAATAATTGTCTCCACTATCATCAAATATTTTATCAAGAGAATATGACTGATTAAGTATTCTATTCTTTTGTCTAAATGTTTGTCTAATCGCAGATATTATATTAGCTCTTATACAAGCACTCGCATAAGTATAGAAAAGTACATCTTTACTTGGATTATATGATCCTATTGCATTCATAAGTCCTATTAATCCCTCTTGATATAAATCAGCTACTTCTACTCCAACTATATTATATTCTTTTAAATATTCTTTAAGTATATTTAAAATACAATTTTTATATTTTTTTATTATGAGTGTAGTTGCTTCTTCATTATTTTCGCAAGATAAATATATAAGTTCATTATCATTAAGTTCTTTATAATCCATAAATACCTCTATTTATATTTCATTATTTCATATATAAATATTCCAGCAGCAACTGAAGCATTTAACGAATTTATTTTACCTTTCATAGGTAAAGAAACTATCTCATCACATGAATTACTTACTATTTGTTTAAGTCCATGTCCTTCACTACCAATTACTATACATGTTTTACCACTATAATCTATTTTACGATAATCTTTTCCTTTCGCATCGCTTCCATACACCCAATAACCTAAATCTTTAAGTTTTTTAATAGTATTATGTAAATTAACTACTTCTACTATTTTAACATTTGATAAAGCACCACTAGAAGTTTTATATACAGTACTATTAACTGATACACTTCTATTTCTAGGAATAATTATATAGTCAACTCCAGCACATTCACTAGTTCTAATAATTGCTCCAAAGTTATGTGGATCTTCAAGTGAATCCAACATAACCACAAAGTTAGCATCTTTGTCTTCTTCAATAGTTTTAATATCATAATAATGAAATTCTTCTATATCCATAGCTATACCTTGATTAGTAGAACTACCACACATCTTATCTAATTTATTCTTATCAATATGAAACTTTTTAAGACCACGTTTATCTATTTTATTAAGTATTTCTTCATCTTTATAATTATTATCAAGAAATACTTTATATATTTTAATCTTTCCATTTAATATTTCATTTACTACATTTCTTCCATATACTAACATAATATCCTCCAAAGGTATTTATATTTTATTTAGTTTATTATTTATTGTCAACTTGATTTTAATTTTTTAAGACACATTTTTATTAAATTAGTAAACACTAATATTAATATGCAAAATACATTTATCATAAAGAATGAAAACACTCCAAAAGTAAGTGTAATATTACTTAAGTCTTCACTAACTACAAAACCAACTTTATCACTAAGAAAATATACAAGTAATATTTCCAAGACTAATAGCAAGAATAAACTAATTATTATTTTATAATCTATTTTAGATTTTCTATTCTTAATAAGTAAATATATATAATATAAAAAGAATAGTATTATCATAATTAACAATGATAACTCTATCTTATCAGTAAAACATAATATCAAAAACGGTATTATATTGCAAACTATTACAAGTAATATATCAAGTACTAATATTTTATTTTTCATGTGTTATGTCTTTCTTAAGTGATAAAGCAGCAATACACCCATCACTACAAGCAGTCACTATTTGATATATATCTTTTTTTATGATATCCCCGCAAGCATATATATAAGGTATTTTAGTTCTCATAGATTCATCTACTTCTATATAGCCTTTATCATCAGTAATATCTAAGTCTCTCATAAATGCAGTATCTGCTTGATATCCATAATATATAAATACTCCATCACACTTAATAGTTTCTCCATTATTAAGTTTAACTCCACTAATAAATTTTTCTCCTAAAAAATCTATTACTTCTTTGCCACAAATAATTTCAATATTTTTTTCTTTCGCAGTATTTACCAATACTTCACTAGCACTTATTTCATTTCTAACTATAATTTTAACACTTCTAACTATATCACTAAGATATATTGCTTCTTCAAAAGCAGAATCACCTGCTCCTAACACAACTATATCCTTATCTTTATATAATGAAGCATCACATATAGCACAGTAACTAATACCTTTACCAATATATTTTTCTTCATTTAATATTCCACTCTTACGAGGTTTTCTTCCAATTGCTATTATTACACCTTTAGTTTTATATTCACCCTTAGTTGTAGTAACCAACTTATAATCATTAAAATCTTTAATAGAAACTACTTTTTCACGTTTAAAATTAATATTATTTCTTCTTACTTGATTATACATAGATACTGCTAAATCACTACCACTAATACTACCAACACCTAAATAATTTTCAACAATACTAATTTTATTTAAAAGACCACCAGGCATACTCTCATCTAATAATAAAGTATTAAGACCACCTCTAGAAGAATATATAGATGCGCTCATTCCCGCAGGCCCACTACCAATAACAATAGTATCAAACATATATCCTCCTAGAATCTAATCTCTTCTTCTTGCTTATTATAAAGTTCATCTAACTTAGGTTTTCTACTTTGAATAAATTGAATAATTAAACCAATAACAAACATTAAAATACTTATTACTTGTGCAATTCTGACATTACCAGCCATTAAAGCATCAGTTCTAAACATCTCAATAAAGAATCTAGCTACTCCATACCACATCATATAAAATGCAACTAATTGTCCATCTTTAATATACTTCCTACGTCTTAAAAATAATGATAAGAAGAATCCTAACAAACACCATAATGATTCAAAATAGAACATAGGTAAATGATAAGCACCATTAATAAACATATTATCTATAACAAATTGAGGTATTATCTTCATATCAACTAATTGTTCATATGTAACTATTGTTCCATATGCTTCACCATTCATAAAGTTTCCCCATCTTCCAATAGCTTGTCCAAGTAATAAAGCAGGCACTATTATATCTAGTATTTTACCAACTCTAACATTATACTTTTTACAATAAATTATTATAGTTATCGCACCAAATAATAAACCACCATGTATTGCTAAACCACCTTTCCATACTTGAAGTATCTCAAGAGGATTAGACATATAATAATCTAAATTAAATGCAACATAGTAAAGCCTTGCACCAATAATTGCAAATATTAAAGTCCAAAACATCATATTAAACATAAATTCTTTTTTGATTTTAAATCTTTTACTCTCACTTAATATTAAAAAATAACCAATTATAACAGCAAAAGCTATTAATGCACTATACCATCTAATCTCAAAACCACCAATATTAAATATAACTGGATTCATTATCTCTTACCTACTTTCATTGTTATCATTTGATCTAGCAACATTCTCATACCACTAATAAATATAGCAATAATAAATGTACTAAAGAAACCACTTACTCCAAAAGAACTACCCATTAGAATATCACATAATTTAAGTATTATCATGTTCACTACAGGATAAGCAATTCCAAATGTAAGTACACTAAGTGGAAGTGTCCAATATACAAGTACTGGCTTAATAGTTGAGTTTAGTAAACTTAATATTAAAGCTGCAATAATTGCATAAAAGAAATTCTCTACATATATTCCCCTAAATAGATTACTAGCTATTACCAATACTATCGCATACACTACTATTCCTACTGCAAAAGTGACAAAATCACCATTGCTTGGAGTATACTTTTTGTTACTACTCTTTTCACTAACATTATCAATCTTATAAATTTTTCCTTTACTCATTTTCTTCACCATTATCATTATAATATAATTTATATCAAAAGAAAAGAGCATTTATGCTCTTGACTCAACACTTTCATGTTTTTTAGTTTCAATTTGTTCAAATATTTTAATGTATTCATCATTGACTTCATCTATCATTTGACTTCTAGTCTTAAGAGAATCAACAATTTCAATTTTACCACCTTTACTTGCTATAAATTTAGAAGAATATGTATCAAGTTTACTAAGTAATTCTTTTATATTATTAACTCCTTCATTATATACTTCTCTTGATATAGCATTTCCACCTATCTTACCATCTTTATGTTTATTTTTAAATGCCGCATATCCCCCAGTTAAATTAAATGCTGTTAAAGATGCTAATAAATCATCCTTCATAGATGCAAGTTCTCTATCTTCACCAATAACTGAATTCAATAGATTTTTATACTTTCTAATAGAAATCTCACACACTTTTTTATATGTTTGACTTTCTGTATCAATAAATTCAATACCATTTTCCTTTGATTTTTCTTCTTCTATTCTTCTAAATTCTTTATATATTTTAGAATCTAATTCATTAAATTTTAAATCTCCTAAAGTACTCACAAGTTCATTTAATTCACTACTAAACTCCTTAGCATTTAAACTATACGACTTTAATGGAACTATATCAGGTTTAGAACAAGCAGCATCTTCCATACTTTCAATAACCGAAATCTTACTTATTGCTTCAGGACCTAATATTCTAGTTACCACATCTTCCCTTTGCTCACATAATTCATAAATAGCATTACTTAAATACTTAGCTTTAGGACTTCCTTGAGTATGTTTAAATAACTCACTTTTAAGCATTTGAATCTTCTTGCTAGTCATATAAATAGTTTTAATATCAATATCACTTAAGTATTGATTAACATCTTTAGAAGGAACTTCTTCTTTCTTTTCTTCTTTAACTGGAGTAACAGGTTTCACTTCACCAATAACTACATTTTCACTCTTTTCATCAGTATCAACTCTAGATAATGATTTATTAAATACATTTATTAATTTATCATAGCAATTAATAATAGGAGTAATTTTTCTTGCCTTAGTAACAATTTCATTTAACTCGCTTATACTCCTACCACTATTACTAGCATTAACATATTCTTGTTTTAATGAAATAAACTCTTTATATAATCTTTCTCTTTCATTAGTTAATCTTTGAAGTTCATTTTTAACTTCTTCTATACTAGTAAACTTAACAATAATATCATTAGATTTGCCAAATAAACTATATTGCTTATATAAGTCATCAAATTTAACTTTAGCTTTTCTATGTTCACTTCCAGAAGAAAGAGAATTAAGTTTATCCCTTAATTCTACTAATTCATTATACATAGGCATCATTATTGCTCTAATACCAGTATTAATATCTTTAATAGTCTCCATATCCTTCATAGAAGCCACCTCTATTATTAATCTAATATTATAATAACATAATTATATATTTATTACAAACTAAATATATAAATTTTACTATCCAATAATTAAAAATAGATCACAAATTATGATCTATTTTTTCATATGAACATCCATTTGAGGATAAGGTATTTCTATACCATTCTTATCAAATTCTTTTTTAACATTTTCCATTATTCTAAAGTAAACATCCCAATAATCACTGGTAAGAGTCCATGCTCTAAATACTATACCAATAGATGAATCTTTATGAGATTTAACAGCTATTTTAATTGGCTCATCTTTAAGAATTTTTTCTTCATTATCAATAACTTCATTTAATACTTTTTTAACTTTATCAATATCAGAATCATAACTAACATCATATACAATATTTAACATTCTAGTTTTACAAGCTGTATAATTTGTTATATTTGAATTTGACAATGTACCATTAGGAAGTTGTATAACAACATTATCAATCCCAACAATAGTAGTATAAAATAACGATATTGATTTAACAGTTCCCTCTTTACCATTAGCTTCTATATAGTCTCCAATAATAAAAGGTTTAAATATAAGTAACATAATACCACCAGCAAGATTTGAAAGACCGCCTTGAAGTGCTAAACCAACCGCAACAGCGCAAGAACCTAATATAGTTATTAATGAAGTCATAGGTATTCCAATAATACTAAGAACAGTAACAAATAATAACAATTTCAATGAAATCGTTATAAAACTAATAACAAAACTCTTAACGCTTGGATCCTCTAGTTTACTAAATTTCTTTTCTTTTCTAAGCATTTTCTCAACTACTTTAATTATCTTATTACCAATCAATAAAATAATTATTGATATAACTAACTTAATACATAAATCAGTTCCACCTTCGATTAACTTTTCTAATACTTTTTCCATAACACTACTCCTAACTATATATAAATTATATCACATATTAATAGGTATTTACTAATTTTTTTATACTATTCTTAAAGTTTATAACACATTTCTTTACATCTATCACATACCTTGTTAATTACACTTGTTTTAGCCATATATTTCTATTTCCATTCATCAAGGCTTTCTTTCATTTATCTCCTTTTATTATTATAGCTAACCTTAACTTTTTAAAACACTTCATTTATTTTTTTAAATTTGATTTTATTTTAAGACTTTAAAGAGTATTAAATTTAACAATAATCAATTTTTATTATTTATTAATTCATTAATTTTTAATTCATATTCTTCAATAAGTTTGTTAAGTTTTTGTCTATCTTTTTCAGCTTCTTGTTTTTTCTTTTCAACTTCTTGTTCTTTCTTTTCTACTTCTTTTATTCGCTCATCAAGTTTTTTATTTTTTTCATTATATTCTTGGTCTCTTAGTTTTTCTAAATACTCTCTTGTTGCTTTTAGTTTTTTATCATCTTCTTCATCAGACATTAATATAGTGTATTCTGGATCATCATTTAATTCTTCTACTCTATCTTTATATCTTTTCACTCTTTCATCTCCATTACATAACTTTTCTAACTCTTCATTACTTGATATAAGCATTATGAGAGGTTTAAATCTTTCTTTTTCAACTTTAGTTTTATTATAATATGTTTTTTTAAGTTTATCTACATTAAACTCATATATAATAAATTTTTCTGACCAAAACTCCCCGTATTCACTTTTAAGCATATACTTAGAAACTTCATGAATTTTGTTATTTTTACTTGTTAAATTTATTTGAACAGATATTGGCTGCAATACATAGTTTTCTGATGTGTTAAGAGCATTACTATAAATACTTGCTAAATAACCTAGATTTCTATCCCTTATAAATTGTTCACTTTCTCCATTATTTATTTCAACATTAAATACTTTTCCATTTGTTTTAATAATAGTATCTACTACTTTAGATTTAATTATTTTATTGTCTTTAATAATTTCTCTATCTTTAAGTTCTAGTTCATCTATCTTCATATCTAAACAACTTTCAATTAACCATTTAAGTAAGTCTTTATTCTTTTCAATATAAAATGTATTCTTAAAAATAATATCATTCATACCATTATACTTTTTATTCATCTATTACCTCCTTTCTAGAGTTTATCTCCCTCTATTATTATAGTTAGCCATAAAATACCAAAACACTTCTTTTTTATTAAATTTTTTCAAACAAAAAGGAAGCATTTGCTTCCATATATTTTTTTATTTTAAATAATCTTTTAAATACTCTCCAGTATAAGATTCTTTAACCTTAACTACTTCTTCAGGAGTTCCTTTTGCTACTATAGTACCACCAAAGTCTCCACCTTCAGGCCCCAAATCAATAATATAATCTGCTTGTTTAATTATATCTAAGTTATGTTCTATAACTATAACTGTATCTCCATTATCAACTATTCTATTTAATATAACAAGCAATTTCTTAATATCATCTTGATGAAGACCAGTAGATGGTTCATCTAGGATAAATACACTCTTACCAGTAGGCTTCTTTTGAAGTTCTTTAGCAAGCTTTACACGAGATGCTTCACCACCAGATAATGTAACAGCATTTTGTCCAAGAGCTACATATCCAAGTCCTACTTCTTCCATAACTTTAAGAGTTTTATATACTTTAGGAACATTTTCAAAAATCTTTAAAGCATCGCTTACACGAGTATCAAGTACCTCTGATATATTAAGTCCTTTAAATTTAATTTTTAATGTTTCTTTATTATATCTAGTAGCATTACACACATCACATGGAACATACACATCTGGTAAGAAATGCATTTCAATCTTTTTAACCCCATCTCCAGAACATGCTTCGCATCTTCCACCCTTAACATTAAAACTAAATCTACTCTTATCATATCCATGTATTTTAGATTCTTTAGTTTCAGCAAACACATCTCTTATCGCATCAAATACACCTGTATAAGTTGCTGGATTACTACGAGGAGTTCTGCCTATTGGATCTTGTGTAATATTTACTATCTTATCAACATTCTCTATTCCCTTAATAGCTTTAAATTTACCAGGTTTATCTTTAGATCTATTTATTTTATTTGATAATGCTTTACATAATATCTCATTTACTAAAGTACTTTTACCACTACCAGATACACCAGTAACGCATATAAACTTACCAAGTGGAAACTCAACACTAATATTCTTTAAATTATTTTCTTTACATCCAGTTATCTTAATAGATTTTCCATTTCCTTTACGTCTTTTTTTTGGTACTTCGATTACTTCTTTACCACTTAAATACCTACCAGTTAAAGATTTATCATTCTTCATCACTTCTTCTGGAGTACCACATGCTACTAAATATCCTCCTTCATTACCAGCTTTTGGTCCAATATCTACTAAATAGTCAGCGGCAAGCATAGTATCAGTATCATGTTCAACTACTATTAAAGTATTACCTAAATCTCTCATTTCTTTTAAAGAATTTATAAGCTTTGCATTATCCCTTTGATGAAGACCAATACTAGGTTCATCAAGAACATAAAGAATTCCAGAAAGTCTACTACCTATTTGAGTAGCAAGTCTAATTCTTTGAGCTTCACCACCACTTAATGTAGCAGCTTCTCTTGATAAAGTTAAGTATTCAAGTCCTACATTCTTTAAGAAAGTAAGTCTTTCTTTAATCTCTTTAACTACCAAGAATGATACTTCAGTTTGTTCTTTACTAAGTTTAAGTTTATCAAACCAAATAAGTAAATCCCTAATACTCATATTAGTTACTTCATATATATTTTTATTATTAACTCTTACACTTAAAGCTTCATCTCTAAGTCTAGTTTGATGACAACTAGGACAAGGAAGTTCAGTCATATATCTTTCTATCCAGTCTCTAATAGATGGACTACTTGTTTCCATATAACGTCTTTCTAAATTAGTAATTATTCCTTCAAAATAATCATAACTTTTTAAAACACTTCCACTTCTAGTAGTTAAAGATAAATCAAGTCTATCAGGACTTCTATATAATATAATATTAAGCTCTTCACGCGTTAAATCTTTAACAGGCTTATAAAGATCTATATTATAATGTTTAGCAACTAAAGCAAGCTTCTTAAATGCTATATTTAAAGTTTCACCACTTTGAAAAGATGCAACTGCCCCATCCATAATAGATAAGTTTTTATCAGGTATTAAAATATCCTCATCAATATGTAAATTAACTCCTAAACCTTTACAAACAGGACAAGCACCATAAGGACTATTAAAAGAAAATAATCTAGGTTCAAGTTCAGGAATGCTAAAATCACATAAAGGACAAGCATAATTTTCACTCATTACTATTTCTTTATCACCAAGTATATTTATTACAACCTTACCATTAGCCATCTTAGTAGAAGTTTCAATACTCTCAAATATTCTACTTCTAGAATCTTCCTTAATTACAATTCTATCAATTATAACATCTATATTATGCTTATTATTCTTTTCAAGAACTATATCATCATTTAAATCTTTAACTTCACCATCTATTCTAGCTCTTACAAAGCCTTCTTTTCGTAACTCTTCTAACAAATCTTTTTGAGTTCCTTTTTCACCATGAACAACTGGAGCCATTATTTCTATTCTAGTACCAACTTCATATTCAAGAACTTTATTAGTCATCTCTTCAATACTTTGCTCAGTTACTGGAATATTATGTTTAGGACAATAAGGAGTACCAACCCTTGCAAATAAAAGTCTTAAATAATCATATATTTCAGTAATAGTACCAACAGTACTTCTAGGATTCTTATTAGTAGATTTTTGATCGATACTAATACTTGGACTTAATCCTTCGATAGAATCTACTTCGGGTTTATTCATATTTCCTAAAAACTGACGAGCATATGCACTAAGACTTTCAACATAACGTCTTTGTCCTTCAGCATATATAGTATCAAAAGCAAGACTACTCTTACCACTACCAGATACACCAGTCATAACTATTAATTTGTTCTTAGGAAGTTCTAAATTTATATTTTTTAAATTGTTTTCACGAGCATTCTTAATAATTATTTTATCCATTTCACACCTCATTATATTATTAACATAAACATTTGTTCATATACTAATACACAAGTAATAATATAATGAATTTACTTTAAAAAGTCAATATATTTACAAACAAATTTTTGTATAAATTAAAAAGTACTATTTCTAGTACTATTTAACAGTAAATTTCAAAGTATTAGGTATACTAGTAACACTTGAATCATTAAATTTAGTAGCAGTCGTTTCATCTTTAGCATATCCAGTGGTTGCCTTAGCACCATTAAACATACCTGCAAGTATTGTATTATCACCTATCACAAAATTGCTTAAATCTAAAGTACTTACATTTGAACTAGCAAACATAGCCTCCATATCTGTTACTTTACTTGTATTAAAGCTGCTTAAATCTATTGCTGTAGCATTACTTGATGCAAACATCCATCCTGTATTAACAACATTACTTGTATCAAAATTGTTTAAAGAAAGACTTGAAGCCTTAGAGTTAAAGAACATTCCCCTCATATTTACAACAGTACTAGTATTAAAATTAGTTAAATCTATAGAATTAGCATTACTTTCTCCAAACATATATGAAGTTGAAACAACAGGTTTATCATTTATATATGAACATACATGACTGCTTACAGAATCGGTAGTAGTATTAATAGCTAATACACCCGTTTGTGCAACACCCCAACCTTCTCTTGTGATATTAGTTAATTTAAAGTCCCTCTTATCTGGAACATAAATGAAAGTTGAAATTCCAGCATCACCAGCATCATTAAGATAACGAATTTGTTGCATATAATAATATGTATAATCTCCATTAGTATATTTAGCTCCTTGAGTTAAATCTCCATCAAATACACAATTCCATTTAGCATATAATTTAACATCATCACTCATACTAGTTATAGAAGTTACCTGATTAGTGTATTTGTTATCTGTATACCATCCCTTAAATTCCTCACCAGTTCTTGTTGGACTACATAATGTAACCCCTTCACCTTTTGCAACAGTAACGTTATTACACCCATCATCTCCATAAGTTACATAAGTTAATTTAAAGTTTTTTCTGTTGTCACATGAATCTTTAGTTTTAGTATCTTGTGCTTGCACAAACAAAGTTGCATTCATACTTTTATTAAGCATTGATGCTTGATTCGTATTACTATCATACTCTATCCATATATACATAGTATATTTTTTAATAGTTCCTTTTTCAAAGAAATATAAAGACCCAAGATCTATATTTGATCCATTACTTGCTCCATCAAAACTACCAGTTATAGTAGTACCAGTTTCATCATTAACAACTGCATATCTAAAATAACTATTAGCAAGACCGCTATCAATACTATTTACTTTTAAATATAATTCAACACAAGTATTTAATGTATTAGTTCCATTAGTTACACTAAAATGCTTTACGAAAGATGCTTTTTCAAAATTATTACCATTTGTAAACAAAGGTTCAACATCAGTAGCATTTACACTAGTATCACTTATCTTAATATCTATACTTCCAGTACTTACTTTAGTAGGATTTATTAAATCATTCAAAACAGACCCTTGAAAATAAGCAAATGTCAAAGTAGCAACACTAACTATTAAAGTTAATACCATTATAATAATATATTTTCTTTTTAATTTAATACTTTCCATATTTTCACCCTCTAATTAGAACATTTTTTATTAAATTCAGATATTGGTGTATCACAGCACTCACAAGCATACCCTCTACTATTCGCAATACAAACTTCTTGACCATTAGAATATCTAACTACACAAGAATCTAAATATTCATTATCTCCAGCTGAAGCAATATATAACTTAATTATATAACTACTCGGAAATGCTTGATTAGTAACACTATTTTTAAAGTTTTTATCTACGTAATTAGATGCTTGAAGTTCACCTAATTTAATAGATATTTTCCTATCTTCATTTAAAGAATTTCTCCATGAATCATTAAGATCAACATAAATATTTGCTGCTCTTTGCATTTCTCTATATTTTCCTCTTAAATCTTCTTCATTAGTATCACTATTACTTTTACTAAATATCATTGCTGATCCAGCACTAATTATCGCAGTTAATACTATAACAACTAATAATTCCATAAGAGTAAAGCCATTCTTCATCTTACACCTCAATATCTTATATCATATATTATTATACACTATTATTATAATATTTTAAAGATTCTTTTTAAGATAATTTATACATTTATTATATCCATTTATATATCCTATATCATATAGTTTAGACATAACTTCTAATTCATTTATTTTCTTAAATATTTTATTACTATCTTTTAATGCATCTTTTAATCCTTCAATAAAACCAAGTTCATAAGATTTAATATATTTATACATAACTAACCCTCCTATTATTATAGTTAGCCATAAAATATTAAAACACTGCAAAAAAAGCAAAAGAATTAATTTCCTTTTGCTTCTAATTCTGTTTTAGTTTTTACTTCTTGCCAAAATGGACCAAATTCATATGCAACTACATCTCCATAATCATATTTATATGCAATGTATCCAGCACCTTTACACCATGAAACAGTTCCATCATCATTTTTAGTTTCACCTTTTGTAAAACAAAATTTAGGTTCATTTTTATTTTGTACATTATAAAAGTCATATACTATAACAGCTATCCAAGCAAATAATGCTATTGTTATTAAAAAATTAAATATTTTTCTAACAACATGCTTTTTCTTTTTAGGTTGTACTTGGTTAGCTTGCTCTTGTCTTATTTCTTCTTTTAATGTTTCAGGCATTACATTTTCTTCAGGTGTTTGTACTTGAGGAGTTACTGTATTTCCTTGTATAACTGGAGTTTCATTTACTGTAGCTCCTGCAAGTGGTGTCACAGGTGGCTCAGGTGGAGCTATAGGAGCACCATTATTATTATTCATATTTGGTACATTATTTAAATTATTATCGTTCATATCATTCTCCTTACACTAAGATTATAACAAATATTAATTAAAAAATAAACTAAAATAAAAAGAAGTATAAACTTCTAATTACTCTTAAGTGTAAAGTACCCAGGACTACTAGTTCCACCATCTATTTTAGCATATGTTTTATCAATGTTTGTACTATCAAACTTAGTACCAGCACCACCCACTAAATTAGTATCACCATAAAACATATCATTTGAATATGTCACATTATCTAAAACAAATTTACTACTTACATAAATAGTTTCTAAATTTGAGCAACTTTGAAACATATTAGGCATATATTTTACCTTTGCTGTGTTAAAATTACTTAAATCTAAAATCCTTCCAGTATATTTAGCGAACATGTATCCCATTTGAATAACGGAATCTGTTTTAAGATCATTTATATTAACTATTTCAGCAGAAGAATACTCAAACATAGAATGCATAGATGTTACATTTATAGAATTAATATTTTCTAGATTTATTATTTTAACATTCATAGTACCATCAAACATTTTCGTCATATCAGTAACATTACCAGCATTAAATCCATTTAAATCTATTATATCAACTTTAGCATTTTGAAACATTTGTTTCATATTAGTAACATTACTTGTATCAAAGCCACTTACATCTATTGCATTTGTTTTTATACCACCAAACATATAACTCATATCAGTTACTTTACCCGTATTTAAACTAGTTGTATCTAAATAATTTATATTAACAATATGAAACATACCTTGCATATTAGTTACATTACTTGTGTCAAAACTACTTAAATCAAGCGACGAAATCTTGCTTCTTTCAAACATATTGCTCATATTAGTTACATTACTTGTATCTAACGCATTTAATCCAACTATTGACGTTATATATGGAGTATTAAACATAGATTGCATATTTATAACATTACTTGTATTAAAACTACTTACATCTATTGTTGTTGCTTTACTATCCCTAAACATATAACTCATAGATACAACAGGTTTATCATTTATGTAAGTACAAACATTCTCATTAATTTTAGAGGTACTATCTTTATTAGTTAATTCTACATGCCATCCACCTATATCCGTTTCATCGAATATAATTTCATTTTCATTTGTTACAACATAATCCTTGTTATATACATATGTGTAATTATTTGTTGTATACGTTGTCCCTGTAGTAACTTCTCCATCATAAGTACAATTAGTTACTGATGGGCCCCTATATTCTTCTATACCAATTTTTCCATTAAATGATTTCTTTTTATTATAGTTTTGAACATAATTCTTATCATTAAACTTAACTGTTACAGTATATTCATGAGTAATATTAGGTTCTATCGAAATATTGCTTTTTATATTTCTGTTCATCTCACTACCAACAGCAAGATTTATAATCGGAACAGCCCTATAAATACTATCACAAGAACCACTTTCAGTTTGAGTTGTTTCACCATAATTTGTATAACTCTTACAATTAAGTGTTACATGAAGTTCAAAATTTTCAATTGTATTTATTAATTCTGACCAATATAAAGAATACTTAACACCCTCTGTGCCAACATTCTTTACTGTTATAGTTTTTGAAATTGATTCTCCTGGAAAAGCCCCATCAAGTTTTAGCTCAGTTTCATCTTTATATTCAAGTCTTAAGTTAGCAGTAGACATTACCACATTTTTACCAGTTCCAACTATTTTTAAACTAAAATATGCATATGTTAGTCCTAAAATAGAAATTAATAAAAATGTTAAAGCAGATACTACAGTTATTTTTACAACCTTATCACCATTCATATTATCACTATTAAATATTATAACATATTTATATCAAATTAAAAAGACACTTTTAAGTGTCATAATACTATTGCTATTAAGTTATTACTTCCTTTATTAACCATCTTTGTAATAGTTTGAGATAACTTATATTTAGCAGCATCTGGAAGTAATGAAAGTTTAGCTTGTATACCTTCTTGTACTATTTCATTAAGACTTCTTCCAAATATCTCACTTTGCCATATCTTCTCAGGATCTTCATTATCTTTCATAATATAATCTATTAACTCTTTACTTTGTACTTCACTACCTATAATAGGTTCAAAACTACTTTCAACATCAACCTTTATCATATGTACACTTGATGCTTTAGCCTTAAGTTTAATACCAAATCTACCACCTTGTTTAATTATTTCAGGCTTTTCTAATTTCATATCAGTAATTCTAGGAAGTACAATACCATATCCAGTTTGATACACTTGTTTTAAAGCACCCTTAATACTTTCATATTCACTTCTTCCCTCACTAACATCTTGAAATACTTTTAATAAGTCTCCTTTACTATTAACAGAAGTTCCAACTACACTTTTTAATATTTCATTAAATAATTCATCACTTGCTTCCATAGTAATAGTTACTTCAGAGTTATCAGTATCAAGTTTAGAAATATATGCTTTAGTAATCTCACTATTATCTTCAAGATTTAAATTTATATGTTCTACATCTCTTAGTTTATCTACATTTACAATAGATTCTTTCATCTTATCAATAAATTTTTGTTTTAAAGGATGATCACTTTTAAGTACCCCTACCCAATCTGGTATATTAAATTCAATATGATCAACTGGAAATTCATAAAGTGCTTCTTTTAAAATCTCAGTAATATCTCTTTCAGTCATATTTTCGACACTAATTGGTATTACTGGAACACCATATTTTTCTTTTAAAGCTTCACTCATACTTATAGTTTCATTTGCCATTGGATGAACACTATTCATAATAACTATAAATGGTTTATTAATATTTTTAAGTTCTGTTATAACTTTATCTTCAGCTTGTACATAATTACTTCTTGGCATATCTAATATACTTCCATCAGTAGTAACAACTATACCTATAGTAGCATGATCTTTAATGACTTTTTCAGTTCCAATCTCAGCCGCTTCTACAAAAGGAAGTTCTTCACTAAACCAAGGAGTTTTAACCATACGAGGATTACCTAACTCGTCTTCATATCCAAGTGACCCGGGTGTTACAAAACCTACACAGTCAACTAACTTTACATTTGTAACTAACCCATCAATATTAATATTAGCTCCACTACTAGGAACAAACTTAGGTTCTATTGTCATAATAGTTTTACCCTGAGCAGTTTGAGGTATTTCATCCATACATCTTTTCTTTTCTACTTCATCATCGATATATGGAAGAATCAAATTTTCAATACATTTCTTAATAAAAGTACTTTTACCAGTACGAACAGCACCTACTACTCCTAAATATATTTCACCATTACTTTTCTTACCCAAACTCTTAATAATTTCTGATTTATCCATATTTACCTTCTTTCTAGCATTTAGTAATAAATATGATATAAATCTTTATTTATGACAAAATATCTTAATTTATAAAGTATTTTTCAAATAGATATCCATGAGAACCTAAGAATTTATCTTCTTTGATGAGTGATATAATTTCATTGTTACTCATCCACATAACACTTTCTACTTCTTCAGTTTGTAATTTTAATGTATTAATATCAATATCTTTATTAATTAAATATAAATTAATTATACAAGGTCCTTTAGGATGTTTAACAAGCGCTATATTTTGAAGTTCGTCATCTACTATATTTAACCCTAACTCTTCCTTTAACTCACGAATTATAGTACTTATCCCGTCTTCATTATGAGTTACATGTCCTCCAGTTGAACTATACTTAGAACCTTTTTCATCACTAGTCTTTTGTATTAAATATTTTCCATAACTATTTCTAATGAATACAATACTTAACATCACATATCCATTTTTAGGTTTCTCACCTCTTTTAATAGTACTACCAAGTTTTCTTCCATCTTCATCATATAAATCTAATAATTCCATCCCTACCTCCTTATAAAATTATTATAAACAAAAAGAGATTTCTCTCTATTTATTAAATATAAACTCTGGAAATATTGTTCCTAAGAATAATAGAATTACTATTACTATAGGATTTAAAAGTACATTTGCTATCGCACTTACAGTATTATTGTTATATACCACTTTAGCAGATATATCATCTATTTCTTTAACAGTTCTATATTCTTTATTTTCATAATTATTAGTGACATCTAAAGTTAATTTATAATTATCACGTTCTACTACTTTTCTAATAACAATATCTTGCTCAGGTCCATCTAAATACGCTACAAAATCTCCTACTTCTATATCTTCACTCTTTTTAAGTATTAAATAATTATCTTTACGTATCTCAGGTTCTAACGTAGCATTATCTATTTTATAATATGAGTATCCATTAATCGAAGGATACTTTTCATGATAAGTATTCTTTTTAACATAGAACATTACAAATAAGAATGCAAGAGTAATTAAATATATAATTATTAATCCTCTTATAATATTAAATATCCATTTAAATACTTTCATCTTATCACTCCTTTTTCTTCTATTTCTTCTTCATAAGGCATTTCTTCTTTTACATCACTTTCTGGCACATGATATTCTCCATATTTAAGTGTTGGATTTAAAGCATAAGCAATCATTTCATTTCTAACATAATCTATCATATCTCTAAATTGAAGTGTTGCTTCTTCTTGATATGCTTTTATTGGATCCTTTTCAGCATATGCTTGATATACAGAACCCTTTTGTATTTGATCTAAATATTCCATTTGACTAATCCAATAATCATCTATAATATCTAACATCTTACTCTTCATTTCACTTTGATATTTACTAGTTTTTGGTACTTTATCTAGTTTTTCTTTTAAAGCATTCTTCATAGCCATTTTTTTATCTTTAGGTTTAGATATATCTTTAAACATTTCTGTATCTATTAGTGGACTTAACTTAGTATCTGTTTCCTCTTCAGTATATCTATCTACTACTTCATCTACATATCTATCTATTTGTCCTTCTAGAACTGAAACTATATCATTAGAATCTAATATATGATTTCTAAATTCATAAACACCATTCTTTTGAGTAGTAAGTACTTGTCCCATTTGTTCACTTACCATTCTCATTTTCTTATCTTCAGCTTCTTGTGACTTTTGACATCTATTAACCATCTTAAGAATAGTATTAGCTACAACTTTGCCTTTCTTACCAACAATACCTTTTAAATCAGATAAACCATGTATAATACTAAGTAATTTATCACCACCACGTCTTAATACATAATTATCTTCTAAAGATGAATAAAATTTAGTTTTACCTGGGTCTCCTTGTCTTCCAGCTCTTCCCTTTAATTGATTATCAATTCTTTCATTTCTATTTTTAGTAGTACCAATTACATACAAGCCACCTACTTCAGCTACACCTTCTCCAAGTTTAATATCAGTACCACGTCCAGCCATATTAGTAGCAATAGTTACTTTACCAAGAAGTCCTGCAGTAGCAACAATGCTTGCTTCATTTTCAGATTGTTCTGCATTTAGTACTGAATGTCTTATACCAGACTCTTTAAGCATCTTAGATACAAGTAAACTTTCTTCTACACTAGTTACACCAATTAATACTGGTTGAAGTGTTTCTCTTGCTTTCATAACTTCTTCTAAAATAGCTTTATATTTTTGATCTTTAGTAGCATATACTTCATCTTCTTCATCTACTCTTTTATTAGTCTTACGACTAGGTACTTCATAAGTAGGAAGTCCATATATATCCATAAAATCTTCTTGATTACTAGTACCAGTCATACCACATATACCATTTTCATATTTACCAAAGAAATCTGGATATGTACATTTAGCAGTAGTAACAGTAGGATTCTTAATTTCTACACCATAAGGTCTTCCTTCTTTTTTAGCAATATATGCTTCTTTAGCTTCAATACTTTCATGAAGTCCATTCATAAATCTTCTTCCATGAAGTATTCTACCAGTACTTTCTCCTATAATTTCAACTGTGTAATTAGGAAGTCCATCTTTAGTTTTCTTATTAGGCCCTTCAGGTTGAACTGTATAATCAGTACCACTCTTATAATGAAATTTAGCAAGCATATAATTCTTAATAGCACCTAATCTAAAATTATAATCTTCTTTTTCTTGAGTGCTCATATCTTTCCATTCAACAGTAGGATACAAACTCTTAAGTATTCTTGATTCTAAAGTACTAGAAAGTTCAACAGATGCTGTATCATGAAATACTCTAGCAGATTTATGCTTTTTACCACTAGCAGTCATTTGATTTTCTATTTCATCTTCATGATTTCGAAAAAATTGTTCTTTATCATATTCTTCGCATGTAAGATTATTGCCTTCAACATACTCACAAGCCCAAGTATATATATTAGTATAATAATCTTTATCTTGACCAACAGGTGGTTTTAAACTTTCAGCTTTAATTAATGGTGTAATTCCATCATCTAATAATATACTATCTACTTCATCAATAATAGCATACCCATATCCTTTAAGATTAACTCTTTCATTTGGATCCTTAACCTTATTATCATCTAAATAATCAAAAGCAATAGTACTAGCTGTACCATAAACAATATCACAATTATATTCTCTTTGTCTGTCTTCTATATTTCTCATTTCTACTTTAGGTCTAATATTTCCACAACTAAGTCCTAAAGCACCATATACTTTTTTATTTTGTTCCATATCTCTTAGAGCTAAATAATCATTAGATGTGATTACATGAACACTTTTACCCTCTAATGCATTTAAGTATGCAGATAATATTTGTACTAAAGTTTTACCTTCACCAGTTTTCATTTCAGCAACAGCATTATCATGCATTGCAACTGCAGCTTCAACTTGAACATTATAATGAAACATACCAAGTTGTCTTTTAGTAACTTCACGGCAAACAGCAAGTGCATCAACCATCACATCATCAAGAGTTTCTCCCTTAGATATACGTGTTTTAAATATTTGAGTCATATTTTTAAGTTCTTCATCACTCATAGAAGCATATTTATTCTTAATAGAATCACTATCTATTTGATCAACTACTCTTCTAATTCTATTTCTATTTAAATTAGTATAATTACCAAATATCTTATCGGACATACTCATACTTCATCACCTATTTTCTCATACATTAAATATAACATTTTTAATAAGTTTTAGCAATTAAAAACAACTATTAACATTTAAATTTATTAATAGTTGTCACTACTATATCTACAAGAAATAAAAAACTAAGTATTATCGTTATAAATAATGGTATTTTCTTTATAAGATTTAAAGACCAAGGAAGTACTAGATATATAAGAATTATACTACCTATTCCCCATACTAAACTCATTTCAAGTGATATATATTTTCCAATATGATATTTATAATTACTATAATCCCAAAAAGTAATATGAAATAGCTTTTCAATTAAAACTCCACCTAACCATTCAAGTAGAGTAAGTACTATCATTATAACAACAAATACTACTATAGTTTCTACTACTTTGTTTAAATGTAAACTTTCAAAAATCTTATTAGAAAGTAACATTATAATTATTACACCAAATCCGTATAAAGGAGTCCATGGTCCATAAAGAATCCCACTATTAAAACCACTTTTAAATATATAAGAACATATAGTTTCAAATAAATAACCAAATATTGAAAAACATAAGAATATATTAATATAAAACATAATTTCACCTCTATTATTATTACCAAAAGTGAAAATTATATGAAATTTTACTTGAAATATTAAAAAATTACTATATAATATAGACCTTACAAGGCAGTAATATTTACTGCATATAATTTATAGGAGGGTTTTGGAATGAAGAAAGTTTTACTTTCATTAGTTGCTTTTCTTATGATTTTTAATACTGTTAGAGCAGAAGAAACAGAAGTATTAGAAAGTAATAAAGAAGTAACTGAAACAGTTTTAAATGCTAATGCAAATGAAACTACAGCTAATGAATCACAAGAAGAAACTACTGAAGAAGAATACAAATGGTCTGCTATTCAACCTGGTAGTACAAAAACAAGTAATGGTATTACAGTATCTTGGAAATATACTGGTATAACAAAAAATGGTGGATTAAGAACAATTAATTTTAACTTAACTTATACTATACCAGAAGATTATGAAGAAGAAACACTAATTATTAATCCAGATATTTTTGAGGTAATCGCTTGGGGACAAAAAGAATCAAATACACCATACTTAATGCCAAGAGATACAGTTAAAGTAAATCTATCAATTATTAATAAGTCTAAGTATAATTATAATTACGATGAAAATTCATTTGTAATTTATCCATATACTTCAGACGAATTAGAAAAAGATATGGGATTTAATAAAATAACTGATGAAAAAGTTACATTCAATGATGAAGAAGTAAACGAAGTACATAAATTTTATAGAATGTATAATGCAGCATTAAGAGAATTAACTAAAAATGGTAGAAAGTATTTACCAGCTAATAATGAAACATTAGATGAATTACTAAAAGCAAAAGGATATAAAGGAATTGAAGAATTAGATAAATATTATTTAGATTTCTATAATAACAAATATGAAACTAATCATGCTAATTTAAGAGATTTTACACCAAAACAAATATCAGAAATCTTAAATGGAAATAATAATCCAATAGAAGATGGCGATGATTATGTTAAAGAAGATAATCCAGTAATAGTAGCATTACACTTTGATTTCTTATTTAACTATGCTATGGGTGTTTCATTAGATGATGAAGAAATAAACGATAATAATCAACATGAATATGCACCTGGAGAATACATGAGAAATGAATCTAAAGGTGAAGAAAAAGTTAAAAAGAACTTAAGTAAATTAAATAGTAATAGTAAAAATTCTATGAATACAAATATGCATTTAAGTGGTCCACTTATGGGAAATGCTTATGCAGATTATAGAATAACTGGACATGCTCATTTATCTTACACTGCTGAAAAAGGAAAAGTTATCGCAAGATACATTGACGTTAAAGGAAATGTATTACATGAAGAAATTATAACAAGTGGTATGGTAAACAAAGCATACAAAACAAGTGCATTAGAATTTAATGGATATGAATTAATTAAAGTTGAAGGAAATGAAACTGGTTTATATCAAAGTGAAGATACAATCGTAACATACATCTATGAATTCGTTGATGGAATTGGTGGAGATGAAGTTCCAAATACAGGAATTAATACTAATAATGCTTTAGAAGTAACTACAGTAATTAGTATGATCACTTTAGTTAGTGCAATCGTTTTAAGAAAAAGATTTAACTAACACATAAAAATTACAGTATAAATTTTATACTGTTTTTTTATGGAAAAATCTAATTTTAGCGCGAAATTTCTTGAAAAAATTTAATTTTATGATACAATATGGACTCGATAAGCGATAAGGGGGTTTTGGGAATTGTTTTAATACTCTTCCCTTAACAAATCGCATATATTTTAAGGGAGGGTTTTTAAATGAAGAAAGTAATACTTTCTTTAGTTGCATCTACTCTACTTTTTAATACTGTATTCGCAGAAGAATTAGAAGTATTAGAAAATAATGAAGAAGCAACACAAGTAGTAGAAAATACTACTAAAGAAATAGTTTTAACATCTAATAAAGACGTTAAAACTTACGTAGCTAAAATTGGAGAAGTAAAATATGAAACTCTAGACGAAGCTATAAACAATGCATCTAATAGTGATACCATCGAACTATTAGATAATACAACTATAACAGTTGGAGAAATTAAAAAAGGACAAACTGTTACAATCAAAGGAAATGGATTTAAAATTACAGTTCCAAGACAAGACAATCAAGAACATGGTTATCTAGCAATCAGAGGAACATTAAATCTATACAATACTAAAATATATTTTACAAGAACAACAAAAGGAGAAACTGATTGGAGTACATACCTAGCACCAGGATCATTCTTCAATTTATATAATAGTGAAGCTATATATGAAAACATAGGAATCTATGCTGATGCAGTTGCTACTATTAACTTAGATAATTCTAAAATGACATTATCAAATATGAAATATACTTCAATGATGTCAGATGGAAGTTTCTCAGTACTAAATATCAAAAATAAATCAACATTTACTATTTCAAAACCAGTGGATATTAATGGTATAACAGGATTTAATATTAACGTTGATAATTCAACATTAAATATTGAAGATTGTAAAAATCAAGCAATAGTATATGGAAGTTTAAAATTAACTAATAATGCTAAAGTTAATATTACTAACTGTACTACAGGTATTAACCTATATAATACTAATGAAGTAATAGTAGATGGTACAAGTGAATTAAATATTTCAAAATGTGGTGAAAGAGGAATAATATCACAATCAAAACACACTGCATTAATAGTTAAAAAAGGTGGTAAATTAAACGTAACTGAATGTGGTAAAGACTGGAAGAAAACAGATGATGAATCAATTCACTATGCTTCTAAAGGCGCTATAACTATGGGAGTTCTAGGATGGTTAGAAAGTAGACAAAGATTATATATCTATCGTGGACAAGCAGTTATAAACTTTGAAGATGGCGCAATAATTAATATAACTAATAACTATGTAAGAGGCATCACATTCTCAGGAGCAAATGCTTACATTGGAAACACAACTACTATCACTAACAATGGTGGTGAAAGAGTTGCTGTAGGTGGTGGTATCTACAACCTATACGGAAAAATGACAATAAGTAAAGATGCTAAAATCTATAACAATCATGCAAACACATCAAGCGATGATATCTATAACAGTGGAGATAGAGCCAGTGTTGAATTTACTAAAACTGGTGAAGACTGGATATTAGATGATTGTAATGATAAAATTGATGGTTGGTACGATGACAATGAAAAAACAAGATGGAATGCTCATGATAAAGAAAATAAATATGTAGAAGAAGTAGAAGCTAATACATATGAAACAGAATTAACAATCAAAGCAGCTCATGGAATATATGGAAAACTAATCATAAGATACGTAGACAATAAAGGAAACGTATTAAGTGAAGAATTAACTTATACTGAAAAAGTAGATACAGAATACACAACTACTGAAAAAGAATTTGAAGACTATACTTTAATCAAAGTAGATGGTGAAACTAAAGGTAAATACATCGATGGTACTATAATAATTACTTACATTTATGAATTTACTAGTGGAACTGGTGGAGACATAGTTGAAACTGGAGTTACTTCTTCAAATGTATTAGAAATTACTACAGTATTAAGTTTAATTACTTTAGTAAGTACAATAATTATTAGAAAAAGATTTAACTAATATATAAAAAACAGTATAAATTTTATACTGTTTTTTTATGTTAAACATCAATTTTGACACAAAACATCTTGAAAAAATTTAATTTTATGATATAATATGGACTCGATAAGCGATAAGGGGGTTTTGGGAATTGTTTATACTACTCTTCCCTTAACAAATCGCATATATTTTAAGGGAGGGTTTTAAATGAAGAAAGTTATACTTTCTTTAGTTGCATCTACTCTACTTTTTAATACTATCTATGCAGAAGAAATAAAAAGTACTGAAGAAGTAACTCAAAATGAAATGGTTTTAACTTCTAGTCCAGAAGATGTTAAAACTTACGTAGCTCAAATCAAAGACGTAAAATACGAAACATTTGATGAAGCTATTAGTGCAGCTCAAGATAATGACACAATAACATTACTTGATGATACAACAAGTAAAGGAATCAATACAGACAAAAATATTACTATTAATGGTAATGGCAAAGTATTAACATTCAATGAAAAAGGAATAGTTATTTGGGGAATAACACTTACATTCAATAATGTAAAAGTTAAAATGATAGATATTACTTCTACACCATATTCTGAATGGAATTGGATGGCAATATGTGCATCAAAAAATGGAAAATTAGTATTAAACAATACTACATTTGAAATGAATTCAAGCAATGGTTCTAAATTAAATGCACATGCAATATATTTTTGTAGCAATAATAAATTAGATTTAAATAATTCTAAACTAATTATTAAAAACTATACTCAAGATGCCCTTGAATGGGATGGTGGTGATGGAGGATATAACGTTAATTTAGTTAATTCAACATATATATCTGATAATAACCGTCAAGGATTCACAGGATCATTCTATGCAACTATAGATAATAGTACTGTAGAAGTACTTAATAGTAGTGCAAGTGGATCAAATGGAACATACTACACTATTAAAAATAATAGTAAAGTAACATTTGAAAATAATAGTTACTGGGGAATATCAGCATGGAGAATCGACATGACAAACAACTCTACACTAAATGCTAATAACAATGGATATAGTGGTATCTGGACAAGAGTTTTAAACGTAGATAAATCATGTACTTTAATAGTAAATAAAAATGGAACAAAAGCATCAAGTTCATCAAACAACGCAGGAATTTTCTTCCAAGGAAATAAAAATTTTACAAGTATTATAGAAGAAGGAGCTAAAGTAGAAATTAAAAATAATGCAGGTTCTGGAATCTATACAAAACAATCAATTGGAAACTTAACAATATTATCAGGTGACATTACTAATAATGGTACCGGTAATATAAATAAAAACAATGTAGGAGCAGACTTCGGTGGTGGCATTTACAATGTAGGTACATTAGTTATTGGTAACAAAGTAAATATTTATAACAATCATGCAAGTAAAGCTGCAGATGATATTTATAATAAAGCAGGATCTAAAATAGAATTCAAAGATACTAAAAAAGATTGGATCTTAGATGACTGTAATGATAAAATTGATGGTTGGTACGATGACAATGAAAAAACAAGATGGAATGCTCATGATAAAGAAAATAAATATGTAGAAGAAGTAGAAGCTAATACATATGAAACAGAATTAACAATCAAAGCAGCTCATGGAATATATGGAAAACTAATCATAAGATACGTAGACAATAAAGGAAACGTATTAAGTGAAGAATTAACTTATACTGAAAAAGTAGATACAGAATACACAACTACTGAAAAAGAATTTGAAGACTATACTTTAATCAAAGTAGATGGTGAAACTAAAGGTAAATACATCGATGGTACTATAATAATTACTTACATTTATGAATTTACTAGTGGAACTGGTGGAGACATAGTTGAAACTGGAGTTACTTCTTCAAATGTATTAGAAATTACTACAGTATTAAGCTTAATAGCTTTAGTAAGTACAATAATTATTAGAAAAAGATTTAACTAATATATAAAAAATAGCAATGATTAATTTCATTGCTATTTTCTTTCTATCTCTTTACCAACTATAACTAATAATTTATCATGATATCTACCAAATATACATGTTTGAAGAACCATAATTTTATCATCTTTATTTACATCAACATCTATTTTATATTTGCTTCTTCTTTTTAATCTTTGATAGTGTTTTAACCAATCACTATCTTTTTTATAACTAAACTGCATATGTTCTTCAGTATCTTCTTTATCAGCAATAATAACACTAAATATTTGATACTTACGTGTTTCATCATTAACCATAAATTCAAAATATTTATGTTCATCATAATATTCTTCATTTAAATAACCTTCTAATACCTTAAAAGGAGGATTAAACTTAGTACTATTATGACCATATACATTTATTTGTCTGCTAGTAGTATTATTTCTATAATCAATGAAAACACTACCTATTACACTCTTCTTTTTATTAACAGCATGCTTTAAATAATAGCTATTGTCTTTACCCTTAACTACTGGAATACTGACATCAAGTCCATCAATACTAAGTATACCCTTAATATCATCATTATCATATTTACTTCTAAGTTCATTAATATAATCTTTAACAGTCTTATCATCAACTATTTCAATATCTTTAGTAATAACAGTTTCTTCAAGTTCCTTGATAGTTTCATTATCTTCTTGCCTTTTAAAATATAAAAGTACCAAACATACACAAACAACAATTATAAATACATAAATAATAATATCAAGAACTATTTTAGTTTTTTTATTATCTTTCTTTTCTTCTGCCTTTACTACTTCTTCTTTTTTAGGAACTTCCTTCTTAACTATCTTTTTCTTTGTCCCTGTAGTTTTCTTTTTATTACTAGTAGTTTTTTTAACACTAGTACTTTTATTTTTAGTACTAGTAGTTTTTCTCTTAGTATTATTTGTTTTCTTAGGAGTACTTTTTTTAGTACTTGCTTTTACATTACTATTTTTAGTACTAGTAGTTTTTTTCTTATTATTATTTGTTTTCTCAGGAGTACTTTTTTTAGTACTTGCTTTTACATTACTATTTTTAGTACTAGTAGTTTTTTTCTTATTATTATTTGTTTTCTCAGGAGTACTTTTTTTAGTACTTGCTTTTACATTACTACTTTTAGTACTATTCTTTTTACTTGTACTAGTTTTAGCACTAGTTTTCTTTTTAGTACTAGTGGTTTTCTTAGTACTACTAGTCTTTCTTTTAACAGTAGTTTTCTTCTTTTCTTCATCCATACTTTTTCACCTAACCCAAATTAATCATATTATACACTATTAATTGATAAGTGTTATCTTTTTTTTCAACTTTAGCATTAATTTTATATACATAATTCTTTTTAACTTCGCCAATCTTCTTATATGCTTCAGGAAAAATAACTCCTTCAACACTTCTATATTCATCACTTAACTTAACAAAAGACATCTTATCTCCATTCTTAGTCTTAATAGTTTTAACACTTTCTACATATAAAATGCAAGATATAACTTTATCAAAATATTTAATAAAATCTTTAAGAGTTATTGAGTTACTCCTATCAAATTTAGTAACTGGATGAAATGATAAATAAAATCCATAATTAATTATTTCATTATCTATTATCTCTCTATCAGTATAATCATCCATTTCTTCTAGTATAGGTTTTTCATCAATTACCATATTTAAGTCTTTACATAAAGTTACATAATTAAGTACTTCATCAAAACTATTAATTAAACTCTTCTTATTAATATTAAATATATCAAAAGCTCCACATTCAATTAAGGAGGCAACTACTCTCTTATTAACACTCTTACCATAACATCTAATCATAAAGTCATAGAAATCTTTAAATAAGCCTTTACTTCTCTCATTCTCAATTTCTTCACTAACAGTAGAAGCTATACTTTTAATAATAGTAAATGGTATTACAAGTTTCTTGCCGCTTATAATAAACTCCTTACATGATTTATTTATATTAATTGGTTCAAACTCTATACCTAAAAGCTTACTTTCATCTATATATTCTTTTACACTTTCAGTATTCTTATTCATATTAAGTAAACTCTTCATAAAGAATAAAGTATAATTTATTTTTAAATATGCCATTTGGAAAGCTACTACTGAATATACTACTGAGTGTGATTTATTAAATCCATAAGAAGAGAATTTAATAATTAACTCGTATAACTCTTCTCCAACTTCTCTAGTGTGTCCATGAGAAACAACTCCATTAATAAATTTATCTTTATTAGAAGCTATAACACTTTCTTTCTTTTTAGACATAGCTCTTCTTATTATATCTGCTTCAGCATAACTATATCCACCAATACTTCTAAGTATTTCTAATACTTGTTCTTGATATATTATAATTCCATAAGTACTTTTAAGTATTGGTTCAAGTTCAGGTATTAAGTATGTCACTTTCTCAAGACCTTTTTTTCTTTTAATATAAGTGGGTATCATCTCACGAGGACCCGGTCTATATAAAGCTATCGCATCTACTAAAGTGTGAAATGAATCAACCTCTAATTCTTTTAAGAATGCTTTCATACCACTACTTTCAAATTGAAATACACCAGTAGTATAAGCTTTACTAAATAAATAAAGAGTTCTCTTATCATTTAAATCTATATTATTTATATCTATATTTATTCCTCTACTTCTTATATCATCTATTATATTAGATATTGTATTTAAGTTTTTAATTGATAAAAAGTCCATCTTTAATAAACCAAGACTTTCTATATATTCCATAGAATAACCAGTTAAAACAGTATCCCCTACTTTATATAAAGGCATAATACTATCAAGTTCCGTGTCACTTATAACAACACCAGCTGCATGCATACTGGTATTCTTCTTTAAGCCACATAACTTATCACATACTTTTACTAAATACATAGCATCTTTATTTCTTCTAACTATATTATTAAATTCAAAATTATTTTTAAGTTCATCAAAAGTTTTTTCATCTTTAATAGTTCTACATATATTATCAACTAACACAGGATTTAATTCCATTACTCTAGATACATCTCTTATAACTTGTTTAGGAAGTAATGTATTAAATGAAATTATTCTAGCGGTATTCTTGTGTCCATATTTATCACTTACATACTTTATTACTTCTTCACGTTTTAAACTGTCAAAATCTATATCTATATCAGGCATAGTAATTCTATCAGGATTTAAAAATCTTTCAAATATTAGGTTATATTTTAGTGGGTCAACATTTATAATCCCAAGACTATAGTTTACAAGTGATGCAGCACCACTTCCCCTTCCAGGACCAACTAAAATATTATTTCTTTTTGCAAATAATACAAAATCATACACTATTAAAAAATAATCTACGAAGTTCATCTTTTCAATAACAGAAAGTTCATACATAAGTCTGTTTTTATACATATCAGGTACATTACCATTAAGTCTTTTTTCTAATCCTTTTTTAGCAAGTGCAAACAAAAACTCTTTTGAGTCTTCCCTATACACTGGTATATGAGTTCTAACCTTAGGTAATTCTATATTAATAAGACTAGCAAAATCAAAAGTACTCTTAGTGTATTCTTTTCCTATATTATTTTTAAAGCCACTTTCATATACATTAATTTTCTCTTTTAATACTTTTCCTTCATCTATATATCTAATATATTTAAAATATTCTATATCATCAGGCTCAAAATATCTAATTAAATCCATATATACTATATTATTAGTATACTTTAATGCTTCTTCTTTAGTCTTTTCATTATGAAACTTTAAATAACAATCACTAAAATACTTAGAAACTACTTCATAATGTTTAATACTAGTAACTACTATCAAATTAGATATATATTGTTTTACATCTTCAAATGTTATATTACCATCTATATTCTTTTTAGAAACTAACTTGAATAATGAAACTAAACCATCATAGTTTTTAGCATACAAAACAACATATGCATCTTCTATAATAAGTTCACATCCAACTATAGGTTTAATACCACATAAATTACATTTAGTTATAAATTCCATAGTACCAAACATAGATGAATCTGTTATTCCAAGTGCTTTAACTTCTCTACTTTCAGCATATAAAAGTAAATCATCTATTTTAATTAGACTATTCATTAAATCATATTCAGTTTTAATATTAAGTGGTATATAATTCATAACATTTCCTTTCATTTATATTTTACCATATTAAAAGGTTCTTACGAACCCTTTTCTTTTTATTTATTAAATTAATTAGTTTTAAGTGTGAAATATCCAGGACTACTAGTACCTCCATCTATACGTGCATATAATCCATTAACATGATTTTTATCATATACTGTGCCAGCACCACCTACTAACTTTTTAGAAGAGTCAAACATCATGCCACTTGACTCTACATTAGTAGTTACAAACTTTTCACTTGCATATATAGTTTTAAGATTAGGACAACCACAGAAAAAAGTATACATATTAGTTATTTTACTAGTGTCAAAACTACTTACGTCTATTGTTGTTGCTTTACTGTAATAAAACATACTATACATATCAGTTACTTTAGAAGTATTAAAACTACTTAAATCTAATGTTTCTGCATAACTCCTTTCAAACATTTGTCCCATATTAGTTACTTTACTTGTATTAAAAGAACCCAAATTTATTTCTTTAGCTGAACTACTTTGAAACATTCTCTTCATGTTAATAACATTACTTGTGTCAAAACTACTTAAATTTAAAGATGTTGCTTGTGAATTTGCAAACATAGCCTCCATATCTGTTACTTTACTTGTGTTAAATTCTTTAAATTTTATAGAAGTCGCAGAACTTTCATGAAACATATATCTCATACTAGTAACATTTTGTACATTAAAACTACTTAAATCTAAAGAAGGAGCAGAACTGCCTTTAAACATTAAATTCATATTAGTAACATTGCTTGTATCAAAACTACTTAAATCTAGAGAAGAAGCAGCATTATAAGTAAACATACCTTCCATATTAGTAACATTAGAAGTATTAAAACTACTTAAATTTAATGTAGTTGCTCGTGAATTTGAAAACATATAACTCATATCAGTTACATTGCTTGTATCAAAACTACTTAAATCAAGTGGAGTTGAAAAATAGCTATTATAAAACATATTATTCATATCTTTTACTTTACTAGTGTTAAATTTATCAAATCCAGCAATAGTCGCTTTACACGTATTGAACATATTATTCATATCAGTCACTTTACTTGTATCAAAACTATTTAAATCAAGATTTTCTAGTTCTGATGTATAAGCAAACATATAACTCATATTTTTTACGTTACTAGTTGATATTGAATTATTAAAACTTAATTCATGTAATTGAGATATAGCAGCACCATAATTTACAGGTTCTCCTACAGCCAATAATTTAGTTGAATCCTCAGGAAATGAAATTATTCCATCAGCAACTATACTTAAATCAGAAAGAGTACTATCTGTTTCATTAGTTTTAACATATAATTTAACAGAGTTATCTTGTTCTTCTGAAACATCATATACTTTAGCTCCATCTATTACTCTATTATCACTATAAAAAGATAAAGAACTTATATAGTATCTATTGGTAAGTCCAGCTATTTCTAAATAATTATTACTAAGTGTTCTTGGAACATAAACATATTCATTAATGCCTAAAACTCCACTAAATGATTTACCCTGATTATAATTTTGATCTGTATTACTTTCTACAAATGTAATTGTTACATTATATTCATGAGTAATACCTGGCTCAATAGAAACTTTCTTTTTTATATTATTAGATTTTATTGGAGCCTCATCTACTCCCTCACATGTTTCTTCTTCTGTGTTTCCATTCAATCTTTTACATGTAACACTCATTATCATTTCATTATTAAGAATGGTGTTATTTAATTCTTGCCATACAAAGTTGTATGCAGTATCTAGTGTACCAGTATTTTTAACTGTTACTTTCTTTGTAATAGTTTGTCCTGGTTTAATATTTAGCATTTTTATTTCAGGTCCATCAGTATAAGTAAGTTCTAATGTACCAGTAGTAACTACTTGATCTTTTACATCTTTATTAGCAATAGATGCTGTAAAGTATGCGTAACTAAAACCTACACTAGCTAGAAATAAAAATACTATTCCAATTCCAAATAACATTTTCTTTTCTTTATCTTTCATTTATCATTCTCCTATCATTAAATAGTATAACATATAAATAAATATATAAAAAGAATTAATTCACATTAATTCTAAATATTTTAAAATTTACTTAAAATTAAATTTTACCTGTTTGTATTACTTTTCTATATATGTTACTCTACATATCGAAATACCTGGCTAGGTGTCACTAAGGCAGTTTTTCTCTTCAGGGAGAAATTAATACCGAGGTGATGTTATATGGGTAAGAAAGATTTACTAATAAGTATATTGCTTGTTATTATACTAGTATTACTTTTTATAATAGTTTTATTAATTTTTTAAAGTAATAAAAACACCTAACTCACTTTGTAGTTAGGCCAAACATAAAACATGTGATACCTAGCCTACAGGGGGCAGGTGCTTCACTAAAAATAGTTTATCATATTTTAATATATATTGTAAATAACTTATTGTTTTTCATCATTAAAATAAAATACTAAGAAATTAATCTTAGTATTTACTGTCTACATCATTAAAATCAACTTTATCCATTTCTTCTATTACTTCTAGTTGATTCTCTATGATTTGTCTTAATCTACGTTTTAAAATATTAGTATTTCTTTTTAATTGATCAGCATGGTTTTGAGCTTTTTCTGCTTTTAATAGAGCATCATTTATTATTCTACTAGCATTATGTCTAGCTTCAGTAACTAATGACTCAGCTTCACGTCTAGCACTACTCTTTATTTGATCACCTGCTTGTTCAGCGGTATATATTGCTCTATTCATAGTATCTTCTATTCTTTGATAGTAAGCAATTTGTTCAACTAATTTTTTATTTTCATCTTCTGTTTTCTGACTCTTTTTAAGTAGAACTTCATAATTATTTATTATTTCATCTAAACATTTTTGAACTTGGTACTTATCATAGCCACGGAAAACAGTATCGAACTTTCTCATAAGCTCCACCTCTAATATTTTAAAACTTTATATTACCATTCTCCTGTATCTGCTTTTTTAGTTTTTTTAGTATCATCTTCTGTTATATTTCCTTCAATTTCAAATCCTTTAGGAGCACAAATAACAATACCAGGACCTAACTTTTGCATAGTTCCTTCAATTGCATAAATTATACCATTAAGAAAATCCATTATTCTCTTAGATACATCTGAAGTAACTCTTTTAAAGTTAACTACAACTTGATTTCTAGCTTTTAAATAATCAGCTATTTGTTGTGCTTCAGAAAATGCTCTTGGTTCAACTAAAATAGTTTTATTTCTATATTCTTCCTTTTTACTTTTAGGTAATTCTTTTGTTTCGTATTCTTCAGTTCCCTCAGGATCATCTGGATTAAATATTTTATCTATAAATCCCATAAGTGTTCCTCCTTATTCTCGTACTACAATACCATTTTAACACATTAATAAACTAGTATCAATAATTAAATCAATAAATTTAACAAGAAAAACTGACATTTTTTTACTTAAAAAGAAATTATATAATTTCTAAAACTCTATTTTCTCTTCAATATAATTTCTTAAATCTTCTAACTTTATAGTTTCTTGTTCCATAGTATCTCTATTTCTAACAGTTACTGTTCCATTATTAATTGTTTCATCATCTACTGTTACGCAATATGGTGTACCAACTGCATCAGCTCTTCTATAACGTTTACCAATAGAAGCTGTTTCATCATAACTACACATAAAGTATTTTGATAAATTTTTATATACCTCCATAGCTTTCTCACTATGATATTTTTTAACAAGTGGAAGTATTGTTACTTTAATTGGAGCTAAGAATGGATGAAGTCTTAATACTTCTCTTTCATCAGTATCACTTAGTTTTTCCTTTTCATAACTATCACATAATACTGTTAAGAATAATCTTTCTACTCCAACTGATGGTTCTATTACATAAGGAATATATTTTTGATTAGTTTCAGGATCTAAATATTCTAAACTTTGGCAACTTACTTTCATATGTTGACTTAAATCATAATTAGTTCTTGATGCGATTCCCCAAAGTTCTCCCCATCCAAATGGAAATTTATATTCTATATCAGTAGTAGCATTACTATAGAAACTTAATTCTTCTTTTTCATGATCTCTTAATCTTAAATTTTCATTCTTAATTCCAAGACTTAATAAGAAGTTTTTACAATATTCTTTGTAATGTTTAAACCAATCAAGTTCAGTTCCTGGTTTACAGAAAAATTCAAGTTCCATTTGATCAAACTCACGTACTCTAAATATAAAGTTTCCTGGTGTAATTTCATTTCTAAATGATTTACCTATTTGTCCAATACCAAATGGTAATTTTAGTCTCATACTACGTTCTACATTCTTAAAGTTTACAAATATTCCTTGAGCAGTTTCTGGTCTTAAATATACTGTACTTTTAGCATCTTCAGTAACTCCTTGAAATGTTTTAAACATTAAATTAAAGTTTCTAATATCAGTAAAATCACTCTTTCCACAATTAGGACAAACTACATTATGTTCTCTAATATAATTCATTAATTCTTCATTACTAAATTTACCAGCATCTTCAACACCTAAATCTTCAAGTAATTTATCAGCTCTATGACGAGTCTTACAATGCTTACAATCAATTAATGGGTCACTAAAAGTCTTCAAGTGTCCACTAGCTTCCCAAGTCTTTGGATTCATAAGTATAGCTGAATCTAAAGCTACATTATTAACATCTTCTTGAATAAATTTCTTAGTCCAAGCTAATTTAATATTATTTTTAAGAATTGCTCCTAAAGGTCCAAAATCCCAAGTATTAGCAAGTCCTCCATATATTTCACTTCCTTGGAATATATATCCATAATTCTTACAATAATTAGTAAGTTCTTCCATAGTTATTTTCTTTTCCATTAAAATCCCTCCATTTTAAGTTGCATTATTAATGCATCTTCATTTTCTTTCTTTATTCTTGCACATTTTTTATTGTGTTCATCTACTTTTTTCATTATTTCTTTATTCATCATACCAAGTATTACTACTTTATCATTACCCACTAGTTTATAATTAGAAACATGTTCTTCATACTTTTTAGGTTTAACAACTTCTATAATTTCATTACCAAATACTTGATCTAAAAATTCTTCTATAAAAGCATTTTCATATATTGGAAGTTTATTATTAGTTTGAGCTAAATTAAATTTTACACTTCCACTTCTACTTACTGCATAAGAACTAGTGTCTCCATAATTAACATTAAGTCCATAAACATCACATGGATGATTATATAAAAATGAATATCTATCTCTAATATATTTATTCAATATCTTAGTCTTTTCTTCTTCACTAATTTTATCATCTATTATAAGTAATTTACCGCTTTCACTACCAGCATAAGACATATAACCAGTTATTCTACTAAAATCATTTGACACATAATTAAGTTTATTATAATTCATAAAGTATTCTATAACAGCTACTCTTATCTCTTCATCAGTTTTCCCTCGTAATGACTCTGTAAATGACTTATTCATATGAATAGTATTAAGTAATTTACCACCTACTTTAATAACACCGTCTCTAACAGTTATTGTTTCATAATAATTTTGATCTAATAATTTAACACCTTCAATAATCATATATCCCTCCAATAAATAAAAAACTTCTAAAACATCATAAGGGTCCTTAAGGACGGTTCCACCTTATTTATTCTAGAAGAATCACTTTAAATCTATAGCCTAAGTGCTTTACCATCACACTATCATCGCTCAATAAATGTATTTTAACACAATATTATTTACTTTTCAATACAAGTTGTTTTGTTTTTAAAAAATCATCTTTTTTACAATTTTTAGGAGTAAATCTCTTCTCTTCAAATTCAAGCATTTCTATTTCACCTTTTTGATTTACATACATATCTACAAAGTATGCTCCCATAGTATTTTCAAGTCCTTGTCTTATAGCAAAATTAGTTTTAGCAGTTAAACATGGTATTAAAAACGCTATTACATTTCTATATGCCATCATATGACTTTGATGAAAGTGTCCACTACCAAGTATATTAGGTTTGCACCCTGGTTCCATCTTATCTATATATTTTTGCATCTTATAAGATAAACTTGATGCACATCCACCTCCCGGATGATACATTTCTTCAACTGTTTTAGGACTTTCTTTAGGACTGAATACACCCTTATCATCACCCATAAAATGTAAATCAGGTCTAAGTCTTTCAATAGCTGGTCCCATAAATAAACCACCATTCTTAGCATGAGTTTGATCATGAGTACCAGTTATAAAATAAGTGTCTACTCCTTCAACCTTAGGATAATAATTAACTATATATTCAAGTTGTCTAGAAGCACCTTGTCTAAATAAAGCATATTGATGTTCTGGCCTATTGTGATAATCTCCATCAAGTACATCTCCAAAATGTAATACAGTAGTAATACCCTTATCACGAGTTTCTTTATATATTTGATTTACAAGGCCAAGTTGTTGAGCTTCATTACAAAAGTGAGTATCAGATATCCAAGTTTGTCTAATATGAGTAAGTTCTTCCATTTGAGGCTTAATAACTTTACTACTTCTTCCCTTATTCTTCTTAATAATAATTTTACTTCCAGATTTATCCATTATATCTATGTCATACCCCTTAAGTTTTAATTCTTCAATAACACCACCAAACTTTAATTCAGATAAACCTAATTTAGAACATATCCTACTAACACTTTCTCCATTCTTAATATTAGAATATATCTTATCTTTATCATCTCTAATAATAGGTCTACTTAAATATATACTTTCTTTATCTGCTAAATAAAGTGTTTTAAAGTTCTTATAATCATCTTTTATAGTTTGATAATATGGAATATACATTTGACTAGTATTACTTAAATTACCCTTCTTATCCTTCTTTAAAGTAATAATCCAACTACCAACAGTATTATATACTGGAGTATTAGCATCCTTCATCTCATCAGTAGTACCAACTACAGTAGGAACTTGATAAGAACGAACACCACGTCTTAAAAAAGAATCACAAGCTGCGAAATGACTAGTAACAAGTATATCAGTCTTATCTTCATTTCTAAGTGCAGCTATCTTTTGTTGAGGTTTATAACTTATAGTATATGGAACATTACCACTAGAATGTTGTAAATATATTGATATACTACCATTCCCTTTATCACTAACAAATGTAACTTTCTTACGTCTAGGACCTAAATAAATCATATCTTCTCTTTTAGAAGCAATTAGTTTTCCAATATCTACTTTTTCTTTAGTCTTTAAAAATGATAAGTCATGTTCACCAGTAACAAAATATGTAGTTATTCCTTCTACTCTAGGAAAACAAGAAGCTACATAATCGGCTTGATCATCATATCCATCTTTATGTAATGTAGAATTATATATACTTTTACTACCTCTATATATTCCTTCAACAACATCACCAGTTAAAAATACATACTTAACACCCATAGCTTTAGCTTTCAAATACATATCATTTAATATACTCGTTTGTTGATATATACTACCAAATCTAGTATCGGATATAAGCATGCATTTAATATTATCATCATTACTTATAATATCATAAGAAAGATCATTAATTAATTGTTCATGACCAAAATTACGTATTAAAGTTACAGTAGTCTTATCTTCATTCTCATAATTAGATGCTGAAGTATTCATAGTAATAATATTATTACCTCTTTTTTTAAGGTCATGAATAAGCACAAACATATCATCACGACTTATATTATATGATTTACATAGGTCTTCAAGAATACACTCTTCAGCAAGTGTATCAAATTGTAATTGATCAGCAAGTTCTTTTAAATTAGAAGAAGTTACTTCTATTAAACCATTATTCCCTGTTTTAATTATGTCTTCTTCACCAAGTATTAATCCATTATTAATTTTCTTGTCCATTAATACTACCTACCTATCTTACTTTAAGTATATTATTTTATTAAAAAAAATTCAATTTATTTTTTATATAAATTGAACTTTTAAATATATTTATCACAAGGAGCAAATGTTTTTCTATGCTCTTTTATTATTCCATATTTTTCTATAGCTTCTATATGTTTTTTAGTACCATACCCTTTATTATGCTTAAAGTCATATTCAGGATGCAATTTATCTAACTCTATCATCATTCTATCTCTTGTTACTTTGGCAATTATACTTGCAGCAGCAATACTTTCACTTTTAGCATCTCCCTTTATTATAGATGTTTGTGGTATATCTATGTTTAGTTTAACTGCATCTATTAATAAATGTTCTGGTTTTACACTTAAGTTATTTACTGCTTCAATCATTGCTTTTTTAGTAGCTTCAAGTATATTTATCTCATCTATCACATCTTCACTACTAATACCTATTCCAACACTAACTGCATTTTCCATTATAACATCATATAATAGTTCTCTCTTTTTTTCAGTTAATTTTTTAGAATCATTAATTCTCTCATCATAAAAATCTCTTGGAAGTATAACAGCGGCAGTAACAACAGGGCCTACTAAAGGACCTCTACCAACTTCATCTATACCAGCTATATACTTTATTCCACTTTCATATAATTCTGTTTCAAACTCTTTCATATTGCCTCTATAATTCATCTATTTTAATCTTCATTGCTTTTTCAAATACTGGAACAAGACCAACCTTCTCACTCACAAAACTTGGTTTAATTTGATATACTCCAGGAAAACAGTTTCCCTCTATAATAACAGCATCATTAGGAGTAATTGCTACATCCCATCCAACATACTTTACTTCAGGCACCTTTTTAGCACACTCACACACTAAATCTATCGCTTTATCGTAATTAGGAATTTCATAACCAACTATTTTAATCTTACTAATTGGATGCTCATAAAATATATTATCATCTCTATCGATCGCAGGAACTATTATCTTTCCATCTTTAACAAAAGTATACATACTTCCACTAGAGAAATTATCAGTTACTCCACCATTACCAATCTTAAATACAACATTCAATATATGAGTATCCCTTCCATCAAAGAATGTAACTATTCTAAATGTATTAACACTTGTTTTATTAAGTTTACCAATTTCTTTATTTTGTATAATCTTTTCTTCAACAAGAAGCTTATTATTAGAAACTAAATATTCATAAGTTTTTTTAAGATTCTTTTTATCTACTTTAATTAACTCTATTCCTTCACCACCACTACCACCTACAGGTTTAGCAATAAAGTCTACTTTCCCATCACAAAACTTAACAAACTCATCATAATTATCATCTAAATATAACCAATCACGTTTTAAAAACTCATTAAATATTTTATTAAATTCTACCTTATCATCAAACTTCTTAGATATCTCTTTATCATTAAACATTCTTACGATAGCATTATTCTTAACTCTAGTTAAGTATGTCTTTTTCTCTTTAGAATTTAAATTATAAAATTCAAACTCTTGATAATCATAAGGACCACTACCATATTTTATAGAACAAAAAACCATATCAACAAGTAAAAATAATCTACATTTATTAGTCTTTTTATGTATCTTTCCTACTATATTAAATATACTTTTAATTGTTCCACCTTTAAAACATTTTATCTTATAAATTAAACTTTTCATATTCATCACTACACTTAGTATACCATTTTTTTATAAAAAAACATATATTACTTAAAATATATGTTTTAATATTTACTTAACTATACAAGTATATCCTTCTTTTTTAAGAGCATTTAATATATCTTTTTTAGTTGTAACTTCTTCTTTGAAATTTTTATTTAACTCAGTATAGTAATCATCAATTATCTTAAGAGTAACACTATATTTATCTTTTCCTTCTTTAGTAATTATTTTAAAATTTTTATATTCTTCTTCATATGTTTTTTGTAGTACATATAACCCTGCTGATAATATTTTTTGTGTTATATAGAATGTCTTATCATTAGGATCATAATTTTTTAATTTAAGAGTTCCTTTAAAATATAAATCATTTATTTTATCTCTATTATCAAATCTAACTAGTATTTGAGCATATGTTACAAGATCATCATCTTCTGCATCATTAACTTTAGTAAAACAAGATATTTCTTTATATGTAGTTTTAGCATTTGTTTTTAAACCTAAACCATCAGGAGTTACAGTTACCTTTTTATTTCCATCTTCTTTAACTTCAAAACTATAACTAGATGTACCACTTATTTTAGTATCAACTATCGCAAATGCTATCTTATCATAAGCATTAAATTCATCAATATTAATAACAAATTCTTTATCTAAATTATATGTATATACATGTTTATATTTATTATCTTCGCGTACAAATAATAGTAATGTTAAATCTTTATATTTGCCATTAAAAGTTAATTGTGTATTATCATCAAATATACTTGGATCAACATAATAATAATGAGAACTTGAATAATTAATAGTTTCATTATTACTTTCATTATATTTATCTATATTTTTATGTGCTTTTGGATAAACAACTTGTTTATTACGATACGGAAGCAAAGTATGATTATCATAATTCAAAGTTAAAACTTTAGTAGCAGTTTCTATCATAATATTTTCATACTTACCATCAGAATTTTCATATAAATATTTTAATGGTTCAGTGTATTTTAAAGACTCAAATGCTTTATTAAATCCATTATTAACCATATGAGCATAATTATTTAAGAAAATATATGCTGGATATCCAATTGCATCTCTTTCTTCACCAGTTTTATCAATGCTTGTTTCTATAAATCTTGAATAAGCAGCAGAATGGTCATTAAGCATAGTATTTATGTTATCAATATTCGTTACATTTGCAGCCACTAAATTAGCAGTTGTTTCTATAGTGAAATCTCCACTACTACAGTCTTTATATTTACCATTTCCACATATATAATTTTGATAATGATGGAATAATTCATGAGAAAGAACTATTTTAAAATCATCAAAATTTTGAATTTGTGAATCAGCAATAAAATAAGGAAGAGCATAAGTTGTCGTTATACTATTATAGCCAATGCCTTGATCAACAAATAGGCTTTTTATATCAATTTTTAATTTACCAATTGAAGCCCAAATATTATTAAATTCTCCAACATAAAAGCCAGCAACATTACTTTCACCTAGATTTAAAAGATAAACGGGCATTGCTTTTGTATAGTCAACTCCTTTTAAAAGCATATCAAGGAGTTTGCCATTAAATGACATCATACCTTTTGACTGTGTTTGAATACTATATTTATATTCAAAGCCAAATTTCTTTTTATATGTTTCAACCGTTTCTTCTAAGTAATTAGAAATTTTGCTTGCAGTTTCATAAGTAGTCTTATTTAAGCCTTCATCAGCATAATATACAATAAAATTAGCATTCTTTGAAACTATCATTTTATTAAGTTTATTAACGTTTCCTGCTCTTTCAGCAACAATATTAGTTTTCTCAATATTATTATTCTTATTAAAAATACTTGAACTATTTTTAGCATCACCGCTTTCAAGTTCTAAAGCTACATCAGCAAGCAAATATTTTTTTATAACATACATTTGTGTATCTTCTGACAAATCATTTATTAATTCGTCAGTCTTTTCAAAGAATCTAACAGGATTCACTTTGAGTTCACTATTTGATTTATATTTAGAATTCATTTTATCTTCATCAAAGAATGAATATCCTAGTTGCATTATATATTCATCTTTAGATAATTTACCATTCTTATAGTCTTCTTCTATTTTAGAGTAAGATGTTTTTTCTATATCAACACCATATAACCCATCATCAGTTACTTCAACACTACTTAAATTATCAACATCTTCGAAAGGATCATCAAACTTGCTAAGTTTTTTATATATAAATATCCCTGCAATTATTATCAAAATAATAGCCATAACTACACATATAATTATTATTTTACTATTACTTTTCTTCTTATTATCATTAGTATTATTTTGTTGAACTGTATTATTATTTTGATTATTAACCTGCATATTATCGTTTTGATTATTATTAACTAATCTATTACCACAATTACTACAAAATTCTGCATGATTTAAATTTTCAAACCCACATTTATCACACTTCATTCTTTTTCCTCCAAAAATATAATAAAAACCAAGTAAATTGTTTTTATATAATCTACTCAGTTTTATCTAACTAAAATAAACTATCTAATCCACCAAAAATAGAATTAACTAACACTTTATAAGCAATAAATCCACCAACTATAATTACAGTTGATAAACAAACTAAATGATAATATATCCTAGTATTTTTATTATCTATAACAACTATATCATTAACAAGTTCTATTAGTGTTACTAAAGTATATACAAATCCAACAACAGTAGTGGCTATTCCAAGAGGAGAATATATCATTGATAATATTGGTGAAAGCAGTAAAGAGCATGTAGCAAAAGGAACAACAGATGTAGTAGCAGCACCAATTAAATTTGAAAATTTAGCATTTTTCTTAATTACTAAACTTCCTAAATAATAAACACCAGCTATCGCAGCAATAATACCAGCATAAACTAACAAGTCTAATCCAATAACTTTAAAATATTCTACGTCTCCTAAATTATCCCAATTCCAAGTAACTTCACCTGAAAAGAAACTTTTATGTCTAACTGCAGAAATCATAGTAGAAAGTAAATTAATAGCAGTCATAATACCAACTACTATAAGAGTTAATATAGATGCATTCTTAATATCTCCTAAAGTACTTTCATTATTTTTATAAGTATCATATGGTTTTAACAATGATCCTAAAAGATATTTAACATAATCTAATTTACCACTTGATACTTGATTATTATTATATGAATTAACATTATTTGTATTATTCATATTGTTATAGGTTCCATTATCAAAATTATTATTTTGAAGTTCGCTATTCATATTATTATTTACCTCTAAATTTGCACCACACTTAATGCAAAATTTAGCATTTGCTAAGTTTGTAATTCCACAGTTAGGACAAACTTTAGTATTGTTTAAATTACCATTCATATCTTTATACCACCTTTATTATAAAAATATTATATCACATATATTTCACATATCAAACATTTTAAAATAAAAAAGTAATGACTTTAAAAGTCATTACTTATTAGAAATAACTATATCATTATTTTTATAGTCTACCACTATCTCAGTATTTTGTCTTATTTCATTATTAATAAGTTTACGTGCGATTAAAGTTTCAAGTTTATTATTAACAAGTCTCTTTAAAGGTCTAGCACCATAATATTCATCATATCCATTATCAATGAAATACTTTTTAGCATCTTCTGTTAATTTAATTTTAACATTTATGTCTATTAGTCTATGTTCTATCTCACCAATTATCTTATCAAGTATTTCACTTAAATTATCTTTAGTAAGTTTATTAAATATTACTATCTCATCAAGTCTATTTAAGAATTCTGGTCTAAAGTATTTATTAAGTTCACTTCTAACTTTATCTTCTTCATTATTTATAATGTATTCACTTCCTACATTAGAAGTCATAATTATAATAGTATTTTTAAAGTTAACTGTTCTACCATTTGAATCAGTTAGTCTTCCTTCATCAAGTATTTGAAGTAATAAGTTAAGAACATCTGGGTGTGCTTTTTCTATCTCATCAAATAGTACTATTGAATATGGATTTCTTCTAACCTTTTCAGTAAGTTGTCCACCTTCTTCATATCCAACATATCCAGGAGCAGCACCAATTAATCTAGATACTGAATATTTTTCCATATATTCACTCATATCTATTCTAACCATATGATGTTCATCATCAAATAACTCATATGCAAGACTTCTTGCTACTTCTGTTTTACCTACTCCAGTTGGACCTAAGAACATAAATGAACCAATAGGTCTTTCAGGATCCTTAATTCCACTTCTAGAACGTATTATAGCATCACTTACAAGCTTAATTGCATTATCTTGACCCTTAACACGTTTCTTTAAGTTCTCTTCTAAATTAAGTATCTTTTCTTTCTCACTACTCATAAGTTTAGATAATGGAATATTAGTCCATTTACTTATAACGTCGCCAATGTCTTCACTAGTAACAGTATCAGATAAAATACCTTCTTTACGTTTCTTAGTAAGTTCACTTAACTTTTGTTCTAACTTTGGCAAAGTACCATTCTTAATTCTAGCAGCAGTTTCTAAATCATAATTATTTTTAGCTTCTTCAAACTCAAAAGTATATCTAGATATATCAGATTTAACCTTCTTTATATCTTCATTAATAGTCTTTTCTTCTTTCCATTTAGTACTTAATTCTTGTTCTTTTCCTTTTAATGTATAAAGTTCATCATCAATCTTTTCAAGTCTCTTAATAGAAAGTTCATCTTTTTCTTTCTTTAATGCTTCTTTTTCTACTTGCAAAGTTAATATCTTTCTAGTTATTTCATCTAGTGAAGTTGGTACACTATCCATTTGTACTCTTATAGTAGCACATGCTTCATCCACTAAGTCTATTGCTTTATCAGGTAAAAATCTATCAGTTATATATCTATTTGAAAGAGTTGCAGCACTTACAAGAGCTTTATCTTGAATAGTAACTCCATGATATATTTCAAATCTTTCTTTTAGACCACGAAGTATTGTTATAGTGTCTTCTACAGTTGGTTCACTAATAGTAACTTTTTGAAATCTACGTTCTAAAGCACCATCTTTTTCAATATACATTCTGTATTCATTTAAAGTAGTAGCACCTATTACATGTATTTCACCACGCGCAAGCATTGGTTTTAATATGTTACCTGTATCCATTGCTCCATCAACTGCTCCAGTACCAACTATTAAGTGAATTTCATCAATAAACATTATGATGTTTCCTTCACTCTTCTTAACTTCATCAAGTACTTTTTTAAGTCTTTCTTCAAATTCACCTCTATATTTAGCGCCAGCTATTAAAGAAGACATATTTAACTCCCATACTATTTTATTTTTTAAACTTTCTGGAACATCTCCTCTAACTATTCTTTGAGCAAGTCCTTCTACTATCGCAGTTTTACCTACACCAGGTTCTCCAATTAAAACTGGATTATTTTTTGTCTTTCTTGATAAAATTCTAGTTATACTACGAATCTCATCATCACGACCGATGATAGGATCAATTTTATGATTCTTAACATCTTCATTTATATTACGTCCATATTTTTCTAAGACGTTTTCATTTTCTTCATTATTCATATTGAACATATCTATCCCTCCTATTCAACGAGCATATTATACATCACATTTTAGCACTTGTCAATATAGAGTGCTAATTATTTATAAATAAAAATCGTTTAAGATTTTTTATTATTTTCTCCAACGAAATTGTAAAACTATCCTTGTCCAAAATTTACCATATTCCATGAATTATTTTTTTTAATAAATTCCATAGAATATGTATATTCTTCATTTCTATTTAAAGTTTGATCGGTAATTAAAAAAGTTTTAAATTTAATATTAATTACTACTGCTTCGGTAGCTGAATATTCATTTTTTAGTTGTTCTTCCAAATCTGCAACATCCTTTTCATAATACTCAATTGTTAATAATTTAGCATTTATATTCCATTTATAAAATTCTTTTTCTGCTAACTCAACAACTTCATTAATATCTTTCAAATCATGTGATTGATTATTTATAGTTACTTTAACATCATTAGTTTTATTCAAAAAAATATAACAACCCACTACAAAGCCAATTAGCAATATAATAATTAATATAAACCATTTCTTTTTCATACAAACATAATACCATTAAATATAATTAGTATCAATCATAGTATATCAAATATATGTAAACACACTATATTTCTTCTTAATAAAGAAAGCCTTATTTATCTTTAACATTTAAAATAATACCAATACTCATCATACTAACTAATAAAGATGACCCACCATAACTAATAAAAGGAAGAGTTACTCCAGTTATCGGAACAAGACCCACTACTACTGAAAGATTAAGAAGTGTCTGAAACATCATTAAAAATACTAAGCCAAATATTAAATACTTTGAAAATAAGTCTTCAGTATCTATAGCTTTTTTAATAATATTATAAAATAATGTTATAAAAAGTAATATTAAAATTAAGTCTCCAATAAAACCAAACTCTTCACTGATTATTGAAAATATAAAATCCGTTTGAGGCTCTGGAAGATAAAAATGTTTTTGTCTTGAATTTAAAAATCCAAATCCAAGTAGTCCTCCAGGACCTATCGCATATAAACTTTGTATCATTTGAAATCCACTACCCAATGGATCACTCCACGGATTTAAAAAAGATGTAATTCTATCCATTCTATAAGGTGCGATTATAATAAGAATAACGATTCCAACTATCCCAAGAATACCTAACTTTATAAATATTGATACGTCTGTTCCACTTATAAATATAAGCCCAATCAAAGAACAAACTATAACCATTCCAGTACCAAAATCAGGTTCTAACATTATAAGACCAAAAAATAACATTATTATAAAAAGTACCGGAGCCATAAACTTAAATGGATTTCTTTTTATTTTATCATTACTACTCAAATACTTTGATGTAAATATTATAAGAGCAATCTTAGTAAGTTCACTAGGTTGAAAACCAAGACCCATAATACCAAACCAACTTCTACTTCCATTCCTAACACTACCAATACCCGGTATCAAAACTAAAATAAGTAGCAAGAAGCAAACACCTAAAAAAGTATTTGAGTACTTCTTATAAATATTAACATCTACTTTAGAAAACATAAACATAATAAAAATACCAATTATAAAGAATATGCCTTGATTAAGTACATATTTATAAGGATTATTATATTTAAAAGATGACCATATATAACTACTAGAATATATCATTATAACACCTATTAAAGATAATAATATAGTTGTAATAATTATTAGTTTATTTCTTTTAATAAAAATCACCTATTCATTAATAATATGAATAAGTGACTATGTTTATGTATTTACTTTTTATTACATCCATACTCCATAATATATAGCAATCATACCAAGCATGAATCCTATTATTAAAAACATTTTTACTATATCAGTTTCTGCCCAACCCAATTTTTCAAAATGATGATGTATAGGTGCCATTAAGAATACTTTTCTTTTGAATTTCTTTATAGCAGTTAATTGTATTATAGAAGATAATACTTCCATTACGAATACTCCACCTATTAAAGCTAGTGATAACTCGTGTTTAGTAACTATTGCTACTGCTGCTAGTGTCGCACCTAAAGCTAACGAACCAGTGTCTCCCATAAATACTTTCGCAGGATGTGTATTAAATACTAAAAAACCTAATATTGAACCAACTAATATAAAACAGAAAATTGCAATTTCTTCATAACCTGCTATCCAAGTAGTTCCCCAAGTAATTATACCAAAACTTAAGAATGCTATTAATGAAAGTCCTCCAGCAAGTCCATCTAATCCATCGGTTAAATTAACAGCATTAGAACTTCCTACTAAAAGGAACAATATAAAGAGCCCATATAACCATTTCATATCGATATTTATACCAAGAGAAGTTATAGTTAAATACGCATCTCCACCTCCTTGCATATAAATATAGAAGAATATTAGTGCTATTAAAACTTGAACAACTAGCTTTTGTGTTATAGAAAGTCCAGCATTATTATGAGCTTTAACTTTTAAATAATCATCTACAAATCCAAGTAAAGCATAACTAACAAATACAAATATTATAATAAGTAAATTATGAGTTATCTCTAAACTACCCCTTAAATACAATAAAATCATCGTAACTAAAGTTGGAATTATAAATATAAGGCCACCAATAGTTGGAGTTCCTTGTTTACTCGCATGTCTAAACGCAACAAATGAACTTATTGTCTGACCACACTTTAGTTTTCTTAAAACCGGTATTAAGAATAATCCAAATATTACAGATAAAAAGAAACCTATCATTAATCCTAATATACTTTTAGCTAGAATTAACATAAAATATCACACCCTTATAAATATATTATACTTTTATTTTATTATTTTACATAATAATTTTACGCTTACTATGTAAAGTTTATATCATATTGATAAATAAAAATTCTCAAGAACTTTACTTTTATCAAGTCCCTCTACTTTTATAGATATATCCGCATCACTTAATTTATATATTATATTAAGTAACTTTTCTTCACTAAATTTACCCACTACATCAAGCATCTTCTTAAATACAAATGGATTTATAGAAAGTCTACTTGTTATAGTTTGCGCTCCTGTATCTTTAGACATAACTTTTATTTGATATAAAGTTCTAAATTGTTTAGATAAATAATCTATTATAACTACTTCATCTACCCCACTACTAACAAGTATCTTAGTACTTTCAAGCATTAAAGGTAAATTATGAGCCATAACCGCATCATTTAACTTAAACATTTCTTTTTCGCTATTCTTACTTATTACTTTTTCTATATCTTCATCAGTTATTAATTCATCATCAAGCTTATATAAAAGTAACTTATTTACTTCATTTAAAACACTATCTGTATCATTTTCACATAAATTTAATATATTCTTTACTTGATTATAAGTAATTCTCTTTTTATTATCACTAAATATCTTAGTTACATATTCATGTAATGTCTTATAATCCATTTTAACTAACTCTATAACTTTACACTTTTCATTTAATAACTTAATAATATTCTTTTTAGAATCTAATTTTTCATCAATACATTTTAATATAATAACATTATCATTCATATGATTTATATAATTACTTAAAGCTTTCTCTTCTTTATCTTTCATCTTCTTAAAAGTAAAATTTGATACTATAAGTAATTTCTTCTCATTAAATAAATCTACATAATTTATTTCATTTAATATATCATCCATACTTACACTATCATAATCATATTTAATAATATTATCTATTTTAAGTTCATCTATTAAAGAATCTACTTTTCTCTTAATAATATTTATTTCATTTCCTAAGAATACATATATCATATTAATTATCCTTTACTATAACACTTCTAACACTAGCATCTATTATAAAGTTAGAAGGATTATCTATTCTCACATTATCTATATATATAGATTTAGTTTTATAAGCTATTTTTAAAGCTTCTAAGAGTTCTACTAAAGAAGTATATAGTTTTACCTTAACAATAATAGGTTTACCATTATTAATAGTTAAAATAGTGTTATCATACATATAATCTAAAGATATAGCCTTATGAATCGCAAGTATCTCTTCAACATTATAAAATACACAAGTAGAATCCTTAAACTTCTTATTACTATGAACCATACATATATTTAAAAAAGCATTAATATATTTGTTATAAGCTTCAATAGAATTTAAATCATCCCTACTAACACATATATAACAATTCTTCATACCAAAAGCACTCATAAACTCATCAATTGCTTCAAGTATCTCTTCATAACTTTCATAGTTAATTACCATATCTTTAAGATCATAATTTTTATCATATAAAGAATTAACTACTAAAGTAGTTTTACTATTTATTTTATTATCAAGTCCATACTTTTTTAATGATTCAACTATATCACTTTTCTTAGTCTTACTTAAATTTCTAGTAGGATTTAATCTTTCTTTTTTATCTATAAAATCATTTTCAATAACTAAACTATTAGTATCCCCACTTTTATAAGACATCTTACTAGTACCAATTACTCTACCACTAACTGGACTAAATATCTTTTTACCATTATCTCTTTCACCAAGTAATGTATTATGATTAACCATTTTATTCTTAGATAATTCTAGTTTCTCTACTGAATCAAATGGTACATAAATAAATTCAGGTGTTAAATAAGTTATATATTCTTGTATTTCTTTTGCCATTTTTTACTTCTCCATAGAATATTATATATTAAATTAGAATATTTTAAAAGCATAAATTGTATGTTATAATACTTTTAGAATAAAGGTGGTTAATTATGAGTAAGAAAAAAAGAATCATTATAATATGTATCATGATACTATTAATTTTATGTATAGGTCTTTCTATTATAGGTATTTTATCATCTTCAAAAGAAGAACCTGCTGAACCAAAAGAACCTGAAATACCAAAGATAACTGAAGACTTTAAAGAAGTAGAACTTGTTTCTAAATACATGTCTACTGGTAGTATATATTTTAATGAAGAATCAAATGAAATAATCGAATATGTTGATAGTAATCGTTACTTAATCGGAAGTAATGGTGTATTAAATAGTGAAAAAGTACTTAAAACTGATAATGATGATCCAAGTCTAAAAGATTACCCATTAGCAGAAAGTAAAAATTATAAATTCTATATAGATGAAAATGGTTATTGTTACTATATAAATACTAAAAATAAAAAGAAATCAAAGTCATACTATGATATTATCTTACCATATAAAGGAGAATTAACTGGAGTATATGCAATACTTGTTACATATGATGATAAAACAGATGAAAGAACATACGAAGTATTAAATACTAATAATGGTTCTATTAAGAAAATAGATGTAATTGATGCTACTATAGAAAATGATCAATCTATTAGTCATAGAGAAATGGAACCAGTATACTCAAGTACAGTTAACTACTTTACTATAACAAATAAAACAAATAAAGTTGGTTTAATAAATCCAAACGGAGACATAGTAATAGATATAATATATGACAATATAAGTGTATTTGAAGATAAATATATAATTGCTTCACTTGATAATAAATATGGCATTGTAAATTTTAAAAACGAAGAGGTCATTCCATTTGAATACGATAATATCTACTCAGTAGGAAACTTCTTAATACTAGAAAAAAATAAAAAACTTAGTATAGCTAACTCTAATGCAAAAATATATATCGATAGTAAAATAGACACTACTACTGATAATAGAGAATTTGATACTATGGGTTACTACTTTAAATCTACTGTATACAATAATAAACTCTATTTAGTAGTTTACTATAATAACAAAACATCTATATATTTAATAAATTCAAAAGATATTGAAAGAAAAGTAAGCACATCTACTTATTTTGAAATACTACAAAGTTATAATAAAAACACTAAATACTTCTACACTATTGAACAAAACAATGATAAAGAAACAATAACTTTATATGATTATGATTTATACGAATATTTTAAAACAGAAGTAGACGTTAATAAGAATATTAAACATAATACTGAAGTAAAACCTCTACAAAATAATCCTAATTATTATAGTATTAATATTTATACAGAACTAGGTACTATAGGAGATAAAACATATTATATAGATTTATTTAATTCTAAAAAGATAGATGAATATACTGCATTAAAAAGATACTTCAAAAATGGTTATAATTTCTATATATCAACTGATAATAAATTAAAAGTATATAAAGATTCAACAATGTTAAATGAATTTGAAGGAGAATATGAATACTTAGGTGGTTACCTATTCTTAAAAGAAAATGAAATATTTGAATTAACGTTTAAAAAAGATTCTACTAAAAGGTAGAATCTTTATTTTGTATGTTTTAAATATAAATTATAGATATACTTTTTATTAAGAATCTTTTCACCATTTTTACTTAAGTCATAAAATACTTCTTCTAAGAAATCTTTAAGTTTAGGGTTTAATTCATATGTATCTTTACGAGCCATAAAGTATTCATATGGAGTATTATCTTTATAATCTTTTTTATAATATATTTTAGATGCAGCTATTCTATCACATATCATTTCAAGCATATATTTAAATGGAATTATTGGAGTTTTTACTGGAGCACTATAATCATACCAATATTCAAAATGATGTTTATTGCGACCAAAATGATGAAGCCATGCCCTACTATATCCATTTTCTTTTTTACTTGTAAGAAGTGGACTAATAGTACCATCCGTATAATACTTAACTGATTCAAAAAATTCTTCAAAAGAATACTTAGATAAATCATGTACTAAACCTCTAAAAGGTATACCAACTTTATAACATAATTTAAATACTTCAAATCTATGTTTATTTATTGTATGTAAATGTCCAAAAAACTTATTCATATTGTTCACCATAAAAATTATAACACAAAAAAAGTTCCTATTGGAACTTTTGCATTTGTTTCATTAATTGATTAACTTGTTTTTGACTAGGATTTCTACCCATACCTCTCATTAAAGTCTTAATCATCTCTTCATTTATAGGTGGATTTTCTTTTAATTGTTTATTAACTAATTTCTTAGAAATTAAAAATCCAGCTATAAGTCCAACTACAAGACCAATTACTAAATATAAAATATCCATCCAGATATTACCAGTACATTTAACTGCTTCTAATATTAACATAAATTCATCTCCTTATGACAATTCTATCAAGAATTAAGAGTTTATGCAAGAATATATATTATTATCTAAAAGAAAATAATCATGATTATCAAAGTCACATACAAATATATTTTTAAATGTACGAATGTTATAAAAAAACGATGGAGCATTCTTATTAGTTTTAATTTTAATGTGTGAGTTATTAATAATCATTTTAGTAGTTTCATCATTATAAAAATCATTTATAGTATGAGTGTAATTATAACAAATATAGTTTTCGTTATCTATATTATTTTCTTTTATATATTGGTTATATTCTTCTTTCTTTAATGGAACTACTAAAGAGTTAAATATGTTATAACCAAGTACTATATCTTCAGTTTTTAAATGATGTATATTTTCAAGCATAGTATATAATTCTTCATAATTATTTCTATAATTTCTAATAATATTATCTTTTACTTCAAATAAATAAAATGTTCTCATATGTCACCTCAAGTATATTGTATATCGCTATTATTAAAAAATTTGTCGAATTATAAAAGGAAGGTTAACTTTTTCCTTCCTTCTTTTCATCTTTAGTTTCTTCTTTATATTTTGGTTCAAGTCCTACTACTAGTTTAGTATCTTTAGTAAGTATGTCTCCTATCTTAATAGAACTTGTTTTAGCATAACCGTATCCTTCAAATGAAACATCTATTCCAGTAAGACTTGCAAACGTAGATACATCATTTCTACTCCAATCTTTTATATTAATCATTTTATAATTAGTATCATTTGTTACTAAGAATATTTTATTTCCAGCATTAAGCTTAGTATTAGCACTAGGATATTGTTTTATTATTTTAGTTCCTTCTCCTATAACTATAGGCTCCATAGAAGATGCAATTAAACTAGTTTTAACAGTATTAGTATCTAAGTTTATATAACTTTTTGTTGTATATGTGCCTGTTTCCTCTACTTCTTTATTACCAACTATATTTAAATATGTTCCTGTATCTTTTATTAAACCTTTAACTGCATTCTTTAAATATTTAGCATCAGTTACTTTACTAACAGCAGCATAAATTATAATTTCTGGATCATCTCCTGGAAATAAAGCAGCAAAACTTCTTATATAGTTTCTACTACCCTTTAAGTAACCACCACTTTGAGAAGCTATTTGAGCAGTACCAGTTTTTCCAATAACATCATACCCAGGTACATTATACCCACCACCAGTAGATATCTTACATCCATCTTGTACAACCCCACGCATTATTTCTTTTATTTTAGTTACTGTTTCAGTACTAGCAACCTTAGATACCTCAGTTCTTTTATTTTCAAGAACAACTTCTCCAGTTTCTCCACTAACTATTTTAGAAACTAAATATGGTTTAATCATAGTACCATCATTAGCAATACTACTAAGAGCTTGTACCATTTGAATAGCACTAACTGTCATACCTTGACCATAAGATGCAGCAGCAACCTCAGTATTATATCTAAAATTTACTGTACCTTTGCTTTCATTAGGAAGAGGAATACCAGTTTTCTTACCAAAACCTAGTGAAGTATAATAGTCTTTTAATTTAGCTCTACCAAGTTCCATAGCTAAATTAACAGCAGCTACATTTGAAGAAGCCATAAATCCTTCATCAAATGTAATCATACCCCATCCTCTATTATTCCAATCTTTAATATTAGCTTCATCTATTTTAATAGAACCACTTTTATATTTTTTACTTCCATCATAAATACCATTTTCCATAGCAGCCATAAAACTAAATATTTTCATAGTTGATCCTGGTTCATACTCATAAGCAACAAACGGATCATAATAAGATTTAATTTCTAACGTATTGTTATTAAAACTAGGACTTGATGCAACACCTAGTATTTCACCAGTCTTAGCATTTACAACTGATATAGTAGCCCACTCAGGTTTGCCTTCTTCTAAAGTATTCATTGCTTGTTCAGTAAACATTTGAATATTATCATCAATTGTAAGATATATATCATCTCCGCTAATACTTTTTTTCTCAACAGCTGGTGTACTAGTTATTTGGTATCCATACAAGTCAGATTGATACTTTTTATACCCATCAGTACCAGTAAGTTCATCATTATAATAAAGTTCTAGCCCCATTTCACCTACATATTGATTATTATCATTGCTCTTTGCATAACCCAAAGTATATGATAAGAAGTCTCCATTAGGATAATATCTCTTAGTACTAGCAATAAAATCAATTCCAGGTAAATCTAAATCTTCTATTTGATCTTTTAAAAGTTCAGTAATACCACGACCACCTGGACCAAGTTCTACTTGATATGGTACTTTCTCAGTACATTCAGTATTATCTTCATTACATGATTTAATCTTAGTATTTAATAAAGATAATATTCTTTCTTTAGTCATATTTATTAAAGGACTTAATAACTCAGCTGTTTTTTCTTTATCAACTACATGATATGGTCTTTTCTCATCTTTAGTTCTACTAGGATCCAAATAAGCAATTACTGTGTAACTATTCACATCTTTTGCTAGTACTTCTCCCTTGGTAGAAAAAATAGTACCACGTTTAGCGGTTAAAGTCTTAGTACGAGTATCACGACTCTCAGCAAACTTAGAAAGTGGTTTATCATTAACTTTAACGTTACCAAGACCTATCCAGAAAAGTTTCATAATTATTGCAGCAAAAATAAAAACAACAATAATTATGAATATTGCATTAATCTTAATTACTCTTGTTTTCTTCATATGCCACCTCTACTTTGAAATTACTCTAATATTACTATTATTATACTTCAAATCGTTGGCATCCGCAACTTCTAAAGCATTATCTAAAGATGCAAGTTCGTTTATTTTCATTTGCATACTTAAATTCAACTTTTCTTGACTTTCTACTTTACTTTTTAACCTTTGAAGTTCAGAGTTACTTGATTGTACTTTTGCACTCATAACAAAAGTTGATAGTAAAAATCCAATGAAGAAAATTACTGTCAATGTTTTAAGTAACCCTTCCCCCTTAGTTTTTACATATCTTTTTTGTTTCATTTATCTTATCCTTTCAATAACTCTTAGTTTAGAACTTCTACTTCTATTGTTATCATCTAGTTCATTTGTACTAGGTGTTAATTTCACTATTTTTTTAGCTCGTGCACTTAATTCTACTGGAACAACTGGAAGTTTCTTAGTACTAGGATCATCTGTACATAAATCTTTAAATACTTTTGATACTATTTTATCTTCCAATGAATGAAATGATATTACTTCTAGTCTACCACCAATCTTTAGTAAATCAAATGCATCTCTTAAAGAACTTTCTAATATGTCAAGTTCATGATTAACTTCTATTCTAATAGCTTGAAATGTCTTTCTAGCTGGATGACTTTTATTTCTATAACTAATTGGTACACTATTTTTAATTATTTCAGCAAGTTCAAGTGTTGTTTCTATTGGTCTTGCATCTATAATTGCTTTAGCAATACTTTTAGCATACTTTTCTTCACCAAACTTAAATAGAATTTCAGTTAATTTTTGATAGCTATATTCATTTACCACTATCTTAGCATTTAATGGATTACTTTTATCCATTCTCATATCAAGAGGAGCATCTTTATGAAAACTAAATCCTCTTTCTGCCTCATCTAATTGAGGACTTGAAACCCCTAAATCAAAGATAATTCCATCTACATTTTCATTAATATATTTTTTCATATTAACAAAATTACTTTTAAATATTGTAAAGTTATCACTAATAGCACTTAATCTTTTAGTTGAATATTCTATTGCTTCATCATCTTGATCAAAGGCGAAAAGAACCCCTTCTTTTCCTATTTTTTTTAATATTACACTGGAATGTCCTGCATAACCCACAGTAGCATCCACATATATTCCACCCTGTTTAACATTTAAATAATTTATTACCTCGTCTAATAATACACTCTTATGCTTCATAATTTGCATCGAAGATATCTTCTGCTATTTCATCAAGATTTTCTTCGTTCTCCTTCATATAATTATCAAATTCATCTAGACTCCAAATTTCTAGTCGTTCATTTACGCCAATAATTACACATTCTTTATTAATATTGGCGTAATGAACTAACGGTGAGGTAATATTAATTCGACCTTGTTTATCGAATTCAATTAAAGAAGCTCCACCAATGAAAGATCTTTCAAAAGCTCTTACATTCTTTTTAGTAAATTGTAGGTTACTTACTTTTTGTACTATTTTATTCCATTCACTTTCTGAATAGATAAATAAGCACTTATCTAGCCCTTTAGTGATAACAGCTTTTTCTCCAAGTTCATTTCTAAACTTACTTGGAATGATTAATCTGCCTTTTTCATCAAGATTATGATGAAATTCACCCATAAGCATAACTAAGCACCCCACTTTCTACCACTTTGTTTCACTTCCTACCACTATATTACTATTTTTGTTCGCTTTTGTAAATACCTTTTAAAAAATAGTTTGTAAAATTATTGTCAAATTTAAAAAGAACTATTGATAGTTCTTTTTAAAAAATATATAATTTGTAATTTTTATAATTCAATTTTAAATCCTTTAGTTACTTCCTTAAATTCAGGTTTACCATCATACATGTCAACCATATAATATGCTTTAGTATTATAATTATAACCAACTGATGTAAGATTAGAATAATTTTTAAATACATCATCTATAGTAAAAGTAATGTCTTTATTTATTAGTATATTACATACTTTATCTAAGTTTATATTGCTTGTTCTAGGAGACTTAAATACTTCAAGACTTTCTATTTGACCATTTAATTCATTAATAAGTCTAATAAACTTATCAAGTTCTATTTTATCATTTTCAAAAGCAGCTATATGCATAAGAATACTATAATCTTTCAAATGTAAAAGCACAGCAATACAAGTAGTAAGATCTCTAGTGTATCCTAACGGATTATCTTTATTTAATTTTTTATATTCATCTAATCCAACAACATAATCATCCATACCTATTCCTCATTCAAATCAAATTGACTACTATAAAGTTCATAATAGTAACCCTTATTCTTAAGTAACTCATTATGAGTACCTGCTTCAAGTATTTGACCATTCTTTATAACAACTATTTTATCGCTCTCAACTATAGTAGAAAGTCTATGTGCTATAACTATAGAAGTCCTATTCTTCATTAAACTATTCATAGAATGATTTATCAAGTATTCAAGACGAGTATCAACATTAGATGTTGCTTCATCTAATATAAGTATCTCAGGGTCAGCTACTAAAGCACGAGCTATTGTAAGTAATTGTTTTTCACCAGCAGACATATTATTAGTTTCTTCATTAATTTCATAATCAAGTCCATTCGGAAGTCCCTCAATCATATGAAGTATTTTAGATTTAGAAAGAACTTTACCTAATTTGTCATCACTTATTCTTCTATCAAACACTATATTTTCCTTTATAGTTCCCTCAAATAACCACGTATCTTGAAGAACCATACTTATAAGTTTTCTATATGAAGCTTTATCTATATCTCTAATATCTACCCCATCAATTAATATTTGACCAGTATAATGAGCATGAAAATTCATAAGAAGATTTACTATTGTAGTCTTACCTGCGCCAGTCTTACCTACTAAAGCAATCTTTTCACCTTTATTAATTTTAAGATTAAAATTTTTAAGAACTGTTTTACCTTCAACATAACTAAAAGTTACATCTTTAAATTCTATTGAATCATTAAAAGTAAATTCTTTTATTTTACCATTAGTCTCTTCTTCCAAATCAAGTATTTCATATACTCTATCTACACTCGCAATAGCCATTTGTAAATTACTTATTACTTGAGCGATAACATTCATAGGTCTATTAAAATCCTTCATATATTGTATAAATGATTGAATAGCTCCAAGTCTCATGTTACCTTTAATAACACTAATACTTCCTATACAAACAATAATTATATAATTTAAGTTTCCAATAGCTTTATTAAATGGAACAGCAAGACTACTATAAAAACTACTCTTAAATCCATAATTCGCAAGTTCTTTGCTTTCTTTATCAAACTTCTTATTAAAATACTTTTCTTTATTAAATGACTTTATTACATCATTATTAGTAACACTCTCTTCTACAAAAGAATTAACATTTCCAATAGCTTTTTGATTAAGTTCAAAATAATTTTGAGTTTTACGAACAACGAAAGATAATAGAAAATATGTAAGAGGTATTGCAATTATAGTAAGAGAAGCAAGTTTAACATCAAGTATAAACATCATTATAACTACGCCTATTACTAATGATATATTATATACAAGTTCTGGTATTATCTCAGTAATATTATCAGTAAGTCTTTCTACATCATTAGTTATTTTACTAATAATATCACCTTTTTTCATACTATCAAGTTTTCTTAACTTAGTAACATTTATCTTATTAATAAGTTTACGTCTTAAATCATATCCTATCTCTTGACCAAGTTTTGATGACATATAACTTTTAAAATAAGTACATACTGCATCTATAATATAACAAGATAACACTATTGCAAGTACTTTAACTATATATGCATAATTAAATCCTGTACCTGTCTTTATAGATTCATATAAACTATCAGTAGCATACCCTAAAAAATATGGCGCAAGAGCACTAAATAAAGCAGCAAGTAAACAAAATAATATTATAAGTATATAATGATTTTTATAGTCTTTAATTATCTTAAATGTTTTACTTATCATTTCACTAAAAGTAGGAGCTTTATTTTTTTTCTTTTTCATCTAAGCCACCTCCCTTTTTTGAGAATCAATAAATTCTTTAAATACTTTACTTGATTTTTCAAGAGTTTCATAGTTACCAATAGATTCTATCTTTCCTTCATCTATTACTATAATCTTATCTGCATCTTTTATAGTACCAACTCTTTGAGTAACAAGAATTACCATTTTATCACTATAATTTTTATTTATTGAGTTTCTTATTCTTTTATCAGTTATATAGTCTACTGCACTAAATGAGTCATCAAAAAGTAAACACTCTCCTCCACTAAGTAAAGCACGAGCAATAGACATTCTTTGTTTTTGACCACCACTTAAATTAGCAGCAGCTTGTTCAATCTTAAAATCATATCCTTCAATATTATTATCAATAAAATCTTTAATAGCTGCTTCATCTAATGCATTATCAAGAACATTATTTGCAAGATTCTTATCGAATGTTAAATTTTCACGAATAGATCCTTTAAATAATAAAGTTTTTTGAGGAGTATAAGCAAATATATTTCTAAGTGACTCTATATCATATTCTTTAATATCAATTCCATTTATTAATATTTCACCACTAGAAGCATCAATATGTCTTAAAAGAAGATTTACTATAGTAGTCTTACCACTACCAGAACTACCAATTATACCAACATTCTCTCCCTTTTCTATTCTAAATGATATATTCTTAAGCATATCTTCATGAGCTTTATCATATCTAAAATATACATTCTTAAATTCTATACTTTCTAAACAATTAAGTTTAATTCTACCAGTATTACTAATACTTGGTTCAACACTTAATATTTCATTAATTCTCTTAAATGACACTACTACTCTAGGTATATTTAAAATTATAACAAGTAACATCATAAAACTTAATAATACAGTTGACATATATTGAATAAATGCCATCATAGACCCAATTTCAAGAGTCCCAAGACTTAAATAATCACAAGATACATAAACTATAACTATCGTAGCTATATTTATTACGAGTGACATCATAGGCTCTACTAAATATAAAACTTTATTTAAAAATATATTTAAGTTCTTATTTTCAGTATTTACTTTATCAAATCTCTTTTTAAAATAATCTTGTTTATTAAATGCTTTAATTACTCTAAGACCAGATAATATTTCTCTAGTTGATGCATTTAACTTATCAAGTAGTTTTTGTAATACTTCAAATTTAGGAAATACAAGCATAAATATTGTAACAAGTCCAATTACCAAAACACATACTGCAACCAATACTATTGGAGCTAAACTAGGTGCAGTCTTATAACCCATTATAGCAGCGCCAATTCCCATAATTGGAGCAAAAACCATTAGTCTAAGACCAAAACTAAATGTACTTGTAATATTACTAACATTATTAGTACTTCTTGTTATCAAAGTAGACGCACCAAATTCATTAATTTCTTTCTTACTAAAAGATGTTATTTTAGAATATAATGCTTTTCTAATTCTATATCCATAATTATTAGAAAATTTAGCTGTACTATAAACAACCATAGTATGTGATATTAAACATATAATAGTTGTAATAAGCATAATTATTGCTTCTTTAGTTATAAATGCTTTATCGGAATTAGCTATACCCGTGTCAACTATATTGCTCATTATATTAGGTAAATAAAGTTCACAAAAAACTTGAATAACACAAAACACTAACATAATAAATATATATTTTTTCAAGTCACCTATTAATTTAAATATTTTCATCTTCTTTCCTTTCTATAAAATCATATTAATTATTTCATTCATAACATATATTTTATCTTCAGGTATATAAATTTTATCACCATTTACTATAAGATATTTACGTTTAATTGCTTCATCTAACTTAAACACATCAAAAATATCTCTTTTAAATTTATTAGAAAATTCACTTATACTTATACCATCTAACTTACGAAGTCCAAGTATCACTTCATTTTCCATCTCTTCTTGAGTAGAAACAAGTAACTCATTAAGCCTATATTTACCATTTAAATATTTATTAAAATTACGAGTGTTTTCATATCTCATTTCATTAATATATCCATGAGCTCCAAGTCCAAAACCATAATACTCATTATTATCCCAATATATTAAATTATGCTTACTTTCATAACCCTTTAATGAAAAATTGCTTACTTCATAATGATGAAAACCACGCTTTTTAAGCTTTTTACATATGTATTTATACATTTTAAAATCTAATAGTTCATCTATAGGCTTAGTATTATTGTTATATAACACAGTATGTTCTTCTATAATTAATGAATATGTACTTATATGAGTAACACCGAGTTTTAACATAGTACTTAAATCATTCTTAAGAGTAAATAAACTCTCATCAGGAAGAGCATATATTAAATCAACATTAATATTATTAAATCCAAGTCTTTTACATAAATTTATTTTATTAAATATGTCTTTCTTAGTATGATTTCTATTCATTAATTTAAGATTTCTTTTATTAAAACTCTCTACTCCTATACTAAGTCTATTTACATTATTTCCCTTAAGTATTATAAGTAGTTCCTCTGTTATATCATTAATATTACATTCAAAAGTAATTTCAGCATCATCTATTCTTCTTATATGACTAATTATTTCAAAAAATTTATTTAAATTACTTACACTAAGACTAGACGGAGTACCACCACCAATATAAATACTTTTAACTTTATCTCCTTCATAATATTCATTAATTTCATCTTTTAAAAAATCTAAATAAGTATTAGCCCATTCCTCATTATATAAGAATTTACAAAAGTCACAATAACTACATATATTCTTACAAAAAGGAATATGTATATATACACCTCTCATATTATTACCTCAATATAATTATAACACATAAAAAAAGATAATCAAAAGATTATCTTCTCAAAGTCTTGCATCCTCCATAAGTGGGTTCATCACTATTTATTAAACTCTTTCTATAATTTTCAATATACTTTATTTTCTTATCAACTTGAGCTATTTTAGCACTAAGTTCATTTATAAGAGGAGACTTAGTACCACTATCAACAAGTTTCATATATTTTGAACATAAAGTTCTTTGTTCTTTATAAAGAGTAGCAAGTTCACCATCTATCACATCAACTGTAATAGTAGGTTTATTAATAGAATTTTCACGAGTAGTATTTACTACTGGCTTATTCTTTAATTCATCACGTCTTGCAATTAAACTCTTTGTATCTTCACATATTTTATTTATTCTACTAGCTACCTTATTTCTTTCTAAAACACTAGATCCATTTTCTTTTAAGACATCATATTGTTTTTTTAACTTAATATATTCTCTCTTTAATTCACTAATTTTAATATTAATTTCTTTAATAGTATCATCTTTTTGTTCCGAAACACTTTTTCTTGGAGGAAGTTTTACTTCACCCTTACTAGTTGTTTCTTCTTTTTTAGGAAGTTCTTTTTCTTTTTTATTTTGAATTTTTTGAGTCATTTTCTCTTTTTCAACTTTAACCTCATCTTTTGCTTTACTAAAGAAATTTTTGATTTTTTTAAATCTATTCTTAATACTATTTTTAATAGATTCTCTTCTTGCTTCTTTATAACTCCATATAGCAAGTTGTCTTCTACCACTATCTTTTAATGATCTAATCGGATGTAATAAGTTTGGAAGATGAGAATCAAGTATTAATTTAATTGGATGAATTATATTATAAATAGGTATAAACATCTTAAGTATATTTCCCACAAAAAACATTGTTTTTTCAAAAGCAGATTTTTCTTTAAATTTATTATAATAATTTGTATCTTCTGTTTTAGCATACCATAAAGCAAGTAAACTTTTAGTAGTATTAACTACTCCACTAACAACTACTCCCCAAATATATAATCCAAGCATCCATGACATATCAATTCCCCCTTAATAATGCATATATTATATCATAAATGATACAAGATGTCAATTTATTTCCTAATAACAGGCTTTACTATCTCTAAAGTCTTAACATAATTATATCTACCTAGTACTCTTTCTTGTGGCATTTCAATTCTTTCAATTTTAGGTGTATATCCAAGTTTATGAGACCAACTTCCATCACTATTTTGTCTTATAAAATGAAAATCATCATAAGCCTTAAAAAAGGCAATTTTATATCCATTATGAGAAGGTTCATGAAGCATAGTAGTTTCATATGAATCTATTCCTAAAAGTTCTAAATCGCTTTGTAAACCACTTAAATTCATATTCAAATCTAAAGAATAACGAAATCTATCATCCATAAAACCTAAGTTATGTGATAAATCATCTATCTCCTTATATTCATATCTCTTAACAAACTCATAAGGAGCAGTTATTCCTAAAGCATAACAATAACAATTACAATGAGCATACTTGCCAAATTTCTCATCAAAAACAGGACTATTAGTACCAAGTTTAACACTAAGTTTTAAATACTCCCTATATAAATCAAGAACATCTAAACTACACATATGATCAAACTCAGTAAAAAGTTTTTTATATATTAAAGCAATATCCCTATAAGTTTTCAAATATTCAAGCATTATATTAACCTCCTAACAACAGGTTTTACAACTTCATATGTATGAATAATTTCATAATCAAGCACATCAGCAGGATCACTACATTTTATAACTATAGGTTCATAACCAATCTTATGAGACCAACTTCCATCCTTATTTTGTCTAGTAAAATGAAAATCTTCAAAACCTCTATACAAAGAAACTTTATATCCATTATGAATATTAGGTTTAAGAATCTCACTATCATAATATTTAATACCTAAATAAGACATATCATTTTCAAAGCCAAACATTAAATCACGAGAATTAGAAATGTCAATAACAGTATCACTAACAAATCCAATATTATGTCCAATCATCTTATCATCAAATTTAACAAATACATCATTAAAAATATTTGGTGTCTTAAAACCTAAAGCATAACAATAACAATTTCCACATTTATACATATCTTTATCATCTTTAAATGAAGGACTATTAGTACTAACTCTAGATTCTAAATATAAATATCTTCTATATAAATTCATAACATCTTTTTTATTCATCCAAAAAGAATTATGTAATAAATAACTTAAAATATATTCAATCTCTTTTTTAATTTCATATCTATTCATACATAACCCTCAAATTAGTGTATATTATATTAAAAAAAATCAAAAATTGCAATTAAAAAAGCCTTCATACAAGGCTTAATTAACATTAATGGTGTCCTCGGCACGATTCGAACGTGTGACCGACGGCTTAGAAGGCCGTTGCTCTATCCAGCTGAGCTACGAGGACAACTAGAAATTACTACTAAAGTATACAACACTATTTTTATTTTTGCAACCCCTTTTTTAACTTTTTTTAACACTTACAATATTATTATGTTCTTTTGTACTAAAAATAACCTCTTTTACATTCATATTTGCAAATATACTTTCAGAAACCACATACTTAACCTCTTCTAAAATAACTTTAGAAGATATATCATTAAATATAAAATCATTAAATATTAAATTAACTTTTTCATCGCTTATCTCCTTATCTACAAGTTCTATATTACTAGAAACATAACTGTTTAAATTATCTTGAGCATAAACTGTACTTTTCAATTCTTCAATAATTATATCTATCTTAGAGCTACTAGTATTACTAACTTTAGTAACAGGTACATAGTATTCCGTTTCATCACTAGATTTAACAAAATATATAGTAGTTTTATCTATATCATTTAAACTATTTAAATCATACTTTTTATTTATTCCAAAACTTCTTGTTAAAGGATAAGGAATCTCTCTTCCAGAATTAGGAAGTTTAGTAAGTTTCTCAGATTCAACATTTATATAAATATTATTAATACCATTTACTTCAGTTAAACTAAATACTATAGCTTCTATCATAGACTCTTCTAAATATTTATTCACACTAAGAATTTCTTTATTAAAATTTAAATACACACTATCTTTTTCAATCTTAACATCTTTTAAAATAGTATTTTTAGGTATCAAAGAATAAAACTTTCCTAAACTCTTATCTCCATTAATAAGAATCTTTATCTTTTCACGTATTAGTTCTTCAATATCACTCTCATCATAATAACTAATAACTCTAGATACATAATTATCTTCATCAAGCAAATACACAACATTCTCTTTTCTATCTTTATTATCTTCCTCCACTACTTCCATCTCAAAAGATGGACTTGGTACTAAATAAAACAAAACAAGTAATCCAAACACTAAAGTACTAACAAAAATTTTATTCATCGCATATCTTTTTATCATACTAAAGTTTATGTCATATAATTAAAAAAATTCACTTTTTAAAGTGAATTATAATGAAATTTCTCCTAACTTCAAGAGTTCTATAACTGCTCCTGCTCTTCCCTTACATCCAAGTTTCTGCATAGCATTACTAATATGATTTCTAACAGTCTTTTCACTAATACCTAAATCATCCGCTATTTCTTTAGTAGTTTTATTAAGTACTAGAAGTTCAAATACATCTTTTTCTCTCTTAGTTAATATATTTCCTGTCATAAACACCTCCGTCTACATACACCTATGTTTCTAAAGTAATTTATGACATAGTCACTAATTATGTGACTTCATTCGCCTATGATTCAAACTTAACAATTATATTCTTTTTATCTTTAAATTCTTCTTGAACACTTCTCATAATATCATTAGCAAGTTTATTATTATGTTCACTTGAAGCAATAGTAATTTTAATATTATCATTATTTATTTCTACGAACGATTTAATCTTAAAGTTATTAAGTATTTTATCTTCCAGATAAGTTTCTTTTCCTTTAGCTAAATTAAGTATTTGTAGTTCCTCAAACGCAGCATTCTTTACTTCAGTAGATGACGAAGGTGAAGTTATTTTATTTTGAAGTTCACTCATAACAGTACTTATCTCTTCATCCCTTTCCACTCTTAAAGCTACAAGTTTATCATTTTCAGTTACTACCACATCAACATTCTTATTAACATTTTCTAAAGCAGACTTACTAAATATATCACTAGGAAGAGTAATATAGTAAACGCCTAAAATAAGAATTAATGAAAATAAAGTTACAAACCATAAATTTTGTCTATTCATTTATTCACCTCTAGTTAATTATATTTATAAGACTAAAAAATATCACAAAAAAAGAGAAATTAATCTCTATCAATTTCTCTTTCAATTATTTTACCAGTTTTAGCATCTATTACATATTCATACTCAGCATCCTTAGTATCAAAACTAATTTCATAAGTTTCATCATCACTTTCAAATTCTATTTCATAATCAAAGTAATTAGTAACTTTAGCATCACTTAATACAATACTTTTAGCTTTATCTTTAGTTATATATTTAGTTGTATCTATCTTCTTATTCTTTGTTTCATATTTAATTACATTGCCACTTACTGCATCAAGTTCAATATCATATTCTTTATCTTTAGTTTCAAATTCAACTTCATAAACAGCTTTTCCACTCTTAAATTCAAATTCTATTTCATAGTCATAATAATCTTTAACATTAGTTTTATTAAGTACTATCTCTTTTATCTTTTCTTTAGATAAATAATTTTTAGATGTACTTGTACTTACTTTTTTACTTTCTACTTCTCTTTCGATTATTTTACCAGTCTTAGCATCTATCTCATAATCATACTCGGTATTATTAGAAATAAATTCTATATCATAAACCATAATACCATCATCATAGTCATATTCAATTTCTAAATTTTTAACAGTATCACTGCTCACTTTAGAATCATCAAACACTATTTTTTTAGCTTCATCTATACTTATGTAGTTACTCTTACTAGCAGTACCAACAGTACTTACTTCTTCTGTCTTATTATAAGTTGTATTTGCTAAAATATTTAATTCATTAGTACTTAACTTAGATAATTCTTCAAAATTATATAAAGAATTCTTATTAAGAATACTTCTTATTAATTTAACCTTAGATACAGAAATATTATATTTTTTAGATAAATCTTTATCATAAGATGTAGTATCTAAATTTTGAGTTAATATTGAAGAATCTAATTTTTCATTTTTCAAATAACTATATACATTATTAGCAAGCTTATCTACGTCATAATTTCCTTCTACCATACTTATTAAAACTGAATTATCATTTTCATTTATATATCCATTTTTAACTATAGAACCAAATATAGCGTTAACTGCCACATCAACATTAATACCTTTTAAATCCATATCCCCTAATACTTTTTTACCGTCTTCATTATTTGTATTAACACTAACAACTTTATTCTTAGAATTAATACTAAGTTCTAAACTTGGGTTAACATCAATCCCTATAACAGCTACACTATTATCATTTTTAAAATATATTAAACCCACAAAAAATAACATAACAGCGAAAGCTAAACCAAACCCACTCGTTACAAAGTATTTACTTTTACTTTTCTTTTCCATATTTAATACTACTCCTTTATTATTTCTAATTTTCTTGGCAACATCATTATAATCAGAAGATATCATATTATCAAATACATTATATAATTCATCTTTAACTTTTTTATTCATTTATTGCCTCCTTATATTTACTACGAACCTTTTTAATAGTTCTATTATATTTTGAGAGTACTGTAGATAATTTAAGTTCTAACATTCTACTTATTTCTAAAAACGTAAAACCACATAAAGAATTTAATACTATTATTTGTCTTTCCTCATTAGATAATTCTTCTAATATAGTTTTTAAAAGTATCTTATCATATGATATATCTTTTTTAGAAAGCAAATGTTCAACTGTACTTATATCGTCAAACATTAATTTCTTTTTACGTCTTATTTTTTCTAAACATAAATTTCTTGTAATAGTAATTATCCAAGCCATAGGCTTACTCTTAGATGTATAATAACATGCATTTTTATATATATTTAAGAATACATCTTGCATTACATCTTCACTATCATTTATATTCTTTAATATAGAAAAAGCATATCCAAAAACATAAGTTTTTGTGGCGCCATATAACTTTTCCAAACATTTAGTATCGCCATCAGCAATACTTAGAATATAATCATCCAAAGAAATATTGTCTAGTTTTAAAATATGCTCCATAAATCTACCTCTCATAATAATAATGTTTTAAATAATAAAATTATTGCATTAAATATTAAAAAAATTATATCACAAAAAAGATTAAGAATTACTTAATCTTTCTACATTCAAAATAGAATCTCTTATCATCAGAGTGTCCCATACTAAATGTCTTTCTTGGAAGTGCTCCATCTAATATAACTGATTTAAATAAGTCACTTTTTTCCATCTTAGGAAGTAAAAATCCTATATTATCTTGCTTACTACCCATTTCACGAGTTACATCATCTCCATGAATATAGTCTATTTTACCAGCAAATTCTTGTAAATAGTCATCTAAAAATCCTTGTAGTGTTCCAACTGCTAAATTACTAGTAGGATCTTCTATATAAATAGTTTTTTCACCAACAGAAGTTATATATGTAAGTTTTTGTCCTTCACCAGTAGTATTAATTTTAAATCTTTTATAAAGAGCAGTTAATAAATGTTCTACATCACAATCAAAGATTACTCTATGAATTGGTTCAAAATCTAAAGCATCGCTATGAATATTAACAAGTTCTACTAAAGCATATCTGCATTTATGCTTACGAGCTTCTTCTTCTCCTAATTCTTTTTTAACTTCTTCATAACAAGCTTTCGCAGTAGCTAAACTATGGTTCCCATCTCCCATCGCGTAAATACATGGAACTTCTTCATTAAGACCATATTTCTTATTAAAGTATTTCATATCGCCTAAAGCTTCAAGCTTATTAGTAATTTCATCGATTACTGAACCACTTAATTTGTATCCTTTAGAGTGACCTCCATTAAGCATTAAATCAAAGTCATAAATAACGTCTTCCTCTGTTACTTTATTCTTTAATGATTCAATTATTTCTTTCTTTTCATCATCAATAAGTATCATTATATGAGGAAGTTCTAAAGGTGCATTAATCCTAACTTTCTTTCTTGGAGGTATTCTCTCAACTACAGTCTTTTCAGTAGCTCTAACTAAACTCTTACTACCAATAGTATAGTCATAACTTTCTAAATCAATCATACCAATAAGGCCTTCACGAACCTTACCAGTAGAATCAGTTCTTTCTAAATAAATCATAGAGTCTTCTAAAGTATCAAAAATATCATTATCCAAATATTCATTCATAGTCCTATTAATATTTTCAATTCTTTCATTAACATTCTCATCTTCAAGATACACTTCAGGTAAAGTAATCTTATATGTAGAAGGTTTATCTCCTACTAAATCTTTAACCTTATTCCAATATTCTATTTGAGAAGTATATTGATCACAAGCGATTACACTCCATAAATTATAATCAACACTTTTCTTTGGAATTAAGATATTACATTTTTTAAATGGTACTTCCATCTTATCATCTCCTTAGAATTATAATACACAAAATAAAAAAGAGTTTCAACTCTTAATTATAACTTGATAAAGTTTTTTCAATAATTCTTTTAACATCTCTTTCATTAAATGGTTTAGAAAGTAAATCAACTATTGGATAATTAAACGCTTCATCTACTTGATCACGTGTATCATTACCAGTAATTATAGATACTGGAATAGACAAGAATAAATTATTCTTTTTAAAATATTCAAGTACTTCAAACCCATTTACATTAGGCATATTTAAATCAAGCAAACAAGCTTTTATTTTACTTGCATTTGGTCCACTTACAATATCAATAGCACGAGCACCATCACTAGCAATAAACACTTCATACTTATCATCAAATATTTTCTTAATAAAGTTAGCAACTAAATTAGAATCATCAACTACTAAAATAGCTTCTTCTTTACCACCATTTACCATATCACTAATAACATTATCATCAACTTGACGTCCTAAATATCTTTTAGACACATTAATCATTCTACGAGCTTCATCTAATAAAGTTTTATAGTTATCATAAACATACATTAAATCATTAGCTTTACTTTTTAATTCAAATTGATATGCTAGATCAGCTAAATTTACAAAACCTAAATATCTAGCATCACTCTTTAATGAATGAACTTCAATCGCATAATTAGGCATATTACCAGTCTCTCTATATTTTTTAAGATTAGCTAGTTTTTGTTCAACTATATCTAAAAAATCAGACATAGTCGCATCATACATATCCATATCTCCAAATAATTCTAAAGCTTTTTCTACATTTACCCCATTACTAGTTAATAAATTAACATCTCTCATATTCGTCTCCTACCTAACTAAATTTATTATATCATAATTTATTATTTCTTCAAATATTTTTTAATTACTCTATTAAGTTCTTCTTTAACTATTGGTTTACTCAAATAATCATTAAAACCTTTATTAAGATATTCTTCTTTCATACCAGTTATAGCATTAGCTGTAAGTGCACACACAGGTATATTAAAGTTATCCATTTCTTTAAGTTTAACAAGAGTTTCACTACCACTCATCTTAGGCATCATATCATCAAGCAATATTAAATCATACTTTTCTCCATTAGCAATTTTAGTAATACATTCACTACCACTACTAACACATTCTATATCACATTTATATGCACTTAATAAACGTTCAGCAACCCTTAGATTTAATTGATTATCATCAACTACTAATATTTTTTTACCAGAAGCATCAACCACTTCATCACTAGGTTTCTCTTCTTTTTCTTCTTCAGTAATTAATTTATTTAACTCTTCACCACTAACAATCTTTTGATCTATTGATAAAGTGAATATACTACCTTTTCCATATATACTTTGAACTGCAACATTTCCACCCATCATTTCAACTAATTTTTTAGTTATCGCAAGACCAAGTCCAGTTCCCTCAGTAGTAGTTTCTCTTTCAACACCTAGTCTTTCGAATTTGGTAAATAGTTTTTCTATGTTTTCTTTTTTAATTCCAATACCAGAATCCTCAACACTTATTATTAAGCGAATTATATTATCTTTAACAACACTTCTTACTCTAAATTCAACAAATCCTTCTTTAGTATATTTAACAGAGTTAGTAAGTAAATTAAGTATTACTTGTTTAACTCTCATACCATCTCCATATAAATATTTAGGAATACTCTCATCATAACTATATTTAAATTCTAATGGCTTATCTCCTATTCTAGCTTTAGTAAGTAACACAAGTTCATCAAACATTTTATAAAAGTTATAGTTTGTATCTATTATTTCGAGTTTATTGGCTTCAATCTTAGATATATCAAGAATACCATTTACTAAGTCAAGCAATGAATCACTTGCCATAATAATATTTTTAACGTCTCCCTTAGCTTCATCACTAACACCAGGATTTTCAAGTAAACTACTACTAAAACCACATATAGCATTCAAAGGAGTTCTAATCTCATGACTCATACTACTTAAGAAATCACTCTTAGCTTGATTAGCTTTAACAGCAGCATCTTTAGCTTGATTTAATTGTTCAATCATCTTAACATCAGGATTTTCAATAGTGAAATACATTACTGCAGTTAATAAGGCTTCTAATGGAACAACTAAAAACAATGATGGATTAATTGCCTGAACAATCATACATATAGTACCTAATATAAAGAATAAATATAAAGGAACATACTTCTTTTTATTAAAAATCTTAATATTAATAAGAAAAACAATTACTAAAACAATTATATATATAGTAGATAAAACATAAACAAAAGTAGAAGCAATACCATATGCATACATAGCACCATAATCGTTAATTGTAAATTTTAGTGGAAGTAGCATTACCAAAACAGATTGAACAAAACCTATAGAAAAATTTAAAATAGTATTTTTTATATCACCAAACAGTTTCTCATAATAAATAGTAGATAAAATATATAGTAAAAATAAATATATCCATAAAAGATTTAAAACAAGATATATTTTATTCATAACCAAATTAATAAAGTAGCCACCACCACTACTCATAGTGAAATACAAAATTATTCCAAATAAAAGTAAAAACATTGTCTCGATCATTAAATACGAATAAATTTTATTTTCCTTCTTATCAATTCTCTTTTTTGAAAAAAATATAATAGAAGACAAAATCGTATAAATTAACTCTGTAATAGATAACATAACTAAAAAATCCATAACTACAATCACCTATCTTCTATAGAATATTTTATCATAATAAAAAAGTAAAACAATATGTTTTACTTTAATTTTAAAGTTTTTTGTTTATTTACTATCTTATATGAAAAACCTAAATTACTTTCTATGAATTCAACGCTTATGGATTCTTCACCTTCGGGTAACTCAGTTTGTAAGAATCTAAAATCAACTTTGGACATAGCATTCAATGGCATTGAATTAAGAAAAACCCATTTAGAAGGTATATCTCTAGTTGTAGTTGTCTTATCATTTAACATCGAATCAATAATTCTTTCAACAATTTCTCTATTAGTTAATTCATTATTTGCAGGAACCGTAACATATGCAGCAGGCATACTTCCACATCTATCATCACTAAAATAAGAAACTATAGAACAAGCATCAACAAAACCATAATTTCTAATTTTTCTTTCGATATCTCCTGGATGAACTTTATATCCATCATATCTTGAAAAGGCACGATCAATTCTTTCAATATGTTTTAAATTTCCAGTCTGATCAACAAGAACTGTATCCCCAGTTAGATAGTAATCTTCACCATCAATAGAAATATATTTATCTTTTTTTAAAGGATTCAAACTTTTATTTATTACAGATGGTCCAGATACAGCAGCTTCACCAACAATATTTCCATCATTGTCCTTTTTTGCTAATGTTTTAGTTTTAGAATCCAAAATAGCTATTTGAGTTAAGGGTAGTGCTATTCCTGAATATCCATATTTATTGTATTCATCAGAACAAGTATATGTACCACAACCAGAAATTTCAGATAAACCATAACCTTTAGAAAGTAAACAATGTGCATTATGTTTTATCAACCAATCATTGACCATTTTTTCATCAGTTTCTGTAAGAGATGCTCCGCCTGCTACAACACAATCCAAAAATGAAAAGTCAGCATTTTTTAATGCAGGATCTTTAGTCATAGCAAGAAACCATGCAGGATTTCCAAAAACAATATTTGGTTTAAATTTATAAATTAATCTACCTACTTTAGCAATATCAAACTTAGCTATTTCGTCTAATTCCATACCAAACGATAACCCCATATGTGTGCAGCAAGCTGAACCATATGCAGCAAAATATGGTAATATATGTAATAATTTTTTTCCAGGCTCAAAAGTTAAATTAGCTAACTCATGCTGATATGCAATACTATTCATATTTTCATTTGTAATAATAATAGGACTAGGAACACCTGTAGTAGAACCAGAAGAATGAGTTACAATAGCAGGACTATTTTCAACGTACAAAGAATCATTAAAAAATGTATATTTAGAATTATTAAGTGCATCATCATAATAATAGAAGTCAACACCATTCATTTTTGATATTCTTTTTCTACCAAACAAAGATTCTTTTACACTGCTAATAGAACTAAATAATTTTGAAGCAGATAATAAAGCAGGAACAATCATTACACTTCTCACATTAGTATCTTTTAAAAGACTAGGAAAATCCGAATTCAATAGTTCGTTTGCTATTGCATCCACAAGTATAATATTATTTGAATTTTCACTTTTTAACATTTCAATTAGAGTATCAGGTTTAGTTCTAGGATCAATAAAATCACAAACAACACCCATACGATTAGCAGCATATTGAATGTATGCAGTTTCAGGTATATTAGGCATCAAAATTGCAACTCTATCTCCTTTTTTTAATCCCATAGAAGTTAATGCTTTAGCTGTTTCTTCAATTTTTTCAAAGAAATCACCATATAAAACCTTATTTCCTAGGAACGAAAATGCAATATTTTCAAGTGAACCTTTATTTTCGTTTTTTAAATATTGATAAGCAGTTTTCTTATATTTACTCTCATCAACAGTTGGATTACCATATCTTTCAATTGACTTTGTTTCTAACGTAGTCCCTTTATATGTTTCCATACTTACACCCCTTATTTGCCTAGATTATAACACTTTTGATACTTAATTTAAAGATTTCTATTGACAAAATGTATCAACTTTGTTACAATATTAGCCATATGAAGAAGATGTATGACTATATTAACTATATTGAGGTAGATAAAACACCTGAAGAATTATATAAAGAATTTATTAAAGATTTTGTATCTTTCAGAAAGGAAAATAATCTAACGCAAGAATTATTAAGTTTATATTCTAAAGTAAATAGAGTCAAAATAGCACGTATAGAAAGTGATATGCATAGTCCAACTATTAAAGCTATGATTGATATCTTAGGACCTTTAGGATACACTCTTAAAATTGAAAAAGTTAATAAAAAGAAAAAAAGAGAATAAAGACTGTTAAAATTTAACAGTCTTTATTTTTTTATCCAAACATATACACCATCTTGATTCTCAGGTTTATATTTCATTCCACATTTAACATAGAATTCTCTGTTACCATAAGTAGGAGTTGCTTCTAATTGAAATTGTTCTCCTGGATCTAATACATCTTCAATTCTTTTTAATAAATGAGTTACTACTAGTTTACCATAACCACTCTTTTGATAATTAGGATGCACTAATATATCAGAAAGAACACCTTTAGCACTATAGTCTCCTACTACTCTACCACATGCAATACATTTATTATTTTTAATAATAGATACCATGCACATAGTATTTTTAAGAGCTCTTTCTAATTGCTCTATTGAAAGTAATTTCCAACCAGAACATTCTCTTAAAGAATATATATCTTCAGCACTCAAACTATCAACTATTTTAATATCATTCATTATAAACACCTATTATAGATTTTTAATTATATCTTTAGCATTTATATCATAATTATCTATTTCATTTAAATTAATGTATCTTATTTCATAATAATTTTCAGGAGTCATTCTATCCAACTCTTCTCCACCTAACTTAGGGGTTCCATTTACTATTTTACATAAGAAATAATTAGCTATAGTGTCATCATACTCTTCAGTACCTAAAAACTTGACAACCTCTATATCAACATTAAATTCTTCCTTAAGTTCACGAATAACATTTTCTTCAAGTGTTTCTCCATCTTCAAGACCACCACCAGGTATTACATAATACTCTTTAATACTGCCATCCTTTTTAACTTTTCTTCTAAACATCGCAAGTAATTTGCCATCCTCAATAATAATCGCTCTTGAACTAACTCTCTTTTCCATTATAACTCTCCTTCATAAATTAAATTTTTTTCTATTAACTTAAATAATTCATAAGAAATTTTTAATACACTATCCTTAGAATTATTAATATTATTTATTACTTCTATTATATTAAAATCATATACATCGGTCAACTCACCATATTTTAAATCACATAATAATTTAAATTTTGTAAATGTTTTATCATAACCATAAGAAAATATATCATAATAATTTAAAATGCACTTAATTAACACTAACAATTTTTTTATATATGTTTTTTCTAATTTTTCATTTTTATTTGTATAAAGATTCATATATCTTCTTCTTATATCATGAAGTACTACTGGAAATGAATTTTTATCATTTTGTTTCACTTCTCTATAAGAAATTTTATTAAATATAGTATCATTTCCATATAATGTAGGATTAACTTTATAAGTTTGCTTTTCATATAACATTATTTTTGTTTTAGCATCAATAATATTATTAATCACTTCGCCACGTAAATAATAAGTAATACCCACATGTATTTTTTCGTTTGATATAAGTTTAGTAATATTACTTATTTCATACACATCATAAGTTCTTAAAACAACATATAAATCTATATCAGACCATCCTTCAATAATATTACCTTTTCCTCCAGAACCACCAAGTACTATAGTGATTAAATTATCATCAAATATAGAAATCATCGAATTAACTACTCTATTAATAAGTTCTATATATTTTTGAGGATAATCTTTATTAAGTTTTTTCAAAATATATGAATAATCCATTATCTTACCCCCAATCGTAATATTTTATTTTTTTCTTCAAAAACACCATATTCATTAAGTAAATCCATATCTTTTTTTAATGAAGTACTATCAGGATCTGGAAAATGTATTTTATTAAAAAATATCATATTAAATCTCCTATCATTCATAGTAGCATTGGAAGGTAAAACTCTAAATTCTAAATCTAAATCATTCAAGTCATAAGTAACAATCTTGTTTTCATAAGGAATAACTCTAGAATCATTAATGCTTACAAAATGCTGACTTGTTCCATATACAAATATTTGTCTTAATCTTTTTTTAAAATCAAATAACTCTTTTAAGCATTTTTCATCATCAGGTATTTCAAATGTATTAAGTACAGCACTTTCTCCTTCGAAATACTTTTTATAGCCTAAAATTGTGGTCAAAACTTTTTTTCTTTTTTCTTTTAATTCATCTAATGTTAAATTATCATCTTGATCATATAATAGCTTTGAAAATTCTGCCCAATCTCTTATGTAAAAGAATTCAGCTTCATGTACAAATAAACTATCAAGAACTCCATTCTCATAATATTTAAGAGCATCTCTATTTCTAAGCATATCTGGTTTTAAAATATAAAATACTTTCATAATAACCTCATATTTTAAAGAATTTACAGTTTATAACTATATAGTCTCCATCACTAAGAATTTTAGTTCCTTTAGATAAATACCAAAGCTCATTTTTATTTATTTTATATTCTTTATCATTTAGAACTTTTACATTATCAAAACTAAAAATAAATGAATTATTTTTAAGTATACACTTCTTAGAATTAATTCTTTTTATAATCTTAATTTCATTTCTAAACATAGGCATATTATGAGAATAAAACTTGTCTTCATGTATTTCCCTATTAGATTCATCATAAATACGTATTGTCTCTAAATGATTAAATAATGTATTATCTTGGACTTCAAAGACAACTGAATTTTTTCTTAATGAATGAACTGTATTTTCTTTTATAATTATTTCATCAGTAGTATTAACTACTATATCTTTTTTACCATCATTTATAACACTTTCTTTCATTGGATACCATATTTCTTTTTTAATTGGATGCAACTGAATAGAAGTATCATTTTTAGATGTATCAATTACCTTAAATAATTTATTTGAAAAAGCTAAGAATATTTTTTCATTTCCCCAAGCACATTCTTTAATATAACTTGGTACCTTAAATACTTTATTGCTATATAATTTGCATACTTTATTAATATTTTTTAGTGTATACTTATTTACTTCATTAAATAATCCATTTATTTTAGGGTTTAAATATAATTCTTTATCAAATAAACTACTATAACTTACTTCAAAATATTTCATAATAATTCACACTCTCTAACTAATTCTATAAGTTCATTAATTGAATTAATTTCACTAAATATAATTACCAAAAAAACTATTGTATTTATATCTGATTCATCCATTTCAAGAACATTTATAGGAGTTAATGTTCTCATAATAAGATAATATTTTAAATATTTATTAACATTTTCTTTAATATCCTCATTTAATATATCATTATAAAATTCTAAATAATCTAGTATTAATTTTTTATTCTTAAATGGAATTCTAATCTTGCCATCTATTTTATTATTTCTTCTATTAATAACTATTTTGAATTTATTATATTCTTTTAATATTAAAGATCTAAATGTATAAACATTTTTATTATACTTTGGATAAAAATAAGAACCGTGTGATAAAATAGATATAACAAATATAGCTATTTCTCCAACAATACTATTAAATCCAGCACATTCATAATCAGAAAAATAACCATCAATAGAGATATTAGTATCAGTAGGATCACCATTTGTTATAAATGAATAAAGTTCTTTATCAAGAGAAATATTATCAATAGTTTTATTTAATATTTTATAAATATCATATTCTTTATAATTATAAATATAAATATTATTAAATATTTTATCATTCAAATATTTTTCTAAATAATTTACTCTATCAACATAAAACTTCTTATTAATAAGTTTATCCTCTAATATTAAATATATAGATTCCATATTTCTTTTATATTGCTTTAAAGTGTTATTAATATCAAAATTTGTATTAATATTATAAAGATATTCATGAATAGTACAATTTATTAAAGAATCAATAAGTTCATAAATAATAACATTATCAAACGAATCAATTAATTTAGGAACCTTATAATAATTAGATAACATTTTATATCTTTTAATCTCTATAGATACATTATCTACTATCTTATAAAAACATCTTTTTCCATTATATTTGCAAAATCCAAATTCACCCTTACTAGTTTCAATTTTTTTGGTTTTTTTAAAATCATTCATCACACTAAACTTCTTCCACCATCAATGATAAAGTCACTACCAGTGGTATAGGAAGCAAATAAGTCAAGAATGTTTTTAGCAAATCTAGCAATCTCATCAGCTTCAAATAAAATCTTTAATGGAACTTTAGAAATAACTTTATCCACTTCTTTACTATTATCTAACCATTCTTTATTCATATTAGTTTTAACTGCTCCAAAAGATAACGAATTAATAGTAATATTTTTACATGCTAGTTCTAAAGCAAGTTCCTTAGTTAACATATTAATTCCTGCTTTAGATACATCATAATGATATTTATTTATTCTTGGTTTAAAATGATGAACAGATAATATATTAAGTATTTTAGAACCATTCTTCATATATTTATAAGCTAACTTAGTGCAAATAAACATACCATTAAGATTATTATTCACAATACTCTTAAAACTACTAATGGACATCTTTTCAAAAGACGATATTTCTTGTTTACCAGCATTATTTATAAGAATATCAATATTATTATATTTATTACCAATCATTTTAAATATATTTCTCATTTGAAATTCATTTGATACATCTCCATAGTAATAATCTATATTATTATTTTTATCTAATTCATTAACAATATCAATAACACATACATTATAATTATCATTTAAATATAATAAAGAAATACTTTTACCAATACCATTTGACCCACCAGTTATAACAATAGTTTTCTTTTTCATAAATGTTTTTCTCCTTTCTAATTCAAGTATATGATTAATTAATTAAAAAGAAAAATACATTATTTTCATAATAAAAATAACTAAAACTTCTAATAAGTTTTAGTTATTTAACTATAATTATTAATTATTCAAAAATATATTTATATTAAGTTATTATTTAGTTATACCAAAATTATTTATTATAATTAAAAGTAATGAATTTGTTTCTTTTAAATTATATTTAGAAACATTAAAATATTCTTTAATATCTATATCATTCTTTAATAACTCATTATAAATAGCTTTATTATTATTTAAATAAATTATTTTATCTATAGTATTTTTAGACATCTTAGAAACTAAACTATTAATAAATGTCTCATTGGTATTAGTTGATAATATAATTTTTAAACCCATATTTTTTATTTGCTTTAATAATTCAAAAAGAACCATAAACATTCCATCTTGAATACTTAAATTATCAAAATATGTATTAAACTTACGATCAATATCAGGATTTATCATAGAATTATAAATATCATCTTTAAATTCTTTCCACTTAAGTGATGTATTAAATTCTTTCTTCATAACTAATTTATAATAACTATAAAAATCTTTCTCATAGCTTTTTAGAAATTCATCTAAATTAATATGAATACCTTTTATATTTTTAATAGGTAATATATCATTATATTTTTTAATAGCTATAAAATCTCTATATGGAAGTTTAGCTTCCTCTAAATTTAAACTAGAGAATAAAGACACAAATTGATTAAGCTTACTTCTTAAAATATCTTCATCAACAATTTTATTTTCACAAACTATTTCAAATTCAACAAATCCACCTAAATCTTCAATATTATCAACCATAATACTATAAGTATATTCATTATCCTTAAGTTGATATGTATATCTATTTTTATTAACTATAGTATAACTATAATAACCTAGCATAGAAAACAAATTAATAAAATTATCATAATTTTCTATCTCCATTTTAAAATTAGATTCTAACTTAGTAAAAGAACTACTAAAATCTTTAGATTTTCCCTTAAATGTTATTTCCATATTATTATTACTTTTTCTAATTCTAAGACAAGTTCTTTTTTTAATATATTCACTATTAATATCAGTGAAATATTCATCTACTTCATTACCTTCACTAACAAGTTTATAATCAAGCATTTTTATTTTTTCAAGTAATTCTCTATTATTAATACAAAAATATTTTTTTTCAGTTTCAATTCTACTACCCATAACTACCTCTTTTCCACCACAGCAATCATATAATTACCTAAAACATTTTTAAATGACAAATAACTTATATTACATTTATCTTTAAAATTATTATCTATCGTTCTCTTAAACTTACAAAAACTTAAAAAATATTTACCAGCATCTTTTAAATAATCCATAAATAAATATTTGTTTAGTATTTTAGAAACACCCCCTACTTTTTTAGGATCCTCAATTTCTACTATAACAAGCTTATTAGATATATCATACATATTATTTAAAAGAGCTTTGATTTCTTCATCGTTATTCATATGATGAAGTGTATTTTTACAATAAGAAACATCAAAAACATTATTCTTAAAACTTAAGTCTAAAATATTATCATTAGTAAATAAAACATTATTACTTCTAGATTCGCAACATCTAAGCTGATATAAACTTATATCATTACATACAACAATATTTTCTTTACTAGATATTCTATAAATATCTAAATTATCACCACAAGAGACATCAATTATTGAATTATATTCACCACATAAACGACGAATTAAAGATTGAAATTCTTTTTTTCTTCTCTTCTTCTCAGTCAAAAATATTTTTTTAATATATTTATTATATATTTTATATCTTCGATGATACTTTTCTATAAGTACACTTTCATCATCATATTCTTCAGAATAATAATCAGCCTTATTTTTTATTATTTTAATAGCATTATCATAACTATCATTATTGATCTCTTTTAAATATCTACTATTATTAATTGAAATCTTACAAGCCATTATTAATGACTTTTCATTTACAAAACAAACTGGTAAATAATTTAAAACCTTAATTTTATAAGTTTGTTCTATATTCTTTATTAAATCAATTATCCCAAGATTTAAATCAAAAGAATAACTTGGTATACTATTATCACATATCATATAAAACTTTAATTCAGAATCAAATAATATGAAATTAATAGTATTGTTCTTTATACTTTTTATTTTAATATTATCAAGTTTATATAAACTCTTATATAGTGTAAAATCATTATTCATTAGTAACAACCTCTTTAACATCAAATTCTTTTTTAATAAATTCACGTGCTAGTGGTGTTAAGTAACTATCTATATACACAAGATTAATTTCAACAGTAGGAAGCGGAATATTTAAATCAATTATATCTAATTTGTTTTCATCGATTTTTAAAGTTTCTCCTTTAACAACATAACCAATTCCCATATTTCTTTTAACAGACTCAATTATTAATTCTTCAGTTCCATATTCTAATTGAGGTTTAATCTCAATAACATTTTCAAGCGACTTAAACAAATTTTTTCTAAGAGAACTTCTAGATATAGGCATAACTATACATTCATCTTCTAAATCAGTAATTTTATTATATTTTTTATTATTTTCTTTAGATTTTATAAAACAAGTATCTAATTTATATATAGGTTGTATTCTTAAATTATTATATGGTGTATTTATTGGAGAAGCATCAACTACAAAATCAAGTTCATGTTTTTCAAGTCCTTCAATAAGTTCTAATGTAGATAAATCAACTATTCTAAACATTACATTTGGAAATATTTTTCTAAAATTATTTATTTTTTCAAGTAAGTAATTTCGAACTATATGAGACTGAGCTCCAATAACTATACTTCCAGAATCTAAACTGTTATTTGAAGATAACATTCTTTCACAGGCTAATAATAGTTTTCTAGAATCTTTTACATACTTTAGCAAGATTTCTCCATCACTAGTTAAAGTAACACCTTTATTAGCTCTATAAAATAAAGATATACCCAAATCTTCTTCTAATTTGTTTATACTTTTACTTATCGCAGGTTGAGAAATATATAACTTATTAGATGCTTCTAAAAAACTATTAGATGTAGCAACTACCAAAAAGATTTTTAAAGAGTTTAAGTTAACATCTTTCATCGTACCACTCCCCTAACTATCTATATAATATTATCATTTTGATATAATGTCAAATAATAATTAGTTATTTTGATATAACTTTTGGTTATTATTAAATTTAAAAGAAAAGACTGCATAAGCAGTCAATATTATATTAAATTAATTCTTCTTAAGATTTCTTCTTTTCCTAAAAGTTTTAATATTTCATATAAGTCAGGTGTATTAGATTTAGTAGTAACAGCAACTCTAATAACTGTACTAACATCAGCTACACTACCTTTATAATTCTCTGGATTCTTTTTATAATCTTTAATATTTGATGCATAGCCTAACTCATCACACATAGTTTTAACTTTATTAAACCATGTATCTTTGTCATCATTAGCATCATAATATTTATCCATATAAGTATTTAATATTTCTTTAATAGTATCTTTATCTGTTATATTCTTCCATTCATATTCTTTATCTTTAGAATCAAATAAATCATTATACATATACCAAATTAAATTTTCAATCATACTATAATATACTATATCTTTACGAGGTTTTTCTTGTTCTCTTTCAATATTTAAAATACTTTCATAGTATTCAGGATTTTTTTCTATTAATGCTTTTAATGATTCACTATGTTCTTTAGACCATTCATAACTATCAAGATATAAATCATGAGCACTCATCTTAGATATTATATCTTTAGAAATATTATTAAGTTTTTCTAAATCATATAAAGCACCACTTGAAGACATCTTTTCAGGATTATATTGAAAATCAGTCCACGCAAGATTTGGATTTTCTCTATGCCATTCTTCATAATTAGAATTAATTATTGTCATTAATGATTCTATAACAGCAAGTCTAGGATATCCAAGATCAGTATAATAACTCATAGAAGCTTCAGGATCTTTACGTTTACTAATCTTTCTAATACTATTTCCCTCTTTTTTAATAATTAATGGTGTATGAATATAATCATATCTAGGTCTATCAAATCCAAAAGCATCAAAAAGTTCTACATGTTTAGGAGCACTACTTAACCATTCTTCACCACGAATAATATGACTAGTTCCCATTAAATAATCATCTACTACATGAGCAAAATGATATGTAGGAAGTAAGTTATCACTCTTCATAATAACTAAATCTTCATCATTTTCTGATAATTCTAAATCGCCTTTAACTAAATCTTTAAATTTAAATTTACATTCAAAGTCACCATTAGATCTAAATCTAATAACATAATCTTTACCATCTTTAATATTTTGAATCATCTCATCTACTGATAGATTTCTACATTTAGCATACTTTCCATAATATCCAGTTCTTTGTTTTTTATGTTCTTGCATCACTCTTAATTCATCTAATGTTTCTTTAGTACAAAAACATGGATAAGCACGACCTATTTCAATTAAATATTTAATAAATGCATGATATATTTCTTTTCTTTCACTTTGTACATATGGTCCATATTCACCAACAGTCTTACCATCAAGTTCATATTCATCTGGAATAAGTCCATAATACATAAGTGCTTTTTTAATTAATTCAACAGCCTCTTTAACTTCTCTTTTTTGATCAGTATCTTCTATTCTAAGAACGAATACTCCATTATTATTTCTAGCTATTAAATAGTCTATTATAGCTTGATATATTCCACCAATATGAACGTATCCAGTAGGACTAGGAGCAAATCTAGTAACCACTTTATCTCTTCTATTAGGATATATATTTTCATAATCCTTAATAGTTTTAGTTATATTTGGAAATATTAAATCAGCCAAATCTTTATTTGTCATAATTCCACCTCTTTAATAAATTAAATTATATACTATTTTACTATTTAAAACAATAACTTCCATTCAAAATAATATTAATAGCAATAAAAAACTAGTTATATTTCAAACTAGTATTAATTTAACCTATTCTAAATGCAGGAGAAACACCAAGGTCACTATTAGCATTATCATTTGGAAAATAACTACCATTAGTAGCAACACTAGAGAAAGAGAAATCATAATTAGAGGAAGTTGAGCGGAGCCACCAGTTTTTATCAATAGTACCATTCTTCTTGACAGCATTTGAATAATTACTTGTAGTAACACCTATGCTGTTATAATAATCTAATTATCTAGTTAAATCTTTTGCTGAGTCAAATCGAGCATTATTATATGTTGACCAGCCTTCATATATCTCTCCAGGAGCCAATAAATATAATTTATCAGTTGATTCAAAGAAGATATACTTCTTTGCTTAATGCTTTCACAAGTACCCTCTTCAGTACCATCAATATTAAGTCTTTTACAAGTTCCTTCAATAACTAATTCGTTATTTATAATGTTATTAGTAAGTTCTTGCCATACTAAACTATAGTTAGCATTAGCTGTTCCTGTATTCTTCACTGATACTATTTTTTCATAGGTATCCCCTGGAAAAGCATTATCTATACTTAAAGTATCTGTATCAGTATAAGTAAGTCTTAAATCTCCTGTTTGTACATATTGCTTTTTAGCATTTTCATTACCCTCTATAATAGTACTAAACCAAGCATATGATATACCTAAACAATTAAACAAATCATAATAATTGTTATATAAAGTAACCTTTTATCTTTCATGAAATCCCATCCTCAATAAAAAAGACAATACTAAAATATAATACTGTCTAACGTAGTTTATCTAACATTTATTATAACTAAAATGAACACAACACTTAGAACAACTATTAATGAAAGTAAACAATAATCAGTTATTTTCATCATTTTTCTCTTTTTAGTAACAACAGGTTCTTCTTCAATGACTGTTTTTTCTATAATTGGTTCCATTTTTATTGTATTTAATAACTCTTCTTCTTTTTTTATTTGCTCATCTATATCTATAATAGCAGTAGTTTCAAACATAGTATCATTATTCATACGTTAATCACTTCCTCTATATATTTTCTATCTTTATAAATCAATAATATCAAAATTTGACACATAATACAAGTTTTTTTCTTGACTTATTTAAATTATTAAGGTATTATTTATATGTGCCTTATGGAGACATACTCAAGAGGCTGAAGAGGCGCCCCTGCTAAGGGTGTAGATCGGGAAACTGGTGCGAGAGTTCGAATCTCTCTGTCTCCGCCATAAGAAATTAACTCAAGTAAACTTGAGTTTTTTTATTTATACAAGAAAAAAATAGAGTTTAAACTCTATTTTAATTCACAAGTAAAATTATTGTTCTTTAACTCATCTATTACTTCTTTAGTCTTATATTTAGAATCAAAATATATTGTAGATAAATCATTATAAGTTAGAATTTCACTTCTCTCATCATTACTAGCTTTACTAAAATCAATGTCTTCATAAACATTTATTAATTTATTATCTATTTTAAAGTTAAATTCAATTACTTTATGTTGACTATAGTTATCATTCTTACTTTGTAATGATTCTTTTAAAGTATCTATCTTTTTATATCCTGTATCAGTTAATCTATAAGTAACAGTTGAACTAACTTTCTTAACTTTTTTATTAGAGAAAGTTAAGTTCATTTCAATATTATATTCAAAGTCATCAGTAGTTGTATCTTTAGTACAAGTGTATTGCTTAGTACATCCGCACATAAATATAAGTATTAAAGTTAAACTAATTATCTTTTTTATTTCCATAATTCCGCTCTTTTCTTTAATGATCTTTTTATATTTATAACAATTATTAAAATTATACATATAAGAATAACTATAAATGAAGTTACACCAACAATAATTTGAAGCTTTCTGTTTTCATTTACTTTAACTACCGTTTTATTATCATCTTTCTTATTATTATCATCTTTCTTAATTTGTTCATTCTTAGAAATATTAATTATATAATCTTTAGTACTTCCATCTATTCCAGTAACAGTCACTTTAATAGTGCTTCCATTCTTTAGATTATTATTTCCATTTATTATAGCAGATGAAGAATTATCTTGAGTTTTAAAATTTATTTTTAATTCTGTTTCATTATCAATAGTTAAATTATATATAGTAGTTTCAGGATCAAAATTAATTTGATAATTTTCAATATTTAAACTTTCTAATTTATTATTTACATCTTTCTTTATTTCTTTAACTATTCTTGTAACTTGTAAAGTATATCTTCTAACACTACCACTTTCTGCTGTTACAGTTATAGTTATTTTATTTTGTCCTTCTTTTAAATTATATGTTTTAGCCCCATCTACCTTGCTTTTATTATCTTCAGGAGTAGCTATTACTTTTATACTTGTTGTATCATTTGAAACTGAGAATGAATAATTAAGTGTTTTTTTATCAAAAGTAAAATCACCAGCACTAACATTTAAAGTCTTTAAGTAATTATTAGTACTTCTATCATCCTCTCTTGTAACCTTTATAGTATACTTTTTAATACCCTCCGCTTCACTTTTAACTTGTACTTGAATAGTATTTTCACCATAACTAAGATTAACTGTTCTAGGACCATAATGCTTCACAAATGATGACTTATTACTTTCTAAAGTAGCATTTACTTTTATACTAGTTACATCCTTTTTTACATTTAATGTATAACTAGTAGTATTCTTATTAAAATTAGGACTTATAGTATATCCATCTATACTAAGATTAGCTAATGTATTAGTCTTATCCCTATTATCATTTCTATATACTTTTATAGAATATGTTTTTTTAATACCATTTTCTGCTGTTACAGTTATGGTAAAGTCATTAGCACCATATTTTAATGACTTTGTACCAGTTCCACTCACACTAGCACTACTAACTTCACTTTTAGCACTTATATTTATTGTATCAGCATCAACATTAGTAACTTTATATGATGTAGTATTTTTATTAAACACTGGACTTAAAGTTCCCTCACTAACAGTTATATTACTTAAATAATTATTATTATCAGCAAGTTTAACAGTTTTAGTAACATTACTAGCACTTAACTCTTCTCTTTCACTTGTAATAATAGATATATTATTAAATAATATTGAAAGATTACCACTACTAGGCATTTTTACTGATAAAGTACCAACTGTATCATAATTACTACCAGTATAAGTATTACTTCTATTTGCCATAACCCCATATTGTGTAATTGATAATTTAGTATAATTTTTATTAAGAGTAAAACTATCATAAGCCCCACCAGTAATATCATAATTAAATGATAGACCATCTAATCCATAATTATCTGGCTTGATAGAAACAGTACATTTGATAACCTCTAAAGCAGTAGCCTTAGCTGGACAATCAACTTTTAATACAGTACTAGCATCTACAAAACTAAAACTAAATAATAACACTAGAAACAAAATAACCCTTTTTTTCATATTTTCATCTCCTTAAAACCCTAATCTAGGATTTATAACATAATCAGCAACTTTATATACATCAGTTATAGATATTTTACTATCATTATTAACATTCGCAGCTATTATTTCAGCATCCGTAGATAAATAGTTACTTTTCTTACTACTAGGCACTATTATATAATCTGCTATCTTATAAACATCCGCTATTGAAGCTTTCCCATCTCCATTAACATCTCCATATACAGCAATATAATAATACTTATATTCACTTCCATTACTAAGAAATATATAACTATCAGTAGCTAATTTATCACTATTACTAAGTAATGAACCTTTACTATTATATATTTTATAACTTAATTTGTCATTAATAATCATATCATTTATAAGAGTTTGTACTGTTACATTAGGTATTAAACCATAAATAACATCATTTTTAAGTTTATATGTCTTAAATGTTAAAGTTAATGATATATGTTCCTCTGGAACCATATCTTCATTATTAAATAGTTTTAAATATGGTTTAGAATTAAATCCCCATATATTAGTAAAATCATAATTATTAAAATTATTTTTATCAGTTATTTCAGTATCACTCAACATACTATTTTCAATAGAAGTAATATTCTTACTATAAGGATTATAACTAATAGTTTTACCATCACGAGTTACATTAGATATAGTACTTGCTATCATAACACTAGCATTATTATATGAATTATTTATCTTAGTATTTACTTTATTATAAGAAAAATTACTACTCTTTAATGTATTAACGTCTCCTTCGTATGTAAGTTTACCAACTAATTTTCCAGAAGTACCACCTTCTATAGTCATAATATATGAACTATCTATAAATACATTCATAATAGATATTGAATTATTCGGTTTCATAGTAGCACTTACTCCACCACTTATAGAGGGAGCATATATCTCATTAGAACTCATATGTATATTTTTAATAAGTCCTCCAGTAACATTACCAAACATACCACCAGAATTACTACTATTAGATATTTTACTATTTGTTATATATATATTTGTCATAATTCCACTAGTCATACTAGTACCAATAATTCCAGAATTTGATGAATTAATTACTATTTTATCTAACCATAAATTCTTTATAGTTCCATTTACGCCATTAAATAATCCACCACTTTTAGAATACAAATTATATATTTTATAACCATTTCCATCTAAAGTACCACTAAAATTACTATTACTCCAACCACTACCATTATTATAAAAAGCTCCAATAGCAGTTCTAGTAGATTCATTCATATCTATATCATTTCCTAATTTAAAGTATGCACTTGGATAAGTTTTTAATAATTTCATATCAGTATCTTTAGCAATAATATATGGACTACTGCTAGTACCATTTCCCTGTATGTAATATGATACTGAATCGCTTAAATCATCTATCGTAACAACAACTTTAATACTATTAGAAGTAATTTGTTTATTAAGTTCAAGTTCAAATATAGAAGTACCATTTACTAAAGAACTAATAGTATCTAAATTAAAGTAACTAGTTATATCTTTATCATCACTATCTAATACTTTAATACTATACTTAGTACCAGTATCTATACCCTTAGTAATTACACTAAATTCTATAGTATTACCCACTGTATTTTGAAAATCATTAGTAGCAGTGCCAACTAACTTCATACTTTTTAATGTCTTAGTATTCTTAGTAAATACACCATTCATCATATATGAATAATATGTCATAAATTTACTATCATCACTACTTAATGTAACATACACTTTTTCACCAATAAGTTCTTTATTATTTCCATTAAATGTAGTCAATCCTTTACTAATAGTTTTAGTACCTAAATCATATGTATTAAATCCATCTGATAAAGTAACATTTACATTTATAGAAGAACTTAAATAATATAAGAGTTTAACATTATCAACTAATTCATTATATTCTCCCTTATCATAAACATAAGTAATAGTATTTTTAGTTCTATTTAAGTATCCTCTAGTATGCATATTATAAACATTATCCCACTCTTTTACTTTAGAACTTGTAGTACCAATAGTATTCATTACTATATCAGCATCATAATATGAAACATAAAAGTATGGAAGAAAATCTTCTCCCCAAGAGTTCATTACTATCCATGAGCCTTTTAAAGTAGTCCCATTAATAGTAACAGAACCAAAGTTATCATCCCATCCAACTATAGTAACAGCATGTCCATCACTACCACTACCAGCACTACCACTATTATAAAGAAACTCTGTATTATAATTCATATAATCCATATAAACACCAGTCGCAACAGCTCCATTATTCATTATATGAGTCTTTATAGTCTTATTATAATCTTCAACAACATTTTTTATTTGAGTAGCAGTATATGTACTTTTCAAATTTTCCATATTTAATGTTTTAAAGAAAGTAACACCTTGAACATCTACTTCTACATTCTTACTATCTAAAAAGTCATAAGTACTTTTTTCTTTTTCACTTGTAAAATAACTACCAAAAGTCTTTTCACCTATAGGGCTATTACCTAAAAACCAATATTTAACAGCATTAAATAATGTATTACCATCACTAATATTAGTAATGTCTCCATAATATCTTCCAATATAACCTGGAACATTCTCAGAAAAATTATAATAAGTATTATATTTTTTTAAATGATAGCTTTCAACCATACTATTAGTACTAAATGCCCAACAAAGTCCCCAAGGATTTTGATCTTTAACTTCAGTAATTAATCTACTACCATTAACATTAGTTAAATTATATTTAGATGGAATAATATCACTAGTAGATCTAAAACTCCTTCTATAATTAAGTACACTAGAAGGTTTTATATCATAATAACTAACATATTCTTCAGGAATAAATCCACTTTTACTTTTCTCTTCACTAGTATGTTTATTAAATTCAATATAAGCAGGATTTATATCAGAATAAACAACACATATAATAGAAAAAAACATTAAAATAAATAATAAAAACTTGTTAAAACGATTCTTCATACTCCACCTATTTTCATATTAATTTTACAATAAATAACACTATTAGTCAATGTAAACAAAATGTTTTAAATATATAAAAAACACTATATTTTTGATACAATTAAAAGGTACTAAAGGAGATAAATTATGAACGAAGATATTATTAATGGTATATGTGAAAGTCTTAATATAAGAAAAGAACAAGCTATTTCTGTTTTAAATTTATTAAGTGAAGGAAACACAATACCTTTTATCGCAAGATATAGAAAGGAAGCAACCGGAGCACTAGATGAAGAACAAATAAGAAAAATTAATGAGGTTTATGAATATGAAGTAAATCTATTAAAAAGAAAAGAAGATGTAATAAGACTTATTGATGAAAAAGGACTTCTTACTGATGAAATAAAACAAAATATAATGAATGCTAAAAAGTTAGTTGAAGTTGAAGATATATATGCTCCATATAAAGAAAAGAAGAAAACTAAAGCTACTGAAGCCATTAAAAATGGACTTGAACCACTAGCTAAAATTATTATGAGTTTTCCACCTAATTTTAATGATGAATCAGTTAAAAAATTCTTAAATGAAAATGTTAAAACAGTTGAAGATGCTATTACAGGAGCAAAATATATAATAGCTGAATGGATAAGTGATAACGCATATTATAGAAAATGGATAAGAAGTTATTATTTTAAGAATGCAACTATTACTTCAAAACTAAAAAAGAATGCAAATGACGAAAATAAAGTATATGAAATGTACTATGACTTTAGTGAAAGTGTTAAACATATAAAGCCTCATAGAGTTCTTGCTATTAATAGAGGCGAGAATGAAAAAATACTTTCTGTATCAATAGATGTAAATGATGAAGATATTCTTAACTACTTAGAATCAAAACTAATAAAAAAAGAAAGTTCAGTTAAAGAATATGTAATAGATGCTATAAAAGATAGTTATAAAAGACTTATTAAGCCTTCAATGGAACGTGAAATAAGAAGTGAACTAACAGTTCAAAGTGAAGACGTATCAATAGAAGTATTTAAAGGTAACTTAGAAAATCTATTATTAATCGCACCTATGAAAGAAAAAACAGTATTAGGTTTTGACCCAGCCTTTAGAACAGGTTGTAAACTAACAGTAGTAGATCCCACTTCTAAAGTATTAAATATATCAGTTATATATCCTCATGAACCACATAATAAATGGGAAGAATCTAAAAAAGTATTAAAAGATTTAATTAGTAAATATCACATAGATATTATTGCTATCGGAAACGGAACAGCATCAAGAGAAAGTGAAAAACTAGTAAGTGAAACACTAAAAGAAATAAATAATTGTAAGTATGCTATCGTATCAGAAGCAGGAGCTAGTGTATATTCAGCAAGTCCTCTTGCTATACAAGAATTTCCTGATTTAACAGTTGAAAAAAGAAGTGCTGTATCAATCGCAAGAAGACTACAAGATCCACTAAATGAACTTGTTAAAATAGATCCTAAATCTATAGGTGTTGGGCAGTATCAGCACGATGTATCACAAAAGAAACTAGCTGAATCATTAGATTTCACAGTTACCAAATGCGTAAATAACGTAGGTGTTAATATTAATACAGCTTCCCCTTCTATACTTAAATATATTTCAGGGCTTACTAAAACATCAATAGATAAAATTATTAAATATAGAGAAGAAAATGGAAAAATTAAATCCCGTGAAGAATTAAAGAAAAAGAAATTACTAAACGATAAAGTTTATGAACAATCAATTGGTTTCATGAGAGTAATAGATGGAGATAATCCTCTTGATAAAACAAATATACATACAGAAAGTTATGATAAAACATTAAAATTACTTAGTCATTTAGGTCTTACAACTGCTGATTTAGGAACAGATAAACTAATTAAAGAATTAGATAAACTTAATATACAAGATACATCTAAATTACTAGATATAGATATTTATACTTTAAATGATATAATTGACTCTTTAAAGCAACCAAATCGCGACTTCAGAGATGACTACGATATGCCTTTATTAAAAAGTGATATTCTTACTATAGATAATTTAAAACTAGGAATGAAACTAGAAGGAACAGTAAGAAACGTTGTTGATTTCGGAGCATTCATAGATATAGGTCTTCATAATGATGGACTAGTTCATATATCTAAAATAACTAATAAATTTATTAAACATCCAAGTGAAGTATTAAGTGTTGGTGATATAGTTACTTGCTATGTAATAGATATAAATAAAGATAAAGAAAAAGTATCTCTATCACTAATAGATCCAAACAACTAAAAAGAATTCTCAAATCAAGAGAATTCTTTTATATTATTAATTTTTAAGAGTAAAATATCCAGGACTACTAGTTCCTCCATCTATACGAGCATAAGTTTTATCAATTTTTGTACTATTATATTTAGTAGATGATCCTCCTACTAAAGCACTACACATTGAGAACATACTTGAACTATTAGTTACCTTTGTAGTTACAAATTTACTACTAGCATATATAGTTTTTAAACTCTTACTATTAAAGAACATGTAATGCATATTTGTGACTTTACTAGTATCAAAACTACTTAAATTTATCGTTGAAGGAGAACTCCAATAAAACATATAACCCATATTAGTTACATTACTTGTATTAAATCCACTTAAATCAACAGTTGAAAGTTTTATCCTATAAAACATACTTGACATATCAGTAACTTTAGATGTATCTAAAGAAGTTAATCCCTTTATTGTAGTTGCATTTGCTGAATAAAACATAGATGCCATATTTGTAACATTTCCTGTTTTAAAACTGCTTAAATCTATAGTAGCAACCATACTATTCTGAAACATTGAAGCCATACTTGTCACGCTACTTGTATCAAAAGCATTCAATCCTGTAATTGAACTAGCACTGCTTCCTTGAAACATAGATGCCATATTTGTTACGTTACTTGTTTTAAAACCACTCAAATTAAGAGAAGTAGCTTTACTATTATGAAACATACCATTCATATTCTTAACATTAGAAGTATTAAATTTATTAAGCCCAGTTATAATTGTCGCACTGCTTCCCTGGAACATAGAAGCCATATTGGTAACTTTGCTTGTATCAAAACTACTTAAATCAAGGCTTGTCGCTTTACTGCCATTAAACATATTACTCATATTAGTTACATTACTTGTATTAAATTTATTTAAACCAGTTATAGTTGTTGCACTGCTTCCTTGAAACATAGATGCCATATTTGTAACATTACTCGTACTAAACTTACTCATATCCACATTAGTTACAGTACTTCCACTAAACATATTATTCATATTAGTAACATTTTCAGTATTAAAATTACTCATATCTATAGAAGTAGCTTTACTATTTTGAAACATTGAACTCATTGATTTTACATTACTAGTATCAAAATTACTTAAATCAAGTTCTGAAGCAGAAGCACCTTGAAACATTTTATCCATATTTACAACACTAGAAGTATCAAATGTACTTAAATCTATTGAAGTTGCACTAGTATTTGCAAACATTGATGTCATATTAATTACATTAGAAGTATTAAAAGTACTTAAATCTATTGATGTAGCTTTACTATTACTAAAAGTATTTGCATTAGAAATTACAGGTTTATCATTTATATATGTACACACATCACTTGTTACTGATGAAGTACTTGTTTTATCTGTAAGAACGACACCCCATCCATCTGTAGTAATGTTTTGCCAACCCTCTTCTTCCATCTCTTGCATATATCTATAAGTATATTGATCATTTACATATTCAGCACCTTGTACCATTTCAACATCAGCAGTACAACGTATTATTTCTTCTTTATATTCACTTATTCCTATTACACCATTAAATTTTTTACCTTGATTGTAATCTTGAGCAGCATTTATTTCTTTAAAAGTTATAGTAAATGTATATTTATGTGTTATTCCAGGTTCTATACTTATTTTTTTAGTTAGTATTTTTGGTCCTATTGGGACTTCACTAATACCATTGCAAGTACCAGATACACCCTCTTCACTAGATCTTTCACAAGTAGCTGATATTACCATTTCATCATCCATAATTTCATTATTTAACTCTTGCCATACAAGATTATATGTAGTATCTAGTGTACCAGTATTTTTAACTGTTACTTTCTTAGTAATAGTTTGTCCTGGCTTAATGTTTAGCATTTTTATTTCTGCTCCATCAGTATAAGTAAGTTCTAATGTACCGGTAGTAACTATTTGATCTTTAACATCTTTGTTAACTATTGTAGATTTAAAATAAGCATAACTAAAACCCACACTAGCAAGAAATAAAAATACAATACCTATTCCATATAACATCTTTTTATCTTTCATAAGTCACCTCTATTATATAAAAATTATAACATTCTAAAATTATAAAAACAATAAAAAAGTAACTATAGTTACTTAACATTTCTATTATTACTACTAGCTACTCTGTCTCCATAAGTACTTTCTATATGACTTAAATCTTTATAACCAATAGGTTTACTTTTATCAAAGTCAGGAATATTTATTTTAGATTCTTTTCTTTTACCAGTTATAACTCTATCATTAACATTATTAATACTATTTATATCATATTGATTAAATTTACTTTCTTCATGTACTTCAGTATAAACTTCATCTTTATCTTTTTTCTTTATTAATATAAAGAATATTACTCCTACAACAACTAATAAAATTAATAATATAATAACTATCTTATCCATTCTTCACCTCTTTATTAAATAATTTCTTACTTACTATAATAAGTATACTACATATTACTAGTCCAAGTATAGTAATAACCGAATTATATGTAATAAACATAACAGTAATAGCAAATATACTTAAATTAATACTATCAATAAATTTCTTATTTATAAGTTTAAATCCAACTATTGAAAGCATTAAAGAAAGAACAATCATAGTAACATATAAAACTATCTTTAGAGGATAAATATTATCTATAACTTCTTCTTTAGTAAGCTTTTCATTATATATTTTATTTATCAATGTATTATTTAATTTATAGTCTTCAAACATATTATTACTTTGTTTAGCAATAACACTAGCAGAATTACTATTATTATATCTAAAACTTATTCTTATATCCCCAACTTCAGGAAAATCTATATCTTTACTAGTAGTATAATATTCATTACTTATATTAAACCCATTTTTAGAAGCAAATTCACTATCTAAATCTAAGTACCTACTATTTAATCCTAAATCATCTATTTCTTTATTATTAAATTTAAAAGCACCTAAAAAAGCATCATTATAATAAACTTCACTTTGATATTTTATATCACTTGGATTCTTATATTCACTATTCTTAAATTTACTAGAATCTATAAGTTCATTATACCAATCAGTTTCATAGGAATATGTTTCATCATCTTCTCTATTCTCTTTATATTGATATACTTCAACTATTCTCTCTAACTTAGAAGTTCTAACACTAACATTAAATTCTCTATCCTCTAAGTCTTTATTAAGTATTAAGTATCCATTCATAAATACCAATTTATCATTATTATTTTTATCTACTATAGTAGACTTCACTTCATTAATTTTATTATTAAGATTACTTCTATTCATAAGTACCTTTATAGTCTTATATCCACTATAACAAATAATTATAACTGAACTAACAATTAATAAAACACCAATTATATATTTAATAACTTTTTTCATAAGTAAATTATAACACAAAAAAACGTTCTAAAATAGAACGTTTTAATAAACTTTACTATTCAGTAACTACTTTCATAGCTTTCTTCATTAATAAATCATATTTAAATAATTCTTTAGAACCAATTTGTTTTAAGAAGTCTTCTTTAGACATTCCATATTCTTTACTAGTTTCATCAAGTCCAGCTTCTAATTCTTCATCAGTTACTTCTAATTTTTCAGCTTCTACTATTGCATCCATAATTAATCTATAACCTATTCTCTTATTAGCTTCATCTTTAAGTGTAGCCTTAAAGTTATCTAAATTAGTATTACAATATTTTAAGTAATCTTCTAATTTTAATCCTTGATATTGTAGTTTTTCTGAGAATTCTCTAACTAATCTATTAGTTTCATCTTCAGTCATTTCTTCAGGAATTTCAAATTTGGCTCCTTCAACTACTTTATCTAAACATTTAAATAAATATTCATCTTCTAATTGTTTAGTTTTTTCTGCTTCTTTGTTTTCTTTAATATATTTCTTTAAGTCATCTAAAGATTCAACTCCACCAACATTTAAGTCAGCAAAGAATTCTTTATCAAATTCAGGGAATACTCTTTCTTTTACTTCTTTAACTTCTACTTTAAATACTACTGGTTGTCCTTTTAATTCTTCACTATGATAATTTTCAGGGAATACTACATTAACATCTTTCTTATCGCCTTTTTTAAGACCTATTAATGCTTCTTCAAATCCAGGAATAAATGTATGAGAACCTATTTCTAATGAATAGTTTTCTCCTTTTCCACCTTTAAATGCTACTCCATCTTTAAATCCTTCGAAGTCAATAACAACTACATCACCTTCACGAGCTTCAGCTTTATCATCTAATGATTTAACTTCTACAAATTGTTCTTTTAAATGACCAAGTTCATGTTCAACTTCATCATCAGTAACTTCTACTTTATCTTTTTTAATTCCAAGTTTCTTATATTTACCAAGTTCTACTTTTGGACTTGCAACTAAAGTAAATTCTACTTCAATATGATCATGTCCGATATCTTTAATATCGATAGCTGGTGTAGCTGCTGGAGTTATAGTTTTAGGATCACTAAGTAATTTAGCATATAACATATCTACTGCCATATCAACAGCGTCCATATATAATGTTTCTACTCCTGCTTTTTTAACATAAATATCATATGGAACTTGACCTTTTCTAAATCCATCCATTTTGATATCTTTTCTTTTCTTTTCAAATGCTTCTTTTAAGCAATCTTTCCATTCTTTTCCCTCTAATTTTAATGTATAACTTTCTTTCATAAATTCCCTCCCTCGTTATATATTAAATGATACACAAAAAAGGATATTTTACTATCCTATTGCTACTATTTGAACGCTATAAACACCATCTGGTGATGAAACTTCAACAGTATCTCCAACTTTTTTACCCATTATAGCAGCAGCTATTGGACTCTCGTTAGATATTTTATTATTAAATGGATCTGCTTCTTGACTACCAACTATTTTATAACTTTCAACATCATCATCGTCTTCATACTTAAGTTCTACTTGGCATCCAATACCTACAGTTCCGTCACTTTCAGTGTTATCTATTACAGTCGCATGCTCTAAAGCATATTCAACTTCAATTATTCTCTTTTCTAAATTTGCTTGATCTTCTCTTGCTTGTTCATATTCAGAGTTTTCTGACAAATCACCTAAAGCTCTTGCTTCTTTTAATGTTTGAGTTACTTCTTTTCTCTTTTCTGTTTTTAAATAATGTAATTCATTTTCAAGCTCTAAATAACCTTCACTTGTTAGAAAAATTTCTTTCTTTTTCATAGCAAATTGCCACCTCTTTCTCATTACCAAAAAATGATACTATAAAATGTACATTTTGTCAAGCAATATTGACCCTTATAATATCATTTTCATATACCTTAAATGGTATTTTTATTTTAATTATTTCTTGTGCATGACTAGCAGATTCAATCTTTTCATCATCACTGTTTATAATATATTCAACTTTAAATTTTTTAGTCACAGTATTTGGTCCAAATATTTCAACTGTGTCACCAACATTAAACTTATTTCTTTGTTCCACTACTGCTTCAGAAGTAACTTCATCATATGATTTAATAAGTCCTAAAAAGTCCTTATTGCTTACTTCTTGACGGCCTGTAAAATATTGCCCTTCCACTCCAATCATTCCATTATAAAATTGTGGTATATTTTCACGATTAGATACTCTATTTAATACTTTTTTATAATATGTAATATCATCTTCTGTTAGTGTTCCATCTATCTTTTTATCCATTATAGTTCTATATGCATTAGCTACTGTTGCTATATAGTAAAGACTCTTCATACGTCCTTCTATTTTATATGACTCAATACCTAAATCCATCATATCACTTATATAATCAATCATATTTAAATCTTTTGATGAAAATGCATACTCATAATCTTTACCACAATCAAATGTAAATCTACATACTTGGCTACATCCACCACGATTAGAATCACGCAATGTCACATAATTGCTCATAACACATCTACCGCTATAACTAGTACACATGGCTCCATGAATAAATACTTCTACTTCTGTATCTATGTTTTCCTTTATTCTCTTAATATCTTCACGACTACACTCACGAGCCATAACAACTCTATAAGCACCCAAAGATTTATAAAATTTAACTGTTTCTAAATTAGTAATAGACTTTTGAGTAGATATAAAAAATGGTGTCTTTATTTTAAGACGTTTAATAGCTTCTATTACGGCAAAATCACTAACAATATAACTATCTATTCCTATTTCATCTAATGCCTTTAAATACTCATCTAAGCCCTCTAAATCCTCATTATGAAATACCATATTAACAGTAACAAATACCTTTTTATCAAGCTTGTGAGCAAACTCTACTCCTTCTTTAATTTCTTCTAAACTAAAATTATTAGCATTAGCTCTAAGACTATAATTATATCCACCAATATATACAGCATCAGCACCATACATAAAAGCAAACTTAAGTCTTGCTAAATCCCCAGCAGGTAATAATAATTCATACTTCACTTTATATCACCTACCTTATATTTAATATCATTTTCCAAGAAGTAATAATCACTATCTATTAAATCACATAAATTAGTTTTATCATATTCTTCAAGTATTATCTTTTCACTAACACTATCTATATTAGTAAAATTAATTATTAAGTTCATATTTAGCCTATCAATATACTTAGAAGCGCAAAATATCTTATCAAAATATACAACACTTCCATCTTCTTCTTCATATATATCAAGAATCTTCTTACTAACTTTTTCAACTAACTTATACTCTTTAGTATTATCTAAATTATAATATTTATTATAATTACTTACTAGATTACGTCTTGAATACATTAAACTTTTCTTGCAAATATAAAAATAATATATATTACTATTAGTTTTCTCTTGTATTTCTAAAAGTTCACTAATAGTTAAATCATTATTAATTACAACATTTTTAATACCAATACTATCTAAAAAATTAATAGCTTTATAATTAGATAATATATGATTTTCATATAATACTAATCTTTCTCTATCTATTATATCTGTAAGCCCAATGTCTTCTACAATAAACTTAATATTTTTATTGAAATTTTTATATATTTTTCTAAATTTTTCTATATTTCTATGTAAAAATTTATTCATAATAACATATATATTATATTTTAAACTTAAATTATTTATTTCATCAACATCATAGTATACATTAAATCCTATACTATACCCATCAAGTGGTAATATAAATGTATTAAAATTATATTTAGTATATAAATCTAATTCTTTTTTATTTGGTATTATTAAATATTCTTTCTTTTGCATACTCCTAAAGTATCACCTACTTCTATATATTTTACAGTAAATTCTTCATTATTATTTAAAAAATCTATAAATTTTCTAATCTTATTAACCATTTGTCTTAAGTTTCTACTTTCTATTCTAGCCTCTTGATTAACATATCCATGAAAACTTAAATTATCGATTATCATTATTCCATCTTCATCTAGATTTTCTTTAAATTTATTAAAGAATTTCATATTTTGACTCTTTGCTGCATCTATAATTATTAAATCAAATTTATCTTTAATTTCTATATTTAAAGCATCATTTTCATATAAAGTAATATTTTTAAGTTCACTATTTTTAACATTATCTTTTGCTATTTTACTTCTTTCTGGATCTCTTTCTACACTTGTAATATTAGTAACACCAGGAGTACTCGCAAAACATATCGTAGAGTACCCTATAGCTGTACCAATCTCTAATATAGAATGTACCTCATTTACCATTATTATATTTTTGATAGTTTCAATTGTATCTTCACTCATTATAGGTACATTGTTTTTAATTCCATAATCTTCTATTTCTTTTATTAACTTTGATATTCTATCCATAATCCGTTTCTCTTTAACTCTCTAACTTTACTTACATGTTCAGCATCAGTTTTAGTAAAGTATGTTTTTCCGTTTTTATCTGCAACAAAATAATAATATTTATGACTAGTTGGTTCTATCGCAGCTTCTATTGAACCAACACTTGGATTACATATTGGACTAACTGGTAATTTACCAGCCATACAACTACTTCTTGTATTATAACTATTGCAACTTGAAAGTTCACTTGCTTTTAAATCTCTTGTCCAATTATCAATCTTTTCTGCATAATAAGTTGTTACATCACTTCCAAGACTCCATCCAGCACTTAATCTATTATAAAATACCCCAGCTACACCTTTTCTATCACTAGATGCTCCAGCCTCAAGCTCAATAATAGATGCAAGTGTCATCATTTCATGAATGTTATATTTGCTTTTACTTACTTCATCTTTATATTTTTCTAATTTTTTATTCATATTATCAAGCATAGTTCTAAATATATCATCCACATCTGCACTTTCATAGAATTCATATGTATCAGGGAATAAATATCCTTCTAAAGAATAATATATATTTTTATTCTTAATGTCATCTGTTAAGAACCAATAATCTTTGATAAGACTATCTAAATATTCAGAATTACTAAGTTTATCAGTTATTTCTTTTTCACTAATATTAAAGTTCTCAGTTATCTTAGAAATAACATATCTCATATTTTTGCCTTCAACAAATGTAACAGTCTTAGTTTGTCTTAAGTCTACACTACCTTTTTCTAAAGTATTAACTAGTTCTTCTACACTGTATGATTTCTTAAGTACATAATCCCCATATTCTAAACTACCTGGATTATTTAACTTAATATATATTTTATATGCAAGTTCAGACTTAATTAATTCATTATCTTTAAGCATCTTAGAAATTGTACTATAGGTATCTCCTTCATTAACATATATATTAACAGTTTCATTATCTTTTCCACCTTTAATTAAATAGAAATAACTTCCTACTAAAGCACCACCTATAATTAAACATAAAAAAAATAAAAATATTATAAATTTTTTCACACTAAAAACCTTCTTTTTCATTATTTCCCACTTTCTAAAGAATCTAGTATCTTACTAATAAAATCAAATTCTTCTTTTGTCTCAACTGGTTTTAATTTTGTCATATTACCTTTAGGACTCAAAACATAAGTCGAAGCATAACAAACCATTTCTCCATCTTTATTAGTTAGATCATCTGTATATATAACATAATTAACACTATTTGTTGTATCTTCTATATCAAGAAGTATTCTATATTCATGTTTATTTCCAGATGAATCTTTTAATACTAGAGTATTATCTTTCATTATTTCTCCTATCTAAATAGCTTTGTAATATTATAGTCGCAGCTATTTTATCTATTACTTTTTTTCTATTCTTACGTTTAGTATTATTACTAATAAGCATACGTTCTGCTTCCACTGTAGATAGTCTTTCATCCTGCATAATTACTTCCTTATTAAATTTATTTAAAAGCATATCTTTAAATTCTAAAGCTATTTCACTTCTCTTAGATAAACTTCCATCTAAATTCTTAGGATTTCCAAGTACAAAAGCATCTACATTTCTACTAATAACTATATCATTAAGTTTATTTATAAGCTCATCATAATCATCATATCTAATCACTTCTAAAGATGTAGCTATTAACCCAGTTCTATCACTTATCGCAATACCACACGTCTTACTACCTAAATCTAATCCTAAATATGTCATTTTTTATTTATAAAATTAATTAACATTAATTCTATTATATCCTCTCTCTTAAATTCAAGTATTCTATTTCTACATTCCTTATAACTAGAAATATATCCAGGATCACCACTAATTAAATAAGCAACTATTTGTTTAGTTGGATTGTAACCTCTTTCATTTAAATCATCACATATCTTAATTAAAGAACTTCTAGCGTTTTGATCAATAATAGTTTCAGTATCTACTACTGTAGTTTCACTTCCTACCATAAAACTCAACTCCTCACATATATTTTAACAAATTTTTGTATTATTGCCAACATTTATATAGATATTATACGCAAAGAAACAACATTTTTCTAGGATTTAATAACTATAGTTGTTATAATATTTATGGAGGCAAAAAATGATATATTACCCAAAAGTATACGGAACTTGTGCTGGTGCTAATAAAGCAATAGAAACAGCATATAAACTAAAAAAAGAAAATAAAGATAAGAATATTTATATTTATAAAGAAATACTACATAATCCATACATAATAAACGAATTATTAAAAGATGGAATTAAATGTATTGATGATTTATCTATTCTTAATGAAAATGATATTTTAATTATTAGAGCTCATGGAGAACCAAAAGAAACATACGATTATTTAGATAGTCACAATATTGAATATTATGATGCTACTTGTACTAATGTTTTAAAAGTACATAATCTTGCTATAGAAAAACAAAATAATGGTTATAAAATCGTAATAGTTGGTAAAAAAACACATCCCGAAGTTATCGGAACTAATGGTTGGATTAATAACGAAGGAATAATTATTGAAAATGAAGATGACTATAAAAATCTAAATAATAAAGATAAATATTTTATAGTTTGTCAAACTACTGTAAGTCATAAAAAACTACAAGAATTATTAAACTATATGAATGAAAATAATATTGATTATGAAGTTGAAAATACTATATGTAATGCACAAAAACTAATTCAAACTTCTAGTGTCACTCTCGCAGAACAAATGGATATAATGTTTGTAATTGGTGGTAAAGAAAGTTCAAATACTAAAGAATTATATAATCTTTGTAATGAAGTTACTAAAACATACTATTTTTCTGATATAAAAGACTTTTTTAATTTTATAAAGAAAGAAAAATATACATTAAACACTAAAATAGGTTTTACTGGAGGAGCATCTACACCTAAAGAGCAAATAAAAGAATACGCTAATCTATTAGAATTTTTTATCTACTATAAAACTAAATTAAAAGAATTTGAAACAGAATTAAAAAAGATAAACAAATCTTTTATAGAAAATGATAACCCTATCGTAGTAGACGCAGTAAATAAATTCATCAATATGAATGGAGATGGAAAATTCTTAAGAGGATGCCTAATTGACTTAGGATATAAACTAACTAAAAGTGATGACTATGCTAAAACTTTATCTCTTGCTTATGAAACATTTGAAACTTCAATACTTATTCATGACGACATTATTGATAATGCACATTTAAGACGTAATAAAGAAACAATACATGAAACATATAAAGATGAATTTAAAAAGTATAATATAGAAAATGATAACACCAATACTTCACTAGCTTTATGTATTGGAGATTTAGGTTTCTTCTATACTAATGAAATGATAACTAAAAAGTATAAAAATGATAAAAACCTTGCAAAATTACTAAGTTATTACAACAACATAGTTATCAAAACTATCAAAGGTGAAATAATAGATGTTGCTCTTCCATTTATAGAAAAGAACGATAAAAAACATACTCTTCACGAAGAAGATATAATGGAAATATATAGACTTAAAACATCTTGGTACACAGTAATTGGTCCGTTCGTACTTGGTATGATCTTAGGAAATTCTAAAGCAAAAGACATAGAAACTTTTGAAAAAGTATTAGAACCTCTAGGTATAGCATTTCAAATAAAAGATGATATTTTAGGAATCTATAGTAGTAAAGAAATACTAGGTAAATCAGTTTATTCTGATATTGAAGAATTCAAACAAACTATACTTTATTCTTATGTTAAAATTAAGAGAAATGATTTACTTGATGAACTATTAAAGTATTATGGTAAAAGTATAACTGAAGAAGAATCTAAGAAAGTACAAAAATTATTTGAAGAATCCGGTGCATTAGAATATGCTACTAATAAAATGAATGAAATGTTCAACGAAGTTTATGCAAATATCAAATCAATGGATATAAAAGAATATACAAAAAACATACTTTTAGGATTAATATTATTCTTAAGATTAAGAGAGAAATAGTACTAAATTGGTACTATTTTTTCTTGATTTTTTTAGTGTTTTTCAAACTCTTCTTAAGCGTAGGCATATCTTCTGGCATAATTCCACCAAGTTCCTCTATTGTTTTTCTGACCTTCTTTCCTACCTCATAATGAGTTTCATTAGCTTTTTCTTCACCAAAAACATTATCTCTTTATAGTTTAAATTAATTAATTTGTCATACTCATTATAATCTATTTTATTATCCATCATGAGTGATAGACTTAGTAAGTATTCTATGTCTTCTATATTATCAAAATCTAGTATATAACTTTTTAAGTATTTCTTTTTCTTGTTAAATCTCTTTGATAAAATCTTTTTTCTTCTTCAGATAATCCAATATATTCTTTCTCACTAAGTTCTTGCTTTCTAGTTTGCACTGCAAAATATGTTTTTCCTAATGACACAACTTGTTTTCTAGGATCAAAATTTTATACTATTAAGTAGCAAGCATACCTTGATAACTTGTAATCAACTTGTTTTCTTTTAGCACCAGAACCTATCTCTACCATTTTGTCGACTTGGACAAAATGGTCATGAACCTTATTTTCACTCCTATTACATGCAGTACTTGCTTTTTCTAAAGCTCCCAAAAATTTTCTCCATTCTATATATTGAAGAACAATTTGCAAATCACGAGCAAGCCAATACTCATTTCCTTCTCCATCGATATGTTTGATGTCTTCAAACACTCTTTCAGTGTATTCAATTATTTCTTCCATTTTAAAAACCTCCTTATTTTTAATATTTTCACCATTTTACCTAGATCAATATTATTACTTCATTGACACATTATAATTTTCTTGCTACAATTATCTCACTAAAAGCTGTAGTCGTGGTGACTTTTCACTTAGTGTTATAGCTTTTATTTTTTTACATCATTTTAAAAACTAAATACTTTTACACTCAATTTAGATTGACACTCTATTTTTTTCATGCTAAACTCAAATCACAAAGAAGCAAAAGCGTTGGTACAACAAGGTTGCTTCTTTTTTTAATGTTTTTACCATTCGTTCAAAACCTCTTTACTTTATATTTAGAATTTTATGAATTAACACTAATGGTCGGAGTAGCAGGATTTAAACCTGCACAATCTAGTTCACAAAACTAGTGCACTACCAAATTATGCTATACTCCAATATTATGTTTATATTATCCTTCTATTATTATAGTTAGCCATAAATCTGGAAAACACTTCTTTTTCACTAACAAAAAATTTAATCAAAATATAAAAAAGATATACCTCCTTAAAAGTATATCTTCACATCACGTTTTTAAAATTTGAATTTATTTTTTTCTATCGTTAACTGCTCCCTTAGAAATATTTCTATTGAAATATGATTCAAGTGCTTTATCAAATTCTTCTTCAGTAAAGTCAGGGAAACACTTATCAGTGAAATAAAGTTCAGCATAAGCAATACTATATAACATAAAATTACTTATTCTTAACTCTCCACTAGTTCTAATCATTAAATCCACTGGAGGTAAGTCATTATATAAATAACTATAAAAGTTTTCTGGAGTAACATTATCTAAATTAACTTCTCCTTCTTTATACATAGTAGCTAACTTTTTAGCAGCATCTACTATTTCAAATTGACCACCATAATTTAAACAAACATTAAATATTCCACCAGTACAATTTAAAGTCTCTTTTTCAAGTGTCTTCATAACACCATAAACTTCATCACTAAGTGGTTCTTTTCTTCCTGAAAAAACAACTCTAATATTATTATCCAAAAAGAAATGCATATCACTCTTAAAAGCAGATACAAATAAATTCATTAAATATCCTACTTCTTCTTGACTTCTTTTAAAGTTTTCAGTTGAAAAAGCAAAAACACTAAGTATCTTAACACCCTTACTTAATATATGAAGAGCAGTCTTCTTAAGAGTCTTATATCCTGCATAATGTCCTTCAGTTCTTTTCTTTCCTTGTCTTGTAGCCCATCTTCCATTTCCATCCATAATAATAGCTACATGATTTGGTATATCATTTTTCATAATTCTTCCTCTTTCTTGCACTAACAACTATTATACTAAAAATTCAATTATTTTAATATATTTTTAACTCTTTTTACATATTTTAATGACTTTTAAGTGACAATTTAATACAATTATAGTATAATTAACAGGAAAAAAGGTGGTGTTTATTATGTTAAAAAATATTGAAAAATTAATTGAAGAAAAAAAATATGCAGAAATCAAAAAAATCTTAAATGAAATGAATGATTATGATATAGCAGAAATATTTGAAGACTTACCGACCACCGAACAATTAAAAATATTTAGATTACTAACAAAAGACATAGCAGCAGATGTATTTTCATATATGGAAACTGATACTCAAAGTAAACTAATTACTCTACTCAGTGAAAAAGAAGCAGTTGAAATTATAAATGATATGGCAAGTGATGATGCTGCTGATTTAATGGATGAAATACCTGCTAATGTAGTAAGTAGATTATTAAGTAAAGTAGATCCAGAAGCAAGACGAGATATAAATGGACTTCTAAATTATCCAGATGATTCAGCAGGTAGTATTATGACTACAGAATATATGGATTTAAAAGAAGAAAATACCATTGAAGAAGCTATTAGAAAAATTAAAAAAGAATATGATGATAAAGAAACTATTGATATATGTTTTGTTACTGATAAATCAAGAAAACTAATTGGAACAGTTAAACTAAAAGATCTAGTTTTAAATGATGAAGAAAAGCTTATAAAAGATATCATGGATGATGACATAATGAGTGTTAATACACTAATGGATCAAGAAGAAGTAGCATCTATAATACAAGACTATGATCTTACTTCAATACCAGTAGTAGACACTGAAAATAAATTAGTTGGTATTATTACAATCGATGACGTTATTGATATTATTGAAGAAGAAGCAACTGAAGATATTGAAAAAATGGCTGCAATTACTCCAACTGAAAAACCATATTTAAAACTAAACGTTTTAGAACTTTATAAAAGTAGAATACCATGGTTATTACTTCTTATGATATCAGCAACATTTACAGGTAAAATAATACAACATTACGAAGCAGCATTAGCATCATACGTAGTTTTAACCTCATTTATTCCAATGCTTATGGATACAGGTGGAAATGCTGGAGGACAATCATCAGTCACAATAATTCGTGGGCTTTCATTAAATGATATAGAATATAAAGATACATTAAAAGTTATATGGAAAGAAATAAGAGTTGCTGCTTTAGCCGGCATAACACTAGCTATAGCAAATTTTGCAAAACTACTTCTTATAGATAAAGTAACAACAAGTGTAGCACTAGTAGTATGTCTTACATTAATAGTAACAGTAATAATTGCAAAAATTATTGGATGTTCTCTACCAATATTAGCTAAAAAAATAGGGTTCGACCCAGCAGTAATGGCAAGCCCATTCATAACTACAATAGTAGATGCAATTTCATTAATAGTTTATTTCCAAATAGCAACACATCTTTTAGGATTATAAAAGTACTTTCGTTTGAAAGTACTTTTTTATTATGCAGCAAGTGCTTTAGTAATTGTTCTATAATATTGTTCACTAAGTTTACATCTACCAGGTTTATTTCTTAAATTTTCAACTCTTTTCTCTTGCATATCAAACTTTTTCAAGTTAGCATTCATAACAGCAAGTTCAACTTTATTTTTAATTTTTTTAGCTCCATTTATTAATCCAACTTTACCTTGTAATGCAGCAAGTTCAGCCTTAGTTTCATTAATATCATGTTGATAATTCTCTCTAGATTCCTTAAGAGATGCTTTCATATCACCATAAACACGATATCTATTAAAGTCAGAATAAAATTTATTCATCTCTTTCATTTTAATTTTAGCATACTTATTAGAACCCCTATTTACTATTTTCTTCTGAGTTGCTTGCATCTTACCTTGTTTCTTTTGAAGTTTACTAATTTTAGCACACACTCTATTAATTCTTTTTTCATTTATTTTCTTTTTAAATTTAGTTTTATAATCTCTAGAACGTAACTCATCTAACTTTTCATATTCATTTGATAATTTATCACCAGTTTTTTCAAGTCCTTTATTACTAATTCCCATTTTAACAGAATCAACTGGATTTAATACACTAGAATCAAAACCAAGATCTTGTTTATCAATAAATATATTATTAATAACATTATCATAACTATTTTTAGCTCTTTTTAATTCATCAACTATCTCATCAACTTCTTTTTTAGAGTCATCTAAGTATCCACTTTCACCCATATAATGAGATAATTGCTCATATCTAGCAATTAACTTACTATATTTATCAGATAATACATTATGAGCACTTCTTACTTCTTGACTAACAGACTTTCTATGCATAGCTGGACTAAACTGTAATCTTTTAAGTTGTTCTTGTGTTAAATCAAAATTTATATCTTTTGCTGGTATATTAAGTGTATTACATAAACGTACTAAATAATCAAGACCTATATTAGGTAATCTACCAGTTCTAACAGCTTCTCTTATAGTCATAATTACTCACCTGACTCACTAAGTTCACTAACAACTCTATCTATTTCATTATTAATAAAATCTAATTCTTTTTGATCAGTAATAGTATCTAATGAATAAGTAGTTTCAGTTTCATTTAATATAGATGAGAAAATAGTATCTTCTTCATCATTAACTGTATAAATAATATATGTTTTATTAAATTCAAGAGAATCTACTATATCAAGTACATTAACTACTACTTCAGTCCCATCTTCAATAGTTACTTTTAATTTATTATCTTCCATAATTGCCTCCTAGTATATATAAATTTTAACATAATTTTTATTATCATACAATAGACTACAACTTCTTTTTAAGAGTTATTGTAGCCATATCTCTAGGAGACATTTTATCTAATAAACCAAATACAGGACTAGTATGAGAAAACTTTCTATATCCTCTATTAACTATCATCTTAGCGTTTAATACATCAAACTTTCCTCTACATTTACTAGTTTTACTAACTATATAATCAAATACAGTCTTACCATCACTTACATCTATTCCAATATCATCTAAAGAACCCTGAATAATTTTAGGCATATATCCATCATGCTTATGTCCACAAACTATCAAATCTAAATATTTAAGTCTATCTCTTAAAGCACATAACACCTCTTTTTGACTAATTGTATCAGGTGAATGAGTAAGTAAAATATTAAATTGCTTATCAGTAAACTCAAGTAAACTCTTCATATAATCTTCTATAAAATATTGATTCCACATATCCTCATGAGCTTTATAATATGTTTCACTTCTAGGACAAAAACCACCTATTCTAATATTACCAATATCTACGTATTCTTCACCTATTCTCTTATCTAATATATGTACTCCGCAAGTTCTATCAAGTCTTCTTAAATATTCTATAGAGTCATAAGTAGTATATTTTCTTCCACGTTTTAATTCATGATTACCAAGACACATAAATGTATCAGCAATAGAATCTAGATTACTAAATAAATATCTAAGCATTCTATCATTTCTTGGAATATAAAAATCATCAGAAGTATATGTTAAATCACCAGATACTAATATAAGATCCGGATTTTCTTTATCTACTTCTTCAATAAGTTTATCCCATAGTTCAAAATTAGCCCATTTATTATTATGGATATCCGCTAAAGAACATATAGTATAATCTCTATCTAACTTACTACTATTTATTGTAAATTTTTCATTATGTATCATAGTTCCCTCTAAATAGACCAATATTATAACATAAATTTATATTAAGTACACAAAAATATATGAAAAAAGCACTATTTCTAGTACTAGTTTTCTCCTTCTTCAAGCATAGTTATTATAGATATACCATATCCTAAAGTAACATTATCCACAAGTACATTCGTAACAGCGCCAATTATTTTATTATTCTGAATTATTGGTGAACCACTCATTCCTTGAACTATACCACCAGTTTTATTTATTAAATTTTTATCTATTATTTCAAAACTAAATGATTTTTGAGTATCTCTTTTATTATAGTATTTATCTACTATATTTATATCATATTTTTCTATCTTATTATCTTTAGTGACAGTAAGTATATAAGCATTTCCCTTTTCTATATCACTAAATGTACTTACTTCAATAGTATCTTTATTAGGTAATTTATCACTATACAAACCATATATTCCCTTATTAGTATTTTTAGTTATACTACCAAGTACCCTCTCAAATACTATTTTAGCATTTTTACTACCAACTCTACCATTTCTACTTTTATCTATACCTGTTACCTTACTATAAAGAATATTACCATCTCTAACATCTATTCTACTACCCGTTTCACTCATAGTTACCTCATGACCTAAAGCTCCATATATTTTACTTACTGGATCAATATAACTAAGAGTACCAAGTCCTACTAATGAATCTTTAACATAAAGACCAGTCTTATACACACCACTATCTACTTTTAAGTTTAAAGTAGTATTTATCTTTCTATTGTTTCTTTCTATTTCTACATTTACTTTCATCTTACTCAAGTCACTATTATCTACTTCATTAGACAATTCTTCTATAGTACTTACTTTTTTACCATTAACACTTATTATTTTATCTCCTATCTTAAAATTATTTTTAGCTATGTATTCACCATCTACTTTATAGAAACCTACTACTATAAGTCCATCAGTATTAATCTTAATACCGATACTTTCTCCTCCTGGAATAATATATTTAGAATAAGCAAACGTACATATCGGAAATAAAAAAATAATAAATAACGTGAATATAAACTTTTTCATTACTTCACCTCTTTATTATTATTAACTTTTATATTTTAATTATATAACCACATATTTCTATGGAAATAATTACTAATTTTCTTCTACTTCAAACTTACTTTCAGTACCATTTTCATTAACTAATTTATTAATAGTTTCAGTAGCATTACTAAGTTTAGTTTCACAAAATTCTATTAATTTCATAGCTTCAGTATATTTAGTAATTGATTTATCTAAATCTAGTTCACCACTTTCAAGTTCATTAACAATTTTTTCTAATTCTTTTATTGATTGTTCAAATGTTTTTTCTTTCATTTATTTACTCCTTTAACAGTTACATCTATATTACCATCACTAACTATAATATTTAATTCTTCATTAACACTAATGTCTTTAGTATTTTTAACTATTTTACCATCTTTATATATTATTGAATATCCTTTATCAAGTACATTTTTAGGATTTAATAGTTCAAGTTTTATTTTTAATGTATCAAGTCTCTTACTATTATTTTCAATAACTCTTTTGATACTAGAATTAATATCTTCATTAAGATTCTCTAACTTTTCAAGTTTATTTTCATAAAGAACTCTAGGATTATTAAGTATATAATTGCTTTTATATTTATCTATTAATTTAAGACTATTATCAAGTTTTATCTTTATACTTCCATTTAACCTATCATATAACATGTCTAACTTTTGTTCTTTTATATCATAAAGTCTCATTGGATTATTAAGAATATAATTACTTTTATATTTTTTTATTAATTCATTATAAGAATATAATCTATTTTGTATAGCATTATTTACTCTCTCACGAGTACTTTTTAAATATTTAATTATATCTTCTTTATCACTAGTAGCCATTATAGCAGCACCAGTAGGTGTTGGAGCTCTTAAATCAGCTACAAAATCACTTATAGTAAAGTCTATTTCATGTCCTACACCACTTATTATTGGTATCTTTGACTTATATATTGCCCTTGCTACTATTTCTTCATTAAAAGCCCATAAATCTTCTATAGAGCCTCCACCACGACCAAGTATAATTGTATCTAAAGGATAAGTATTAGCAAGTTCTATCATACGTACTATATTTTTACCAGCATTATCCCCTTGTACTAAAGTTGGAAATACATATATTTCTACCAATGGATATCTTTTATTAATAGTAGATATTATATCACGAATAGCTGCCCCAGTAGGTGCCGTAATAACACCTATCTTACGAGGAAGTCTATTTATTTTCTTTTTATGTTCTGGGTTAAACAATCCTTCAGTCGATAACTTCTTCTTTAACTCTTCAAATAGTTGATATAAGTTACCAAGACCATCTTCCGTCATCTCATCTACATATATTTGATAACTACCAGTTGCTTCATACACACTAACTTTGCCATGTACTAAAACAGAATCACCATCTTTAGGTATAAAATTCAAATATCTATTATAATTAAACATAACAGCATTTATCTTACTATTCTCATCCTTAAGTGAAAAGTATAAATGCCCTCTACTATGAAACTTAATATTACTTATCTCACCCTTAATATATACACTACGAAGACTCTCATTATTATCAATCGTAAACTTAATAATTCTATTAATATCACTAATAGAAATATATTCTTTATTCATTTATTTCCTCATTATCACGAACTTTATCTAAAACAGCATTTATTAATTTAACAACCTTATCATCACTATATTTTTTAGCAAGTTCAATAGCTTCATTAATAACAACTACTTTAGGAGTATCATAATACATCATTTCATATGTACTAAGTCTTAAAATAGCTCTATCTGTCTTACCAAGTCTATCTAAATCCCAATTATCTAAATATTTAGTAATTGTTTCATCTATCTTATCTTGATTTTCTAAAACACCATTTACTATATCTCTAACATATTTATTATCCATCTCTAAATTTTCATGAAAAACATCTTCTAAATTATATTCAATATTTTCTTTTCTATAAAAATCTATTTGGTATAAAATTACCATTATCTTTTCTCTTGCTTCAGTTCTTGTCAATTTCATAAGTTCCTCCAAAAAATCTATAAAGATTATACCATTATTTCAAATAAAAAGATATTATTTTTTAATATCTTTCTATTATTTATATATTTTTATTATTATTTAATAGTAAATACTAATGTATCAGGTATACCAGTAACACTATTATCATTAAACATACCCTTTAATGATACATTTTCATTATATTCACAATCACTATTTAGTCTTTCACAAGTAGCAGACATTACCATTTCATCATTAATAATCTCATTATTTAACTCTTGCCAAAAAATTTCATAAGAGACTTCTAAAGTACCAGTATTCTTAACGCTTACTTCTTTAGTAAATGTTGTTCCAGGTTTAACATTATTCATAACTATTTCTGGTCCATCAGTGTATGTAAGTCTAAGTGTACCAGTTTCAACTACTTGTTCTTTTACATCTTTATTAGTAATAATACTACTAAAATACGCATAACTAATTCCTACACTAACTAAAAATAAAAATACAATTCCAATACCAAATAACATCTTTTTATCTTTATCTTTTATACTCACTCTTCTACTATAAAAAGTATAACACTAGATTACTCTATTTACACAATTAAAAAATTCACTATTACTAGTGAATTAATCTTGCTTATGAAATTTATTTTTTATTCTTTTAACTAAACTTGATTCTTCTTTTAATTCTTGTTTTTTAAGTGAAGCTCTTTCACAAAGATCACTATTAACAAGCAAATCCTTTAATATACCAAAGTACTCACTTCCTAGATTATTTACTCTAAGTTCCCTTACAAGTCCTGATATTTCCCCAGGAGTAGCAGAACTAAAAGCACCTTTTTCAATATCTATACCTAGTGGCTCATAAATATATAATCTATTATTTATAGCTACAACTTTTATTCTTTTACCTGTTATAACTTCAGTAAACATACCATCTAAATCTTGTCTAAAAAATACTTGATTGAGTGGAATTTCACTTCTTCTTTCAAAGTCTCTTTTAAGATAAACTTTATTTCCATCCCTAAGTTCACTTTGCCAAAAATTACATTTTTCAAGTTCAAGTTTAAAATATCTTTTCATTTCCGCACCTCCTAAAACTTTGTATATTGTAATATATATTTAATGAAATGTCAAAAAAACTAATTTATTTCTAAATTAGTTTAATAACCAAGTCTATCTAAATTTTGATAATCTTCATTAATTAATTCAATTATTATTTTATCATTAGGTATATTCTTTTTTATATTATCTATACTTTCATAAAATATATTGCTTTTATATTTAAGTATATCTTTTATATTTTTAATACCAATACTATTTAAATAATCAAGTATTTTAGTAATTTTAAGTTCACCAACATAATAATTATTTATATCATCCATACTTAAATATTCTTCTAATTCATTTATATCTTCTTCACTTAAACCATAATCTTTAAAGTAATCCATGAGCCATTTCTCCTTCTTTAGTATATCCTACTTTATTAGATATTCTTTCTAATGAATCTTTTGATAGAAACATTCCTTTAGTAATAGCATACATTACTTCTTCATTTGCTATATTAACACCTTTATTCATTAAAATAGATAGTGTTCTAAGCACTTTATTTCTAGATACAAGTATTCCATCTATATTATATATATAATCATTATCACGAACCCTAAATTGTCTTTCTAAATCAAATACAGCTTTTTCATGAAATACATTTTCATCATAAGTAATATTATCACTTTCACTTAGTATCTTATCATACTCATTTTCTCTTGGTAACATAACATTAACAAAATTAGTATCAACAAACTTATCATATTTACCATCTTTCTTAGCAAATTTAGGAACAACATTCTTCTTTAACATTCCATTTCTAGTATCAGAGAATATAGTACTATAATACTCATCCGGACTATATATACTTCTTAAATATGAATAATATGTAATAGCCGCATCACTAGTTGTAATAATTGAAGATGGATATCTATTCACATATCTTCCGTATACATTCTTACTAACACCATCACAATTAAATAATCCAGCCTCTATTAATCTATCCATCTTTTCTTCAATACAAGAACCGTATAATGGACTAATATTAGTTAAAGAATTTTTATCTTGATATAAACCATAACTTCTACATAATTCATAATTTTGTAATAATTTATAATGAGGAGTTGTTAATAATTTTCCAAGATTCTCTTTACTTTGTAAATCTATATTAAATCCTTTTTCTTTTAAGAATTCTTCATTAAGTTCAATATCTTCTAAAGATATTTTACGAGCAGCATAATATAAAGACTTAGGGTTTTCTTTAGTACTTACTCCTCCATATCTAATTTTCTTATTTTCTTGTTTTAAAGTATTATTTACCCATGCTCCTGGTGTTTGAAAATAAAAATCACATAACTTATGTTCTTTATCTAACTTTTTATAAGTATCTCTTACACTCTCATAACTTCCAACTAAGCATATTGATAATAATGAGCCTATATCAAATCTTTTAATAATTTTATTATCTTTCATGAAACTTAAAATACTATTCATATTTTGAAGATCACTTCTAGCTTCTAATTCTTTTCTATTTTTATTAATAAATTCTACTTCTTTAGGATCATTAAATCCATATGAAGAAAATAAATCTTTTATATCTTCTATACTTACTTTATTATTTTGTTTTGGTGTATTACTAATTCTATCAGCATTATATTTTATAAACTTAACAATAGCTTGTTTTTTAACATCACTTGGTATATTTTTATCTTCTATAATACTATAAAATGCTTGAAAATCATTTTGATCTAACACATCTTCATTCACAGGATCACTTATTTTATTATTAAGTGTTTCAAGTCCATTTATAATTTCATTATTAACTACACTTTTTTCTTTATTTTTAGATACTAATGCTTCACGAGTTTTAATCTTTTGATCAAGATCTTTTACCATCTGCATTAAGCTACCAATATAACCTCTTACAAAATCAATTTGTGTTTCGGTAAGATTAGTATCAAGTCTAAACTCTATAGCTTCATATACTAATTTAACTATTCTAAAATTTTCATTTATCTCATTTTCATTATAAGCAAGTCCACTATATTTAATTAAATACTTAGTAAGTACTTCAGTATCTTGATGCTTGACATTTTCCCATCCTTCAGACATTATATGTATAAAGTCTTCACATTCTTCACATACTTTAACAAGTTCATTCTTTTCTTCTTCACTTCTAGATAATTCATCACGATCAATTTCCAATTCATTATATAAATTTTTAAGTTTTAAACTAATTAGTTCTTCTAAAGTCATAACACACCTACCATTCTACCAATGTGTTATATATTTTTAAATATATAAGTAAATCATTGTCTTTCTTATTTAATAATTCAATTAATTTTCTAGTAGATATATCACATTCAAAAGCTAACATATCTAAATCAACATTCTTTTCTTTTATTAGTTTTAAAGAGTCTTTTCTTATAGAATTAAATAATTCTTGAGTATTTTTTATATTCATAATGTCACCTCTTTATTATCAGTAGTAATATTATATTTAGTTTCTATTTCTTTTCTAATACCCTCTTGAGAAGTATATACATTATCTAAATCATTATCTTTCACATGCATATAATCTGTTATAACAGTTTGATTTTTACTAGCAATTGTCTTTGCTCTATCATGAGCATCACTTATATGGCTTAAATCTATTACTAAGTTATACTCATCAGATAAAGATATATACGAACATGCTGTTTTAGAAACATTATTCATCATAACTGAAAATTCACACCCAGGACCTAATTTATATTCTTTTCTATATAGTCCTCTCTTACACTTATCAAATAAAGATTCAACTTCACCACGTCTAAATTTATCAAAATCAACAGCACATCTACCTCTAGAATCTATTAAAAATATTAATCTTTTATTTTCTTGAGTTTTATTTTTATTTTTCTTTTCTTCTTTAGTTTTAACTATTTCACTAACATTATTAAATTGTATAACAGCATGTTCTAAATCACTTATATATACTTCTAATAATTCCATGTCACTTTTAGGTAACATATCATCTACACTTTCAGCAATTAACTTATCAATATCAAATTTCTCATTCATAATAGTTAAATATAAAGACATCATAAGTTCATTAGAATAGTTTTCCACATCTTCAAAAGATAATTCTTGAGAACTATACATCATACCTATCGCAGATGCATATTTAATTTGACCTTCATTTTTATCTTTAACTAAATAACTATATTTTTCTTTTATACTAGCTATTACTGGTAAAACTAAAGTGCATCTATCTATTAAAGACTCTATAGCTACCATTTCTTCATTATTATCTTTATCTTCTATAATAGCTTTATCCATAGTTTCTTCTTTATCATTAGATTTTTCTTCTTCTACTTTTTCTATAATTTTCTTTTCAGGTATTCTTTCAAAACATACTTTAGAAAGTACATCTATTTGTTCTTTATCACTAAGTCCACTTCTTGCAAGTACACTTACTAAATAATCTATATCTTGATTAACATCATTTAATAAACTAATATAATGATCTAATTCTTCTTTAATAATAGATACATTTAAAGAATTATTAGCACCCTCACTAAAACTTTTAATTTCATTTATACTCATAATAGATCTTAAAGCAATATCAATTTGAGGAGCCGTTTTAGCACCCCTAGACATAAAAAAATCTATTACATTAAAATACTTAGTTATCTCTGGATTTAATGAAATTAAAAATTTTCTTTGATTTAAAACAGTATCTAAAGTAGGATTATTTTTAAGTTCATTTATTGCTTCAAAATATGAACTTCTCTTATTATATTCATCTAATTCTTGAGATAAAGTATCTATATGTTCTTTTAAATAACGTATAAACTTATCATATGATGATTTTACTTTTTCTTGAGTGTACATACTTGTCGCCACACTTTCTATTATCAAAACAATTATAACAAAAAAACTTACTAAATACTAGTAAGTTCAGTTTCTTTTTCTTTGAATTTTTCATCAACTATTTTATTAAATTTATCTATCATTTCTTGAACTATATCAAGACACATATCTCTTTCATCTTCTCTTAATTCTTCATTCTTTTTAATCTTATTATTTTCATCTTGTCTAATATTTCTTAAAGCTACTTTTGCTTCTTCAGCCATAACTGATGCTTGTTTAACATAATTACGTCTTGTTTCACCAGTAAGTTCTGGTACTGTTAACATTATAACTTCTCCATTATTAGTAGGAGCAATACCTAAATTAGCTTCATATATTGCTTTTTCTATATTCTTTAAAGATGATTTATCAAATGGTTTAATTGAAAGAACACGAGCTTCTGGAATAGATACAGTTGCAAGTGATTGAATTGGTGTTGGAACTCCATAATAATCAACCATAATACCATGTAATATATTTGGATTAGCTCTACCAGCTCTAATAGTAGTAAATCTACTTTCTAAAGATTCAATAACCTTATTCATCTTATTTTTAATTTCATTTTCGTCTATCATTTTTCCTCCATCGATATATTTAATTATATAATATTTACTATTTATTATCAATATAAAAGCATAGATATCTATGCTTTACTACTAAGTTCACGAACAAGTCTCATTTTATCATCAATTATTTTGTCTCTCTCTTCACTAACATCTTTTGGTACTTTAGGTACATATCTAATACCTCTTCTAATGAATAATGTTGATTCAAACATTTTACAAAATCTTATAAGCATTTCTTCATCTTTTACACCTATAACATTTATAAGTTCTAAATAGTTATCATCAAACTCATAATCAAATGATATTCTAGATAAATAATCAAGAGTACTTTTATCTCTCTTTAAAGCTTTTATACTTCTATTAGCTTCTTCAAGTACATTTTCTATAACATCATATTGACTTCTAAAATTGGAATTAAATATTCCAGAAACTTTCATTCTCTTTAAAGCCACCCTAGATCTTAAAATACTATTTAAAGCACTTTTATTTTTCTTCTTTGCTTCTTCTAATAAAATATTTGATATACCATAGTCCATACTTATTTCTCCATTAAACCAAGTGATAACCTAAGTGTTAAAATATTTTTATTTATTTCTTTTGTTCTATCTTTTACATCCTTATTAGATACATAAGTAATACCATTTAAACTACATTCAGCCATAGTATGTTCATAGTTATAATTTTCTACCATTGATACTCTCTTATCTTCTAATAACTGAAGTAAAAGCATTAATCTTGAATTACATTGTAACGTTTGTACACTAGCAAGTCTAATTATAGCTCTTTTAATTTCTTTAAGAGTTTTCTTATCTTTTCTAAGCTCAATTATATAAGTATTAATTATAGAAAGAAGGCTAGTGTATTCTTCATTAGAAAGATCTTTATCTGAACGTTGCAATAAGAAACTAATTTTTCTATCTATTTCAAGTACTATCTTATTAGCATATAAATCTCTAAGAGTTTTTTTATTTTGAAGTTTTTGTTTATCTACTTCTTGAAGCATATTAGACATAATAGCTACTTTAGTATTAGTAAGTTCATCTGCTTCATGAATAGATTCTTCTATAGTTACTTCATCATCACTCATCCATGTTTTAATAGTACTTTCTATTATATGTTGTTTTTCAAGTTCATCCATAATTATTCCTCACTTTTCTTTTTTATTTTATCAAGTATTACTAATGCCTCTATTGGAGTTACTTCAAGAGGATTTATTGTTTTAATATAATCTCTTAATTCATCATCCTTAGTATTTAAATCAAGTTGAAATTGTGTAACTCTCTTACGAGGTCTATTATCATTCTTTTCGTATTCTTCTAGTAATTCTTGTGCTTTATCTATAACAGTTATTGGTAAATTTGCAAGTTTTGCTACATTTATACCATAACTCTTATCAACTGGTCCATCCATAACTTTATGAAGGAATGTAATATCCCCATCTGTTTCATCTATAGATACGTGTACATTTCTTATACCAGGAAGTTTATTTTCCATATCAGTAAGTTCATGATAATGTGTTGAAAATAAAGTCTTACATTTAACTTTAGTTGCTATGTAATCAATTATTGCTCCTGCTAAACTCATACCATCATATGTACTAGTACCACGACCTAATTCATCAAATAATATTAAACTCTTACTAGTTGCATTTAATAATGCATAAGCACTTTCTTTCATCTCAACCATAAAAGTACTCTCTCCACCTACTAAGTCATCACTAGCTCCAATACGAGTAAATATCTTATCAAATATTGGAAGATTACACTTACTAGCTGGTACATAAGAACCTATTTGATTAAGTATAGCTATAATACCAAATTCCCTCATATAAGTACTTTTACCACTCATATTAGGTCCTGTTATTATAAGTATATTAGTATTACCATCAAGTATAACATCATTATCAATATATTCTCCATCTATAACACTTTCAACAACCGGATGACGTCCACCAATTATCTCAACAATACCTTCATCATTAATAGTTGGTTTTACAAAATTAGATTCTTCTGCTACTGTCGCAAAAGACTGCATAACATCATAATATGCTATATAGTTAGATACTCTTTGAAGACTACTAATATATTTCTTAACTTCTTCTTTAATATCACAAAATACATCATACTCTAAACTATTAAGTCTCTCTTCAGCATTAAGAATTAAATTCTCTTTCTCTTTTAATAATGGTGTAATATAACGTTCACAATTAGATATAGTTTGTTTTCTATCATATTGAAACTCAGGTTTAACTTGACTTACTTGTCCCTTAGGTACTTCTATATAATAGCCAAATACTTTATTAAATCCAATTTTTAAACCCTTTATACCAGTTCTTTCTTTCTCTTCCATTTCAAACTTAGATATAAATTCCTTACCACCACTCTTAATACTACGTAACTCATCTATCTCACTATTAAATCCATCTTTAATAATATTTCCTTCTTTAATAGTAAGTGGTACATCTTCCTTAATAGAACTTTCAAGCAAATTATATAATTCATCGAAAGTCTCAAGTAATGGTTCACCTAAAGACTTAAGAATATTATTAATATCAGGTATTACTTTAATACTTGTTTTTAACTGTAATAAATCACGAGCATTTAAGTTAGAACATACTACTTTACCAGTAAGTCTCTCTAAATCATATATTTCATATAAGAATGACTTTAACTCACTCTTAAGTAAGAATTCATTTATTAATTTCTCAGTAAGATTTTGTCTTCTTAAAATCTCATCTTTATTAATACTAGGACTTATTAAATAACTCTTTAAAAGTCTACTACCCATCGCAGTCTTAGTCTTATCCATAAATCCAAGCAAACTATTTTGTCTATCTTTATTTCTTATAGTTTCAACTAATTCTAAGTTCTTAATACACTCTTTATCAAGTTCTAAGAATAACCCACTATCTATTACTTCAACTTCTTGTATATGACTTAAATCTTGCTTTAAAGAATTAGTTAAGTAATTAAGAAGTAATGATGTATTATTTATTAATTTAGAATCTGTAACTCTTCCAAATATATCTTTCTTATATAAACTCTCATCATTATAATAAGATATAAATATATTATAGTTAGTTTTAAGTCTATGTATTAAATCCACATCAAAGTTATCATGAACAACTATTTCTTTTATATTTAAGTTCACTATATGACTTATTATCTTTTCTCTATTCTTTTCTACAAATGTAGTATACACTTTACCACTAAGTAAATCAGCATAACTAAGTGCATAGATATAATTGTAATCAGTCACACTAGCTATATAGTTAAAATCTTTTTCATTTACTATTTCAGTACTAGTTAAAGTACCAGCACTCACTATTTGTATTACTTCTCTTTTAACTATTCCTTTCGCAGTCTTAGGATCTTCCATTTGTTCACATATAGCGACCTTATATCCCTTTTCAATTAGTTTTTCTAAATAAACATTTAAAGCATGATGAGGTACACCACACATCGGAACCCTTTCACTTAGTCCACATTGTTTACCAGTTAAAGTAAGTTCTAACTCATGACTCGCAGTTATCGCATCATCAAAAAACATTTCATAGAAATCACCTAATCTATAAAATAAAATTATACCTTCATATTCACTCTTAGTTTTAAGGTATTCCCTCATCATAGGGCTAACATCTTCAAGTTTTACATCTTTTCTTTCCATACAACTTATTATAATACATTTACACAAAAACGCAAACAAAATTGACATTTACTTGCTTAAAATGTATTATTAATTTAAGGAGAAAATATGAATAAAAGAACAAAAGAAGTAACTTCTATTCTATTAGCTGTATCTATGGTTTTTAGTGCAGGCACAAAACAAAAAGAAGTAGTAGCACTACCACCAGAACCAATTAAAATAGAAGAACCAAAAGAAGTAAAAAAATTAAAAAAGAAATAAAAAAGAAAGTATATACATTCAATTTGTATATACTTTTTATATTATCCAATTCTAAATGCAGGTGAAACACCTTGACTACTATTGGCTTTATTAAGAACACAAGGCCCACTATAATCAACAGTATGAAAATAATAGCTACCACTAAAATTAGCCGAGCGAAGCCACCAGGAACTTGCAACTGTTCCAAGTTTTTTAATAGCATTTGAATAACTACTTGCTGTGACATTTTTACTAGTATAGTAGTCTAATTGTCTAGTTAAATTTGATGCAGCATCTAAGTTGGGATCACCATGTATTTCCATTGGAGCTAACAAATATAATTTATCAGTTGATATAAGATTAGATGCATCCCCTAGCCCATGTCCACTTACTACAGTTGTGTCTATAATGATATTCTTTAAGTCAGTTGGCAATACATTATATATATCAGTATTTACATAAGTATATAACTCACTTGCCGGCCATCCACCCTTAGAAGTTTGAGTACTATTCATTGAACGTGTTGTAATGATATCTTCAAACTCAAGTACAAACCCACATGCTGTTTGTGAAAAACCTTCAGTAGAACATTCACTAGGTGTTGTAGTATTTGCTATTCTTACATTATGTTTTCCTAAATCACCTAAATTCACTTCTTTAGTATCACCTAAATTATAATTTGAAATATTACCATTTCTTACATTAGTAACTATTGTAGTCCAACTATCTTTTTCAAATTGAGTTGGCTTGTATTCTTCTACTCCTAATACTCCACTAAACTTTTTACCTTGGTTATAGTTTTGATCTACACTTATTTCTTTAAAAATAATAGTAATTACATATTTATGAGTTACTCCACTTTCTATAGCAATATTCTTTTTAATAATATTTGCTCCAATAGCAGTCTCACTTAATCCTTCACAAGTTCCTTCTTCTACTCCATTTGCATTCAGTCTAGTACATGTTGCTTCTATAACCATTTCATCATTTATAATTTCATTTGTTAGTTCTTGCCATACAAGATTATATGTAGTATCTAGTGTACCAGTATTTTTAACACTTACTTCTTTAATAAATGTTGATCCTGGTTTAATATTTAGCATTTTTATTTCAGGTCCATCTGTATAAGTAAGTCTTAATGTACCAGTTTCAACTACTTGATCTTTTACATCTTTATTAGTAATATTTGCTGAAAAGTACGCATAAGATAAACTTACAGTAGCAAGAAATAAAAATACTATTCCAATTCCAAATAACATTTTCTTTTCTTTATCTTTCATTTATCATTCTCCTATCATTAAATAAGTATATCACTTTTTAATATAAAATAAAAGAGATAACTTTCGTTATCCCTTATTTACTAAATAATTCATTACTGTCTAAAATTATAGTAACAGGTCCATCATTATATATTTCTACTTTCATGTCGGCACCAAATATACCTGTTTCTACGTGTAATATTTCGCTTAGTTTTTGATTAAAAATATCATATAGTTTAGATGCATCAGTAGGATTCATAGCATTTATAAAACTAGGTCTATTTCCTTTTTTTGAATCAGCATATAAAGTAAACTGACTAATACTAAGAATACTTCCACCTATATCTTGAATACTAAGATTCATTTTTTCATTTTCATCTTCAAATACTCTTAGGTTTACAATTTTCTTAATCATTTTATCGACTATTTCAGTATTGTCTCCATCAGTAAAACCAACTAGTGCTACATAACCTTTATCAATCTTACCATTTACTTTACCATCAATTGTTACTTTACTTTCTTTACTTCTTTGTAATATTACTCTCATATAAATACCCTTTCTACTTTTACAACACTATTTATTGCTTTAACTTCATCAATAAATAAATGTAAGTCATTTATATTTTTAACTCTACAACTTATATCATAGAATAATTCTTTATTTCTATTTATTAGATTTATTGAATCTACTATTATAGAATCTTTAGTAGAAAGTGTAATTATTTTAAGTAGAATATCTGACACATCATCAATATATACTTTTAACTTAGCAGTATATCTATTATCATTATTATTTTCCCACTCTGCATCTATTATTCTTTCACTATTTAAATCTATATTAGGACAGTTCTTAGAGTGTATTTTAACTCCATATCCACGAGTAATAAATCCAACTATATCTTCTCCATATACTGGATTACAACAAGTAGCAAGACTACATAATATATCATTAGATCCAGCTATTAATATACCACTTCCACCTTTACTGTCTTTCTTGCTTAAAGTTAAAACTTTCTTTTTAGGTTCATGTACTTCAAGACGACTAAGTATTGAAGATGGTAAATATTTAAGAGTAGCTATTGAGAAATATATATCATCTAAATCTTTAGTACCAAGACTATTATTTAATTTTTCTACATTCTCATCAGTTATTATATCATTAATATCTACGTTTTTCTTCTTACATTCATTTGATAACATCTCATGTCCAAGAGCAATATATTTTTCTCTTTCTTTTTTATAGAAATATGATTTTATTCTTGACTTAGCCGCTTCAGTTTTAACTATCTTTAACCATCCTTTAGATGGAGCATGACCTTTTTGAGTAATAAGTTCTACCATATCACCATCTTTAAGTTCATGATCAAGTTTTACCATTTTTGAGTTTACCAAAGCACCAGTTGTAGTATTACCTACTTCACTATGTATTTTATATGCAAAATCTATTGGTGTAGCACCAGCAGGTAACTCAATTATATCTCCTTTAGGAGTATATACATATATTTCATTTCTTTTAAGTTCTTCTTTTATGTTACCGAAAAACTCCATATTTTGTTCTATATCATTTACTTCTACAAGTACACGGAATTGTTCCAAAATATGATCTAAATTATTTTTAACACTTCCATCTATCTTTTCTTTATAACTCCAGTGAGAAGCAACACCTTTTTCAGCTATTTCATCCATTTCATGAGTACGTACTTGTACTTCATAAATTCTCTTATCTTCTCCATAAACTGTAGTATGTAAACTTTGATATAAATTTGGTTTTGGATTAGCTATATAATCCTTAAATCTATTTGGTATTGGTTGATATTTACTTTGTACAAGTCCTATTACTCTATAACAGTCTTCTACCGTATCTACTAAAACTCTAAGTCCTAGTAAATCATATATATCTTCCCATCTCTTACCATTTTTAAGTTTATTATATATACCACGAACACTCTTAACACGACTAAGTATTTCATATTTTATATTATGATGTTCTAGAAGTTGCATTATTTCATACTTCATTTTAGCAAGACTTTTTTCAAGTTCTACTTTATCAGCATTAATTCTGTCAAGTACTTTATTATATTCTTCTGTCTCACTATATTGAAGACATAAGTCTTCCATTTCACTTTTCATCTTTTTCATACCAAGTCTATGAGCTATTGGTATATATATATTTTGTGTTTCATCTATTATATATTTTTGATGTTCTTTATCATGAACTTTTAATGTTCTAAGATTATGAAGTCTATCAGCAAACTTAATAAATAATGTTGCTGGATTTTCAGAAAGTCCTACTATTATTCTTCTATATTTTTCTGGATTATTAATCTTAAATGTTTGTTTAAGATTACTTATCTTTGTAATAGAATTTACTATATTAGCACTTTCTGTTCCAAACATTTCTTCTACTTCTTCATAAGTCATTTTACCTAGTGTTATTGCTTCATGTATTAATGCACAAGCAATAGTTACTGGGTCCATTTTTAAGTCCGCTAAGATATAAGCTACATTTATTGGATGGTATATATAGTCTTCACCAGTTTCTCTTTTCATTCCATCATATACTATCTTAGCTTGTTCATAATACTTATTTATAAACTCTATATATTCAGGAGCCATATAAGTCTTTAAAACATCAACTAAATCTTCATAACTATAATTTTTTATGGTATCCACTTCCCTCTTAAATATTAATACCTTTTATTTTTAATTCTTCTACTTCATCGTCATCTTCATCATCTGGTCTATTTTGACTTCTCTTTTCAAAAGCCATCCATACTCTAGGACCAATTAATAATGATGAAATACTACCAGCTACAAGTCCAATTAAAATTGATACATTAAATGTATAAATATCATTAAGTCCTACACATAGTAATATAACTACTGCTGATATTGTTGTAACACTAGTCCATACATTTCTAGACACAGTTTCATTAGAAGAATTATTAACAAGTTTATTCATTTCTTCATCTGTAAGTATCTTTTTATTTCTATATAATTTCTTTCTATTTTCCCTTATTCTATCAAATACAACTATTGTATCATTTATAGAGTAACCTATTATTGTAAGTAAAGATGCTACTATAATAAAGTCAACTGGAATATTAAATATAGCAAACATAGAAAGTATTATTAAAACATCATGACTAAGCATAAGTATTCCACTTACTGCATAATTAAAGTTAAAACGTATAGCTATATATATAATTATCGCTATAAGAGAATATATTAATGATTTAATAGCATTCTTAGTTAAGTTTTTAGTAACAAGAGTACTAATTTCACTCATAGATGTTTCTATTCCCATTTCTTTTAATTCCTTTTTAACTTTAGTTGTATCTTCATCACTAAGAATATCATTTAATTTAATATATCCTTCAGTCTTATCTCCTACATAATAATTGTATCCTCTAACATCATAATCTTTTAACATAGTAGTTAATTTATCAAAATCTATATCACTATTAGAAGATAAATTTATGTTAGTACCACCTGTAAAATCTACTCCAAAGTTAAATCCACGTACTAATGCAAATGCAACTCCTATTGCTATTACAGCTATTGCAGCCATTATTGGCTTCTTAGAAAATTTAACATAATCAAAGTTATGTATATCTTTTATTTTACCTACAAATAATTTTTCTTTTCCAACAAACACTTTACTCTTAACAAACATTCCCTGTATTACACGATATAAAATAACTGTAGTAAATACTGTTACAAATATAGTAATTATTAACATAGTAGCAAATCCTTTAACACTACTTTCACCAAATAAGTAAAGAACTATACCAGCTATTAATGTAGTAATATTAGCATCTATTATAGCTACTAAACTACTCTTATTTGCTTCATTATATGCTGCAACTAATTTATTGCCTTTTCTAAGTTCATCTTTAATTCTATCATTAGATATTATTATTGAATCTACTGCCATACCTATACCAAGTACCAATGCAGCTATTCCAGTTAATGTAAGTACACCACCTACAGCATTAAATATTAAGAATACTAATACTGAATATAGAAGTAAACAAATACTACCTATTACTCCACTAAATCTATATTTAAATATAAGTATTAATGACACTACTACAAATGTAATAATACCAGCTATACCAGTTTTAGTAATAGTTTCACTACCAAATGAAGGTGAAACACTTTTAGGTGTAGCTTCTTCTGTTAATTTAGTTGGAAGACTACCACTATTAATTAAATCCACAAGTGCCTGTGCTTCTTCTTTAGTAAAGTTTCCTTCAATAACTACTTCACTACTATTAAGTCCTTCATTAACACTAGCAGCACTAATACACTTCATACTAGCATCTTTACCACAAGTTTCTTTTTCATTATTATATGAATCTAACCCATCAGTAAAATCAAGCCATGTAACCATTAAATTTTCACCATTACTTCTCTTTGATAAAGAATTTGTTACATCATAAAACTTAGCAGTATCTTTAATATCTAATTTAACTTGATATTGAAAAGTCTTACTATTTTGACTTAAAGAAGCACCATTGTGTCCAAGAATTTCACTTGTCATAAGTAAGTTATCATTTACATCTCTAAATGAAAGTACTGCAGTAGTACTAATTCTTTGTCTTGCTTCTTCCTCACTAGATACACCTGGAAGTTGTATTCTAATTAAGTTATTACCTTCAAAACTTATAACAGGTTCACTTACTCCTAAACTATCAATTCTATCAACTATAGCTTTATAAGTTTTGTCTAAATCATCTTGTGTTAACTCATCATTTTTATTAAGTGGTTCAATATTATAAAGAATTTCAAATCCACCTTGTAAATCTATTCCATAATGAATAGACTTAAGTGTTGGTTTTATAAGTAATAAACAACCAACAACAATCACTACCAATATACTAATTGGTTTAATTATTTTTTTCATCAAAGCATCTCCTCATCAACATTATCATCTCTTGTTTTTAATCTTTTCATCTTTTCCATGACATAATCATTAACCTTATAATTATCAGCATAAAGTATATCACTTATAAGATCATGAAGTTGTAAATTTCTTTTAGTTTTCCATGTACTATTAACTAAATAATTCCATACATCTTTTTCTGTTATATATTTAAAGCCTAAATTTCTTAATTCTTTAACTTTAGAATATAAAGCAGGAAGTACTCTATCATATAATTCTTTAGCACTTTTAAATTCTATAGGATTATCCATAAACTTCACCAAGATAATTATACAATATTACCAAGAAAAAAGAAACTAAAATAGTTTCTAATTACAAATATCAAAGCATTCACAATATTTATTTTTATCTATATTCTTATCAGTAAAATATCCATCTTCTTCATTTCCACAAAATAAATATGTTTTAGGATTATCATAAGTACCAAATTCTTCATTATAATAATATGTTACAAATCCCTTACAAGCTTGTTTTCTATAACTAACTTCACCATTTAAATAACTGTCTCCACTCTTTTGAAGTTCATTTAAACAAACATATTTTTCAACTGTCTTACCACTATTAGAATCATATACACCATCTTCATAAGTAGAAGGACATATAAGTCTCTCATCAATTTTAGATAAACAATAATCTTCTAAATATAAATTAGCTGCATCCTTAATATTAGTCTCTTGTATTTGCATTTCTTTTATTACACCCTTATTATATACTTCTATAACATTAGGTACAGCTATTAAAGTTAATATACCAAGTATAGCTATAACAGTAAGTAATTCCATAAGTGTAAAACCATAATTCTTCATTTCATTCATCTCCTAATCTACTATATATAGAATATCAAATTTAAAAGAAAAAGACTAGTTCTTTTTAAGAATTTCTAGTCTCTTTTCTTCCTTTCCTAAGTCTTCTCTTTCTTTATTAACTATAGCTTCAGGTGCTTTATTTACATAGTTTTCATTTGATAATAATTTTTTACGTCTACTTATAGATGCTTCTAACTTTTCTATTTCTTCTTTACGCTTTAACTCTTCTTCTTCACTATTTTTAGAGTTATCAAAGAATAGATCAAACTTATAGTTATATAACTCTATAGTAAGTTTATCTTTATATTTACTTTCACTAACTATTTTATCAGTAAGTTTAAGCATCTTATTTAATAATTCATTATTATTATAATCAATTACTTCAAATTCACTTGTTATCTTACTTTCAGTCTTTTTATTTCTAAATAGTGTTACATATTCAAGCATTTCATCTATTTCTTTAGTTTCGCTCTTGAATACTAGTTTTTTATCATAAATAGGATATTCAGTCATAAGAAGAATATCATTATCTTTTATTTCAAAATTACTATATATTTCTTCAGTAACAAATGGCATAAATGGATGCATCATTTTAACTATAGCTGTAATTGTATATAAAAGTGTACTCTTAGTTTCATTACTTTCACTAAATTTAGACATTTCTATATATTTATCACAAAAATCATCCCATATAAATGAATATAACTCACTTCCTGCATTATTAAATTCATATTTATCCATAGTTTTAGTTACTTTTTTAATTGTTTCATTAAGTTTAGTAAGTATCCACTTATCAGCATTATTTAAGTTTTTAAGTGAATAATCTTCTTTTTTGAAACCTTCTAATTTCATAAGTACAAATCTAGATGCATTCCATAATTTATTAATGAAATTCCAAGTAGAAGCTACTTTATCAGTATCAAAACGAATATCCATTCCCATCGCAGAAGTAGTTGTTAAATAGAATCTTAATGCATCACATCCATATTCATCTATCATATCCATTGGATCTATTCCATTACCAAGTGATTTTGACATCTTTCTTCCTTGTTTATCACGAATAAGTCCATGAATAATACAATCTTTAAATGGACGACAATTCATTTGTTTAAGTGACGAGAATGCCATACGAGCAACCCAGAAGAAAATTATATCGTATGCTGTTACAAGTACATCAGTTGGAAAATATCTTTCTAAGTCTTCAGTTTTATTTGGCCAACCAAGAGTACTAAATGGCCATAATGCACTACTAAACCAAGTATCTAACACATCTTCATCTTGTGTCCAACCTTCTCCTGGACATTCTTTTTGTACTTTAACTTCTTCACCTTTATACCAAGCAGGAATTCTGTGTCCCCACCATAATTGACGACTAATACACCAGTCATGACAGTCTTCCATCCAATGATTTAATACTTTTTCAAATCTCTTAGGTATAAAATTAATTTTATTGTCTCCACCCTTTTGAGCATCCAACAAGTCTTTACTCATACCACTCATATCAACAAACCATTGTTTAGATAAGTATGGCTCAACTACAGCGTCAGTTCTCTCAGAGTGACCTACACTATGTGTCATCTTTTCAACACTAATTAATAAATTTTGACTTTCTAAATCCTTAAGTAATTCTTCTCTACATTTTTCACGAGACATGCCATTATATTTACCAGTTTTCTCATTCATTGTAGCATCTTCATTCATAATTAGAATTCTCTCTAAATTATGTCTTTCACCTACTTCAAAGTCATTAGGATCATGTGCTGGTGTAATTTTAACACAACCAGTACCAAACTCAGGATCAGCATGTTCATCACCTATAATTGGAATTAATTTATTAACTATTGGAAGTATTACATTCTTACCAATTAAATCTTTATATCTTTTATCTTCAGGATTAACAGCAACAGCAGTGTCACCAAATAAAGTTTCAGGTCTTGTAGTAGCTACATCTAAATACTTATCACTTCCTTCAATAAAATATTTAATATGATAGAAAGCTCCTGGATCATCTTTATAAATAACTTCTTCATTTGAAAGAGCTGTCTTAGCTACTGGATCCCAGTTAATAATCTTTTCACCACGATAGATTAATCCTTCTTTGTATAGTCTAATAAATACTTCATTAACCGCGTCATTAAGACCTTCATCTAGAGTAAATCTCTCACGTCTATAGTCAACACTAAGTCCTAAAGTTTTCCATTGTTTATGAATATTATTTCTATGTTCATCAGTCCATTTCCAACATTCTTTTAAGAATCCTTCACGTCCAAGTTCATACTTATTAATACCATTTTCTTTAAGTCTATTAACTACTTTAGCTTCAGTCGCAATAGCTGCATGATCCATTCCTGGAAGCCATAAAGTATCAAAGCCTTTCATCTTTTTATATCTAATAATAACATCTTGAATACTACCATTAAGTGCATGACCTAAATGTAAATTACCTGTAACATTAGGTGGAGGTATAACTATAGTAAATGCATCTTTACTCTTATCTCCTGCATCAAAACAATGACTTTTAAGCCACATTTCATATTTTCCATTTTCTACTTCTTTATGATTATATTTTTTATCAAGCATTATTTTCACACTCCCTTAAATATTTTTCTACCTCATCAAAATAAGGTTTAAATTTATCTTTATCTTTTATATTTTCAAATATTCTATTATAATATCCTTTATCTAATAATAAACCACGACTATAGTCATAATATAAATCAAAAGCAAATGATAATAAGAATATTATTCTGTCATTAACAGTTTTACAATTGACTCGTTTAACTGGCTCATGTAAATAAAACTCTTTCTTCACTTCTTCACTTATTTCACTATCGTCTTCCTTAAGTTCTAAAATTCTTATTGTTGAAAAAGCATATATTATATCTAATTTATCAGCATCTCTAACTATCTTAGCATGCATCTTCTCACGTACAGTTAAATCATCAGGTAATTCATATTTATTATGATATTTTATAGCTTTAGAAACTATATCATAGAATTCATCATCTAATTTAAAGTTCTTAATTAAGCCTTTCTTGAATAGTAATTCTTCTCCTAAATCTCCATGATCAATTGTATCAACATCACTAAAAGATTTATATTTGGACCATTGCTCAAATCTACCAAAATCATGAAGTAATCCTATTAAACATGTTAAATAGTTATCTTCTTCATCTAAATTTAATGTATATGATATCTCATCACATTGATGCATTACTCTATATGAATGATTGTATTTATATGCAATCATATCATCATTAAAATCAAAACCCATAACATAATTATCAAACTCATCAAAGTTTTCATTCATTTCATTCATACTTTTCCTCCAAAATAAAAAGGCAATACCAAAGGACGATTAAATCGTGGTACCACCTTATTTTATACTCTATATATTTAACGCATATCTACGTAACTGCTTACTTTATTTTCAGTAGTTAACTCCCAAGCTACATTCATATATCTATCTTAAGAAAAGCTTTCACCCGATGACTTTTCATCTCTAATAATTAGTATATATTACTCCTCTTGTTCCTCGTTTTATAAAGTAGATTATACAACCATATCTTTTGTTTGTCAATATTAGTAGTTACTATCTTTAACATTAATAATACCGCTAAATGTCTTACCTTGATTATAGTTTTGACTCTCATCTAAATTCTTAAATGTAATTTCTATTTTATATCTATGTTTCATACCAGGGCTTATACTAACTTTAGTTTTAATAGCATCATTGCTTACAGGCTTTTCATCTATATTAGTACAACTTCCGCTCATTATATCACTAGAGTTCATACTATCACATACAGCACTAATAACAAGTTCATTATTAGTTATACCATTATTATATTCTTTCCATACTAAATCATACACTGCATCAAGAGTACCAGTATTTTCAACTGTAATAGTTTTAGTGATAACTTCACCAGGTTTAAAATTAGCTTTATATATAAGAGCACTATCATCACTATATTTAAGTTCTAACGTACCAGTAGTTGCTTCAATATCATTAGAAGCAAAAGCAAATTCAGCTCGAAAATATCCATAAGTAAATCCAACGATACCAATAAATATAAATAACAATATAAAACCAAATATTATTTTTTCTTCTTTTTCCATATTATCACTATCTTCTATATTTATAATATCATACTTTGTTTCTAATTAAAACATTTTAAAAATATATAAAATTTATTTTTAAAATGTTTTTATATACTTAAAATTCATTTTTATATTTTTGACATTAACTTAATTATTTTACTAATAAAAAAATAATGCTCGTGTAAAGCATTATTTTAATTCTCTCATAAATGACTTATCATATATAGATTTGTATTCAAGTCTTTTTCCACAACAAGGACAATATTCTATAGGATAAAGTGTTTTCTTAACTTGAAAATTAGTTTGATAATTTCCATCTTGATCATAAGTTCCTTCATCAATTACTTCATCATTAACCAAACAAAGTTGTCCTTCATGTACTTCATCAGCAAAATTTGAAAGTGTAAACCCTTCTCTAAATTCACGAACGAAATCAATTAATATTAATTTTGACATACAACTACATAAGTTAGCACATTTTATCTTTTCCATAACCCACCTATTTATTTATCTTCTTCATGTAACTTTTCAATTATCTTTTCAATTTTTTGTCCATACTCAATAGATTCATCAAATATAAATCTAAGTTCAGGAGTATGTCTAATTTGCAATCTTTCAGCAAGTAGACTTCTAAAGAATCCAGCAGCATTATTTAAGTCTTTTTCTACCTTTACTCTATCATCAGTAGTAGTAAAGTATATCTTAGCAAAACTTAAATCATTAGTTACTTCACAATCAGTAATAGTTACATGTTTAAAATCTTCATCTTTAGCTTCAAGAAGCAAGATATTACCAAGTTCTCTTTGCATATCTGAAGCTACTCTTTCACCTTTTAAATTCATTATCTTTTCACTTCCCTATTCTCAAATGCTTCAATAACATCTTTTTCTTTAATATCTGGGAATGATTCAATAGTCATACCACAATCATATCCAGCTTTAACTTCATGAGCTTGATCTTTTTCTCTTTGAAGTGTAGCAATCTTAGAAGTTGCAATTACTATACCATCACGAATAACTCTACATGGAGTTCCAACTTTAACAACACCACTAGTTACATGTGAACCTGCAATATTTCCAACTTTAGAAAAATGGAATAATTGTCTTACTTCAGCTTCTCCAATAACAACTTCTTCATATTCTGGATCTAACATACCCTTCATGGCAGCTTCTATTTCTTCTACTAATTTATAAATAATATTATAAAGTCTAATTTCTACTCCATAACCTTTAGCAGTTTCTTTAGTTGCTTTAGAAGGACTAACATTAAATCCTATAATAATTGCATTAGATGCATTAGCAAGTACAACATCACTTTCAGTAATAGTACCTACACCACTTCTAATAACATTAATTTTAACTCCATCTACATGTATCTTTAATAAAGCATTCTTAACTGCTTCTTCGCTACCCTTAACATCAGTCTTAAGAACAACATTAATTTCTTTACGACCTTCTTTAATTTGATCAAATAATTCATCTAAACTTAATGCTTTATGAGCAAATTTCTTACTCTTTTCATGTTCTTTTCTCTTTATAGCAACTCCTCTAGCTTCTTTTTCACTTTCGAATGCCATAAACTTATCTCCAGCAACTGGAACATCTTCAAGTCCAGTAACTTCAACTGGTTTACTAGGTTCAGCACTTACTATTTCACGTCCAGTATCATCTTTTAATGTACGAACCTTACCATAACTTGTACCTACTACAATAGGATCTCCAAGTCTTAAAGTACCATTTTGTATTAATAAAGTAACAACTGGTCCAATATTCTTATCAAGTCTAGCTTCTATAACAGAACCACTAGCATATCTATTAGGATTTGCTTTTAAATCTAATAGTTCACTTAAAGCATTAATATTATCTAAAAGTAAATCAACACCTTCACCAGTTTGAGCACTCATACGAACAAATATTGTATCTCCTCCCCATTCTTCAGGAACAAGATTAAGTTCACTCATATCACTCATTATCTTATCTATATTAGTATGTGGTTTATCAATTTTATTAATTGCAACTATAATTGGTACTCCTGCTGCTTTGGCATGATCAATTGCTTCTCTTGTTTGAGGCATAACTCCATCATCAGCAGCAACTATAATAATTACTATATCAGTAACACTAGCTCCTCTTGCTCTCATTTCAGTAAATGCAGCATGTCCTGGAGTATCTATAAATGTAATCTTACGACCATTTCTTTCTACTTGGTATGCACCTATTGCTTGGGTAATACCACCAGCTTCTCCTTGAGCTACATGTGAATTACGAATGTAATCAAGTAATGTAGTCTTACCATGATCAACATGACCCATAATAGTTACAACTGCAGGTCTAGGAAGTAAATCTTCTTCTTTATCATTTATTACATATTCTTCAAAATTAGTAATATCAGTAGTTTCTTCTTTAACTAATTCTTTATTATATTCAAGAACTACTACACTAGCATCATCAAAAGAAATAGCTTGATTTGAAGATATCATAAGTCCCATACCAATTAATTTCTTAACTACATCAGATGCACTAACACCAATCGCAGTAGCTAAATCTGATACACTCATACCTTCTTTATATAAAACAACATTACTTTCAACTTCTTCTTTATTACTTTGTAATTTTGATTTATTCTTATAAATATTTTTCTTCTTTTGTGATAAATCATCATTACTTTGTTTATTGTTATTATCTTTCTTCTTTATTTTTTCCTTAACCTTAACTTCTTCATCTAATTCTATGTTGTATGCAAGAGCAGCTTCTTCAGCTCTATCCTCTAATTCAAACTTACTTGCTAATTCCTCAGTAAGATTATTTTCTTCTGAGTTAGCGCTAAGTTCATTATCCAACATAATTATAGCTTCATCATCTAGAATATCTGTTTCATTGTTATATTTAAAGCCAAGTTCTTTAAGTTTACTAATAACAGTTTTAGTATCTACTCCTAATTCTAAAGCGTAATCTTTTATACTCATATTTATTTCCTCCTTTTCTTTAATTATATTTTACTAATTAATTCATCATAAATATTATCTTCTATTTTAACCTCTAAATGACGTTCAAGTGCTTTTGATTTACGAGCTTTTTCTATAACTTCTTTATCTTTTTTAACATAAGCTCCACGTCCATTAGCTTTACCTGTCTCGTCTACAAATACATTTCCTTCGTTATCTCTAACTACACGAAGTAAATCTCTTTTTTCTAATTTTTCATGTGTTATTACACAAGTTCTCATAGGGACCTTTTTAACTTTCATACGTTTTCCCTCCTTATGATTATTTATTTATTTCAGCATTTATATCTGCTAAAGTCTTAATATTAATTGTATATTTAGTAAGTCTACTAGCTAATTTAATATTAATTCCTTTCTTACCAATCGCTAAACTTAAATTTTCATCATCAGCTATTACTAATGCTTCTTTTTTCTTTTCATCAGTAATACTTACATTTAAGTTTTTAGCTGGACTTAATGCATTAGCAATAAATTCTTCCATATTATCAGAATAAGCTATTAAATCTACTTTTTCACCACCAAGTTCATTTATTATATTAGCAATTCTTCTTCCTTTTTCACCAATACAACTTCCAATTGGATCTACTTTTGGATTAGTTGAAGCAACAGCCACTTTACTTCTTACACCAGCTTCACGAGCAACTCCACGAAGTTCTAATGTTCCATCACTAAATTCAGGAATTTCATGTTCAAATAATCTTTTAACAAATCCATAGTTCTTTCTTGATGTTAAGATAAGTGGTCCCTTAGGTGTACTTTCTATTTTAGTAATATATACTTTTATAGAGTCTCCCATAGTTAATTTTTCACCTGGAATTAATTCAGTTTTAGGAAGTATTCCACGTGCTTTACCTAAATCAACATAATAGTTTCTTGCATCTTCCATAGCAAGGAATCCTATCATTAACTCATCTTCTTTATCAGCAAAATCAGCCATAACTTTTTCACGTTCAGCTTCACGAATCTTTTGAAGAACTACTTGTTTAGCAACTGAAATAGCTACTCTACCAAAGTTTTTAGGAGTAACTTCTTCTAGTATTTCATCGCCTACTTGATAGTCACTATTTATTTCTTTAGCTTCGCTAATAGTCATTTCATTTAAGTAATCATGACTTACTTTAACTTCTCCAGTTTCTGGGTCTATATCATCATCATCATCTTTGTAATCATCTACTATAGTAGTAACTTTAAATACTTTAATTTCTCCAGTATTTCTATCTATTAATACACGACTATTATAATCAGCTTTTTCATTTTTCTTATATGCAGTACTTAAAGCAGTTTGCATAGCTTCAATAACTACATCTTCATCTATTCCTTTTTCTTTTACTATAAACTCTAATGCTTTTTTAAATTCTTGAGCACTTGCTTTTATAGGATCTTCTTCTTTTACTTTTTTACTCATTCTCTTCTTCTCCTTTGCTTCCAACATCTAGTACATAATTTTCTAAATCTAAGTCTAGACTATCAATAATTGGATCAACTATTCTTGTAGCTTTAACACATAAATCTGTGTCAACTGGTTCACCATTAAAGTTATCAATAGTTACAAATAATGTATTTTCACCATCTTCTTCTCCAAAGTGAACACCTACTAATTTAATATTTTCTTTCTCAAGTGGTTCCTTAACAGCATCATAAATCTTCTCTTCCATAAGACCTCCATATCATATCAATATAAAGAGTGGGTTTTAGGCCCACTCTTCGTTGTCAAATGTATTATAACATATTAAATTGTATGTATCAAGAACTATTTTATGATTAGTTAGTTTTCAAAGTAAAGTATCCAGGACTGCTAGTTCCTCCATCTACTCTAGCATATATTTTATCAACATATGAACTATTATATTGAGTTCCGGCACCACCAATCAAATTAGAAGCACCATAAAACATATCTATACTACTAGTAACATTATCAGTCACAAATTTATCACTTGCATATATAGTTACTAAGTTTTTATTATTATAAAACATACCTTCCATATTAGTCACATTACTCGTATCAAAACTACTTAAATCTATATTTGTAACTTTACTATTCATAAACATATTCCACATTTGTATTACTTTTGAGGTATCTAGTCCTTCTAAGTTAATACTAGTAGCATTTGAATGATAGAATAAACCACTCATATCAATTACATTTGAAGTATCAAGATTACTTAAATTTAAAGTACTTGCCTGAGAATAGCCAAACATACCAGACATACTTATAACATTAGAAGTATTTAATCTAGATAAATCTATATTACTAGCTTGACTTAACGCAAACATTCCTCCCATGTATATAACAGGTACATCATTAATATATGTACATACACCTTTAGTACCAACGTCTTCAGTAGATAATGGATTTGTTAAGGCAACTCCCCAACCGGGTTCATCCATGTCTTTCCAATTAACAGTAAGTGTTGATGTATTAGCATCACTTTTTTCCTGCATATATCTATACGTATATATTCCATTTACATACTCAGCACCTTGCGTTACCTCTCCATCAAAAGTACAATTAACAACTTCAGGAGCATTCTCCACACCTAAAACTCCACCAAATTTCTTTCCTTGATTATAATTCTGATCAGCATCTATATCTTTAAAAGTAATAGTTAAATCATATTTATGTATTATATTTGGTTCAATAGAAATATTTCTTTTAATCTTTAGACTATTAATTGGAGTACTTACTATATTTTCACAAGTTCCATCTACTTCTTCAGTTGTGACATTTATTCTAGTACAAGTTCCTTCTATTAACACTTCATCATTAGTAATCTCATTTGTTAATTCTTGCCATATAATATTGTATTTTGCTTCTAAGGAACCAGTATTTTTAACAGTTATTGTTTTATTTATTGTATTTCCTGGTTTCATATTTTGTATATTTATCTCTGGTCCATCAGTATAAGTTAATTGTAGTGTACCAGTTTCTACCACTTGATCTTTTACATCTTTATTAGTAATTGCACTACTAAAATATGCATATGAGAAACCTACACTTGCTATAAATATAAACGCTAAAGTAATACCAAATATTATTTTTTTATCTTTCATACTATTCACCTACTTTATTATAATATGTACCCCCCCCCCGGTCAAGCAAAAAGATGTTCGTACACGACTCAATCAAAATTCATTTAGCATTATTTTATATAAAAAAAGAAGTTACTTTTTAAATAACTTCAATTTAATGTATTATGAATAAGCAACTGCATAAATAAATCCACAAGCAGTTCCATTACTACATCTTTTACCATAATTTTTATATTTATTATAAACTTGTTCTATTGTATATGTTCCAGTATTTTTAGAGTTAGCAGGATCATGGACAATTACATTAGTACCATTTCCACCTAATGCAATATAATGTCCCGGTATTAGAAGAACAACTAATTTTCCTTGATCAAGTGCATTTGTTATAAGAGACATTTCTCTTTTATGAGTAGATGCATCTTCCCTATAATTTCTACCAAATAATGTTTGAATAGAAACACCATACTTAGAAGCTACTCTTGAATCAACTAAAGCAGCATCTGTTATAGCACCTCCACCTGGATTATATGATATACCTTTTCCATAAATAAAGTCATGAACTGTAGAAGGTGTTATACTACTATCTTTTTTAAGACCACTTAATACCATAGAAAGTGATGTATAGCCACACCCTGCCTTACATAAATTTGTTCCATTATAACTCTTACTTCCCCATCTGCCATCACATTGAGCATAATATGGAAAACTACTACCAGTATTATTTCCACCAATAGTGCTTCCACCAGTATCACCTGAAGGTTTAGTATTTTTTTCAGCCTCTTCCATTTCCTTCTTTATAACTTCATACATTTCATCAAGTTTCTTCATATACTCTTGTCTAACATCTTTATCTTTTATTTTACCAGCAGCAACCCTAGCAGCATAATAATCATCTAAGTCTTTATTTTCATCAGCTCTTGAAAGTAAATTCTTTGCTTCAGTTAAATATGCTTTATTTATATTTTCAACAGTAGCATTTTTTAAACAATCTATATAATTATTTTCTTCTGTACTTCCAAATCTAACTAAAATATTTACAAACGTTGGTACAAAAAATATACAAATTCCAGCAATACATTTAGTTACTAAAGACTTTTTAGCACTAACAAGTAAAGTATCATCTTTATCTTTTATTGCTTTTAAAAAGGTTATCATTCCACTAACAATTAAAATTAATGGAACTACTATTTTAATAATTAAAACTATTGTATTAACAATACTAAAAGTCTCTAACACTTCTCCGGTATCACAAATTCCTAAAATATACATAACTTCACCACCAATATTATCTAAATTATAACAAAATATTATAGAATTTAAAACATATTATTGAAATTATAAATACTTTTTGTTAGTATAAATAATCAAAGAGGTAACAAATGACTAATTATGATTTATATGAAAGTACTAATGATGAAACTAAAAGATATTTAGATACAGTATTTTCTCTATTAAGATATTTTAATGAAAATGAATGTAATATTAACGAAGAAGACATATTACCTTTATCATTTTTCTTGGCTGGTCTTAAGAGTGATGATTTTGTTAAAGAAACTTTTGAAAGTTTTGGAATAACTTTTGATAAATGTTTTCATTATTTAAAAAATAAGAATGTTTCATTTGAACTTAGAAGTGCTTTAGAAACATTAGAATTTAATACTTATAATTTAGAAGATATTTATAGAATAATATTATCTGAAATAAAAATAGATTATTATTTAGAAGAAAAAGATGTTAAATATAGTGATTTAAGACCATACCAAATATTTGATTATATGATGACTATATATAATGAAAAAGTATGCAATTTATTAAGAAGTACTAATGGTATAGAAGATTTTACCGATAGTAGTGACTTCTTTACTTATACTACTTATAGAGAAGATAAATTTATAGAGTTTGCATCAACATTTGGAGTTAATATTGATGAACTTGCTCATTCAGAAAGTATTAAAGAATATCATAGTGATAGATTTAATGTTATATATGATGATGGAAGAATATATTTATTTTCAAATACTGGTAAGAAACAAGATGTAGCAACATATCAATATGAAGATGGAATTGTTTCTTTAGGAAGAAATACTGAAATAATTAAAATAAATGATAAATTAGTAACTAAAAGAAATTTTAATGATTTACTTAAAATATTACAAGAAAATGGTAGAATAATTAAGTTTACTACTTATGATATAGATAGACAAAAAGAAAAATCATTTAAAGTACTAAGAGAAGAATTATTTGGGAGTGACAAAATGGAAGATGTAAGTCAAGCAAAATATAATAACAAAGAATATGACTTTACTAATAATATATCAAGTACACCTACTCTTGATAAATATGGAGAAGATTTAACTTGTATGTCATATATAAAAGATCCATCTATTGGAAGAAAAGATGAATTAGAAAGAATTATGAAAATACTTTTATACCCAGAAAGAGATAAATCAATTATTATAACTGGTGTAGCTGGATGTGGTAAAACTGCTTTGGTAAAAGGACTAGCCTATAGAATACAAAAAGGAAATGTTCCTGCTCCACTAAAGAATTTAAGAATAATAAGTATAGATACAGCAACTATGGTAGCTGGTACTAAGTATGTTGGAACACTAGAAGAAAAAATGAAAAAAATTCTAGATGAAGCCAGCAAAGATAAAAATATAATTATATTTATAGACGAAATACATCAAGCTATTTCAGGTGGAAAAAGTGAAGGAAATGATAACACAGTAGCTGAAATATTAAAACCATATTTAGATTATGGAAAAGTAAGAGTTATAGGAGCTACTACTGAAGAAGAATATGCTGAACATGTAGAAAGCAACACAGCATTTAAAACAAGATTTAAAAAAGTAGCAATTAAAGAGCCAGATTATAATACTACTTATCAAGTATTAGATGACTTAATAACTGCTTATAACAAAATAAGTTATTCTAAACTTAATGTAAGTGATGCAGAAAGACACATGATTATAGATTGGCTAATTAACTCTACCAAAACAAGTTTTAGAGATTATAAAGATAGAGCAAGTAATCCAAGACTAGTACTTGATATATTAAAAGAAGCATACGCTATCGCAGCATTCAATGAAAGTGAAGATGTAACAATTGATCATATAATTGAAGCTTTAAAAAATGAAGATAGACTTTACGAAAGTTCAAGAGAAAGACAAGCTCAAATCTTAAGAAATATGAAACCAAAACAAAAAAGTGAATGCAAAATATTAGAATTCAAACAAAGAGCTAAATAATAGCTCTTTTATGTTGACATAAAACATATATATGATACAATTATTACGAAAAGGTGTTTGTATGAAAGAAAGAGTTATAATGAGTATAGATTTAAAAAGTTTCTTCGCGTCTTGTGAGTGTGTTAATCGTGGTCTTGATCCATTTACTACTCCACTTGTAGTAGCAGACACTTCACGTGGAAAGGGAGCTATGACTTTAGCAGTCACTCCATATTTAAGAAGTAAAGGAGTAAATTCTAGAAGTAGAGTTTTTGAACTACCTAAAAATATTAAAATTATATTTGCTAAACCTAGAATGAAATTATATGAAACATATAGTAATAAAGTAAGAGAAATATTTAAGAGTTTTATTAGCGAAGAAGATATACACATCTACTCTATTGATGAAGTATTTATGGATGCAACAGACTATCTAAAATATTATAAAATGACTGATATAGAACTAGCTAAAACAATAATGAAAACTATTAAAGATAAAACAGGTCTTACATCTACTTGTGGTATTGGACCAAATATATTTTTATCAAAAGTTGCAATGGACATAGAAGCAAAACATAATAAAGAATTTATTGCTAAATGGACATACAATGATATAGAAACAAAATTGCAAAACTTAGAACCTCTAAGCGTTGTCTGGGGAATTGGTAAAAATACTGAAAAGAAACTAAATAATCTTGGAATTAAAAAAGTAAAAGACATAAATAATTATACAAGGGATTTCTATATAAAAAGATTTGGTAATGTTGCTGGTAATGATATATGGTGTAAAGCTAATGGAATAGATTTTACCACTATAAAAGATTTAAATGAACGAGTTAAAAATAAATCAATAAGTATGAGTCAAATACTATATAGAGATTACACTAAAGAAGAAGCAATACTCATCGTAAAAGAAATGAATGATATGCTTAGTAATAGACTAAGAAGAATGAATAAAACAACCAAACTAATATATTTAGGTATAAACTATTCAAGAGATTTATGTAAACGTTTTAAAGAAACAATTTTATTAAATGAAAGTGAAGACATTCCTGAAAGAATATATGAAGTTTTAGAATACATTTACTATAAAAATATAGAAAATCTACCTATTAGAAAAGTAACAATTGCATACTCAAAACTATCTGATAAAAGATGCACTCAACTAAGTCTATTTGAAAATAATATAATTGAAAGAGATGAATATCATAAAGTAATAGATAAAATAAATGAAAGATTTGGAAATACTTCTTTATTAAGAGCATCTTCTCTACTTAAAAATTCCACAATAAAAAATAGAGAAAAATTTAAAAATATAATTTAAATTCTTCTCTTTTTAACATTATCTCTATAATATGGCATTAAACCTACTTTATTCTTAGAAAACATTGGTAATTGAGCAAATACATAGTCATCCCATAAATTAGCATTTATTAAATATACTTTTTTATCTGATATTACAAAGTTCCATTCTATCTCTAAAGCTTCATCAAAATCCTTAGCACATTCTTTTGCGATACTCTTTATTTCTTCATAAAAAGGTATTTCTAAATTAATAAGTTTAACTTTACTAATTGGATGTTCACTATAAAGTTCATCTTCTCCATATACAAGTTTATGTTTAATAATACCACTTTTAGCATCTACTAAACCTGTTAAATGTTTAACAGAATTAACATCATACTTATATTCTTCTTCAAAACCAAATTTTACATATGAAGAAATTATATCAACCTTATCTCCGTTATTAAGAGTAACAATACTTATAGTATTCATATTATAAGGATTAATACTATCAAATAATTTATTTTGTTTAATATTAGATTCAACAATTACTAAATTATTCTTTTTAGCTTTATCAAGTAAGAACGCAGGACTTCTAAAATTCTTAACATTTAATATTAAAGTATTACTTTCACCCTTAAGATTATTACTTCTACATATTAATTCTTTTTTCTTTAAAGCAAGTTCTTCAAATTCTTTAAAACTAATTTCTTTAATATTATAATATTCTCTATTTAAATAATCTTTAAACTTAATATAAAATTTTGTTCTATTAGTTAATATAGCTAAGTGTTTAACATCGCATAAATAATTTTCTAAGTTTTGATGTCTACACTTACTCATATAAGTATCTCTCTTAAAACCAGGTAATGAATAAAACTCAAATATTCTATATTCATCATAGTCTACACCATATCTAATATAGCACCACCATATATCAAAAAATAAAACTATAGAACTTTTATTAGATTTCTTTTTAATAAGTTTAATACAACGATTAATACCCTTAATATTCTTCTTTAAATAATTAAAAAATTTCTTTAACTCCTTCTTCATAATATTCCACCCGTTTTTTATAACATAATTATATATTTTTTTTATTAAAATGGCAAGAACCTTGCTTGACTAGTAAATTATTCTAATTTATAATAATATTTAAATTACATTTTAGGGGGAATATAATATGGAAAAAGAAGTATTAGTATTCATATACAAAAGAAAAAGAATTAAAGCAAACGATGAAGTAGAAAGCTATACATACGAACCATCAGAAGTACTTCATGGTAAAGAAATAGATTACGATGGTAATAAAATATTTATAGATGATTCAGGTAAATTTAATTATCCATTCATAGATGATATATATAACTTTGATGAAGAATATGTTTATGCTTTTCCAGCATACTTAGAAAATTTATCTGAAGGTCAAAAAGACAAACTTACTAAAACATTAAAACATGAAATAGAAGAAAACGATAAACATTTATTATTCCAATTATATACTCCAGGTGAATCTTCAGTTGAAACATTTGCTTCAAGCGATGGATTAGAAACTCAAATAAGTATCAATCCCGATAATTATGAAGGATTTGAAGAAATGATTAATAGTGATTACACAAAAGAAGTTAAAAAATTAAAAGAAGAAATTACTATTGTTGAACATGAAATAGAAAGAAGAAAAAATAAGAAAACACCTACTATAATAGTACCTAAAATAATATATGCAGATGAATTATATAAATCTGTTAGTGAAACTGTTATATGTCAAGATGAACAAATTAAAAAAATAGCAACCTCAGTAGCAAAAAACCAAAGACTACAAGATACAAGTTTAAAATCAAATATGTTAATTTGTGGTCCAACTGGAGTTGGTAAAACAGAAATATTCAGAACAATAAGTAAAAAAACAGACTTACCTATTACTATAGAAGATTCAACAGAATACACAGCAGCAAGTTATAAAGGAAAAGATGTAAGCGAAATGCTTCTTCATTTATATGAAAACTCAGGCAAAGACATAGAAAAAGCACAAAGAGGAATTGTAGTAGTTGATGAAATAGATAAAAAAGTATCTAAAGGAGAGCACGCTACATTTACATCAGCAGTTATTCAATCATTACTTAAAATGATGGAAGGACATAAATATCAATTAATATCACCTGATGATAAAGAAATGATAATATTCGATACATCAAGATTAACATTTGCATTCTTAGGTGCATTCTCAGGTATAGAAGAATTTTCAAGAACTAAAAGAGGTATAGGATTTAATAGTCCTAAAGAAGAAAAAGAAGATAACAAAGAAATATTTAACAATGAAACACTTAAGAAATTTGGATTACTTCCAGAATTCGTAGGTAGAAATGACAATATAGTAGTAATGAATAGTTTAGATACTGAAGAATACATGAGAATAATAAAAGAGTCAGATAAAAGTCAATTACTTCTATATAAAAAATTTTTTGAATCAATTGGTATAAACTTTAAATATGATGAAAAAGTTATAGAAGAAATAGCTATTGAAGCTAAAAAACTAGGTATAGGTGCAAGAGGTATAAAAAGAATAGTAGAAAATGCTTTAGAAGTAGCTAACTACTATGCTCTATCACAAGGACTTCATAAAGAACTAATTATTAGTCCAGAAACAATACATGATAGTAAACAATACATACTAAAGTAATAAATCATTAATACTAACAATATTATATCCTCTACTCTTTATATAATTTAAAGTCGCAGATAATTCACTTAAATTAAATTCATTTTCCTTGATAAATATGATAACACCTTTATCAAGGATTTTTTTTGTATTAATTAATAAATCTTTATCAATATAATTAATAACATTTATACTACTTAATTTTTTATTCTTACATACTTCTATTATATCTTCATCCTTATTAGTACAATAAAATTCATTATGAAGTATTTTCATAAAACTATTTAATTCTTCCCTATTCTTTCCTTTAAATAAAATATTACTATAATTACTTATATTATCTATATTAGAATTTAACATTTCATAATTAAAAAGTAGATTCAAAATATATCCTTTATTATCAGCTATTTTCATCATTTTTAAGAAACTTTTACCATCATTAATATCTATTACTATACTAACATTATTTAGATAGTTATTGCCTCTAATAATATACTTATCTAAGTTATTCTTTTTAGATAAAATACACTCTTCATTCTTATATTCTATTAACTCTTTTTTAAAACCAATACCCTTCATATTAGAATAACTCTTATTCTTATTAACACTAAGACCACTAAGTCCTAAAACAATACCATCAGAAGTTATTTCACCTTCCTTACATTTATAATCATTAATAGATGCATATTCTACTATACTATTCATTATCACATTATTATGTTCACTCATAGTAATAATCTTATCAGTATAATAAAAACTAAATAAAACAAACATAGAAATTAAAATATATTTATAATACCTTTTCATAATAAATTATATATATAAAAAGAAAGATTATGATAAATCTTTCTTAATAAGCGCAAGTGCTCTAGTAGTTTTAACTTTATCTTCCCATTCTTTCTTAGGAATACCATATCTATTAGTAAGTATTCTAACTCTATCTTTATTTTGAAGTATATAGTCATCTGCCACTTTTCTATCATTTACTATCGCTTGTACCATACGACTAGCATTTAAAGGATCAAGTCTATATGCAAAATCTACAGGAGTAGAACCTACTGGTAACTGTAGTACTTTACCTTCAGTAGTATACACATACACATTACCACTAAATAATTCTTTTTTAACTTGATCTATAAATGATTTATTATCTTGATATTGTTCATCTATTTCCACTAGAGATTTAAAGAATTGACTTTTATTCTCAACTATTTCTAACATTTTCTTACTAGCATTTTCACTATCAAGATCCCAATAAGCAGCAATTCCATAACTATCTATTTTATCCATCTGTAACGTTCTTATTTGTGCTTGTACTAACATATTATCAGGACCAAACACAGTAGTATGCAAACACTGATACATATTAGTCTTAGGATTACATATATAATCTTTAAACTTACTATTAATTGGTTTATATAAACTATGAACATAACCTAAAGAAGTATAACAATCACTTATTTCATCTACAATAACTTTTAAAGCAAGTAAATCATGTATATTCTTTATAGCTTGTCCATCATATCTCTTTCTATAAATACCATATATATTTCTAATTCTTATTTTTATTTCATTAGGAATATCTTTACTATTTAATAAGTCTCCAATTTTATGAGCCATATCTTCTAATATACTTTTACTTTCATCAAGTAATTTATTTGTTTCATCACTCACTCTTTTATATTCATCTGGAAGCAAATATTTAAGAGATAAGTCTTCAAGTTCACACTTAAGTTGATAAACACCTAAATTGTATGCTAATGGCACAAATATTTCCATACTTTCCATAGATATTTCTTTTTGTTTATAATCTTTTTTATATTCAAGTGTTCTCATATTATGAACTCTATCAGCAAGTTTTATAAGTATAACTCTAGCATCCTTAGTAACACTTGTTATTATCTTTCTAGTATTAGCATAATTTCTATCTTGTTTATTTGAAAAATCCATTTTAGATAATTTAGTAACTCCATCTACTAATTCAGCAATTTCAGGACTAAAATCACGAGCTATATCTTCTTTTTCAATTTCAGTATCTTCAATAGTATCATGAAGTAATGCAGCACATAACGTATCTTTATCAGCTTTCATTTCTGATAATATGCATGCTACAGTTATCGGGTGAGTAATATATTCTTCTCCACTTTCTCTTACTTGACCACTATGTAATTTTTTAGCATACTGATATGCTTCAATAACATCAGGAATAATCATAGGATTATATTTTTCAATAGAATCAATTAATTCTTCTATAGTAGCACTTTTCATACCTCACCTCCATAAATAAAAAATGACAACCAAAAAGTCATCACTTATAGACATAAAGAAATATTGTTAGTTATACATCTAACACAATTATTAGATTTAATTTTATTACAACAATACTTCTCCATAAACTACCTCAAATATTAAATTTAATACTCATATTAAAGTTTTTTTACTTAAAAGTCAACACTTTTTATAAATTAAATCTTTTTTTTAATGCTAAAGTATTTTCTTTAATCTTTGGTGTTATCATTTTACCATCAACATAACCTTCAAAACTAATACCTAATCCTTCTATGCATTGTTTAGGAGTAGCTTCTCCTCTAGACATTATAAATTTATAAAATTCTTTCATATATTCTTTATAGTTTCCCCTAGCAAGTTCATGCATACAAAATGCTGTATAATAACCAAGACCATATAATAATTCATCTCTTAGTTCTACTTTTTCTCCACTTTTTAATAAAACATTACCATAATAATCTATATTAGTAATTTCCCCTTCTTGTTTTTCCTTCATAAGACTATGTATTGGAAAGAAACTGTCACTCACTTTTAAAGCTACATCATTTATTTGTATTCTAGCACCATCAACATCAATTTTATTTCTAAGTAAATAATCATACAAACCTATTTCAAAAAATGCAGAAGGTACTTCTAAAAATACATCATTAAAGAAAGGTATTCTTTTAACTTGTGGAAACAAAAATAGTTCTCTATCAATCGCATGTCCTAACTCATGAGCAATAACACTTTGAGTATATGTTTCAAGATTCTTACATCTAGTTACTATATAACCAGATTTGATCATAGAATTACTAATATATATTCCATCTCCGCTTTCAATCTCTAATCCAGTTTGAATTCTTCTTTCATCAAAATACTTTTTAGCAATTTTATATTCATTATCACCAAATGTAGAAAAATAACCTAGTAATATATCTTTAAACTCTTTTTCACTATATTTTCTAAAGCAAGATAAAAAAGGTACATCTATACAATCTATACTTTCAAGTTCATCACAGTAATTATCAAATAACGTATACCAAGTATATAAATATTCATCCAAATAATCACAATATTCATCACAATTTTTATATGTTTTAGAATTTAATAATTCTTGTACTTTATCAGGTCTTAAAAATAAATCCTCATCTACTCTTATTCCAGTAAGTAACTGATATAAATCATTTAACATAACAAAACTAGAATAACCATCTATAATTTCATCCTTAGATGGATGTCTTAAATAATATTTTCTTAATTTTTTTAAATCTTCACTTAAAAGTTTAGTATTTATTTCCATATAAATCCCCCAATATAAATATATCATATCACAATATTATATATTTATGAATTAAAAAACCAAAGAATATTTATTCTTTGGCCTATAAATTATTTTTTAATTGGAATAAGTTTTTCTTTACCACCCATGTATGGTCTTAATACTTCTGGTATATTTACACTACCATCTTCATTATAGTTATTTTCCAAAAATGCAATTAACATTCTAGGTGGAGCAATAACTGTATTATTAAGAGTATGAGCAAATTCCTTTTCTCCATTTTCTTTTTTATATCTTATTTGAAGTCTACGTGCTTGAGCATCAGTTAAATTTGAACAAGAACATACTTCAAAATATTTTTTTTGTCTTGGACTCCATGCTTCAATATCACAAGATCTATATTTTAAATCAGCTAAATCTCCAGAACAACATACTAATTTTCTAACAGGTATATCAAGTGTTCTAAATAATTCTACTGAATAGTTCCACATCTTATCATACCATTTATCACTATCTTCAGGTTTACATACAACTATCATTTCTTGCTTTTCAAATTGATGAATTCTATATACTCCTCTTTCTTCAATACCATGAGCCCCAACTTCTTTTCTAAAGCATGGTGAATATGAAGTCATAGTAATTGGTAAATCACTTTCTTTCAAGATTTGATCTTTAAATTTAGCAATCATAGAGTGTTCACTAGTACCTATTAAATATAAATCTTCACCCTCTATTTTATACATCATATTTTCTTTTTCAGTAAATGACATAACACCATCTACAGCAGCACTGTGAATCATATATGGAGGAATACAATAAGTAAACCCCTTATCAATCATAAAATCACGAGCATATGCAAGTACTGCAGAGTGAAGTCTAGCAATATCTCCCATTAAATAATAAAATCCGTTACCACTAACTCTACCAGCAGCATCTTTATCAAGCCCATTAAATGTAGCCATAATATCAGAATGATATGGAATTTCATAATTTGGAACCTTCGCTTCACCAAAAGTCTTTTCTTCAACATTCTTACTATCATCTTCACCAATAGGTACATCTGGAGCAATAATATTTGGAATAACCATCATATCAGTCTTAATTAGACTTTCAAGTTCCTCTTCTCTCTTCTCAAGTTCTTCTATTTCTTTATTCATTTCGCCAATTTTAGTTTTAATTTCATTTGCTTCATCTATTTTTTTATCACGCATTAATTCACCAATGGAAGCACTTAACTTATTCTTTTCGCTTCTTAGTAAATCACCCTTAGATTTGCATTCTCTATATTCAATATCATAATTATAGACATCATCTACTAACGATAGCTTTTCATCCTGAAATTTCTTTTTAATGTTTTCTTTTACTAATTCTCTATTTTCTCTAATTAGTTTAATATCTATCATAGTACACCTCTTCCTTATTTAATATAATAACATTATTTTACAAAAATAAAAAGAGAAAACTTAATTTCTCTCTAAAAAGTATGTAACACTAATTTTATCACTAGATTTAAACTTCTTAATATTTATCTCATATCTATTACCCTTATTAATAATATAACTTTCATTTAAAGCATCCAAATATCCTTTTTTTATTTCATAAGGAGTTCCATTTCCATTATCAGGTGTTACTTCAATTACTATATTTCTAGTTTTATCTAAATTTCTTGAAATAGCAAGTACTCCCTTAGTAGTTATCTTAGACTTTTCATTCATCTTTTTAGCTATATTTTTAAATATCTCAGAAATATTATTAGTATTAGCATCTTTATAGCATACTTTTTCATATAGATTTGTATTTGAAGAACAATTCTTTCTACTTGGACAATATAAACACATATCACCAGGATAATTAGAATCAGTTCCAATAGTTGATAATCCCTTTAACGTACTTGATGCACTATTACTAGTTTGAAAACCTATAGTTAGAAATACAGCTTCTTTCTTAATATTATTTGCAACTGGAATATATTTAGATGAAGAATCTCCTACAGGACTACCATCTGATAAGAATAATATATAATTACTATTTAACTTATTTTTATTTTTAATTTCTTTTAAACGTTCAAGTGACTTAGTAAAAGTACTAGTAAATGGTGTTTGTGATCCATCAGCATCTAATTCATCCATCGCAAAATTATATAATTCAGTATAATCTCTAGAACATTTTGAAGGTGCTCTATCAGCACTATAAGAAGACCAATCAGGCATTATAACAATACATACTTCATTATTTTCGTTTGAATCAGGACCAAGCATTATATTTAAGAAATCTTTAGTTGCAGCCTTTAACTTAGTCATTTTAGTTCCACCCATACTAGCAGAATTATCAAGAGCCATAACTACATTAACACCAACTTCAGCAACTTCATTATATTGAACAGTTTTTTCTATCGCAATAGTATTCTTTTGACTAGGTTCTGCTTCTAAATCATCCATAGTATATATTATTTGGTTACTAACAGTATCACCGGCATTACCTATAATTTTAACGCCAAATTCAAGTTCTAATATTTCACCAGGTTTTAATATAAAATCATACCCTTTACCACTAAATAAATCATTTAAGGCTTTCTTAGATTCAACTAATGATAATGTTTTATCTCCAATCTTAATTTTAACAGTATCAGGAAGTAAAGATATTTGTTTATTTAAAGCATCAACCATAGCTACTTCACGAACATTTACTTTAGAGTCATTACTGCCATTATTCTTAAGTTTTAATTTATAAATTATTTCATCTCCATATTGAGCAACACCTTCAAGCTTTAATTCTTCATCCCCTTGTCTTCTAATAATCTCAGTATCTACATACTCAATATCAACATAAAAATTAGGTTTAACAAATACCCATGGGTTTGTATAACTACCTTGACCAGTTACTTCAGTTTGATGAAGAATATACTCAGTAGGTCTAACTCCAGAAGATTTACTACTCTTTTCAAGTAAAGAGTATTTACCATTATCAACACTATATATTTTATTACCATTACTTGTCATAGTCCAATAACTTCTAGCAGTCTTTAAATAAGTTCTAAATCTTTCAACAGAAATATCATATTCACTTTGATTAACAAGTCCACCAGTTTTAAAGCCATCTAAAGTACTAAACTTACTACCATTATAAACATATTTATTACCAGTTTTAAAATCAATATACCATTTATAATTATCATAATCAGTTATATAATTATTAGCACTATACTTAGCATCTTCAAAATTTATCTTAACAGCAGCACACACTATAAAAGGAAAAAACAAAGTAATTAACACTAACAAACTAAAAAGTTTTTTCATCTTATCACCCTTATTATCTATTTAAGTATATCAATTTTTAATATTTCTTACAACATAAAAAAAGAGAGAATTTTAATTTCTCTCTAAAAAGTATGTAACACTTATTTTATCATCAGCTTTAAATTTCTTGATATTAATTTCATACCTATTACCTTTATTAATAATATAACTTTCTTTTAAAGCATCTTCATAACTAATCTGTTTTTCATAAGAAGAACCATTACCATTATTAGCAGTTACCCTTATAATAATATTTCTACTTTTATCTAGATTTCTTGATATAGCAAGTACACCTTTAGAAGTAACTTTTGATTTTTCATTTATTTTTCTTGAAATAGTTCTAAAAACATCAGATAATTGAGTTTTATTAGCTTCAAAATAATAATTTGGATCATTATCAACCATTTCCAATAATAATTTTCTTTCACTATAACCGGTCATAAAACCAATGGTATATAATGAAGCAATTTCTTTAATTAGTGGAATATATGACTTATAACGATAATCTACACCACTCGTAACTAAAGGAATACCGTCAGTTAAGAATACAACTGAATTAGAATTCAAAGCTCGCTTATTTTTTAAATATTTCATTTGGGTTAATCCATCTCTAAGAGATTCAGTATATGGTGTCCATCCATCCTCTTGAGTATTAGTAATATATTTTTTTAATTCACTTGAACTTTGAGAACACTTGTATTTTGAAGTATCACCACGATCATATGCCATAATAACAACACATATTTCTGATGTACCATTAAATTCTTCTACTAAGAAAATATCAACAAACTCTTTAGCAGATCTTTTCATAGCAGCCATCTTTCCGTTATTATTCATACTATTAGAAGTATCTAATATAAGTACTACATTCGCACCAGCCTCTGCTACTTCATTATATTGTACTGTTTTTTCAACAGCAATTTTATTTAAATTACCTGGGTCAGCTTCAAGACCATCCATCGTATAAAGAACTTGACTATTAACAACATCTCCAGCATTACCAATTATTTGAATCTTAAATATTACTTCAACTTCTTGACCAGGAACTATTGTAAAAGTATACCCATTATCACTAAATAAATCTTGTATAGCCTTTTTTGCTTCACTGAGACTTAAAGTTCTATTACCAAATCTAACAGTTGAAGTTTCAGGTAACATCTTAATAATTTTATTAACTTGACTAACCATAGCAACTTCACGAGTATTAACAACAGAATCTCTAAGGCCATTATTTTTAAGTTTTAAACTATATGTAATTGTATCTCCATATTGAGCAATACCATCAGCAATTATTTTACCATCACGTTCTATAACAGTATTAAAGTATTCAATTTCTACATAAAAGTCAGGTTTCACAAATACCCACGGATCAGCATAACTACCTTGACCAGTTACTTCAGTTTGATGAACTATATATTCAGTAGGCCTAACTCCAGCAGCACTAACATTTTTATCAAATAAAGTGAAATTACCATTTTCAACACTATAAAACTTAGAATCTTTAGATGTTAAAGTCCAGTAACTTCTAGCAGTTTTTAAATAAGTTTGATTCTTATTAATAGAAATATTATATTCACTTTGATTAATAAGGCCTCCATAATCAAAACCACTCGCTACACTAAAATTACGACCATCATAAATATATTTCTTTTTAGTATTTAAATCAACATACCATCTATAATTCTTAAAATCAGTTATATAAGTATTAGCACCCCACTTAGCATCATCATAAACAACTTTAACAGCAGCATTACTAATAAAAGGAATAAACAAAAGTAAAATTAAAGCTAGTTTAATAAAACGTTTCATATAATCACCTACTATATTAATATAATTATATCACATACTAAAATAAAAACAATATAAAAAGAGGTCCCCCTCTTCTTAAATTACCATCCTGTGCAAGTACCAAATATAATAGCTAAAAGGATGAATAAAATTAAAATTATAAAGAATATATTAGATTGATTATTGCAACAACCCATTACGTTCACCTCCTTATACTAGATAAAAGCACCTAATATGATTACTAATAGAATAAATAATACTAAAGCAAATGCTGCTCCTGAAATACCGTTTCCTCTATTACATCCACATCCGCATCCTGTATTCATAAAACATTCCTCCTTTTTTATCTTTACACTCTTATAGTATGTTATTTCCTAGTTTTTGTGTATGATAATTACTTGTATTTTAGTATAGATTTTGCTATCATAATAAGAGTTAGGAGGATAATGAGAAAAATATGAAGAAAAAAATATTTTTAGTTCTTGCATGTGTATTCCTACTTGCTGGTTGTAATGGTGTAAAACTAACAAATGGTGAAAATGCAGTTGTAACATTTAATGAAGGAGGCGTTAGTTCAGAAGAACTTTATAAAAGTTTAAAAGAAGCTTATGGAGCAGAAAAACTAATGAATTTAATAGACACAAAACTATTAAGTGAAAAATATAAAACTGATGCTTCAGAAAAAGCATATGTAAATCAAACAGTTAAGACAACTAAAGAATCTGCTAAAAAATTAAATGCTGATTTTGATTTATATTTACAATATTATTATGGACTATCTAGCGAATCTAAATTTAGAGATTACATATCATTAACTTATAAAAGAAACTTATGGGTTCAAGACTATGCTGAAGAAGAAGTAACTGAAAAACAAATTCAACAATATTATGATGAAGAAGTTGTTGGTGACATTGAAGCAAGTCATATTCTTATTACAGTAGATAGTAAAGAAAATGCTACTGAAGAAGAAAAGAAAAAAGCAGAGCAAAAAGCATATGATAAAGCTAAAGAAGTTATCGAAAAACTAAAAAAAGGAGAAGATTTCTCAAAGTTAGCTAAAGAATATTCTAAAGATTCAACAACTGCTGATAAAGGTGGCTCTCTTGGTAAAATAAATACTGGAGATTATGCAGATGAAGTATTTGAAGCATTAAAGAATCTAAAAGATGGAAGTTACTCTACTTCACCAGTTAAATCAAGTTATGGATATCATATTGTATATAGAACTAGTCAAGATGAAAAAGCTAAACTTGATGATGATTTAACAAAAAAAATTAGAACAACTATCGGAAAAGAAAAAGCTAATGAATCTGGCTACTCAGTTAAAGCATTAAAAGCATTAAGAGAAAAAAATAATATGAAATTTGAAGATGCTGAACTTGAAAAAGCATTTAATAAATTAATTCAACAACAAGAAAAACAAGCTGCATCATCAACTAGTTCAAGTAACTAAAACAAATAAAAACATTATTTAACAAAATAATGTTTTTTTATTTTCTATAAGTTTTTATATATTCATTTAATACACTATTAGTTCCATATATCATATCCTCTAACTTAAAATAAGAAAGTATCTCTTCATCACTAGCATAACCAAACATATCAAAAAATTCATTAATTTTTATCATAAATTTATACTTATCATTTCTATATAAATTAACTAAATACATCGCAAGTAAATTAGAAAACACTAACGTAGATGAATATATATCAGCCACACTAGAATCATCTAAATATATTTTACCATCACGAGTAGTAAGTTTATCAAAAGAAAGAATAATAGAATTAAAGCATTCACTAATACCTAAAAAAGAATCAAGCTTATTATATTCAGAACTTCTTGCATTCTTAAAATATATGGTGTTCTTTAAATAATCATAAAATATCATTTCTAAAAATATAGAATATGCTTCAGAAAATAAAGAACCATTCTTACGAACAAAAGAATCAATATTATTAGTTTTATTATGAATAAAAGCATGTCCAAGTTCATGAGGAATAATAGAAGCTCTACTCATTTTATTATTAAATCTAGAAAGTATAAAAGATTCATCACTAGTAATCAAATGTACATTAAGACCTAAAGCATCACTAAAAATATTATATTTTTTTGGATTTATTTCTATTCTTTTACTTTCCTTTAAAAATTCATAAATATCTAAAAGTCTTGTATCAAAAACACTTAAAAAATCTATTAATAATTTTTCATAATCACAATTTGAAATCTTCTTATCTAAAGTAAATTTCCAAGGAAGTTTCATTCCAAAAGAATAACCATATAATGATCTATATAATAATTTTGAATTTTTATTAAAAAAATTAACTAATTCATTATTTCTTTTATCCATTTGTTCAGTAAAAGGTAAATCCATACTTTCTACATAATATCTATCATTAGAAACATAATTAACCATTAATTTTAAAAGTTTAATATCACGAGAAAGTTCTAATTTTTCAATATCATTCAAAGTACTATTCATTAAACCTTGAAGTTTAATAATTCTACTATTTAAATCATCTATATCAAAATGCATAACTTTCTCCTTAATGAAGCATATTATATCATAAAGCAAACAAAAAGAGAATTAATTCTCTTTTTATATAAGCGACTTCTTATAAGATTTATAAATAATAAAAACACCAAATACAATAATTAATAATATTCACAACTCTAAATATTGATAATATATTCCCATCATCACAAATACCTAAAATATTCATATAATCGCCTATTTTCTAAATAAAATTATAACAAAAAAGTAATACCATTAAAAGTATTACTTAAAATTACTATTTATTTCATCATAATTATAACCCTTTCTTAATAATGATGAAACTATTTTATTCTTATCACCCTTAAATTTTCTACTAGCTTTTAGAAAATCTTTACTTAAAGCATCACTAGAATATTCTATATTAGAAAGTAACTCATCTATCATATATTTATCATAACCAAGATTATATAAATCATTTTTCATCTTAGTTATAAACATATAATAACTCTTACTTTTCATAATAGATTTCTTTTTATTAATAAGTTTTTCAAGCTTATTTTTCCATACTTCTTCATCTATTAAAGATAAATAATTATCAATCACTTCTTCATTAATTTCTACATCTATTAATTGTTTACGTATCTTAAATGGTCCATCATTACTAAGAAGCATCTTATCATTTATAAATGCTTCAGTATATCTTTTATCATCAAGTAAATTTAATTTATCAAGACGTTCTAATGCATAATCTATACACTTATTATTAAAATCTTTCTTTTTTAAGTATTCAACTATTTCTTTTCTATTTCTAAGTTTAATTTCTATATAATTAAGTGCCATATTATAAGCATCATAATAGTTATTCTCATCAATTAATTTATCAATATCTTCTATACTTATATCTTTATTTAATAATAAATCATATTTTAGTATTATATCTTCATAAAGAGTTAATTCTGTAGTATCTAAAAATATCTTATATTTATTTTTACCAACTTTTTTAAATTTATTAATATGCATCTAAATCACCAAAATTATTCTAACACAAAAAAATAGTTTCGCATAGAAACTATTTATATATTTTATTCATTACTATAGTTAGTGAAATATCTTTGAATAAGTATTACTGGAGTTCCCTTATCTCCACTTCCACTTGTTAAATCACATAAACTACCTAATAAATCTGTATAACGTCTTGGTGTAGTACCTTGCGTAGCCATTGAACCCTTAAGTTTAGAATCTTTAGTTCTAATTTCTTCTATCATTGCTTTTTTAAGTTCTTCACCCTTTAAATCTTTAAATTTATTCTCACTAAAATATTTAAGTTTGATTTCATTAGGACTTCCTTCTAATCCACTAGTATAAGCAGGACTTACTACTGGATCTGCAAGTTCCCAAATCTTACCAACTGGATCTTTAAATGCTCCATCTCCATAAACCATAACTTCAACTGTTTTACCAGTTTTTTCTTTTAATAATTCTTGAACTTTATTTACTAAAATATCTCCAGTTCTTGGAAATAACTTAACTCTCTCTTCAGTAGAACGATTACTACCTAATAGTCCATATGGAGAATATCCACTAGAATTAACACTTTGATTTAAAATATCACTTAATGTAAGTACACGAGCTTCATTATCATTTTTAAGAATTCTAGCTTTAGTTTCAATTCTAGTATGTATATCACAAACTATAACATCTTTAGTATATTTTAAAATATCTTCTGGCTTATTTGAAAATACCATTTCAAATTCACAACCTTCTTTTAATACTAAATCACGATATACTTCATACATATTAACACCAGTAAATAAATGTTTAAAATGACCAAACTTTTCTTTATATTCATTTTCAGTTATTAAATCTGATGATGGATTAACACCATATTTAATTAAATCTTCTCTATATAAGATATCATTTCCTACTTCATCAGATGGATAACTAGATAATAATGTTATTTTTTTAGTACTACGAGCAAATGCACTTAATAATACAGCAAATCTATTTCTACTTAATATTGGAAATACAAGTCCTAAATGTTCACTATTACTAAATTTATTTTTAACATCTTCTGCTATTTGATCAAGAGTAGCAAAGTTTCCTTCACTAATACCTACTACGGCTTCAGTAATACCTATAACATCTTTATCTTCAAGTTCAAAGTTTTCACTTTTACTTGCATTAAGAACAGATTCAACAACTATACTAGCTAAATCATCACCTTCTTTTATGATTGGTGTTCTAATTCCTCTAACAACTGTTCCAACATCTCTCATAAATCACTCTCCTACTTTATAATCATATCATAATTTCTAGTATTTTCTATTTAAATTACATTTTCTTTACAAAATAAAAAGCACATACGTGCTATTTTAAGAATTTATACTTTCCAATTATAGGTAAATCTTTAGATTTTCCATTATAAGTTCTATATATACCAACTAAAGTTATAACAATAGATATACAATATAATACATATGAAACAAATTTAACCCATGTAGGAGTTTCTTCACTCATTAAATATTTTTTAGTAAACATTCCATATAAAACTTTAGATATTATTATGGAAGCAACCCAAAGTAATGTTAGATTAGTACCTTCTTTAATATGATAATCCATATATTTAGATTTACTACCTAATTTATTTATATATTTAAAATATAAAGCAACTAAAGGAATATAACATAAAGTAGCATACATTTTATATTTAGTAACTTCTTCTTTACCAAAATAACTAGTATAATCAGTAGTATTTATAATTTTATTAACTGCTCCAATAGTTTTATCGCTAAAGTCATCTTGTGGTTTAGTAGTAGTATTATCACTTAATACACCTTTACTTTCAGTTATATCATTTGAAATTTCAACCATTTCAATAGTTTCAGTTTTATTTTCATTAGTTTGTTCATTTACTGATGTTAATTCTACAACTTCCATAGTTGGTGTATTAACAACCTCTTTATTATTTTGAGAATCTTGATTAGTATTTTGCTCCATATTCATAATTATTACCATCCATTCTTCATAAATTATATCATACTTCTTTAAAATATTTAACTATCTATAAAAATAAGTTATTAAAATAAAATAATTATTTGAGATTTATTATTTATTATGTTATACTTAACAAGTATGAAGCAAGTGTGGCGGAATTGGTAGACGCAGCAGACTCAAAATCTGCCGGTAGTAATACCTTGAGGGTTCGATTCCCTTCTCTTGCACCAGTGACGAATCTGTTCGAACTATTCGAACTTTATATAAAGAGAACTTGCAAAAAGTTCTTTTTTTATGTTATTATGTATTTAGCAAGAAAACTTGCATAAAATTAAAAAAAGAAACATTTAAAGTTGCAAGTGAATGTCGCCTCAATTAATTGAGTTGGACACTCTATCTAAGCAGATGAGTGTCTATTTTTTTATGACTAATACCAATAAGGTATGAAGTGATAAAATGATATAGATGTATCTTAGGAGTTTAATCACATAAACTCTTTTTTCATTGATATTTACCTCCTTCCTTTTTCAAGACTGGAGGACGACACTCACATTAAATGTTCCTAATAAAATTATGCCAAACATTTATTCGTGACCCAATAGTTTTACTATATTTTTCTATTATATATAATAAACCATAGTATTTTGATATTAATGTCAAAATACCTAGGGGGTTAAATATTTTGTCAAAACAAAATAATATACAAAGATTAATTTATATAATATAATATAATCATCTATTTAATGTTAGGTGGTTTTATGATAAAAAGAATAATATTTGATATCGATGGTACTTTGATTACTGGCGTAGATTTTTCATCTTATGTAGCAAATACACTTAAAAAATATGGCATTGAAGACATAGAAAAGACAAAACAATTTTTGTTAAATATTAAAGAGTATGAAAAAACATATAATAGCTATGATAGAAATCTATACTTAAAATTTTTTGGTGATAAATTAGGATGTGAATTAGATAATCATTTTTTAGAAATATTCTTTCAGGAATTAAGAAAAGCAATTCCTGAAAATGCTGAAAAAATTAAATCAATGCTAGCAGCAATGAATGAATATGAACTAGTATTATTATCTAATTATTTTGAAGAATCACAAAGAAATAGATTAACTGCTATGGGAATCAATGATTATTTTAGTGAATATTATGGAGAAAGTATTATAAAACCAAATGAATTAGCTTATAGACAGGCTCAAGGAATATACCAACCAAGTGAATGTGTAATAGTTGGTGATGATAAAAGATTGGATATTGATGTTCCTAAATCACTAGGTTTTAAGACAATATATGTTAACGAAAATGGTGATATAAAAAGAGTTGAGGAGTTATCTCCAAGATTAATAAAAAAGTTGTAGATATCTACGACACTCGCACCAATAAAGTCAATAAAAGTCCTTAAACAAGGATTTTTTTTATTATCATTTTTTACAAAAACTTTTATTATTAAGATTTTACTTTATCAAAAAAAGGATCAAATGATAAATATTCATTTTTACCATCTTTAATCCAATAACCAAATCTACCAACAATTTTTATTGGTTTTTTTAATGAAATAAATTTAAGATTCTTAGTATTCATTCCACTTGCACCAATAGTTATTGAAGCAGTAATATGGGGTTTCTTCAAAACACTAATATTTACTTCATCATAATTAATATAGTATTTCTTAATCTCATCACAAAATTCAACTTCAAAGCCACTATTCATTCCATCATTAACTATATCAAGTCTTTTACTCTCAAATGAGTGAATTAATTCTATAAGTTAAAATATTTCCTCATAACTTACCATATACACTCCTTAATCAATTAATTCTGAATCTTGAAATAATATTATATTAGTAAGTTCTTTATGTATAGTTTTTAATATTTCATTATCATCATCTATAAATATAATTTGTTTATCACTATCTAAAGACTTTAAATAATTAAGTTTTAAATTTTTTGATAATAAACCTGGATTACTTTCTTTTGAAATAATTGTTCTATTACTTTTATCAAAGAAAGGTGCATACTTATTAAGCCATTCATTCTTATCATTTACCTGGCTATCTAATTTGCATACAGATAATATATGTAATTCTACATTCTTTAAATCACATAATCTACTTAATGTTTGAATATTAGAAGTAAGTGGTCTTTTATTTACAAATTCAAGTGGTTTACCTATCTCATAAGCAGCAATTACACCATCCATATCTACATATATAATAGTTTTTTTATCACTAGTTAAATTCTTTATTAATTCATAAAAATGCATAAATACCTCTTTTCCTATTAATTTTACCATATAAATTAATGCAAAACTATGATAAAATATAAACTTAAGAAACAAAAAGGAGAACTTATGAAACTAATAGAAAAATTAAAGAAATTAAGAAATGAATTAATTATACCAAAAAATAGAAACTATGAATTTGATGCTGAACTTGAAGATCATGAAATAAAAGATGGTAATATTTATAGACTTCACTATGTAAATTTCCATAGAATAAATGAACATGACTATTCAAGAGGAAATAATATTGGTCTTATAAATTGGCCATGCAGTACATTCATGTTACCTGAAGGGATGACAAGAGAAGAAGGGTTTAAAATACTATCATACTTAACTGATTTCATTGAAAAACGTGAAGATACTGATATTGGATCATTAAAATCAGTAAGAACATTAGATGGAGTACTTGACTTAGATAGATTCGGTTTTAGAAAAGTAAAATCAAACGATGCAATAGATTTATATACAGTTGATGGAAGAATACTTTTATTTAAAAAAAGTGAATTTTATAAAGATTATTTTAACTGGTATAAAGAAGAAATAACAAAAGAAGAAATTGAAGAAATATATGCTAAACATAATATGACATTTGAAGATATAAAATGGTTAGATAATCCTAAACAAAGAATATTAAAGCAAAATTAAAATCAAACACAAAGTTTGATTTTTTAATTACTTTTTAAAACCTTCTTATAATCCTCTTCTAATCCATTTACTTCTAAAAATCTTCTTTTAAATTCCTCTTTATCAGATACTAATAAAGCAATATCATCTAAAAATCTCTTATAATCTTCATCTTCAAAATACATCTTAGTAGTTGCATATCCTTCTTTGCCATATTTATCTAATAAATGTAATCTTGATTCTTCAATAATTTCATCAAGAGTTGAAGTTTGATTATGAACTTTTCTATAAGAATATGTTCTTTTAAGAGGAACATCTATTAACACATTTCTATCGGCAGAAGATACTATTTTACCATAAATACTTCTAGGTTCATTCTTAGAACTTGCTCTATGATCACATACAGCTTCTGACATAGTTTTAATTTCTTCTTCTGTAAAAAACCTTCTTAAATTTTGATCTTTAAGTAACATCTCCCCTGAAACTTTTTCATGATTCTTAGCATCAATATAGTGCCCTATATCATGATACGCAGCTATGACATAAACCATCTCTAAATTTATATTGGGTACTCTACTTGCAAACATATAACTTCTTTCAATTACATATTTTATATGTTCTAAATTATGTGCATCATCATTTTTATCATAACTTTTAAATATTACTTCTTCAATATACTTTTTTAATTCTTCATTTATCATTATTTCACCTATAAATACAATACAACAAAATATAATAATATGCTATAATTTAATTAATGATAGGAGAATTATTATGTACAAAGTAAATACAAAATCATATGATAAGTTAAAGAAAGAAACAATTCTAGCAACTATTATAGTTATAATAATGGCAATAGTTTTTGCAGTTTCAATATTTAACACTATTAAAAAAGATGGTTTTAATAAAGAAATATCTTTATTTCTAGCAATATTTCCACTTATATTTGTATTAGCAATATATGGAAGTATTAAAAATATAATTGACATTAATAAAAAATGTAAAGACATAGAATACTTAAAAAATAATGGAAAACTTATTAAAAGAATTCCATATGTACTTAAAAAATCAATGGTTAAACGTGGTGATCCAAAAGGAAGAAAATTAAGAGCCATAGTACTTCACTATACTCTACCAAATGGTATAACTTTAACACTTGAAAGTGAACCAAAAGATGACACGTTTACTATACCAAAAGAAGGATATGCAGACTTACTTATTGATGAAAATGATCCAAGTAGATACTTTATAGATACAAATATAGATAGAATTAGCGGAAACAAAGAAGAAGATTTTTATAAAGAATAAAGGTAGTCATATGACTACCTATTTTTATTGTTGAAATTTACTTATATCATCTACTCTAAGAGCAAAATATGGTTTATCTTTATTAGATTCTTTTAAGAATAATGCAAATGTATCATTAACATAAAAATTTCTGTTTTTTATAGGAACAGCAGTTTCATACTTAACATCCATTCCAGCTTCACTTTTAACTTTTCCACCCTTTTCATCTAATGAAAACATAACACTTTGAATAGCCTTTTCTATAGTATAAGTCCCATCTACTGTTACAATTTTTTTATCTTGAAGTTCAGTATATTCTCTTAGAACATTAAAATCTATCTTAGGCATCATAAAGTTATCATTATTATTAAAACTTAATTCTTCTTTATTTTTAATACTCTTATATATTTCATTAAATGTTTCACCCTTTGGATTCTTAATAACAATTATTTCATCATTATTTTTAGTTAATAATTTAATAGCAAAATCATTTTCATCATTATAATAATACACTTTTATTTGATTACGTACTTCATCATTTTCTTTTATAATACCAAAATATTCTATATTATCTTTATCTTTAAATTTATCAGTAAAAGTATCAAACTTCTTATTAAATTCAAATTCTCTATAAAGCATACTATATAAGAAATATCTATCTATTATATCGTTTCCACTATCAAGAGCATCACTACTCCAGTCAAATTTATCAAGAATATCACTCTTTTGATTAAATTTTTCTTTTATAGCGGTTTCAATTTTATTTTTAAGTTCAATATTTTTTCTTCCATATATTTTATAATAATAACTACTACTTATATTTTTTTCTGTAAAATCTTCTTTATTTAAATTATCAAGAATATCTAGTCTCTCATCAAACTTAATATCTTCTTTTACTATATCATTTTTAAAATCATTCCATATTAATTGAAATGTTGGACACCAACTAGTATCTTTACTTATCTTATCACTTAATGTTGGTACTACTTCTACACCCTTTGTTTCTTTTAACTCCTTTTGTTCATAAACACTTTCTACATTATCATAAACTTTAAATCCAAATATATATATTTCAGTACCTATATCATACCCATTATCAATTAATCTATGAACCTTACTAATCTTATAAATAATACTTTTATATTCTACAGTTCCCCCATCTTTAAGATGCAATTTAATAGGTATTAACATAACCATTAAAATAATACATACAATAATTATTATTTTCTTTTTCATATATTCTCCTTAACATAATTATAAACTATACTATGTAATTTAACAATAAATTATTTAACGATTAATTCAAGTACTTTTTTAAATTCATCTATTTCTATATTAGAAGTTTCTATATCAAAGTTAACACCTTTATAACTAAATACAGTCATATAACTATTTTCATAACTATATATCTTAATATTTTTACCATTAATAGTATTATATTTATCACCATTATCATCAAAGAAATAATCTCTTAATGGCTCACTATCTTTTGAAAAAGCAATATTAATACTTTTATCTTCTTTATATGTACTAATTAAATAATTGTTAAGTTTATTATATTCACCTTCAGAATCTTTAATATAAATTCCCTCAACATTATAATTTTTAAAAAATCTATTATTTTTTGTTTATAATTAAATCTATAATATTTATATATTTTATTTTTAGCTATTCCAATTATATATTTTTTATCTTCAATAATATCTATCTTTTTATATACTTCCATATAAATATTTTGAAGAATATCCTTAACATCATCTATGTTAAAACAATTGCAAACTACATAACGAGAAATATCTTTATATGTTTCATCATATAACTTATCAAATTTTTTAAGGCTTTTTTGATCGACCATTTTATTCACCTCAATAATATAGTTCCTAAAAAGAACTATTTAGTTTCAAATAATTTTATATTTTTAAAAAAGATAGTGAGTAATCACTATCTATTTTTCTAAACTATAAGTTCTTGAGTAACCTCTTCTACTTTCGCTAATTAAATAATCAGCTTCTTTCTTTATACAAGCTTCAATCTTTTCTTTAGTCCATACTTTATCTTCACTTAAAGAAGTAACAGCACCAACAGTAGTCATTCCAGCTAATGGTACACCATATTTATTTAATGTATTAGAAATAAAAATAGCCATTTCTTTTATTTCATCTTCTCTAACATAAAAGTCAAATCCTAAATATTCAGGTCCACCACATCTAATATCTACTGGATCATTGCATACAGAATCAACTGATATTTTCTTACAATTAACTTCAACCATAAAGCCCTCCTTTGATATATTATAACATACAATTAAAAAAAGAATCTAATTTTCTTTATAATTAGATTCATATAAATCAGAATTGTCATCTTCTTCTTTTTCTTTAAATACTATTTCTGGTAAATCACTCTTAGATGAAAGTCCAAAATAATCTAAAAATTCATTAGTAGTCTTATACAAATTTGGTTTACCAATAGAATCTTCTTTACCACATATTTTAATGAAACCACGAGCAAGTAAACGTCTTACTATTTGACTACTATTTACTCCTCTTATTTCATCTACTTTAAGCCTAGTAATTGGCTCATTATAAGCTATAACAGCAAGTACCTCTAAAGCAGCATTAGATAGTCCACTACTCTTAGTATCAGTTACTAATCTTTCATAATATTCTCTATGTTCTTCTTTAGTAGTAAGTTTAAATCTATTTCCTAAATATGATATTCTAAGTCCTCTATCAGGTTTTTCATAATCCTTCTTAAGTTCCATAAATATTTCTTTTATTTCTTCCTTATCAACTTCAAGAATATTCTTAATTTCATCTACTGTGACTCCCTCATCACCTACTATAAATAATACTCCTTCTAATATTGCTTTTTTATTCACATCAATCAACTCTTTCTAAGTATATATCACTAAAATTATTATCTTGTTTAATATTAATCTCTCTATTTTTAGCCATTTCTAACACTGATAAGAAAGTTACAACCACATAAGGTTTACTAAAATCATCAAAAAGTTCTATAAAATTAAGTTTCTTATGAACCTTAAGAATATCTCTTATTTTAGCAACTCTTTCTTTAACTGACAACTCTTTTCTAGTAATTTTAGTATTTTTTGGTTTATTATATTCCTGTCTTTCAAGTAACTTTTGAAAAGCATCTAACAAATCAAATATACCAACACTACCATCATTTTCTAATTTTTCACTTGAATATTGCTTTAAAGATTCAGGAGCTTTAGTATAATAGTTAGCTCTATTTTCTTCAAGATTTCTAAATACTAGAGTACTCTCTTTATATTTTTTATATTCAACAAGTCTACGTTTTAATTCTTCTTCAGGATTTTCTTCTATTGACTCTTCTTCTTCATCTTTTTTATTAGGTAATAACTTTCTACTTTTCATCTCAATTAATTCAGCAGCCATTACCAAGTATTCACTTGCAATATCTAAATTCATATCAGTCATTTCTTCTATATAATTTAAATACATACGAGTAATCTCTGATATCTCAATATCAAATATTTCCATCTTAGATTTCTTTATAAGATGTAGTAGTAAATCAAGTGGACCTTCAAAATCCCCTATTAACAAATTATCCATTATTTACATTCCCATTTCTTTAATTTTTCTTTTTTAACAATCATTGCTTTAGTTGAAGTTTTCTTATATAAAGGTATAAAACCATCAGGTAATTTATTTAAATTAACACTATAAAATAATTTATTGTCTTTATAATCAGTAGTAACACCAACTTCACTTATTTTAATATTTTCATTATCAAGTTCTTCTTTATACTTTTTACTAGTTTCAGTTTCTACTGTTGGTAAAATATATTCTTTAGATATTGAATATGATACTAATAAATCATTTTCAAAATTATATACATTTTCATATTTTAATTTTATATTATCTGTTTCATCTCTAGTAAAAGTACAAGTAACTTTATACTTCTTTTGTAATTCATCATCTGTATATTTAATTATTTTACCATATTTTGACTCTTGATAAACATCAGCATCAACATTTATTCTATACTGATTTACTTCACCTTTTTCTATAGTGTTATTAACATTAAATAATTCTTTATATGTTATTTCTTTATCATTATTATAAAACACTATATAATATCCTAAAGAATCAGTAGAATCTAACTTTTTATCTGATAAATAACTAAATATAACTTTGTTTTGCTCACTAGTAGTAAAATTATAAAATTTAATACCACTCATTTTCATAAATGATGATGGATCACCAAGTCTAATATATCCATCTACTAAGTTTCCACTAGTATCTTCTTCTTTAACATCATTCTTTATCATTGGAAGAACAGTTGTGTTAAAGAAAGACATAATATCATCCATAAAAAATATAAATGCAGCTATAAATAACAAAATAACTATGATTATAACATTGCTTGTTTTTGATTTTTGAGTATTTACTTCAGTTTGAACACTAACTTCTTCAATAGATTTAGTTTCTTGTGTTGGAGCCGCTTCTACGACATTAGCGTTGTCTATTGTTGGAACTCCTTCCATAGCAACACTCATATCTAATTTAACTTCTTCACGTATTCCATCATCAACTGAAATGTTTTCATTAGAAATAGTAGTTTCAGTTTTAGCATTTTCTTCTTCTTTTGCCATACCTTCAATATTATCAGTTATTACAGTTTGTTCTACTTTTGACGGAGCAGCAACTGTATTAACAACTGGAGTTTGAGGTGCACTACCTAAGTCAGTTAACATTTCAATAGGTTCATTATTTGAAACACTATTATTTGAATTAACAGAGGGAACAACAGTTTCACTAGTTTGAATATTAGTATTTTGTATAAGTTGTTGTCCTGCTTGTACTACAGGTTGCTCTATTGGTTCAACTGCAGCAGCATTATTAACTACACTACTTTTAGAAACTACTTCACCACTTGTATTTTGATTATTTATCTCTGGATTCATCAATATCACCTTTATTCTTATTTCTATAAAAAATTATATCAAAAAAAATAAGAAATGTCATTCTTTTAGAACTAATCTCTTATTTTAAATATTAAAGTTACAATAAACGCACAAACTATCGCAATGCTTATACCTCCAGAAGAGTTAACAAGAACACCTTTAAAAAGTCCCATAAAGTCACTTTCTAGGTAACCATTACTTGCTCCAGTAACAAGTAAATGTCCAAAATTCATAATTGGTATGCTTGCTCCACCTTTGAATATTTGAAGTAATTTATCATAAATACCAAAACCTGATAATATACATCCAACAATTACAAGAATTGTATTCATATGTCCTGGAGTAAACTTAGTTTTTTCTAAAACATATTGAGATACAGCACATACAAATCCACAAAACAAGAATGCAAGTAAATAAGACACTATAGTACCTCCAAACTTACAGCATGACTAACCCCAGGCATCGCAATACCTTGATTAGAACTTATAACTGAATGCAAAGAACCAGTACCAACAACTAATATTTTCTTATATTTATTAAGTGGTAAAATATAATCAAAAAGTGTTAGTGGTAAACACAATGGTCCACTTCCACCAGCATATATATTATCTTCAGTATATATTATACTTCCAGAATCTATAACATTATCTAAATTCTCTTTATATTTCTTCTTAAAATACATCTGCATTATCTTTGTTCCATAAATACCTAAGTCACCAGTAAGTATTAAATCATAATATTTATAATTTCTTCCAGTACTTTCTAAATGATTATGTATAACTTCAGCACAAGAAGGTGCCATAGCACTACCCATATCATTAGCATCTTTATGATCGGTTTGCGTAACATATCCAAAAGTTCCACTCTCTATTCTTAAATTACTTTTTTCATTACTTAAAAATACACTAATACTGCCACTTAATGTACAAGTATTAACCATTTTACGAAGAGCACCATACTCTACAGGAAATCTAAATTGTTTTTCACTAACTAAATTATGGCCAGAAACAGTAACAATAGTACTTTTATTTTTATTATCTATTATATTAGCACCAATAATTAATCCTTCAACAAACGTAGCACAGGCACTATATATAGTACAACTAGGTATCTTAAATTTGCTTGATGCAAGACTACTTGCAAGACACTGATTTTGTAAATCGCCATTAATAAGTAAATCTACTTCTTTAGTTAATTTTTTCTTCTTCATAAGTAGTCCCTTAATAGTAGTTTCTTGGTATTTACTTTCAGCAAGCTCAATACTTTTTTCATTAATATAATAGTCATCTAGTACTTTATCAGGATTATTCATAACAATTGGTTTATACTTAGTAGATGCAAGAAGTGAAAACTTATCATTAATATAAACATTATTAAAATAGTATGTCATAATATCACACTCCTTACAAAACCAAATATTATTCCAAAAAGTACACCATACAATATAATACTACCAGTAAGTCTAAATATAGAAGCACCTATTCCTTTTATAAATCCTTCACTTTTAGCATCCATCGCACTACTTGTCATAGTATTAGCAAATCCAGTAGCTGGTACAATAAGTCCACACTTAAATATACTAAGTACTTTATCAAAAACTCCGAATCCAGTAAGAATAGAACCTATTACAATAAATGTAGAAAAAGTATAAAAGCTCGCATCACTTAAAGTAATATTAAATATTTTGAAATAAAACTCATTCATAACTTCAGCAATTATACCAACTACACCACCACTAAAAAATGCAATCATAACATTCTTTAAAACACTTTCTTTACCAACTACGCTCTTAACTAACTTGTCATATTCCTTATTATTCATTTTGTCACCTATACTTATTTTTAACAATTTTAAATTTTAAATACATACAAATTAAAAGCACAAAAAAACTCTTCAAACGAAGAGTACATTTCAAATGGTGACTCATATGGGATTTGAACCCATGAATGTCGCCTTGAGAGGGCGATGTGTTAACCATTTCACCAATGAGCCATAACAATGTTAATTTTAGCATAACTTATTCTTTTTGACAACATTTATAATCAAATTTATCATTTACACTGTAATTTACGCTAAACTTTATAAATAAATAAAAATGTTATATAATATAGATAGGTGATTAAATATGTGGAGATTTATTGTTATCTTATCATGTAAGCTTACGAATAAGCTTAGTAAACTAACCGGACACGAAGGTAGTGTTATCGGAGGAAAAGTAGCTCGTAAACTTGATAAAAAAATATTAAAAAAGATTAAACTACCAAAATATGTAATTGGTATAACAGGTTCAAGTGGAAAAAGTAGTTCTACAGAACTTACTTATAATATATTAACTAAAAATGGATACAACGTAGTTTATAACAAAGAAGGAAGTAACACTATAAATGGTATAACTTCTCTTATACTTAATAATTCATCATTATGTGGTAAATTAAAAGCAGATGTTCTTCTTATGGAATTAGATGAACAATTCTTAAAATATATATTTGAATATATAACACCTACTCACTTAATGATTACAAATATTACAAGAGATCAACCTCCAAGAAATGCACATCCAGAAAATATATATAATGCAATTAAAAATGCAATACCAAGTGGTACACATCTAATATTAAATGTAGATGATCCATTCGTAAATAGAATTAGAATTAATCATAAGGGCGAAGTTACTACATATGGTATGGCAGAAAATAACTACTCAAGAAAAAGTAATCTTAATAACTTAGACGCAGCATACTGCCCTATTTGTAATTCAAAACTTGAGTATGACTTCTATCACTATGGACATATTGGTTCATATCATTGTCCTAAATATCACTTTAATCGTGGTAAACCAAACTACGAAGCAAAAGATATAGATGTGGATAATGAACAAATTAAAATAAATGATAATATTGTACACCTACCATCAAACTTCTTATATACAGTATATTTCGTAACAGGATGCTATGCACTAACACATGAAATCGGAGTTAAAGATGAAGATATATTAAAAGTATTAAATGATGAAAATATTAAAACAAAAAGAATGGAAATTTATAACTTTGATAATAGAAAATGGCAAATGCTAGTAAGTAAAAACGAAAACAATTTAAGTTACAAACAATCATTAGACTACATACTACATCAAGAAGGAGATAAAACTATAATACTAGGCTTTGACTCATCAAGTAGAAGATATAAAGAAAATGATATATCATGGATATGGGATATAGACTTTGAATCATTAAATGACTCAAGTATTAAAAATATAATTCTAATCGGAAAATTCTGCTACGATATGAAAGTTCGTATGGAATACGCAGGAATTAACGAAGATAAAATAATTTTAGTAGAAAATCTAGAAAATTTAAGTAAAACAATCAAAACTAAAACAACAGGTAAAATATTCTCAATGGTATGTTTTGATAAAGAAATTGAACTTAAAAAAATTATAAAGGAGGAAAATAATGATTAATGTATTACACTTATATTATGACCTTCTAAATCTATATGGAGAAAATGCTAATACAAGATGTATAGTTCAAGAATTAAAAAGAAGTAATATTAAAGTAAAAGTTGATTTAAAGAGTCTTAATGATAAAATTGATTTTGAAAAATATGATATTATCTATATAGGAAGTGGTTCAGAAGAATCATTAAAACTAGCACTTACTGATATTTTAAAAAGAAAAGAAGATTTAAAAAAATATATAGAATCTAACAAATATTTAATTTTAACTGGTAACTCTATGTGTATGTTTGGAAAATATATAGATACAATTGATGAAAAAATAGATGCACTAAATATATTTAAATACTACACTAAATACATAACAGATTTAAAACAAACAAACAGTGCATCAAATCATAGACTAGTCGGAGAAGTAAAAGGAAAAACAAAATTAATTAAAGAAGAAATAATTGGTTTTCAAAATAGATGTGATTATATTTATGATGTTAAAACTCCACTATTTGATGTTCAAGAATTATATTCAAATGATGGAACAAATACTAAAGAAGGATTTACTTACAAAAATGTATATGCAACTCATATAATAGGTCCTCTACTTATTAGAAATCCATACTTCACTGATTATATACTAAGTGGCCTTTGCAAAACTAAAAAATTAAACTATATAATAGAAGAAACAACTTCTAAAGAAGCATATAAAAAATACTTAGAAAACTTTAACTAAGTATTTTTTATTATAAAACTCTTATATATTCTCTCCAGTGTTCTTCATCTTGAAATTCCTTCGCATCACCTAAAGTAGTTATATTCTTTCCAACTCTTTCAGATAATTTATCTCTATAACGCTTTAAGAATGGTAATAAGTCGCCTTCCCTATATAAATCACTTAATTCTTTATCACCATTAATAAAGTCATCAAAATATCCATCTACTAAAAAAGTTTTAATAGTATATGATAATTGATTAGCATTATCACGATATATAGTTTTATGATCATCACTAACTAAATGATAATCATCAGTATCCACCATATAAAATCTTTCTCTATCACAAGAAAATAATGTATTATAAGGTAAATCATCAGTTAAAATACCCTTCTTTGATATTTTATCCATATCACTTAAAGCAATCATATAAGCCCTTCTAATAGAATCTAAATTAACTATTAAAGGGTCTAATTTATATAAAGATTTGCCTCTTGCTGCATGAGCAAAATATCCAACATTTCTTCCTTCTAAAGTAATAACTTCATATGGAAATAAATAAGTATTATTTAAAGCATTAGAAAATCTTAAAAAATCTAAATCTCTATATTCAAAATGTCTATACTCATCTTCACTTAATGCCATATCAAATATTTTAATAACAGCATTAGTCTTCTTATCAAAATATGCACTACCCTTAGAACCAAAATTTATAAATACACAATTTCTTTTCAAATATAAATCTAAATCACTTTTACTTCTAAATATCATACTAACCCCCCATTAGTGCTCCATATTATACCACAAAACAATAAAAAATGGAAGTTATTTCTTACTTCCAATTTTTTCTCCATATTTAACATTAGTTTCAATATTCTCTAAACTATTATTATAAATATCTTCATCTATAATTATTATATCTTTTTTAACAAGTAATACTATAGTAGAACCACCAAACTCAAAATAGCCTTTTTCTTCACCTTTTTTAAATTTATATTCTTCATGATTATTAACTATTTTTCCAACTCCCATAGCACCAACTTCAACTTCAATTACTTTACCAAAATTATTAGTATTCAAAACTGTATATTCACGAGTATTAGTTTTATAAAAATTATAATGCTTTAAAGCTATTGGTTGTACTGTATGAAATACCCCATCAATATGAATATTTTTACCCTTAGTACCACTATCTATATAACAATATCTATGATAATTATCAGTCGATAATCTAAATACTAAAGCATATCCCCCCTTATATTCATTCATAATATTTTCATCTACTAAAGTATTAATAGAATAATAAGAATTTTTTATTTTAAGAGTTAAATCATCATTTATTAAATAAACACTAAGTTTACTATCGCAAGGACTTATAAAAGCATTCTTATTAGCATTTATAGGTCTTTTACCTTGAGCAACCTTTCTAATAAAGAAATCATTATAAGAAGTATACTTTTGCTTAGAATATTCATATACATTAATATCATTCTTATTAATAAACTTATCTACTCTCTTTAATGAATATTTACTATTCATATATTTACCCATAAGATTACTAAAAGATTTACTAATAAAAGGTTTTAAAATTATTCTACCAAATAATGTATCGTAAAAAAAATTAAGAGTTTTACTAGACTCTATAATTATATTTTTTTTACTATTTCTATCTCTTACTATATATTTCATATAAATTTACCAGCTAATATTAATAATATTTCTATAACACCAACTATTATAAATCCTATCATAACTTTAATACCCGGTTTTTTAATTTTAATTCTACTAACAAATAAAACAGCTACTACAAATAATAAAATACCATATACTAATACAAAATATTTTCCTAAGAATTTTCTAAATATATATATAAATGGAAATATTAAAGCAGATGATGTTACTGGAAGACCAGTATATTCTTTCACAGGTGTATTACTATTTCTAGTAATTTCTAATACATTAAAATATGCAAGTCTAATTAATGCAGCTAATGGATATATAATTATTAATGGTACTAAATATGTGCATTTAATTCCTAAAGAATATCCTATAACAGCAGGTAAAACACCAAAGCAAACTAAATCAGATAAACTATCTAATTGAATACCATAATGTCTTTCTTCTATAGTTCTTTTCTTTTTAGTTCTAGCAACCTTTCCATCAAACATATCACAAAGACCTGAAAACATTAAACACATAACTGCCCAAAATGTATTTCCTGTAATTGCTAAAAATATACCAACCATACCAGATGAAAAACCTAAGTATGTTAAAATTACTGTATAATCGTAAAACCCTATCATAAAACACCTCTATTACCATTATACAAATATTTCACATAAAAATCAAACTTTGATAATACATTTACACAAATAAAAAGATAACTTTCGTTATCTTATTGAACATCTACATTATCATTAGTGATCATCTTAGTAACTAGTCTTCCACCATTAGAGTCACCATAAACATCATATACACCCATTACTCTCCACATAGTTCCACCATATTTTAAGTAATTATTAGTTTCATCACCAGCAATTATACAAGCATTTACTCTATCACTTGAATCAGTACTTGCAACATAAAGACCATCTACTTTTTCAAGTTTACCATTCTTTTTAACTAATTTAGCAAGTTTAACAGGTTTTTCATTTTCATAAACACATCCACAATAATCAGATTCTCCAGTACCATATTTTCCAACAAACATACCACTCATAAATCTCTTACATACTTGTTCTACTAAAGTGCCATTTGTAATAGTAGTAGTTTGTCCTTCAAATGTAGCAGTAACACCTGCTGCTTCTTTCTTAATAATTACATAATTATCATTCATAGATTTTTTATTAACAGGATCTACTACACATCCCTTATCACTCTTATATTCATCTCCAGTAACATTTTGACACACATTATCAGATGCATCTTTATCAGTAGACATAAATCCAGCATTAATAAGTTCATAAACATATACTTTAACTTCACTTCTACCATTAAATATATCAGGATTATTAGTTCCATATAACTCAGCAGAACTAATAATTTGTTCAACTTTAGTTTTATAAACTCTTTGATTTATTCTTTTATTAATAGAAATTATACTAGGTATAGCTATAACAACAATTATAGCAATTAAAGCAATAACAACTAGTAATTCTGTTAACGTAAAACCTTTTTTATTCATAATTAAAAACCTCTATTCTATATACATTATAATAGAATAAAGGTTTCTTTTCAACTATTTTTCAAAATAATTTTCTATAATTTCATAAACTCTTTCTTTACCAATTTTAGTAACACTTGAGAAATTTATTATCTCATCTCCTAGTGCTGGATTTAATGTATTTTTAATTAAATCATCCTGTTTAGCTCTAAGTGATCTATTAACTTTATCATACTTAGTAGCTACTATAGTAACAGGTAAATTATAGTATTTTAAGAACTTATACATAAGTACATCATCTTCTGTAGGTTTATGTCTATAATCTATAAGTAAGAATACATGTTTTAAATATTGTCTTTGTTTTAGATATTCTTCTATCATTACACCAAATTTTTCAATTTGCTTTTTACTAGTAGCTGCATATCCATATCCAGGTACATCTACTATATAGAATTCATCATTAACTTTATAAAAGTTTAATGTAGTAGTTTTACCAGGTTTAGAACTAGTTCTAGCTAAGTTTTTTCTATTTATTATAGTATTTATAAAACTACTTTTACCAACATTACTTCTACCTAAACATAAGAATTCATTTTTCTTATCTTCAGGATATTGACTAATTCTAACAGCAATAATTGGTTCATCTACTTTTGTAACTTCCATATTATTTCTTCTCACTTTCTAAATACTCTTTGCAAGCCTTTGATAAGTCTTTCATTAAAGCAATAACTACTTCTTTAGAGTCTGTTCTAACACCACTTGCAAATTTATGTCCACCACCATTATACTTAGCAGCAACTTCATTTATTACTGGACCCCTACTTCTAATATTAACTCTATACATATTATTTTTAGCATCATGTGATGAAAATGCCCAAACAATAACTTCATTAATATTATTAAAATCATTTATCATATTAGACGCAGCAGATATATCAGAATTTAAAGACTTTATTACATCATCTTCAAGTTCTATATATCCAAAACCATACTTATCAACTTTCATAGTAGATGCTATATAACCCATAAGTCTTACTTCACTTAAAGGTTTGGCATAAACAAGTCTATATAGTTTTTCTATGTCTAACTTATACTTTTTAATAATTTCAGCAACAGATTCAAAAGTCTTATAGTTTACACTAAATAAGAATCTATTTGAATCACTTACTATACCAATATATATTTTTCCAGCAATACTTTCATTCATTTTAAGTTTAGTATTATTTATAAGTTCTAAGACTAATTCTGAAGCACTACTAGCATCTTCACGAATTAATTCTATATCACTATATTTATCTACCAAAGGATGATGATCAATCTTAATAATATGTTTAAATGATAAGAAATTATCTATATCAACACGCCTATTATCAGGAGTATCAACTACAATTAATAAAGCATTCTCATAATCATAATTATTTACTTTATCTACTTTACCAAAATATTTAAATCTTGACACTGTAGTTCCAACAGCATACACTTCCTTACTAGGAAATGTAAGTAATATAGAGTCTTTAAGAGCCATCTGACTTCCAAAAGCATCAGGATCAGGCCCAATATGTCTAGCTATATAAATCTTCTTAAACTTCTTTATTTCATTATATATTGATTTATAAATATTATTCATTAATTACTTCTTTCTATTTAACTAAATTATAAGTATCTTTTATAATCATAATTTCTTCATTAGTTGGAAGAACTCTTACTACAACACTAGAGTCGTCAGTTGAAATAATACCTTCAACTTCATCTTTAAATCCAGCAATCTTAGTATTCTTTTCATCATCAATCTTAATACCTAAAGCACCAAGTCTTCCTAAAATAGCCTTACGAGCTTCAATACCATTTTCCCCAACACCAGCAGTGAATACAATTGAATCAACTTTTCCATCTAATTTAATATAATATTCTGCAATATATTTAGCAATACGATCATTATACATATCAAGTGCTAATATAGCATTTTCATCTCCCTTAGCTGCAGCTTCTTCAACATCTCTACAATCACTAAATCCACTAATACCAAGTAAACCTGATTTTTTATTTAAATCATTAGTAATTTGTTCAATATCTTCTCCAGATTCTTTAGCTACATATTCTATAATTGAAGGGTCAATAGCTCCACTACGAGTACCCATCATTAATCCATCAAGTGGACTAATACCCATAGTAGTATCAAAACATTTACCTTCTTTAATAACACTAATACTTGCTCCACTACCAATATGACAAATAATTAGATTAACATCATCTTTACCTAATTTTTCTTTCATTTTTAATGTAATATATTTATGACTAGTTCCATGGAAACCATATTTACGAACACCATATTTAGTATACCATTCCATAGGTACTGGATACATATAATTTACTTTAGGCATAGTTTGATGGAATGCAGTATCATATACAGCAACCATAGGTACACCTGGAAGAGCTTTTTGCATTGCCTCAATACCAGCTAAATTTCCTGGATGATGAAGAGGTCCTAATTTAGTTAAAGCTTTAATGTCTTCAATAACTTCATCAGTAATTAAAACTGAATCACTATACTTTTCACCACCATGTAAAACTCTATGTCCTACACCTTTAATTTCTTCTAAACTTTCAACTGCTTTATATTTTAATAATTCATCAATTAAAGCTTCAGCAGCTTCAGTATGATTCTTTAAATATTTAGTTTCTTTATACTTCTTACCATTTACTTTAGTAGTCCAAAAACTATCTTTTAAACCAATCTTTTCAAAATAACCGCTAATAAGTAACTTCTCTTCAGGCATTTCAACTAATTGAAATTTTAAAGAAGAACTACCAGCATTAACACATAATATTTTCATCTAATGTTTCCTTCTTTCTTTTCTTTTATATTATAACAAAGAATAAAAGAAAAGTGAAACATTATTCCACTTTAAATTTTATTTTTAATTATTTTCTTATCATTATATTTTTCTAATCTATCAAATTGATATTTATAATCACTTTCATATTCTTGATTTCTACTATTCATTATTTTCATTTTATATAATAGTTTATTTTTCTTACTAAAATAATTATTTAAAAGCATATATACCTCCATTACATAGTATGTGAAATTTACAAAAAATAATACCTGTGATATAATTTTTTTGAAAAGAAAGGGATTAATATGAAAAAACAAGAATCAACTAAAAAAATCATAATTAAAGGAGTTATAGTAGTAGTTTTAGTAATCATATTATTAATAGCAATAGATCTTTTAAATGTTTTAGCTTTTAATGGAAAACCTATGTTTTTAATAAATGAAAATGATACTAAACAAAGTTCTATACTTTATGATATTTATGACTGTAATGGTAAAAAAGTTTATAAACTTAAAGGTACTAAATTTAATTGCCCAATAGATGCAACTAATAAAGTAATTACAATTACTGATAGAAGTGAAGGACAATACTGTGCTGATGCAATTGAATATTATTACAAAGATTATTATTTTACTTGCATAAAGAGTCAATATATTATAGTAACTGTTAATGGTAAAGAATACACTATTAAAGATGCACTAAATGATGGAATTGTTACCATGGATGAATTAATAGCAATAGGATTTAAACCACTAAAGAAGAATGTAACAGATGATCCTAGTGACGAAGTAGTAACACCAAACGAACCATCTAAACCTGAAAATCCAAGCACTCCAGTTACACCATCAGAACCAGAAAAGCCAACTACACCAGCCACACCAACTACCCCAACAAAGCCATACGAAGATACTACTAAAAAGAAAATAACTATTACTGATACAAGTGCTGGTAAAAACTGTGCCCAAGCTATCGAATATTATTATAAAAGATACTATTTTACTTGTATTAAAAGTCAATATATTATAGTTACTGTTAATGGTAAAAAATATAATATAAAAGATGCTTTAAATAATAATATTGTTACTATGGATGAATTAATCGAAGCTGGATTTAAACCTCAAACTGATGCAGTTGATAGATAAAACAAAAAAACCTGGATTTCCAGGTTTTATTTTGCTATAAATATTCACTTTTTACTTCTTTTAGATCAACTACTTCTATAGTATTAACTGCCTCTTTTAATAATGGCTCAAAATCAATCTTTGATTCTTCTTCATAAATATATTTTAAATTTGGATTTATTACTGGATGTTTAGGAACAAACACAGTACAACAATCTTCATATGGAAGTATAGATGTTTCATAAGTATCTATTTTCTTAGCTATTTCAATTATATCTAACTTATCAAAAGAACATAAAGGTCTTAATATTGGATAATTCGTAACATCATTAACAGCTACCATACTAGATAATGTTTGACTTGCTACTTGTCCTACACTCTCACCATTTATTATAGCTAAACATTTATTCTTTTTAGCTACTCTTTCAGCTATTCTATACATCATTCTTCTCATAATAGTTATTAAATATGTAGTATCTAAATTTTTATAAATTGTTTCTTGTATTTTAGTAAAGTTTACTACCATTAATTTACCATTAGAATTATACTTTTCTAGTTTTCTTGCAAGTTCTATAACTTTATTACGAGCTTCAATACTAGTATGAGGTCTACTTTCAAAATATAAGTAGTAAAGTTCTACTCCTCTTTTAATAGTCATATATCCAGCAACTGGAGAATCTATTCCACCACTTAACATCAAAAGTCCACGACCAAGAGTACTAACAGGATATCCTCCAAGACCTTTTATACCACTAGTATAATAATAAACTGCATTACTTCTTATTTCTATATTTAAGTAAACATCAGGATTATGAACATCAACTTTACAATTTATATTCTTAAGAATATGTCCACCTACTATATTATTCATATCCATTGATTTAATTGGAAACTTCTTATCACTTCTATTAGTTACAACTTTAAAAGTCTTAAATTCTTCATTTTTCATAACTTCTAAAGAACATTTAAGAATATCTTCTTCACTAACTACTTCACTCATATAAGCAACTACTATTTCATGAATACCAAATATATTTTTAAGAATATTAACGATTCCATCAATGTCTTCTTCATTTGGAATTATAAACATTCTATAATAATCATCTTGAATTTCAAAACTATAATCACTTATCTTATCAAATATATTATTTTTAAGTTTATTTATAAAGAAATTTCTATTATCTTTCTTAGTAGTTAATTCACCATATTTTATTAATATTACTTTTCTCATTTTAACAATAACTCATTCCATACTTTATCAAATACTTCTAAGAATTTATGTACTTCTTCCATAGTAGTTAAATGGCTTAAACTAACTCTTATTGATGTAGTACTTACATCTTTATTGCCATGACTTAATGCTTTTAATACAGTACTTTCTTCTAAACTAGAACAAGCAGTAGTAGTAGATACATATATTTCATATCTCTCAAGAGCATGTACAAAAGTTTCTGATTTAATCTTAAGTAAACTAAAATTAACAATTTGAGGTACACATAAATCATTAGAATTAATTTGAATTGGGTATTTAGAAAGTCCTTTCAATAATTCTGCTTTAAGTTTTTCACACTTCTTTATATTTGATTCCAATTTATCATTAATAAGTCTCATAGCCTTAGAAAAGGATACTATAAGTGGTAATGCAGGAGTTCCACCTCTAAATGGACAATTCTCAGTAGTACCATATATTAATGTATCTATTTGTAAGTCACGTCTCTTATATAAAATTCCTATTCCCTTAGGTGCATATATCTTATGACTAGAAAAACTAGCTAAATCTAAATCACTTAAATAAAATCTTGTCTTACCTAAAGCTTGTGTTAAATCACTATGGAATATAACATTAGGATTCTTTTTATTAATAACTTGTCTAATAGTCTTAAGAGGTTGCTTAAACCCAGTTTCAGAATTAACAGCACATATACTTACAAGAATAGTATCTTCTCTTATAAGTTCTTCTAAATGCTTTAAATCTATTTGACCATTTTCATTTATATTAACAAAATCAACTTCATAACCTATATTACTTAAGTATCCCATAACTTCTAAAACACTCTTATGTTCAAGTTTACTAGTTATAATATGTTTACCACGTTTACAATATTTAAATGCTACACCCTTAATAGCAGTAGTATTACTTTCACTTGCTCCACTAGTAAATATTAATTCCTTTGGATGACAATTAAGTATTTCAGCTATTTGATTAGTAGCTTGCATTAATAATTCTTTAGACTTAACACCAAGAGTATGAATACTATTAGCATTTCCAATAAACTCACGAGTAACTTTACAATAAGAATCAAGTACTCTCTCATCTACTGGCGTAGTCGCACTATAATCTAAATATATCATTATTTCCTCCTATATTTCTTGAATAACTGTTAATATCACTGGTTTACATTGAGTCTCTTTATATAAGTATTGTCCAACTATCTCACGTATTTCATTTCTTATTTTAACATAATCTGCATACTTATTAGAGAAAGTATTATTTTTAATAATCTCCATACTAAGCTTCTTAACTTCATTTATTACATCATTATTATCTTTAGAATATATAAATCCACGAGTAATTATTTCAGGCTCTATAACTATTGATTTATCTTTCTTGCTTAGTGTTGATGATATTACAACAAGTCCATTATTACTTAATAGTTCTCTATCTTTTAAAACAACGTCTCCCACGTCTTCACTAAAGTTACCATCTATTAATATATCATCTACAAATACTCTTTCAAAGTTATCCTTAAGTTCACCATTTTCAAAAGTAACAACATCTCCATTTTCTTTAAGTAATATATTTTCTTTTGGTATACCCACACTATATGCAAGATTTCCATTTTGTACTTGATATCTATATTCACCTTTTATAGGCATATAGTATTTAGGATTAAATAATTTAATAAGAAGCATTAAGTCTTCACTAGATGCATGGTGACGTACACTCTTATCTTTAGGTATTTGTACTATATTAACACCCTTAATAGCTAAATCATTAAGTATTCTTACAAGTAACTTTTCATAAGCATCATAACTTGGTTCAGCAAAACATACTGTATCAGTATTTTCTAATGTAATAAATTTATCATGACCATTTAATATTCTATTTATATTTGAATATGGTGTTTCTCTATCATTACTAATAAGTATAACTGTATTTTCTTGCTTTAAATCAGTTAAATTACCTATCATATCTTCTTCTATATCTAAGTATCCATTCTTAGCACACAAAGACACTATATTATGTAATTCTTTACCCATTATTACTACTTTTCTATTCTTTCCCTTTATAGAATTAAAAATTTCTTGAATAGTATAAATATGTAGTGGTAACACAGTAAATATGATTCTACCTTTATTTTTATCAACTACGTTTTTAAAAAATCCTTCTAATTTATGATTAGGACTAGTGTGTCCCTTCTTTTCAGCAAACACACTTTCTGCCATTAAACAAAGTACACCTTGTTTACCAATATAAGCAAGTTTACCTAAGTCCATGTCATAGTATCCATTCATAGTTGGATCTATTATAAAGTCAGCCATATATATAACTGCTCCATCATCAGTATTAATCGCAAATCCAAGTGTTTCAGGACTACTATGTGTAACACTAAATGGGAAAATACTTAAATTCTTAGTTATATCTATTTTTCTATGTGCTTTAATAGTATGTAAATTCTTAATTTCTACTTTGTCTACTGAACACTCATACTTAATTATTTCACTTGTATAATTTGATGCATACACATTTAAATTTGGTAATGCTTTTAATAAATCAGTAAGTGCTCCCATATTCTCACGATGAGGATGGCTTATAAATAATCCAACTATTTCTTTTTCATGTTCTACTAAATATGAAAAATCAGGTATAACATAATCTACACCATACATTTTATCAGGTGCATATTTCATACCACAGTCAAAAATAAATAAATGTCCATCTACATTTACTGTATATAAATTTTTACCATTTTCGTTTAATCCACCTAAACTCATTATATTAATTTTACTCATAATATCACTCCCTTTAAAAGTTTAAATGCTACAAAGTATTTTACCACAATTTATAAAAAAATACTAGTCCAACAAAAAAGAAGTATAAAACTTCTAATTCTTAAGAGTAAAGTATCCAGGACTACTAGTTCCTCCATCAATTCTAGCATATGTTTTATTTATTTTAGTACTATCATATGCAGTACCAGAACCACCAACCAAATTATTTGTAGAAGAAAACATATTAGAACTATTAGTTACATTACTTGTATTAAATTTATTACTTGCATATATAGTTTTTAAGTTAGCACAATCAGCAAACATATAGTGCATATATTTTACTTTACTTGTATCAAAACTACTTAAATCTAATGTTGTTGCTTGACTTTCAGAAAACATCCAACTCATATTGGTTACATTGCTTGTATTAAAATTACTTAAATCAAGTGTTGTTATCTTACTACTTGAAAACATACCACTCATATCAGTTACTTTACTTGTATCAAAATTGCTTACATCTAGTGTTGTTATCTTACTACGTGAAAACATACTACCCATATCAGTTACTTTACTTGTATCAAAATTACTTACATCTAGTGTTGTTACTTGACTTCCAAAAAACATACCATCCATATTAGTTACATTACTTGTGTTAAAGTTGCTTATATCTAATGTTGTTGCTTTACTTCCAAAAAACATACCATTCATATTAGTTACATTACTTGTGTTAAAGTTGCTTATATCTAATGTTGTTGCTTGACTATCAGAAAACATATAACTCATATTAGTTACATTACTTGTATCAAAATTACTTATATTTAATGTTGTGACTTTAGTATTACTAAACATACCACTCATATTAGTTACTTTACTTGTATCAAAATTTTTTAAATTCAACTCTTTTACTTGTGTACCATAAAACATATAACTCATATCAACTACATTATTTGTATTAAAACTACTTACGTCTATTGTTATTAAACGACTATCCCTAAACAATGCATCCATATAAACGACTTTATTAGTGTTAAAATTGTCCAATTTGATTGATAAAATTTGACTATCACAAAACATATAGCCCATATCAGTTACTTTACTTGTATCAAAATTACTTATATTTAATGTTGTGACTTTAGTATTACGAAACATACCATTCATGTTAATTACTTTGCTTGTATCAAAACTACCTACATCTAATATTGTTGCATTACTAGAAACAAACATATCTTCCATAGTCGTTACATTACTTGTATCAAAATTACTTACATCTAATATTGTTGCCTTACTAGAAGCAAACATATTACTCATATCAGTTACATTTTTTGTATTCATATTATTTAAAATTAACATATTAGCTTTATTATATTCAAACATATTCTTCATACTAGTTACACTGTTTAAATTGAAATAACTTAAATCAATTATTGAAGCTTCAGTTTCATAAAACATTCTTTCTATATTTGTAACGCTACTTGCATTAAGATTACTTAAATCAATCAGTTTTAATTTACTATATGAAAACATATCAGCCATATTTGCAACTTTACTTAAATTAAAATTGGAAAAATCAACTAATTCTACCATACTTTCAGAAAACATTTTATACATATTAGTTACATTACTTGTATCAAAACCACTTAAATCAATTTTTGGCGCTTTACTATAGGAAAACATATGACTCATATCAGTTACTTTGCTTGTATCGAAACTACTTACATCAAGAGAAGTTGCCGAAGCACCAGAAAACATTCCACTCATATTAGTTACATTACTTGTATCAAAACTACTTAAATCTAAAGTTATTGCTTCACTAGAAGCAAACATGTAATCCATATTAACAATGTTACTTGTATTAAAACTGCTTAAATCAATAGATATAGCTTGACTATCAAGAAAAGTTAGTGAAGAGGATACAATTGGTTTATTATTTATGTAAGTACAAACTTTGCTAGTAATAGGATTCGTGCTTTCTTTATTAGTAAGAATTACCCCCCAACCATCATTAGAAATATTTGTCCAACCAATTTCTCCAGTTTGAAAATTTGGCTTGTATTCTTGCATATATCTATAAGTATATTGACCATTAACATACTCTGCTCCTTGTACCATTTCTCCATCAAATGTACAATAAACAGCTTCTGGTGCTTGATATGGTTCTATTCCAATCTTACCAGTAAATGTTTTATTCATATTTGAATCTTGTGGATAAGTTTTATTATCAAACTTTATAGTGACAGTATATTCTTGAGTGATACCTGCATCTATTGATATATTCTTTTTTATATAACCATCAGTTACAGTACTACTAATTGGTACTGCTCTATAAATGTCATTACATGTTCCACTTGTAGTTTTATTGTTATAGTCAGTATAACTCTTACAATCTAACGATACATGAAGTTCATAGTTTTCAATTGTATTAATTAAGTCACCCCAATATAGAGAATAAGTTGTATTTTTAGTTCCAACATTACTGACAGTTATAACTTTAGTAACTGTATCTCCAGGCATCGCATCAACTAACTTTAACTCAGTTTCATCTCTATATTCAAGTTTTAAGTCACCCGTATTCATAACTATATCTTTAGAAGTTCCTTCAACTTCTAAAGTAAAATATGCATAACTAAGTCCTATAAAACTAAGAATAGCCATAATAATAAAAGATATAAATAAAATCTTTATAGTCTTATTTTTCATATTATATTCACCATTATAATAATAACATTTTTAAAGCAAAATAAAAAGACTATTTCTAGTCTAAATATTATAAGAAAAGAATTAATTATTCTTAATTGTAATTAATCCTCTATCTACTTCTTCTAATGCCCTTCCAATTTCTTTCTTAGAAACATATTCACTCTCAGGCATTTGAAAATGTTTATGTTCTTTCATAACTTTGGCTCTATCAGCAGCTATATGTACCAACTTATATTTAGAGTCAACAATATTTAATAATCTGTCTATTGAAGGATATATCACTTTCTACCATCTCCCTACACTAATAATATAACCAATAATAAAACTCTATACAACAATTATACACATTTTTTTACATTAAATTTACAATTAATTAAAACTTACTAAATGATATATCTTTTTAATATTATCATCATAAGACATAAGTATAGTCTTTTTACTTCCATTTATATAATCTATTTCAACATTTCTAAAACAATATAATAATTCATCATTAGTTCTTTCTATATCTTTATTATAATCAAGTTTACTAATATTATCACTATCACTTATCAAAGTAAAATTAAAATCATTTTCATCACTACTTATATCTTCATCATCAAGCATTATAAAATATAAGTTATCACTAGTAAGTAATGTTACACTAACATAATCTTCATCCATAGTACACATAGGTATTATAACTAACTCCTTAGTAGTACCTTCATAATTGTTTAAATTAAACACCTTATCTTGGTATTTCATTTCTATAAAGCCATCTTTTTCTTCTACTCTAAAGTCACTCTTATTATCACTTATTTTAATATTCATTTCTTCTTTACCACAAGAAGAAAGCATTATAGTTATAAATACTAAACTAAGTATCTTTTTAATCTTCATTTGATACACCACAATCTTCTAAATCACTAGTTTTAAATGTACTTCCAGCTTCTACTTTAACATTCTTTTTTATACATTTACCAACTACTTCATTAATATTTAATACAATACCATCTGTACTATCAAGAATCATATTTTTACTTTCAATCATTTCATTTGTTACCATAGTGCCATCAACAATTATATATTTAGACACAGGTACATTAAATTTATGAGTGGTATCATCAAGATTATTATTATAATTTCTATACAAATATCCAATTAAAGCACCTAAAATAACTATTATAAATATTATAATAAATATAACAATAAAAGTTTTTCTATTCATCTTTTCTTTCATAAAATAATCATATCACACTTTCTTATATAAATATTACTTATTCTTTTTCATTTACAAGTTTTCGTAAAGCATCCAATATAACAACCATAGCCCAAGTATCTTGTTTACAATATACTCTTAAATTCTTTTTAGCTCTCTCTAACTCATCTGGTGTCATATCATCATATAAAGAATATGTCACTAATGCTTCAGTACCATTTTTAACTTCTAAATTTTTATATGTTAAATCACTAAGTACAGGTAAAGTTTTTTTAATAGAGTAACTTCCACTTAAGTTTTTATGATAAAAATTTACTAGTTTACATCTCTCTTCATCAAAACCTAATTCTTCATATATACTTTGATTATTCTTGATGAAATATAATAAGTCTGTAGACTTTTCTACTATTTTAAGTAAATGTTCTCTATATTCTGGGAATATGTGTGCTAGTTCTTTTAAACGACTTCTTTCAAAAGTAACATTTTGAGCAAACATAGTACCCTCACTTGGATCAATTCTTTTAACTATTTCTTTTACCATTTCAAGTCTCTCATCATTTAAAGTTTCTGCTAAAAAAACATAGTTATCTTTATCTTTATCACAAACACCAGGTTGACGTTCTATATGCAAACTAAATTCAAAGCATGACTGAGTATATGGTCTTTCACCTTTAAATCTAGGCATTGGACATGGAAAACTTTCAAAATCCAAGTGATATATAGGATACTCTAAAGTATCAAACATAGTCCTTATTTTCTCTTTATCTAAATATGTTTTATCATTATCATAACAATCTCTTTCAATTAACATATTAGGTTTATTTTGAATCCACTCTATAGGCACATCATCTAACTTATAATACCCATTATTTATTAAATCATACTTATTATATTTATCAGGCCCAAGACCAATCCTATCAGTAAAACCTATATAATTAAAACTAGCATTATATTCAGGTAAATTTTTATAACAAATACCTCTATATTTACATTCACACTTTTCTTTATATGAACAATGTACTCCTACATTACATGGACTAGGATCAGAATTATAAATATTATTTTCAAGATTTTTAACCATAGACTCTATAATAGGCATATACTCTTTAGTAATCTCATTCATATCAAAGAAACTAACTATATCTTCCCCATCTATTGTTCTATATATACGTTTATTCCCAATCATATACCCATCATATACATAATTATGATTAAGTACTGATAAATAATAGTTAACTCTTTTCTTAATATTATGACTCTTTAAATCATTCTCTATTATATATCTTTGAACAGCTAAATCAAAAACATATCTTCCCGTATCACTATATCTATCAAATAACTTCTTATATTTTTCATTAAACTTCTTTATTAATTTTTCACTACCATCACTAGGTTTATTAAGCTTATATATTCCATCTTCAAGTATAAACATATCTCTTTTTTCTTTAGAGTTTTCCCCATACTTTAACCCTTCAATATAGTTTCTACTAGTAGTACTCTTAACTTCTATAATATTTATCTCATCATCACTTTCATTATAAATATCAACATAACACAAATATCTAATACCATTATGAACAAAATCAAAAGATTCTTGATTATATGTATTCTCACTATAAACAAATTTACCATTAAATATTCTTTTAGCTTTAAAAGCACTTTCAAGTTCTACTTCTTTATAATATTTCATCATCGCAGATAATTCTTTATCTTCTTTTTTAGTTAAATCATTTTCTCCTTCATCAGTACTTTCAAACATAGACCCTAAAAGTTCTCTATATTCTTCCTTTTCATTCTCAGCCATATATTCTTCTATAGTCATTTTAGAATCAAGTTTATCTTTTCTAATATTTTCAAGAGCACTATATCTTCTACATCTAGTATAATCTATAAAATTAGTTTTAGTAATTGCCATAGTTTTCCTCCAAATAAAAAGTGATTACTCACTTTCTTCTATAAAATTTTTACTTTTATGTGGTTCATCAAATAATAAACCTGGATAATTTTGTTGTCTTAAAGCTTCATAAGTCATTATAGCCACAGTATTAGATAAATTAAGAGCTCTAACATTATCAGTCATAGGCATTCTCATACATCTATCTATATATGGTTTTAGTATACGAGGTGGTATTCCAGTACTTTCTTTTCCAAAGAAGAAATAATAATTTTTATCTCTATCACTATAATCAAAACTAGTATGTGGTTTATGTCCATATCTAGTTAAGAAATAATATTCTCCTTTATTCTTTTCAAAAAATTCATCTATATTCTCGTATACTGTATATATACATTTATCTATATAATTAACACCAGCTCTTTTAATATATTTTTCTTCAAGACTAAATCCTAAAGGCTTAATTAAATGTAAATGACTATTAGTAGCCACACACGTTCTCATAATATTACCAGTATTTTCTGGTATTTCTGGTTCAAATAAAACTATATTTATCATAAAACCCCCTTACTTAATACAATTTTTAATTACAGAATATATATATTTATACCCATTAGGTGTGTAATGTATTGAGTCACCACTTATATATGAGTCTTCCCATACAGTCATAGATGCACTACCATATACATCACAATATGATGTATTTTTAAGTCCACTAATACATGATTTAATTGTATTATTAAAACTCTTTATATTAGCATTTTTAGCATATTTACTTCCACTATCACGTACTGGATTAACACTAACTACATACACTTTATTATTAGAATTAACACTATTTATAAATGATTTGTATTTTTCACAATATTTAGATGAATTTCCTAAATCATTAACTCCATAATTAAGCACTATATTATAACTCTTATCATTACTTAAATATCCATTAACTGTACTTATATGACTTACAAAATCATTATACCCTCCACTATCTTTAGCAACTACTTTATCAGTTGAAGGAAGACCTGCGTTTAATTTTAAACCATTAGTTCTTGAGTCACCCATAAATATCGTTCCAGCAATAGTACCAACGCTTCCACTATTTCCACTACTGCTTCCACCACTAGAACTACCGCCAGAGTTATCATTAGAACCACCAGATCCAGAACCTGAACTTCCACTACCAGAACTAGAATTATCATTCTTATCATTATTCTTCATATTATTTTCAATTTCACTATATAATTTATTTAATCTATTTTGATAAGACTTTCTAGTTTTTTCATCTTTAATATCATTAACAGCAGTCACAGCATTAGAATAATCTTGTAACTTCTTAGAACTTTCTGCTTTAGCAAGTAAAGAACTTGCTCTATTTTCATATGCTTTATCTATAGTTGTAACATCAGCCTCTAAACAAGCTTTATAGTCATTTGGTCCTGAAATATCAACTAAAACATTAACTATAGTTGGTACTAAAAATATACATACAGCCGCAATACACTTAATTATCAAAGACTTTTTTGCTTTAGAAAGTAAATCTTCATTCCCAACTTTAATAGAACTCATAAAAGTTACCATACCAGAAACAATAAGCATAATTGGAACAACTATCTTAATTATTAATATAATTATATTTACAATTCTCATTACTTCTAAAACTTCAGGAATATCACAAATACCCATTACTAGCATAAATACATCTCCTTACGACTTACATTTATAAAGTAATTATAACATAAAAGATATAAGTATTCTACACTTATATCTCCTCTATTTTCATAAAATTAGTTTTTTTATTTTCAGTATCATTTGGAAAACCACCAGTTACTATAATCATATCATTTTCTTCTAATTTCATAAATTCTTTTGACTTATTTTTAGCATCTTCTATTATTCTATCAGTTGAATCATATACCTCAGTAACTACTGGATATACCCCACTATTTAATGCTAAACTATATGCTACCTTTTCACTTGGAACTGTTGCAAGTATTAAATTTCTTGGTCTTAAATTACTGATTAATCTAGCACTATTTCCACTCATAGTAGCAGTAACTATTAACTTAGTATCAAGTAAATTAGCTGCATCAAATACACTGTTTGCTATAGCTCCAGCTATATCTTTTTTAATATATTTAGCAGAATACTTATAATCAAAATGTTTTTCTGCTTCAACACATATATTAGCCATATAAGTAACTGTCTCAACTGGATATTTACCAGTAGTAGTTTCTCCACTTAACATTACAGCATCAGTACCATTTATAACTGCATTAAATATATCAGATACTTCTGCTCTTGTAGGTCTAGCATTATGTTTCATACTTTCAAGCATCTCTGTAGCAACTATACAAAACTTATTTTGACGTCTACATTCATCAATAATCTCTTTTTGTAAATAAGGTATTGCTTCCATAGGTGCTTCTACTCCTAAATCCCCACGAGCAACCATAATACCATCAGATACACTAACTATTTCACTTAAATTATCTATGCCTGTAGTACTCTCTATCTTACTTATTATTTTAATATCACTATTTTCTTCTTCTATTATCTTTTTAGCTTCTAACACATCTTCCTTAGTAGATACAAAAGATAAAGCTAAAAAGTCACCTTCATGATTACAAGCATATCTAATATCTTCATCATCCTCTTTAGATATAAATGGTATATCCAAGTGTACACCTGGAACACTAAGACTCTTCTTATTTCCAAGTACGCCACCATTAACTATCTTACAAGTAACACCATCTTCCTCTTTAGATATTACTTCTATCTTCATAAGACCATTTTCAAGTAATACCGTATCTCCTACTTTTAAAGAATCAATTGCCTTAGGATGATTCACTGAAAATCTCTCTTCATTACCTAAAACATCATCTTTAACCATTCTAATAGTCCTACCTTCAACTAACTTTATAGAATCATTTTCTAAATAACCATTTCTAAATTCAGGACCCTTAGTATCATATAAAACACCTATATAAAGTCCAGTATTTTTTCTTACTTCATTTACTACTCTAACAACATTTTCTCTTTCTTCCATAGTTGCATGAGAAAAATTAATACGAGCAGTATTCATTCCATTTAACACCATTTTACTCATAGTTTCAGTATTACAACTAGATGGTCCTATACTACATATTATTTTTGTTTTTTTCATATATTCATCCCCTTTTGTCACACTATCGCACATAAAAAAATAAGTGCTTAGATAATATACCATAACACTTATCATTTGTAAAGATTACACTTCATAATTCCATAAACCAAGTTTGCCTTTACAAGGTATTGGCTTATCATATTTAATAACATTTTCAATCTTCCAAGCATATGTCTCAGTATGATTACTTTTACCATACACTATTGGATTTATTTTTCTAAGTTCCTTATTAAATTCTTCATCAACAAGTATACAATCACTAATAGTAGCTTCTCCTATAATATATCCAGGTTTAATATTGATATCATAGTTCTTAAATCTTTCCATCATATCTTTTTCGACACCAAGTCCAGCATGTATAAGTATTTTACCTCTATATTTAGTTTTCCAACTACGAAATTCATACTTTTTATATTCTTCTATTATCAATGAAGCCCAAGGTTCTTTTATAGTTAATGCTTTCATAATCACCTCACATCTTTATAATAACAACACCTAATATTATAAGTATAGATGCTATAACTTTCTGTAAAAATTTACTCTTATTATTACATACAAAGTATTCATACATAGTATTTAATATTGATGTTAATGTAAGAAGTGGCGCTATCAAAGTAACATTACCTAATTGATATGCACGAACAGATGCTATTAACATCAAACACCAAGTAAATGCAGCAAGTAAAAAACTCTTTTTATCATATCTTTTAAACTCACTCTTTAATTCTTTAATACTATGTTTACCAACTATAGCTATTATTATTGATGGAGTAAACACAGTAAATATTGTATATAATGCTAAATTAAAATAATTTGAAATATTTACATTTATAAGCATCGCTACTGCAAATAAGAAATTAGATATAAAACTCATTATAAAGTATTTATTAAATCTTATCTTACCTTTATCAAAAGCAAGTAATACATTCGCAAATATTATTATAACAGAACCAATTATCTTTTTAAGTACAATTTGTTCTTTTAAGAATATAAATCCAAGTATTATTAAGAATACTGTTGATAATTGTTTTAACATACTAAATACTGAAGGATCAAGTCCATATCTTGCTTCTATATTAAGTCTATCAGTAATAGCATATATACTCACAACTGCAAGTAATGTTAAATATACGCTTGTATCTGTAGGCCAAGTAAATTTAAAGAATGGCAAAAAGAATAAAGCAAAAAATGCAGTAAACACTTCAAGTAATATTGTTAATGATCCAGCATTTTTCATATTACGATTAGCTTTCTTAAATGCCTGAGCAAACACTACCGCAGACACTAAATATAATACTACCCAAAATTTCCAACTATTTAATATTTCCATATTATTTTATTAACTCCACTTCTATACCAACAACGCCATATTTAGATTGTTCTTCACTACTATAGTATTGTTCCATATCCTTAGGATCTGCTTCTTCATCTTCTTTGTATCCCATTGATACTTTATCGAAATGGTTATAAAGCTCTTCGAAACTAGGATATTTATGTAACCCTAGTACTTTAACCTGAATCTTTTCTCCATCACTTCTATTTTCAAAAGTAATTTTATCTCCTACATTAATCAATTGTCTTTTTTCATCATTAAGTCTTAACTCTATTGTTTTACTTCCACTTTTTATCAATTCAAATGGTTCTTTGTGTAATCTCATCATATGTTCCATATCAATCACCATAAAAATTATATCAAAACAAAAGTACTATTTCTAGTACTTATTGTTTAACACTAAACTTTAATATACTTGGTATACCCGTAACACTAGAATCATTAAATTTTGCCGCAGTTGCAGAATCTTTAGCATACCCAATAGTAGCAGGTATGTTCGAAAACATTTTCGTTAAATTAACATTATCATTAAGTTCAAAGCTACTCAAATCCAAAGAAGTTACTTTACTATTTTGAAACATACCATTCATACTAGTAACATTTAAAGTGTTAAAATTACTCATATCTATACTAGTAACTTTAGATAAATAAAACATATCTCCCATATCAGTTACCTTACTTGTATCAAAACCACTTAAATCCAATGTAGTAACTTTACTACCAGAAAACATACCATTCATATTATCAACATTAGAAGTATTGAAACTACTCAAATTCAAACTAGTCATTTTAGTATTACTAAACATAGAACCCATATTAGTAACATTACTTGTATTAAATTTATCTAAACCTTTTAATTCAACTGCTTCACAATAACTAAACATAGACTGCATATCAGTAACTTTGTTTGTGTTAAAATTACTCAAATCTAAAGTAGCAACTTTAGATTGAGAAAACATCCAACTCGTATTAACTACATTATCAGTAACTAAATTTTCTAATCCTATTATGTTTGAAACAACTACGGCATTAAACATACTACGCATATTAACTACATTGCTTGTATCAAATTTACTTACATTAATTTCTTCGATTTTACTTTTTGAAAACATTGCACTCATATCAGTAACGTTCGATGTATTAAATTTTTCCAAGCCGTTTAGCCTATTAACACTACTATTATAGAAAAGATTCTTCATATTTGTAACTTTACTAGTATTAAAATTAGATAAATCTAATGAACTTATTTTTGTGCCTTCAAACATACCACTCATATCAGTAACCTTACTAGTATCAAAATTACTTACATCTAACTTCTTTGCATTACTACCAGTAAACATACCACTCATAGTAACAACTTTACTTGTATCAAAATTACTTACATCAATCTTTTCTGCTTTGGTATACCTAAACATCTTATCCATTTTAATAACATTCGAAGTATTGAAATTAGTAGCATCAATCACATCTGATACAGCACTATTAAACATATCTTGCATATTAGTCACACTACTCGTATCAAAATGACTCACATCTAAATGCATTGATTGAGCTCCAGCAAACATATAATTCATATTTGTTACGTTTGATGTATCAAATTTACTTACATCTAACATTGTAGCTTTTGAATTAGTAAATAACTGACTCATATTAGTTACTTTAGAAGTATTAAAGCTTGTTATATCTATATAAGGTGATGTAGAGTAAAAAAACATATGATTTATATCAATTACATTACTAGTGTCAAAACTACTTAAATCAAGTTTATCCACTTTAACATTCCAAAACATATTATCCATTCTTATTGTATTACTAGTGTTAAAGTTCTCAAGACCAGTTATACTATCAAAGTTACTGCTTTGAAACATTGAGTTCATATATACTACATTCTCAGTATTTACTTTTGATAAATCAACACTAGTAGCTTGACTATGAGAATACAAACTTGCAAAAGATATAACAGGTTTATCATTTATATATGTACAAATTTCACTAGTAATTTCATCTGTACTATTTTTATCCGCTAATTGTACACCCCAACCATCATCGCTTATTAATGACCAACTTAGTTTAGAATCATTAACATTTGTATATCCCCTATTTTTGTATTTATAAATATATTGTCCATTTGTGTACTCTACACCACCAGTTAATTCGCCATCAAATGTACAATAAACAGTATTATCAATATATTCTTCAAGACCTATTTGTCCACTAAAAGATTTGTTCTTGTTTTTATCTTGAGGATATGGTCTATCTAAAAAAGTTATTGTTATTTCATATTCCTGAGTAACACCAACTTCTATATCTATACCATTTTTAATAAGTTTAGTTGTTATTGTTTCTGTATACGGAACTGCTTTATAAAAACTATCACAATCCCCATACTCTTCTTGATTATCTTCCCTATAATTTTTATAGCTTTTGCATTTAACATCTAAATGTAAATCAAAGTTATCAATAGTATTCACTAAATTATACCAAGACATATTATAACTTGTATCCTTAGTACCTATATTTTTAACTACTATCTTTTTAGTTATTGAGTCTCCTGGCATCGCATCTTCTAGATTTAATTCAGTATCATCCAAGTATTCTAATCTAACATCCCCAGTAAACATTACTATATCTTTAGGCGTTCCTTCTATTTTCAAACTAAAATATGCATATGAGAAACCTACACTTGCTATAAATATAAACGCTAAAGTAATACCAAATATTATTTTTTTATCTTTCATACTATTCACCTACTTTATTATAATATGTACCCCCCCCCCGGTCAAGCAAAAAGATGTTCGTACACGACTCAAGCCTGAAATTTAGCGAATTTTCAGTACTTATGGTAAGCTAAAAGTAGACAATAATGATACATAAGTAGACAATTTTCCATCAAAAAAGAGAGGTTACCTCTATTCTTTTCCAAAACTAACTTCCCTATTTATTAACTCTTAATATTCTAAGTGCATTTAATATTGCAATTACTGAAACACCTACATCAGCAAATACTGCAGACCACATAGTAGCAATACCTAAAGCAGATAATACAAGTACAGCAATCTTAACTGTTATTGCAAATATAATATTTTCTTTTACTATTCTCATCGTTTTACGTGATATAGAAATAGCCTTGCTAATCTTAGAAATTTCATCAGTCATAATAACCACATCAGCAGCTTCAATCGCAGCATCACTTCCAAGACCACCCATCGCAACACCTATATCAGAAAGTGCAAGTACAGGAGCATCATTAATACCATCTCCCACAAATAAAAGTTTTCCATCTTTAGATTTCTCTAACATAAGTTTTTCAACACATTTAACTTTATCTTGAGGAAGTAACTCACTATGATATTCATCTAACTCTAACTCTTCACTAACAACTTTACTTATATCTTTTTTGTCTCCAGTAAGCATAACTAACTTTTTAACATTATTCGCTTTTAAACCTTTAACTGCTTCGTAAGAATCATCCTTTATCTTATCAGATATAACAATATAACCTGAATATTTATTATCAACTATAACATATACGATAGTACCTATATCATCACATTTATCATACTTGATATTCATGTCTTTCATTAGTTTATCATTGCCAACTAATACTTTTTTACCATCTACTTTAGCTTCTACACCTTTACCTGATATTTCTTTAGTATCTATTACTTTCTTACTATCAATTTTCTTATGATAAGCATCTTTTAATGACATAGCTATTGGATGATTAGAAAAACTTTCAGCATAAGCAGCATACTTAAGTAATTCTTCATCACTCATAGATATAGCATTTATCTTTTGTACTTTAAACACTCCTTCTGTTAAAGTACCAGTTTTATCACATACTACTATTTCTATATTTGATAATGCTTCTAAATAGTTACTTCCTTTTACTAGTACTCCTACACTAGAAGAAGCACCTATGCCACCAAAGAAACTAAGTGGAATTGATACAACTAATGCACAAGGACAAGACACTACTAAAAATGATAATGCTCTATATATCCAAGTATTAAATTCTTGATTTAAAATTATTGGTGGAAACACTGCAAGAACTAAAGCTATACCACATACTATAGGAGTATAATATTTAGCAAACTTAGTAATAAATGCTTCTGAATTTGATTTTCTACTACTAGCATTCTCTACTAAATCAAGTATCTTACTAACAGTAGATTCACCAAACTTCTTAGTTACTTTTACTTTTAAAACGCTTTCATTATTAATGCATCCACTTAATACTTCATCTCCTTTTCCAACTCTTCTTGGAACACTTTCACCAGTAAGAGCAAGTGTATTAAGCATAGAACTTCCTTCAACTACAACACCATCTAAAGGAATTTTTTCACCAGGTTTAATAAGTATAACCTCTTCTATATTTACTTCATTTGGATCAACTTTAATATGTTTATCATTTCTAATAACATTAGCATAATCAGGTCTAATATCCATTAAACTAGCAACTGATTTTCTACTTTTATTAACAGCATAACTTTGAAATAATTCACCTACTTGATAAAATAACATAACACTAACTGCTTCAGGTAAATTACCAATACACAAAGCACCAACTGTAGCTACTGACATTAAGAAATTCTCATCAAATACTTTGCCTCGTTTTATATTTTTTAATGCCTTTAATAAAATATCATAACCTATTATTAAATAAGCTACTATAAATATAATACTATTTATATATTTAACATTAATATCTACCAATATAGAAAATAATAAAAGTATTCCTGATACTATAATTCTATATAGTTGTTTTTTCATCTTTTTATTCATTATAATTCCTCAATAGTTACATCTGGTTCTTCTCTTTTTATAATCTTTTTAACTAATTTAATTGCTTGATCTATATTTTCACTTTCACAATCAAATGATAGTTTTTCAGTCATAAAACCAATACTAACATTACTAATAATATCTATTTTGCTAAGAGCACTTTCTAACTCATTAGCGCAATTAGCACAATCTAATCCTTCAATCTTAAACTTATAATTTTTCATTTATACCCTTCTTTCTAACTTCTATGTTTTATATGTTCAAGTCCAATTTCAAATAATTTAACTATATGATCATCATCTAAAGTATAATATACTTCTTTACCACTTTTTCTACATCTTACTATTCCACTTCTTCTAAGAGTTGCTAACTGATGAGATACAGCTGACTTTGTCATACTAAGCACATTTGCTATATCACAAACACACATTTCTCTTTCATCAAGTGCAAATAGTATTCTACATCTTGTAGTATCACCAATTAATTTAAATAAGTCAGCAAGATTATTAAATGTATTTTCTTCTGGCATATCTTTATTAACTTCATCTACTGCTTCTTGATGTATTATATTACAATCACATATAAATTCATTCTTAGACATACATACTCCTTTAGTTGAATATTCTTTCAACTATTAACATTATAGTTGAATACTCATTCATTTGTCAATACATATAAATTATATTCATAAAAAAAAGAAGTTTATTACTTCTTTAAAATAATATCATTAGTAGTTTTAACTATTGAATTACTTGGTATAACACCTTTTACCATAGTAAGTGGATATATACTTGTATTCTTTCCTATTATAGTGCCAGGACACACTACACTATTACATCCTATCTCTGCGTTACTTCCAACTATAGCCCCCATTTTCCTTAAATTCGTTTTTATAGATTCAACTTTTACATTCTTCTTATCACTTCTTACATTTGATAGTATTACACCTGCTCCAGTATGAGCATTTTCACCTAAAACAGAATCACCCACATAATTAAAATGAGGACAATTAACATCATCAAAAAGTATAGAATTCTTAACTTCAGTAGAGTTTCCAATAACACAATTCTTACCAATTATTACTGAACCTCTTATATAAGCATTATGTCTTATTTCTGTGCCTTCACATATTATAGTTGGTCCTTCTATATAAGCACTAGGATTTATCTTAACACTTTTATGAACATACACGTCTTCCTTTAGTTTGATATAATCTTCTCCTAAAGAAGGTATTATTTCAAGAATATAATCTTTAATTGATGGTAACACTTCCCAAGGATTATCTACTCTTTCAAATAAATCTTTAGCTATTGTTTTTTCTAAATTAAATAATTCATCATATTTTCTAATCATACTATTCACCATAATTATTGTATCATTAATTAAAACATTATACTATTACTTATTCTTTAGTTTCTATCATAAAACTATCATCGGTGTATTTATATGGTAATTCATTTTCCTTACTAATTATACTTTTTCCTAAATTCTTTTCTAATTCATCTCTTGCAACTTTTGCTGTTCTTCCACCTATTTTAGCAAGTTCTTTATTTTGTTCTAAGCCAACAGGTTTACGTGCTTTAACAAGTTCCCTAGTTGCTATTTCACCTAAGTCAGCAAACGCAACTTCAATATCAGTCATATTATCTCTTAATGATTCTTTTCTAAGTCCTTTAAAATCTTTATATTCACATGCTGTCATTCCTGACCATTCTTTATAAATATCATTTGTTAATATAGCAAATTCAACCTCACTTGTGACTCCCCCTTCTTTCCATACATCAGTTAATTTCTTTCTATCTTGTATTCCTTTAATTCTTTTAATAATCCATTCTTCATCATAACCTTTAGCTCGATATGTATCTATTGCTCTTTGTACTGTTATTGATGGGTCAAATACTTCATCTATTCTTTCTCTTCCTAATCTTGCTAACCATAATTTAATAGGTTCAGCATTCTTACTTGGAATTGATTCAATTATTCTAAACATTCCTTCAATGTCAACTACATCAGTTTTATAATATTTACCATCTGATGATTTCAATTTCAGTTGGTCACAATTTGTGACCGACTCATTTCCTTCCTTTTTTAATCTTGACTTTAGTACATTCCAATAATGTCTAGGATCTTTACTTTCTACCAAAATAGCAACTATATCAACAACACTAATATAGTACTTTTGTTCCTCACTATTCCATACAGTTCTTATTGTTTCACTATTAAACATTTTGTTTATTAAGCGTATTTGTTTCTCTTTCATATTATAGCCTCCTATTATTATATTTAGCCATAAACTTCAAAAACACTTTTTTTTCAAAATAAAAAAGTTATAAATTAATAACTCTTTTATCAATATTATAGGAATTTACCTGGACAACCTACATTCTCATTACATATTTCATTTTCTTCAGTACAAGTATAACAAGGGCTATAAGTATGTCTATAAATATGATGATTAATAATTCTAGTATTTACTGGACAAACATGAGGAACTTCATGAATGATTTGTCTATGAACACATCTTTCTTGAGGACATTCATAGATAGGTTGACAAACAACACCTGGCATAGTACTACATGAAGTAGTTGTTTCATTCATCATTTTTTCAGGAGTAACTTTTAATTCAGCACTTCCTTCAACGCTATAACCTTGATACATACCCATTGTATTATTCATTTTAACACTTCTCCTTTTCATAGATATTCTATGTAAAAGTGTTAAATTAGATTAGGTTAAAAATCATTAAAAAAGAAATAATATCTAACAATTATTTCTTAATAATATTATATTATTTTATTAAAACTTCTATATTTTTATCACTCGAAATATATTTATTAACAATATTCTTTTCTGTTTCATTACTTACATATATTGTTTTAACTACACTATCTAAAAAAATATAATCTTTCCATACAGAATCACGTATATGGAAATTACCACTTAAATCTATTAATTCAGCTTGGCTTTTATAAAACATCCAAGTCATATCAGTTACTTTATTTGTATTGAATGAAGTTAAATTTAATGATTTAATTTTACTTTCCCTAAACATATCGTTCATATAAATAACATTAGAAGTATTAAACTTGCTAAAATCAATACTTTCTGCTTTACTTTGATAAAACATATATGCCATTGATATTATTGGTTTACCACTTATATAAGAACAAGGAGCCTTGGTAACTTTCCTAGTCGAACTCCTATTTGTTAGTTGTACACCCCATCCAGCTTTACCAGTATCATTCCACATACCATTACCATAAGGAGTTTGTGCATATTTATAAGTATAAATTCCATCATTGTATACCACACCGGTTTTCAATTCATCATCATAAATGCATTTTTGACTAGAAGGATTATTATCATCTTTCTTATTATTATCTTCTTTCTTATTATTATCATTTTTTTCTTTATCATTATTTTCATCTATTTTATTAAAATCATTTAAATTTTTTTCATTGTTATTTTTATCTTTATTAACATTCTCATTACTATTTGATTTATTACTTTTATTTGAATCATTAGATGAATCATTTTTATTATTTATATTAGTTTTCTTTGAATCATCGTTCTTTTTGCTTTCATTAAAATTATCATTTTCATTATCTTTTTTCTCAATATTTATATTATTTTTAATTTCATTTTGATTTACTTTATTACTAGAATTATTATTATATAAATTCTTAATTTTTAAAAAAGTTAAAACGATAATTACTAACAACAATAAAACAATTACAACAATTTTATTAAATATCTTTCTTTTCATAAATTACACCTTCCATAAAATCAATGAGTAGAATTTATCACATAATTTTTAAAAAGTCAATTTATATAATAAAAAAGATATTTAATACATATTAAATATCAAAATCTAATAGTTCATTACAAATATTTTCATAAATATCTTGTTCATTTTTAATGGTATCAATTAAGAACATTTTGTCATTTTTATATTCTTTTAAACCTCTCATATAATAAGGTTTATCATCATCTAATACAATAAATGGCATAATGCCATTTCTTAAACATTCCTTAAACATTATAATTCTACCTACACGACCATTTCCATCTCCAAATGGATGTATTCTTTCAAATCTAAAATGAAAATCAACTATATCTTCTAAAGTAATATTAGTTTTAGAATTATATTCATTTAATAATTCATCTATTTCTTTTTCTACATCTTCTGGTGCAGTAGTATTAATAACATTCACTACACCAATTATATTAGGAACAACTTTAAATCCTCCAACATTATATCTAGGATCATCTTCATCACTAGTATTTCTCTTTAATATCTTATTCATTTCGATTATCATGTCTTTAGTTAATAAAGCATCAACATTATCTAACATATAATCAAATAATTTAAAATGATTTTTAGATTCAGTTAAATCATCTAATTTTATTAAATCATCACTTTTAGGAATAAAAGAAGATGTATTAAATATTGCTTCAGTTTGTTCACTAGTTAATCTACTGCCTTCAATTTTATTTGAGTTATAAGCAAAATTAACTTGTGAATAATGATATATGTTTCCTTTAAATTTAGATTCTTTTTGTTTAATTAATTCATTCTTAATTTTATTTACATCCATATTTTTTCTCACTTCCTATTTTTAACATCTACTTTATATATTCCATATAATATCTACTACCAGTTTCTTCTTTTATATTAAAACCTAATTTATTATATAAGCTAATGGCTTTAATATTATCTTTGTATACCCATAAATATAGATTATTATTTGTTTTAGATATAATATCTTTAATAATTGATGCTCCAAGTCCTTTATTTCTATATTGTTCTTCAATAAATATTTCATCCAATAGTAAACCAGGTTCATTTTTAGTTAACAAAAAGCTTCCAACCACTATATTATTTAAAATAATATTTTTATATTCTAAAATTTGTTTTGGCACAATTTCATTGACATAATTATTTATTCTTTCAACTTCCTCTTTATCTAAATCTTTTGCAAACTCAAATATAGTATTTAATTTATATTTTTTTATTCTTTCTATATCCTTTATAGAAGCATTTTCTAATTTATATTTGTTATAACACATATAAAATTTCAATTCATCTTCTTGTTCTACTATAAATCCAATATTTTTATATAAATTAACAGCTACTTTATTTTTTTTCAATACATTTATAAATATTTTATAATCACCAAGCAAATATATGTCCTTTATTATTTCTTTTATTAATTTTGCCGCAATACCATTATTTCTAAAATTAAAATCAACATATAATCCATCAATCAAGTATTTATCATCTATTTTTTTAGCAAATATATATCCTATTGGTTTATTTTCTTTTTTATATAGAAGAAGAATATTTTGATTATTAATCATATTAATAAAATAATCTTTTACAACAAATTTTTCATCTATAGTATTATCGTATTTTCTTTCATCTTGAATTAATAAAGTTAAAAAGTTATCACATATTTTACAGTCTTCAATACTATTTACTTTTACAATCATTTATATTCACCTGCTCTAATAAAAAAATATTTCATATCTATTATATCATACAAAAAGTCATTTCTTATCAAAATGTCTTTTATTTGTACTTATTCTCTCTCAATATATTTGGTCTATAATAAATTATCACACTTTGGTTAACATACAACACCTGGCATAGTATTACATGAAGTGGTCTTGATACATACCCATTGTATTATTCATTTTAACACTTCTCATTTTCATAGATATTTTATGTAAAAAATTAATCTATATTTAGGCATTAAGAAGTATCTTTTTATTTAATTTGTATAATATATAAATAAAAAAGATATTTGTTTAAATATCTTCTTATCATCACTATTGATTATTTTTTAAGTAATCTATAACTTCATTATAAACATCCATTCTAAGTCCAGAAGTTACACTTGTTATTTCTTGAGGAATTCCTTTAATAGTACCACTTATCTTACTAACATCATAGTTTCCACCAGTAGTACCTACTCTAAATCCATATCTTTCCCAACTTCTTTGAGCAACTTCTTTATCATTGAATGCTTCTAATAGTTTTTTACCATTATCATCAAATGCAGCAATACAGTGACTATTCCATATAGTTGGTGTTGGATATAATATTCTAATCTTATCTTTTACTTGATTCCAGCCATCAGGATTTGCATTAGCAAAATCTATAACACTCTTTTCATAGTCAACTATCATAGGTTTAGCACCCATACCAGTCTTTAAGAACATAGAAAACAAATCAGCTGGTGTATTATTCATATATCCACTCTTTAAATAGAATTCTTTTAATTTAGGAAGTGCTTCATTAATACTAACAGAATTTACATCTCCTCCAGCCATAATAGATAATAAAAGTCCATAATAAGTGGCACCAGGAGAAGAAGTAACAGGGTCAGTAGACCCAATATTTACTTGTCCATAAATATTTAAACCAAGTTCATTCCATTTCTTACCTTCTAAAATATAACTAATTAACTTATCCATATCAGTTATATAATAAACATCATTTTGAACAGTAACAATTTTTTCTTTAATTAATGCATCAGTTACTTCAGCCCAACTATATATAACTATAGGTGTATTAAGTACTAAATCACCATCTATTACATAATCACGAGGAGCTTCATCAACTTTAGGACTAGTTTTAAAGTAATCATAATATCTTTGATCAGAGAAGAAAGCTAAATCATACTTACTTCCATCTTTACGTACTAAACTCTCTTTAACAGTCTTACCATTACTCCAAGAATCTTGTACAAATTTAAATTTATATTTTTTAGCAAATATCTTATTTATTTCTTCATCAGCAAGTAAGTCCTCTTTACCACCACCAACAGCTCCATATATTTCAGTTACTGAATTAGTGAAATCTCCATTCTTAACAAGAATTACTACCACAACAATTACAACTAATAGAACTACACCTATTATTTTTGAAATCATTCCTTCTTTTTTAAACATTTTTTTCACTTCCTTTTAACTCATCTTCATCAATATCTAAATCAGATGTTTTTTCAAAGACTTTCATCTCAAAATCTAATTCTTGATCTTTTGATTTTACTATCTCTTCTAATAATCTATCACATTCATGTTCTACTTCTTTAATATATACTGACATCTTAAGTATAAGTTTATTTTCAACAAATGTTTTTTCTTTTTTACTTTCTGCTTCTATATATTTAGTAACTATTCTAGTTGTAAATGGTAAGTAATAATCTAAGAAGTTATATATTTTAGTAGCATTTCTAGGTCTAGTTTCTAAATGTTTTGTTATCTTTTGTGATACATTCACAATTTTAGTAAGTTTATCTTTTATATTTTTATCTTTTATTTTTTCTTTGTAATCATTTAGTTTTGACATTTCAAAGTTATATCTAGCTAATGCTTCTCTATCATATACTCTTATATCTTGTGATTTAAATAAGAATATACCTGCTATATAAATAAGTATTGTAAGAAGTAATGCTATCCATAAATAGAAATCCATTACTACATATAATATTATAAATGCTATTCCTGAAGTTATAGCTGACATTATATATCTCTTTTGTATATTCATATTAATTATAACTCCTTACTTCTTTAAATGCTCTTATTAAACTTGTTCTTCCATCAAATACTTTAGCATTCGTAAGATTAGCTATATTAGTAAGCTCAGTTTCATCACTAGCTCCAAACATAATACTATATACTGGAATTCTATCATTTAATGTTCGGTAATAACTAGCTAACTTATCATATCTTCCAGTATTAGATAGACCATCTGTCATAAGTATTACAGACTTAGTATATTCATCACTTAATTTATTTAATTCTTCTAAAGCAGTTATAGAACATCCATATATATTAGTTCCACCTGTAGGTCTAGCACCCCTTATTTTAGTTATTATTTCACTAGTATCATTTCCTTTAGAATACCAAGTACTTCTATTCTTAGAATCAAACGGTATAACTATAATATTATCATTTCTTGAAAATTGAAGTCTTTCAGTACTAGCTTGTTCACTATCTAATATAAATTCCATAGCATTTTTAAGTTCATCTTCTCCATTACCAGACATACTACCAGAATAATCTAAACAAAATGCTACAGCAGCAGGTTTTCTAAGTTCAGCTATATAAAGTCCAATAGCTTCATTCATTACTTTCTTAGATGGATATTTAAGAGGTATTAAGTATTTATTAGTATCAATACCATAAGAAGTCTTAAATACATCTTTATCAGCACTAGAATTAGTTCCACCATACCAAGTTCTCTTACCTAACTTTTCTAACTTCTTTTGAGTATCTAAACTTAATAAGAAAGATTGTAATTTATTAAAGTTTTCTATCTTTTCTTGACCTCTATCAACATATGCAAATGGACTATCATTAATAGCAACTCCATCAGTAGGATACAATAAATATAATGTATCTTTTCCACTACTTTCAAGTTGTTTATTAATTCTAATCAAAGATGATTCTGTTGCTATAACAGCTTCATAATCATTACTATTTAAAAACATATCCTCTAAAAATGAAGTACTTCCAGATACTCTTTCTACTCCACTAAATAATGACTTTAAATTAGAAATTAATGTTTTATCTTTAATCATTTCACTAGTTAATATTTCAGGACTACCAGCAAGAGAATTTAAAAATCCTAAATATGCTGTAAGACCAGTATTAGTTTTAGTAACAGAATTCATTACATATTTAAGTTTCTTACTTTTAACAGCATTTAATATATCAATATTTTTAATTTCATTATTAATAAAACCTAACTCTTTAGCTTTACTATTTTTAACACCCATAACAACAGGATTAATACTTATAGATTTGGAATTAGTTACTTTAACATTATTAAGCATATATAACCATATTGAATTACTCATCCACACAGCATCATATTTATCATTTTCTTCTTCTAAAATATCTAATGCTTCTAAGTCATCAGCATATTCAACATTAATATTTATGTTTTCATTTTTACCATAACTTACAAGTTCATTCATAAAATCTTTATTATCAGGATTAGACAAAATATAAAAACTTTTATTTCCATTAATATCAACAAATTCATCAATTATAAATGACTTAATACATATTATCGCAAATATCACTCCAACTACAATAACAAGAATTTTTTCTTTCATAAAACCAACACCTTATCTTCATAAATAGTATACCATAGAAAAAAAGATTATTGAATATCAATAATCTAAAACTTCATATTTTTCATTTGTTTCATCATTTGTTTCATTTGATCAAATTGTTTAAGTAAACGATTTACATCTTCTACTTTTTGTCCACATCCTTTAGCAATTCTAACTTTTCTTTCAGCTTTAATTATATCAGGATTACGTCTTTCTTCAGGTGTCATTGAAAGTACTATTGCTTCAGTTCTAGCCATTATTTTAGGATCTATATTTACTTTATTAAGTCCCATTTTAGATGCTCCTGGAAGTAACTTAAGTAAATTTTCAAGTGGTCCTAATTTCTTAATTTGTTTAGTTGTTTTTAAGAAGTCTTCTAAATCAAATTTTCCTCTTTGCATCTTTTTAGCAGTACTCATCATTTCATCTTGATCAAGTTCAGCTTCAGTCTTCTCTATTATTGAAAGTAAATCTCCCATACCAAGAATTCTATCAGCTATACGTTCAGGATAAAATTCACTAATACCATCTAACTTTTCAGAGTCTCCAATTAATTTAATTGGTATATTTGTAAGATGTCTAAGTGATAAAGCAACACCACCCTTAGTATCTCCATCCATCTTAGTAAGAACACAACCAGTAAGTTTAAGTTTTTCATTAAATCCAGTAATTACATTAATAGCATCTTGTCCCATCATAGCATCTATTACAAGTAATTCTTCATTTGGTTTAACTTCACTTTCAATATTAACAAGTTCATCCATTAGAGCTTCATCTATTTGAAGACGTCCAGCCGTATCTATTAATATATAGTCATACCCTTTACTCTTAGCATACCCTATACCACGTTTAGATATTTCAACAGGATTTCCTTTTCCTTCTTCATAAACTTCAATATTAAGTTGTTTTCCAATATCTTTAAGTTGGTCTATTGCTGCTGGTCTATATACATCACATGCTATAAACATAGGTTTCTTATGATGTTTCTTACGTACCATATTTCCTATCTTACCTATAGTAGTAGTTTTACCACCACCTTGAAGACCAACAACCATAACTATAGTTGGATTCTTATTTACCTCTAAAGGAGCACTATCTCCTCCAAGAAGATTAACAAGCTCATCTTTTAAGATTTTAACAAACATATCTCCTGGTTTAATACTCTTTCTAACTTCTTCACCAAGAGCTTTCTCTTTAACACTATCTATAAATTCACGTACTATTTTAACATTAACATCAGCTTCTAATAAACAAAGTCTAATCTCACGAGTAATATCACTAATATTATCTTCATTTATTACACCTTTAGATTTAATATTACTAACTACTTTTTGTAATCTTTCACTTAAGTTTTCAAACATATAAATCTATCCTCCTGTATAAATATTATAACAAACATTACAAGTATTATAAAGAAAAACTTATTTTTTCTTAACTCTAATCATATATTCATAACAATTATAAAAACACATAATTGTATTTTTATCTTTATTAAATTATAATAAACTCAAGAGGTAACATATGAAAGCATATTTAGATATTGAAAATTCAAAAACTCAAAAAGTTATAACATTATGTGTTGACGTATTAAAATACGAATTAGACAAAGAAATAATATTTGATATAGCACACCTAAATAATAAAGAATTAAAATTACTAGAAGATGCAATAGATGAAAAACTAACACATACAGATATAGAAATGTTCTTTATTGATAACAACAAAACACCAATTTTTGGACCAGACTATACATATAAATTAATTGATAATAAAATGATACTAACTAAACTAAAAAAGAAAAGAACAAAATACATAGAAGAAAAGAATGAAGACTGGACACTAAACTATGAAGAAGACTTTAATATCATCGGATCAAACTTTCTAAAAACAAACTACAATTATTTATTAATTTATAAAGATAATAAATTTAAATCAAAATATTATAAAAACAAACCAAAAGATTCAATATTCATGAACTTATTCTTTAATAAAAATTATAAAATGATAGCCCTATTTAAAAGAAAAGAAACAAATTCTAAAACTATAAGAGATAATCTAGAATATATAAACTCTTACTTTGAAGAATAAATGGAATGTTAAGCATTCCATTTTTATTTATATTTTTCACCTAATAATGTACCATCAACTCTATCTCCCAAAGCTTTATCATTTATCAATAAAAATTTGTTTAATAAATCTTTTATATGCAAAATCTTATTATTTTTTTATGTATTTGCCAACTGTTATATCATTATAATTATTATAATTCCAGTAATTTTTTAACTCAAAAAAAAGAAAACGCATTAAGCATTTTCTTCTTTATCATTTTCTTTTTCTGGTTCAGCCATTGCATCAACAACTTCTTCAGTTTTATCATCAGTTAAGAACTTTTCTTCTAATACTTCAGCAGCATCATCATCTAAAAGTTCATTCTTTAAGATAACTTCGATATTGTTGTATTGTTTAGCACCTGTACCAGCAGGAATTAATTTACCTAAGATAACGTTTTCTTTAAGTCCATGTAACATATCCATCTTACCACGAGTAGCAGCATCAGTTAAGATTCTTGTAGTTTCTTGGAATGATGCAGCTGATAAGAATGAATCAGTTTCTAATGAAGCCTTAGTTATACCTAACATAATTGGTTTTCCAGTAGCTGGAACTCCACCTGATAAGATAACTGGTTTATTGATTTCAGCAAATTCTCTTAGAGGAACTGTAAGTCCTTCAATTAGATTTGTATCTCCTGGATCAACAACTTTAATCTTAGTAATCATTCTTCTAACAACTGTTTCAACATGCTTATCTGAAACATCAACACCTTGACTCTTATAAACTTTTTGAATTTCTTTTAAGATGTAACCTTGTACTGTAGTAGGGTCAGTAACAGCTAGTAATTCTTTTGGAGAAATACTTCCTTCTGTTAATGGATCTCCAGCATTTACAACGTCACCCTTTTCAACTCTAAGTTTAGCATTGTATTGTGTAACATGTTCACGAGTTTCAACATCGTTAGTAATATATATTTTAAATCTATTGTTCTTATCATCAGTAATCTTAGTAATTTTACCATTGATTTCAGCGATAGTAGCTTTAGCTTTAGGAATACGAGCTTCGAAAAGTTCTTCAACTCTTGGAAGACCTTGAGTGATATCTGCAGCTGATGCAACACCACCTGTATGGAATGTACGCATTGTTAATTGTGTACCTGGCTCACCGATTGATTGAGCAGCCATAATACCAGTTGCTTCACCTACTTCTACTAGGTTACCAGTAGCAAGGTTAATACCATAACATTTTTGACATACACCATTAGTACACTTACATGTAAGTACACTTCTGATTTCCATCTTAGTAATTCCAGCTTTTTCTATCTTATCAGCAATCTTTTCAGTAATTAACGCACCCTTATCAACTAATACTTCTTTAGTTTCAGGATTTAATACTTTTTGATTTGAGAAACGACCTGTTATTCTATCTTTAAAACTTTCAATAACAGCTCCACTCTTTTCATCAGTGAACGCTTCAACTTCAATACCTTGGATAGTTCCACAATCTTCTTCACGTACAATAATATCTTGTACTACATCAACTAAACGTCTTGTTAAGTAACCTGCATCTGCAGTCTTAAGTGCTGTATCGGCAGTTCCTTTTCTAGATCCATGTGTTGATAAGAAGAATTCTTGAACGTCTAATCCTTCACGGAATGAAGCTAAGATTGGAATTTCTACTTGACCACCATCTGGTTTAGCCATAATACCACGCATACCAGCAAGTTGTCCTAATTGGTTTGCAGAACCTCTAGCTCCAGAGTTAATAATCATTGATAATGGATTTTCTACATCTTGTTTTAGTAATTCACCTAATTTACCTTGAACATTATTTGTAGCATCTGTCCATAATTTAATAACTTTATTATGTCTTTCTTCATCAGTTATAAGACCACGTTTAAATTGCTTATTGATTTTTTCAATAGTTGCATTTGTTTCTTCAATAATAACTTCTTTTTCATGGTTAACTGGTATATCAGAAAGTGAAATTGTTATACCAGATTTAGTACTATATTTAAATCCTAAATCTTTTAATTTATCTAAGAAAATTGATGTTTCTGTAGTTTTATATCTCTTAAATATTTGAGCAATTATTTTTCCTAAATCTTTTTTAATTAAAGCAGGAATTAATGGTAATTTAGCAACTTCTTCTGGAAGATTCTTACCTTTTTCAATAAAGAACTTATCTGGAGTCATAACTTCAATATTTTCTTTACTTCCTTCATTAATATAAGGATAAGTATCTGGGAATATTTCATTGAATATTATTTTACCAGCAGTTGTTACTATATATTTATCTTTTTGCTCATCTGTCCAAACTTTATGTTTAAATTCCTTAGTAGGAATACATACTCTAGTATGAAGAGTAATATCACGTCTTTCATAAGCCATTAATACTTCATTTGGATCTTTATAAGCTTTACCTTCATTAGGTTCACCAGCTAATTCTAATGTTAGATAATAGTTACCCAATACCATATCTTGAGATGGTGTAACGATTGGTTTTCCATCTTTAGGATCAAGTATGTTATTAGCACCTAACATTAATAATCTAGCTTCTGCTTGAGCTTCTTCACTAATTGGAATATGGATAGCCATTTGGTCACCATCGAAGTCAGCATTGAATCCACTACAAACTAGTGGGTGTAATCTTAATGCTTTACCACTAACTAAGATTGGTTCGAATGCTTGAATTGAAAGTCTATGTAGTGTTGGGGCACGGTTTAATAATACTGGATGTTCACGAATAACATCTTCTACTACATCCCATACTCTTTCATCTTGTACATCTATTATCTTCTTAGCAGCTTTAATGTTATGAGCTATTCCTCTTTCAACTAATTGTTGCATAACATATGGTTTGAATAATTCAAGTGCCATATCTTTAGGTACACCACATTGATACATTTTAAGACTAGGTCCTACTACGATAACTGAACGACCACTATAGTCAACACGTTTACCTAATAGGTTTTGTCTAAATCTACCTTGTTTACCTTTTAACATTGATGATAATGATTTAAGTGGTCTATTTCCTACACCAGAAACACTTCTACCACGTCTTCCATTATCAATTAAAGCATCTACTGCTTCTTGAAGCATACGTTTTTCATTTTGAACAATGATTGTTGGAGCTTCAAGTTCTAATAATTTTTTAAGACGATTATTTCTATTAATAATTCTTCTATATAAATCATTTAAATCTGAAGTAGCAAATCTTCCACCTGGAAGTTGAATCATAGGTCTTAAATCTGGTGGTATTACTGGAAGTACATCTAGTATCATCCATTCAGGTCTTTGACCACTTTCAAGGAATGAATTTAAACAGTCAAGTCTCTTAACTAATCTAATTTTCTTTTGTCCTTGAGCTTTTTCTACTTCTTTCTTTAATTCTTCTACTTCTTTTTCAAGATCAACTTCAGTAAGTAATTGTTTAATTGCTTCAGCACCCATACCTACTTTGAACTCATCACCATATTTTTCATAATACGCTCTGTATTCTTTATCAGATAGTGTTTGCTTTTTAGCAAGAGGTGCAATTCCTGGATCAAGTACTATATAACTAACGAAATATAATACTTCTTCAAGTTCACGAGGACTAATATCAAGTACAAGTCCCATTTTAGGAGGTACACCTTTTGCATACCAAATGTGGCTAACAGGACTAGCAAGTTCAATATGTCCCATTCTCTCTCTACGTACTTTAGCACGTGTTACTTCTACACCACATCTATCACAAATAACATTTTTATATCTTAATCTTTTATATTTTTTACAACTACATTCAAAGTCTTTTGTTGGACCGAATATTTTTTCACAAAAAAGTCCATCTCTTTCAGGGTTTAAAGTTCTGTAGTTAATAGTTTCTGGTTTCTTAACTTCACCATAAGACCATTCACGAATCTTTTCAGGAGAAGCTATACCAATACGAATTCCATCAAATTCGTTAACTTCCATCATTATTCTTCACCCCTTTCATAAGCATCTTCTTGATAGTCATCAAGACCATACTCTTCTTCATATTCAAGATCTTCATCAGTTGGTTCTAAATCTTCATCCTCATCTTCATCTTGAACATCTTCATAATCAGATTCATCTGTATTATCACTTTCAGTATCTTCTACTTTACTAATTTCTTCGATTGATACTGGAGTGTCTTCTTTATCTTCATCATCTTCAAGTTCTTTAACATCTTTTAGTGATCCATCTTTATTAACTATTTGAATATCTAAACCTAATGCTTGGAATTCTTTAATTAATACTCTAAATGATTCTGGAACACCTGGTGTTGGGATTGGTTTACCTTTAACTAATGCTTCATATACTCTAACTCTTCCAACTACATCATCTGATTTAATTGTAAGAACTTCTTGTAAAATATGAGCAGCACCATAAGCATATAATGCCCAAACTTCCATTTCTCCAAATCTTTGACCACCAAATTGAGCTTTACCACCTAAAGGTTGTTGTGTAACCATACTATAAGGTCCTGTAGCACGAGCATGAATCTTATCATCAACCATGTGTACAAGTCTTATCATATACATAACACCAACAGATACTCTCTTATCGAATCTTTCACCTGTACGTCCATCATATAACCAAGTCTTATAATCAGGATCAAGTCCAGCTTCAGCTACTTCTTCTTGAATATCTTTTTCAGTAGCACTATCGAATATTGGTGTAGCATAATGAACACCTAATTTCTTACCAGCCATACCTAAGTGTAACTCTAGGATTTGTCCTAAGTTCATACGAGAAGGAACACCTAGTGGGTTTAAGATTACATCTACTGGAGTACCATCTGGTAAATATGGCATATCTTCTGAAGGAAGAATTAATGAACAAACACCCTTGTTTCCGTGACGTCCAGCCATCTTATCTCCAACTTGAATCTTTCTCTTCTTAACTATATATACACGAACTACTTTTGAAACTCCAGCAGGAAGTTCATCAGAGTTTTCTTTAGTGAATATTTGAACATCATGTACAATTCCTGAACATCCGTGGCTAACACGAAGTGATGTATCACGAACTTCACGAGTCTTTTCACCAAAGATTGCATGTAATAATTTTTCTTCACTTGATAATTCTTGCATTCCTTTAGGAGTAACTTTACCAACAAGAATATCATTTTCTTTTATTTCAGTACCAATTCTTACTATACCATTTTCATCTAAATTCTTACGAGCATCTTCACTAATATTTGGAATATCTCTTGTGAATTCTTCTGGTCCAAGTTTAGTATCACGGCACTCTATTTCTTTCATTTCAATGTGAACTGATGTAAGAACATCATCACGAACTATTCTTTCATTTAGAATAACTGCATCTTCATAGTTATAACCATTGTAAGTCATGAATGCTACAACTAAGTTTTTACCTAAACCAATTTCTCCTTTATCAGTAGAAGGTCCATCAGCAATTATTTCTCCTTTATGAACTTGTTCACCTTTCTTAACGATTGGTCTTTGATTATAACAAGTTTCATTATTACTTCTTTGATAACTAACTAGTTCATAAGTATGTTTTTCTTCTTTGCCTTTAACTATGATCTTTTTAGCATCAACATATTCTACTACACCATCTAAGTCACATACTACTGAGCAACCAGAATCACGAGCTATAGCAGCTTCTACACCAGTTCCTACAATAGGAGCTTCTGTAATCATTAGAGGTACAGCTTGTCTTTGCATGTTTGCACCCATTAGTGTACGGTTAGCATCATCATGTTCCATAAATGGAATCATACTTGTTGTAACAGATACAATTTGTGATGGTGAAACATCTATATAATCTACCTTCTCACGAGGAACGATCATATTATCTTTATTATATCTAACTGGAACTGTTTCAGAACTTATATAACCATTATCATCAACATCAATTGTTGCTTGACTAATGTAATAATCTTCTTCTTCATCAGCAGTCATATATACTATTTCATCAGTTATTTTATTATCAACAACTTTTCTATATGGAGTCATTATAAATCCATATTCATTAATTCTAGCATAACTAGCAAGTGATGTAATAAGTCCAATATTTTGACCTTCTGGAGTCTCGATAGGACAAATTCTACCATAGTGAGATGGGTTAACATCACGAACTTCCATACCAGCTCTATCTCTTGATAAACCACCTGGACCTAAAGCACTAAGTCTACGTTTATCATTTAATTCTGATAATGGGTTTATTTGATCCATGAATTTAGAAAGTTGACTGCTACCAAAGAATTCTTTTAAAGAAGCAGTAACAGGTCTAATATTAATTAATGATTTTGGAGTAACAGCATCAATCTCTTGAGTAGACATCTTATCTCTAATTTGTCTTTCCATACGTGCAATACCAATTCTAAATTGATTTTGGATTAATTCTCCAACTTGTCTTACACGTCTATTTCCTAAGTGATCTATTTCATCATACTTACCAACACCATATAATAAACATATATAATATGAAAGTGATGCATAAACATCAGATATAGTTAATCTCTTAGTATCAATAGTTTGATCATTACCTATAATCTTAATAACTTTTTCATCTTCATCATTAGAATATACAAGAACTTCTTGAATCTTATTATATGTATCTAATTCTTCATTGATAGTTACTTCTTTTACTCCATATCCATTTTCAAAATATGGTTTAATAGTTTCAAGAATATCTTTAGTAATTAATGTTCCTTTTTTAACAATAACTTCTCCATCGATTTTTATATCTTGAGCTATTTTAGCATTTAGAAGTCTATCTAATACATTAAGTTTTTTATTGAATTTATATCTACCAACTTTACCTAAATCATATCTAAATTTATCAAAGAATCTAACGATTAATTGGTTTTTAGCTGAATCTAATGTAGCTGGTTCACCTGGTCTTAACTTTTCATATATTTCAATTAAAGCTTCATCAGTATTCTTAGTAGAATCCTTTTCTAAAGTATTAATTAAATATTCATCTTGACCAAATAATTCTAAAATTTCATCATCACTTGAAAGTCCTAAAGCTCTTAATAATGTAGTAACAGGAACTTTACGAGTTCTATCTATTCTTACATATAAGATTCCTCTAGCATCAAGTTCATATTCAAGCCATGTACCTTTATTAGGTCTAACTTCACTTGTGATGATATTTCTACCACTCTTATCTACTTCATTCTTGTAATAACAAGATGGTCCCATAACAAGTTGTGAGTTAATAACTCTCTCTGCTCCATTAATTATGAAAGAACCAGTATCAGTCATTAAAGGCATATCGCCTAAGAATACTTCTTGTTCCTTAACTTCACCAGTCTCATTAATAAATAATCTAGCTTTTACTTTTAAAGGTGCAGAATATGTAACTTTTCTTTCACGACTTTCTTTAACAGAATATTTAGGCTCATCAAAATAATAATCACCAAATTCTAGTGATAATGAACCAGAAAAACTTTCAACAGGAAAAATATCCTCAAATACTTCCTTGATTCCTTCCTTTAAAAATAAGTCAAATGAACTTTTCTGAATTTCTAATAAATTAGAAAGTTCTAGCGTACTACGCTTTGTTGAGAAACTTCTTCTTTCTCTATGGTCACCAAATTTTACTGTTTTGTATGCCACTTTTTCACCCCAATCCTAAATTTTTAAAGAACACAAATTTTAAAAATAAAACAAATGTACTGCAATATAAAATTTTACCACACTCTATTTCAATAAGTCAATTATTTTTTATTAAAAATGTCAAGCAATTTTATATTATTTTACCTTAAATATAAAGTATCCTTTATCTTTGTTAATTATTTCTACTTTTCTTTGCTCTTCAAGAATCTTCTTTATTGATAAAGCACCTTGATCCTTACGTATAACAAAATATAATGTTCCATCTTTTTCTAAATGATCAAAAGCACCTTCTAATATCTCTAATAATTTAGTTTTACCTACTCTAATTGGTGGATTAGTAATAATTACATTGTATTTATTTTTAATATTTTGATATGCATCACTTATAAATGCACTTCCATTAAACTTAGGATAACGTTTAATATTTCTATTTGTTAGATGGACTGCTCTTTTATTAACATCAACCATATCTACATATGAATCAGTAAGAACACTTATTACTATTCCTATAAATCCATATCCACAACCAACATCAAGAACACTTACATTAGTTATATTTTCTTTAAGATATGTTTCTAATAATAATTTACTTCCATAATCGACATTCTTTTTACTAAACACACCATTATCGCTATAAAACGTGAAAAAAGAAGAATCATATTTATAACTTAATTCTCTAATTTCACTCTTTAAGTTCATATCATTTTCGAAATAATGACTCATACAATTCTCCTTCTCTTATATACGCAAAAAAGCCTTTTAACAAGGCTCATAGTTAAATTAAGCTAATTCTACAGTAGCGCCAGCTTCTTCTAATTTAGCTTTTAATTCTTCAGCTTCACTAGCAGGAATTCCTTCTTTAACATTTCCACCAGCATCAGCGATATCTTTAGCTTCTTTAAGTCCTAATCCAGTAGCTTCTCTAATTACTTTAATTACTTGTAATTTTTGAGCTCCAGCACTCTTAAGAACTACATTCTTAACACCTGTATCTGCTTCTTCTTCTACTGCAGCAGGAGCAGCAGCAACAGCAACAGCACTTGGATCAACACCAAATTCTTCTTTCATCATATCAACTAATTCTTTAACTTCAAGAATAGTTTTTTCTTTTAAAGCTTCAATAATATCTTTGTTTTCAATCTTTGCCATATTAATTATTTCCTCCTTCTTCTAACTTTTCAGCATATAGATTTAATCCAATACTTAAATTTCTTACATGTTCCATTAAACCACCAGCAAACATTGTAAGTAATCCTTCCATACTTGGAATAGTTGCATATTGAGCAATTACATTACTATCAGCAAATTCTGAATCAATGTATCCTACTCTAACTTCTAGAGCTGGGTGTTCTTTAGCAAACTTACTAACAACTTTGATAGGTTCGATAATAGAATCAGCAAAAAGATAAGCATTAGGTCCTTCCATGTAATCATTTAATTTAATATTCTTTTGATTTAATGCAATATTCATAAGAGTATTTTTATAAATTTTTACATCAGAATTAACTTCTCTTAAACTTCTTCTTAACTCTGCAAATTCACTAACTGTTAAACCTTGATAATTTAATAACAAGAATGTTTTAGAATTATCTAATTTTTCAGTTATTTCTTTTACAACAGCTTCTTTTTGTTTAAGTATCTCTTTACTTGCCATATAGTCTCCTTTCATAAATTAAAAAGTTTCCTCATGACAAGGAAACTTGTAATAATCGTCATTATTAATGTTTCCTCGGTAAGATTTACGCATCAAGCACTTACTGTCTTTGGTCACTTCACGAATTAGATTATACAATATTATTTTTAAGTTGTAAACCCCTTTTTTAACTTTTCTATGTTTATTCTACTATATATGGATTATTACTAGTACCTATGCCACTTACTTTAGTAGTTCCTACGATTGATAAGACTGGTATAACACCAACACCACTAGTACTATCATCTAAATATGTACTAGAAAGTGCTCCAGTATTTGTTATATACCAAATATATCCATGTTTATTATTAGAGTTTGGTGAATAAAAATCAAATGGTGACATAGTCCAAGAATATTCTTTAGTATATAAATAATTGCTAGTATTATCTTCCTCTGTAAGTCCTGCATACGAAGTTTCATCCCCGGTTAAGAGAGCAACTGGATAAGTAAGTTTATTATTACCAAATAACTTCTTACCACCACTATCTACTGATAAAGTAAATTTATCATTTGATTGATTACATTTAAATGTAGGATCAGCACCTAGAGAACTATAATCTTTATATATTCTACGAGATGTACCATAGAAATAATTATTTATACCATATGCTTTATTAGAATATGAAGTCCCTCCTGCATTTATTGCATTTCCACCACTTCTATCATTGCAATAAACAGTATTAGCAACCACATTTTTTACATTATCACCTTTACTTAAAATATTATTAACATACCAATTATCTATATTAGTTTTAATAGTACTATTATATTTATTACTATGAGCATTTTCATATGAAGTGCTGTTTCCACTATTATTAAGTCCGTTCATATAGCCTACATATGAGTTATCATTGCCAACTTTATTATATAATGAATTTCCAATTTTAACAGAAGTTCCATTCTCTGAACACTTTCCACCAGTATAACTTCCACTATATCTTATCTTAACACTCCCGTCCTCATTAGTCCTAACAATTCTAAAACAATAATCAGCAAACACCAAATAATTATTGTTAACATTGCCTCTATAATAGTATACTCTTTTACCATCTTCAGTTTTACTTATATCAGTTGTAAAGTAAACTCCTTTTCCATTAGTATCACTAGATACTTCACCAAAGTTTATCCCTTCTTTACTAGATACATAAGTACTACTAACATTATCAGCATAAGGCTCCTCAATAGTAATTATTTTACATCTCAAGTCTTCACTACTACTATCACATAATGTATACCATGGTTTATCTTCATTTATTCCTAAAACTCCGCTAAACTTTTTACCCTGATTATAATCTTGTTCTAAACCTGTATCTTCAAAAGTAATTTTAAGTGTATATTTATGAGTTACACCAGTTTCAATATATATTTCATCCTTTATAGCATCTCCATCAATCACTCTACTACTTATTTCACCACAAGTACCTTCTTCATTTCCATCACTATTTATTCTAGCGCAAGTTCCTTCAATCAACATTTCATCATTAATTATTTCATTTATTAACTCTTGCCATATAATTTTATAATAAACATCAAAAGTACCAACATTTTGAATAGATATTTCTTTAGTAATAGATTCCCCTGGTTTAGCATTTTCAAGTATTATTTCTGGTGAATCAGTATATATTAATTTAAGGGTTCCAGTTTCTACCACATTGTTTTTAACATCATTGTTTTCTAAAGTGTTTTTAAAATATGCATAACTAAACCCTAAACTTGCTAAAATTATAAAAGAAAATATAATACCAAATAAAAGTTTTCTATCTTTCATATACACCATCCCTTATTATTATTCCATTGCATTATTAAAAAAATACCTTTTCATTTTATCAATAATATTTAATGATGTTAATAAAAACGAAATAATTTTCACATTAAATTCACAAAAAAAGTGTAAATTAACATATTTACACTTTTAATATTTATTTCTTAGCAATTATAACTTCTATCTTTGTAGTTCTAGATGAATAAGATAGTTTCAAGTCACTACCAGTTACCATTACTGGTACTTCATAAGTACCTGGCTCTAAATCTGATAAGTCAACATACGCCTTAATATCTTTAGAATCTAATTTATCAAGTACTGATTTAACACCTTTTACTACTACATCAACCTTAGTATCACTTGCATTCTTAGCAAGAGGTTTATATTTGTTAGTATCTAAGTGTTCAAATACTATTGGAATATCTTTAAATTCTTTAGATGTCTCACCTTCCATTTTAACTTTAATAGTTATTGCTGTATCAGACATTGATCTAACACCTGTAGGTTTAACTATTGTTTCTTGGAATGTCTTATCTTTACTAAGTCCATTTACATCTATTTCTACTTCTATTTCACTAATTTCTTTAAGTACATCTTCTTCACCATATAATGTAATATTATTTACATTTGAAGTAATTGAACTAATAGCACTACCACTAGCAACATCTCCAACTGGAACAACCTTAACAGGAACTGTCTTACTTGGACTAGATATTTCTACAGTAGCAGTTATTGTACCTGGAACTATTTCTATATCTTTAATTTCAGTACCCTTTTCATCATATGCTATTAATTTAACATTTTCTAAAGTATAAGTACCAGCGCTATTAGCATTTAATGCATTTACATCAACTAATGCTTTAACACTAGCAACCTTCTCTAATTTTTCTTTATAAGATTTAATAATTACTTCATCTCTATCAAGTTTAATTGAACTAATTACTAATGTACTACCAAGTTTATCTTTATTTAATATATCAGTTGTAACTGTACGAGAAGCACTAACCTTAGGATATATAACTATTGTAGCCCTTGATGGATCTACTTTATAATCTAATGATTTAATTGGATTATTATATTTAATACTTACTTTATGAGTACCAGCAGATAAACCAGTTAAATCTAAACTTAATTTATGATCACCTAATTGTTCTGCTAAATATAGGTCACTCTTTCTACCCATAAGAACTATATCAGCACTCTCAGGTATACCCTCTACTACATATGCTTCCTCATTATATTCAGCAACAACAGGTTGATTTGATAAAACTATTGCTTCAGTTTCTACTAAATTAATAACCTTTCTATCAACTGCAAAGAATGCAGCAAACGCACAAATCAATGAAACATATATAAGAGTATTTGGTTTATTTAAGAACTTATCTAAGTTACCATTTCTATTACTTAACTTATCGCCTATAAAGTAAACAGCCTTAGATATTGGAGTAACTAATAATACATCTATTATTCTATATAATACTTTAAATATCTTTGCGAAGAATTTTCCTATTTTCTTAAATGTTTTTTTCATTATCTTCACCTTCGCTTTCTGTTGTATCAGCCTCATAGAATGTTTCTTTCTTAGGTTGTAATTCTTCTAATAATAACATTCTAGCATCATCTAAAGATAAATTATAATTTAAATCACTTTGTATAGCTATTGATATTCTACCAGTCTCTTCACTAACTATAACTGAAATACAATCTGATATTTCACTAATTCCAAGAGCTGCTCTATGACGAGTACCAAGTCTCTTAGATATATTAGGATTTGAACTAGTTGGGAATACACTACCAGCACAAGTTATCTTATCACCTTGAATTATAACACCACCATCATGAAGTGGATTATTCTTCCAGAATATTGATATTAATAACTCACTAGTTATATCAGCATACAACTTAGTAGCTGGTTCTATATATTGAGCCAAACTATAATCTCTTTCTATAACTATTAAAGCTCCAATCTTATTCTTTTTTAAATAATCAAGAGCATTTATAATCTCATATACTACCTTTTCTCTCTCATCAACAGTAAGAGTCTTATGTCTTCCAAGTAATTGACTTCTTCCTATACTTTCAAGAGCATTTCTAATCTCAGGTTGAAAAATAATTATTAAAGCAAGAGGCCCCCAAGAAATAACATATTCTAAAATAATACCCACAGTATTTAAATTTAAAACTCCACTCAAGAACTTTAATAATACTATAATTATTACTCCCTTAAATATTAATGTTAATTTAAAATTATTTCTAGAATACTTTAGTAATTGGTAAAACATAAACCAAACTACCATAATATCTAACACTTTAGCTGCAATTTTTAATATTGTTGTATAAATCATTTGATACCTCCATCATCTACTAAAATATTATACACTAAATATTATTCTATTTCCATATATTTAAAATATATTTACAAAATAAATTATTTATTATATTTTATGATAAACTATATATATGAACAAGAACAAATTAAGAGAAAATTATAAAATTATAAGAAAGAACATACAAAATAAAGAAGAACAAAACTCAATAATTTTTAATAAAATTATTACAAACAAAAAAATATTAAAATCATCTACTCTATTAACATATGTTTCTTTCAATGATGAAATAGACACAATAAATATCATAAAATATTTTCTAGGTAAAAAGAAAATCGCAGTACCAAAGATAGAAAATAATACTATGTATTTTTATTATATTAATAGTTTAAATGATTTAAAAAATGGATACTTTAATATACTAGAACCAACCACTAATAAGAAAGTAATAGATTTTAAGGATACTACTTGTATAGTGCCAGGTATATGTTTTGATATTAATAATTATAGAATCGGATATGGTAAAGGCTTCTATGATAGATTTCTATCAAATAAAAATATTTATACTATTGGTCTATCTTATAAAGAAACTTTAATAAAGAAAATACCAATAGATAAATATGATATTAATCTAAACGAAGTTATAACTCCATTTTAATAACAACTATATCTTTATATATAAATATTCCACTCTTATCTGGATATTCTTTAGCATCCTTGAGTAACTTTAATATTTCTTTTTCATCTTCTTCACTTACTTTAGCTTCAACTACATCAACACCAAGCAAATTAAAAGCAACGATAGTATCCCCATTAAAACTTAAGAATGTCCAATTAACTCCTTGTTCTTCCAAAAAAGTTTTATTAGAAAATTTATTTAAGAAAAACGTCTTATTAGGATCATCCCTATACAAATAATATTTTTTAGGATATTCTAAATCACTATAACCATCTAACTCTTCTATTCTCATTTGAAGTCTATTTAAATATTGAAAACTTGCTTCAGTTGATTGTCTAGCCATAACAAACGATTTATTAGCACTCACTATCATTCCAAAAGTAATAATAACTAAAATAACTATCATAAAATTACTAAAATACTTTCTAAATTTATTATTTCTTATAACATTAAAATTATTTAAAAGAAGAGTTACTCCAACCACATAAAACATAGAATAAGCCATTAAAGTAATAATATGATAAAACTGATAAGGCTTTATAAAACAAAATATTTTAGGTGAAATTAAAAGTAAAACAACAAGCACTAAATATAAAAACATATTCTTAACATTATATTTAAATAAAGAAACCAATACTCCAAAAAACATAACAATTTTTAACATTAAATGTATACTTTCAGGAAACATTACTCCAAAAGATGTATCTAGCAAAGTCGAAAGATTCTTTTTAATTAAACTAATATTATAATTTATACTAAACATTTGATTAGCATTTTGATAACTATTCATTTCAACATTAAATAAAAGCGTAGATAATTTAACACCGACTATATAAACAACAACACCCATAAAGCCATATACTATATATTTAAGAAATTCCTTATATAACTTTTTACTATTATCAAAATTAATAATTAAGCATCCTATACAAAGTACCATTATTAATGGTAAAAAAGACTGATATATAGATGTACAAAAACCAATTAATAAAGAAGACAACAATAATTTAAATTTATTATTAGAATATTTAAGTATATAAACAGATACTATAGATAATAAATACCCAATGCCTATAGAAAACTGCCATGGTAAATATGTATAAGCTATTACATTAGTTGGAAAAGCCATCATAATAGTACTAACTAATATAACATAAACTTCCCTCTTAATATTAAATATTTTACCAAGCAATGCACCACTTATAGAAAACAATATACCATTCATTATTAAAGCTAAAAATGGTACTGGATAATAATTAAAAATATAACCTATAATTGCCCAAGCCCATCTACCAACAGATAAATATAATTTATAATCAGATAATTTATTAAGAATAACATAATCATTTATACCATCAATATTAATAATAGAATTTGTTCCAGCAAATCCATAAGTAACAATAAATATAGCAAATAACGATACTAATACTATTTTATTATCTTTAAAAAACTTCTCTATTTCTTTCATAATAATCACAACTAAAGTATAAAAGAAATACATAAAAAAAGCAACTTAGTTGCTTACTTATTTTGTACTAAAAGTTTAATAGCAGTCTTCTCTTTACCATCTATAATAACATCATAAAATGCTGGAGTACATATTAAATTCATACCAAGTGGTGCAACAAAACCTCTAGCAATAGAAATAGCCTTAATAGCTTGATTTACTGCTCCAGCTCCTACAGTTTGTATTTCTACTTCACTACAACCTTCTCTAAATGAATTAGCAATACTACCTGCTACTTTTTGAGAAATACTTTTACTTGAAACTTTTATTATATCCATTTCTTTCACCTCAATAATTTATATGTTTTAAAAATTAAAAAAATACTAAAGATTTACTCTTTAGTACTCTTTTTAATTCTTTTTCTTTTAATTTCTTTTAATACAACTTTTTTCTTCTTACCAGGCTTCTCTTTTTCAATACCACATATATAACAAAGTCTACTTTCTAATTTAGGATTTCTAATTAATATCATAAATAATGGTTCTAAAAGATTAATTAATCCAAAAGATATAAAATAATATCCAAGAATAATACTAGCTGCACAATACTTAGTAAATAATGGATTTAATATTAATATTCCAAGCATAATTATTAAGATTGTACTAATCATTTTAGGATAGAAATTTATATCATTATTTCTAGCAAGTCTATATACATGATAGAATTTATTTAATACTACTGACACTGTATAAAGTATTATAGAAGAACACATAATAAACGCATCATAACCAAATAAACTATTAATAAGTATATAAGATGCTACTGCTATATTAATAAGTCCAAAGAATAAATATTCATACTCCCCTGCTCTTCTATTTAAGAAATATGCAACTACTGAAAAGAACCCAAACATATAAAATAGTACTGGAGCATACTCCATAGGACTTAATAAATCTATTTCAGGAAAAGCAATAAGTATATATCCTATCGCAGCATATATAGTATAAAGCATAATATCTATACCTAAAAATACCTTTTCAGATTCCTTAATAATCACCTTTTTCATAACAACACCTACTTATTCTAAAAACAATTTTATATCATTTAAAACACTATGTCAATCTAGAAAAAAAGAATAGACATTTATCTATTCTAATGTATTAATTACTCTTAAGCGTAAAATATCCAGGACTACTAATTCCACCATCTATACGAGCATATGTATTATCAACATAAGAACTATTATATTTAGTTCCAGCACCACCCACTAATTTACTTGATGAAGCAAACATACTAGTAGAATTAGCAACTTTATTTGCAACGAATTTATCACTTACATATATTGTTGATAATTTATACATACTATTAAACATTCTGAACATATCTCTAACTTTACTTGTATCAAAATTACTTAAATCAATGTTTGTTGCTGCAGCACCACTAAACATATATGACATATTAGTAACGTTACTTGTATTAAAACTACTTAAATCTAAAGATATAGCTTTACTTTGTTCAAACATTAAACCCATATTAACAACCTTACCCGTATCAAAGCTACTAACATCTAACACAGTAGCATGACTATAACTAAACATTTCTAACATATTAGTTACATTACTAGTATCAATTTTTTAATTTTTAAACTTAATAAATGTTATTTATTCTTCTTCTTTTTCTTCTCTATCTCTATATCCAAAGAAATTATATTTTTCATCAAAGAATACATATATAATCTTAAGAAGAGCAACTACTGGAGTAGCTATTACCATTCCAAAAATACCAAACATATATTCAAATATCATTAATGATAAAATAATAGTTATTGGACTTAAATTAAGTTTCTTACTCATTACTAATGGTTGAAGTACATTACCATCTATAGTTTGTACTATTGCTATAAATACAAGAGTTAAAATACCTATTAATGGACTTTGAGTAAATCCAATAGCACCAGCAACAGCAGCACCCATATAAGGTCCAATATATGGTATTAAGTTAGTAATAACACATACAATTGTTACAAGAACTGGAGCATTTAAACCTATTATAGAGAATCCTATTAATGAAGTTACAAATAATAACAATGATAACCATAAAGTACCACTAACAAATGAGAATAATGAGTCATTTAATTGTTCCATTAAATATTTAACTTCTTTTCTAGATTTTTTAGGGAATAAATTTATAAATCCAGCACTAACTTTATCAAAATCAAATAATATATAGAATCCTAAGATTAAACTTAATACTATCTTGCCTATACTACTAGCTAATGTAGAGACAATATTCATAGCTATGCCAGGTATATTAGTTTGAACATCACGAGCAAACATTTCTATCTTAGCTAAGAATGATGCTTTAATACCATCTAAATTCTCTAAACTTAAATTAGATAGTTTAATAAATATATTATCTATCCATCCCTTAACATCTTCTACCATAGTAGGTACAGAAGATACCATCTCAGATATTTGAGTTCCAAGTGATGGAATAGTAAATGCAAATAAAGCATATAAAACAGCTATTAATAATAAGTATGCTATTACTACACTAAGTCCTCTTTTAATACCCTTCTTAGTTAATTTTTGAACTAATGGATTTAATAACCAAGCAATAAACCATCCAATAAATAATGGTGATATTATTGATAATATTTTTCCAAAGAATGTAAGAATATGCCACTCTTTAAAAATTAATCCAAGTACATAAACTAACAATATAACAAAAAGTATATACATTATTTTAAGAATTTTATTACCTGTTCCAACTAATTCATTAATCTTTTTAGAACTGACTTTTTTATCTTCACTTTTCTTTAATTTTTCAATCATTCTTTTCCACTCCTATCATCATAATAATAACACACTTTTTATTAAAAAAATAGTTCAATTTTAGAACTATTTCCCTTCTGATAATGTTTTTGACATCTTTTGCATATAATTCATGATATCTTTTTCATACTTTTTATAAACTAGACAAGCACCAATACCTGAAGCAAAAGCAATCATATTTTCTAAAGTCTTAATAATATCACGCTCCTTTGATATTATTATTTATTATTTCTAAAATTTTATACGTATTTTAAATAAGTATTTCTATTTGCTCCATAATTAGTACTTACACTTTTATTTAGTGAGTCTATACTACCAAGTATTATAAGTGAACTCTTAGCACGTGTAACTGCTGTATATATTAGTTTATTATAAAACATTCTATTAAAACTACGAGCAAGTATTATTACAACATTAGCATATTCGCTTCCTTGACTTTTATGAATACTAACTGCATAAGCAAGATTAAACTTATCAAATTCTCCACTTTTATATTCTACTATATTACCTGAATAATCTATCTCAACTACCATTTTTTTATCAAGATAATATATGTCTCTAATGTATCCAATATCACCATTATATACATTATTATCTACATCATTTACTAGTTGTATAACTTTATCATTAATTCTATAATATTTATCACCTATTATAAATTTCTCACTATTAGGATTAAATATACTAGCCATCATACTATTTAAACTATCTATTCCATTTATTCCTTTATACATAGGTGCAAGTACTTGAAAGTTCTCACTATGAATACCTTTTTCAACTGCTTTACTAACTATCTCACTAAGATATTTCTTAATGTCATCATCACTACTTTCAATAAATTTAAAATCACTATAATTAGTTGGAAACTTATCAAAATGTTTTCTATTTTTTATATCATTAGCAAGATATGTTATATAACTTCCTTCTTTAACTCTATAAATAGTATTTAAATATTTATTTTTAATAGTACTTATATGCAACAAATCATTAAGTAAGTCACCTGGGCCTATAGAAGGAAGTTGATTAGCATCTCCTACTAATATCAATTTAACATTAAGTTTAAGCCCCTTAAGTAATGATGAAAATAAGAATATATCTATCATAGAACTTTCATCTACTATAACAACCTTTTCACTAGATTTATTATATTCATCTATTAAGAATGATTCAGTCTCTTTATTCCATTTTAAATATTTATGTATTGTATAAGCAGGAGCACCTACACTTTCAGCCATTCTCTTACTAGCTCTACCCGTAGGTGCAAGTAATGCTATATCTTCATGACTTAAATCAAGCATCTCTTTTAATATCATAACAATAGCTTTAATAATAGTAGTCTTTCCAGTACCAGGACCACCAGTAATAATAAAGAAATTATTTTCTATTGCTCCTTTAATAGCTTCTTTTTGATCATTATTAAAAGTTATATTATTTATTTTTTCATACTCAGTAATATAATTATCTATTTTATTAGTTTTTATATTAGTCTTTATATCATTAATTCTATTTATATCCATAAGTATAGATTTCTCAGTATTATAAAAGTCAGTTAAAGTAACATACTCATTAAATAAAACTATCTTAGCTTTTAAAGCAAGGCTATCTATATATTTAAGGTATTCTTCAGCACTAAACACACTCTTAAAACATCTCTTCATCTTTATAAATAATTCATCTTTTAAGATTAAAGTATCTCCATTTTCATAACAACTAGTATATATATTATGAAGTATTAATGCTTCTATCCTTCTTTTATCCATTTCATCATTATCTTTTAAGAACATTAAATCAAGTTTATCAAAATTAATATATTCTACTAAATCATATATATTTTCTTCTATAACACCATTTAATTTATTTCCATATACAGTTATTAAATCTATTGCTTCACGTACACTAAATCCAAGTGTATTTAATTTAAGTATTAAGTCTTGATTATATTCATTTTCCACTATTTTATCATGCATTCTCTTTGCTTTAGTTATTGTCATACCACTAACAGTAGCTATACTTTGATAGTCTTCTTTTATAGTTTTTATTGTATCACTACCAAATCTTTCAACAATTCGTTTAGCTGTCTTAAGACCTATTCCTTTAAACATACCACTACTAAGATATAAAACTAAACTATCTAAATCACTTGGAGCTTTAATTTCATAATTTAATACTTCAAACTGACTACCATATTTAGGATGTTCTACAAGTCTTCCATATAATATATAATCTACATCCATATTTACTTCAGCAAAACTACCAGTAAAACCAATAACCTTATTTATATATTCTTCCATATCTTCATCATTAGTTTCACGTACCTTAAAAATACCAACTTTATATGGTCCATTATTACTTTCATAAATAATTTTTCTTATATTTCCAAGTATGTATTTCTTCATACAAACTATATTAACACAATTATCATTTTTTGGATATAATAAAAGAAAAAATATTTCTATTTTTTCTTATTAATTTTTATCAAATCTCCATGATAATAAATAATATATATTAGAATACCTATTAAACTCATTACAAGTCCTAAAGTCTTAAACGGAGCCTTATATTCTATAACTATATTATGTTTACCTTTTTCTAATTTAAATCCAACATAAGCAGTATTTACTTTTTCATAATCTACTTTTTTACCATCAACTTTAATTTTAAAACCTTTATCATATGGAAGAGTTGTAACAAAGTATCCATCTTTCTCTGTTTCTACGCTAGCATATATTTTATCACCTTTAGTTTTATCACTAATATTTACTTCAGTTACTTTATCTTTAACATTTTTTATATCATTATAATCCATATAATATATTTTAAGATTCTTAATATTATAAATTCCTTTAAAGAAACTTACATCTACTTTATTAGATGTATCCCCACTTATAACATAATTAAATGTTGTATTTCCATTATAATATTTCCATTCTTTACATGTAAGTTTATTTAAATTACCATTTATAGTTATACCTAAATCTCCTGCTCTACAAGATTGAGGTTCAAGTTCAAAACTAACAAATATTATCTTATTACGAGCATCATCTGGTACATCAATAAGCATTCTACTATTATTCTTTTTAACAGTTATATTATTACCATTATTAACTATACTAGGATCCATATATTTAATATCACTTTGTCTAATAAATGTTTCTTTAATATTAGTACTAAACTCATTATTAGTTTTTTCATTTACAACTACGTTATTAAGTATTACTTCATTATTATATGGAAATTTAAGTTTACTAAAATCTTTCTTATTATAATAGTTATAACTTACATACATAAATGGAAATACATCCTCATTTTCATATAATCCAGTATTACCTATACTATCTATCTTTTTATATCCAGTAATATCCACATCATCTCCAATAAAATATTTATTATTAGATAGCATTAAATACATTAAATCTTTATTAGCACTTATTATTAATCTATTTCTAGATTGCATAGGAGATTCTAAAGTATCAAACATAAATATATTATAGTTTGAATTTCCAGTAGATGAATATATATAATTTGAATATATATTTAAGTTACCATATATATTATTAACATTCTCTAATTTTAGATTATATAAAGTAGTATGATTATACCCTTTAGGTACCTTTTTAGCTAACGCTTCTTGATTCTTATTTTCATCATTATATATATCATCCTTATTAACAAGAGTATCTTTATTATTAGCTCCAATACTATAAATAACTAATACAACTATAGTAAACACTTTAAGTAAATATTTAGTATCCACTTTTATACTAAGAATTATTACTACTAATGTAATTATAAAATCTAAATAGAAATAACTTACATAATTACTTTCACCAACATATATGAAGAATAAAGTCATTACTGATACAATTAATAACTTATTAATATCTATTTTCTTACTATATATTTTATTAAACATAAGAGTAACGACATATACATATAATGGCATAAATGGTATTAACACTTTAGCATCTATATACATAGTACCATTAAGTAAATAATTTATAAATGGAAATACTATTAAACTAGTTAAACATATAAATAAGAATCTACTTTCACGTTTCTTATCAAGTAATAATACTAGTAAACTAATTAATGCAAATGATGTAAGACCTACTCCATAAGAATTATACATTAAATATTTAACATTAATTTTAGGAACTATTAAATCACTTATACTAATACTTATATCATTAGGAAGCCTTCCATTAAGTATCGCATAGAATGTCGGTACTAATAAAATACTAGTGATTAGTATTCCAATTATTATAGGTATTAAAAACTTAATACCATCTATCATAAAACTCTTAAATGTAATTTTTTTATTTAAAATAATATATTTATAAACACCATAAACTACTATAGATATTATCGCAGGTATACTATAATAATAACTCATAAGTATAATAAGTATAACTGATATACAAAGTAATCTACTATCTTTTTTTTCAAAATACTTGTCTACTCCAAATAAAGCAAGTACTAAAAATGGCATATAATTCATAAACATAATATGTCTATGGGAATGAAATAATAACGGAGTCGCAGTCATAAATACAATACTACCAAGTAAACATACATCACTATTAAACTTATTATGTTTTAAAAAATTATAAAATAATAGAACACTACTATATACAAGAACAATACTACTTACTTGTATATAACTTTTCATACTAATAAATGGAAAAAAATAAGAAATAATTATAACAGGATTAAATAGTCCATAATAACTATAATTATATATATTTTGTCCACTACCTAAATTTAAAGCAAAATCCGGAAATATATTTAAAGTCTTATAAAATAAACTTCTAAAATATTCAGGAATTACTGAATGCTGAGTATTCCAATCAAGTATACTTCCATATAAAGTTTTATTTCTTAATATAAAAACTATTATACCAATAAATATAACAGTAATAATTATTAAATTAATTTTATCCTTCTTATTAATTTTTTCCATAACAAACCACAACAACATTTTACATAAATACACATTAAATGTCAATTTATATATCTTTATTAAACACTTTATATATGTTAAAATTAATATGGTGAAGTAAATGAAAGATAAGTTAACTTTTAAATTAAACGAAGATGGTATAGAAAAAGAATATTTTATTATTAAGATGTTTACATACAATAATAATGATTATATGATTTATACTGAAAATAATAGTACTAAGGATGTATATGCAGCTAAATATGAAATAAAAGATGATGAATTAAAATTATATGAAATTGAAACTGATGATGAATGGAATTATATAGATAGCATATTATCTATTATAGGAGAAAACTAATGAATGCAATAAGATTTATGGTAGATGACAATGATAGAGTCATAAAATGTATATGTTCACATGATATTTATAGTGAAAGATTTAAACAAATTAAAATGGAAGAAGGAAGACTCAATTCACTAGTTAAATTATTCGCAGATGAATATCAAAGAATAGATGAACAAATTAATGATGATAATATTATTTTATCTTTTTATGATGTAGATGATAGAGCTTTAACAGAACTTGAAAGAATGACTAAAGAATATGAAAAAAGATTAGAAAGAATTAGAGAAAAAGCAAGAATAGAAAGACAAGAAGAAAGAATGCATGTAGATTATACTTGTAACAAAGAATATCTAAGAGGTAAAAATAAAAGAGTTACTAGAACTAGAAGAAAAGTAAATCCAATAGTTGCTACTATATCTGCTCTAGCCTTATCAACAATTATATTATTAAGTACAACTACTAAAGCAAATACTGAATCTATAAGTATAAGTGATGGGCCAACAACTGTTTATGCACAAACTATAGATGAAGACATTAATAAAGAATTTAACACTCCAGAAATAGAAGTTATAGAAGAACCAGTTCAAACTGAAACACAAATACAAACACAAACACCAGTAGAAGAAACAATAACTATGGAAGAATCTTTAGTTCACTATGAAGCACCTAAAGAAATAGTTAATCCATTTGAACTAAATACAGAAGACTTAACTTCTTCAAATAAATATTTAAACTGTAAAGAAAAATATTATGATTTAATAGAAAAATATTCTAAAGAATATGGAATAGATCCAATGGTAATGCTTGCTATTGCTACTCAAGAAAGAGGAGAACATTCACAAAGAGTTGAAGATGACGGAGGCCTTGGATTATTTCAAGTACAAATTGAAGGTGGATGGAACTGGGATAATAAAAGCATAACTGTATTTAATTATGATAATAATCAAAATGAAACAATAACTATTACAAAAGATAATGCAAGAACTCTAGATGGTAATATTAAATATGCATGTGCCCTATTTCAAAATGCACTTAAAGAGCAAAAATACAATATACCAAGAGCTATACAAAGTTATAACTATGGTACAACATACATGGCAAGTGTAATAAATGCTTGTCAAAATGATACAGGACTTTCAAAAGAAGCATTAAGTGACCCAGCAAACTTAACTTGGATCAATTATAGAAATGTAGTTGGTGGTGGAGACTCACACTACCTAGAAAATGTTTTAAGATACTTACCAAATGAAACAAAAATAGAAATGAAAAAACCTGATGGCGAAATAGTCACTATGACATATGAAAATCCATCACTAGAAACAAATATAACAAGATAAAAAAATACTTAAGCAAGTCTTAAGTATTTTATTTTAATTCTAAAGTTTTATCTTTCATAGAAAGTATATTTTTAACTTCTTTTATTCTATCATATGGAACAACTACTATATCATATTCCCAAGCATATAAGTCATCATCTAAAGTATCAATAGCACAAGATCTAAATATAACTCTCTCTTTTAAGTTAGTCGCAAATGTTTCTCCAGATTTAGTATAATAACACATTCTAGAAATAAGAGCATCCTTAAGACCACTATCACTTATATGTCTTACTAAACATAACTTTGATATCTCTTCATACTTTTCTTCTGATAATTCTAAATATTTCATAAAACCTCCCTATATATTTAAATCTTCTAAATCTTTAAATATCTTTTTAATTTTTTTATCTCCAAAATAATGAAAACTATCATCATACTTACATTTTAATGTTATTAAATTATAAGTAAATAACTTTATCATTATAATTCATATAATCGCCCAACAATAATATGGCGTCCATGATTGGAATCGAACCAACGACCTATCGCTTAGGAGGCGATTGCTCTATCCTACTGAGCTACATGGACACATAATTATTGTAACATAAAAAAAGACTAGTAACTAGTCTAAATTAACTTATAAAAAGATAATACTGCATAACAGAAATTAGCCTTTATTTCAAATCTAAAAAATTCATAAAAACTAACTAACTTATCACATATACTAACTATCTTAGATTCTTTATACTTAGGTTTAACTCTAGTAATTGGATACATATGAGTAAGTATTATATCTTCTTCCATTTCATTTATCTCAAAAAATCTAGATGCATTATTTAATGCTTCTTTTGGATGACTCTTTAAGAAATCTCTATATCTATTATCTGTTTTATTTATATCATCAAGAGTAAAAAAATCATGCATTAGAGCACCTCTAGTACATGATATATAATCAAGACCTAATCTATATGAGATAAAAAAACTCATCTTAGCTACTCTATTAATATGATTAAGTCTATTGTCACCATGATGCATAATAGACTTTAACTCTCTAAATTTATTAACACTATAAAACTCACTATAAATTTCATAGTATATACCTTTTCTATAATTCATTTTTTATTACCACACCTTATTTTTTAAATCCAACGAGGAATATACAAATTTCTTGTAAATCCTTCCATATATTTACTGTATTCATTTAATATAGTTTTAACTATAACACCAATTACATCAGTTTCTTTTTTAGAAACTTTTAAAGACGTTAAAGCATTAGTTAGCATAGTTTTAAATTCTCTATCATCTATATATCTAAGTACAGCCTTATTTAAATTACTAACCCTCTTTAATTCATTTTTATCTTTAATATTTATTTTGAAAATATATGACTGAAAAATAGTTATTATTTTATCAGTCATATAATCAAGTTCACTAAATTCCTCATTTATTATTCTATAATAATCAGGGCAATATTTAAGAACTACTTTATTGTCTAAATAACTATTTTTCATCTACTTCACCACAAGTCTAACTATATCATTAAATGTTACATAAAGCATTAACAATATCATTAAAAGAAATCCTACATAATTTAGTATTATTTCTAACTTTTCACTAGATTTCTTTTTAGTTATTTTTTCTATTAATAGTATTAATACACGGCCACCATCAAATACTGGAACTGGTATTAAATTAATAATAGCTACATTTATACTTAAATAAGCAGTTAAATATAACAATGTATTAAATCCTTGTGATTTAACATTATCTACTAAAGAATATATTCCAACAGGTCCACTAAGACTCTTAACTGGAACTTCACCAGTAAATAAATTACCTAATATTTTAAATATTGTTTTAAAGTTTGTATAGAATCCTTCAAATGCATAGATAATAGCATTCTTAAATCCCTTATAGTATGTAGTTCCACTAGATTGAATACCAAATACTTTTACTTCTTGTCCTTCTACTTCTTGAACATCAGGAACTAAACTATATTCTTTTATTTCTCCATTACTCTTTTCTATTTTAAATATATATTCACTTTTTAATTTTTTAGCAGAAGCTTCTAATAAGAAATCATCCCAAGTATTAATCTTAACACCATTTACTTCAAGAATCTTATCTCCACTTTCAAGCCCAGCTTTTGCTGCAGCCATACCATCTACTACATTATGAATAACAGGCTCATTAACTGGTCTTCCATAAAATAAACCACTTACAAAGAATAAGAATATTGCTAAAAAGCAATTAAATAATATACCATTTATAAGTACTAATAATTTTCTACCAAAACTCTTATTCTCAAGTACTCTATCTTTTTTAATCTTCTTATCATCAGGATCTTCTTTTTCAGCCATAGATACAAATCCACCAATTGGAAATGCTCTAAGTGAATAAGTAGTTTCACTCTTTTTAGGCTTATATTTAAGTAATTGAGGTCCCATTCCTAAAGAGAACTCATCTACATATACTCCACCTTTTTTAGCCGCAATAAAATGTCCAAATTCATGGACAATTATTATTACACTTAAAATTATAAGCAACAACAGTAATGTTATCAAGAAATTCATGTTAACCTCCTAGAAGAATGTAATAGCAAATGTAAATGCTAATATAGCAAATAATAAACTATCTACTCTATCTAATACTCCACCATGTCCTGGCATAATATTTCCATAATCTTTAACACCATATTTTCTCTTAACTGATGAGAAGAATAAATCTCCAAATTGAGCCATAATAGATAAAAATAATGATATTAATACTATAGCTATTATATGAGCATCAACTTTAATAAATGTTAAAAAGTAAACAACTCCAATAAACGTACCAAAGAATGTACCACCTAATGCACCTTCAACTGTTTTATTAGGAGATATTTTAGGACATAATTTAATCTTACCTAACTTAGTACCAAAGAAATGAGCAAATGTATCAGTCATAAATGTTACTAACATAATATAAACAAAATAATCTAAGTTCATATTTCTAATTGTTATCAAGAAATTAAATGCAGTTCCTAAAAAGAACACACCACCTAATATATAGAAAGCATCATCAGCATCATATTTCTTTCTATCAGGATATAATAGCAATGGTAACAAACATAATAATATTGATAATGTTAGATATCTATAATCTATCTTAAATAAGTATGTATTATTAACTGCAGACATCATAAGTATAACAAATGCAGCCATTGATAAACACTTAATAAGAAGCGGAATCTTCTTATCTTTCTCACGAACAGTTAAGAATTCATTAAATCCTATTACTCCTATTATGCATGCTCCTATATAAAACCAATAACCACCTAAAATCAATAATGGTACTACAATAATCAAAGCTACTATAGCACTTATCACTCTCTTTTTCATATACTTCACCATAACAATTATATCACGTATAAAAGACATACACAATATTAAAAAAGTAATTCACTATCAAATGAATTACTTATTATTAATTAGTTTTTAATGTAAAATATCCCGGACTACTAGTTCCACCATCTATTCTGGCATATTCTTTACCTTTTTTATTAGAGTCGAAAACAGTACCAGCCCCACCCACTAAATTAGTAGAATCTAAAAACATATCATTACTAATACCTACATTATCTGTTATAAACTTATCACTTACATATATAGATTTTAATTTTGATTGAGCAAACATATAACTCATATCAGTTACTTTACTCGTATCAAAGCTACTTAAATCTAAAGAAGTAGCAGAACTATCACTAAACATACCACTCATATTTGTCACATTACTTGTATCAAAACTACTTAAATCTAAAGAAGTAGCAGAACTTTGTTTAAACATACTATTCATATTTGTAACATTAGAAGTATCAAAGCCTCTTAAATTTAACGACCTAGCTTTACTACCTCGAAACATACCACTCATACTTGTCACATTACTTGTATTAAAGTTGCTTAAATCTAAAGAAGTAGCAGAACTATCACTAAACATACCACTCATATTTGTCACATTACTTGTATCAAAACTACTTAAATCTAAAGAAGTAGCAGAACTTTGTTTAAACATACTATTCATATTTGTAACATTAGAAGTATCAAAGCCTCTTAAATTTAACGACCTAGCTTTACTACCTCGAAACATAGAAGACATATCTATTACATTACTTGTATCAAATCTATCTAGACCATTTATAGTAGTTGCGGCTGACTCATAAAACATAAAGCTCATATTAGTAACTTTACAAGTATCAAAATTGCTCACATCAATAGAAATAGCTTTACTATTTAAAAACATAGCTTTCATATTTGTCACATTACTTGTATCAAAACTACTTAAATCAAGCATAGTAGCAGAACTTTTATTAAACATTAAACTCATATTTGTTACTTTACTTGTATCAAAATTACTTAAATCTAATGTTGTTGCAGTGCTGCCATAAAACATATCGTGCATATCAGTTACATTACTTGTATCAAAACTACTTAAATCAAGTGAAGTTGCTTTAGACCCATAAAACATACTATTCATGTTGACGACATTACTTGTATTAAAACTACTTAAATCTATTGAAGTTGCTTTGCTATTATAAAACATAAAAAGCATAGAAACTACAGGTTTATCATTTATATATGTACATAGTTTACTAGTAACTGCATCAGTACTTGCTTTATCAGTTAGTTGTACTCCCCAGCCATCAGTCGATATATTTTGCCAGCCCAATGAAGTATTAGTTCTTTCCTGTTTATATCTATAAGTATATTGTCCATTAACATATTCCGCACCCTGTACCATTTCTCCATCAAAAGTACAATAAATTTCAGCAGACTCAGTATATTCTTCTATGCCAATCTTACCAGTAAATGTTTTATTCATATTATCATCTTGTGAATAATTTTTATTATCAAATTTCACTGTTACTGTATATTCTTGAGTAATACCAGGGTCTATTGAAATATTGCCTTTTATATTACCAGTAGTAGTTGTATTACTTATTGGCACTGCTCTATAAATTTTGTCACATGTACCATTCTCAGTTTGTGTAGTTTCACCATAATTTGTATAACTTTTACAATCTAATGTTGCATGTAATTCAAAGTTTTCAATTGTATTTATTAAGTCTCCCCAGTATAAAGAATACTTAGCACTTCTTGTTCCTGCATTAGTAACAGTAATAACTTTAGAAACTTCATCTCCTGGCACTGCATCAGTTAATTTAAGATCTGTTTCATCTTTATAAATAAGTCTTAAATCTCCTGCTGTCATAGATATATCTTTACTAGTACCTTCTATTTCCAAACTAAAATAAGCATAAGAATATCCCACTATTGATAGAATTATCAAAGTAATTAATGATATTGATATAACTTTAATAATATTAGTATTTTTCATATCATCACCATTAATATTTTATCATTTTCTAATACAAAATAAAAGATATATATTTCTATATACCTTTTATTCTTCACATAAACTCTTTACTGAATTACCTTTATATACAAGTGTCGAATCTTTATATTTACCGCACCATTCACTATCTAGTTTTAATTTGAAATAATTTTTACCACAACTACCATTATTATATCTAGTGAAGTATTCTACTCCATCTCTATCTTCCATACAATATACTCTATCAGTATACTTTTCTTCATAATGCCAGTCATATTTACCATCGACTTTTACAAATTCAGGGAAAATGACGATATATTTTTTATCATCTACCATCATTTCATTCCCTTTTTCATCTAATTTCTTTTTATAAACTAATCTTCCATAAGTATTAGCAACAAACACAGCATCTTGTACATCTTTATCATCCTTCATTGCTTCAACCATTTCACTTGTATATACACCATTTTTAGTAATTAATTCTAAATCTTCCTCAAAAATCTTAAGACCACTTGAATTAGTATAATATCCATCTACATATTCATAACTTTTAGGACATATTGCATCAGGATCATCATATCCACCTAATATAACAGTTTTACTATCTTTACAATACCAAACTTTATAAAAAGGAGCACTATATACTATAAAATCTTTTTCATCTTTCTTTAAAGAAAATTTAGGTACTTTATTATTAGTCTTGACAAGAAAATAATCTATATAAGCAAGTGCAGATAAAATCAAAAGTAACGTAAAAACTATTATAAATATTTTCTTAATCAACTTCATTTTAAAACTCCCTTACTTTAATTAATCTTTAAGTGTTGCATACATAACTGCTTTAATAGTATGCATTCTATTTTCTGCTTCATCAAATACTACTGATTGTTCACTTTCAAATACTTCATTAGTAACTTCCATTTCAGGAATACCAAATTTATTATTAATATCAACTCCGATTGAAGTATTTTGATCATGGAATGATGGTAGTGCATGCATAAATATTGCATTTTCTTTAGCCATAGCCATTTTTTCTTTATCTACTTGATATGGTTTTAATAATTTAATTCTCTTTTCCCATATCTCATCTGGTTCTCCCATAGATACCCATACATCAGTATATATTGCATCAGCATCTTTAAATGCTTCTTCAACGTCTTCTGTTTGAGTTATTGTGCATCCATTCTTTTCTGCAATAACTTTTGCTTTCTTAATAATAGATTCATCTCCCCATAACTCTTTAGGTCCACAAGCTACAAAATTTACTCCCATTTTAGCACTCATAACTAATAATGAATTAGCTACGTTATTTCTAGTATCACCTACAAATACTAATTTTAAACCTTTTAAATGTCCAAAATGTTCTTCCATAGTCATAAAGTCAGCTAAAACTTGTGTTGGATGGAAAGTATCAGTAAGACCATTCCATACAGGTACTCCTGAATACTTAGCTAAATCATTAACTGATGCTTGTTTGAATCCTCTAAATTCAATACCATCATACATTCTTCCAAGTACTCTAGCAGTATCAGCAATACTTTCTTTCTTACCAAGTTGACTACCACTTGAATCTAAATATGTAGTATGCATACCTAAATCATAAGCAGCTACTTCAAATGAACATCTAGTTCTAGTACTAGTTTTTTCAAATATTAACGCTATATTTTTTCCTTTCAAATATTCATGATTTACATGATTATGCTTTTTTTCTTTAAAATCTTTTGCTAAATCTAATAAATATCTAATTTCTTCTTCCTTAAAATCAAATATTTTTAAGAAACATTTTCCTCTTAAATCAACCATTCTTAATCCTCTCTTTCTAATGCCATACTCATACAGTGAGGTCCACCTCTACCACGAGATAACTCACTACTTGGTATTTCTATTACTTTTATACCAGCTTGTCTAAATACTTCATTACTTACATGATTTCTATCATATGCTATTGCTACACCTGGTCTAATTGTAAGTAAGTTTGCTCCATCACTCCATTGTTCTCTTTCAGCAGGAATTCTCTTTCCTCCACCACATTTAATAAGAGTAACTTTATCTATATGTAAGTATTTTTCTAATAACTTATCAAGTGGCATATCAAGTTCTACTATATTTAACTCTTCACTATTCTTTCCTTTAGAAATTTCAAATACTTTAGTTAGATGCATAACTTGACTATGTACAGCAAATTTATCAGCATCTAGTCTAGTCATAACTGTATCTAAATGCATAAAACTTCTTTCATCAGGAATATCAAATGCTAAAACATATTTAAATTTATTATCTTTACTAGCAAATATATTTTTAGCAAGTAAATTTATCGCATCAGGTTCTGTTCTCTCAGAAATACCTATAGCTATAACTTCATCACTTAATACTTGAATATCTCCTCCTTCAATATGATAAGCATTATATCTATCATAATATTTAGGAGTATCTTTATATTCTGGATGATACTTAAATATATATTCAGCAAATATTGTTTCTCTTTGACGAGTTACTGAGTACATTCTATGAATACTTACCCCATCTCCAATTGAAGCAAACGGATCACGAGGAGCATATAAGTTTGGAAGTGGATCTAATATCATCTTTCCAATATCACGAGTAGCAAAGAATCCACTACTTGGTCTATATCCTTCTAAGTCTTCACTATCTATACCAGTAATACATTTTTTAATAAGTTCACGATTATCTTTAAATTGATTTAAATAATTAAATACTAAATCAAATACTACTCCTGAAGTAACTCCTCCTTCTTTAATAAATTGTTTTAAGAATTTTTCTCTTACTTTAGGATGTGTATCTAACGCTTCAGCAGCTAAATCCACAAGGTAAACAACTTCAACCCCTTCAGCCCTTAAAGCGCCAGCAAATACATCATGTTCTTCTTGAGCCTTTTTCAAATATGGTATATCATCAAATAATAGTCTTTCTAAAGTATTAGGAGTTAAATTTAAAAATTCATCTCCAGGTCTATGTAATAACACTTTTTTTAAAGGCTTTATTTCACTATATACATGTATACCTGACATATATCTCTCCTTTCCATCTTTATCCTCATAATCATTATATCTTTAAATGAAAAAAAAGTAAATGAATTTTATATTTTTCACTTACTCTTTCCTAGAAATTCACGTACTTTTGGATTCTCACTATTAAGTATATCTTTTTTAGTTCCATATTCTAGTATTCCTTTATCTTTTAAAAATAATACTTTATCAGCATAGTTCTTTATTAAATCCATTTCATGACTTACTACTACTATAGTAGTTGTTTTAGATAGTTCATCTAATAGTTCTAATAAGTCATTTACTACACTTGGATCTAATGCACTAGTTGGTTCATCAAATAGTATTACCTCTGGTTTAGTAGCAAGTGCTCTTGCTATCGCAACTCTTTGTTTCTCTCCACCACTTAATCTTTTAGGATAACTATTTATTTTATCTAAAATATGTACTTGAGTTAATAACTCTCTAACTTTTTTATCTATTTCTGCTTTACTACCAAGTTTTAATAATCTAGGTGCTAATGCTATATTTTCTCCAACTGTCAAATGAGGAAACAAATTAAAGTTTTGAAATACCATTCCAACTTTACTCTTTAATGTTACTTCATCTATTTCTTTAATATTAACACCATTTAAAAATATCTTTCCAGCATCTATCTTTTCAAATCCATTTAAACATCTAATTAATGTAGTTTTACCACAACCAGAAGGCCCTATTATTAATAATTTCTCATTATCATTTATTTCAAAACTAACATTTTTAAATACTATCTTTTTATCATATTTTTTAGTTATATTATCTATCTTAATCAAGCTACATCTAACTTCCTTTCTATCTTTTTCATAAGTTTACTAAGAAGTCCAGTTATTAATAAATATATAAGTGCTATTAATATAAGTGGAAAGAAGTAATCATACGTATTAGATGCTATTATATCTGATGCTTTTGTTAAATCAGTAATTCCTATATAACCTGCTATCGCAGTTTCTTTAACTAATGTAATAAACTCATTTCCCATAGAAGCTAAACTATTTTTAACAGCTTGAGGTATTATTATATATATAAGTGTTTGTTTAAAAGTAAGTCCAAGCGCAAGTCCACCTTCTATTTGACCATCATCTATACTATCAAAACCACTTCTAAGTATCTCTGAACTATATGCTCCACTATTAATACCAAAAGCAAGCATACCAACTATTACTGGATCTAAACTAGATGTTTTAAATATTATATAGTACATTATCATAAGTTGTAACACACTTGGTGTACCTCTTATAATAGCTACATAAAACTTTCCAATCGCAGTTAATATTTTAAATTTACCAGTATGTTTATTAGTATATCTAATTATTGATATAAGTACACCTATAATTATACCAATAGCTAAAGCACCTAAAGATATAATTATAGTATTTTTAAGACCTTCAAGTATTAATTCATATCTATTATCAAATATAACTGTCTTATAAAAATTATTATAAATATCATTTAAAAAATCACTCATAATACATTAAGAAGAATGATTAATTACAAACTCTTCTATTTTTCCTTCCTCTATTAATCTTTCTAATACTTCATTTATTTTATTTAATAACTCAGTATTTCCCTTTTTAACAGCAATAGCATATTTATCAGTAAATAAATTTATATTTAATATAGTAAGTTCACTATTATTTTTAACTAATTCTTTAGCAGGTAATTCATCCATAACAATACAATCTGCTTTACTTGTTTTAACATCTTCAGCAGCACCTAAGAATTTCTTTTGACGAACTATTTTAGCATCTTTAAATTCTTTACTTACATAACTATCAGCTACACTTCCAAGTTGTACTGTAATAGTTTTATTTTTTAAATCATTTATACTCTTAATAGAATTATACCCTTTTCTAACAACAATTACTTGTTTACTTGAAACATATTCTATAGAAAAATCTACTTCTTTTTTTCTCTCTTCATTAATACTCATACCAGCCGCAGCAAAATCAGCTTTACCTGAATTAAGTTCATTTATTAATGAATCAAACGCAACATCTTTAATTTCTAATTCTTTTCCCATAGACTTAGCTATTTCACGAGCAATATCAACATCTACCCCAACAATACCACTACTATCACGATATTCATAAGGAGCAAACCCTGCTTCAGTTACCATAACTAACTTATTATCATCTTTTTTACATCCAAATAATAAAAATGAAATACTAAAAATAACTAATAATTTAAATACTTTTTTCATACTCTTCACCTACTTTAAATTATAACATTAAATATTCTTCAAATAAATAAAATTTGATAAAAATTTAAAAATGTTTTATAATATCATTGGTGAATTTATGAAAAAATTATTATTAATACCATTGCTTTTACTTAATATAAGCAATGTAAAAGCATATGAAAACGAATATTTTAAGATTGATATACCTGAAAACTATAAAGAAGATATAATGGAAAATAGTACTTATAAATGGATAGATACTAAATCTAAAAATAATGATAATATTGTTATTACAGTATCTAAAAATGATAAAGAAAATAAATATAATATAGAAAAATATACTGATGAAAATATAAATGAATATGAAAAATATTTAGAAGATGAAATAAATAAACAACTAGAAGATTATAATTTAAAAGTAGATGTTAAAAATATCAAAAAAGAAAAACTTAATGATTTAGATACTATTTCTTATGATGTAGTATGGCCTACTAAAGAATCTACTGGATATGATATTAATCAAAAAGGATATGCATTTACTAGTGAAAACTATATTTATGTTTACACCTTTAGTAGTGATTCAGATCTAACTAATAATGAAACATTAAAAAGTACTATAAATAGTTTTAAGATATTAGATAATCCTATAGAAAATAAATCAATATTAGATAATAAATTATTATTTTCATTAATTATTGGTGCTTCTATTGGTCTTATAGGATTTATTATTTCAATCATAATTAAAAGACGCTAAATGCGTCTTTTATTATGCACAAATATTGGATTTCATTCTACTTAGTATTAACTTTTCTTGTCTTGATACTTTTACTTGACTAACACCTAGCACGTCTGCTGTTTCACTCTGAGTATATCCAAAATAATATCTATATTCTATTAAACTTCTATCAAATTCATCCATAGAAGAAAGTTCATTTTCTAAAAGTATTTTATTATCAATCTCCTCTCTTTTATCATTTCCATAATCATAGTCATTTTCATCAGTACTCTTAGTAAATGCTATAGTTTCAATTACATTACGAAGTACGGATTCACTTATCTCCATAAATGAACATATTTCATTAAACGAAGGTTCTCTTTCTAACTTACTAGTAAGCATTGACTTAACACTTAAATACTTCTTATATAATGACATAAACTCTTCACTAACTTTAATATTTCTATCATTTCTAATAAATTCAATTATCTCACCTAGTATATATTTATAAGCATAAGTACTAAATTTAACAGAAGTATCTTTTTTATAATTCTTATAAGCTTTTATTACTCCAATAGTACCAACTTGATATAAATCATCAATACTATAATACATAGAATATTTACTAGCTATTTTATATATAAGCCATTCACTCTCTTTTATTAAAGTTAAATAATCACTCATATACTAAATACCTCACTACTATGTTTCTCATTTGTACTCTTAAAACAATAATCAAATAAATCACTACGTCTTAAAGTTAATCTAATTTTATCATTAATACCACTTATTACTACTTTACCATCAAACCTACTAACAACATTAGATATCTTGATTATAGAATCAATCCCACTCTTATCAACAAACTTAACACTAGACATATCAATATTAATTTTATCAAGTGACATTCCAAGTATTAAAGGAATAACCCTACTTTCAAATACTCTTGAAGTGTTATCATAAAAACTACCAATTAATCTAACAAATAAAATCCCTTTCTTGAACTCAATATTTGTTGTCATAATTAGATATTACTATAATTATTAAATGAAATGTTATGTTTCGACAAAACTAGATATTTTTTTATTATTAAGAAAATAATTAATATTATAGAATTACTATATAAATATATATTATCACTAGTTTTAGGATTTTCTATTTCCATATCCTTATACTTAATAATACATGCTTCTTTACTACAATAATCATTATCATGAACTAGTTCATTTCTATTATTAACAACTATATAATCATTCATAATAAATCTATAATATGGTTTTAACGTAGATTCATCTTTAATATAACCATCTAAATAACTATAATATTCATCAGTATATTCTCTATCTAACTTATATGTTTTATATAACTTATCAGTATATTTATACACTGGAATATATTGATTTTTGTATGATCTCAAATCATTAATAGTTATTTCTTTAGTACAGTTATAACACTCATTAAAAGTAACTTTACTACTATAAACATTATATCTATCAGCTGCTCTATAAGATATATACATAGTTTCATCAGAATAACTATTATAATGAAATACTAACTTAATAGACTCATTAAACTCATTTAAATCGAATTTAACATTCTTATTCATATAATTAATATAATTATACTCACCATCAGTTAACTTACTAACAGACTTCTTAAAACTAGTTAATTCATCATTAAGATATATTTCTATTTCAGCAATATCAATATTACCAATTCTCTCTAAAGCCATACCATTTATTTCAGAATTATCAAACTCATAATTATTAAATTCAGTACTATAAGTTCTCTCTTTATACTTAAATGGCTCTTCTAAAGAATAATTAGTTTCATATTTAATATCTTTATAGTCAACATTAATTAAATCACTCAAATCTTCAAGTCTTCTATATTTAATATCTTTTTGAACATACTTATACCATAAGAATCTATCCTCCTTTTCTATAAATATTTCATCCTTTACTTTCCCAGGATAAATAGGACTCCATTCACTATATTTATATTCTAAAGCATAACATTTACTAAATATAAATATAGATACTAAAATTAAAAATATTTTCTTCATTTAAACCCTCCTATTATTATAGTTAGACATAAATTTAGAAAACACTTCTTTTTTTATAAAAAAAATCAAATTCACAAGAATTTAATTTTTAAGAGAAAAGTATCCAGGACTACCAGTTCCACCATCTATACGTGCATAAGCTTTATCAGTCTTAGTTGAATCATATTTAGTACCTGATCCGCCTATTAAGTTAATACTACCAGAAAACATTTTAGTACTAGCAGTAACACTACCAGTATTAAATTTATCACTTACATATATAGTTTTAAGATTAGTTGCATTATAAAACATGTATTCCATATTTGTTACTTTTGATGTATCAAAAGTACTTAGATCTAAGGTTGTAACTTTATTGTTACTAAACATGGAACTCATATTTCTTACTTTTGATGTATCAAAACTACTTACATCTAATACTGTAGCCTGGCTATTAGAAAACATATAATTCATTTTAGTTACATTTGATGTATTAAACTTGCTTACATCAATGATTATAGCTTGACTGTCTACAAACATCTCGCCCATATCAGTTACGTTACTTGTATTAAAGTTGCTTAAATTTAATGTTGTTGCTTTACTATTAGAAAACATTCGACTCATATTAGTAACGTTGCTTGTATCAAAACTACTTACATCTATGGTTGTGGCTTGACTTCTTTCAAACATACCTTGCATATTCGTTACATTTGATGTATCAAAACTACTTAAATCTAGGGTTGCAGCTGGACTTCCATAAAACATCCACATCATACTAGTTACACTTGATGTATCAAAACTGCTTAAATTTAATGTTGTAGCTTTACTACCAAAAAACATTTGACTCATATTAGTAACGTTGCTTGTATCAAAATTACTTACATCTAACATTGTACTTTGACTACTATTAAACATCTGACTCATATCAGTTACATTACTTGTATCAAAATTACTTATATCTAATGTTGTAGCTTGACTTTCCTTAAACATCCATTCCATATTCGTCACTTTTGATGTATCAAAATTTTCCAGACCTTTTATCTCTGTAGCTTGACTTCGATAAAACATCAAATCCATCTTTGTTACTTTAGAAGTATTAAAATTACTTACATCCAATGTTGTAGCTTTACTACCAAAAAACATCGAACTCATATCAATAACTTTACTTGTATCAAAATTACTTACATCTAATGTTGTAGCTTGACTTTCAGAAAACATACTACTCATATAAGTTACGTTTGATGTATTAAAATTGCTTACATCTATTATTGTAGCCTGTGAATTTAGAAACATACAGCTCATATCAGTTACATTACTTGTGTCAAAGTTACTTAAATCTATTGATATGAATTTAGTATCTCTAAACATTTCTGACATATTTGTAACATTGCTTGTATCAAAACTACTTAAATCTAATAGCGCTGCTTGGCTTTTATAAAACATAGATGCCATTGAAGTAATTGGCTTATTATTGATATAAGTGCACAACTTACTTGTTACTGAATCAGTACTTGTTTTATCAGTGAGTTGTACTCCCCAACCATTTCTATTATACATATTATACCATACCAAATCTATGCTTGAAGAAGGACCACCCTCCTGTTTATAAGCATAAGTATATTGACCATTTACATATTTAAGTCCCTGTTTTAATACATCATTTGTCTTGCAAAAATATGTGTTTGTACTAGGTGTTTCTACTAATGTTATCTCACTATAAGTGGATGGTGTTATTATATCTTGAATAGTGTTTGTTATATATCCACCTTTCATAATGAATGCTATATTTTGAGAAGACGCGCTATTGTTCGTAATTAATAATTTTATTGTATTTGAATTACTACTTGTTATTGAATCATTTGGCTTATTATATGTAGTTACTACTTCGTCTGTATTTTTTGTTGATTCGTAATATTTAACAGTAATATTTGTATTCTTTAAATAAAGTAATTTATAATAAGTATCAACTGGATTTAAATTATTTACTTTAACATTTACAATTGTTTCTCCTGTTGGTACTGTTAAAGTGTTAGTAGTAGTTTCATCTATTTCCATTGAATATTTAAGTTCTCCAATATACATTTCTGCCACTCTCTTATTACCAGTATTAACCATAAAATAAGAAAGTGAATATGTCAAAAGAATACATACTGCTAGTACTATAGAAATAATGCCAATATATTGCTTAAAATTATCTACTACCTTTTGCATATCTACCTCTATTATTCTATATACATTTTACAAAATTATTGAAAAGAATTCAATATAAAAAAATAGACTAAATATTTTAGCCTATTTTATAACGATATTAACAATCTTATTAGGAACAACTATTTCTTTAATAATTTCATGTCCTTCAATATGTTTAATAATGTTTTCTTGTTCTTTAGCAAGTCTTAATAATTCATTCTTTTCTGTATCTTTATTTACTGTTATAGTAGCTCTTAATTTACCATTAACACTACATGCTATATTAACAGTTTCATCACTAATCTTATTTTCATCATAAGTTAACCATTCACTTTCACAAATTGGTTTACCAAGATTTAACATTTCATTTAATTCTTCTGTTACATGTGGAGCAATTGGGTTTAATAATACTAATAATGCTCTATAATCTTTTCTACTAATAGAATCTAATTTATCATAAGCATTTGCTAAAATCATTAATGCACTAACAGCAGTATTATAGTTCATAGTATCTATGTCTTCAGTAACTTTCTTTATAGTTTTATTAATTAGAATTTCTAAAGATTCAGTATATTCATTACTATCATTTACTTTATCTTTCATTCTATATATTTTATCTATAAATCTCTTACATCCTTTAAGACCGTTTTCACTCCATGCAGCATCTTTTTCATAGTCGCCTATAAACATTTCATAGACTCTTAAAGCATCTGCTCCATAGGCTTTAACCATATCATCTGGATTAACAACATTACCACGAGATTTACTCATTTTTTCATTGTTATCTCCTAAAATCATACCATGACTAATTCTAGTCCATATCATTTCTTTATGAGGAACAAGTCCTATATTATATAAGAATTGTACCCAGAATCTAGCATATAATAAGTGTCTTGCTGTATGTTCCATTCCACCATTATACCAGTCTACTCTTTGCCAATATTTCATAGCATCCATTGATGCAAATTCATGATCATTATGTGGATCCATAAATCTTAAGAAGTACCAACTTGATCCAGCCCAGTTAGGCATAGTATCAGTTTCTCTTTTTGCATCTCCTCCGCATTTAGGACATTTACAATTTACCCAATCTTCTATTTTAGCAAGTGGACTTTGTCCATCTTCAGTAGGTTCATATTCAGCAATATCTGGAAGTAATAATGGTAAATCTTTCTCATCCATTGGTTGCCATCCACATTTTTCACAATATATCATTGGTATTGGTTCTCCCCAGAATCTTTGTCTTGAGAAAATCCAATCTCTCATTTTATAATTATTTACTTTACGAGCAATACCTCTATTAACAAGTTTTTCTGTTATAGCTTCTTTAGCTTCTTCAACAGTCATACCAGTAAATTCTTCACTATTAATAAGTTTATAACCTTTACCTAAATAATCTTGTTTTTCAAAAGCACATTCATCTATACTTCTTCCATCAATTACTTGAATCATATCTAAATTGTGAACACTCGCATATTCATAATCTCTTTGATCATGAGCAGGTACAGCCATAACAGCTCCAGTACCATAACTACCTAAAACAAAATCACCTAAGAATATTGGAACTTCTTTTCCATTAACTGGATTAATTGCTTTAATTCCTTCAATCATGCATCCAGTCTTTTCCTTATTTAATTCTGTTCTATCCATATTACTCTTCTTAGCAGTTTCTTCAATATATTTTTTAACTTCATCTTGATTCTTAATTCTAGGCATTAACTCTTTAACAAGTTTTCCATCTGGTGCGATTACAAAGAATGTAATACCATATACTGTTTCAATACAAGTAGTAAATATAGAGAATTTACCTCCACCTACTATATCAACATCAAGTTCTACTCCACTACTTTTACCAATCCAATTTATTTGACCTAATTTTACTTTTTCAGCAAAATTTGTATCATCTAAACCCTTTAATAAATCTTCTGAGTAATCACTCATTCTAAGCATCCATTGACTCTTTTCTTTTTGAGTTACTGCTGTTCCACATCTTTCACATACTCCACCTGAACTATCTTCATTAGAAAGTACTGTTTTACAAGTAGGACACCAATTAACAGCAATAGTATCTTTATAAGCCATCCCATGTTTATAGAATTGTAAGAATTGCCATTGAGTCCATTTATAATAATCTGGATCACTAGTAGCAAACTCTCTATCCCAATCAAATGAATAACCTAAATTCATCATTTGACCCTTAAATGTCTTAATATTCTCTTCTACTGCTTGTTTAGGATGTATATGATTCTTAATAGCATATTGTTCAGCAGGTGAACCAAAACTATCAAATCCCATTGGATACAAAACATTATATCCTTGCATTCTCTTTATTCTAGCTTTAGCATCTTGAGCAGTATAACTTCTAACATGGCCTACATGAAGACCACTACCACTAGGATAAGGAAATTCTACTAATATATAATAATGTTTATCTCCACCATTATTAACAGCCTTAAATGTTTTATTATCAAGCCAATACTTTTGCCATTTTTCTTCTATCTTTTTATAATCATACATAACTATTTACCTTCCCTTCTCTTTAAAGCTCTACCAGCTATTTCATATAAAGCATATATAAGAGCCATAATAACAACAAAACTAATTAATATAGCCCATACTACACTATCGATATTAATAACTAACACAGAACTAAATGATATAATAAATGAATTAATAAAAGTAACTACTCTAAGTACAGTATCATACTTAGTCTTCTTCATATCTAAATTATATCTTGCAATAAAGACCTTTATCATATCATTCTTTTTTAACATCTTATATTCTTTTCTATTCTTATTCAGGAATACTGAATATACAATAAATACAAGTAAGAATATAAATACAAAATCATATAAACAACTTAATATTTTATCCATTTTTCCTCCTCAAAATAAAAACTTTATAACTTAAGGATGAGTTTAACCCACGGTACCACCTTAATTCATAAAGTTTATGCATCTCTTATCTTTATCGCAGAACTGCGTTATTTCTAAAAAAGTAAGTTCAGTATATATTATTATTAGTTCACACCTACCACTAACTCTCTTTAAATTTTTCTATACTTACTACTCTTTTCGTCAATCGAAATATGTATGTATTATACTACACCTCAGCTATATATTCAAGTAACTTTAAGAACATTTTTCTAAATACACTTGGAAGACTTCTCATTCTTCTAATAGCTAATCTTTTATCTTTAATACTTTTATTACTAAATAGTATCTTATCTACTTTTTCTTTTAATTCTGTAGTAATACTTAAATCACTAATAATTCCTTCTATATCTTCATTAATAATTCTCTCAGCATTTATTTCTATATCTTTACCTTTACAGTATACAAATATTTTACTCATAGTTGGTACTTCATCAAATTCTATAACGAAGTCATTATCATCTACATATCTTCTATATGGAACATTTACTTCATCTTTAAATACTTGTACATTTTCTGTAAATTTAGTATTTCTAAATCTTATTTTATAATTACGAGTTGCTGGTATAACACCTTCTACTCCTTCTACTGGTTGTATTGATACTGAGAAATCATTTTCTTTATAGTAGTAGTTTATTTCTGTTGTAAAACTTTGACCTTCTCTATACATTTGACTAGTTCCATCATCTTCATATAGTTTATATGTATTACTTCTACCAGGGAATATTTGTATTTCCAAGTTCTTTGGATTACTTGTATCATTTATATCATCAGGATTTAATCTTGCTAGTGGTATTATAGCTCCAGTTTTAGCATACACTGGATAATCTTCATCCTTATAGAATGTAACATATCTTTTACCACCAGGAAACTTCTTACCAGTTTTAAAGTCATACCATACTCCATTAGGTAAGAATATCTTATGTACTACTCTATTCATTACAGAATCTTTAGGATCAACTATAGGAGCAACAAATAATTCACTACCATAATAAAATTCATTTTTATAAAGTGGTTCATCATATGTTTCAGGATATTTATAATACAAAGGTTGTATTAATGGAGAACCATAACTAGAATATTTTTTAGCTTCACTATATAAATATGGTATTAATCTATGTCTAATCTTTAAATAATCATGAACTATTTTTAATGTTTTAGCATCCCACTTCCATGGTTCTCTTTTATAATACTTACCAAAAGAACTAGAAAGTCTAAGAATTGGACTATATACTCCTAACTGTACATATCTCATATAAAGTTCAGAGTCCTCAGTTCCACCCTTAAATCCACCAATATCATGACTCCACCAACTAATACCTATATTAGCTGCTGTACTATTATAAAATGGCAATAACTTTAAAGTCTTCCAACTAACATTAGTTTTACCAGAATATAAAATAGAATATCTATGAGGATTAACACCAAAATTTCTACTCATAAGAAGAGGCCTCTTAGCTTTATTAATCGCAAGAGTATTATATAAATAATAATTCATTACAAAACTTCTAAGAATATTATCTTTATCATTATCATCTACCCATAAGAAATCAATACCTTTATTCATCATCGGAGTAATAATACCCTTCATAAATGAATCTATTAATTTATTATCATAAACATTAAGAGGTATATTTTTACCATTATCTCTTCCAAGTAAATTAGAGAATGTTTGATAATTTTCTTCTTCTACACTAATAATACCCTCAGTCTTTATATTAAGACCCATATGTACATGATTATTATGTAAGAAATCACTTAAAGCAACTGTACTTGGAAAACAAATCTTATTAAGACTAAAACTTAAAGTACTATACTTATTCTTAGTTCTTTCATATTCACCAAGTAACAATACTGAAAGAGGTATATCATTCTTTTTAAAATTATATATTATCTTTTCTATTTCACTAGAATTATATGCTTCATTCTTATTCCACCATACACCAAGAGCATATCTAGGAATAAGTGGTGGCAAACCAGTTAAATTAAAATAATCACGAAGGCCTACTCCAAAGTCATTATTATATATAAATAAGTATGTATCTATATTCTTATAATTAGGAGCAATAATATTACCATATTGATTTAATATTGGTGTTCTAGAGTCATCAAACGTAGTAAATCCATCAAGTGAGAATAAACCTTTATCTAAAGATACACTACCACCCTTATAATCATCCAAACTATAAGCACTACCTTTAAAGTTTCTTACTTCAGGATGATTAAAATACCATACTTTTTCAGTACCAACAATACTTACTTTTAAATATTGATCAGGTAAAAATTTACTTCCTACATAAGGCTTTTCTTTAATATATTCTATTATAAACTTACTACTTTTAATAACAAGAACATTATTATCTTCTTCAACAGTTATCTTAGGTTTACCAAAACTTCTATTAGAAGCAAAAAAAGTAGGATAATCATTAAAAGCACCATTTTCACTATATTCAAAACGTATTAATGCATCAGATAAAATACTTATTCTATAAGTTTTACCCATAAATACATATGATGATGGAGTCTTACTCTTAGTCATATCTATATAAAATTGTGAACCAAAATCATACATAATTTTCCTCCTACTTTATTTAACTTTTTATTGTTGTTTTAATTTAACCATCCAGTTATTATATATTTCACAGTTAGCACTTGTTGGTGGTGGATCTGCTTTTTCCATCTTCACAATCATTGGTATTTTAAATATTCTACCAAAGGCTACACAAGTACCAGCTTGTAATGTTTTTTGTTTTTCTACAACATCTTCACTCATATTAGGTACTGATTTAGATATATATTCTAAGTCAGCTGGATGATTTATTTTAAATATTAAGAAGTTCGCACATTGACTTATAACGTTTTCATTTAAGTCAGTTGGTCTTTGAGTAATTAAATCTAATAATAAACCATATTTACGACCTTCTTTAGCAATTCTTTCAAATATGTTATATCCAAGAAGAGCTTTATCATCCCCCTCTAAAACATAACGGTGAGCTTCTTCTAATATCATATGTATTGGGAATGTTGCTCTAGCTTGAAGTGCTCTTGTAAACTTCATAAACATACGTCCAAATATCTTAACAATACTACGAGCAAATCTATCATCTACATCCTCTAAATTGAAGTTAACAATTTGACACTTCTTATTACCACTAATTTGTATCTTTTTAATATATTCATCAATTGTAGTATACCCATCATCACAAAAGAATACTGAATTTTGACGAGTAGCTAAATCATGAAGTCTAACTTTTAAACTCATAGCTGAATCATACATAGCTTCATTTAATAAATATCTTTCACTATATAATGTAAAGTTAAGAGCAACTTCTAAATCATGAAGTGAATAACTTACTCCTTCAGCATTATAATTCCATTTACGTGAGTCATCTATAAATCCTTTAATATAATCTGTAATAATTTTACGTTCAGCAAATCTACCTTCACTATCTATATCAAAACAGTTTCTAAACATACGAGTAAATCCAATACCAGGAACTTCAGTTTCAAGTGAAAGTTCAGCCGTATTAGTTTCAGTTAATATTTCAAATATTTGATCCCTAATCTTACTAGATGTTTGATTAGTATACATTATATTAATTATAGCTTTCGCAAGTATATGATTTTTATAATCTTGAGCTTCTTTATCTTGACGAGCAAACATCTTAACATACACAAGAGCTGTTTCAACCATAGCTATTTGAGAGAAATTAGTCGCATCAAGTAAATTAAGTACATCATCAAGTTCAAGAAGACACACTGGTATTCTAAGTTTCTCATAGTCTTTCTTCATATTAGTAGTTATTACTTTAAATGCATAATATGGATTATTTTTACTTAAATCTTTAAATGCATTCATATATTCACCATAACTATCAAATATAAAGATATTCGCATTATATGGAATTATTTGACTATTAGGAAATATATTTTGAATAATTCTACATATACCATATGTTTTACCACTACCAGTATTACCAAATATAGCTGTATGGTTAGAGAATAATTCATCTATACTTACATTTAGTGGAAATTCATTATATAAAGGACTTACACCAAGTCTAATACTTCTATTTTCTTCACCTGTAAGTATCTTTAATTCTTCTTGATTAATAATTCTAACGTTCGCATCAAGGCTAGGTTTTTTAATAAGACCACCAATAAAATCATTATCAGTAAGTTCTCCTAAGAAACTAACTTTAATAGTATCTTGTTCTATAGAATCAACTTCTCCTAATATCTTTTTATCTTCATCTTCAAATACAACATGTAAGTTAATTAAATCTTTAATACCACTAATAGTTTCTTTGTTTACACCAACAATAGCACTATTCTTAGTAATAGTAAGAACCTTTCCAAGCATATTAAAAAACCTTCCTCTCTATTCTTAACATAATTTTATCACAAATATTTTTCTCATACAATATAAAAAGTGTTATTGCTAACACTTTATTAACTAACTACTCTTTAATGTGAAGTATCCAGGACTACTAGTTCCACCATCTACTCTAGCATATGTTTTATCAGTGTATGACCTATTATATGCAGTACCAGCTCCACCTACAAGATTAGTGCTATTATAAAACATTGAAGTACTACTGGTAACATTATCAGTAAGAAATTTATCGCTTGCATATATAGTTATTAAGTTTTTATTATTATAGAACATCGAAGACATATTAGTAACACTACTTGTATCAAAACTGCTTAAATCTATTTTTGCTAAAACCGTTGCATAAAACATATTGCTCATATTAGTAACTTTGCTGGTATCAAAACTAGATAAATTTAAAGATGTACATTTATAATTTTGAAACATGTTGCTCATATTAGTAACATTACTTGTATCAAAACTACTTAAATCAGCTTCAGATGAACTGCCACTAAACATTTGATTCATGTTAGTTACCTTACTTGTATTAAAATTATTTAAACCAATTATTTTTGAATTTGTACCCATAAACATTGCACTCATATTGGTAACCTTGCTTGTATCAAAACTACTTAAATCTATCGTTTCCAATTTTGAATTACGAAACATAAATTGCATATTTTTCACACTACTCGTATTAAAAGAAGCAATACCATTTATCTCTTTAATACTTGAAGATGAAAACATCCAGCTCATATCAAGTACTTTACTGGTATCAAAACTGCTTAAATCTAAAAATTCAAATTGACTCTCATAAAACATTTTACTCATATCAGTAACATTACTTGTATTAAAGTTTGATAGTTTTAATTTTTTTATATTATATGAATGTCTAAACATTTCACTCATATTTTTTACATTAGATGTGTCAAAACTACTAATATCAATAAAAGATGATTTTGAATAATAAAACATACCACTCATATCAGTAACTTTGCTTGTATCAAAATTAGACAAATCTAATTCTTTAACTCTACTTCCATAAAACATGCTGCTCATATTAGTTACATTGCTTGTATTGAAATTACTTAAATTTAAATAATTTGTCGGAATTGAACCAAACATAGCTCTCATATCAGTAACCTTACTTGTATCGAAATTGCTAACATCAAGTTTAGATAATTTACTATCTGAAAACATCCAACCCATATCAGTTACTTTTGATGTATCAAAACTACTTATATCAATTTTTTCAACAGCACTATTATTAAACATAGAACCGAATCTAGTAACATTACTTGTGTCAAAATTACTTAAATCTAAACTAGTAACACTTGTTCCTCTAAACATACCCCACATATCAATTACATTACTCGTATCAAAATTTGTTACATCTAAAGACGGAGTTGGATTATCTAAAAACATAGATGACATATCAGTAACTTTATTTGTAATAAGATTATCCAAACCCTTAATTTCAGTTGCAGTACTAGTGTTAAAGGCATAATCAGTTTTAGTAACATTTTTACCAGCAAAACTTCCTAAATCTATAGATGTTGTTTGGCTTTTATAAAATATGTGTGAAATTGAAACCAGCGGTTTATCATTAATATAATCACATATTCTACTTGTTACAGGATCTGTGCTTGTTTTATCAGTTAATTGAACTCCCCATCCATCAATATCAACATTACTCCAATTATTGGTGTTATAATAACTATAATATCCTTCTTGCATATATCTATAAGTATATTGGCCATTTACGTATTCTGCACCTTGTACCATATCACCATCAAATGAACATTTAACTATTTCAGAATCAGTATATTCTTCTATACCTATTTTACCAGTAAATGATTTATTAAGATTATCATTTTGTGGATATGTCTTATTATCAAATTTAACTGTTACTATATATTCTTGAGTAATACCAGGCTCAATTGAAATACCCTTTTTAATATTACCACTAGTAACAGTATCACTAATTGGCACTGCTCTATAAATTTTATCACATGTACCACTTTCAGTTTGATTACTTTCTCCATAATTTACATAGCTCTTACAATCTAATGTTACATGTAATTCAAAGTTTTCAATTGTATTTATTAAGTCTCCCCAGTATAAAGAATACTTAGCACTTCTTGTACCTGCATTAGTAACAGTGATAACTTTAGAAACTTCATCCCCAGGCATTGCTTCAGTTAACTTAAGATCAGTTTCATCTTTATAAATAAGTCTTAAATCTCCTGCTGTCATAGATATATCTTTGCCAGTTCCCTCTATTTCCAAACTAAAATAAGCATAAGTAAATCCCAAAATAGTAAGTACTAACATAGTAATAAAAGCAATTAATATTATTTTAAAAGTTCTTATATTTTTCATACACTCCACCACTATTATTGTACTATAACTTAATATAAAAGAAAAGAGTGTTAGTACACTCTTAATTAAATATTAATTTTCTATTAAGTTGTTTTTAATGTAAAGTATCCAGGCTTAGAAGTACCACCATCTATTCTAGCATATTCTTTATCTGAATTTTGATAATTATATACAGTACCTGCTCCACCAACTAATTTATCATTATATCCAAAGATAGTTATATCATCTGGCAATAAAGTCGTAACAAATTTATCACTTACATAAATAGTTACAAGTTCTCGGCAATAAAAGAACATTCGACTCATATCAGTAACCTTTGAAGTATCAAAGTTGCTTAAATCTAATGATGTCCAATCCAATCCATAAAACATCTGACTCATATTAGTAACATTACTTGTATCAAATTTATTTAGTCCAACTATACTTTTTGTAGAAGAATACCCAAACATTTTAGACATATTAGTAACTTTTGATGTATTAAAATTACTCACATCTAAAGTTTTAATTCTATCCGTTCCATAAAACATACCGCTCATATTTGTAACGTTACTTGTATCAAAACCATTTAATCCTTTTATTTCTGTTGCTTCACTATCATAAAACATATTAGACATATCAGTAACTTTAGATGTATTAAAACTACTTAAATCTAGTGCTGTTGCATTAGCAGCTCTAAACATACCACTCATATTAGTTACATTACTTGTATTAAAACTTTTTATATTTAAATTATTCACTGATGAATACAAAAACATATTAATCATAGTTTTAACATTTGATGTATCAAAACTACTTAAATCAAGTTTTACTACTTTTGTTCTTTCAAACATACTATTCATATTAGTAACTTTGCTTGTATTAAATCCACTAACATCTATAGTAGTAGCATCAGAGAAATCGAACATATTGCTCATATCAACCACATTGCTTGTATCAAATCCACTAACATCTAAACTTGTTGCAACTGTTCCAGCAAACATACTGCTCATATCTATTATATTACTAGTATTAATATTACTAAAAGTAATACTTTGAGTATCACTATATGCAAACATGTTTGTCATCGAAACAACAGGAGTATCATTTATATAGGTACAAACTCTACCGGTAACAGGTGAAGAAGATTTTCTATCAGCAATAGATACACTCCATCCATTTAATTCCACGTCTTGCCACCTGAAAAATGCACTCTCTCCACCTTTAACTTTTTTTATGGAATATTTTTCATCAAAACTAGAATTCATGAATGTTGCAGGAATTATCTCTGTATATCCAGATTTAGAAACACTAATAGAACTTACAGGTATTTGATTATATCTATATCTATAAGGTCCATCAAGAAACTCAGCACCAGTGGTAATATCACCATCATAATAACAATAAACCGGAGTATTATTTATTCCTTCTACTAATCCAATTTTACCATTAAAATCCGCGTTTTTATTATAATTTTGAGATTCTCCAGTTTCTATAAAAGTAATTTTAATATCATATTTATGAGTAAAACCAGGTTCAATCATAATATTAGATTTTATTTTATTAGAATCTATAGGCATAGATAAAACATCATCACATGTTCCATCTTCAACACCTTCACTATTTAATTTAGTACATTTAGCTTCAATTACTAATTCATCATTAACAAATCCATTTTGTAATTCTTCCCAAACAAGATTATATGAAGCATTAAGTGTTCCAATATTAGTTACAGTAACTGTTTTAGAAACTGAATCCCCAGGAAAAATATTATTTAAGGTTATAACATCATCATCAACATATTTTAATCTTAATGAACCCATTTGAGTTACCATATTATTGCTTTTTCCTTTAATCAATAAAGAAAAATATGCATAAGATAATCCTAATATAGATAAGATTAACAAAGTAACTAAACTAACTATAGAAATTTTTATTATTTTATCTTTATTCATTAAAATCACCACCTTAATTAGATTTTAGCGTGAAATATCCAGGTAAATCTGTTCCACCATCTATCCTTGCATATGTCTTATCAGAATAAGAACTTTTAAATCTTGTACCAGAACCACCTACTAAGCTACTGTTCCTATAAAACATATTAGTAGAATTTGTTACATTATCAGTTACAAATTTATCACTAGCATATATAGTCTTAAGTACATCACAATAATAAAACATTTGGTTCATATTAGTAACGCTGCTTGTATCAAAGCTACTTAAATCTATAGTAGTTGCATCTGAAAAATCGAACATATTGCTCATATCTTTAACTTTGCTTGTATTAAAATTACTTAAATCAATTGTAGATAATTTAAAATAATAAAACATATAAGTCATACTAGTTACATTACTTGTATCAAAACTGCTTAAATTTATATCAGTAATATAATATGCATCCTTAAACATATTTCCCATATCAGTAACATTGCTCGTGTTAAAACTGCTTAAATCTAATGTTTTGACATCAGCACTTTCAAACATTCTATACATAGTTGTAACCTTACTAGTATCAAAACTACTTAAATCTAACTCGGTAGCATCATTTGAATAAAACATACTGCTCATATTAGTAACATTACTTGTATCAAATTTATTTAGTCCAACTATACTTTTTGTAGAAGAATACCCAAACATTCCAGACATATTAGTAACTTTTGATGTATTAAAATTACTCACATCTAAAGTTTTAATTCTATTTGTTCCATAAAACATATCTGACATATTAGTAACATTACTTGTATCAAACTTACTTACATCTATACTTGTAAGAGAATAGCTGCCACAAAACATCGCACTCATATCAGTTACACTGTTTGTATTAAAACTACTGATATCTACCGTTTCAATAGATGAAACATTAAACATTCCACTCATATTAGTAACTTTAGATGTGTCAAAACTATTTAAATCTAAATTTGTTCCACTAGTACTTTGGAACATACTGCTCATATTAGTAACATTACTTGTATTAAAATTTTTAAAGTTCAAATTATCCAAATAAACATCAATAAACATACCTTCCATATTAGTTACACTTGATGTATTAAGTTTGCTAATATCCAAATTGGTAGCAGCACAGCCAGAAAACATATAACTCATATCAGTTACATTGCTTGTATTAAAACTACTGATATCTATACTTTCTGCTTTAGTTCTTTCAAACATATAACTCATATTCTTAACATTACTTGTGTCAAAACTACTTAAATTAAGTTTAGTTGCTTTACTTTCAGTAAACATATACCCCATATCAGTTACCTTTGATGTATTAAAGTTTTCTAAACCTTTTATATTAAGAATATTACTATATGCAAACATTTCATGCATATCAATAACATTACTTGTGTCAAAACTACTTACGTCTAATGATTTTATTACTGCAGTTCTTTCAAACATACCATACATATCAGTTACTTTACTCGTATTAAAACCACTAAGTTCAAGTTTATCAACTTCTATTCCTGCAAACATATATCTCATATCAGTAACATTACTTGTATCAAAACTATTTATATCCACTTGAGTTACACTACTTGATAAAAACATGCTATTCATACTAGTTACATTGCTTGTATCAAAACTGCTTAAATCTAAAGTCTTTGCACTACTATAGTAAAACATTCCTGTCATATTTGTAACATTACTTGTATCAAAACTACTTAAATCAATACTAGTAGCAGCACTATGAAAAAACATAAAAGAAGTAGAAATAATAGGCTTATTATTTACATAAGAACATATTTCGCTAGTTACAGGATCTGTGCTAGATAAATTAGTCAAATGTACACTCCAACCATCGGATTTTGTAGGTACAGTGTCAAATCCATCAGATGAAAATTCAATTTCTTTTTTATATATATAAGTATATTGTCCATTTACATATTCTGCACCTTCAGTAAGTTCTCCATCAAATGTACAATAAACTGGTGTTGTAGCCTTATGTTCAGTTACAACTATTTTTCCATTATAAACGGCATCCATATTATAATTTTGACTTTTATTAGTATCTATAAAAGTTAAAACAAAATTATATTTATAAGTAACCCCAGGTTCTATTGTTATATTTCTACTTAAAGATTCTTTTGCTACTGAAGTACCACTTACATTTTTACATGTACCTTCTTCTACTCCATCACTATTTAATCTAGTACATTTAGCTTCTATAACAAGTTCATCATTTTGAACAGTATTCTCTGTATTTTCTAAACCTAAATCATAAGTTACTGTTTCATCTCCAGTATTCTTAACACTAAAAGTCTTACTGATAGAATTACCTGGTATCATATTATTAAATACTATTTCTTCTCCATCAATATAAGTAAGTTCTAATTTACCAGTAGTAACAACACTAACACTTGAATTTAAATTTTCAATTTTTGCATTAAACCAAGCATATGTTAATCCTATTGATAATAATAAACCAATTATTATTAAAATTCCTAATATAGTTTTTTTATCTTTCATCTTACTCACCTACTATATATTACATTTTAACATTAAAAATACAAAAATAAAAGACTAAAACTTAGTCTAATATTCGATTTTATTTAAATAAAGTCCAACTGGACTAGCACATCTTCCTAAAGATGTTCTATCTTTCTTATTAAATATATCTTCTATATCACAAATACTTTTTTTAGAATCGTTTATATCTAGTAATAAACCTACTATATTTCTAATCATATATCTAAGAAAACCACTAGATTCAAATCTAAGATATAATACTTTCTTAGATATTTTATAGTCTATAATAACATCTCTTTCATAGTTACCATTATCTTTATCAGAAGTAAAACTTCTATAATTATGAATACCCTTAAATTGATTAATAAATATATCTAAAAGTTCTTTATCTATACTTTTACAATATTGATATACATATTCACTTTCTATAGGATTATATTCTCCCATATTAATTTTATAAATATATTCTTTTCTTTTAACATCATGTCTTACATTAAAATTATTATATACTTTTTTAATACTTTTAATATAGATATAATCACTTAATAATGAGTTAACACTATGAAGTAATTTCTTTGTGTTAACTTCTTCTTCTACTTCAAAAGTACAATATTGATTTAATGCATGTACTCCCTTATCTGTTCTTGAAGCACCTATAGTATTAATACTTCTATTAAATATTTTAGATAATACTTTTTCTAGTTCACCTTCAACTGTATCTTTATTCTTTTGAATTTGATATCCATAATATTTAGAACCATTATAACTTAAATTAATTAAATATTTCATTGTATTGTTATTACTCCTTTTTGAACTAAATAAGCATATATAAGTACTAAATGAAATGCTGTATAAAATATATCATAAAATCCTACTTTATTAGTTCTATAATTAGTTCTATATCTTTTCATATTATAAAGTCTAAGTTCTGAAGCAAAAGCTATATCTCTACTTTTTCTTTTAGTAAGAGCTAGTATATTTCCATATATTGTTCCTACTGCATTCATTCTACCAAATATATTAGAATGAAAATAATCTATTCCTCTACTAGCTTCAGCTTTTAAAGTTTTATATTCTACTGTTAACATAAGTGGAACATATCTTAACATTTTATTTATTTTAAATGCAAACTTAGTAATTGGTAAATACAAGAAATTAAAATATGATAAGAACTTTTCTATTCCATAAGCACTTTCACTAGGACTAGTAGTATAAGCAAGTATATTTAAGTATTCTACTAAAGTTATAAGTTTAATTATATATACAAGAGTTTCTGTTATATTAAGTCTAAAATAAGCACAAATAAATGCTATTAATATATAAATATATCTTAAAGACCAAAACGTTCTAAAATAATATTTAAATGGTACAAAACTTAATAACTGCATACATAGTACTAATCCAAATAGAAATAAATTTATATATATTGAGTCAGTAAGTATCATAAGTATAATAGCTACTATAAAATTAAATAATTTAATTACTGGATTTAATCTATGTACTGAAGAATCAACTGGATAAAAAGAACCAAATGAATTTCTAGAATACATCTCTATATACCCCCTTTATTAGGTCAAGTATATTGTCATAGTCATGTATGTATCTTCCATTTTTCTTACACTCATCTATAAATGTAACTATCTTTGGTACTTCTACTCCTATTTGATTTAATGCATCTATATCTCTTAATAATTCTTTATCACCAAATGCTACTAATTTAGTCATATGCATCAAATATACATAATCAGTTATTTGATAACAAAAATTAGTATCTTTACTTAGTAATATAATTGTCTTTTTATATTTATTTTTTAAAAGTCTAAGTAATCTTATTAATTCTTTTTTATCATTTGAATTAAGTCCTGCTGTATATTCATCAAGTATTAATATATTTGGATTATAAACAAGAGCACAAGCAAGAGCTACTTTCTTAGCATCTACAAGTGTTAATTCATGAGGATTCATATTTAAGTATGAGTCATCAAGCCCAACTAATTTTAAAGCATCACTTGCTCTTAAATCTATTTTTTCAAGTTTATATTTAAAATATTTCATTCCAAATTCTATTTCACTTTTAACTGTTTTATTAAAGAACATATCATATGGATTTTTAAATACATACCCAGTTTGAAATCTAAGTTTATTTATATTCTTTATCATTCTTCCATCATTAATAAATCTTCCTATTTTAACTTTACCACGACTAGGCATTATTAAAGCATTTATTAAGTCACCTATAGCTGTCTTACCACTATTACTTTTACCAATGAATGAATATATACCAGGATTCTTTATTTCAAATGTTATATCACTTATGATAGTTTTTTCTAAAGGAGTATATGCATCTATAACAAAACTTACATGATCAAATTTTATTTCCATAATGCACCTACCAATTCTTTATCACTTAAATAGTATTTATTAATAAGTCCATAATCCATTAAATATCTATTTAACTCTACTATAAATGGAAGACCTAAACCAAGTCTCTTAAGTATCTTTTCTTCATTTAAAACACTTAATGTTTTTCCTTCACATACTATCTTTTTTTCATAAACTACTATTATTTTATCTCCATATAATGTCTCTTCCATATCATTAGTAAAATTTAATACTATTCCACCATCTTTAACATATTCTTTTAATATATCAAATATAAGTAATTTATCTTCATAGTCTAATTCACAAAGTATATTATCTATTACTAAAACTTTAGGTTTAACTATTAAAGCAGATAATATTTTCATCTTTACTTTATCACTACTTCCAAGACTATTAGGATCTCTTATTAATAATTCTTTTAATTTATAATGTCTACTCTCAGTATCTATAAGTTCTCTTATTTGATTCTTTTTCATAGCTAAACTTTCAAGTCCAAAAGCTATTTCATCTTCTACAGTTTCACCAACAAAAACATTTAAATGTTTATATAAAACAAAACTCATTCTTCTTCTAATAATATCTAAAGTTTTAGGACCAAAACTAACGTCTCCTACTTCTATAGTAGCTTTTTTATTACCATGTAAAAGAGTATGAATTATTAAATCATTATTATCCCCAATAATAGATACAAATTCACCTTGTTTTAAATTAATATTAATATCTTCATCAAACTTATATTTAAAGTACACATCATCCATAATAATACTCCTCATTAGAATTATACTATATTTTTAAACATTAAAAAAGATTTTATAAACTTAATTTTTATAAAATCTATTATAGTATAGAGCTATCAAAATAGAACCAACTGAATTACCAAGTAACATTATAAGTATATAAAGTAATGATTTTAAATTTATCATATTAGCTACACTTATATAATACATATTAGCTATGCTATGTTCAAAACCACTAAGTATAAATACCATTACACACATAAATATACATGAGTACTTTCCTATTTCATTATTTATTTTTTTATAGTTGTTAACTGCTATATACATAAGTATTCCACATAATATAGATAAAATAAATATACTAAGTAAGTTATCATTAAGTTTTAAATTTACTAAGTCTATAGCTTTATCACTAACACTTTTAAATCTTGTTAAAAGTACTAATCTTGCTACTAAAAATGTACCAATAAAATTACCAACTATTGTTATTAATAATTCATAAATATAATTAAATTTATTTATAAGTACATATCCAACTTTACCAGTAAATAAATTCATACCATACATACATATAACAAGAAGTCCTATTGAGAACAAAAAAGACCCAAATAAGTTATTATTTACTCTTAAATATACAGTACCAGCAATACCTATCATAATACCAGCAAATATACTTTTAATTAAATAGTCTAAATATTTTTTCATGATTCACTCTTTCTATTTCCATCTTGCTTCTAAAGTAATATTACCACTAATAACTTTATCAAATGTATATTTAACACCATTATAATACCATCCATCAAATTTATAACCATCTTTAACTGGTTCTTTTGGTGCTATAACCATTTGATTTTCTAATACTTCTTGTGTAGTATTTTCTTCACCATTATTATATACAAATGTAACTATAAATTTAAGTCTATAATCAGCCTTTAATGTAGTAGTATATTCTACTTTATAATGACTATCTACATATTCTCCAGTTGAATCCTTCCAACCTATAAAACTATATCCTTCTTTTACAGGAACAGGTAGTGTAATCTCTCTATTCTTTTTAACTCTTAAACTACTAAAAGTACTTCCTCCATCACTATCAAATGTAATAGTATATTTACCATCAAATATATATATAAACAAAATAATAGCACTAACAAATAATATAAATGATACTACTAATTTATAATAATTCTTTATTTCTACTTTCTTCTTATTTTTAATATTTTTCTTCCCTTTTTTACCCATTCTTACCACCATCTTAATTTTAACATAGAATACTTTATAAAACTAGAAGAAATTAAAAAAGTTTATTATTTTGAATAAACTTTTCCATTAACATATAATTTATATCCATTTAAATCTATATTAGACACATCTCCATCAAATTCAAATGATGTTACATATAAGTCACCAGTTAATTTAATCTTACTATTTTTATCAAGTTTTAATCCAATTAATATCATTATCTTGATTAAAAAAATGTAACATGAGTATCATAGAAATCAAAGAATATTTAAATTTATGTTTAAAAGGAAAAGAGTCTATACCAAAAAGACAAACTATTCTTGAAGCCAAAGAACGTGAACTTGAACATAAAAAACAAGAACTTGAAGAAGCAATTAATTTTGTTAAGTGGAAACAAAATTTTTATAAAGATGTATTATCTGGTAAAACTAAATATTTTAGTTATTTAATTAAAACTGAAAATGATGACAACTAAGTCATCATTTTTTTCTTATATTACCGGTCACTATATCTTTAAGATTATTAACAAGTACTTTAAAGTATGATGCTTTCTTCACTTCTTCATTAACAATTAAATCATATTTATATTCTTTAGAGTCATAATTGAGTATTAACTCTCCTACTTTAGTGCCATTCTTCAAAGGTGCTTTTAATTTATCAAGTTCAACCTTTGTACTATAATTTACATCTCTAGTATTTTTATCAACTATTAATTTAACATCATTATCTAAGTAATAATTATATTCTTTATTTTCACTACCACTTATATTTATTTTACCAGTATATTCACTTTTTTTAAATATTACTTCACTTCCATACATACTGTATCCATATTCCATCATACCAATGGTATCACTACTTCTGTTATCTTTAGAACTACTTTTCATAACAACACTAATAAGTCTCATATTATTTTTATTCATAGTTGCTGTTAAACAATAACCTGCTTTATCAGTATAACCCGTTTTAAGACCATCTATTCCTTTATAAAACTTAACAAGTTTATTTGTATTAACTAACCAATGATTCTCTCCAGATACCGTTATATATTCATCATAAGTACTAGATATTTTTAAAG
>CAKOLO010000002.1 GCA_934096235.1 uncultured Bacilli bacterium
AGAGGTGGATTCGAACCACCGAACCCGAAGGAACAGATTTACAGTCTGCCGCGTTTAGCCTCTTCGCTATCTCTCCAAGTGGTGCCGAAAACAGGAATTGAACCCGTAACCTACTGATTACAAGTCAGTTGCTCTACCAATTGAGCTATTTCGGCATATTATGGTGGGCGATGAGAGACTCGAACTCCCGACCCCCTGCTTGTAAGGCAGATGCTCTAACCAACTGAGCTAATCGCCCATAATATTTTTCCTGTTGACGCTATTAAATATAACATTTATTACTTTTGATGTCAATACAAATTATGAGATTTTTTAAATATATTTTATTTTTTTTCTATTTCTTCCATTTTTTTCTCAATCCAAATGCCTAAATTTTGCTTTAATGGTTCGAATCCTGTTCCTTTTTCTTCTATTCCCCTTCTCTTTGTAGATTTGCCTATTTTTTTTATTGAAAGTTTAACTTGTAATTTATTTTCATCAATTGATAAAACTTTTACATTTAATAAATCACCTATTTTAAATATCTTATTTAAATCTTCGATATACTTATTTGACACTTCAGATATATGTATCATTCCAGTATAGTTATCTTCCAAACTTACAAAAACGCCATATTTTGTAACTCCAGTTATTTGTCCCTCAACAACTTTTCCAACCTTTATATTGCTCATTTTTTTCACCACGTTTTAAGTATATCATATTTTTTTGTTTTCTTACAACCATTTTAGGCATTCTAAATTTATGATATTTTCTTGAATGTATTTAATAATTTTTTCTATATCTTTTATTTTTTTTATATATTTTTCTAAATCGTTTTCTTTTTCTTCATTTAATAATATGTTAATCATTTTTTCGATTATTTCTGATGGAAAAATGATTAATGATAAAAATATTTTTTTGTCCTTTTCTAATTTTAAATTGTTTTTTATTTGTTCTAATTCTTCATAATCTATCTTATTATCGTAAATTTTATATTTAAAATAATTAGCTTGGTCATATAATTTTGAGGTTTTTATGTAATTAAATGGGTTTGAATAGTTAATATAACTGTAATTATTTTCTTCTATTATATGTCCTAAATAGTTCATATCCTCATTTGAATAATTTGTATTTGCTAATAACTGAATAGCATTTTCTGCTAAACCAATATAATAATTTGCGTATTTCATGATTAATGGGTATTCTTTATTATATTCCATTATCATTTTTTCGAAACTATCAACTTTTTTCGTCCATTCTTCATATATGTTATATACTTTTAATAATTCATTTGTAACATTAATTGTTCCGGCTAATATATCGTTATAATTTAATTCAATATTTTCAGCCTCATTAACCATTAATAACGCTAATTTTTCGTTTTTATAATCAATTGTATATTTACCTTTATCATTCATTAAAAATGTTTGTGTGTGCTTATTTTTGACATATAGTTCATTTGTAAGTTTTACAAGTTCACTTATATTTGTTTCATCCTTATTTTTAATAACTTTTATATAAATTTTTTTGTCATTTATAAAAAAATATTTTTTTGTTCCATCAACATAAATTTTATTAATTTTGATATTATAATTTGTTTCAATTTGGTTTTTAATACATATCACCTAAACTTATTTTAATATATTAATACTTTATTATATTCTTTTTTTTAATTTTATATGATTAGTAAAGTTATATGATTAGCATATTATTTTATGTTTTACTACAAAAATTTAGTTTTTAAATGATAAAAAAGGAACTTAGGCATTATGCTAAATTCCTTTAATTATAAGTTATGTATCTATTTTTAAACATGATATCATTGCTTTATAATACTAATTTAAGCTGCTAATTTCATTGTTTGTACAGGTTCTTGCTCTAGTATCGGATTTACAAGTGTTTGTTTCATATCTTCATTGCTGATATTTTGTGACTCATTTTGAACAGTTTTCTTATTATTTGACATTTCATTTAATAATTCCATAAATTCTTCATATGATGCATTATATGCAATTTCAGTTATTTTGTTAGATATAACACTAGTAACTATACTAGCTAATTTTTTTGCCATTTCTTGTTTTTCAGTTTCAGACATTGATATTGGAACTAGCTCAGTATTTGGATTTGATTGTTCTAATTCCATAGTACTTGTTTCATTATTATTTGTGACAGGTTTTATAGAAGATTCAATGCTGTTGTTTATTGTTTCTTGTTTGGCTTCTACCCTTGGTTCAAATGATAATGGAGCTGGAACAGGTTGTTCTGGCATGATATTTGTATTTGTAGGAATATTTTGTTCAGTTTTAATTGGTTCTATTACTGGAACTGTATTTTGAACTGGTGCTGATGCAAATAATCCCTCATTTACTCCTGTTGGTTCAGTTGCTAAAACTTCTTGTGGAGTTGCAATTGGCTCAGTTACAGGAACCACAACTTCTGGTGTTTTTGCTTTAGGTTCTACCGGATTTGGTATTGACTTAGCCATTTCAGTTATTGAATTTTTTATTGGTTCTGACACTTCATTAACTGTTGATAAGTCACCCAAGTTATTAGGAATTTCAACGTCAACAGTTGGTGATACTATAGATTCATTTACTATTGGAGTTGGAATTGCTGAAGCTGGTTGTCCACTCATTGGTTCTTGAATTGATACAGTTTGATTTGGATTTGCTCCTAAAACTTTTTCTGCAACTTGTGCTAAACTTTCTTTTTCTTTAGGTATAAAAGCAGTTTGTTTTGATAGCGGTGCAATTCCTGTGGCAGGATTTGGTGTAATTGTTGGTGTACCTATACCAATTATCCTTTTATTTGCATCATATTCTATTGTTGATACAACTATACCTTTTTCTAAATTTTCAATCTCGCTTATCATTATTTTCACCTAACTTTCAACTATTTGTTTCATTGCTTCTTTTACTTTTTGCCATACCTGGTCGTCTTTTATTCCAACTAAACTATAAACACCCGGTTCATTTTCTATGAATTCTGATATATAAATTTTACTCATTCCTTCGCCAGCTGACTCACCTTTTGATAAAATAACAAATCTCTTATTAATGTCATTTATTTTAAATGCGTTAACTAGGTCAACTTCTTCCATAGTTCCATCCATATTTTTTATTGAAATTTTGCTCATACCATTTTCCTCTCTATTCTCATGTAATTTTACCATACAATAAAAAAAATATCAATTCATTTGATATTATTTGCTATTTTTTCACTTATTTTTTCCAATATAAAATATCTACAGTCATATGCACAATTTTCGCTAATGTATTTTTTAATATTTTCAAAATCATTTATTTTATTTAAGTCTTTATTTTCCTTTTTATTAAATCCTTTTAATCTTAATTTAGAGTATGCAATGTCTCCCACAATATAATCATAATTTTCAAAATAATTTGTATATCTTGATAAAAAAGTTTCTTTATCGAATGCATCTCTATAATTTTCTTTTAGTTTATATAAATTGCCTTCTACTTCAATTTCCATACTAATTCACCTTGCAATTTATTATATCATTTTAATTTAAATGAGTAAAGTTTATTTTATTTTTATGTTCTTGCACTAATCATTCCACCATAATAATCAGGAATTTTTCCTTGTATTATTTTTGTACTGATTGGTATTTGTTTGTTTATGCTTGTATTTTCAGATGTGAACGGCAAAATTATTTGAACATTTATGTTTATTTCTAAAAGTAGTTCAACTAAAGAGTTATTTATTCCATATTCCTTTATGTTTGTTAAAATATTATTCGTAGAACTGCTTAATATTTCAATTTTAAATGGTATTTTTGGTCCAATTCCAATTAATATCGGTTTTTCATTTATGACATTAAATGGTATTTGATAAATCATATTTTTTGAATCAAATATTGTATTTTTTGATTCACTATTGATTCTAAAGTCACCATTGTTTTTTATATTCTTTATGTTTTTGATCATGCTATTATTTACGTCATATAGTACCTTATTTGATTTATTATTATCAAATGTTACTCCAATTATTTCATCATTGCTATTCTTCTCTATTTTTAACATTTCGTTTAATTCTTGATTTAATATACTTTCTTTCAATGATTCATTTATTATTATAGTCGATATTTCTATTGATTTACTTTTGGCATATTCTATTAAAATATTTTTACTTTTTTCTGTAAATGATTTGATTAATATATATGTTAAAACTAGTATTGCCGCAAGTATTATAACTAGCTTATCTTCTTTTTTTATTTGTTCTGTTTTTCGTAATTTCATTTTTTGCATAATCATATTAAAGTATATAAAAAAAGAAGTCAATAATGCTTCTTAATTATATTATGTTCCATTCTAATACAGAATTTAATATTAAAAATATTGTAGCTAATAATATTAAAATAATTAGAACAATACCTATTTTTGCAAGTATACTACTCTTTTTCTCACTTTTTTCTAAATCTTCAAAGCCTTCAAAATCAGTTTTGTTGAATGAAATGGAATTCGTATAGAATGATTTATCTATACTGCTAATTTTTGGTGCATCAGGATCCTCTTCTTCATCTGATTCATTTTCATGATTTGATGATTTTAATTGGTATTGTTGTTTTATTTTTTCTTTTTCTAATATTAAGTCTTGTGTAAGATCATTTGCTGGTTCTTTTATTGAATCTAGTTCTCTTGTCATATCTAAAAGTACATCTTTTATATTACTTTCATTTGTTTCGTTTTCATCTATTGGAGCCATTACAATTGTATTTTCATTATCACCCATTAATTCTTTGAATAGATCTGTTGTGTTATCTTTTACGATATTTGTTTGTGTTTCTTCTTTTGTTGATGTACCATTTTGAATATCTTTAATAAGATTAACTATTGTTTTTTCTTGGGTATTTAATTCATCAATTGGTGATGTGAATTCTTCAGTTTCTGATAATTTATCTTTTTCTTCTTGTTCTTCTCTTATTCTAATATTTTTAAGAATATCATATCCAGTGTTATTTAATTTTCTATGTCTCTCTTCTTCGTAATTTGTTTCTTTCTTTTCGCGAGCTTGTTCTAAAACGGAATTTATATCATAAGTTCTTTGTTCTTGTCTTTCGATAATTTTTTCCTCAGGCTCTGGAATATCAAGAGATATTTTTTTTCTTTTTTGTTCTTCTTCGTTATTTAGTGAATTTAAATATTTTTTTATTTTTTCTATATCTATTTCCTTTGGTGCATCCGAAATAACACTAACGTTATTGTTAGTTTTTATTCTAGATAAATCGCTCATATCTGTAGAATTATAAATATCTTGATTCCTTTTTGTTCTACTCAAATTGCCTAGTTGTGAATTTTCATATCTTTCCATTCTTGAACTCATATCTTTCACCAGTATAATGATACCATAAATAATAAGTAAATTCAATAAAAGTTAGTTTACACTATTATAGATTTTTTTATATTTTTAATATATAATAGTTATATATTTATTTATGGAGGAACGAAATGGAAAAAATAAAAGTAAATGACACATGTATTGGATGTGGTTTATGTGTTAGTCAAAAAGAAGAATATTTTGAGTTTAATGATGAAGGGTTAAGTCAAGCAAAAGATGTTGAAGTTAAACCTGAAGATAAAAAAGAACTTTTAAATATTGTTGAAAGTTGTCCAGTTGGAGCTATCGTTATCGAAGAAGAAAAAGAAGCTTAATTTTGTTCAAAGCTTCTTTTATTTTGTATTTGCATAATTATATAATTGTTTAACTTCTTTTGTTGTAAGACGTCTATATTCACCTATTTTAAGTCCTTCAAGATCAAAGAAAGCATAATTTGTTCTTTTTAATTTTAGAACTTTATGATTTAATGCTACGAACATATTTTTTACTTGATGATTTCTTCCTTCAGTTATAGTAAGTTCAACGTATGATTTGTTATTCTTTTTATCCATTTTCTTTAATTTTGCTCTAGCTTTTTTTGTCTTAACTCCGTCAAGTTCAATTCCATTTTCTAATTCATGAATTTCTTTTCCTGTTACAATTCCACTTACTTTGGCAACATATGTTTTTTCAATGCATCCTTTTGGATGTGTTAATTTGTTAGTAAGTTCTCCATCGTTTGTAAGTAATAATAGACCTGTTGTGTCATAGTCAAGTCTTCCTACTGGAAAGATTTTTTCATTTGTTTCAATTAAATCTACTACTGTTACTCTACCCTTATCATCGCTTACAGAACATATAGTCTTTTCAGGTTTATAAAGTAAGTAATACTCTTTTTGTTTTCTATAAACTTCCATATTTTCTACTTCTACTTCATCTTTATCAGATACTTTTGTTCCAAGTTCACGTACAACTACACCATTTACTTTTACTTTTCCTGCTAAAATTAATTCTTCACTCTTTCTTCTAGATGCAATACCGCATGAACTTAAATATTTTTGTAATCTTTCCATACTTGCCACCTCTCTTAGAGATTATACATTATTATTTCCAAAATAACAATAATTCTTTTATCTTCTTTAATCTACTTTGATATTTAAGTTTATAAAGTTTTTCACTATGAATTAAATTATTGTCCAAATATATATCCACAAATCTATTATCTTTATTTAGATTAATATTTACTTTTAATTTTTTTATTTCATTTTTGGTAAGTAACATATTAAAATCATTTTTGATAAAATAATGGTCATGATTTTTATTTTTCACTTTAAAAGAAAATGTGTTTTTATCTAGTACTTTATATCTTTCATATTCTTTAAAATACTTTTCATATAAATTTTTATGTAAATTAAATTTATCACCCTCATCAATTGTTGAAATTATAAGGGTTTTATTATCTTTTCTTGCTGCTGATACAAATACTTGACCGCTAGCTTTTGTATAACCTATTTTTCCACTAATTAAATATTTATAGTCACTTAATAATTTATTTTTGTTATGCCAAATATAGTTATCAACTTTATATTTTTTTGTACTTGTTATATTCAAGAAGTCTTTGTTCTTTATTGCATATCTCATTAACTTGGACATATCTTCTGCTGTTGAATAATTTTTAGTGTCATCATTAAGTCCATGTGGATTTTCAAATGTAGTATTATTCATACCAAGTTTATGTGCTTTTAAATTCATTTGAGCTATAAAGTTATCATATGGCATTGTTTTGGATGCAATTATCATAGCTGCATCATTTCCACTTTGAAGCATGAGTCCATGAAGCAAGTCATTTAGTGTGAAACTTTCTCCTTCTTTTACATATATCATCGAACCATTTACAGTTTGTATTTCTTTTCCTACTTTTAATTTATCTGTTAATTTTGCGTTTTCAAGGGCAACTATTGTTGTCATTATCTTTGTAGTTGATGCGATTAGTTTTCTTTCACTTTTATTTTTATTATAGATAATTCTTCCTGAATCTGCATCCATTACTACTATTGATGCACTAACATTTATGCACAATAAAAAGATTAATACTAGTAATATTTTTTTCATATTATATCTTATGATCTTTATTACAAAATATTAATCTTTTAAAAATTTTTCGTTTACTATATTTATAAAATTATATTCTTTCATTCTTAAAAATTTTATTTTTTTGTTTTTTACAAAGCATTCTATTTTCTTTACATTTTCATATCTTTTATTTGTTCCATCAAAAGTAATAATTAAATCTTTTTTTATTGGCTTAATTAAGATATGTTTCTTTTCTGGAAGTACAATTGCTGTAAGTAAGTTTCTATATACTTTTGTATTTAGTGGTGCTATTGGAGTTATTTGTAAAGTATGAAGTGTATTATAAATAAGAGCCCCATTGAAGCTTGTATTGTATGCACTACTTCCAACTGATGTTGAAACCAAGATACCATCTCCTGCGAATGTTTCTAGAAAGAAACCATCTATATAAATTTCCATTGTTAATGCATTTAATTCCATTTGTCTTATAACTATTTCATTTAATGAGAAATGTCTTGATACTGAGTCTTCTGTTGTTATTTTTGTTTCAAGAGTACCAATATTATCGACTTTAAAATTATTATCATTTAAGGATGATACAAAGTACTCTAAATTATCTGGTTTGATTTCTTGTAAAAAGCCTAAAGTCCCTGTATTTATTCCAACATAATAAATATTACTGTTAAAATTAGTATTGTTAACCATTCTTAGAAATGATCCATCTCCACCTATCGCAATAGCTAAATCATAGTTTTCATCAACTATTTCAAAATTATATTTTTCTAATTCTTCTATTAGTTTTAGTTTTATTTTGTATGATATTTCATTTTCGTTAGCGAATATTTTTATTTTATTGATTTTTCTCATGTTATTTGCCTTTATATTTGAATAGTACACTTGGTCTGTGTCCTTCTCCAGTTTTGATTTTATCAGTCTTTTCAACTTTATTAGCAATTATTCTTCTAAATGCTGGATCAAGTAGTTTCTTGTTAAGTATTACCTCATATACCTGTTGAAGTTCACCTAATGTGAAATATTCGCTCATCATATTAAATACTATGTCTGTATACATAATTTTGTTTTTTAATCTTTCAATACCACTTACTATTACTAAGGGATGATCAAAAGCTAATGAATCATTTTTTACTATATCAAATTTATATCTATCAGTTGTAGATTCTTTAAGAGTTTTGCTTACAATGAAGTTTAATGTTTCGTTTCCATTATCAAGTGTTACATTAAAGTTTTTTTCATCTTCTAGATAACTTATATTAAACCAAGATGCATTTTCATATAGAGAATCATTTAATTTGTTTTTGTCTACTAAAGCAATATAAGAAACGCTTAATACTCTTGTTCTTGGGTCTCTATTAATACCATCGAAAGTGTATAATTGCTCCATAAATATGTTATGTAAATTTGTTTCATTTGCAAGTATTCTTCTTGCTGCTTCTTCAGTGGTTTCAGTATTTTTAACGAATCCTCCAGGAAGACACCATTTATCTTTGAATGGATATTCTTTTCTTTTAACTAGTAAAACGCTATAAAACTTGTCTTTTAATTTTCTATAGTTATTTTGCACTCCATTTGATACGCTTAATAGTAAAACATCACTAGTTATAGATGGACGCTCATATCTATTTGCATCATAGTTTTTTAAAAATTCTTCTTCACTTTTGTATTCCATATTTCCTCCTTATAATATTTCTATTAATTTATCAAGTATATCATTTACTATTAGTTCTTTTACTTCTTTACGTGGTTTATTTGGAACTATTATTTTCATATCAGTGTATGCTTGATTCTTACTATTAAAAATACTTACAAATACTTCATTATCATTATCACTTAGATTATTTTCATCAACTCTATTTATTTTTCCAGTTATTCCTACTCCATAAGTGCTTTTTGCAAACTTACTTATATTTTTACTCATCTCATGAGCAGTTTCAATGCTATAAACAGAATACTTTTCAATAATTTTAGGATCGACTCCCATTTTAATTTTATATTCATTTGAATAAGTTACTGCCGAGAACTTTAAAACTTCACTTGAACCATCGACACATGTAATTGTACTAGCAAAATATCCTCCAGTACAACTTTCCATTGATGCGATTGTTTCTTTTTTATCTATTAATTTTTTTACTACTTCTTTTTCTTTCATAATACCTCTTTTATATAAATTGATTATAACACATTATTAACTAACATATAAATTATTTCTTGTAATATAATTATAAACTTTTGAATCAATATACTTAAGTACTTTGTTGTTTTTATCTTTTATCATATTTCTTGCGATTGTAGAAGATATTTCTTCATTTGATATTTTGCTAGTAACTATAAAATTATATGACTTATACTTTTTATAAATAGATTCATTTATATTATTTCTTCTTATAACTATTATGTTATATTTTAATATTTTAGAGATGTTTTTCCATTTATCAAAATCTTTGAGTAAATCATCTCCGATTACTAGATAAATATTATCATTTTTGTATTCTTTTTGAATATTTCTAAGTATTTGATAAGTAAATTCATAATTATTATTTTTAGTATCAATTATAATATTTTTTGTTTCATATAGTTTTAACATATTGATTCTATCAGTAATACTTATTAAATTATTTTTATTCCAGTAGTTCATTGTTGGCACTATTATAACTTTATCAACATATTCTTTAAGTATCTTTTTGACTACTTTTATATGTCCTTTATGAACTGGATTGAAACTACCAACATAAATAGCTATTTTCATATACTAAGTTTTTTTGTTAAAACTTTTCTTTTAAGTGTCGCTTCAATTCCTCTAAAATCGTAAAATTTTCTATCATAATCTTTATATTGATCGTAACTGATACTATCTACTATGTAACCTTTTTCTCTTAAGTGTTCACTTAACACTTCTTTTATATCTGATTCATCTATACTGTGAATAATAGTATGTTCTATTTTACCAAATACTTCGTCCATCATAGTTTCTTTAGTTTCAAATTTTATTCTTGTCACTATTTCTTCTGTTTCATAAAATCCTACATATTCTTTTGTTGTAGTTATAGATATTTTAATTTTCTTACCTAACTTATTTTCATAATGTTTTTCTAATAGTTTTACTAAATCATTTTTTGAAATTTTAAGTGTTATTTCTTCTTTCATATTATTTATCTCCTTCATAATATTGTTTAGTTAGATATATGTTTTTTCTTCTTTCGATTAGGTTTATTGTTACTTTTGTTAATGAACATTGTCTATCAGTTTTATAGTCTATTCTACCTACTTCATAACCTTTTTCTTTTAATAGTTCACCTAGTACTTCTTCAATATCTTTTTGTTCAATAGTATATGTTATATCTATATCTTTACTGCCAAGTCTTTCTTTTACTATAAGTGACATATGTACATTTATTCCTGTGTCATCCCAATAGTTTGCATTTCCTTTTTCTATATGCAGTTTTAAAATTACGTTTTTATTTAATACTTTAGTATAGTATTCTTCAATTATTCCTTGTAGTTCTTCAGGTGACAATTCAATTTTAATATTATTTGTCATATTAACTCCTTTCGTATACTGGTATGTTAAATTTGTGTAAATTATTTGTATGTAGTTTGTCAACTTTACTTTTTGCTTCTTTTGACACTTTTTTACCATTTATAACTGATGTGATATCTTTATATTTAACACCTAGTTTGTCTTCGTCTGTTTTACCACTTAAGCCATCACTAGGACTTTTAAATAGTACTTGTTCTGGTACTTCAAGATACTTTCCAATTTCAATAACTTCATCTACTGTATAGTTATTTAGAACTCCGATATCATAGGTTGAATCTCCTCCTTTAGTAAAGTATCCTACATAAAGTTCACATGCGTTTGATGTTCCGGCTACTAGATATGTTCCGTGTTTTAATTCTGTATATAATGCTGCAATATAATAGCAAGCACTCATTCTAAGTCTTGGTTTAATATTTATATCACTATTTAAGAGTTCATCATCATTAAAGTTTCCTAGCATAGATACTTCACTTTTAAATGTATCAAATGTATTTGTTAAATCTATATTAATTAGTTCAAAACCATACTTATCGCTTACTAGTTTTGCATCAGTTGCATCAGTATTTTTTGAATGACATGGAAGAGTTATGCCAACTACGTTTTCACTACCTAGTGCTTTTGAGAATAAAGCAGCTACTACTCCTGAATCTTTACCACCACTAATACCAAGTACAACTCCTTTTAAATTATATTTCTTATAATAATCTCTTATAAATTCTATTATTTTTTCTGTTTCTTTTTTAGCATTAAATTTCATATTTACCTCCTACTTTAATACTTTTTTTAATTCTTCATCTTGAATTAGATTTCTACTGTTCATAATCATTTTTCTTTTTAAAGCTAACAGGTCTTTTGATAAGCCTACATGATGAATATGAGGATTATAAAGTCTTTGTGATTCTGGATATATTGTTTTCATTTCTTCACTAGCATATTTTCTTGTTTCTTCTAAAGATGGTTCATCATATACAAGTTTTCCATTTATAAATATTGGTACTTGTAGTTCGCGTGCTACATAATTATTAATTTTGTGTCTTTTAAATTCACTATGTTCATCTATTATTGTGTAACTATTTGTGCTTATTTCTTCATCTTTAAGGGCTATTACATCACCTATTGCATATCCTGTAGTTTTATCATAAAATCTAATTACTTTCTTGAAACCTGGATTTGTTATTTTGCCAATATTATCACTTATTTTTATTTTGGGTTCTATTTTATCATCTTTTTCTATTGCAGCAAGTTTATAAACTCCTCCGAATACTGGTGTTGATTTGGATGTTATTAAATTTTCGCCTACTCCAAATGAATCAATTGGTGCACCTTCGTTTAATAATGATGTTATTGTATATTCATCTAGTGAATTTGAAACGCAAATCTTAGTATCAGTAAGTCCTGCATCATCTAGCATTTTTCTTGCTTGTTTTGATAAGTATGCTAGATCACCACTATCAAGTCTTATGCCTTTTAATGTGTATCCATTTGGAATTAAATAATCTTTAGCTACTTTTATAGCATTTGGTAATCCACTTTTTAGTGTATCTATTGTGTCTACTAGAAATACTGAATCATTTGGAAAACATTTTGCATAAGCTAGAAAAGCATCGTACTCATTATCATATTTCATTATATGAGAGTGTGCCATTGTACCAAGTAATGGTACTTTATATCTTTTTCCTGTTTCATAGCAAGATGTTCCGATGCATCCACTTATGTAAGCATCTTTTGCTCCTATTATAGCAGCATCACTTCCTTGAGCTCTTCTTGCTCCAAATTCCATTACTCCTTTATCTTTAGCAGCATTTGTTATTCTTCTTGCTTTAGTTGCTATTAAACTTCCATGATTAAATTTATTTAAAATATCAGTTTCAATTATTTGTGCTTCTAAAGCATTAGATCTAACTGTTATACAAGGCTCTCCTTTGAACATTACTGTTCCATCTGGTACTGCATAGATATCTCCAGTAAATTTGAAATCTCTTAAATAATTTAGAGTTTCTTCATCAAACTTATTTAGACTTCTTAAATATTCTATATCTTCATCAGTAAATTTAATATTTTTTATGTAATCAATTATCTCATGAAGTCCACATATTACGTTGTATCCTCCGTTATCTAAGTTCTTTCTAAAAAATACATCGAAGTAACAAATTTCGTTATCTTTTTTATTCTTAATATCAGTGTGTTCCATTGTTAGCTCATAAAAATCAATTAGTTTTTCCATTATATATTTTCAACTCCTATTCCTTGATTTTTCATTAGTTTTAATGCCGTACTGTTATATTCTTCTCTATTATGTATTTCACTATTAAAAGTTTCTACTGCATTTTGTGGTACCCATATTCTTACGTTTTTATTTTTTTCATCAAAATAGTTTGCAAGTGGTATTCCTAGGTTCATTACACATATATCTGTACAGCATCCGGTAATTATTACTTCTTCTAATGATTTCATTCTTTCTATATCTCTCATGAAATTTTTAGCAAATATAGTGCTTGTTGAATTCTTTTCATAACTTAGTGATTGATGTTCATAACTAGATAATTCACTTATTATTTCTGCTTCAGTTGTTCCTTTTAAACAATGTGGTGGGTACTTCTTAAATTCTATTGAATTAGGTTCATGAGTATCTTTTATGAAAGCTACACCTTCTTCTTCATTTAAGAATGATTCAACTAATGATTTAATTCTTGGTGTGATATGATTAATATCTTTATCACTCATTTTTCCTTCTTTGATAAATCCATTTACCATGTCTACTACAACTAATAGTTTTGTTAGTTCTTCTTTCTTTTTCATATATCCTCCTTGTGTTATTATCATTTTATTAATAACAACTATTATTTTAAAAGAGAACTTTTTTCTCTTGTTATTAACATTATATTAATAACATAATTTTTTGTCAACACTTTTTCATAAAAAAATAAAAAGTTTTACCTTTTTATTCATTTTCATAGTCATATAAGCCATGTATTTTTTCTAAAGTAGTTCTATCTGGATTTTGTATTATCCACTCTCCATCTTCTTTATTCAAGTAGAATTTAATTTCATAATCAACTGTATCATTCATTTTTAACATTTCATCTAATCTATATTTAGTATATTTTTCTATATCTATTGTTGTTCCGTTATTAGTCATAAATTCATCAGTATGTTCGTCATAATACTTTTCAGCATTCTTATTAGTTTTATAAAAATCATATACAGTTATTTGAACAGTTACAGTAGCATTATCACCGTTTATTTGTTCATCTTTTATAGAATAATTTAAATTTTCATATTGTCTTTCTAATACTTTTCTATAAATATCTTTATTATCATTTGATAAATTTTCACTAGCAACTGTTGTTTCTAAATCTTTTTTAACATTTTCAGATAAACTATTAAATTGATTTAAATATATTTCTACTTTAGATTTTGGTGTGTTAGACATAGAACATGCTGTTAACATAAATACTAGTAATAATGTTTTAAATACTTTTTTCATACTTCCTCCTAGTAATATTTTTTACATTTATTATAAAAATATACTATGAATTTATTAATTCTATAATCTTAAATAATTTATTGTGTTTTTCTGTATATCCATTATTTATCTCTTTGATTAGATCATTATATTTATTATTTGATTTATTATTATGAAACCATTCGTAATATAAATAATCTATAAGTTCAGCATTATTTTTAAAATCATTTAAATAATTTAATAATTTTGTTATTACTTCTTCTTCTCTTCTAGTAGTTAATTTATAATTATTTGTTTTATCAACTTTTGAATATAAAAGTTTAGTCTTAGATTTATAATTTAATTCATCTAATACTTCTCTTTCTTCATAAATATCAAGTTTGCTTATTTTTGATATAGTACCATCTATATTAAATTTTATACATACTACATCTATTGTATTAGTAAATAAACATATATAATTATCAAGTTTTAAATTATTTAGAAATTCTTTTCTTACTTTTATGTTCATAGATAGTATATTATTATAATCATAAAACTCAAGTACATATAATTTTACTTTGTTTAATTTAGTTATTTTATCTATATTGGTCCATTCATAGAAATTAATTAATTCATCTTTTAAATTAACTTTTATATTATAAATATAATTCATATTTTTTGTCCTTTCTTAATGATATATATATTAGTAGTATTCCCAAAAATATTAATAAACATTCTATATGGGTAAATATATATTTTAAATATTCTATGAAGCTATAACCCATATTTAATAGATTTAGATATACTATTATAAACATAAGACTATATGATGTTAAAAATATACCAACTAAACATAATAATAATTTTTTTATCATATTAAAGTATATTTTAGATTTATTAAAATATTATTTATTATGAAATTAATTAAATATATTATTTTAGGTATTATACAAGGGTTTACTGAACCATTGCCTGTGTCTTCAAGTGGACATATATTTATTCTTAAGTATTTGCTTAATACTGATATAGGAAGTGATTTAAATTTTGAAATAATAGTGAATGCTGGTAGTTTACTAGCAGTTGTTATAATTTATCATAAAAAGATTTTAAACCTTTTAAAAGGCTTTATAATGTACTTAAAAAATAAAAATAGTAGATATGAAAGTGATTATAGATATTCATTATATATATTAGTTGGGTGTATACCTGTAGGTATATTAGGTTTTTTATTTAAAGATTATATAGAAAGTATTCTTAATATGAGTTTTATAGTTGTAGGAATATCATTTATAATTACTGGTATTTTCTTATATATAGTTAGAAATAAGAATAATAGAAGAAGTACTGTTACATTAGGTGATGCTTTATATATAGGTTTAGTACAAAGTATTGCTTTGCTTCCTGGTATTAGTAGAAGTGGTAGTACTCTTATAGCTGGGCTTTCTAGTGGGCTTTCTAAAGAAGAAGCATTTGATTACTCTTTTATGCTTTATATACCTATTAGTGTTGGTACTACAATACTTGGTATTAAAGATCTTATTAATAGTGATATAGAATTTCTTCCATACTTCTTAGGATTTATATTTTCATTTGTTGTGTCATTCTTTACTCTTAAATGGTTTAGAAATATAGTTCGTAATGGTAAACTTATATACTTTAGTATTTATTGTTTGTTAATGGGATTATTTGTTTTAATATTTATGTGATATAATATCTTCGGTGAATATTATGTTTAAATATACTCTTGATAATAAAAGATATCATACATTAAATTATTATAATAAAAATAAATATGGATGTAAGGTTTTCAAAGTATCTTTGAATGCTGGATTTAGTTGTCCAAATAAAAGAAATAGTACTGGGTGCATATATTGTTATAATGGTAGTGGTGAAAATGATGGGATGGATTTAATAAGTCAATTTAATAAAGTAAGAGATAATACTTTAAAGAAGTGGCCTAATGCTAAATATATTGGATATTTTCAAGCTGGTACTAATACATATGCTGATGTGGATACTCTTAAAAGTAAGTATGAGCCAATATTAAAACTAGACAATGTTATAGGGTTAAATATAGCTACTAGGTGTGATGCATTAGATAAAGACATTCTTGATTATTTAGAAGATTTAAATAATAGAACAGACTTAATAGTAGAGCTTGGTCTTCAAACTATTCATGAAAGTACTTCTAAACTTATTAATAGAGGACACACTTTAGAGCAATTTGAAAATGTTGTTTTAGAACTTAGAAAAAGAAATATAGATGTAGTTGTTCATATAATAAATGGTCTTCCTTTTGAAACTAAAGAGATGATGCTTGATACAGTAAGATACTTAAATAAATTAGATATTCAAGGAATTAAGATACATATGCTTTTTATATTAAAAGATACTCCAATATTAAATTTATATAATACTACTCATTTTCATGTTTTAAGTAAAGAAGAATATATAGATATAGTTATAGATCAATTAGAACTTTTAAGACCTGAGATAGTTATTCATAGAATAACAGGAGATCCAATAAGAGAGTTATTAGTTGAACCAAGTTGGTTATTAAGAAAGTTTAGTGTACTTGATGATATAGATAAAGAGATGGTAAGAAGAGATAGTTACCAAGGAAAAAAGATTCAGTGATGAATCTTTTTAATTGTCTTCGTCTATTAATAGTTTTGAAGAATCTTCTAGTTTTACATTATTAATTGAATCAAATCTTTTAGTTATTTTTTCAGTTGTTTTGTGTATGTTTTCAACGTCATTATTGACTGTTTGTATTGTTCTTGATAATTTATCCCAACGTTCTTTATAACGTCCAAATTCTACTCCTAATCTATTTAATTCTTCATGTATGATTGATGTATATTTATCTCTTTCAAGTCCTTTTAATACTGCCTCTATGATAGTAAGTAAACTCATTAGTGTTGTTGGACTAGTTATCCACACTTTCTTACTAGCAGCATATCTAATAAGTGAAGTATGATATGCGTTTATTTCTGCGAATATTGCTTCTGCTGGTAAAAACATTATTGCTTGATCAGATGTTTCCCCTGAAATAATATATTTACTTGCAATAGCATCTATATGTTTTTTAACATCAGCATCAAATGCTTTAAATCTAAGTGCTCTTTCAGTATCACTGATTCCCTTTTCAACTAGTCTTCTATAATTTTCTAAAGGAAACTTTGAGTCTATACATATAGTTCCTAAAGGTTCAGGCCCAAACACTATCGCATCAGCTATAGTTGTATTTGATAAAGTATATTGTGTTCTATAAATTCTATCATTCTTTTCACCAAAGATAGATGCTAAGATATGATAAAGATTGACTTCTCCAAATATACCTCTACTCTTTTTATCAGTTAAAATACTTTCTAAAGATATTATTTCAGTACCTAAACCATCTATTTTCTTTTGAGCTTCATCTATTCTAGTTAGCCTGTTCATTACTTCATTAAATGTTCTATTAGTTTTATCAAAACCATCTTCTAACTTTTCATTTACTTTTTGATTTATAAGATTTAATTTTCTTTCTATTCTATCATTTAATTCATTAAAGTCTTTATTTATATCATTAGAAAAATTATGTTTAAAGTCACCTATTTCTTTAATAACGCTTATTTCTGTTCTAGAAAGTTTATCATTTAGTTCAGTGTTATCATTTTTTCTAGTTATTAAAATTATCAATAGAATTATAATTATTATTAAAAGTCCAATTATTAAGTATTCCATATTATCACCAATAATATTTTAACATAATTATTTTATTTTTAGTATTTTGTTTACTATTTTAGATAATACATATGTAAATAAAAGTAATATTATTATTTTTATTAGAACTACTGGATTAGAAAAACTTTCTAATATAGATGTACCCACAAATCCACAATAGTATACCAGTGATATTTTACCTATAATTGTTGCGATTAAGAATTTTTTAAAGTCCATATTTACTAAACCACATGCGATATTTACAAGAAATGCTGGTGTGAATGGAAGGGCTATTAAAAGAGTTAAATTTCCAAGACTAATATTTTTAAATACTTTTTTATATTTATTTATTGTTTCTTTATTTTCTGTTAGTATTTCAAATTTTTTGCCTAATCCTTTTTTAAATATAAAGTATGATATTACACAACCTATAATTGTGAATATCCATGATATTAAAAAGCCAAAAAAACTTCCGAATGCTAAAAAGTTAATGGTAATAAATAACATTAATGGAAGGATTGGTATAATTGATTCAAATATTATTATTAGTGCTCCTACTAGTACTCCAATTAAACCAGAATTTTCTATAAAATTAATTATCTCATTTAAATAACTCATAATTTATCACGAGATAATTATAATATATTTTATATTATTTTTCTAGATAGAAGACTTTATAACCTAGTGATGATAATACCATCGTTGCTCTTTTACTTAATTTTCCACTTTTACAATATAAGTAGTAATTTTCATTTTTATTAAGATACTGTCTATAATTATTAATTAATATATCGTATGGTATATTGATACTTCCTTGTATATGATTTTGTGAGTATGTGTATTTATCACTTACATCTATTATTTTCATTTAATCACCTGGTAAAATATATGCATTAAAAAAGATGAATATTATTATTCATCTTCACTTCCAAAGAAATCATCAAAGAAATCTTCATCATTTGGTTTATTGTTTACTACAACACTATCTACATCAATATTTACTTTTGGTTTTTCAATATTTTCTATTGGTCCAACTGATACAGGTTCAGTTTTAACAGTTTCTGTATTAGTATGATTAAATGGACTAGTAAATCTTGGTATTTCAGTAACTTCAGGTTCTTTAATAGGTTCTACTTCTTTATTTGATTCTTCAGGAACTTGTTCAAATTTAGTAACTGGTTCTTTAACATCATATTCATCTTCTTCTATTTCATCTGGCATTGGAACTATGAATTTGTTAAAGTCTATATCAGAAATTTTTTCTTTCTTTTCTTCTTCATATATTGGAACTTCTTTTATTGGTTCAACACTTGGTTCCTCAACTTTATGTCCAAAAATATCTCCTATTTCTTTTTCTAGTTCTTCTTCGCTTTTTTCTGCTAGTGGAACAGTATTTACTACTGGTGTAGTTTCTACTTTTTCAGTATTATTTACTGATGAAGCTTGTTTTTCTCTTTCAGCTTGTGCTTTTTCTTCTGCTTCTTGTCTTTCTAACTCAGCGATTTTTTCATCTAATCTCTTAATATAATCATCCATTGATGTTGGCATTGGTGAAGGTGTTGAAGGTCTACTTCCACCCATCATCATTCCGGCTGGCATATATGGAGGCATTCCTCCTCCCATTACGCCCATTCCTGATGGCTCTCCTTGTTCACTCTTCATCTTAGTAACGTATCCCTTAAGATCAAAAACTTTTACACCCTTTTTAGGTCTTTCAGTATATGACATTTGTTCATACTTTTTGCCCCAATCGATTTTGTAATCGTAAACTAACTTAGTTTTAAAAGGCATGCTTCTAAATCTATTGATAATTACTTCCCCTTCTTTTAGAGCTTGTAGATCACTTACTGTAAATAATGGTCTAATTGGAGGAGCAGGTTTATCTTTTTCTGCTTTAGCTGGTTTTTGATCACCAAGTAATTTACTAATTTCTTCTAAGGCAGCTAACTCTGTACTCATGATATATACGAAGTTACCACAGTTACCTTTAATAGTTTCTGCTACATCCTTACCATATACTTTATTTAATTGTGAAAAGTTTTGAATAACGAAACTAAATCTAATATTTCTTGAACGAGATGCTGTAATCATTGTTTCAACATCTTTTAATGCTGGCATATTAGCAAATTCATCAAGAATGAAGTTTGTTCTATATGGTAATTTTAGGTTTGGACATGTTTGTGCTACTGCGATAAGTGCTTCATATGCTTGTTTTACAAAAATTGTAGCTAGTGCATGGTATGTAGTTTTTTCATCATGTATTTTTAAGAATACCGCTGTTTTTTCTTTACCAATATCTCTTATATCAAAGTCACTATATGAAAGCATTTCTGATAATGCTTCTTGTGATGAGAATATTCTTGTCTTTGTTCTAAATGTTGACATGATACCACCACGAGTTTCATTTGGAGCATTAATACAAGATGCTGCTGCAATATATGCTGGGCTTAATTCACCTTTACTTTTAAAGTATTCTTTTATATATGTTGATGCACCTATTCTATCTTCTCCTGTTTCTGCCATCATGTTTATACTATTGATATTAATTTCTGACTCAGTAGCATCATCAAATAGTCCTAATGATAATCCTGTAAAGAAGTTTGATGCAGTTTGTTCCCAGAATGGTTCTGCTTTATTATTTGGGTCAATTAAGATATTACTTGCTAAGTCTTGTAAAAGTTCATTAGCTTTATCAGCGTTACCTTCTTTATATATTCTATATGGATAACTAAATGGATTCCATGCAGCTCCTTCTTTTGGGTCACGGAAGTTGATTAATATAATTTTATATCCTTTTTCTTTAAGTAGGCTACCACAGTTTTCATATAACTCACCTTTAGGGTCAGTTACAATCATACTTTCTCCAGCTCTACCTAATATTTTGATTAATGGAAACATAAATGCTTGTGTTTTACCTGAACCAGAAGCACCCATAATTAATGAGTGTGGTTGTCCATTCGCATCTACCCATGCATCTTTTCCATCATTGATTACTGGAATTCCACCTGCTTCATAGGTATCATCTTTTAAATGAACTTTTTTAATTCCATAATCTTTTTTCATATCTTTGTCTGACATTAATTTTGAGTAACCTTCACTTTTAGATTTCTTTTCTGTAGTTATACCAAATCCATCTTCTCTTTCAAAAAAGTAAGAAGAACATGCAGTAAATATACCTACTAAAGCTAAAATATAAAATAATAATGTTGCAGTTATAAATTCACTTGTAAATGCAGGTAATGGATTTAATCCTCTAAATGTTCCATCTACTGCTACACTATTTAAATTTATAACGGCTATAGCTACTAAATATAATAATACTAAACAAAATATTAAAAATATTACTATATCTTTTTTATCAGCTCTAAATTTTAGTTTCATTATTTCACCTCAATTAATTACATTATACAATATAAAATAATTTTTTTCACTAATTATTGCAAAGTTTTAATATCTATAACTTGATATTTAAAATATTTACCATTATTAAATATTTTAAAATTTATTCTTTTCTTTTTTGCTTCACCTTTAAGTCCATCTGTAACTATATTTGATGCTAAACTATAATTTTTATTTTCTAGTGCTGACTCAATATTCTTAACTTTTGTTTGTTTATCATCTTGGTTCTTGTCTTTGTATGAATATACATATGCATCTACTGTTATGACTTTATCTTTATATGTTAAGTTTTCTATACTACTTATTATTGATTTACCATATTTTTTATTAATATTATCATAATAAATACAGTATCTATCTTGTTTTTTATAGATATGTTCAAAGTAATATTTAACTGAGTCTAAATATTCAGTAATATCTGTATTATATAAATCTTCAAAACTTGTTACTAATCTTTTTTCAGGTAAACAAAATACTCCATCTTCTTTATTATATTCTTTCATTGGTAATGTATTTTCTATAGTATAAAGTAATATATAATTTGTAAGCATATTTTCTAAATCTTTTTTGCTTGCATTTTTTGAGTCATAATCATCTATCATTAATAATTTATTAAATGTTTTATCATTTTCTAATTGTTTAACTACTTTTTCATATTTAGTTTTATCTTTTATAACTTTTTCATTTATAATTATATCTTCGTAATCTGGAAAATATTTTTTATTTGATTCTTCATCTTGCTTCCTTAATGGAATAAAAAGGAGAAGCACTATGATGATTATTAATAATGCTCCTGATAATATTATTATTGTTGGTTTATTTTCTCTTATTATATCTTGCATAACCTCTCCTTTTACTAGTCATTATTGCCTGTTGAATTACCATCATAACATTGTACTAGATCTGAATCTGTATATGTTGACTTTATAATTTCAACAAAGTTTGCTCCATTATTAGCCATATTTTTCCATTTATTTTGAGTAGTATTTACATAACCAGTTGATTTTATTTTATCACCTTTTATAACTAAATACTTTGATGCTTCATCATATAGTTCTGAGTATGCATTATATTCTTCTTGTGACATTGGTCCTTTATAGTATCCACCTGATGAGTTTGGACCAATTAAGAAACTTGTACATTTAAATGAACCACAACTTATATTAGCAGTTTTTGAGTGAGAACCTTTAGCTGGTGAACTAAATACTTGGTCGCAGTTTCCACTTCTCATTGTTATTGTTGAACCTTTAGCATAATTATTTCTTCTATTAAGTGAATAACTAATTTCTGCGATCATTGCTGTTAGTGCATAGTTTTTGTTTTTATAATTATCTATTTCACCTTTAGTTACACCAATTATATAATCTTTAAAACCTACTGTTCCTAAAGTTGCTCCATCACAATCTTTAACAGTTACATTAATATTACTTAAATCGGCAGTTAAATATGGTTTACAGTTAGCATTAGTTGTTACTTCTCCATTTGTATTTGGAACTATTCCTTCAATATAATTTCCATTTTCATCATATGTACCATTTTCTCCGTATGCTACACTGTCTAAATCTTTAGCAAGCAAAACTTCATTCATTTGTTTTTTCTTATCCATTACTTCTTCAATTATTGTTTCTACTTCTTTTGGAGTAATAGCTTCATCATATTCTAAGTCAGTATTTGGATCTTCTATAGCTTGTTTAAATCCAGGGAAGACAAAGTATCCAAAGCCTTCTTTATAATCATAATTTATATTGTATGTAGATAAAGTACCTGATGATTTCATATATTTTACACCATTTTTAGGTGTGAATATGTCTTTTTCAGATGAACTTGTTTCTTCTATATGTTGAAAATAATGTGTTGTATCTACTAGTCCTGTGTAACCTCTATCATTGAAGAAATGCCAACAATCATCTTTACCATCTACTCCTGATGGTATTTCAGCTAAATCAAACATAGCTTTTAGTTGTGAACCAGTATATTGTCCATTACATTCATCTGAACTTGCTGTGTATGAGTTATTCATATTAGAGTCATATACATATCCACTACCATATAAATTTGATGTTTGATTTACATTTAAAGCAATACTACTTCTATCTAACATTTTCTTTGAACTAAATATATTAGTATCTATTGATCTTGTTAATCCAATATATCCTGGTACACTAAATTCTTGTCTATTATTTGGGTCACTTAATTCATCATTCCATCTAATAAACATTTTCCATTTATCAGAACTGTAGTGATAATTTATAACTGAGCCAAATCTACATGCACCATGTTTATTTCCATATTGGTCTGTCCATGTACTCCATGTCCAGTAGGGATATACTTCTTCAAAAATTGTATTTTGAATTATTCTATCTACATCAGTTCTTTTTAACTTACCATCTTTTATTATATTTAGTAATACTTGATAATGTTCTGCTGCTTCTGTATAATCAGCATTTTCTGCCGCAGATGATGTTTTATAATTTCTATAGTGTGCTTGTTGGTCGTATCCATAGAAGATTGTTGATACAATTAATCCCATATCTAATTCAGTTTTAAATTTATCTTGATAATCATTTATAGTACCTCTTATATATCTTAAAAGAGCACATTCACTACTAAATCTATCTCCTGTAAATATTGATGATATTTTATCCCACATTCTATATAAAGCATCATCAACCTTACATTTATCATCTGAATATAATACGTTTACTAATTCTTCCCAGCCTAATTCTACACATTTGTCACCATTATCTGGATCACATGCACATTTGGCTTCATCATAGTTTTTAACATCACAAGTTTCAGTTACATATCTATATTTTTTATCTGTATATAAACCATCCTTTTCTGATGTTTTGATGTCATCACTATCGTCATCTAATCCTTTTTCTGATACTCCAAAGAATGAAGTGATTGATGAAGTTAAGTTATTAAATGCGAATGCAAAGAATGCAACTAAAAAAACTAATGATAAAAGTCCTAAAGCAGCTCCACCAACATATAGATATATTTTCATTTTTAATTTAAGTTTTGCTTTTGAAGCTAATGCTTTTTCTTCTGCTTTCTTTTTGGCAGCTGCTTCTGCTTTTTTCTTAGCTTCTTCTTTAGCTTTTTTTTGTTCTTCAGTAGATGGTTTACCTTCTTTATTATCTTTTTTGTTAGAAGAATTATCATTATTATCTTCTAGTCCATCTTTTTTTTCTAATCCATTTTTTCCATTAGAACTATCATCATTATTATTTTGATTTTTTCTATTACCAATGTTATCTTCTAGATTATCTTTTTTTCTATTGTTGATAGCATCTATATCTTTTTGTACTCTATTATCAGCGTATCTATCTATAAAACTATCCATTGTTTGAAGTGCACTAGGTCCTTGTCTTTGACCCATATTTTGATTTTCAAATTCTTCGTCCATACTTCACTTCCTTCTTTTTAAATAAGGAGGACTAATATTATAGTCCTCCTCCAGAACCGAATGATTCTAATTCTTGTTGAGTAGCAATTACATTAATACGCATTCTTCTGCTTCCACATACGAATAATGCTTGTCCTTGACTATATCTCTTAATTGAATCTTTTTCTTGATCGTTTAAATCTACTAGTTTTGCTAAGTCATCTACTGCTTGTTTTCTAAGTCCCATTACTAAGTAATAAGATGCATTATCGAAAATAGCTTTACCATGTATTACTACATTTGGTGCAGCAAAGTCTGTAGGTTGTTGTGTAATAATGATTGTTCCTGTATTGTATTTACGACTACGTCTTTGAATACGAGCAAGGAATTCAGCACCTAATGTATTTTGATCTGCAAGTAACATATGTGCTTCATCAACCATTAATATTGTATTTATTTCTCTATCTAATGTAAGACCCCATGCATATTTTAATATATTGAAGAATAATGCGTTTCTGATATTATTATCAGCGTTCATTAATTCACGAATATTAAATACTATGAAATCCGCATCTGTATCGATTGTTGTCTTACCAGTGAAATAATATCTTAATTCTCTAGTAAGTGGTCTAATCTTTAACTCAAGTTTTTCCATTACTTCTCTTTCACGAGTATGTTCTGTCATTGAAAGTAATCTTCCTTTGATAGTAGCATACACATCATCGAATGTTGGATAATCATGAGCTCCTATTTTTGTAAAATCTGTATTGTAATCTATTTTATAACGTCTATATGTATCTTGTACTACTTCACTAAACATTGTTAATGTGTCTTCTTCAATGTCTGGACTATAGTATTTCATAAATGCTTTTAGTGTTTGAAGAGTACGAGTAAGAATTGCATAACCAAGCCCTTCTTGCATTTCATCTTCATCAGCATCAAGTACTACTTCAAGTGGGTTTATCATACCGAAATCTCCACCTTTACCTAAGTCAATGAAGTCTCCACCATATAGTTTAGTCATATCTTCAAGTTCACCTTCAGGGTCTATTGCTATAATTTTATGACCATTTCTGATGTTACTTCTTAAAAGTACCTTTGCAGCTGTTGATTTACCTGAACCAGATGTACCAAGTATAATCATATTTGCATTATTTCTATTAAATTCTTTTTTAGTTTGATATAAGAATTGATTAAATAGAATTACACCACCTGAATAATCAACTCCAAGTAAGCATGAAAGTCCTGGGTCTTTAATACTATCGAATACATATGGATACATTGCTGCCATTGTAACTGATGGTATTGGTGTTCCAACTCTTTCTTCTATATCAGTTGCTTCAAATATTGGAAGCATACTCTTAAGTATCTTTTCTTGTTCAAATCTTAAAACTAATCCTTTCATTCCCATCGCATCTAAGTAGTTCTTAACTTGAACTTTTTTATTTTCCAATTCTTCATGAGAATCTGCTGAAATCATTACATGCATTTGGAAATCAAATATTCTTGCTTGAGTAGCTGTTAGCATTTGAATAAAGTTTTCAATACTTTCATAATCTTGTCTAATTTGTTCTTGCATTGTTCTATCATGTTCATCTTGATATCTTGCTTTCATATCAGCAATTTCTTTATTTAACATCTTTGATAAAACTGAGAATGCAATTGGTATATGTTTAATACATATTTTAATACCTGATAACTGTGTTAAGTTTGCTAAGTATCCTTCTTGTATAGCTTTAGGATAACTTATTATTGTTAATATAGCACAATATTTATCACTTATTATTATTTCTGATGGTTTGAATTCTAAGCTCTTAGGAGCTAATTGACTTTTAAAACTTACGCTCATCGTGGCATCACCGTCCCAAAATTAGTTGTATCTCCACCGTTCATAAATCCATCTAGTAATGTTCTTAAGTCATCATTACTAGTTTGAGCTGATTGAAGACCTGCTCCTGCTAGTCCAGAAACTAAATTTTGAATTCTTTTTTGTATGATTTCTGGTCTTCTATCTTTGAATAAAATGAAATATTCTGTATCTGTTACATTTACTTCTTTACTCATAAATAGATTTGCTTTATCTATATCTTCTCTTACTAGTTTTCTTATTGCTGGTGATTGTACTTGATTAAATAATAATTTTAATTGAGCTAGATAAACGTTAATATCAACAGGTCTATCTGCTACTATTAACCAAAATGGATAATCCATTGTATTATAGAAGTTTCTCAAATTAAATATTGCATTATTTTGAGAATCATAATCAAGAATAAATATATTTCTTGGTTTAATTTTAACTCCTGTTACTCTATATCCATTATCTAATATAATTTCACCATTTTGGATACCTCTAATTGGTAACCAATTTTCTGCATATTTTTGTGCTTTAACGTCTACTTTGCGCTTCTTTGGCGTCCCTGTCATCGTCTCCCACATAGCTTGCACACCATCCTCTCCAATAATATCTTCTTTGACTATTGAAATATGTAATTACTTCTTGTAAATATACTAATACGTTATGATAAAAAGGTATTGGCATTACTAAGAATAATGATATAGCAATAGGTGTTAATTTTATAGCAATGTCACTTATTGTATCCCCTGGAAATATAAATAGAAAGACAGTTGTTAAAAGTATGCCCGGTAGTAAAACACCAAATAAATCAAATGGTCTAAATACATTAAATATTAACTGACTTTTTTTACTATTCGCTGGTATTATATACATTTATTATCTCCTTTCTATTACTTTCCTCCAAAACTACTTTGTCTGTTTGCTCTTTGAGATGAACCTTTTCCTAATAATTCATCTTTATTTTTAACATTTGCTTTTCTAGCAGCTTCTAAATCCGCTCTTGAACTTGTTGAATTTAATTGTTTTGTTTCTTTGCTTCTTCCTGATGTAGCTAAGTCAGTTTTTGCTCTTGTAACTTCGGCACCAGATGCATTATTAGCAGCATTATTCCAAGCTTGTTTACCCATTGATTGTTTTAATTTGAACTCGCCTTCCATGTCTCTCTTAGCCTTGCTTATTTGTCCATCAATTAAATCAGTATTTTGACCAGTTCTAATTCTTTCTTGTCTTTGTGTAACTAAATCATCATAAGCTTGTTTTCTCTTTTGATATACACTATCTGCTTGTGCAAATTTTTCTGCATAAGCATTTGCATCTGTACCATATTCAAGTCCTTTACCATCTTGTTGATCTTTAATTTCATTTGCTTGTGCATTTAATACATTATCTATTAATTTGTTATCATCTTCATACATTTGAGCACGTAATGCTTCACCTTGTGGAATTCCAAGTCTACTTTCAATTGCAGCTCCAGCAGCTCTAAATCCTCCACCTTGTCTTGCTATTCTTTGAGCCATATCTCTGTTTCCTTGAGAAACTTTAGATTGTTTGCTAAAGAAATCCATTACATTTTTGCCTCTAGCACCTGATTGTAATCCTGCTGCTCCACCTCTTACCATATTTCCAAGTGTTCCAGCAACTCCAGCTCCTGCAAGTGCTCCTGATGCTATACCTGATGCAGCACCAAATCCTGCTCCTGCAAGTCCGCCTATTAAACCACCAAATCCTTTGGCATTGTCTCCTCCAGCATTCATGCTTGGGAATATTTGTTTTATTAATTTTGGTATTATTTCTACACATTTATATGCAGAGAACATTATAATTAAGAATATTAATCCTTTTGTAATACCTGTTGCTTCTGGCATTAATTCACTTTTTTCTACCCAGAATTTTCCAACTAATGCTGTTGCTAAAAATAACGATCCGACTCGAACGAATGCATCCATCCATGTTCCAATAAATGTTTTAACATATGAACTCCATGTTGAATTTTTTGTTCCACCATCTACTATACTTACTATCGCAAGTGGTGCTAGTACTTGTAATACAATTAATTTAAACATACGAATTGCTAATTCTATTGCTAGTTTAATAATTTGCCATGCTAGATATAAACCAGCAGCTGTACTTACTAATGGCCACTTATACTCTATATCTTTATCTATTCTAGTTACAATTGTTACTATTTTCATCATATTAAATGCATTTAAATCTCCATTTGCATTCTCATTATAAATGTCATCTAATGGTGTTGATTTTCCATCTCTACTATATAAGAATATATTTAAAGTATTTACTGCTAGTTGTTTTCCAAATTCACCTACATTATCAGCTTCTTTACCAAAAATAAATCTAGCAATTAATCCACTATCTGTTTTTCCAGTAGTGTTTGTTACATCAGCTACTTGTTTTAATGTTGTAAACTCATATCCATCTGGAACACCTATAAATAATAATGTTAATTCATTCATAAAACTAAATACAAATGTATATACTATTAACATAATTGATGCAATAGCTATATTTTTTATTAATGCAGGTCCTCCTTGACTAGCATCATCTAACTTATCTGGATTTATCATATATTGTATTAAAGCATATCCAATTTTAAACATAATCAAAACGAGAATTATTGCTTTAACTCTATCTACTAATGGTGCTATCCAAGCATATAGTACATTATAATTTAGTTGTGCTATTAGCATGAATATTTTATATGAATAAGCCACTAATGAATAAACTATACCATCTAATGTTAGAAATATAGCATTTAGTGGTAAGAATATCCATGTAGCAACTGATGATATTGAAATTAACGATGTTATAAATGACATTTTTTCTCACTTCCTAATTAAACTATTCTATGATGATTATAGCATAAAAAAATATCAAATAAAAGTATTTTCTATTTGATATTTCAAGTTTATTATTCGCTTGCAAAGTCTAATACATCTTCTTTAAAATCTAAAAATATTTTGTTAACAACAAAGTCAAATTCTTCTTCGTTTTCTATTGGTGAATATTCAATTACATCGTTATTGTTATTTACTTTTACAATAGATACATCGTCTTTAAATTCATCATTATTTATTAAATACAAATAAGTATTTTCTCTTTCTCTAATAACATCTAATATTAAGTATTCTCCATAGTTAAATGTTATGATATCGTCTATATTAAAATTCATATTATCTCCTATCCTAATGTTATTCCTTCATATGATTCTTTAGAGGTCATAACTTTTTCAGTTGCTTCTTTTAACATCTCTAAAATCACATCTTTAGCTGTGTATTCTTTTGTACTATCATTTTCTTTTAGTCTATCAAGTGCTTCTTTTTGTTTTCCTTGAATTAGTAGTATATTCATTATTGAGGAAGCTGCTACTATTCTTTTTATTTCATTTGGTGTTCCTTTTCTTATTTCTTTACTTTGTCCTTCTGTATATGGATTATATCTTATTTCATCTATGTCTTTTTCTTTCATATTTTTAAATTTCATTATATCCTCCATATATATTGTAACATATTGGATTTAAAAAAAGTAGAGTTTTTTATAACTCTACATTATGGTAAACATTACTTACATCATCTAGTTCATCTAGCATATCAAGTAATCTTTCAAATTTTACTTTATCTTCACCTTCAAGTGTTACTGTATCTTTAGCAAAGTATGATATTTCATCTATTTCAAATACTATTCCTGGGAATGCAGTTTCTAATGCTTTTTTAGCATTGTTTAAGTCAGCTACTTCAGTATATACAACTACTGTATCATCTTCTACTTCGATATCATTTACATCAACATCTCCATTGATTAGGGCATCCATTACTTCTTCTTCAGAGTGTCCTTTAATACCTACTACTCCTAGATGCTCATACATGAAACTAACTGCTCCTTGTCCAGCCATTTTAGCTCCACATTTATTAAATACTGTTTTAACAAAACTAATTGTTCTATTTGAATTATCTGTTAAGCATTTAATGATTAGTGAACTTCCGCCTTGAGCGAATGCTTCATATTCTACTGTATCATAGTTTTCTGTTACACCTTTTTTAACTTTATCAATATTTCTATTAATTACATCTGCTGGTACTTGTTCCCTTTTAGCTTTTTCAATTACTCTTCTTAATACATCATTACTTGATGGATCTGGGTTTCCTTTCGCTGCTTGATAAATCTCCTTTGCATAAATTGAATATAATTTACTTTTTTTAGCAGCTGTTGCAGCCATTGCTTTAGCTCTTACTTCATGAGCTCTACCCATTTTAATCACTCCTTTTAATCTAAATTTGTCATTTCATTAATTATTTTAGCATATTCTTTATAATTTTCAAAATTATTATCTTTATTTTTATCAAAAAATTCTTTTGAATCATCTCTTGCTTGTAAAAGTATTTTCATATCAGTATGAAGATTTGCTATTTTAAATTCCATATCTCCACTTTGTTTAACTCCAAATAAGTCTCCTTCTCCACGCATTTCGTAGTCTTTTTCGGTTATATAGAATCCATCGTTGCTTTCTTCTAATACTTGTAATCTTTTATTTTCTTTATCTCCTATAAGTATACAAGTTGATTCAAATTCATTTCTTCCAACTCTTCCTCTTAATTGGTGAAGTGTTGCTAGTCCAAAACGTTCAGCATCATATATTATCATCATAGTAGCATTTTTAACATCTATTCCAACTTCTATTACTGTTGTTGATATTAATACATCTATTTTTCCTGCTTTAAAGTCATTCATTATTTTATCTTTGTCGGTTTTTGATAATTTACCATGCATTATCGCTGACTTTATTTTTTTATTGAAGTATAAATCTATATTTCTTTTTATTTCATTTACTGTTGTTAAATCTATTACTTCAGAATCTTCTATTAAAGGTGAAACTATATATGCTTGATGATGTTCATCTATTTCTTTCTTTAATAGTTCATAAACATCTACTAGTTCTTTTTCACTTTTAACTATTGTTTTTATTTCTTTTCTTCCTTTTGGTTTAGTTTTAATATTTGATATATCCATATCTCCATATATTGTTAACGCGAAAGTACGCGGTATAGGAGTTGCTGACATATATAAAGTATCCGGAAGAATACCTTTATTTTTAAGGCTTGCTCTTTGATTTACTCCAAATCTATGTTGTTCATCTGTTATAACTAGACCAAGATTTTTAAATATAACATTTTCACTAAGTAGTGCATGTGTACCTATTAAAAAATCAATTTTACCTTTAGCTAATTTTTCTACTACTTCGTCTTTTTCTTTCTTTTTCATACTTCCAACTAATATGTCTATTCTCATATTTGTTCCTGAAAGTATACTTTTAATATTTTCATAATGTTGATATGCTAATACTTCTGTTGGTGCCATTAATGCAGTTTGATATTTTGCTAAATGATTTATATAAGCAGCTATTACTGAAACAATAGTTTTACCACTACCTACATCTCCTTGAAGCATTCTATTCATTCTTTTACTTGATGTCATGTCATTATAAATATCTTCTATTGCTTTATCTTGATCTGGAGTTAACTCAAATGGTAACTCTCTTATAAATGTATTAACATCTTCTGGATCGATATTTCTAATATATTCTACTTTATTATCTTTATTTAATTCTTTTAAATAATTTATTTTAAACATGAATTCAAATAATTCTTCATATTTAAGTTTTAATTGTGCTTTTTTAACATCTTCTTTATTTTGTGGTTCGTGTATTAATCTTATTGCTTCCTTTTTAGAAATAAAATTATATTTTTCATTTAAATATTCCGGTACATAATCAATATAATTATCATAAATATTTAGTGCTTCACTTATATATTTCTTTAATGATTTACTTGTAAGACCGCTTGTTAGATGGTAAACAGTTTCTATTGAACCAGTAGCAATCTTTTCAAATTTTATATCAGAAGCTATTACTGTATTTTTAAGAGCATCATATTTACCTATTACTGTTATAGTTGTACCTGGATGAAGTTGAGTCTTTAAAAATGTTCTATTGAATATCATAACAGCTATCATTTTCTTGTTTGACATTGCTCTAAAAGTAAGTGCTGTCATATTAGCTCTAAATCTTCTAGATAATGGTACTGAATCTATAATACATTCAATAATTACATTTTGTTTATCAACACACTCTTTTATATTATCAAGAACTATTAAATCGTGTCTGTAGGGATAATATTCAACTAGATCACTAATACTATTAATTCCTATATTTTTTAAAGTATCTATTGTTTTCGGTCCTAAACCTTTAATAGCATTTAAATCGTTCAATGTTATCGCCTCCAAATAAATCTTCAATATTATATCATACTTTTAAAGATAAAAAAAGAAGAAATTTAGATTTCTTACATACTTGGAGGTTTACTATCTAATTCTTCTTTTCTTTTAATAAGGGTATCTCTTAGTTTCATTAAATATTTAATTCTATCAGTATATTCTTTTGTACTTTCAAGTGTTATTGGTTCTTTAATACTTTGTTTTTTATCTATGTGTAATTCATTAATATATTCTTCATATATTTCTTTAAATTTTTTTATATAATCGTCAGATGCTTCATATTCTTTTAATAGATTTTCTATCCTAATTTTCAATTCTTCTATAGTTAATTCTTCTTGTTCATCGTTTTCGATTATACTAATATATTCTAATAATTCTTGATTAGTTGCAGTACACTTAAAATGGTAACTATCTTCTTTATGATCTGGTGAATCTTTAATCACCAAACCATTTTCATTTACTTCTATAGCTGAATGCATAATACCATTTCTTATTCTTTTACTTATCTCTATATTTCTTTTTTCAAATGCAAAGATTACATTATTTATAAAACTATTAAATTGATTTAGTAATTGTTCTTTTCTTTTATCTTTTGGTATTAATTTTGACTTTTTATTGTTTTTTTTGAGTTCATAGATGTTTTTTCTTATCGTTCCTAAAACGCCTGTTACATCATCTTTCTTAGAACTATCTTTTAGTTTGAATTGTATGTTTTTAAATGGATTTTTTAAATATTTGAAATCTAATTTTATATTTTGTCTATCACTAAAAAGCAAACTTAAATGATTATAAATAACTGCACTTTCTATAGATAATCTATCTTCTTTAGAGCATAACATTAATGATATTTTAACTAGGATACTTAATACTTCATCAATATCCTCTTTTTCTCCTTTTATAATTTCATCTTTGCTTAATAAAGATGTTTTATTTATATTCCCATTGATTTTATAAGTCTCATAATTTAGTATTTTTTTATTATGTATAAAATTTTCTACTTTCATTAAAGCGTTATCATATGTTTTAATCATATGTTTTAATTCTTCATCATTAAAGTTAACATCATAATCTAGTTTACCCATTTTAGTAAAAAAGTTTTTACGTTGATTTATAAGATATAATATCATTTCGTTACTGTAATATTCTTCATTATAAAGTCCTAATATTTTATATATATTAATATCATCTTCTTTTTCAAGTTTGATTTTATTAAATTCATTTAATTCTTTTGGAGTTATTGTTCCAGTTAAAGAATGTTTGCTTTCAAAAATATCATATTCATTTTTAATAATAATTTGGTTATTTTGAATATCTATTTCATATCTTCCATGAGCAAAAGAATCTCTTAGTTTATTTATAATAAATATTTTCTTTTTTAACTCGATATTATCATTATTATTATTTAGAACTACAATTTCATATATATTATTTGGTGCTTCTTTAGAATCTACTTTAAAAGATATTTTATCTTTAATTAAGTCATAGAATTCATCTATCTTTTCTATATTTTCAGGTGTATCATCAAAAAATAGTTTTTTGCTTCTACTGTCAGTTTTTATTAGTTTTTCTTCTGACATTATAAAACTAGAAATACTTAACATTAATATATGTTCTTTATTTAACGCAATATTCTTTTTATATATTATTGATTCTAATAATTCTTTTGATATTTTTAACAGTTCTTCTCTATTCATACTTTACTCCTAAAATAATGTTATCATTTTTGAATTATTAAGTAAATATGTTATAATTGTTATGGTGATAAGAATGGAATTAGAAGATTTAAGAGATGCGATGAGTGAACTTTCTTATGATGATATTGAATTTTTTGCTCATTTAACTGAAAGAAATAATGGAAACTCTATATGTGAAGATGGTTTATATATTGATGATGATAAATTATCTAGTTGTGTAAATCCTATATTAGAATCTTTTTATGAAGATCCTGATCATTATGTTGATTTTGAACTTGGTAATCCTCAAACTAGGGCTAAAGAAATTATGGTTTTAATAGGTTGTGAAGTTGGAGATGAAAATAGATTAATTAAAAAGAATAGTAATGGTCAAAGTGAGTTTGTTATTCCTAGTGAAAATATACTTGGATTTGTAGATTTGGATAGTAAATACTTTAGTAGTAATCCTAATTCTATGTATAGTCTTAGTATGGGACAAAATTTATAAAAAGTTTAAAAAATGCTTGACAAAATATACTTTTATAATTAATATATAGACTTACCAATTCACTATTAGGCGAATTGGTGCTAGTATCACACTAGCCAACCCCTTTTTATTCTTTTTTCCGGACTGTCCATCAGGGGGTGGCAGTCCTATTTTATTAGAAAATTAAAGGAAACTATGAAATTTAGTTTCCTTTTTTTGTGTTTTCTAAATCTTTGAAGTAATTATATCTTTCAATTGAATGATTCATATTTTCTTCATATAATCTTTCATATTCTTCTTTATTTTTAACTTCTAGATTTTTATATCTTAATTCTTTTCTAAATACTGCATCATAATTAGTAAAGTCAGGTTCTTTTGAGTCTACTGTTAATGTATCAGTATCTGGGTTATATCTCATAAGTAAATTATATCCTATGTCTACTAAAAGTTTTTGTTCATCAAGTGAATTAGTAAGTCCTCCATATATTCCTTGTTCTATACATGGACTATATGCGATTATTAGTGATGGTCCATCGTGTTCGTAAGCTTCTTTCATTACTTTTAGTGTTTGCATCATATTAGCTCCCATAGAGATGCTTGCGACATATACGTTTGGTATACTCATTGCGATTTTAAATAAATCTTTCTTTGTTTCAAGTTTTCCATTTGATGCGAATTGTGCTACTCCACCTATTCTTGTTGATTTTGATTTTTGACCACCAGTATTTGAATATACTTCTGTATCAAGGACCATAATATTAATATTTTCATTACTATGAAGCACATGATCTAATCCACCATAACCTATATCATAAGCCCATCCATCTCCTCCTAAAATCCATACTTTACGAGATGGTATATAATCAAGTAATATTCTTAATTCATTTGGAATTTCAGATTTTTCTAGTTTATCTTTGATAGCTAGTGTTAAATCATCATCTTCCATATTGTCTATCCATTCTTTGTAAGTTGCTTTTATTTCAGGATCTACAATATCTTTAGTTTCATACATTATTTTTTTAATTCTTTCTCTCATTTTTTTGTATGACTTATGAATACCAAATCCAAATTCAGCATTATCTTCAAATAATGAATTCATCCATGGAATTTTATATGGTGTTAGAGGAAGACTTCCTCCATATATTGAAGAACAACCAGTAGCATTCGCAATTACCATATTCTTTCCATATAGTTCAGTTAGAACTTTTATGTATGCTGCTTCTCCGCATCCTGCGCAAGCTCCACTAAATTCAAAGTAAGGTTTCTTGAATCCTACTCCTTTAACAGTGAATTTATTAAATGCAGTGTCATTTTCTTGATTATTAAATAAGTAATCGCTTATTCTATCAAGTCTTTCATTATATTTACCTAATTCTAGTGCCTTTTCTTGTTGCTTGCCAGGACAAGCTTCTATACAAAGTCCACAACCTGTACAATTTGATTCTGAAACTGATATAAAGAAGTTTTTATTCTTTTCACCTAAACTTTCAATAGTTTCATTTTTATCAATATGAGCCATAATTAGATCATTATCAGTAAGTGAGAATGGCCTTATACAAGCATGAGGACATACAAATGAACATTGATTACATTCTATACAATTCTCTTTACACCATTTTGGCACTAATGATGAAGTCTTTCTCTTGTCACTAGCAGCTGTTCCACCTTCAAATGTGCCATCTTTGTAGTCAATAAAGTCTGAAACTGTAAGCATATTACCACGTAATTTTAATACTTCATCTGTAAAGTTCTTTTCAGTTTGATTGTCACTTGTTATTGTAAATATTCTGTTATCAATTTCTTCTAAGTATCTTAAAGATTCATTAATAGCATTTATATTAGCTTCTACTACTTTAGTTCCTTTACTACTATATGTTTTCTCTATTAAGTGTTCGAAGTCTTTTATTTCTTCTTTATCATAACCAAGTATTTTTAGCATATACATACACATTACATTATTTATTTTTCCGTGTAAGTTATATTTTTCATTAAGTTCATCTAAGTTTGCTACATAAACTTTTATATTCTTATCTAATATTTCTTTTTTATTTTCATTACTAATTAAATTATTTAATTCTTCATCTGTTCTATTACTTGATAGAAGTAGTATTCCATTCTTTTTAATATCTTTTAAACAATAATATCTATTTAAGTATATATCTTTTGAAATAACTATAAAGTCTGGAGATGTTAAGAAGTATGGAGCATTTATTTTAGTGTCTCCTACTCTTAAATGTGATATTGTTACTCCACCACTCTTTTTAGAATCATATTCAAAGTATCCTTGAACGTAGTTTGTATCTATGTCTCCTAAGACTTTCATGAAGTTTTTAGATGCTCCGACCATTCCATCAGATCCAAAACCATATACTTTTATTTCCTTATAGTCAGGCGTATATTCTATTTCTTTAGGTTCAATACTTAGGTGAGTCACATCATCTATAATACCAACTGTAAAATGATTTTTAGGATTATCACTAAATATATTTTCAAATACACCATTTATATCTTTAAGTGGTACATCTTTTGAAGATAGTCCATATCTTCCACCATAAACATGAATATTTCTTGTTTTTACTGCTTCTACTACATCTAAGTAAAGAGGTTCTCCAAGACTACCTGCTTCTTTAGTTCTATCAAGTACTGCGATAGTGTGTACAGTTTTAGGAAGAATATCTAGTAAGTATTTAGTGCTAAATGGTCTATATAGATGTACTTCTACAACACCTACTCTATGTCCTCTTCTATTAAGAAGATTTACTACTGTTCTTGTAGTATCACAAACTGATCCCATGGCTACGATTACATGAGTTGCATCTTGTGCTCCATAATAGTTAAATGGTTTATATTCAGTACCAGCAAGTTTATTAATCTTTTCCATGTTTCTAGCGACTATATCTGGCATATAATCGTAGTATTTATTTCTTACTTCAGTATTTTGAAAATATACATCTCCCGTTTCTGAAGTACCACGTGTTATTTCTTTACCAATATTAAGTGCTCTATTTTTAAACTCATAAATCTTGTCATAATTAACTAATTTTAATACTTCTTTTTCATCTAAAAGTGAAACTTTATTTAGTTCATGACTTGTTCTAAATCCATCAAAGAAATGTAAAAATGGAAGTGACCCTTCAATTGCTGATAAGTGTGCAACTATTGCCATATAATATGCATCTTCAACAGAAGTAGATGCTAGCATACAGAATCCTGTACTACGAGTTGCATAAATATCTTGATGATCACCAAATATTGAAAGTGCATGTGTAGCTAGTGAACGAGCTGCTACATGAATTACACCTGGTAACATTTCTCCTGCCATTTTGTACATCGTTGGTATCATTAATAAAAGTCCTTGTGATGCAGTAAATGTTGTAGCAAGACTACCTGCTTGAAGTGCTCCGTGAGATAAAGCAGATGCTCCTGCTTCACTTTGCATTTCTATAACTGAAACTGTATCATTAAATAAATTCTTTTTACCTTCAGCACTCCACTTATCAGTTAGAGTTGCCATTGGACTAGCAGGTGTTATTGGATATATACCACATACTTCACTAAAAAGGTATGAACCCATCGCACAAGCTTCATTTCCATCTATAATATAATTTTTTTTCATATCATCACCACTCTAATTATATTACAATTTTTTAACAAAAAAAAGATTTTAATAAATCTATTCTAAAGTAGCTGGTATACTTTTACAATTAAAGTCATTAAGATTACCTTCAGTTACATTATCTTTATTAATATCTTCAAACTTATTATTTTTATTTATTTCAATAATATAATTTCCATCAGATACATTCATAAATAATATTTTGCCTTCGTCATTTAATATAATACAATATTTTAGTTTATTACCATTCATATCTAACTTCGTATTATCTTCTGAATTTATTCTAAATATATGTTCCTCTTTTAACTTTGTTGATACATAAGTTTCTTCTACTTTTTTATAAACATTTTTTACTTCTGTAACAAATATTTTTTTTTTTGATTTATTATATAATTCTATTATATTAGGTATAGCTATAATTACTAAAATTGCTAATATTGCTATAACAGCTAATAATTCTATTAAGGTAAAGCCTTTTTTCATTAAATCATCTACTTTCTTAATTTGATTATACCTAATATATTTTTTTATTCAATATTAATAAAGTATTTTAGGGGTAAATTTATATTTCTAAAATAAAAGAATAGTTGCCTATTCTTTTTGATCATTTATAAATTTTTGTGATTTTATATCTCTTAGTATTAGGATTGTTATACATATAATTGCACATATAGATATAATCATACAAATTACTAAGTATAGTTTTTTATTATCTTTTTTTGTCTCAGTAGTAGTATTAGTATCTTTTTTAGGTTCTTCTACTACTGGTACATCTTTATCTTCTTCTTTTTCAGTTTTGCTTACTAGTAGATAATAAGTAAATGTCTCATCATCATTATTTTTAACATCAATTGTAACTATATTTTCACCTATTTTTAAGTTTTCATTTCCATTAATAGTTACATCATAGTCACTTTCATAATCTATTAATAAACTATTTTCTGTACTAGGTATAACAACATGATATGTTGTATTATTTGGATCAAATTCTTCTACTAAGTTATAATTTAGTATCTTTAAACTTTTTAGTTCAGGATATCCATCATAATCTTTAAGTTTTATTATATTTATTTTATATGTTTGTTTTGTTCCATCTGAAGCAGTTGATACTATTTTAGTAACGGTTTTATCTTTTTTTAATTCTATGTATCCACTTTCTCCTTCAACATTGCATCCATTGATATAACAGTATCCATGTATATAAACTTTATTTCCTGTTGTTGTTAAATCATATTCGTAAATACTAGGTGCAAAGCTTGGTGTTAAATATACTTCTTCGGTATCATACTCTCCTCTTACTTCAATACTTGTTAGATGAGAATCTAATTTATTTCCACCATTACTATTTATTTCGTAATATAAAAATCTATTTAAATCATTTTTAAATGTTGAAGTTTCACCATTATTGTTTTCTATATAGTAAGTGTTATCTTTTAATAATTCTATATATGTTTTTTGATTAACGGTATTATCTTTAACCCTAAAACTTAGTTTAGCTATTATATTTTGAAATTCGTTTTCTTCAAATTTTTCATTAGCATTATTAGGTGTATTATTTCTTACTGATAGATTTATTAATGAAGAGTATGCTTTATAATTTGTTACTTCCCATCCTTCAGGTAATTTAATATATTCATTATCAGTTTTAACTAATTCAAATACATATGGATTATAATATATTTGTGCATTATAACTTTCAAGTAGTCCTTCATCATTTGGACCATAATTTGAAAGTAAATACATTGTAATAACATCTCCTTGTTTTATGATATAACTTTCATCTGACTTTTTACCTAAAAACATATATGCAGGTTCTGCATAAACAAATAATGGAAATATTAACAATATAATTAATAAAAACATTTTCTTTTTCATAACTCACCTATTCTAATAAAATGTTATCATATTGTACCAAAAAAATCAATTTTATAAACTATATTTTATTAGTAAGTTTTTACTAAATTTTCGAATTTCATTAATTCATTTACTTCACAATAAATAGTTACTGAATCTATAGTTACTCCATTTAATTCATAATATATTTTTTCTTCTATAGATTTATCTTTAGTAAACTTTTCTATTAAATCATTTATATTTCTTGCATAATATTTTTTATCTTCAATAGTATAGTTTAATACATCTATATTTAGTATTTTTAATACCTCATTTAACTTATTTGAATTAGTATTTTTTAAATATACTTTAAATGTATCTTCTACATGTATATCACTAGAATCATAATATAGAATTTTATCACTGTTTGAGTCTATTTCATTAATATTAAAAACTAAAAATAAAGATATGAATATAAAAGTTTTTAATATTAATTTTTTCATGTAATCACCATTAATATTGTGTACATTTTCTATAAAAGAAAAAATACCAATTATTGGTATTAGTCTATATAATTTTTTATTGTTTTTTCTATCCAGTAAGAGTACTTTATATTAGGCTTTTCTAGTTGTTTCATTTTAGTATATAGTTCTACTCCATCGCTTGGATCATGCCATATATCAACAAATACATAATCATATTCATTATTATATTTATATTTTAAGGCATCTTCGTTTATTATTTTTATTTTATTTTTATATTTATATTGTGGCAAAATATATTTCGTGAATAAATCTATAATATTTTGGTCTTTTTCTATTATAGTTATACTTTTAACATTATCTTTATTTGATATCATATATTGATAGTAACCTAGACCTAAACCATATGTTAGTACATTACCATAGGCTTCGCTTATAGATTCACTCATTGTTTCTATTTCATTTGGCGTTATAAGCATCCATTCTCTATTATTTTCAAGTACGCATGGATAAAGGTATTCACCAGTGAAATATCCAACTTTTGGATATAATTTTCCATCTATATTTTCTAAATCATTATATACGAATAATTCATATGGTTTATAACTTTTAATTTTAAAAGACCAATTTTTATCTTTAATATTTTCTAGTTTAATATTTTTATAATAATCATTATTTTCATACTTTTCTTTATCTAATTCTTTTATTATTTTATTTAATTCTATAGTTAGTTCTTTATTTTCTATATTGTAGTATCCTAGCAATAACAATACTATTCTTTCTGTAATACTTAAATTATAACACTCTAAATTATCAATCATATCTTTAGTAATAAAGTCACTATTATTATTTAAATAGTCACTTAGTATTGTCATTATTAGTTTGTTTCTTATTTCAGTTCTCATTTCTTTTTAGGAAGAATTATTAAGTATGAAATAAATAAGCATCCAAGTGTCATAACTACAAAATATGTTATTGAAACTAACAATGTTTGATTATAAACTCTTAAGAATGGATATGGTCCATCTATAACTTTAAAAATATTTAAAAGTATTAGTATAAATCCATATATCGTTGTTATAATAACTGGATATTTTATATTATTTAGTTTTAACTTATAATCTTCTAAAAACATAAATAAAAATAATGATAATAGTGGACACAATAAATGATGTTCAAACATATTACCAAGTATAAACATATTATAGAAGTTTCCTTTAGGAGCTAATACGAATAACACTACTAAAAATGTAATAGTTAAATTTACTGTTGAAATGTATCTTAATACTTTTACATAATTTGGTAATTTCTTTTTAAAAGAAGTTATTACTAAAATTATTGATGTAATAAGAGCTAATAAATTAGAAAGTTCTGTATAGTAAAATAATGATGTTAAACCATAATCAAAACTTAAACTGTTTAGTTCTAGTAAAATTATTATTAAATTTAATATAATTATTGCTTTCTTTTTCATAGTAATATAATACAAAAAAAGTAGAATTAAATCTACTTTGTTTTTTTACTTTCTTTATTTTTTACACTTTCGATAGCTTTTAATACCTTTTTATTTTGAATAGTGTTTACTGTTATTAATGTTGCAGTTGCGATTACTACAAATACTAAATTCCAAATTATTGTTTTAGTTATTGGAGCATTTGCAGTTTTAGTTGCTTCTTTTTCTGCTTCTTCAGTTTTTTCTAGTATATCTACTCTATCACTTTTATCGTATTCAGTTTTAATAGCTGTTTTAATTGTGTCATTCCAGTCACTTAAGTATCCAGGAAATACTGTATCACCTATAATAATATAAGGAACTCCACCTGCTTGTTCTCCTGCGACATTTGCTACTTTTGTAAATAATTCACTATTATTAGAATCGTTCCATATTTCAAAAGATACTAATTTAAAATATTTTCCATATTCAGTAGATATATCATTTAAGAAGTTTAAGAATGCTCTACAATAACTACATCCTTGACCTCTAAACATATAAATTGTGATTTGATCATTTGTTTCTTTATAACTAGTATTCTTTAAAGTTATGTCTTCAGCAGCTAAAGTATCTTTAAAGTTTTTATGTTCATATTCATCAATTAATGAAGCATTAGCACTTAATGGTAACATAATGATACCTAAAGTTACAAGAAACATTATAATTTTCTTTTTCATTTTACTTCCTCCATTTTTAATTTTAAAGTATTTTATATTAAAACACAAGTTTTTTCACTTATTTTTCATATCTCTTTCTATCCAAGTCATTATAACATTTACTATGTAATCTATTTCATCTCTTGTTAGTTTTCTTTTTTCTTCAATATTGTGCCATTTATGAAGACAACCTCTACAACAAGTGCCAGTTGCGTGTTGAGCTACAAAAACAGGATGACCTTTCATTGGAGTTTGTTTTCCATCATTAGGTATAACTGCATGGCTTAATCTTTTCTTAACAAAATCATAAGCATGTTCTCTTATCTTACCTAAGCCTTTGTCATTAACATATTTTATTTCTGGTTCATGTAAATGAAAATTACTCCTAAATGTTGACTTTGATAATTCGTTAAATAATGTATCTATATCTTTCATACTATCACCTATTTTAATTTTAACATAATTTATTGATTTAAGTATATAACATTGATAAAAATAATGAAGATATAGAGTATGAAGTTTATGAAAAATCAATTATTTTTAGTACTTTTATTAGTACTAATATTACCTATTATGGTAGATGCTCTTGATGAATATGTATCTTTAGATTGGAAAAGTGAAATTGGAAATGATTTATATCAAGATATTACTAAAATAAATAATGATGTATATGTTCTTTCTAAAAAAGCTATTTATAAGTTTGATTCTAATGGTAAAAAAACTGAAATACCTTTAGAGTTATGTGATATGGGTTCTTTCTCTGAAACTAGTGTTATTTGTTATAACTATAATGATTCTTCATTTAAGTAACCTCTTTCTTATGATAATAGATATAATTATGAATATGATTTAACAGGTAAAATAGTGGATAAAATACTTGCTTGGGAAGGAAGTGTTTCCATTGATAGAGTTGGCCAAGGATTTGATTTTGAAAGAGTAAGTAAAGTTGATGATGTGTATATCTTCTTTAATGGTCCTCAAATATATGGCATTTATGATAAAAATGGTAATTATATAAAAAGAACATATAGATATAATACTGATACTGATGTTACTGTTGAAGTTATATTTAAAGAATTAGTTAATCCTAAGACTGGGTACTTTGATTATATATTTGCTTCTATTCTTATGATTGGAGCTGCTACTATATTATTTCTATATTCTGATAAAAGACAAAAGACTATTGATTAAATTTCAATAGTCTTTTTTTATAAAACTTTACCAGTTAATTGATCAACTTCAGGTGTAAGTTTATCGTATATTCTAGATACTTTAGACATTTCTTCATCTATTTCATTAGTATATCCTTCTGCTAAACGTACATTTCTTATTATTTGCATCATTGTGGTATTTGGAATTCTTTTTGATTTAAATAATTCTATTATTTCTTGTTCACTTTTATTTGGTAATACTTCTTTGATTTCATAGTTTATGAGTGGTTCTTTTCTTGTGAAAGATAATTCTCCTTCTTTTTGTTCTTTTTGCCTATCTATTGTTGTTATTGCTTTATCAATGTTTTCATCACTAAGGTTTGTATTTAGATAAGATAAATTTCCTTGAAAGAATTTTATATCTGAGTCATGTTCAAATACTTTTCTATATTCACTAAATGGAATCATAAAGTATTTATATAAATCTAATGCAGTGTATTCACTATCTAATTTTTCACGTCCATTTGATTTATAACTATCCCATGTTGGATCTAGTGCGTATGCTCCATGTATTCCGTATTTTTCATCATCTATTATAGCAATTGCTCTACTATGATATCCTCTTAATGTTTCATTATCATCATCATAACATGTTACTCCAAATGATCCTATTTTTATATTAGGTTCAAATTCTTTAAATATTTCTTCAAGCATTGCTGTATATCCTGCACAAACTATATGACCAGTTTTTACTATTTTATGTGGTTCTCTTGATTCCATCTTATCTTCAGTTTCTGTTTCATTATATTCTAATGTTTTTAATATATCATATGCGAATGCTAATTTTTCTACTGGTGATAATGGATAATCATTTATAATTTGTCTATACCATTTCATGGTTTCACTTAATGCTCTAAATTCTTCATAACTAGATGACGTAACACTATCGTATCTAACTCTTACCTCTACGTTTTCACTTAGTTTATCTAATGCATCAAAGTTAGTTTCAGCATAACCTTTAGTTACTTTTACAAATACACCATTTGTTTTAATTCCTCTTTTTTCAAAAAACTTACTTAAATCACTTGCTATATTCATATTTGGATCTGATATATCCATATTAACAATACCATCTTTTATACTAAATACGTATGATTGGTCTTTACCATTTATTTCTATTTTTCTATTTGTTTTTGTTAAGTCTTCACCAATAATATTAAATATTTTTTCTAAATCAGATGGTGTGATTGTTGTACCATCTACTTTAATATCCTTATTACTTTCAATGCCACTTAGGCCATCTATTTTTGGTTCATAAGTTTGTTTTATTAATATATCTTTATAGTAACCATTTAATTTTCCATCTTTTTTTACTGTTACTAAGTCACTATAATTATCTTTTTGAATATATGATGTCCCTATATCTATTTCTTTTATATTAGTGTTTTTGCTTATAAAATTTAACTCTTCAGGAGATAAAAAACCATAGTTGTTAATAGTTAATTTTGTTAATGAACTAAGTTTACTTAAAAAACTTATATTATCTCTTATGAATGATATTGGAAGTGATATTTCTTTTAAATTTGGAGAAATGTTTTTAGATATCTCTTCTTTAAATATTTTAAAATCATATGGATAATATACTTCGTCATTATTGCATTTTACTTCTAAATTTGGTTCTTTTTGTTCTTTTGTATATGCGAGTACTTCTTCTATCTCAATACCTCTTTTTCTAAGAGTTAATTTGTCTTCTTTACTTCTTACAAAATCTATTATTTTGTCCATATCATTTGAATTATTAAATTTTTCACTAAATAGTCTTTCTATTATTTCATCGATTGTCATATTTTCACCATAATAATTGTATCATACAAAATAAAAGATGAGAATTATTTCTCATCAAATTCCATTTTTTTAACTAGTGTATCTAAAGATACTTTTTCTTTTGCTTGTTTTAATAGTGTTTCTAAATCTGTTTCATTTGAATTTAGATCTTGTCTTAACATATTAACTATTATTAATTTAATATCTTCAGATATTTGTTGTGGTAATCTTTCATAATTTATATAATCTTGAATTATTATATTAGCTTCAAGTATTTTATTTACTTTTATTGGATTAGTTTTTACTTCTTCTAGTCTTTTTTTACTTATTTCTTTCACTTTCTTTAGTATAAATGTTTCATTATTTTCTATATTAGTTGTAATACCTGTTATTTTTTGAAATACATCTAACATTTCTTTAGGAAGCGAATTATCTTTCATTTTTTCTAATCTAGTTTTTATATCTTTGTATGCAGTTATACCATATATTAATGTTATTAGCATAGATATTGCTCCTGGAGCTACTATAGATGAAATAATACCAAATATTCCTAGTAAAAGTAAGTTTAATCTTTTTATTTTATCTTGTTTAAACTTTTCTTCTAAATCTTCATTTATTAATTTTAATGATTCTTCTATTCTTGATTTTAGATATTTATTTTTTTGTAATAATTCATATAAATAGTATTCTTGATGTTCTTTATCATCTAATGCTTCTTTATATATTTCAAATGCTTCATTTGATACTTCATTAAGTATTTTAATTCCTTTTTGTTTTTTTGATATTTCTTCTTCCATAATTTTCACCTTAGTATTCTAATTTCTTTATTAATGTGTCTTCTGATACTTTAATTTTTGTTTCTTTTAATAATGTTTCTAAATTTGTTTCAGTAGTGTTTAAGTCTTTTTGAAGCATATTTATGATTGCTTTTTTATGTGCATCATCTATATTTTTTGGTATTATACCTGTTTCTAAATAATCTTGTATTATTGAGTTTGCTTCCATAACTAATAATGCTTTTTGAGGGTTTCCAGCTGCATCTAAAGTATTTTCTTTTAGATTTTTTATAGTCTTTCTAAGTATCATCATTTCATTATTTTTTATATTATTCATTATATCGTTTTCTTTATCAATGACACTATCTAATTCTTTTTCTGGATGTTCTTGTTGTTTTTTTCTTTTTGAATTAATTAATTTAATTACATTATATCCATAAACTAATGATGTAGCTAATCCGACTAACGGTACTGTTAATAATAATCCTATATTTAAAAGCGTTGAAACTATAATTAAGATTCTTTCTAAACGATCACTTATTATTTCTCTTTCTAGTGATGTCTTAAATACATATAATGCTTTAAGTACTTCATTTTTTAAAGTTTCATTTCTTTGCGCTAGCTGAACTAGATAATAGTTTGGTAGTTTTTCATTATCTAGTATTATATTAAATATTTTAAATGCTTCTTTACTAGCATTATTTAGGATTCTAAATCCTTCTTCTCTTGTATATGTTTTATTTTCTTTTTCCATTACAACCCCCAAATAAAAAAGTGTTCATATTATAACACTTTTTATTTCATTAATCAATATTTACGCCTTTATCAATTGTTTTAAGACCTATTATATATTCTATAATTATTAATACTAAGTAACTTATTATAGCTATTAATAGTATAGTTTTAAATATATTTAGTGTAAAAGTTGTACTTGTAAATATATTCATTATATCGCTGTTAAATAGACCTGATATATAAACTACTAATAATATTATTATTGATGAAGCCATGTATGTTAAGAATCCACATAAACAACTTTTTAACATTTTATTATTGTTAGATTTATGGCCTAGAATTATACCTATGTAACCTGTTAGTAAAATAAATGTAAATTCTAAGAATATTAGTGTAAATAGTTGAATTAGTAAACTTGTTATGCTGCTTTCATAAAGATTTGCAACAATATTTAGACTATTCTTTAAAAGTTCTATATTTTCTTTTGAGTAGTAACAAATCAATAATGAAATGGCTATTACTATAGTTGAAGTTAGCATTGTAATTAATCCACATAATACTTTAGATAGATAAAGTGTACTCTTTTTTACAGGTAAAGTATGTGTTAAATATGATTCATCTTTATAGAAGTTAAGAACTAATCTTGCCCATACTCTCATAAGATTATTAATAAGTACACTTACTAACATAGATACGGCAATTCCATTATTTATCTTTGAAAGTATTAACATTATACCCGAAGTATCAAATAATCCACATATTCTTCCAAGTAAAGCAAAGAATAATGATAATGAATAGAATATTATTAAATTTTTATATGTAAATTTTAGATCGTATTTTAGTACTTTTAAGAGCATTTGAATGTCCTCCTAAAGATTTCATCTATTGATGATTTTTCTTTTTTACGAAGTTCATCTGCAGCAGCAGTTAATATTATTTTTCCTTTATCTATGAATATTACTTCGTCTAGTATTCTTTCTATATCAGAAATTAAGTGTGTTGATATTATTACACTACTTCCCTCTTTAAAGTTTGAAAGTATTGTATCTAATATATAATCTCTAGTAGCTGGGTCTACTCCACCTAATGGTTCATCTAATATATAAAGATCAGCATCTCTACTCATAACTAATATAAGTTGTAGTTTTTCTTGCATACCTTTTGACATCTTAGATATTTTAGAGTTTATGTCTAAATCTAAATCTTTTAGTAATTTTTTAGCTTTCCCAATATTAAAGTTATCATAAAACTCATTAAAGTAATTTAATGTATCCATTACTTTCATTTCTTTATCTAAATATGTTCTTTCTGGTAAGTAAGAAATAATCTTTTTTGATTCTACTCCTGGATGAAGTCCTTCTATTAATACTTCACCACTAGTTGGAGTAAGTAAATCATTAATAAGTTTTATTAGTGTTGTTTTTCCTTGCCCATTTTTTCCTAAAAGTCCAACTATTTTGCCTCTAGGAATTATTAGGTTAACATCTTTTAGAATTTTCTTGTTATCAAAACTTTTTGATAGGTTCTTGCACTCTAAAAGTTCCATATTATTTTCCTCCTAATTCTTGCAAGTACTTAATTGACTCTTCATAAGTTATACCTATGTTATTCATAGAATTTAAGTATTCATTTACTTTTTCTTTTGCTAGTTTTTCTTTAGCTTTGTTAATTATTTTTGAATCATTTGTTACATATTTACCATTTGTTCTTTCAGTATAAATTAATTTTTCATTCTCTAGTTCTACTAAAGCTTTTTGCATAGTATTTGGATTAACTTTGTAGTAAAATGCTAGCTCTCTTACAGAAGGTAATCTACTTCCTACGCTTAATTTACCTGATACTATATCCACTTTAATGATATCTACTAATTGAATATAAATTGGTATATTGTTATCAAATGTATAACTCATGATTACTCCTTTCACTGTATTACTTGCATAATACAATAATACTATTATATATATTTTATGTCAATAGAAAAAGTCAAATTTTATTGACTATATTTTTATAAAACTATAACTTACGTTATTAAGTTTTAATATCTTTTCTATATCGTCTAGTTTTAACCAAACTGATGCGGTATTTTCATTAGGATGTGCGCCTATTTCATTAAAGTTTTTTATGTCTTCATCTATTAATACTTTTACTTTGTGTTCTATATCATTAAGTATTCCAAGTATTGTTACTGCTCCTTTTTTAAGACCAAGGTATTTTTCTAAATCTTCTTCACTTGCGAATGTTAATGGTCTAAGATTTAAATTATTTCTTATTTCTTTTAAGTTAACTCTTTTATCTCCTTTAACTAATATTAAAAAATAATTTTGTTTTTTATCATCTCTAATAAATAGATTTTTAACTATTTCTTCTTCGTTATCTAAATTTAGATGCAATGTTTCTTCCATAGTGAATACTGCTTCGTGTTCTATTTTTTTATATTTAATTCCTAGATTATCTAGATATTTATATACTTCTTCTTTTCTTGTATACATTGCTTCTCCTTTTATATTACTTTTGAAATTAATTCTTCTTTATTGCTTATTAATTCTATTTCTAAGTCTTTACATACTTTTTCTATTAAATCATAGTTTGGATTATACTTACTTATATATATAAACTTAGGATATCTCATGAAATGTTTAAAGTGTTTTTTTAGTCTTAGAATTTCATTATTATAGAAATTATCTAAAGAATAATAATAACTAAATAATTTCTTTGTTTTATCAATATATTCTTTACTTAGATAAGATAAATCATATGTAAATCTTAATGGCATTACTTCTGTGTATGGACATATTTTATCATAAAGTGTTTCATCATCTTCTACTATCATAACTATAGTATCTTTAATATTTGAAAGTTCTTCTGTTGAGTAGTCTTCCATATTAATCCTCTAATTGTTTTAAATATTCTTCTAATGCACTAATCATGTCTGGTGATATAACTTTATTCATTTCATTATTAGGTATATTCTCTTTAATCTTAGTTATTGCTTCTTTAAGGTCAAATTCTTCAATTTTGAAGTTATTTTTCTTTTCATTTTCAGTATAGTTTGTTTTAGATAAGTCTGGCCTTTTATTAGTATTAACTGCATAATAATATATTTCACAATTTCTATTTTTTCCTACTTCTGGCCAATCTTTATTTAACATATTTACTTTCATAAATGGTTTTTCTATTTCATTATCATCAATTTCTATACCAGTTTCTTCTAATACTTCACGTTTTAAACAAGTATTAAATTCTTCATCACTTTCTAAATGGCCACCTGGAAATTGATATACATTATTAGCATTTCCTATAAATATTTTGCCATTATTAATAAGTAATACTTTTATTCTTATTACTGTTTCTGTTATATCTTTTAAAGTAAGATTATCATCATTATGTATTATTTCTTTCATATTTTCTCCATTTAAAAATGCAATGATTATTTCTTTTTCATTGCATTTATTATATCAAAGTTCTTTATAAAATTAAATATTTTTACATCCTTGTATTTATCTAGTATTTTATAAATTAATATTGTTATGAAGTATGCGATAGTTGCTCCGATTAGTCCTGATAACATACCACCTATTACATCTGATGGATAGTGAACCATAAGATAATTTCTTGATATACCCATAAGTATTATAAATAGAAAACACCAATACTTATTTTTAGTTTTAGCCATGAATACTAAAGACATCATTGCTGCTGTCATAGCTGTTGTGTGTCCACTTGGAAATGAGAAATCACTTTCAGTAACACTTCCTGCATATTTCCACCATTCGTTATATTCTAAGACACTACTCATATATGGTCTAGGTCTAGCTATCATATCTTTTAATATAAAGTTAGTTATAATAGCACCTGCTCCGATAGCACCAAACATACATATTCCAAACTTTCTAGTTTTCTTAAATAACATTAAGAATATACTAAGTAATATTAAGAATAATCCTTTTTCAGCAAATAAACTTATAAATTTAAATAACCAGTTTAAATTACCATGAGTTAAAAGTGCTAGTTCATGTAAAATATTTAATATAGTATGATCAAATCCACTAAATGTAGTATTTAACCATTCAGCTGCTGCTGTTAGTTCCATATCTACCTCCTACTACATTATCATTTTACATTCATAATAAATTTAAAACAATAACATTACTTATTCTTTACATTTTTATTATCAATTATAGCTAGTAAACTTCTAAGTCTTATGGTAATTGCTCCCATATTAGATATTTCATCTATCTTTATTTGTGTATAAACTTTATCTTTACTTTCAATAATTCTTCTTACTTCATCAGTTGTTACTGCATCTACTCCACAACCAAAAGATACTAATTGAACTAAATTAATATTATCTTTAGATTCACTTATGTATTTAGCAGCAGCATATAGTCTTGAATGATAAGTCCATTGATTCATTACTTTAGTTTTAAATGGTTTTACTTTATGACTAATACTGTCTTCAGTTATAACTACTGCTCCAAGTGAAGTTATAAGTTTATTAATACCATGATTTATTTCAGGATCTAAATGATATGGACGACCACATAATACAATTATAGGCATATTTTTAGATGATGCAATATTCATGAATTCTTCTGCTTTAGTTCTTATTTTTGATAAGTAGTTATTATATGCTTCATAAGATTTTTCTACAGCTTTTTTAAGACTTGATTCAGTAGTTTCAATATTATAATACTTAATTATAGTTTTTATTCTTTTTAAAAATTGTTTTTTATCTGCTAAACTTATAAAATCATCTATAAACGTATCTTTGTTTAGATTATTTATATTGCCTCTTATAACTTGAGGATAGTATGCTACTACTGGACAATTATAATGATTAGTACCAAGTTTTTCATCAACATTGTAGCTCATACTAGGATAGAATATATAGTCTACTTTAGAATCTAATAAATACTCTATATGGCCATGAGCTAGTTTTGCTGGATAACAAATTGTATCTGATGGTATTGTGTGTTGTCCTTTTAAATAGAGACTTCTTGATGAAAATGGAGACACTACTACATTAAGTCCTAAAGTTTTAAATAAAGTATACCAAAATGGTAGTAGTTCATACATATTAAGTACTAGAGGTATACCAATAGTAGTCTTAGATTCATCTATTTCATTATTCATGAATTCTTTTAATAAAGATTGTTTATATTCATATAAGTCATAGTGTTCTTGAAGATTGCCTTTGTTAAGAGGTTTTGAACATCTATTACCTGCGATAAATCTTCTTTTCTTATCGAATGTGTTTATTACTAAATTACAATGATTAGTGCATCCATTACAATTTATATTTCTTGTTTCGTAGTTAAAGTTTTTAAGTTCTTCTAAAGTTAATACTTTACTTTTATCACTTTCTTTTTCTTTACTATAAAGTGCACTTCCATATGCTCCCATAAGTCCTGAATATTTTGGTCTTATTACATTGTGACCAATTTCCATTTCAAAGGATCTTAGTACTGAATCATTTAAGAATGTTCCACCTTGTACGATTATGTTTTCACCTAAGTCTTTTGGATTTGCACATCTTATAACTTTATATAATGCGTTTTTAACTACACTCATTGAAAGGCCTGCTGCTATACTTTCTACCGAAGCACCATCTTTTTGAGCTTGTTTAACTGCACTATTCATAAATACTGTGCATCTTGAACCTAAACTAACTGGACTTTTAGAATAAAGACCTAAATGTGAGAATTCTTCTGTAGTGTATCCTAAAGCTTTAGCAAATGTTTGTAAGAAAGAACCACATCCTGAAGAACATGCTTCATTTAAATATAAACTATCTATTGAACCATTTTTAATCTTAAAACATTTTATATCTTGACCACCTATATCAAGTATAAAATCTACTTTAGGATTTATTTTCTTTGCTGCTGTGTAGTGAGCAATTGTTTCAACTACTCCATAATCTATATTAAATGCATTTTTAATTAGTTCTTCTCCATAACCAGTTACTGCGCTAGACTTAATGTTAATATTTGGATACTTATTATATAAATCTATTAAATATTTCTTAACTATTTCTACTGGACTTCCTTCGTTTGATGAATAAAATGGATTAAATATATTACCATCATCATCACAAAGAACCATCTTTATTGTTGTGCTTCCTGCATCTATTCCAAGATACATATTTTTACTTGGTTTATCTAATTCTTTTATAGTTGTGTCGTTGTGCCTTTTTAAGAATTCATCATATTCTTTTTTATCTTTAAAAAGTGGTTTAGTTTTTGTATAGTTATTTTGTTCTTTAAACTTTTTAAATTTATTTTCTAGTGATAAAAGAGTTGTTTCTTCTTTTACGTTTGCTAGTACTGAGCCTATTGCTACAAAGTAAAGGGCCTCATCAGGAAGTACTCCTTTAGTATTTAATACTTCATCAAAGCTATTTCTAAGTTCACTATAGAAGTATAATGGTCCACCTAAATATAAAACATTATTGCCTATTTCTCTTCCTTGAGATAATCCTGATATTGTTTGATTTACTACTGCTCTAAATATACCAGCAGCTATATCTTCTTTTCTAACACCTTGATTAAGTAATGGCTGTACATCTGATTTAGCAAATACTCCACAACGAGATGCAATATTACATATCTTATCATGATGACTTGATAATTTATTTAATTCTTCACCATTAACATTTAATAATGAAGCCATTTGGTCTATAAATGCACCTGTTCCACCTGCACAACTACCATTCATTCTCATTTCAAATCCACCAGTTAGAAATAACATTTTAGCGTCTTCCCCACCTAATTCTATAACTGTATCAGTATTTGGATAATACTTTTTAACTGCTATTTTTTCTGCGAAAACTTCTTGAACAAATGGTATCTTTAGACTTTCTGCATAACCTAGCCCTGCTGAACCTGAAATAGTTACTGTTATCTTGTCTTTTTTTATAACTTGTTTTAAATCATTTATTATCTTTAATATAGCACTTCTTATCTCAGAATAGTGACGTTCATATTTCTTAAAAATTATATTTTCTTTTTCATCTATTACTACACATTTTATAGTAGTAGATCCTATATCAAAACCTACTCTTTTCATATTACTTATCACCTTCTTCTGCGATAGCTAGCATTAATTTAATTCTATTTTCTTGATTTACTTTTGAAGCTCCTGCATCATAATCTATTGGAAATATATTAGCATTTGGATATAACATTCTAAGTGTTCTTATTGTACCTTTTCCTACTATGTGATTAGGAAGACATCCAAATGGTTGAGCACATATAATATTGTTATAACCTTTTTCTATTAACTCAGATACTTCTCCTGGTAAAAGCCATCCTTCTCCCATATTTACTCCTCTATCTATTACTTGATCTGCAAGTTTCTTTATCTTTTTAAATGGAGTTGGACATACAAATTCAGGATATGGTTTTAATGCTTCTTCCATATCTTTTTCCCAAGAAGATGCGATTGACTCTATAGTCTTTCCTGCATACATACTTACTCTATTTTTTCCATAATATTTATGATTAATTTCTCCATCAGAAAAACAGAATTCAAAGAATGCTAGTACTCCTGGTACCATGTATTCACATCCTTCTTTAAGTAAGAATTCTTCTAAATTGTTGTTACCAAATGGAGAATATTTAACATATATTTCTCCTACGATACCAACTTTCTTTAATTTTCTATCTACTCTTTTAATCTCATGGAAACTTTTAGCAATACTTTTTAGATTCTTTTTCATGCTTCTATTATTTAAACTTTTTTTAGATGCAAAATCAGTAGTTAATTTATTTATCCAGTAATCTACTAATTTATCAGTTTCACCTTTTTTCTTTTCATAAGGTTTTACTTGATTCTTTAAAAGCATTATAAAGTCTCCGTAGATAATAGCTCTAAGAGACATATACATCATCATTGGAGTTAGTTTAAATCCACTACATTTTTCTATGTTACTTGTACTTACTGAAATAACTGGTATATAATCATATCCCATATTTTCTAAAGCTTTTCTAAGTAAACAAATATAGTTAGATGCTCTACATCCACCACCAGTTTGAAATTGTATTAAAGCTACTTTATGAGTATCATAATCTCCACTTTTAAGTGCATAAAGTTGTTGTCCTATCGCACATATAGCTGGATAACAAATATCATTATGTAAGTAACTAAGTCCAGTATCTATAACATCTTTTCCTTCATAATGAAGTACTTCTACGTTGTATCCATATAATGCAAATACTTTTGTTAGAAGTCTCATATGTACTGGGAATATATCTGGTGCTAATATAGTATAATTTTTTTTCATTTCTTTAGTAAATTCTGCTGTCATATATATGTCTCCTTTAAACTATTTTTTCTTTTCTTTAAAGATTTTAACTGATGTAATAACTGTTATTAAACTAAGAATACCTTCTACTAAAAGATTAGCTCCAAGTAATATAGTTAATACCATAGCACTTTCACTAGGCTTTATCATTAGTGTTATACCACAGATACAAGCAAATATTGCAAATATTAGAATTAAATACCATTCACGAATACCAAACTTATGTGCTTCATTTGCTATATGCATTTTAAACATACTATCTGTGAATATTGAAAGACCTAATGCTATACATATGAAGTTAATAAATCCTTCAGGACGTACTAGAATGATAATACCAAGTACTAAAAGTAAAATACCAAATGGTAAGTCATATTGAAATGCTAAACGATATAGGTCATTTGAGAAATAACCAAATAGTTTAATCATTCCAAATACTATTAAAAGTATTGCACATATTACAACTAACATTGTTTGTGAAAATGCTGGATTTATCATAAGTACTAATCCTAGAATACATAATATGATAGACATAACTATGTAACTTGTTTTAGCTATACGTATAAATTTACTCATCTTAGTTCCTCCTTTCATTATATAAATAGTATAACCTTATAATTTATTTTTTAAAATGGACAGTTTTTTTATGATGTTTAATTTTTAGACAAAGTGGTTTTAATGCATAAAAAAAGAATATTAATTAGAATGTTTACTTATAAATTCTAATAATATTTCTTTACTTATTTTAGTATATGTTACATACTCTTTTACATATTCTTCATCTAAGTTTCTTGATAACCAGTCTATACAAAATCCAAAGAATTGGCACTTTATAAAACTAATTAAGAACTTCTTATCTTTTTCATTTATATTCATATTTTTAGTAATTGAGTTTATTAGTGTTCTAACTGTATATTCACAAGTGTCCATTATGAATCTCTCATATATATTTTTATCTAAGTGATTATAAATATTTAGAATAGTCTTTTTATTTTCAAGTACATATTTAATAGCTACTTCTACTGCCATGTCTATTGAATCTATAGTTGGATAATTTTTAATTAAAATGTCTGTTTCTTCAGTAATAACATTTTCAAGCAAATCATTTATGTCTTCATAATGATAATAAAATGTATTTCTATTTACTCCACATTCATCTACTATATCTTTTACTGTTATTTGATTAAAAGGTTTTTCTTTTAGTAATGTTATAAATGTATCTTTAATTGCTTTTTTAGTAAAGTTTGCCATAATATACCTCTTTAGGTATTATACAATAAATTTATGTTTTTTCAAAATTATGATATACTTTTATAGAGGTATTACTATGGAAATGTATAACTATGATAAAATTATTAGGAAACTTAAACTTGATGAATTAGATGATGAAACTAAGTTAAAAAAAGTTATAAAATGTTCTGCTGATTGTTATGATACTTTAATTAGATTTTATAATTATTATTTAACATTAATAAAAAACAATAATGACTTAGATGATTTTGATGAAGATATTAAAGGTATTAAGAATAGTAAAGCAAAAACTATTAAGGGATATTTAGATTTAATAGAAAGAATCGTTGATACTACTAATGAGATAGCTAATGAAACTATTGAATTAAATACTAAAATACATAAGAAAGAAAAAGAAATAAAAAAGAATAAGCATAGTTTATTAAAAACATTATTTATTGGGTCTTTATTTGGTACCAAAAAGAAACAAAGTAAAGTTAAAGATAATGAGTCATATAGATTTGAAGAAACTGAACTCGAAGATGATGACTTTCATTTTGAAGATCCTGATTAAAAAGAGTTTTAAAACTCTTTTATTTTGTTTACATATACTTTCTCATTATTAGTATTATCACAATAATATGTGTAATTATTTCTTTCTAATAGATTTATTAAATCTTTATGATTAGTGTAAAGTGTTATATATATTTCATTTACATTATTATTTATAGCTTCGTTAAAAGCAATTTCTAAATATTTAGTACCTAATCTTTTATATTTATCTATTACTTTTAAAGTACATATTTTTAATCTTTTAGATGGCTTAAATTCTTTAGTAAAATTATTATATATTTCTAGTTCATCTTCTATTTTTAGTACTAAAAGAGATGTTATTTTATTATTTTGGTATGTTACATATGCTTTTCTATCTAAGTGATTATTAAACCAAATAATAAAGTCTTTATAATCACTTTTTAATGAGTCAAAGAATGTATCATTTATATCTAAATCTTTTAATTGTTTTTCTTCTATAACTATGTTTTTCATTGCTATTATTATATATTAAATTATATAAAATGTAAATTTACTATAGATTTACAATTTCCTTAATATCACTATATTCTTTATCATTTATAATCATTACACCATTTCTTACTTTATAATAATTTCCATGATACTCTATTTTATCGTTTTCGCATCTAATAAATGATTCATTTGGAAGAGCAATTAGTGGCCTATCATTGCTTACAGTAAATATTTCTTTTAGAAATTCTTCATTTTTTAAATCTAAATGTGGATATATATTAAATTCTACTAAACCTAAGCCTTCATATTTAACTAATTTATAATCTTGGTATTCATCTAAATAAATAACATTTTTGCTTTGATTTAGACTACCTGCTGAAACGCCTATTATTAAATCTCTACTTGTAATATCATCTTTAATCTTGTATTCGTTTATACTTTGCATTTCTTTATATGTATCTCCACCCATAAGAAAAACTATATTAGATTTATTTAATAATTCTTTTGCTTCTTCTTTAGTAACTCTTTTATCAACAAGGTATTCACATTTAAAATTGATACCCACTTTATTAAATGTTTCTACTAACAAGTTTTTATGCTTATCTGTTTTTTCGATGTTATCGAAGTTTGACGCTATAAAAGTAATAACACTATTATCCTTTATATCTTTCTTTAAAGAATTAACTTGCTCACTAGTAAATCCATTTTCTTTATCTATTCCACTCATTAAATAATTAATCATTTTGCACCTTCTTTCTTATTTGTCTTCATTTAAATTTTTTATTAATGTTTTCATTCTTGCATGATAGCCTTTTTTATTATAGAAACTTTCTGCATTGTGGTTGTAAGCAAATACATCCACTATAACATATTCACAGCCAATACTTTTAAAGTATTCTTCCATTTTGTCCATTAACTCTTTGCCTACACCTTTACTTCTTCCATTCTTACTAACAATAAGTTCTGTTATTTCTCCTCTTCGTGGACATTTATAATCTAAGTAATCGTATTCATCATAAGGAAATACACATCCCATTATTAGTCCTACTACTTTGCTACTATCTATTGCTAAAAAGCATATGCCTTCATTTTCATATACTTCCTTTAAGTCTATTACAGCCATTTTATCTCTATAATCTTTGTCTAATTGATCTAAATTGTCTTCATCAATTGTAATAATATATTCTTCTAATTCCACTAATAAATCTTTTACATCTTCTAAATATTTTTCTTCATATTCTACAATTGTCATATTATCACCTAAAATTATTATAACATAATTAAAAAGATTACCGAAGTAATCTTAATTAGCCTTATCATTTTCAGTTATTCCATTTGGAAAACTTAATAAGCTATTTTTATTTTTAAAGAATTCTATTATTAAGTCTGTTGCTTGTCCTTTTTTGTTTTCTCTAAATACATCGTGTGTTGTTTTTTCTAACATTACTAACTTCTTTAAGTTATTCTTTACACTACTATAAGCATATTCTACTGATTCTTGTGGAACTATAAAGTCTGATGTACCTCTTAATATAAGTGTTGGTGCTGTTACATCTTTTATAGAATCTTGTAGTTCTTTTACTACTTTAAAAAATTCTATATAGCAGTTAGCTGGTAGTTTTAATAATCTATTTGTTACTAAACCTGCACCATATTCTTCAAATATTTTTGGTGTTGAAGTTAATGCTGTATTTATATTAAATTTAGAGCTCTCAAATCCACTTATTCTAAACGCTGGTGCTACTAAGACTAACTTTTTAACTTGCGGATATTTTGATGCTACATATGAAGCTAATACACCACCCATAGAGTGACCTATAACATATATTTTCTTATATCCATTAGATATTAGAAATTCCATTTCACTATCTACTTTTTTAATCCAATCTTTATAAGTTATTTTCTTTTTAAAGTCACCATCATGTCCAGGTAAAGTAAAAGTAAATACATCAAAATTATTAATTAACTCAAGTCTATGCGTTAAATACTCTTGATCATATACTCCACCTGCAAAACCATGTATAACTAATATTGCTTTTCTAAATAATTCCATAATACTCACTTCCTATGGTATTATTTTAGCATAATTAGATTTGTCTTTCTATATTATTCTAATTCTTCTTTCCAACTTTCATCTATTTCTTCATCATCATAGAAAATACAACTTAATTTACTTACTGCCTTATATAGTTTTCCTACACCTTTTTCACTCTTTTCATAGTCTGCAATGAATGCATCATCTATTCCTAGACTTCTTCCTTCACTATATGAATCTATATCAGCTCCAATATATGTGAATTTCCAATCTTTATGAGCTTGGATTAATTCTTTTATTTGTGATTTATTATATTTTGTTGATGCATTTTCATAACCATCTGTTGTAATAACAAATATTACTTTATTAGGATCTTTATCTTCCATTTCTCTTATAGTTTTACCTATTGCATCTAATAATGCAGTGCATCCTCTAACATAATATTCTTTATTAGTTAATTTTTTTACGTTATCAATATCTTCCCTATTATGTAGTACTTCATACTTATCATCAAATAATATTGTTGTTACTTTTACATTTTTTCCTCTTTGTGAATTAATATAACTATTATACCCTCCGATTGTGTCCTTTTCTATCCCACTCATAGAACCACTTCTATCAAGTAAAAACACTATATCCATTTCGTTATCTCTCATTTTATTTTTCATACTCTCTCCCTCTTTTCTCTTTAATAATAATATTTTCTATTATTTATTTGGTCGCTTTAAAAGTGACATTTATGTTATAATTACCTAAAGAGGAAATTATGAAAGAAGAATTAAAAAAATATATTAATTTAAATTTAGAAAAAGAAGATAAAACTGAACATAAGAAAAGTGAATTTATATTTAGGGGAAAACTTAAAAATATTTTTTATGATGAGTATTATAGTGAAGATGATGATTTAGAAATTTGCGAGGAACCACAATATAAAAAAAGTATTAACCCAGTTGAACAATATTTAAAAGATAATGATAAATATAATGATTTTCAAACAATGTTATTTAAAATGATTGATGAAAGAAATCTTAAAGATAGTGATGTTTATAATAAAGTACATATTGATAGAAGATTATTTTCTAAGATAAGAAGTGATAAAAATTATCATCCTTCTAAAGAAACTATTATATTACTTGGTCTTTCATTAGAACTTAATGAACTTGAGATAGTTGAATTACTAGATAGTGCCTCTTATTCACTTCCTAAAAATAATTATTTTGATTTAATAATTAGATTTTGCTTTATTAATAAAGTATATAATATAAATAATGTTAATGAATTATTATATGATTATGATTGTAAGTTGTTAAATGCATAGTAAAAGAGTTAATTTATTTTAACTCTTTTTTCTTTTATAATATTCTCTATTTCTTTAGTTAGAGATTCATTTTCATCATCTTCAAGTACATCCCATATAGGATTATTATCTTCATCTACTATTGGTACTATTTCTATACTTCCATTATTGTTGACTATTTCTAATTGATCTTCTACTATGCCAACGCATAAATAATAATCGAAACTTAATACTTTTTCTAATAGATCTTTTGTATTATTTTTATGAGCTACTTTATAGAACCTACGCATATCATTATTTCTAATAGATTCTAAAACTGCATACATGTGTTTACAAAAGAATTCACATGGACAATTACAATATAGTTGTAATTTCTTTTCTTCCTCATTATATTTAACAATTACTAGATAATCTTTTGTTCCTTCAACCACTGCGAAGTATCTATCATCTATTTTTTCTAAGAATAATACACTACCATCATCATAATATTCCATACCACGTTCTATTATTCTGTCATCAAATATTTCATCTATATCATCATTAAATAAATCAAAATCAAATTCTTTTTTATATTCATATTTATTTGTTTCACCAGTTAAACTAGATATCATTTCATAAAGAAATCCTTCTAACTTTTTAGGTAAGTTTTGAAATATAAAATTAAGTATATTATAGATATATGTTATTTCATTTGGTATATACTTATTAAATTTAACACTTACCTTTTCTTTATTAGATGTTTCAACATTTACATTTAGAGTAACTAATCTTTCATCACTAAGATTATCTTCTATAAAGTTAGTTTCAATACTCTCTAAGTTATTAACATTATTTATAAATTCATTTATTCTATCATTTGGTATATATTCATAACTAACATATTTTTCTACATCTTTAGTTTGCATAAGAGCTAGGTCTATCCAACTAAGTTTATATGTCTTAGTACTTTTAAGTTCATCTAATCTTATATAAATATAATAACCTTCATAATTAAATAAAGTTAATTCTAAAATATTTTTATCTTTCTTGAAATGTTTTTGTACTTGTTCTATCTTTTTAGTTATTTCTTCTTTCATAGTTATCACATCCACTTTTATTTTAACATAAAAACTATGTAATTTCTTACATAGTCTTATATTATTTTCCTAGTTTTTCTAGTTCTTTTATATCATTCTTATAAGTTTCTAGGTCTTTATTCCATCTTGTGATTAGTTTTTCATCATGTTTATCAAACTTATAATTATCATTTATATATTTACCTAAGTATTCTGATACTTTAGTAGCACCATAAACATTTAAGTGATCTCCTTCATCACAAGTGTCTTCTTTGAAATCTAATTTAAAGTCTTTATAGTTTAAATTTAAGTCAGTAAATTTAATACCATTTTCTTTAGCGTAATCACTTACTGTATTACTTCTTTCTCTTTTCCATGAGTCTGGTGAAGGAATCCATATAAATTCTATATCAATGCCCTCTTCTTTAGCTGTTTTAACTATTAGATCTATATATTTTTTATTGGTATCTTTTAGTTTAGCTCTTTTATCACTATCATAAATATAATCTTTAGTATATGCTTTTTTAACTGTTGTTATATCCATTCCTTTATGAGGATTATAGTAGTCACTTAATGCATATTTAAAGTCATCTTTAGTTAGTTCATTATATCTTGAATGATATCCTAGTATTGGCATAATCATTGTAGCTTGTTTACCATAACTAAAGTTAAATGTTTTGTCTGTTAGAGCATCTATTTTATTTTTACTTAGTTTCATATTATCAAATACTTTTTTATAATTACCAGTAGATGATTGATTATTAAAGAAGAAGTTATCAACATTTAAGAATATTACTTTTGGTTTTTGAGTTTTTAATGCTTCAATTAACATGTAGTAACAAGTCCATATTCTTTGTCCAGCTGATACATAACTATAACTTGTAATATTATAGTCTTCCCATATTTTCATAGGTGAAACTCCTCTATAAGTATCAGAATTTCCTAGAAAAAGAACATCTATTGTATTTTTTGGTTCTGCATAGTAACCTCTTGTTATAAAACTATGTGAGTTATCATCATTAGTAATCCATTTTGGAATAAATAATCTATCTAGGAAGTATATTGTTGATAGTAATAATATAATGAATGCTACTATACTTAATATTTCATTTCTTACTTTCATGTTGTCCTCCTAAAACTGTCCATATATAAAGTCGCTAGCATTATAGCCTGGACCATATATTCCAAATACTAAAATCATAACTATTAATATATAATAAACTAAATACTTAGTAAATGGGAAACTATTAACAATTTCTTCATTTACTTTTTTACCTTTTTCTTCTCTAAATGCTATAAAGAATAATAATGCTATGAATAAAATTATTATTATAAAATCTATTATAGAAAGTCCATAGTTCATTATACATTTACTTGTTCCCGTAAAGATTCTGCCAATCATTTTGAAAGCTTCTGTAAATGTAGACGCTCTAAATATTGTCATACCTATTACTACAAATATCCATGTTCTTAGTACTTTTAGAGAGTCTAGTACCTTTGTATTTATTTTATCAGTTTTAATCTTATTAAATAGTGGTTCTAGAAGTAAGCCAATCATCATTATAACGTAATAATAAAGTCCATATAATATGTATTTACTACTAGCACCATGCCATAAGCCATTTAAGAACCAAACGAAGAATAATGGTACTGCACTCATAAAGAATTTACATAGATATTTAGATAAATGTTTATTATTGAATGCAGATAATTTCATATTGAATTTTGATAAACTTACTGGATAGAATACATAATCTTTTAAGAATGTACCTAATGTTATATGCCAACGTCTCCAAAATTCTTCTACACTTTTTGATAAGAACGGTCTATTAAAATTACTAGGTAGGTCTATTCCAAATAGTTTAGCTCCACCTATGGCCATATCCATAAATCCGCTAAATTCAGCATATATTTGTATAGTATAAAGTATCATTGCTAATAATACTGAAAAGCCACCTATGTCTGTACCAAATATATTATTTACAAATATACCAGCTCTATCTGCTATTACCATTTTTTTAAATAAACCAAATAAGATTAACATACATCCAGAGTGTATCATATTATAATTAAAATCATTGCCATTATATATTTTATCCCCTACATCATCAAATCTAGCGATAGGTCCTTCTTGTACACTAGGAAAAAATATAATATAAAGTATTACTTTGAATGGATTAGTTGAGGCTTTATATTTACCTCTATAAACATCTGTTATATAAGATATAGCCATTAATGTATAATAAGATATACCTAATGGTAAAACAATCTTACTAAATGGTTCTGATAGTTTTAAACCAAATATACTATTAACACTACTAACTAAGAAGTTAGAGTATTTTAAATATACAAGTAATCCAATATTAATTAGTAAACATAAAGATAATATTAGTTTCTTATAAGTTTTATTCTTACGTTTGAATTCTTTTTTTAGTTCTTTATCTTCACTATCACATTTTCTATCATTTATTTTATTAATTATAAGTCCAAAAACATATATACTTATTGCACTTATTAATGCATATATTATTAGACTTTTACTCATTAAATAGTAGTAAGCTATACTACATATAAATATTGCTATCCATCTATATTTTTTAGGTATTATATAATAAAGTATTAAGCATACAAAAAGTAAAACAAAATACTTAAGTAAATTTGTTAACATACTAATCTTCCTTTAATTTACTAACTGTTTTCCATAATGCTTCTGCGCTATTGAAGTTTTCAGGTATTACTTCATTAACAGTAAATTCTATATCAAATTCTTCACTTAGTTTTGAAATAATAGCTATGATATCAAAGGATTCTAAGATACCATCATCTATTAAAGATTTTTCTTTTTTAAAATCTACTCCTGGTTTAACACTTTCTAAAATTTCAATTACTTTTTCCATTATTACATCTCCTCATACATTTCTTTTAATTTTACTCTATCTATTTTACCATTTGCATTGTATGGCATTTTACTTACTTTTATTATTTTGTTTGGTCTCATATAACTAACAAGTTTTTCACAAGCAAATTTGTTAACGTCTTCTTCTTTAAGTTTGTTTCCTTCATAGAATAATACTATTTGTTTATTATTAGCATCGTATATACAAGCACATAGTGTTATACCATCTAATGCATTTATGTTAGTTTCTATTTCTCCTAGTTCTATTCTGTAACCCATATGTTTTATTTGAAAGTCTTTTCTTGATAGATATATAAGTTCATTATATTCATTGTATTTTACTATGTCACCTGTTCTATAGATATATTCAATGAATGATTTATTAAGTGGGTTTTGGATAAATGTTGTATCAGTTTTTTCTTTGTTGTTGTAGTATCCTAATCCTAGAATTGAACCTTTTATGCAAAGTTCTCCTTCTTCACTTTCATTATTGTTTTCATCAAGTATTATTGCTTCACAATTATTACATGGTCTTCCGATTGGTAGTGTTTCGTTATCTTTGAAGTCTCTATTTACTACATAGTATGTACATATATCTGTAAGTTCAGTTGGCCCATAAAGGTTAGCATACATTAACTTTGGTAATGCTTTTCTCCATATATTTAATGGTTTCATAGGCATTACTTCTCCAGCAAATAATACTTTGCGTAGATATTTTGGCTTTATCGCATCAAATGTTTTTAAGTTAGCTACGATTGATAATGCTGAAGGTACCCAGTATATTGTATTTACTTTATGTTCATCCATAAACTTTATTAAGTTAAGTGGAAATGAGAAGTAGCTCTTTGGAATTATTACAAATGTACTTCCATTCATTATAGTACTAAAGATATCTGATACTGACATACTGAAATAAAATGGTGTTTGACTACCAAATATAGTTTTTGATGTTATATCAAATGTTTCAGAAAACCACTTACTATAAGATATAACTGATTTATGTGATATAACACTACCTTTAGGTACTCCAGTTGAACCACTTGTGAATAATATATACATAGGATTAATATCTATGATACGAGAATTTATATTATCTAATAATTCTTCATCAATATTATTTGCTTCTTCTATATTCATTAACTCATAATTTAAGTTATAACTTTTAAACTTATCTATATTTTTATTATCAGATATAACTAATGATGGATTTAATGTTTCTAGAATACTTGTTACTCTATTAAGAGGCATATTTACATCTAATACAGTATAAAAGTTTCCACTATAAGTTACACCTATCATAGAACTTAAACAATTAATAGTTTTATCTATAAATATAGCAATAGGTTTATTATAAAGATTATACTTTGATATAGATGTAGCTATTTTTCTTGAATAATCTCTAAAGTCACTATAAGTAATACTTTTATCTTTTTCAATAAAAGCTATTTTGTCACCTTTCTTTTTACATATTTCATCTAAATAATTTGTTATGCATTTTTTCATAAAATTTTCACACCCATTATAAGTATATCATAATTAAATAATAAATAAAAACTAGTTTTCACTAGTTTCTATGATTGTTTCTTGAATTTTTGACTTTTCTTTTTTTAGTTTGTCAAACATTTCAGTCATTGTCTTGTTGTTATGAGTTAATCTTTTTATAGATAAATCTTCTGCTTTATTGTTTGCAAGACGAAGATTATCATCAGTTTTAAGTAGATGTTCTTTTGTTTTTTGTAAGTGATCAATAGTCTTATCAATCTCTTCAATTGCTTTAGAAAATCTTTCACTAGCAAGTCTATAGTTTCTACCAAATCCTTCTTTGAATGCATTAATATTTTCTTCAAAGTGAGTTATATCAATATTTTGATTTTTTATAAGTTCTAGTTCTTTTCTATATTCTAGAGATTTATTAGCTAAATTTCTTATTAAAGTAATTAGTGGTATAAAGAACTGAGGTCTTATAACATACATTTTGTCATAAAGATGAGATACATCTACGATACCATCATTATAGTAGTCATTATCTGCTTCTAGAAGTGTTACTAGTACTGCATATTCACATTTCTTTTCTCTTCTATCTTTGTCAAGTTCTTTAAAGAAGTCTTCGTTTTTATGTTTAGTAGAAGTTGTATCAGCTTCGTTTTTCATTTCAAACATGATTGATACTATTTCATTACCATCATCATCGTAATCTCTAAATATAAAGTCTCCTTTAGAACCAGTTCTAGCATCATTATCTTTATCAAAATAAGCATTCTTAAATAGTGGTCTTAATCTATTAAATTCAATGTTACAATGTTGTTCTAAAGATTCTCCTATCATTTTAGTAGATTGTTTTGCTTTGAAATCTTTGTAGTATGCAATTTGTTCATCTTTATCTTTAAGTTTAGATTCATAAGAATCTTTAATAGTATTTTCTTTTAATTCGTGTTCTTTAGCAATAATAGTAAGTTCACTACTTAAGTCTGATATTTTCTTATCTTTTTCAGTTATTGCCTTTTGTATTTCAAGTTCACTTTTAGATGCCTGTAATTCTATTTTACTTTTAAGCTCAGCAATTTCTAAGTCACGTTTAGATAATTCTTCTTGATATTGTTTTTCTAGTTTTGATAGAGTTTGTTCTTCTTTAGTTTTAAGTTCACCCTTTAGAGTAGTTATTTCTAAATCTTTTTCATTTATTGATTTAGTTAATTCTTCTTTGATATGAGCTTCTGCGAGCTTAATACTATTTTCTTTATCTCTTTTATGTTCTTGCTCTCTTAGTTCTAACTCTTTTTCAAATTCTTTATCTCTTATTTGTTTTACTACTTTATCATAATCACTTTCATCTATTTGAAAGATTGTTCCACAGTTTGGACATTTTATTTCGTTCATTGTTCCTCCTTATAAATATAAGCTTTTGCCTATTACATAGTCATTAATGTCAAATCCATTATTTATAGCAATACTTATTAGTTCATTTGGACTAGCATTTTCTACTTTAGATAGTTCAATTATTGCTTGTGGTAAACCATTATACATAGCAGTACCAAAATAATCTATTAAGTCTCTTCTAAGTCTTTCTATATCTATTTCATAATTATTCATTTCATACCTCGTATAAGTATTATAACATACAAAAAGAAGTTTATTTCTTTAAACTTCTTACATGACTTGCTATTCTTGTTTCATCTTCACTATTTAAGTATGCATGAGGATAAGCTTTACTATAAATATCCCATTCGTATGGTTTATACCCTTTTTTATCTAAGTTTCCAAACATACCTCCAGCTGTTAAACATACTTGATATAATTCATCATTAGTAATTACTCCAGTCCAAGCATGTGCTTCTCCTGAAGGAACTGTTCCTTCAATTAATTGACAGTTTACATCTAAATATGGGTTTGCTATTAAGGATCTATAAAGTCTTGCTTGGCCTTCACATACACCTGCTCTATGTTTAAGAGTTCCATATGGATTTGATTCCCATCTTGTTTCTGACTTATTTAATACATTATGACCTAATTCATTAGAATAACGTACTGCTTCAGTAGCATATCTTATATTATCTTTTATAAATCTATAAGTTATATACATTTTGTCAAAATCAGTTAATCTTTCAAAATGATATTTTCTATCTAGAGTATTAACATAGTTAGTTATTACTTTTTTTAATCTTATAGAGTCATCTATATCTCTATCTTCAACTACTTTTCCTCTTAATGACTCTATTACATTATTAGGAAGCCATATTAAATCATCTTGACGTAAGCCTATTCTTCCTTGTAATTCATCTAATCTTAAAGTAGCTAATTTATTTGGATTTCTATTTATAGTTAAATAAACAGTTGTTGCGATTTTATGATTCCAATCCATACGTTTCATAAGTTCATTATAAAGTCTTAAGGAGTCATCAGATAAATATAAACTTATTTCTTCTACATTAGTTAATTCATTTAATTTTTCTAATATATATAGTCTTTCCATTTGTTCATTAATTGTTCTTGGTATTGCTTCATCAAATATTGCTACTTTCTTTGGTAATCTACTATTAACTCTATTATCCATAATAAAATTATTAAATTGATCATAAGTTACAATTATTGATAAATAATCACTGGTTGTGTATTTTCTTGATGGAAGAGCTGGAACTATTTTAATGTCTTTAACTCCTCTTCTAACTAAATTCATATATCTATCCATATTAACTCCCATAAATATGTGCATATTATATCATTAATGATACAAGAAGTCAATTTGAGTTAGTTTGTGAATAAAAAATAGTATTTACTTTTATATGTAAACACTATTTATTTTTAAGATATTTTGATACGTTTTTAGCTGAGTCTTTACCTATTTGAGATAGAGATGCTGCGGTTAAGTGAATACTATTATTAACAGTTTTATCATCTTTAGGTACTTCTTCTAATGCAAATATTTCTTTATATTCTTTATCGTACGCTATGTAACCTAAGTCTGAACCAAGTATTATATCATTATTATTTTTTACTAACTTTTCTTGTTCTTCATGTATTTTCTTAACATACTTATCAACATCTTTTTTCTCATTTATTTTCCATGATGTTTCTACTAGTACACCGAAAGATAATCCTAAATCCTTCTTTAAATAATTATGTACTTTCATATATGTATCGTAGTATTTATTATCTTTTGATAATTCTTCAGTCGCATCAGAGCATCCTTGATACATTACATAGAATTTATTAACTACTCTATATCCATTATGTTCTAGATATTCTACTGCACGCAAATATTTTTCTTTAGTAGCTTCATATATATGTTGATTATCTTTATATTCTTGGTCAGTACTTGGTAAGAAATTAGCAATTGGTTCTCCTCCATTAGATGCCATAACTGATACCATTTTGTTACCTGTTTCTTCATAATATGTTTTAGCAAACTGTGGAATCATATTTGTTCCATATGATGGTAAAAGTGAATAATATTCATCACCTTGCTTTGAATGTCTTAGTTTATTATTTATATATACTACCTTTTCTCCAAGTTTTTTAGTTTTGGATGTTATCATTTCAAGAACATTCTTATTATTTTCATCTATTTTAAAATCATAAGCAGTATTTTCAGGTACTTGTACACTAACATAACTAAATGTTTTATATTCTTTTAATATATCTTCATCAATGTATTTAGATAAATCTCTTGTATCTTTTGTTTCTTGTTCATACTTATATATCCCAGTGTATCCAACCATATTAGATTGACCAAAAAATAATACTAAATCTATATCTTCTGCCCATATAGCATATAAATCTATTACTTTTTTTTCTTTTTGAGTATCTATTTTTTTGTTATAGACATCATTAATCCAGTCATCATGTACTTCATCATATATTTTATATTCAGGTACTCTTGTGTCTTTCTTTATTGACCAACCTAGTAACTTGTGACTAGTGTCCCATAAATCAAAATCATATTTTTTATTGTTAATAATTCCATAAGTATTTTTATTTCCTTCAACTAAAGTTTGTCTTAATTCAATAGTATCTTTATCATTTAGATTTCTATGATATATAACAGTTATTGACTCTTTTACTTTAATTCTTACTTCAGCTATTTTATTATCAAAAGTTTTAGCTGTTATTTTAGTAATACCAGGCTTTTTGGCCGTTACTTTTCCATTTTTATCTACTTCAGCTATATCTTTATTATCACTTAACCAAACAATGTTTTTAGCTACTGAATTCTTATTAAAATTGATTTTTATATTAATAGATTCATTTTCTACTAAAGATGCTTCTTTTATATTTGAATTTATATCATCAGAAACGGTTAATACTGATGATATACCATCTTTGTTAATATTTAAATCTACTCTACAAGTGCCTCTATATTTAATACTATAAAAAGTAATTGAACTTAAAATTGATAATATAAATACTGTTAAAATTGTAATTGTTGTTTTAATTCTATTATTCATTTTCTACACCTTAACATTTAAAATTTTAACATAATTAAGAAGTGTAAGCAATAAAGTATATTGTTGTTGACAAATAAAAAAGTAGAAAAAATTTCTACTTAATATATTTTTATTATCTAATGATTATAGATTCAAAATATTTTTCTTGAAATTCAGTTAAAGCTCTTATAGCATCATCACTATAGTCTTTTCCTTCTTTTGAAACTATTAGTTTATCATCATCATCGTTAGTTCTATGGATTATTGCTATTACTTTTCCTTTACTTTCTTTTACTGGTTCAAATTCTCCTAGTAAGTAGGCATCTAATTCTTCACCATCTCCACTTATTGTGTTTGGAATGTAGCCATAGTTTATCATATACATAAAGCCATGTTTAGGATGACGTGTTCCGAGTGGTCTATCTATTTCAATAGATACTTCTTTGCCTAAATAATCTTTAGCATTTGTTTTCATTTGTTACTCCCTTATTGATCATATTTCAGCATATGATTAATTATTTTACTTAAAATTAGATAGTGCTCCTAAAATTGAAATTTTTTCTTCCATATAGTCATATAAATTAATATTAATTTCTTGATCTCCTACTTTATTTCTTGTTTTTTTAGTACCATTATCGAATGCTAATTCATATAATTTTTTTGTCTCGTGCATTACAAGTTCATCAGATTGCTTATTACTATGATCAATCACATCATATAATGACTTCCTACAAAAATTTATTAAATCATTATCCTGTATAAATGTTTCTAACTTATTCCAACATAAGGCATTTTTAAAATCATTATATTCTTCAATGTTCGTTACATATAAACCTATAATATAAGGAATAAACAAATAATCTATTATTCTTAGATATTTATCAAAGATATAATTTTTAATTTCCTTTGCATTATTTTCAAAAAACCTTATACAACCTAAGTAATGATTTATTTCTCTTTGCTCTAATTTATTTGCTTTTATAAAACCACTGATTGTTATTGTAAAATAAGTCTTATCATATTTATTTATTACTGAATCCAATGTTTCAATATATTTGTCTACGTTAACCCTAGGTAGTTCTAACCTTATATCAAAAAATTTATCCAAATATTTTGTCGAAGAAAATCCTTCACCATATTTACACGAAATAGTGTTTGACAATTCAGTTAAATTTGTAGATATAACGATTATTAATCTTTCATCCACAAAATAATGTTTAATTCTTTCTAATAATTTTACTGCATAATTAGGATTACATCTATCTAATTCATCAATAAAAATTATTAATTTGTTACATTTTTCACTAATTAGGTTTTCTATTGTTTGATTAACAGCTTCTTTTATTTTTTCTTTTTTTTGAATACCATTGCATAAATCTTCTTTAGTGATTTTGCCATTTAATTCTACTTTTCCAAATGATATAAATTTTATAATTTTATTAATTGTATCTAGTGTTGGCTCTAATTTATAATCCTGTGTTTCATCAAATAAATTATATTTTTTTATAAATTCATAAATTATTGAAAGTATTGGTTCATCTTCATCATCATGTTCCCATGCGTTAAAATAAACACAATTTATAAGTTTTTCTTTTATGATTTTATTAAACTCTATATATTCCTTTCTATTTACAATACTACTAAGTCTCTCAATTTCGTTTTCTTTGAATTCCTCTGTTTCACTATATATATTCTCATACATTAACTCTTTATCTTTATACATGTAACAATATTTTATTAGTGTTTCAAGTTTTCTTACAAAGAACGTTTTGCCGCTCCCCCAATTACCATTTAAAGAAAAAACTCTATTTTTTCCATTATTATTCATTATTTTTATAAAATTCAATAAATACTTGTTTCTTTGTATATCGTCATTTTCTAAAAGATTTATAATTGTTTCTCTATCATCTAGTTGTTCAAAATTCATGCATTGTTTTTCCTTTCTTTTTATTAATTTTTTTGTAAGTATACCGCAACAATTAAATTGAATTCATACATTTTCCATAAATTTTGAAAATTTTGGTGAAATATTGTTTATATTTCATGATTCAATTTCATTTTGTAATTTTTTAAGAAATTACTATTCAAATGTTATATTTTGATAAATAATTACTAATCTAATTTATTGTCAAGATTTAAATCCAGTCTGATTTGACTATCTTGTCAAACATTTTTTATTTCTAAAATCAATTCATCTTTTATTGTTTTGTCTTTATTGAAATAAGATTCAATAATATATTTTGTATCTACTAATATTATTGCAATTTTTAAATACTTTGAATTAAATTCATTACTTAATTCCCAATTACATATGGAATAGCCAATGAACTCTATGTTTTTATTAATGCCAAAAACATTATTATTTTTGCAGTAAGGAATTACAAAAGCATTATAAATGTCATTATATTTATTATCTAAATTAAAATTATTATTAATAAACTGTCCATATGTAATTTGTTTTTGAATAGATTCACTGCTGGGCAAATCTTTATTTAATCCAGTAATTCCAAATTTATAATATTTTGAATCAATAATGTAAAATACATTATTATAAATAAATATGGTGTCAGGTCTTAGCTTTGAGGGAATATATTTTTCTCTTTTTTTGATATAATATTCGGTTGTTGGATAATACTTACTTATATTTTTGTCTCCGCAAATTTTATTAACCATATATTCCCATACGTATTCAAAGTGTCTAATTCCATAATTTCTTATTGTATCATTGCCATTATCAATTTGTTCTTGAAGAATTTTTTTTAAATGATATAAAAGAATTTTTTTTCTATCATCAAAAGAATTTAACATTTCTTTTTCTATAATTTGAATATAGTATTTTATTTTGTTCTTAGTTTCTTTTACGTTGTTTAGCTTACAAATCCCACTATAAAGAGGTCCAATTATGTCAATACTTTTATCAATGCAAACTGAGTGTATTTCAGTTAAAATATTTTTAATATTTGAATTTTTCTCTACTATTGGTGTTAAATAAACTAAACTCCCATGACTTACTAAAAACTTTGTTTTAAAAGTTCTTTTCCAGTTTATTTTGCCTGACTGATACTGAGTATAAATGGTTTCATGATCAGAATATAATCCATTTGCAATATAATCATTTAACACCCATATATACGATTCAACTGGTAGATTATTTGAATTTTTTTTATAATTTCCTGTATTTTCCAGGTCTAAATTCTTTTCATTTGATAACTTAATTATTTTAAAAAGTAAATTTACACATTTTTTGCATTCATTTTCATCTGATGGAATATTAAAACCTAACGGAAATATAATTTTCACATTTCCTTTATCATATTTAACTCCTATAAAATTATCGTTGGTTTCTGAAACGTTAACACATACATCTGATAATTTTTTCATATTATTCACCTAATTATTTTCTGATTTTGTAAAGTTTAAGTTATTTCCAAATACATTTAGTCCTTTTGACATATACCCATCAATTACTGATGCTAATGTTTTATATTCACTAATATCAAACCATGATTCTCTATTAATTTTAGCTACATCATCCCAAATATATGCTAAAACTTTCTCAGCAAAATATTTCATTGCGTCTTCTTTACTTTCTGTCTTCATGTGTGACCATTCATCTCCTGAAATAAAATATGCACCTATTTGTTTATCTTCTCCGTTTATATTTGTTCCATTTTCAGTATCAGTTATAAAAGAATTAACTACATCAATAAATTTTGACCATGTTACATCTGTACCAGGCAATAGTTCGTTTGCATATCTACTTTCAAAAATATTATCACTCATATATTCCATCTGCCATCTGCGTTTAAATGCTGTATCCAATGTAAATACATTTTGGTCACTTGTATTCATTGTACCAATAATTATCATATTAGAAGGTATTTTTATGTTTTCAAAATCATAATCAACGTTATATTTACCTTCTATATCCATTTTAAGATTTGTTGTAATTAAATAATTTTTTATTGAATATTCACTTTCATTATTGCTTTGTTCATCATTTTCGTTTTCTTTTCTATGTCTATCTAATAACTGGAATATATCACCAAATATTGCTGCTGCATTACCTCTGTTTATTTCCTCTATAACCAAATATGTATTTTCATTTGGATGAATAATAGCATACTTTAACGCTTCTAGAAATGGACCACATTGAATATTGTATAAAACAGTAGTTTTATCTTTGTGGTTTATTTGTGGAGTGATTTGTCCTACAAAATCACCATTTGTATAATCTGGATAAAAAGTTGTTCTAAATGTTTTTCCATAATTTGTATCTTTCTTTATAATTTCATTTTCAACATACCAACTTTTACCACACCCTGGTATTCCATAGACAATTTTATTGTATCCCGTTTCTAATCTGTCATTAAATACATCGACTGTTTCATCTTTCTCCTCAGATGTTTCTGTTTCATTATCATTACTTATTTCTATCATAAAGTCCCATAATGCAGTTCCTAAGTATTGTGAGGGATAATTATTAACAAGTTCTATTTTTTCTCTAATAACTTTGTTTAAAATAAAACTTAATTCCTCATTTTGCATATCTCTAGAATAACTAATTTCAAAATATTTTAAAAGTTTTTCCATTGGACTTTTCGCTGCTATTGCAACATATTTGTTTGGATAATATAAAAATAATATTTTTGCTAGTACTAAACTTGTTCCTTTTAATATTGGATGATTGTTTATTCCTCTAACAGGTTCATTAGCATTACCACACTCTTTAATAAAATCTACTAAATTTTTTCTAAAATTTTCCCAATATGAATTAGGTTCTGAAATAATATTATTATTGTAATCACAATATCCATTAGAACTTAAATATATACCGAATTTTCCAGCATTTTGTCCAGAACAACTGCATCCAGTATCCTTATATTTTCCAAATTCTAATTCGTAAGAAAATCCTGAAGAATTACCAATCGCATAATCTTCTAGTTTCATATTTTCTAACGTTTTTATATCATATTCTTGATTAAATAATTTAATATCATTAATACTTTTTTCTATGAGAATATCATTTTTGTATGTATTTATTTTTTCCATGAAGAACAATTTAAACTCTTCAAATTTATTTGAATTTAATGATACATTTTCATTATTAAAATTACTATCAATATAACTCTTGACATGTGAAGCAATAAATGAATATACCACATCACTTGTTTTTCTTAATTTATTTATTATGATCCCTTCATACCCCATAAATGCATTATACATGCCATTATTACATAGCTCTGAATCACTTGTTGAAATGTTGAATCCATTTAATATTCTATATGGGATATCACCATGTTGATTTTTACCAAAAATATTTTTTTCTATATTTCTCAAATTTGTTTTAGGTTCAAATAGAAATTTATAGATTGTTTCATCATACTGTTCTGAATACATTCTTTTAGTATATAAAATTTGATTATTATCATTTGATTTTTTTGGTAATCTTATTTTATCTATAAAATCTTTTGTATCGTTATCTGATGCTTTATTCTTTTTATAATATTCTAAAATATATTTAACAATTTCTAAGTCTAAATTGATTTTTATATTATTTACTGGTTCATTTATTCCAGCCGTTTTTAATAAATTCCTCCATATATCGAAATGACAAGGTTCTGAATCCGAATTTAAATTATATTCTTTGTCCATTTTTCTTGATTTTATTATTGTATTTGTCGCAATAATAATATTTTCGTCATTTGTAACTTTTGATATTGCATAAATCAAATCATTTTCATATATGGTGTTATCTCCAATATTATTTTTTAATATTTGAGACACTTTAAGTAATATTTCTAATGGTCTAACTATAGTTCCATTTTTACTAACCGTTCTATCTATAAGGAATAATAAAATTAATTCTTTTGTACTTAACAAATTATCCATATATAATTTACCAAGTTCTGTTATTTTTTCACCATCATAAATTCCAAATTCTTTCAAAAATGTTACCCATCTTCTTCTAAAAAATCCATGAGGTGCTGTGCCTTCTTGCAATTTAACTATTTGCTGTTCTAGCATTTTATCTTCAATTTCATCGTCACTAAATGATGAATTAATTATTTTTAATTCTTTTTTCACTTTTTCTTCTTCGAAATTTATTGTTCTATCAATTGTAAATAATGCCATTCCTTTTCACTTCCTTTTTTATTTAAAATTTTCAACTTTCAATATCTCTGACATGATGCATATCATCATATCAACTACTATAGAATTTCCAGCTTGCTTATAAGCCTGTGTATCGGATACAACAATTTTAAAGCTATCATCATATCCCATAAGTCTAAGGCATTCTCTAGGTGTTAGTCTTCTTACTTTTTCTTTATATGTTACATAATTATCAACTCCTGCTCTGTGCATTTTGTGCATCGTTGCTAAAAGAGGTCGAGCTATTTTTAAATCTATTTCTGGTTTCGTATAATAATTTCCACTTCCTGGAGACATAACATGCTTATAAACTGCTTCGCTGAGAAAATATTTATTATCTATTTCTCCAGGTTCTTTTTTTAATTTTATTATACCATTTTCACATATAAAATTTCCTGTTTTTGTTGTCGTTTCAAGAAAATCTTGAAGTGTAAAATTTAGTTTTACTGCTTTTGGTTCTTCAATATTTTTACTTTTATCCTTAAATCCAACAACAATTAATCTTCTTCTTGTTTGTGGAATCCCACAATCTTTTGAATCCATTACTCGGTAAGTAAATCTATATCCCAAATCATTAAAAACTTCTTGAATTCTTTTCCAGGTTTTACCACCATCATGTTTTAATAATCCTTGTACATTTTCATATATAAATACTTTTGGTTGAATTTCTTTAACTAATCTTGCATATTCATAAAATAAGGTTCCTCTTGTATCTTCAAACCCTTTTTTATAGCCCATTATTGAAAATGATTGGCATGGACTTCCACCTACAAATAAATCAACTTTTCCTTTATATTTTCTTCCATCTAAAAATCTTACATTATAGTGGTAGTTTGTTTCAGAAATTCCATAGTTTGCAATATATGATTGTTTTACAAAATTTGTTTTTTTTGATTTAGAATATATTTTTCTTTCATAATCAACTTGCTCTTCCAGTGTTCTTAAATTTCTAATTTTATTTGCTTCCTCATCTTCATTAATATCTTTTATTTCTATATCACCATTATCACATGCAAATACTATTTCATGTTCTATATTCATTCTTTTTAAAGCCCATTCAATAGAACCAATTCCACTAAATACTGTTGCCAATCTAATCATTATTTTTCACCTCATCGAATACTTTTGTATCAATAATTTCTTTAAGAATAGCTTCTAACACATTAACAACAATTGAATTTCCACTTTGTCTATACATTTGTTGATTCGGAACAACAATTTTAAAACTATCATCATATCCCATCAGTCTTAGACATTCTCTTGGAGTGAGTTTTCTTGCAACACCTTTTTCTCCTTTAAATTCTCCAATATATACATTATCTGCATATTTTTCTTTTGGATTATATTTATAAAATATCATATCACCACACCAATTAAATTGTTGGTTAGCAGCTTGCGTTCTTGAAATATTAGAATTTATACTAACTCTTTTTTTTAAGCTTAGTGGTTTAGTAATCCATTTAAATCCTTTTTCGCTATGGTAATATTTATAATCTACTTTTTTATCCAAAAAATCTTTCATAGTTACAGTTAATTCTTTTTTTGGAATTAACTGTGGCGGTTCAATTCCTAGATCTTTTCTAATAGCTACTATATATATTCTAGTTCGATTTTGTGGTATTCCATAATCTCTTGCACATAACTTATTTAACTTCCACTTATAACCTAGCTCATCAAAAACATTTGATATTACTTCCCATGTTCTTCCATTATCATGACTTAACATTCCAGGAACATTTTCATATATGAAAACTTTTGGTTGTATTTCCTTAACTAATCTTGCATATTCATAAAATAAAGTACCTCTTGTATCTTCAAATCCTAATCTTTTTCCACTTATTGAGAATGACTGACATGGACTTCCTCCTACAAATAAGTCAACTTTTCCTTTAAATTTATTTCCATTTAAAAATCTTATATCTTGATAAAAATTCTTTTTATCTATTTTATAATTAGCCATATATGATTGCTCAACAAAATTTTCTTTACCTGTTAAATTATATAATCTTTCTATATATCTTTTTATTTCTTCATCGTTCATATTTTTTATTTCATTTTTAATTTCTTCTGATGTTTGCTTCAATTCTCTTTCACCGTTATCACATGCAAATATTATTTCGTGCTCTATATTCATACGTTTTAGTGCATGTTCTACTGAACCAATTCCACTAAAAACAGTTGCTAATTTTATCATTTTCCTCACCTTTTATATTATATCATAACATCCGGCAAAAATCCGGCATTTTTTTTAAAAAAATTAATTTTATTTGTGACTTTTATTATATTAAACTTTTTATTAGAAAAAATTATAATGTTTTTAAGATTTTTATATTATATATGATTGTAATTGTAAATATAATATTTTTTAGCTAATTTTACTAATTAACCTAATAATCTTCTAAAATAATTTAATAAATTTTCATCAATTTTTCCATCGATAATACTGCTTTTTACCTCTCTTGTTCCAACTATAATAAACTGAATATATCTTCTTGCCAATCCTGCTTTTTTTAATCTGCGCACTACTAATTTGATTTATCATTATAGTTTTATCTCCAGTAAAACCTAATGACATTTTAGATATTAACCCAGGGCAACTAATAGTTAATGCATTACCATCAATTTTAATTGATAGACCTTCCACTCATACCTAAGTTATAAAATTCATATTCTTTTGACATATTATCAACTCTTATTTTTATTATATCATTTTTTATTATTTAAGGTCATTTTACCTTATCAATCAATTTTTGACCAAGTTTATTTATAAATTCCAGATATTTTAATATTTCCAACTCATTAACATTTAACTGCTGTCCTAATTTGTATGAATTGTCACTACTTTTATTTATATAGTCTTCATCAACTATTCCGTCATTGTGCGCAAAACAATGCCTTTTTTGAAAGCATATTTTAATTTGATTCAATTCATTTTCACTAATCAATTCATCATATCCATAATTAATAGCGTCTTTAAACTTTTGACTTCCATCATCTAATCTTTGAAACAAATTCTTTTTTATAGTATCTGTAGGTCTTATTTTGATATATAGTGATTCACATAATCTTTGAAATGCAACTACTAAATCATTTAATGAGTTGATTTTAAGTGATTCACATGTTTTGTCTGCTTCATCTTTGCTAATTGCTGAAACAGTATTATATATGGTTGATAAATTTTTTATATTCCCTTTAACTTTCTCTATGGTATTGCAAAAAGTTTGTTCTGCAGAGTTTTCTCCACATTTTAGGCAAAAAAATTCTGAACCTATAACTTCATATCTAAAATGACAAAATGGACATTCAATTTTTTGTTGCATTTCGTCAAGTGCCTGTGCAGGCATATCAATAAAATAAGTATTTCTACTTTTATAACTAATATTCATTTTAATTATGCTATTTCTATTAAATTTTTTGTTAAATTGATTATTATCTGCCCCAATCCCTTTTTTTTAATGCATTATCAATATCATAATGCATATTTTGAATTGCCTGTTTCCTTGCCTGTGTAACTTGTTCAGTTGTAAACCAATTATTAGTAGTTGATTCGAACCCACAAAAAGGACAATGCATTGTTGAATCTTCAGAAAACGCATTCCAATCTTCTGCAAACACTTTAAATTTCTTTAAGCATTTTGAGTCAGGACATCTTTATCAACATATCCTTCTTCATCTGTTAGTATCTTCATACTGTAAGTGGTTGCATGTTCCAACTTTTTTAACTCTTTTATCAAACCATCAAACATATATCATCATTCCTCCTTTGTTAATAAAAAAAATAAAAAGAATATAGTTTTCCATTTTATTGAAAAGCTATATTCAATCTCTATTGTGATTAGTATAACATAAAAATTTATTTTTGGCAAAATTAGGTAAAACTCTTATTTAATTTTATAAGTGTTTTAATCTCATTTTGTATGCTAGTTGAAGCACTTTCGACAATTTGAAATACTTATCTAAAATTTTTAAATTGTAACTTTTACAATTTTTAGATATGGCATAAAATAGCACAAAAAACTTATCTTACTTGGATTTACACTATTTTTAATCGTTATTTATCACAACGCTGTTTATATTTTTCCCTGAACCACATATTCCATATTATCAGTGTTATTTATACTTATAATATTATTCGTATTTCCTTGTTTATTAAACTAGATAACATCTATATTATTTTAATTTATGATATTACCAAGTACTATAAGTGTTTCGCTAACTGAACATATTGTGAACATTATCCACAGCGTTCACAATATAAGTATATCTTAGTTTTATTTTTTATCCAATGTGCAATTCAAAACTTTTCCATAATTTTTCCTACTATTCTTAGTGCTTCATTGTCATAAATTTTATTAAAATCTGTAAAATCAAATCGTGTGATTCTTCTGTAATAAGCATAATCTTCCTTTTGATTTTCATAAGCAAATTTACTAATATCATATACTATTTTTGAAAATAAACAGTTTACTGATTTTATAAGTTTTATAAATGAACCTGCTGTAATTTCTATTGATTCATTTTCAACCATGAAAGTGTAATCGAACAAAGACAACGACCCGCTTCCTGATGATTTATGTTTTACTCCATGCATTTTATGTTCATATTTATTTCTTATTTTTCTTATATTATTTAAAAAATCATAGTTTTCTGATAATATTTGTTCATAATCATCCTTTAAATATAAAATACTGTCTTGATATTCAAGAAGTCCATCCGATTCTTTAAATTCTAATTTCTTCGTTTTTCTGTTTAAGGAATATGGTATAATTCTAGGAACATCTTGAATCATATCCAATATGTCTTTTTCTCCGCTTTCAAAATCATCTATAACATCTATTCCACATAACTTAACTAACTTTTGGTTTAAATTATATAAAGTTTCAAGATAACCAAATAATGCATTTGCTATTTCTTTTGTCATTAAATCACCCTAAAATAATTGTAACATTTTATTTCATAATTTGCACTTTTTATGAAATAATTCACTGAAGTGATATCCAATTGGTACCAAGCACTATTTTTTGAAATTATTAGATTCTTTTAATTTCTTTATTTAACGGCCTAAAAACGAGAGCTTTCACTCTCTTCAGGGGGCACCTTAGTTCCGAATTGTCAATTTTTACAAAAAATAAGAAACCCCCTTATTTATGGTGGTTTCAGAACATATAAGTTTATTTTGATTTACTCAAATTTACATACATTTAGGTACTTTTAGTACCTAATTACGTACCTAAAATTATAAATTAATATTCATTTTTTGTTTTAGAATTGAAATGTCTCTCGAATTGTTTCTCTTTTTCATTTGATCAAATATTTTTACTTGACTTTCAGAACTCCAAAATATTTTTAAATATTTTTTTGTTCTAGTAATTGCTGTATAAAAAATATTCTTTGTAATATCATCTTCGACGTTAGAAGTGATTATTATTTTAACAGAATCATATTCTAAACCTTGTGCTTTATGAATGGAAATTGCATATGCAAGATTAAATGGAATAATATGATCATAACCATTTTCATCATCATTAGTATCCTTAAAATTATTAACATAAAACTTTATTAAAGTCTTATATCCAACATAATCAAGTACTTCATATTTAAATGGTTCATCAAGCAAAAAATCATCTACTAAAATTGTAAACCATACTCTATCATTTTCATCATCTAATTCTATATTTTTAATTTTTCCCTTTAAATTATTATATAGATTATTGAATCTAGGACAATCATTAAATACAATTGGATCATCAATCTTATATGAGTCAATACCAATATTATATTCTTTATTAGAATTTTTCTCTTGCAAAAGTTTATTTATATTGTTTATTCCAAATAATCCATCATAGTTTAAACATAATATTATTTCATCATCACTTATTTTATTAAAAATATTCTCATTTGGCAGAGATGAATATTCCTGATTACATATTTTATTATATGCCTGATCATTATTATCTCTTATTAGTTTCCATAATTCTAATAATTCTTTATCATCCGTTCTGTTTGTTTTAATTAATTCAAAAACAAAATCATTTTTAAATATATTATATGATAAAGAAAACCAGTTTCCATATTTTATAGACTCAATTTGAAAGACATCTCCGGATAATACTATCAGCTTATATTGTTGTTTATTTAATACCTTAAGCATTTCTTCATTACTAATAGTACTTCCTTCATCAATTATTAAAATATCATAATCATTATTATTATATTTAATGTAATGTGATGTTGTTTCAAAATTGGAATTTTCTTCATCATATTTTAGAATTCTTCTTCTAAGATTTTCAACTGATGTATTTGTATTAGATAAATATATTTTTTTATAATTTATAAAAGCTGTTGCCACTACTTCTAACATCTTAGTTTTTCCAGTTCCAGCAGGGCCATGTATAAATACAATAGAATTATTTTTAAACATTTTTTTAGTTATTTCTATTTTATCATCTGTTAAGTCTACTAATGGATAATTTAAAATATTATTCGAAAAAGTATCTATTATTTCTTGTGATGGTTTATACATATAAGCTTTTAGTTTTTTAATTATTTCAATAGAATTTTTTTCATATGAATTTATGAACAAAAGATTATTTTCTTTAATTATCTTACTTTTATCAGAAGAATCAATACCATACAATATAAGTGCGTCGTTGTATTTTTTTATAAGAGAATCTACATCACCAAACTTTTCTACTTCATCTAAATCTGTATATAATTTATTATTCATTTCTGAATTGTATTTTATACTTTTTCCAAGTAGCTCATATTCTCGACCATCATTATCAATTGCACTAACCAAATGAAACCAACTTACATTATGCTTATATGGAGACATAGCATATGGCATTGAATCAAATGGAATGCTTTGGTTTTTAATATAAAGATTGCCAATATGTTCATTTTGAACACGTTGGAATTGATCCTTAATTACAGAATTTTCCATTTTAACTAAACAATACCTTAAAATATTATTGCCTGGTAGTTCTTGGCTTAATCTATCACGTAATCTATCTAATAATTCAGATATATTATTGTTTTGAGCTTTTTTCTTAATAATTGCTAAATAATTATTGTATTTAATATTGTCTGACATTAATAATTCTAGTAGATTTATTTCTTCTTCCTTTAGTATTTTCATTAAGCTAATATATTCATTATAATTATCATCAACATTTTTATCAATTCCTAATAATCTTCCTATGTTTCTTATTTCGCACGGTCTAATTGAAATAATATAATTATCAATAACCTTAATCTTAGAATCATATGAAAAAATTTTTACTTCTTTTTCTATATATGATAATTTTATAGAATAATTATCTGGAATATAGTGTTTCGAATACATCAAAATTCGTTCGAATTTATTAACATAATCTGTCGCTTTTGTTAAAGTCAACTCATAATATAATTTTCCAAAAGCATATATTGGTCTGCATTTATTAACATAAAACCTACCTCTTTTTAAACTTTTGTTAGTTAAATCTTCTACATCTTCTATTTTTTTGCATATCTCTTTATAATGATTTTTGGTCAATTCATCTTCATATATTGGAAAATCCTCTAATTTATCAAGGATATTTAATGAACACTCATCTAATAAAGTTTGTTTAAACATGCACAAATATCTAAAATAATATAACATTAATCTTTCTGCATCATTTTCTCCAGGAGTATAATGAGAAACAGTTGATTGAAGGAAATCATGAAATTTCTTTATATATTTATACTTATTTTTCCCAGCTACAAAATCCATTGACGTGTTAACATTATCATAATGACAGTCTAAATTTAAAGAATTTTCTTTATTATTAATCAATATAGCTACATCTTCTGTTAAATTTCTCAATTGTGAAAGAATATTTTCTGATAATAATCCCCTATCTTTCAATTTAGAATGTGCAACAATGTTTTTATCAATCACACTACAAATATATTTAATTTCAACTTCTGGTTTTATTCTACCCATAATTCATCACCACTCATAACTCATTTATTATATCATAAAAAACCGACTCATTTAATCGTTTAAAGCATTATCCGAAATACTCTTTCATCAATGATTCTTGTAATTCTTTTAATTTTTCTAATTGTTTTTCAAATTCATATTTCTGTTTATCGATTCGTTTTACTATGTTAGCAAACTTATTTTGAATCATAATTGAATATAACTTAACTGTATAATTCTTTAATATAGCCAGACTTATATTTTTTTGACGGATTCCTTTTCTTTCGTTTAGCAAATCTTCTTTGTGATGGTTGAGATAATAATATAACCAAATTATATTTACATTATTATCTTTGGGATAAAAATTTGTACATGCTTAATTCGAAGCTGCTTCATGTTTTAGAATACCCATTTTCATAGCCGCCGTATCATACATTCCTATCAATAAGCTGTTTTCTTTAAACAATTTTGTAGAACTATGTTCTAATGCATCGACAGTTATTTTTTCAATAGAATCATTAATAAACAGGCTATTCAATTCTCCAGCAGTAAACCAATTTGTATTTCCTTTGAAATATTCATTATTTTTTCTAGATGGAGTTCCACCAGTTTGCATATATCCAATCTCTTCTAATTTAAATGTTTTATAATCGTTATTTTTTTCAAACATTTTGATAAATTGTGATTTAATTAATTGTTCTAGTTTAAATACCTGTTGTTTCTTAACAATAATACTATTAGATATGTTGTCGAATATTTTAACTATTTTGTTTTGTTCGTCTAAGGAAGGTAATACAATTTCATAATTATAAACATCTTCTCTCGAACAAGTAGGATAAGTTGCTCCCTTTGAATTAGATCCTAAATATTTATAAAATTTATTGCTATTTATCATATAAAATAAATATTTAAAATTACATTGTTCTTTATCTACATTTATAATAGCAAATGCGTTAGATACAGCTATTTTTTCTTCTTTTATTATAGAAATTGCTCCTCTAGTAGGCCTTACAGTTGATACTATAATTGAGTCTTTTAATGCGTATTTAGCTCCGCTAACAGATTTTTTGTCTTTATGTTGATATGTTTTATTAAATATATCAATATCACCTATTTCAATGTAGGGGGGTTGTTCCAACTGGGACTTTTTCTGGAGAAGTATTTACAATAATATCTTTTATTTTTAGATATTTCATTTAATCATCTCTCCAAGTTCTTTAAGTCTTGTTTTAAATTCTTCCTCCATATCCATTATTTCTTCAAGAATTACTTCTGGTTTTTCATATTCTTTTTCTTCTACTTCAACTTTTTTGTATTTATTTAAAGTTAGAGAACAATCATCTTTTAATAATTCTTCTTTAGAAACAACAAAAACCTTATCATAATCAAATTCTTTATTCTCTTTAAAATTATTTACTACTTTTATAATATTTGGTATTTCATTTCCACTTATTGGCTTTCTTTGGGTTCCTAAAGAATATACATCATTTTTTAATTCTACAAATAAAACATCTTTCTTTTCTTTTGATAATTTTTTATCAAGTAACAATATCGATGCTTTAACACCTGCATATGGATTAAAAATACCGCTAGGTAAACTAATAACTCCAATTAATGAGTTTTCAATTAAATTCTTTCTTAAATCTTTATATGCATTTGCTGTTTGGAAAACTATTCCCTCAGGAACAATTATTCCTGCTCTTCCATTAATATTTAAATGACTTTGAATATAATCAACATATAGTACCTCTGTTCTATTAGCTTTTACACCAAATTTAGTATGAGGTTTAATTCCTCCTTTCGGAGTCATAAATGGAGGATTTGCTAATATACAATCAAATTTATCATTCCATCTATCATCCATTGTTAGAGTATCATATTCATGAATTTTAGGCTCGGCAGCACCATGAAGGAATAGGTTCATTTCTGCTATTTTAACCATTGAAGGTTCAATATCATATCCACAAATATTATTTAGAATATCCTTCTTTTCTTCAAATCCTAACTTATCCCCCTCAACTTCTTCTATATTATTTCTCAATATATGTTTATATGCAGAAATAAGGAATCCAGCTGTACCACAATCAGGGTCAAGAATAGTATTTTCTTTTAATGGATCTACCATTTCAACAATAAAATCAATAATGTTTCTTGGTGTTCTAAATTGACCTAAATCTCCTTGTGAACCTAATATGCTTAATAAGTATTCATATGCATCTCCCAATTGTTCAGAATCACTATAATCAAATTCTTTATCAATTATTTTTAAGAAACTTGTAAATGTTTTTGGATCTCTATATGGAAATGTAGCATTTTTAAATATTGATTTAAACGTATCTGGTAAATTTGGATGTGCATAGAATTTTTCTGATGCTTCAACATATAAATTATATCTAGTTTGAGCACCAATACTTTGACTCATTATTTTCTTCCAACCATATTTTTCAAATTCGCTAGAGAAGAATGTTGCATTTCCTCCTAGTGATATAGATGCATAATCCATATCATCCATAAATTTGTATAATAATGCTAATGTGATTTGTTCTACTTGAGTATTAAGCATTGGAATTTTACCAACTATAGTATCTCTTAAATCATTAATAGCTTTTCGTATATTTTCTTTCGCCATATATTATATCCTCCTGAAATTATCACAATTTATATTATTTTCTGATACATAATCTTTTATATACTCTAATACTGGTTTATTACGTAATCTGATATCTCTTATTTCAAGTAATACATTTTTCATTGCTGTGTTAAATAATGGAGAATAATTACCGCTATAAACTATTCTTCTAACATTTTCATCTGTGATATATGCTGAAAATGCTTGTTCTATATTTTTAACATCTCTATCAGAATATTTTTCTAAATCTTCTTTAGTTAATAATTTAAAGTTTTCAAATTCATCATACAGTTTTTCCTTTCTTGATTTATATCCAGTTAACAATCCTAAGATATTTAGAGCTACTTCTCTTATTGTAATCTTTCTATCAATTCCTAAAGACTCTTCAATTTTCTGAATATTGTAATATTTTTCTGGTTTATTAAATACTTGTTCTTGAAGATATCTTTCCATTTTTTCAACATCTAATTCATCAATAATTTTTTGAGCTTCTGGAATATGTCTAACTTCTTCAGTGAATGTCTCATAAAATTTTCTGTCAATCTTCATTCCTGTATCTGGAACTTTTTCTTCTTCAATATTTAATAGCGCATCAGCACCCATATTCTTAACAATATCAATAATTGATGGTAACGATGGTTCTATTGTTAAATTAGCAGTTGGAATAACTGGTAATCTAAGCTTTTCATCATAATTAAATCTTTCTTCAAAATATTCACAACTTGCAAAGAAATCGAATAATTTAAATGTATGCTTTTTAGATTCATTAGTTTCAAGCCTAAATGTATGTAGTCTAGTTCCTCTACCCTTCATCTGAATAAATTCAGTTGGGCTATGACCTAGTGAGATAAGTCATAAAATGACTTTTCTCGTGGTATAATGGAATTGAGGTTGATAATAATGAACTTAAATGAAATAATAAAATGGTGTAACGAGAATTCTGGCTTTGCTCAAATAATTTTATCATTAGTAACTATCTTAATAAGTATAATTGCTATTATAATCTCAATTATAACAGCTAGATTGCCATATAAAAAGAAAATATTATTAACAAGTGGAAGTTATATAGGAATTGGATATGATGATGAAGGAATACATGTAACCATTACAAATATTGGAAACAGAAATATATATATCAATAAAATAGGAATTATAATTGATAAAAAAATGGTATTACTGTCGAAAGATAGTTTTTCTCTAAAAGATAAATTACTAGCCCCGGGAGAATCAATATCAACTTACCTAAGTTCTATAGATCTTAAAAAGCATAAAAATAAAGGTAGAAAAGCTTATGCTTACTTTGAAGACAATGAAAATACAAAAAAGTATAAATATATATGTAAAACAAACATTTTTTAATATAGCAACCAATAAAGGTTGTTTTTCTTTTATAAAGGAGGTTTTAAATGTATGATGGATATCAAGTATTAAGATTCGAAAATAATTACAAAAGCAAAGATTTATATCTTATAGGAAACGAAATGAAAAATAGAATTGGAACAGGTAATTATGATTCAGAAAGAACTAAGTTCAATATTACATTTAAAGATCTTGAAAAAGAAAACTTATATCAAGATGTTAAATATAAATTAGAAAGTAGAAATATAGAATATCTTCATAAATCTAAAACAAATATATTAAATGGTGTAACAATATCTAGTGGCCCAGAATTTTTATGACTCTGGGTTTACCATTTAAAGAAACTGATAGGAAATATAAATTTGGTAAAAAAGAAGGACAAAATATTCTAGTTCCAGATATAAAAAGTGAAAATGATATTCCAGCTGAAGTATGTAGCTTTTTTGTTGAAAGTTATGAGTTTTTAAAAAATATGGTTGGTGAAGAAAATATTGTTATGGCTCAAATACATTTTGATGAAGATACACCTCACCTACAAGCATACTTTTTACCAGTAGTTAATGAAGTAAAAAGAAAATGCTATCAAAGAGATAAAGATGGGAATTTTATAAAAGAGATAAGAAAAGATAAAAATGGAAATGATAAAGAAGTCCCTATTCTACTCAGAGATGAAAATGGTGAAATGGTGTATGAAACAGTCAAAAGTAATTTTTTAAATAATGATCAATTTTGGAAAGATTTAGGTGGTAGAAATTCTTTTTCAAATATGCAATATAAGTTTAATGAATATATGAAAGAAAAAAGTTTTAATCTTGATAGAGGTGAAATTGGCGCTAACAAAAAGCATCAAACCAAATTAGAGTATCATATAAGTGAATTAAAAGTTGAAGAAAAAGAATTATCTAAAAACTTGAAAGATTATAAAGATAAAATTAAAGAGGCTAAAAATGTGCTAGAAAAGTCTTTAAAGGATACTAATTCAGATTTGAAAAAGAATATTATTGGCTATAGTAAAAAAGAAGTTGAAAAGCTTATGAATGATTTCAATAAACTAGATAGACTTAATAATATAAATGAATATCAATCTGAAGACAAAGATAGAAAAATAACTTCTTTATTTATAGAAAATAGCTTTTATAAAAACAACAAGAGACTTAATGAATTAGAAAGAGAAAGACATGAACATTATAACGAAATGTCTCAAAAAGATGAAGAGATTAAATACTATAAAGATGCTTTTAGAAAAGTTACTCGTGCTTTAGATATTATTACAAAAAGAAGACCCATGCCATATGTACATAATTATGTATCATTTGCAGAATCTGTTATGGCTGGTGTAAAACTAAAACAAATAGATGAAGAAGCACAAAGAGAATTCGATGAAGCAAATAATAAAGGAGGAGATTTATGTCTATAAGACAAGTTAAAACTAAAGAAGCTACAAAAGATGGTCGTACATGGATGGTAGATTTAACTTATAGAGATTACTTAGGAAGACCCAGAAGATATCACTCTAAAAAGTTTGCTACTAGACGTGAAGCTAAAGATCATGAAGCAGAATTTAAAATTAATATTAAAAATATTACTGAATTTAGTGATTTAACCTTTAAAGAATTAATTGAAGAGCATTATAAATATCAAGAAGATAAAGTTAAACCTACTACTCTTTATAATTATAAAAATATGATGGTTTATTTAGAACCTTTATTAAATATAAAACTTGAATCATTTAATATTAGACATTATGAAATGTGGAGACAATATATAAATAAGCAAAAGATATCTACTAGATATAAAAATGGTATTTATAAATATTTAAAAGCAATAATGAATTTTGGAACTAAATGGTATGATATTAATTTTATTAAAGTTTATAATAAAATGACTAATTTCACTAATCCTAATGAAAGAAAAAGAGAAATGTTATTCTATACACCAGAAGAATTTCAAAAATTCTTATCTGTTGAAGATGATCCTAAATTTGTATGTGCATTTCAAGTATTATTCTATTGTGGATTAAGAAATGGTGAGCTTAGAGGATTAACATGGAATGATATTAACTTTAGAAAAGGTTGTTTATCTGTAAATAAAAATATTACTAAAACACCTGATCCAAATACTGGTAAACCCTACTCTGTATTCATTCCCAAGACAATGTCTATTTACAGAACAATACCTATTCCAAATTTCTTATTAAATTACTTAAAAGATTTATACGATGATAGTAGTAGATTTTATAATTTCAATGATAACTGGTATGTTTTTGGAGATATTGATCCATTACCAGAAACTACATTAAGAGATAGAAAAACTAAAAATGCTTTTAAAGCTGGTGTTAAAGATATAAGAGTACATGATTTTAGACATAGTTGTGCATCACTATTAATTGATAGTGGCGCTAATATAACATTAGTTGCTAAATATTTAGGGCACTCTAAAATAGATGAAACACTTAATACCTACTCTCATATGTATCAGAATAGACTTGAGAATATAGTTCAAATAATTGAGGTTCAAAATACCAAATTGTTAGAAAATAAGCAAAAAGAATTACCTGAATCAAAAGAAACAGTTATTGATTATGAAGATGCTGAATATTATGATTATAATGAAGATTTAGATAATAAAAAAGAAGATGACCTAGTCCTTTGATGGCTAGGTCATTTTTATTTAAATGTTTCTATTGTTCCTATCTTTTCGATTGTGTAATGGCTACAAGTATCTCTTAAAATTGATATTAGTTGCATAAGGGCAAACTTTATTTCTTCAAAATCCAATTCTTTTTGATCAATAGAAATTGTGCCAATATCATCTTTGACATGAAAAAGTTTGTTTCTTAACCCATCATCAGCAAAGTATTTTTGTAGAATACTGATTAAATTATCCGGGAAATAATTATTTGAATCCTTATTAATCATTTCCATAATAGTTCTCATAGTTCCTTGCTGATAAAACTCAACATCACTTAAAGGAAGCAATTTATATATTTCTAAAACCACCCTTTCAATTAAAGGGAACAAATAATACAATGATTCTATACTATTTTTCTTGATTGCTTCGATATCAATTTTACCTACTAAATTTATTGTTTCATCATTTTCAACTGCTTTTATTATCATTTCATAAGTGATTCTATGCATTCTATTACCTCCTTTATATACTTTATGTCGTTTTTACTTATTTTCTCTTCAAAAATTAAAGTAATATCTTCTTTCTTATGATTATATCTAAAATCCGTATATTCATTATAATTTACTCTATCACCATTTGAATTTCTAATAAGAGATGACCTATCTTTAATGTTTTTGCATACTTTTTTTAATTCCGATTCTTCTGCAATGTTAAAAATAGTTTTATACATATCTGAAATTCGATGATTATATTTCACTATTTCACTCATATCTGCAAGGCCTAACTTTAATAGTATCATTTTAAGAAATAATTCTATTAATAGTCCAAAATTATAAATTATTATTGATTTATTTTTTTCGCTATCTAACATTCTCTTTAAATTGCTTATATTTGCTTTAACTATATTTTCATAGTTCTCTATTAATTTGTAAAACTTTGTTTTTTCATCTTCTTCGATTTTATTTATTATTTTTTCAATGTTAGTAGATGATAAATTTATATTGGTATCAATATTATTTTGCATTTAACAACCAACTAGCGAATACCAAACCAGAGAAAGTAATTAATAATGGAACATTTAAATTTTCATTAATTAAAGTTCCGTGCATTGCTTTATTTCTTAAATTTGGTCCAGAATGTTCATATAAACAATAATATAAATACATAATACCATTTCTAGCCATCTTATTATCAATATACTTATTAAATAGTAGATCTAAATTTAAAATCATATTATCAGAATACTTTATTGAATTTTTTGTTAATATTTTATTAATATTTACTTCTATTGCTAAAATATTACCCACAATTACTTCATAATTATTGTCAGAATTATAATTAAGATCCTTTTTTAAATCTTCAATTAATTCCGCAAATCTTTTTTCACCCAATACGCTTATTGTTATATTTTGATGCATATTAAATGTTCTAAATAAATATCTTAGCATCTCAATATAATAACCTTTAGACATTTTATTTAATAGTTTATCGTTATTATCCTTTGTATATTTTTCACCTAAATGCTCATAATATTTTTCAAAACTATATTTATAAGCTGTAGAATAAACATCGTTAGTTGAATAAGTTTGAGTCTCACTATTAATAGAAAAATGTGAAATAATACTTTGCAATGCAAACTTTGAATAATACTCTATCGCATCTTCCACGCATTTATCAAAATCAATAGATGATGTGTTATAAATTCTAAATTTATTATTTGTAATTTCGTTTATAAATTGTTCAATTTGTTCATTACTAATTGTTGTAGTAGTTGAAAACTCCTGCATTCCTGAATTTATATATTTTTCATCTGATAGTAGATATCTTTTTAAGGAAAGAATATTTATAATACACTCATGGACTTTTTCTTTATAATTATTATCAAGAGCATTTATTTCTAAAACTTCCACTAGGTGGTTTTTTAAAGATTCAATTTCTGATAATGATCCAATAAAATTTTCTGTTTTATCTTTATATTTCATACACAATTTATTAGTTTTTAAAATATAAAGATTAATTATCTTTTTAATATCTTCATCACTTAGACATTTATTACAAACTAACTTATTAAAAATATCATTAATATCATTATATCCATGCTCTTGTTTTAAAATATTATTAATAAAATTTATGTAATAACTCTTATGCTTTAATAATTCATTATCAAAATCAACTATAATAAAAAGATATTTATTACTTTTAAGTAATTCTTCTATAACAAGAGTTTTTTCTGTATCATTCTTAATGTTATTCATCATCTTGTGAACAACTTCCGGTGAAATATACATATCTTTCGCTATTCCATATTTAGTTACTGTTAAATAAAATGATGAGGTGTCTGATAATAATTGTTTAAAAAAAGTTTTCATTTTAAATTCAATCATTATTTTCTTAAATTGTTCTTCGACTTTTTTGTATTTTTTGTTACTTTTTTTATTAATTGCTATGGTGTTGTAGTAAGTTAGTAAAAAATCACCAATTATATTCTTTTGTATTTCGCAATTATTAGTAATTGCATATTTATATAGTTTAATTACATGTCTTATTATTTTTTTAGGAATAATAACATCATAACTATTAAAAGCTGTCACTATTTTTTTATTATCATAATACAAACTATCTAATAATGATGTAAATTTATTAAATTCAATATTATATTTCTCAATTGAGTATTTCTGATTAAATCTAAAATTAAAATCTTTTCTATCTTTTTTATCATATTTATATCCACTTAAAAAATATTCATATAGCTCAATTTTCAATTTATTCACCCCCTAAGCCACTACAGGATCTCTTTGCTCCATCATTTTTACTATACAATCTAATATATCATCAAAATCTATATCTTTTGCATATTCATATTTTCTTTGATAATTTTTCCATCTTACTCTTATCAGTTCACTATCACGTAACAAATCTATAGCGACAAATGGATTACCATAATAATCTCTTTTACCGAATGTCTTTAATAAAGCTTCGTTGAAATGTTTCTTATTAACATTTTCCCAATCTTTTGTATATATTAAATAAACATCATAAAAATCTCTCATTCTACCATTTAATTCTACTCTACTTAAAATTGTTTCTATCTTTTCAGCTAACACTGTTTCAATATTATAAGCATACAGATCGATATAACTATCTCCTAATAATGGAATATACTTATATCTTATTTCTTTTGGAGTAATTGGATCTCCTGTAGCTATATCGATATGAAATTTTTCTTTAACATTTTCAAGTTCAACTTGTATATCTACTCTAAATCCACCATATTCATCTTCATCTCTTATTGGTGCTATTCCTAAATATGATAGTTTAGTATTATCATCTATTTTAATTGAAATTATTTCCTTTATCATTTTAACTATTGTTTCTTCATTAAAATTTGCATTTCTAAAAGCAGTATCTATATCCATAGTGGTTCTATTTTCTACTCCGAATAATGTACTTAAATAAAATCCACCCTTTATTATAAAATTTTTTCTATACTTACTTTTTGATAATCTTTCAATAAATCTATCATACATATATAATCTAAGTAATGTATTAAAATCAACATTCTTTTCTTTAGAAATATTTCTTAGTTTATCTTTTAACTGCATGCTATTCATAAAATACCTCCACATAATCCATTACTTCTTTTTTAATACCAAGTTTTTCAGCATATTTTGATAGTTTAACTAGATCTTTATCTTTTCTTTTAACATATTCTCTAATACTATGTTTAATATGTTCTGAGTCCATTCTATTTTTTGATCTAATAATATCACATATACATCTTTCTATATCATATGCTTTTACCTTATTTCCCATTGGAGTATCAATTTGAATTAATCCTAGTTCATAAATATCTTTATCAACATAAAAGACATTATGATTTTTTATTTTATAATTAAAATAATTATTTGGTACCGTTATATCGTATTTATCATTTGGAGCTTTAATAGATAGTCCATGAAAATAAAGAGCAGTCATATGTGAATATATAATATTAGGAAGTTCAAGTCCAAAAACAAAATAACTATCTTCTATCTTACTTGAATCGATATAAATACCATTACCAACTTTTTCTATCATGCCTTTTTCTTTCATAATATTAAGATACATTCTATGAATTCCAAGATTAGATAGTTCTTTTGAAGTAACATATCCATTATTCATTTTCATAATAGATTCTATAATTTCTATATTACTTTCATCTTTAAAATCTTTGATTGTCATTTTATCCATATATATCTTCCTCCTTGACAAATCTAATGAAATTATATCACTTATCATTAGTTTTGTCAAATATAATAAAAAAGTTTTGGAAATATTTTTCCAGAACTTAATATTTTTACCTACTTTTGGAAATTTATTTCCAATACTCTAAAATAATCAATTTTTATGTATTTTTTTAAATTTACGTACCTAGCTTAGTACCTAAAATAATTTAATAGGCCTCAAATCCTTTAAAATAAACAAAAATGAGGCCTTTCGGCCTCTTCAGGGGGTTTTGGTTGAATACCCATATTTTGAATCGTATGGATATTCTTGACATATTTCTATGTCAATATCATTATATAATGTTTTAGACTTTTTTGTCAATTGAATATTTTAATTTTTTAATTTTTGCTGTTATTTTGAATGTAATTATAAAGTTCATTCCAAGAGTTTACTCTATCTGAAGTAGTTTCTCTTTCTTTATTTAATCTTGACGTAAAGACTGCTCCTTTGATGTTGTTTTTATTTAAAGATTCTATTGTGTCTACTCCATCATCAAACATAAAATCTATTCCTTCATCTTTACATATCTGTAACTTATATGTGTGTGATGTAATAATTTTATCATAGTTTATATCATTCTTTTTTAAATAATCTTCTACGTATTTATATGCATCTTTGAAGTATGTATTACTTCTAGCAGTAATAAAATATATTTTATTACCTTCACTTCTTAGTTTATCTATTATTTCTTTAGCATCTTCTTTAATAGTTGCTTTATCACATATGTTTCTTGCATTTTCACTAAAGAATTCTTTTAATTCATCAGTGTCTAGTGTACCTCTTATTAATTTATAACGATCTATTTTAACATTTGGATGTTTGTTTTCATACTCAGATACGTATGCTTCACTAGCTTCATTTGTATTAGTAAGAGTATCATCTATATCTATACCTATATTCACACTTATCACTCCTTCTTATTCTTCATATATAATTATATTCTTTTTCCTATTAATTATTTTTTAACATATGTAGTGTTTTCTTAAATTCTCCGATTGTTTCAATTTCTTCTTTAGTTTCCTTTTGTGCTTCGTCTGTTAATCCTTCTAGAAGATTACTACTTCTTATTTTTCCATAAGCACCACAGTTTCTAACTAAATCATTCATACGACTATTTTGAAAGCTTCTTACACCTATAAATTGTGATATTATAGTGGCAGCTAATTCTTTTAAATTCTCACTATATAACCTTCTAAAGTCATCATCATATGTTATGTCATAAAGATCAGTATCTACTGCTTTAATAAGTCCATCTTTTGTATAAAGTAAATTTCTTTGATTTAAGTCTGTAAATATAATACCTTCTGTAGTTAATCTTAACATTTCTTTTTCAAATATATTTAAGGCATTTATAAATTCTCTTATTTTAGTTGCTTCAGATAAATCTTCTAGTGTTATACCATCTATATATTTCATTAGATATCCTCTTAAAGAGTTTTTACCTTCTATATTTTGAAATACAAACTCTTCTGGGAATGCTACGAAGTCACTCTTATGTTGAGAAAGATATTCTAATTCTTTTAAATAAATGTATTCACATGGATATTCTTTATATACCATACCAAAATCTGTTAAGTAACAAGTTCCATTATGCCCATTACTTAATCTTCTAGCATAATAACCTTTAGGGATTTCACTATGTATTCTATCTTTTCTCATATATGTTCTCCTTGGACATATATTTTAACATAAAACATTCTATATGTAAAATTAAAGTAGTTTTTAAGTGTAAAGAAAAATGTTAACAAGTTGTTAACATTAATTTTTATTTTTTAAAGATTTAAACATCTTTTTCCATAGTTTGCTTGATGAATAATTAAGTATTCCTTCTTTATATATTCTAAGTCCATATTTATATAGTAAGAAGCAAGTTATTATCATAAGTACTATGGATATTACTAAGTCTATTATTGTCATTTCACCAAGCGTATACATTACTGGTGCTAGTATTCCCGATATGAATGGTATGAATGCTGCTACTTTTATAAATATTGCTCCTTGATAAACTGATGCATAAAGTGCAAGATAATAACCTAGCATTAAGAATATCATTACTGGTGTTTGTATTTGGTTATAGTCTTCCATACTTGTTGTCATACTAGCAAGTACTCCTATAAATAATGAGTATGCTAAGAAACTAAGTATTATTAATATTAAGAAGAATGGTATACCAGCAAGTAGTTTAGATGCCATATCGCTTTGTAAGAACATTGTTATATATGTACTTATTTTACCAGTTGCTTCTGACCCTACTACTCCTGTACCAATGCTTCCTGAAGTTGTAAAGAATCTAATACCGCTACCAATGAATGCATAAAGTAAAAGTAAGAATCCTTGGAATAAAGCAAATATATTTGATGCGACTAGTTTTGACATAAAATGTACTTCAGGTGTTACACTTGATATAATTATTTCCATACTCTTAGTACTCTTCTCTTCATTAATTTCAGCACCAATCATTTGAACCATAAGTACTATTAATATAAAGAATGGAACTATGAATACTATTATAATTACACTACCTATTAATTTAATAAGTTCTTCGTTTTCATTTAAATTTTCATCTAAATATATTCTATTTATATCTACACTTTTATATATACTACTTAATACTTCTTTACTAATATTAGCACTCTTCATAGCCATATTTACTTTAGTAGTATTAAGAGCATTAAGTAAGTCTTGGTATAAGATATTATCAATATAATCATAAGATATCATATCTATATCAAACATTTTATCAAGAGATGTAGTATCTATCTTTTTAATATTTATTATTATGTCTTTCTTTTCATCTTTAATAATTTCTTCTTTTAACTCATCTATAGATTTATCTGTCTTAGTAAGACTTGCATTATAGTTATTAAGTATGTCTTTGTATCCAGTTTTCATAGTTTCTTCTAAGTCATCATAAATACCTACTTCATCAATAACATACACATTTATCTCTTTATCAAAGTCTCCACCAAATAGTTTAACGACACTATCTAGATTTATCAAACAAACTGTTATTAAGAATATAACAATGTTTACTATCAAGAAAGATTTAGTACATATTTTTTTCTTAAGACTATCTTTTGTTAAAAACTTAAATTTATTTTTCATATACTTCACCTACTTTACTAACAAATATTTCATTTAAAGTTGGTTCTTCAACAACGAATTTAGTTACATTATCATACTTAGATATTGCTTTAAATAAATCATTAACATAAGATTCATCTTCTAATCTAATAGTATACTCATCTTTATTCTTTTCTATTCCTTCGACACCTTTTACTTTAAGAATTTCTTTTTCATCTAAAGATGCTTGTACTTTTACATTTTTCTTTCTGAAGTCTTTCTTTATTTTAGTTAGTTTTCCTTCTAGAACAGTATTTCCTTTTACAAGAATTATTAATGAATCGCAGAAGTATTCTATGTGTTCCATCATATGTGATGAGAATATAATCATAGTACCTTTCTTTTTAAGTCTTAATATTTCTTTTTTAAACATTTCTACATTTATTGGATCTAGTCCACTAAATGGTTCATCTAATATAAGTAGTTTTGGTTCATGAATTATACTTATTATGAATTGTATTTTTTGTTGATTTCCTTTTGATAGTTCTTTTATCTTTTTATTTTTGTAGTCTGTTATACCAAATTCTTCTAAGTATTTATCTAGTCTTTCTTCTATTTCTTTTTCAGTTAATCCCTTTAATACTCCATAGAATATAGCTTGATCTAGTACTGTTTTTGACGGCAATAAACTTCTTTCTTCTGTTAAGAAACCTATTTCATCTGATATACTATAATCTATCTTTTTACCATTAAGTGTTATGTTTCCTTCTGTTTTATCAAGAAGTCCCATAATCATTCTAAATGTTGTTGTTTTACCAGCACCATTAACACCTAATAGACCAAATATTTCTCCTTCTTTTACTTCAAATGAAAGGTCGTTTACTGCTCTAAAGTTATCGTAATATTTAGTTACATGTTCTACTTTTAACATATCTTCACATCCATTCCAGTTTCAATACCAAGTGTTGTAGCTTCATCTTTATTTATATGCATCTCAAGTACACAAGTTTCATCTGATTTGATATGTACATCATCTAAAGTAACACCATTTTCTACATTTACTTTTACTACTTCGTCATTATGTCTTTTAAATGTTTCAAGGTCTTCCTTACTCATATGAATGTGTCTATCAGCAACAACAGTTGATTCTACTGCTTCATATTCACCTTTAGGACCCACTATAGTTATAGTTTCACTACCTATTAAGTCTCCACTTTTTCTAACTGGGCAGTCTAATTCAAAAAAATCATTATCAGTTTCTAATAATTCTACTTGAGTATACTTTCTACATGGACCTATAATTCTTACATTTTCTAATACTTTTTTATCTTTTTTAAGAGTTACTGTTTCAACGCACGCATATTGACCTTTTTGAGTTAAATATCTTTTAGGAGTTAACTTATATCCTTTACCAAATAATATTTCTAATACTTCTTTAGTCAAGTGTATGTGATGGTTTGATACACCTATTTTTATGTTCATGTCTACCTCCAAGTTAATTATACTATAATTTATATAATTATTTATCACAAACTTACTATTTTTGTCATTTAATACTTATAAAGGGAGTGATTCAAGTGAATGGTAGTTATTATCAAAGCCCAGTATTTATAAATGATATAGAACGTGAGAATAATGAATATTATGAAAAGAAGCCTAGTGATGATTACGCTCTTACAAGTGAACAAAGTTATATAGAAAATATTCTTAGAAATAATATTGGTAAAAAAGTAAGAGTTCATGCATCTTTTTCAGACTCAGTTGAATGGAGAGATAGAGTTTTTACTGGTTATATAGAACATGCTGGTCGTGATAACTTAGTTATTAATGATAAAGATAATGGTAAAAATTATTTAATACTTATGATTTATTTAGATTTTGTTGAATTTGATGAAGAAATAACTTACGCTAAATAACTTTAAAAAATATTCAATATTTGATATAATATTTTGTAGGATGTGATTACATGAAAACTCTAAATATAATAGCTTTAGTATTAGTAATTTTAATAGTATTATTTTTACTTATTAATATTCTTTTAAAATTCTTTAAAGAAAGAATAGATAATTTATATAAGATGCTTAATAATGCTGAAAATGATTTATTAGAAAAGATGAAGAATAAAAAAGAATTATTAATTAAGATGATTAATTATGTCACTAAGAAGTTAAAGATTGAAAGTAACACTTTTGATGAAGTAAAGAATATAGAAGTTAATGATTTAGTTAATTTTAAGGATGAAAGTGTTTTTGATAAATGTTATAGTGAAATATTAGAGATTCGTGAAGATAATAAGAAAGCACGTGAAACTAAAGATATTAAAGAGTTTAATCAAAATATTGATGAATATGAAGATAATGAATTACATATAATATCTCTTAGAACTTTTTATAATAAATATACTTTAGAATATAATAATTTAATTAAAAAAATACCTTTTAATCTAGTAGCTAAATTAAAAGGTTATAAGATTAAAGCTTTACTTGAAGGAAGAGAAATAGACGATAGTTTTAATAATGATTTGGAAGTGTAAAATTCACTTCTTTTATATTGTTCTTTTTTAAGAAGTTATTTGCTTTTGAGAATGGTTTACTTCCGAAGAATCCATTTCTTGCGGAGAATGGACTTGGATGTGTGCTTTCTATTACTAAGTGTTTTGGATTTGTTATAAACACTTTTTTACTTCTTGCGAAGTTTCCCCATAGTATGAATACTACTGGTTCTTTTTTAAGATTTATTAGTTTTATTATATGATCTGTTAAAAGTTGCCAACCTAGATCTTTATGTGAGGCTGGCATATCTTTTCTAACAGTTAAAACACTATTTAGTAAAAGCACTCCTTCTTTTGTCCATGGTGTTAGGTCCCCACTTGGTCCATTTTTAATTCCTAAGTCATCATATAATTCTTTATATATGTTTTGAAGACTTGGTGGTAGTTTTACACCCTCTTGTACACTAAATGAAAGTCCATGTGCTTCCCCTTCTCCATGGTATGGATCTTGTCCTAAAATAACTATTTTAACTTTACTATAAGGTGTACTTTTTAATGCATTAAATATATTTTCATATGCTGGATAGCAAGTATAATTCTTATATTCTTCTTTTACTTTATTCATAAATTTATGAAAGCCTTCGCTTTCCCATACACTTTTTAATACTATATCCCAATCGTTGCCTATCATAACTACTCCTAAAAATTACTTATGTAATTCCATATATTCCATAAATATATTCCTTGATCACCTAAAATACCAGCTATACCTCCAGAATATGAATCTATTCCTAAACGTACTAAAAACATAAGAGCAATGATTATACACATAAATAACCATTTAAGTTTTAATTTGTTCTTTTTACTTAATGTCACAAGTATAGTTAGTAAAGTAAAGAAAGAAACAAATATTATATTTATTTGTGATAAACTAACTTCTCCTTGAAATCCATCTACGATACCGGACTCTATATCATTATAAGAATACATTAATAGGTTAGATGGAAATCCTTTAGTTACTATCATTGTTATTGTTAATATTGCTACAACTATATAAAATATCCAATACTTCTTCATTTTTACTCTCCTGTTAATACTACTTAATTGTAAATTCTCCTGCTACATAGAATAACTCTAATGTTGATGGAACAGTTATTTCTTTAATAACTCTATATTCACCTTTTGGTAATTTTAAATAACTACTTTCCCAGTCTATAGTGATTTGATCTGTTGACTTAGGATCTACTTCATAAGTTTCATCTACAAATTCATTGATAATATTTAATTCATGCCAAACATTGTCTCTTTTAACTTCAATTGTATATGCACTATTATAATTAATAGCTTCTTTTCTATTGTTTTCAAGTATAAATGTAGCACCTTTCTTTGTTAAAGTATCTTCTTTTACCTTTAAAGTTATTTCGTCAGTTTCAATTGTTACTGATGATTCAGCTCCTATAATTTTATCAATTTTGTTTGTACATCCAGTTAATCCTAGTAGTAGTGTCAAGCTAATTAATGAGGCTAAAATTATTTTTTTCATATATTCTCCTTTTCTATTAACCTAATTATACTATAACTATTGATTATTATCATTATGAAAATTAAATTATCTACTAAAATCCATAGAAATTTACTTTTAAAGATTATTCCACTTACTGCGAATAATATAAATACAAATTTAAATATATTTAGTATTTTCTTATTATTAGTTAAATACTCTATATTGTTTTTTCCTATATAGTAACCACTAAGTATTGTTGTAAATCCGAACAGTATATAAAGTGTTAATAAAAAGTAAAGTCCATATTTACCTAGTATTTGTGTGTAAACACCAGTAAGTAATAAGTTATAGTTATCTATTATATTGTTTGTACTCATATAAATTAGTAATAATAGTGTAATAATGATTGTTATAAATATTCCTATAAAGTATGCACTAAGTATTTGATAGTTTATTGAAGTTTTTATGTCATTTTTATCACTAGCACTTCCTGTACTAGTTGTACCTATTAATAGTTCATTCATAAATATACTTCTTTTTATACCAATAACTAAACCTGTTAATATTGATTTAATACTTGTAATATCTTTTAAGAAAAAGTTAAGGTTTATTAAATGAAAATTCTTTATTATTCCGTAGATACTTACTACTAAAAAGAGTATACACATTAAAGGCACTATTTTGTTTAAAGAAGATAATACTTCATCTATTGATAGACTAAATGTAACTATTAAGACAAATATAGATACTAATATAATTATTATTTTCTTTATATTAAGTAGTTCTAGTAAGTAACCTATAGAATTCATTTGTATCATTTGAAATAGAAATGAATAAATAACTATTAAAAGTATAAGAGAAATGATAGAAAGTATTTTTTTATTAAGACCATATTTAAGTATAAAGTATGGGCCACCTACATAATTATTTTTATATTCTTTTTTATATTTGTTTCCTAAGTAGCTTTCAATATAAATAATAGAAGTAGAAAGTAATGAAAAAAGTACCATCCATATAACTGTTGAGAAACCACCTATTATTATTGAAGAAGTTGTGCCTATTAAAGAACCTACTCCTATTTTAGTACCTAGTGTTAAAAATAGAGATGTTTTATCTTTTAAAATAAGTTCTTTTAAATTTATTTTATAATTTTTAAATTTTAGTTTTATACTTAATAAAATAGAAATGCTAAATAAAAATATAATTAGTAAAGTCCACATACTAATTATATTTATGTATTTAAAAAGTTATCACTATTTATGATAACTTTCATTGTTTAATATTTTAAAACTTCTATATATTTGTTCTAGTAATATACCTCTAAATAGTCCATGAGGAAATGTTAGTTTTGAAAAAGATAATCTAAGATTACATTTATTCTTAACAGACTCATTTATACCATCACTTCCACCTATTATAAATGTTATAGTTCCATATCCATTTGTGAAGGCATTATCTATTATATTTGATAGTTCTACTGAAGTATATTCTTTTCCATTTATATCCATGCATATATTAAAATCTTTATCATTTATTGACTCTAATATTTTGTTTGATTCATTATTAATATTAGTATCTTTAATTTCTATAATCTCTATTTTATGATATTTAGTTATTCTAGTTTTATAGTCTTGTATTAAATCATTTAGGTAGTTTTCTTTTATTTTACCTACACATAATATTTTTATCATTATTTATATATTAACATTGGATTCATATATTGGCCATTTTTCTTAATAGCTAAGTGAAGGTGTTTACCTGTTGATTTACCAGTTGAACCCATTATACCTATTAATTGACCTTTTTCCACTTTTGTTCCTTTAGTTACTATTCTTGACTTTAAGTGCATGTATATAGATGTATAACCATTACCATGATCTATATCTATATGGTTACCCATTGAGCCACTGTATCCTGCTGCTACTACTGTACCACTTTGTATTGCAAATATATTATCTGATTTAGTACCTACTATATCTACTCCTCTATGCATTGCTCCTGCTGCTCCTGTTACTGGATCTCTTCGATAACCATACATAGATGAGAATCTAAATGGTTGTGTTGTTGGCCAAGCCCAATATGTTGTATTTCCATAGTAAGATACATTTTTAGCACCTATTACTACTATTTCTTCTACTGCTTCATTGATTATTTCTTCTGAAACCATTTCTGATTTCATGATGATACCATTACGTTCTCGAGTAGCAAATACAACTTTACTAAGACCATTTACACCTTTTTGTTTAACATATTTTGTTGATGCATCTAGTGACTTATCAAGTACTACTTTGGTATCATATTTTATAGTTTGTGTTTCTGTTTCGAATGAATCAACCATTATTTTAGCTACTGGATTAATTGTGGCTACGATTACTTCTTGTCCTACTGCTAAAAGTGCATTTTCTCCTGCTATGTTTGGGTTTGCTATTAAGAAATCTTGTACTCCAAGTCTATTCTTTTCAGCAATTGTTTCTATAGTATCACTTGCTTTAACAGTATATTTATGTGTTAAATTAGTTGTACCAAATAAGAAGTACATACTTAAATCATCAGCATTTGTCATTATTTCGTTTTCTGTTGATATAAGTGTTTTCTTTATAGTTACATCATCACCAAAGTATACATCTGTTACTTCAGTACCTTCTTCATCAGCTTCTTTTGCCTTTCCCTCTAAATAATCTTGATAGTCATTTTTATCTAAGAAAGCTGTTACTGTGTTTTCTACTGCTTTATCTAAATCTTCTTTATTTAAACAATAGAATTTTTTATTAGTATTATCATCTAAAGTTACAGTTACTTCATATCCTTCTATTGTAAATGGATCTAAGTCTTTTATTTCTTCATATACTTCTTCTGCTGTCATTAAGTTAGTTTTATATGTTTTAATACTTTGTACTTCTAATCCTGATGGTGGATATACTTTATTAACCTTATATTTTTCTTTTAATTCAGTTTGTTCTTGATCTATTAAGTTATAAAGTTCATCTCTTGATTTAATAAGACCTATTCTTTCTCCACCTAATGATATTTGATAATAATTATTAACTGTTCTTTCTACTGGTTTGAATGTTAAACACATATAAAGAACTATTGATATTACGAATATACCAAATAATATATTCGCAGTTGTTAACTCTTTTTTATTCATTTCCATCTTCCTTATTTGAATAATTATCAAATTTACCTGTGTTCATTTTAAATAATAGATTTACTGTTCCAGTTGAACCAGCTCTGTGTTTTGCTACTAGTAATTCTATTTTTCTATTTACATTGCCATCGTATTTTCCGTATTCATCACTATGTAAGAATAATACGATATCGGCATCTTGTTCTATAGAACCAGACTCTCTTAAATCTGATAATTTAGGTTTATTGTCACCGCCTTTTCTTTGTTCAACACTTCTTGATAGTTGGGCTAGTGCTATTACTGGAATATCTAATTCCATTGCTAGTTTTTTAATATCACGACTTATTTCACTTACTTCTTGAACTCTTTGTCCAGCGTATTTGCTTGATGAAGATAGTAATTGTAAGTAATCTATTATTATTAAGTCTAAACCATCATCTGAATTTTTAAGTTTTCTACATTTTCTTCTTATTTCACTTACTGTTAAACCACCTGAATCATCTACATAAAATTTAGTATCAGATAGTTCGCTCATTGCTTCATTCCATTTTTTCCAGTCAGTATTTTTTAATTTACCTGTTTTTAGAACGTCTCCATCGAGTCTACCTACTACTCCGAACATTCTTTTTGCTATTTCATCTACACCCATTTCTAGTGAGAATAATGCTACACTTTTTTTATCATGTATTGCTGCGTTAAGTCCAACATTAAGTGAGAATGCACTTTTACCGCAACCTGGACGACCAGCTATAATTATAACTTGTTTCTTTTGAAGACCTCTTGTCATCGCATCAAAGTCATAATATCCTGTTCTAAGTCCAGTATATTCTTCTCCTGAGTCAGCTAGAGCTTCTAAATTCTTTTGTACTTCAGGAAGTACATCTTGTATTTTCTGAATATCACGTCCTAGTTTATCATTGTAAACACTAAGAATATTTCTTTCAGCATTTTCTACTATATCTACGACTGAATCTTTTTCTTCGTAGCATTCTTCTTGTATTTTAGTACTTTTTTCTATTAAATTACGAAGTACACTTTTTTCAAATATAATCTTTATATAGTATCCTAAATTTGCTGTTGATGGTACTGAATCTATAATCTTAGCAATGTACTCTACTCCACCAACTTTAGATAATGATTTTGTTTTATCTAATTCATTACATACTGTTTGAACATCTACTGGTATATTATTTATATGAAGATTTTTCATTGTTTTGAATATTATTCTATTTTCTTCATAATAAAACATCTCTTCAGTTACTTCATCAAGTATTCTATCTAATGCTGATTTTTCTAAGAATCCACAACCAAGAACTGATATCTCTGCATCTTTATTTTGAGGTTCTTGTCTTGCCATAAAAACTCCTATTTAACTAAAACTACATTCACTGTAAAACTTACTTGTTTATGTAAGATAATAGTTACTATGTGAGTTCCTAGTGAATTTATTTCTCCATCTATAATTATTTTTTTCTTATCTATATTGTATCCCATCTTAGATAATTCTTCACTAATTTGTTTAGCTGTTATAGTACCAAATACTTTATCATTAGCACCTGTTTTAACCTTGAATTCAATTTTTTTATCTTTAAGTTTATTTTTAATATTATTGCATTCTTTGATTAATTCTTGTTCTTTTTCATTTCTTTCGTCTATTTCACCTTGAAGAACATTCATACTTTTGTCTGTGTATGGTACTGCTAACTTTTTAGAAATTAAGAATTTAGCATATCCATCTTTAACTTCTTTGATTTCATCTTTCTTTGCTTGTTTTTTAACATCCTCAATAAATATAACTTTCATAAGTCACCTCCATACAAATTAATGTATAAATATTATATCATACCTACTAGTAAAAAAAAAGTTGTAAAAACTCTTAAAATAGTATATACTTATTTTAGTATAATAATGGAGGTAAACATATGATAGTTACATTAGATATGGCTAAAGAGTTAGAATCACAAATTAAACTTATACTTATGAATTTATATGGTAAAATGCTTCCAAGTGATAAAATAACTTTATTAAATAGTACTGAATTTATAGATAAGAAAATTATTGAAGGAAATCCACATACAGTAGTAAATAATATTATTAGAAAGATTACCGGTAGTATTATAGATGTTACATGTACTAAAGAATTAAATGTGTCAAAAGATGATTATAAAGAAATACTTTATGGAGGATTTCTTAATGATGGTTTGATTGAATTTTATTCACAAAAAGTAGCTGAAAAGTTAAAAGTTAATTTAGATGAAAAACCTGAGTTTAAAGAAAATCTTGAAGCAGTTAAAGCTTTATATGATAAACTTGGTGATGGTCTTGATGAAAGAGTCTTTACTGAAGATGCTATTAAATTACTTGATGATGAAAGTTTAGAAGAATTGGTAACTACTTGTGATAATAAAGCTATAGAAGAATATTTAAAGAATTTAGAAGTTGCTAATAATACTATAGAATCAAAAGAAGCTGTTCCTGAAAATGGAAACGTTGGAAAGATTGATGAAGAAGGAAGAGTTCAAATAGTATACTTAGATGGTGTGCAATATGTTAAATATGTTGATAAGAATGATGAAACACATTTAGTTGAAAGTGGAGATCCTAAGCGTGTTTCTGAAGCATATAGAAAGACCATGTTAGGTCTTAAACCTGGTGATAAGTTAGATGCTGAAGCATTCTTTGAAGAATTAACTTCTTATGTTCCTGAAACTGATTTAAATGTTAAAGAAGACATTAAAACAAATAGTTTAAATAATGAAGAAGTTAATATGTTAAACTACATACATGGAAAAGAACAATTTAGACTAGATAGTCAAGATGATGTTATAACTCATAGTAGTGATCAAAAGATTCATGTTATTGAAAGCACTAATGATATAGTTGTTACTAATGATGAAGATGGTCGTGTTGAATCTACTATTGTTAGTGATGATCCTGAAGCTCAAATACAGGAAGATGGAAAACAAGATAAACCTCAAGAAGAAACAATTGATGATGAAAAAATATTAACTCCTGAAGAATATGAAAAATTATGTATGAAGTTTGCTAATAACGAAGAATTAACTATAGAAGAATTAAGGGCTCTTAAGAGAAGTACTCCTGAAAAAATGAAAGAGTCAGAAGAAGCAAAAGAATTTCAGGAAGAACTTCAAGAAGAAGAAACAAAATTAATTGAAGAACAAAAAGGTCCTGTATTAAAATATCCTGGATATAAATCAAGTAATGCTGCTTTTACCAATAAATATTTATTAATTTATGTAGTGTTAATTACTATATGTATTGGATTTATAGTTGGAGCATTATTATTTAAGACATTTGGAATGAAATAAATCAGATGAATATATCTGATTTTTTTGTTATAATTATATTTATATTGGAGGATAAAGTATAAAATATTCTAAAGATTGCCCTTTTTGTATGAATACAAGGTTTAAGAATAATAAACTTGTAAATTTGCCAAGTGAGGAATGTATTTTATTTGAGAATAATAATATTTATATTCAAGTAGATATATCACCTTTTATGTAGAGGACACATACTTATAATAACAAAAGAACACTATTTAAATTTTTATGAAACACCTGATTGAATTAAAAAGATACTAAGAAAATAATGAATACTATTATAAAACTATATAGAGAACTATATAATTCTGACACCTTGTTCTTTGAACATGGTTCTGCTAAAAGTGGATATGCAGGTGCTAGTATAGACCATGCTCATTTACATTGTGTACCTTATAATAACTCTATAAATAATGATTTAGATAAACTATTAGGTAAAGCTATAGAATGTGATATCTTTGCACACTCTACATTTAAAAATGAGTTTTCATATATATACACTGAAAACTCAAATAATAAAAAAATTTATAAAGTTGAAAAGTTACCAAGTCAGTTCTTAAGAAAATTGATGTCTGAAAAAATTAATGACGGTAAATATTTATGGCAAGAAAAATGTATTACTAATGATAGTATTGATACTTTGAATCAGACTATCAATGATCTAAAAAATAAAATTATTATTTAGTACTTCTCTACTTCATGTATACTCTTAGTATAAACAACTTTAGAATCCTTATTTCTTTACACAAAATTCCCATAATGTTTTAGGCTTTTCATATCTATCCATATGATTTTCTTCTAAAAACAATATTTTAAAATCTTTAAATAGTTCTTTAAAATCATCTTTTTCAAAGAATCTTTTATATATTTCTCCATCATAATAGAAATTTTTTTCTAATACTTTAGCATCTACTGGTATATGATATTTATCATTAGCTGAGTTTACTCTACCTATCAAGTATCCATTATTGTTTAATACTCTATGTATTTCATTAATTATATATTTTGTTGTTTTTGAATCAAAGTAATGAAGGCATAGGTCTGCAATAATAACATTTATTTCATTATCTTTAAATGGTAATTTTTCGCTCATGTCAAATATGCTTGTCTTTAATTCTTTATGTTCTGTATTTAGAATGCTGATTACTTCTGTTGAAAAGTCACAGGCTGTTACATTTTTAAAACCATTATTAAGTAAGTAAAGACTTGTATATGCTCTTCCACAACCTAATTCTATTATTTTGTCATTTTTGTGAAGTAAATGTATATATTTGTCAAACCAATTGTCATATGAAGAAGTATATTTTAAGTGTATTCTATCCCAGTATTTATCTAAGTTATTCATTATTATCACCTAATATTATTTTAACAAATAGTTTATTAGTTATCAAATTAACTTTGTAGTTAGTGTAAACAAAAAGATATACTAATCTATATCTAATTTTTCTTTTTAAGTCTTAATTTTATTAGTATTTCATCTACATATTCTTTACCAAGAGAATCATAAAGTAAATTATTTTTATAAGCAATTAATCCATAAACTATTGCTCCTACTAAGGCACAAATAGTACAAGTTATTATGGATGTTATTCTTGTTGTAAAGAATGGACTAATGAAGTATTCTAACGCTATAACTACTAATGACATGCTTAATAATGGTAATATTGATTTCTTTAAAATTGTAAATAAATCTCCATATTTAAAATTCATGTCTTTCTTTAATCTCTTTAATGAAATAGTTAATGCTAGTGCACTTCCTATTATTGTTGATATTATTGCTCCATAGTATGGATATATACCTACTTTATTACAAAGTATCATTAATGGTATATCAAGTAATGCATTAGTTAATAGTCCTGCGAATGTTGTTATATATATAGTTTTAAATTTATCTAAACTTTGAAGTGAAGTATTTACTACCATATTAATATTACCAAGCATTACTGAGAATGGTAAGAATCTTAATATAATTGCTCCATATTCACTATAACCATAAAATATATAATATACTTCTTTTGCTAAGATTGAAATTCCTATACTCATTGGAAGTCCTATTACTATTACCATTGCTATTGATTTTATAAATTGATTATTTATTGCTTTATAGTCTTTTTTAACATAGTTTGCTGACATATGAGGTATTATATTTATAGTTAAACCAAATGTTATGGCATTTACTATTAAACATATTTTAGAGGCCCATGTTGCCATTATACTTCCTATTGTTTCAGCTACTTTTCCACTATATCCTAAGTATCCAAGTCCTCTTATAATCAGTGATAAATCAGTCATATTATAAAGGTCTGTAGTAATTGATACTATCATTAATGGAATACTAAATGAAACTATTTTCTTTAATATTGTTTTATCTGTAACACCATCTTTTTGATTTTTAGATGGCATATTAAATTCTTTTTTATTTTTACGAATTTTTACATCTAAATAAATGTATGCTGATAGTCCTGCGATGAATGCACCAAATACTGCAATAGCAACGCCTACACTAGTTTTAGCATGGAATACATTTATTGCTAGATATGAACCTACTAATATAAATGCAACCCTAACTACTTGCTCGATTACTTCTCCTGTTGTACTTACTGTTATAAATTTTTGTCCTTGTAAGTATCCACGTTTAACTGCTAAATATGGTACTATTAGCAAACAAAAAGAAATACTTCTAATAACAAGTACTACATCTTCTATAGAGTTACCCGTTGAATCTATATCTCCTATAAAAATGTATGCAGCTTGTTTTGCAAATATAAACATAAGTAGGAATAAGACTGTTGACAATACTATCATTATCTTATTGCCTATTTTATATGTTTGCTCTTTAGCTTCATACATTTCAAGTGTATTATATTCACTTATAATTTTACTTATAGCATGAGGAATACCAATTGTACATATATTAATTATTAAACTATATACAGTATATGCATAACTATATAAAGCACCACCAAGTTCCCCTACTATTGCATAAAAAGGAATTACATATATAGCACCAAGAAACTTTATTATTAAAAATGAAAGTGATGCAAAAATAGTTCCCTCTATAAATGAATTTTTTTTCATGACTTCTCCTTATACAGTATCATTGCTGAAAAACAATATATTTGTTCATCACCAAATATTGAAACAGCAGTTCTAAACTGTATATCTATTATATCATAAGTTCCTGATATTAAAAATGTATTTATACTCCTTTCTAAGTCTTTTTCATGATTTTCATCTATTATTTTAACTTTCATATTTTTATTCACCGAGTATAATTTATCATAACTAAAATAAAAATAATGTCGAATTTGGCATTATTTCTTATTATTTTTTTCTTTTGTATTTTTAGTATCTTTAACTTTCTTTCTTATTTCTTCTAGTTTTATTGTATTTGTTTTTTCTATGTTAGAGTCAGTATTATATTTATTTAAATAAAGTCCTAAAACAAATACATAAGCAAGTCCATAGAACCATAATAGTAATATAACTATATTTGTTAAGTTTCCATATATCATATCATATTTAGCTATATTATTAATGTAATATGAGAATACATTTGTAAGTAATAACCAAGTGATTGTAGTAAATAATGCTCCTTTAGTCATATATTTACTTGGTATATTCTCATCTGGTGCGATAGTATAAACTAGTTTTATAAAGAAATATACAAAGATTAGTGATACTGGTACTTGTAATATTACATATACTGCATTTACTAATCTTTCATGTTTTGTTAAGAAATCCGTGAATGTACCAATAAGTGCTAGTATTGATTTACCAAATAGTGGAACTATTACTATGAACGCAAATAGTAATATTATACAAAATGTTAGTATTATTGCTTTAATCATTCTTTTTAGATATGGTGCATTTTCTACTTCAAATATTGTATTACTTGCTAGTATTATTGCATGACAACCATTAGCAGAAATAATAAGTCCAAATGCCAGTGTTATTACTGAACTTAGTGTTATTTGATCAGTAAATATTGGTTGAACTAATTCAACTACTCCTGGTGGAAATGTTTCTACTAAGAAATTTTGAATAATATCTATCGGTAAATTAAATTGAGTAAGAAAAAAGAATATTAATGTTAGTAATGGAATTAATGCTAAAAAGAATGAGAATGCCAGATTACCTGGTAAAACTCCCAATTCTTTTCCAAATACTAAATTATATATTTCTTTTATCTTTTCTTTCATTACATTTTTCCTTTTGATTTTTTAATCATTGCAAGTGAATCATTAATTGCATCATCTATTGTTGTTTGTTCATTAGTTATCATTGAGTAACCAATTGATGCACTGTAATCTTTATTTGGTAATGATGAATTTAATTCACGATTTAGTTTATGTATGTAAGAACCTACCTTCTTTTCATCATAACCTACTAGGTAAATAATAAACTCATCTCCATCAGTTCTCATTATTTCTGAATTATCTCTTTGTGTTTTTATTAATACGCTTGCAACTGCTTTGATTTGATTATCTCCTGCTTCATGACCATATTTATCATTTAATGTCTTTAATGCATTAATATCAATTACTATTATTGCTTGAGGATATACTTTATTTGAACTCCAAAAGTCAATATTATCATTTAAGTAATTTCTATTTTTTAAGTTAGTCATCGCATCAAAATAATATAATCTATCTTCTTTTTTAGTTTTTTTAGTATATAATGCCTTTTTAATAATTCCATATGATACGAAAGCTATTATTAATAAGACAATTACTATCCATATTAAATTACTCATTATGAAGTTAAATACTCTATTATTTTTTAATGTTTCAATAACTCCAGCTACTGTATCATTCTTTACTTCATTTGAACTTAATGTACTTAAATAGAAGTCAAATAATTTATTGAATGCTTTATTTTCATTATTAAGTAGGAATGAATTATTTAATTTAACCCTGTCTATGTATCTAATACTATAATTTTTAAGTTCGCTATCTTTATAATAATCATATACTTCTTTTTCAATTATTACTATTGAAGAAGAATCTATATTTTTAAGCATTGTTTTAACATTAGCATAGTCTTTTATTTCAAATAGGTTTTTACTAGCCATATTATATTTTAAATTCATATTTGATAACATGCTTACTTCTGTATTATTTAAACTATATAATGAGTTTACTACTAAGTTATTATCAACATGAGCTATTACTACATATTCAGTTGGTCCTAATGTTCTACTACTTGTATAGTTTTTATTTCCAAGTGAATAATAGTTTAATGCTAAATCTATTTTTTTATTATCTAGTGCTTCATTTAATTTTTTAGTATCACTATATTTAATATATTTATATGTAACACCTGTCATATCAGCAAACTTTGATAAGTATGTATCTGTAAGACCTGTGAAACTTCTTCTAATCATACCTTCGTATGGAAGATTTTCAATGTATCCAACTATTAAATCATCATTTGTTATTGATTCTTTCTCTATTTCAGTATAATTTTTTGTAGTGTAATATAAATCTAGAAAGTATTCATTTATTTTTTTAGTTGCAGTTTTTTCCCATCTATAATAGAATTTACTAAATATATTTGATAGTGTTTCATTACCTTCTGGTAAATCTAAACAATAATATGAATAAAGTCCATCCATATGGAATATTATTTCATAATCATTTTTAACTATTTCATCTAGATACTTATACATAGGAATAATCATATAATCTAGGTTATTACTTGTATATTCAGATTCTAATTGTTCAAATGATGAATAACTTTTTATATTTATATTTTGATATTCAGTCAAATATCTTTCTACTGTTTCTTTATCAGAACTTATTACACCTAATGATTTGTTTGATAGATCTGATAGTTTATTAATACTTTCTTTTTTACCTATTACTACATAATGATCTTTATAAATTACTATGTCTTCTGGATCTACTGATGTTTTATTATTTAGTTTAACTTCAGTATTATCAGAAGTTGATGCTTCTATAGTAAGATCAGTAGTTTCTTTTAATGATTTTAAATATTCATAATAAACGCCTTTTCCATTATCTGAGAATACTGGTAAACCATTTTCTACAAAAACATCTAATCTTGTATCTTTATTATCATTTATCCATTTCTTTTCAGAATATGAATAGTTATTTACTGTACTTGTTATATAGTATAATGTTGCGAAGAATCCAACTACTAAAAACAATGCTACTGTAAATGCTATTATGATATTTTTTCTTGTCTTTTTACTACCTTTCATAATATCACCAAACTACCTTCAAACTTTTAGCACTTTTAGAGCCAAATACTGGGAAATTTTTATTTTCCTCTGTACCTGAATAAGTTAATATGTATTGAACATCATAGAATGTTAAATTCTTTTCACCTATTGTATCTAATGATTTAATTGCTAAATCTTGTGCAGTAGAAACTTTAACAGATTCTTTAAAGTCTATTGTGATATATATGATTTTACCTTCAACTGTAACTGTAACATCTCCTATTGATGAGTTTCCTTCATATACTTTTTTTACATTTTCTTCGAATTTATCACCTAATGGATAACTTTCTATTCCATCAAGTCTTTCACCATATTTTGATGAACTTGTTCCTGCGTAGAAATATCTATAGAATAGAATTCCTATTGCTAGAAAACACACTACTAAAATTCCTAGTAAAACCCATAATACTTTATTGTCTTGATTACGTCTTACTTTTCCCATATTTTTTAAACACCTTCCCTCGGCTTTTTAATTATACTATATTTTATTCTATTTTTCCACTATTCCCATAATTTCAAACAATTTCTCTTGATTCCATATTGGAATATTTAGTTCAATTGCTTTATCTCTTTTACTTCCTGGAGCTTCTCCAACTAGTACTGCGTCGGTCCTTTTACTTACTGAATCACTTGTAAGTCCTCCACGTTCTTCTATGAATTCTTTTATTTCATCACGACTAATATTATCGAATGAACCAGTTATTACGAATCTTTTATCTTTAAAATTTTCATCTTCTATCATCTTTTTACCATTATATGTCATATTTACTCCAAGTTTTCTTAATTCTTCTAGTTCTTCCATATTTTTTTCATCTTTGAAATAATTAACGATATTTACTGATAGAGTTGGTCCAATATCTCTAATAGTTGCTAGTTCTTCTTCTGTTGCATCAATTAGAGAATCTATAGATGTGTAATATTTACATAGAAGTTTTGCTGTTTTAGCACCGATTCCATTAATACCAAGAGCAAATAATAATCTATCAAGTGAGTTTTGTTTTGAGTCTTCTATACTTTTTAGTATTGCATCTACGCTCTTACTTCCGTATCCTTCCAGTAATGTTATTTCTTCTTTATGACTACTTAATTTATAAATATCACTAAATTTCTTTATGTATCCATAGTTAAAGAAGTCCTCCATGATTCTATCTCCTAGTCCTAAAATATTCATGGCACCTCTTGATACAAAATGAATTAATCCTTCTATTTTTCGTGCTGGACAATGAATGTTTTCACAAAAGTAGTCTACCATGCCTTCTTTTTGTATTAACTCACTTCCACACATTGGGCAGTATTTAATCATTTCAAATGGTTTTTCTGTTCCGTTTCTTCTTTTTAACTCTACTCTATCTACTGCTGGTATTACATCTCCTGCTTTATAAATATAAACATAGTCTCCTACACGTATATCTTTTTCTACACAATAGTCTGCATTATGAAGTGTTGCTCTACTGATAGTACTTCCCATTACTCTTACTGGTTCTAGTACAGCATTTGGAGTAATTTGTCCAGTTCTTCCTACTGTGAATATAATATCAGTTAATTTAGTAAGTACGTGTTCTGGTGGAAACTTGTATGCAGTAGCCCACTTTGGTACTTTTGCAGTAAACCCTAATTCTTTTTGCTGTGCTATATCATTTACTTTAATAACTATGCCATCTATTTCATATGGAAGTGTATCTCTTTTTTCAGTCCATTCTTTTATAAATGCTATAACCTCGTCAACATTCTTACATAATCTTATATTTGGATTAACTACAAATCCTAATCTTTTCATATACATTAGAGTTTCATAATGAGTTTTAAATGGTGTTTCTGGATAATGATAAAGAAATACATCTAAGCCTCTACTAGCAGCTACACTTGAATCTAATTGTCTTATTGAACCTGCTGCTGCATTTCTTGGATTTTGAAATAGGTTTTCTCCTTTTTCTTTTTGACGTTCATTTAATTTATTAAAACTTTTTTTACTCATGTAGATTTCACCACGTATATCTAAATCAACTTTTTCTTTTAATACATGAGGAATTGACTTAATAGTTTTAACATTATGAGTTATGTCTTCTCCAACTACTCCATTACCACGAGTTGCTGCTTTTACAAATACTCCATCTTTATATTCAAGATTAAAAGCTAGGCCATCTATTTTAAGTTCACAAACATACTCATGATTTGGAAATACTTTAGATACTTTTTCATCGAAATCTCTTATTTCTTCTTCATTAAATACATTTCCTAAACTCATCATTGGTACTCTATGAGTTACTTTTTCAAATTCAGATATTACTTCTCCACCTATTTTTCTTGTTGGTGAATCAAGTCTTACCCATTCTGGATGACTGGACTCTATTCTTATTAATTCTTGCATTAATCTGTCATATTCAGCATCTTCTACACTAGGTTTATCTAACGTATAATACTCATATGCATACTTATTAAGTAAATCTATTATTTCATTCATTCTGTCCATGTTAATCACCTAATATTATTATATAACAATTAAGAAATTATATAAAGAAAAATGTTTTTCAGTAAACAAAAATGACTATTGCTAGTCATTCTTTTTAGGTTTCAAAGTTAGTTTTGAATTTTCTTCTTCACTTAAAGTTATCATAGGTGTTATTTCCATGTCTTTAGTTTTTTTTGTTATAAAAGTTTCATAGCAAGAACAAACTCCTAATCTAGTTTTATGTTCAAGTAATGCTCTTTTGTGTTTTGCTTTCCAGTCATCATCTAATAATGATAAATTCATTAATTCAGTTTTCCATATATTACTGTTAGCTACTTCAGCTTCCTTTTTAGCTTCTTCAAATGTATCAAATAGTTTATCTACTGTTTGAGTATAAGATGCATTCCCACTAGCATTTCTACTTGGAGTTATAGGCGTTTCATGATATTTAACACCACTACCTAAATCAAATTTAAATTTTTCATATTTTCTAAATGGAAATACTACTTCATGTGTGATTCTAGGTTCAAGACCATTGTAGTAGCTTACTTTAGTATCAGTAACATAGCATTTAGATACAATAAATCCTTCAGTTATATCATCATAACCATTATTATATCCACCACTTACTGTTAATCTTTCTACTGCATATTTAATTGGATAACCTTTTTCCATAATTTTCCTCCCTGTAAATATAGTTATTATAACATATATTTAAATTTTATGCTTTTATATTGTTTTTATCCATTCTTCTATTTCATTAAGAGGAGTCACTAATTCATCACTATAACTTTTAAAAACTATATTTTTTTCATTTTCTACTTTTGAATTTGGACGCATCTTTTTAATAAAAATCGTTAAATGTATAAATATGTGTATAGCAAATTAAAAAGCAAAACTTAAACGTCTTGCCTTTTTAGTTTATAGAAAGTTCTACATACTCTTTTATCCATTCTTCTAATTTAGTCGCATCTTGATATTTATCTAAATCATCATCTGAGTTTGGATCTAAGTATGCTAATATTTTTCCTTTGCTTATTATAATTATTGATGGTGCATATTTTATCTTTTTATAATACTTCGTGTTTTTAAATTCTTCAAATGATATTGATAATAAATCTATTTTATATTTATTCATAAATTCTTTAAATATATCTTCACATGGAATTTGAAATGCACAATAACTATTATGCGAATATAAGATGTAATTTTCATTATCATATTTTGATAATTCATCGCTATTTACTTTTATAAATTCTCCATTGTTATAGTATTTCTCATCAAGAGTAATCTTTTCATTAGTTTTGCTGCATCCTGTAGTAAAAATTATTAATATACAAATTATTATATAGTATATTTTTTTCATTATTTTATTTCTGTTAAATTATCAAAATCTATATTATGATAATTTACTTTCCAAAAATCATATGTTGTTTTACCATTTTCTTCTTTTTTAATTTGTATATTGTTTTTACCATTATAGAACCAATAACCACCAGTATTATAAATTTTATTTTCATTCCATCCAAGTGACACTAGAAGATTTTTTGTCATTCCTGCATATCCTCCACCACCACACATTAAAAATATATTTTTATCTTTTGGAAATAAGTATTCTAATATTTTAATAGATTCTTTATAGTTAGCTTTGTATGTACCATCATTTAATTCAGTGAATAATGTTTTTCCTGTATAAGATTTTCCGACGGCTTCAGGTAATCCTTTTGCTTCGGTTAAATATGGATATGGTACTACTTCAAATCCTTTTACTACTCCAGATAAGTGTGAGTCCCCTCCGATTGCTTCATAGTTTCCTGGATCAACAAGCATTCTCATATCTCTATAAACTGAGTCACTACGATTTAAATATTTATCAATTGTTTCTTCATTAACATTTTTATCTATTCCCAGTTGTCCTCTTTCACCTCCTGTAATTTCAGGTGATGGAAGTGGTTCAAGCTTTTCATATTTAATATTTATGAGTACTCCAATTGTAATTCCTATAAATAAACTAACTATTATAGTTATAATTAATTTTAAATTCATTTTCATTTATTCCTCCTCATGTATTAAATTTAACATATAAGGATTTTATTTACTATAACTTTAAAGTTGAGTTTACTAAACAATCAGTTTAGTTACTTATTTCACATTTTCCATTATGGTCTTTAAAATAATCTTCTATGTGAGCAATTGCTTTGTTAGCATCTCCCATTCCTTCTACATTGGTATGATTACTTATAAATGCATCTCCACCACAACTTATTATTTGAAAATTTTTATTATATTCAATTGAATATGCATAGTTTTCATTATCAAGTGTACAGTTTAATTCATATTTACCAGTTACTGTATTATCCCCCATTGTATCATTGTCTATACTAAAGATTACTATAAGAATTATTATTAAAAGAATAAATGCAATAATAAGAATTCCGAATACTTTTAATATTTTAATAATTATACCTGCTAGTTTTTCTGTGTTACTTACTTTTTCAACAATAATACTATTTAAATCATTATTAACTAATTCGTCTAAACTGACTTTAAAAATATTTGATAATATTTTTGCTTGACTAATATCAGGTGAAGTTTCTTCTAGTTCCCATTTTGATATAGTTTGTCTAGTAACACCTACTTTCTCTGCTAATTCTTCTTGTGACATATTATTTTTCTTTCTTAATGTCATTATTTTATTTCCTAAATTCATATTTTTCTCCTTTTCAATATAAGAATACTTTTTTATATTAATAATTTCTATCAATTATAGTTTGAACTTTCGCAATTATTGTTAACATTTTATTAACAATTTGTTTTTTACATGGTATTTATAGTTGATGCCTTCTCAAGCCGCTAACTTTGTGGGGTATATAAAAAAAGCCAATCATAACTGACTGACTTATTATTTACCATGGAGCAGGTGATGGGAATCGAACCCACGTTAGCAGCTTGGAAGGCTGAAGTTCTACCATTAAACTACACCTGCACTTTTTAGAAAGTATTCGCTTTCTTGAATTGCATAATTCATTATACTAGAAGAACTTCAGCCTGTCAACTATAAATTTATATTTTTTCATAAAATTATTTATTTTTGATACTTAATTCATATTTATATTTCATTATATAGTCGAATAAAAGAAATCATTTACCATACCATAAATCAAAGCATCTATTTGTTTGTCGCCATTAGCACGACCTCTTAAAACAAATCTTTCTATACATTTATCAACTAACTTTTTACTCTTTAATATATTATTTATCTCATCTATATCTTCCTGATGCGTTTCTTTATACTCCATAACTCCAATTCTATTTGTACCTGTTCCATTCCTACTTCCATCACCATAATGGAATTCTAAATATTTAATTATATTTTCAAACTTAGATACTTTTTTTCTTCCTTTGACATCCACTATAATATCTGCTTTATTGTAACTTTCATCTCTCCATGCACTTATCATATTGTCTTCTTTAATAAATGGATATAATTCTTTAAACAAATCTTTCATTAAAATATTTAGTTCACTATATTTTTTTCCATTTAAATAATTAGCAAATACAAGTTCATTCTTTATACCTTTGTTTAACATTATTCACCTCCTATTATTATATTTAGTTATAAAAACTAAAAACACTTCTTCTTTTAAAATTTAATTTACTTTTCTATATCTTTTTGTTATTATACTTTTACGAGGTGAACTTATGAAATATTATTTAATACCAGTCGTTGATTCTGATATATTATATGAAGGTGAATCATTAAAAGATGTATTTGATAAAGCTTTTCCATTGTTATCAAAACGTGAGGATGAAAGAGTTGATATTTTATATTCAACTAGATTCTTTGAACCAATTCCTGTCAAGAAACTTGATGCACATAATCTTGAAACTAAGAGAATGTACGCTGTTGAGAATGCACCAACTTATTTATTAGCTACTGGTAAAAGTACTTACTCTGCCCGTGAAATAGTTACTGGAAAATTACTTACTGCTAAGTATCCATCAGCAATAGAAATAAGAAAAGTTACTAAAGAAGTGGCCGAAAAGTATTTTAATGAAAGTGACTATTATAAAAAAGTTATTAATTATTTTAGTCATGTATGTGGTAAAAGTATGGAGAATGAAAAATTTGATACTGATCCATTTGCTGAAGTATATGAAGGAACTGCATATTTAGATGGTGAATTAAATGGAAAACCATTTAAAGGTGAATTCGCTGGTACTCTTAAATTAAGCAAAAAAAATCGCATTTAATATGCGGTTTTTATTTCTTTGTATTTCATAAATATATCATACCAACTATATACTCTTGTTACATTTTCTATTTCTAAATCTCTATTATATGGATTGTCAAAACAAAATATTTTTGTAACTTTTGCCATAAATGGTATATTTTTAGGACTATCATCAATCATTAAATCAATTTTATATTCTTTTAGTTTATCAACCTTAGGTGAAACTGTAAATACCACTTCATCATAATAAATATCATTCTTTTTAAGCCATTCTCTTACTCTTTGTCTCATTTTTTCATTATGTATAGAAGTATATCTAGCAGTTATGATATATATTTTATTTCCATCTTCTTTTAACATCTTAATAACTTCACTAGCATATCTTCTTGCTTTATAATTATCAACATAATCATTGAAATATTTTTCTCTGTATTCCATTTTTTGTTCATCATTATAGTCTACTTTATTAAATTCATACTCATAAGGATTTTTCATATATCCAAGATTATTTTCATAATTAAATTTACTCATGCATTCTAATACAAAATCATTTTCATTAGTTAAAACTCCATCTATATCTATGCCTATATTCATTTATATCACCAATAATAATTATACATATAAAAAGAAAGTATTTCTACTTTCTATAAGATATTTACAATTATATTTATTATTTCTTCTTTCATAGCATCATAATCTAAATCTTTATGTTTATGATAAACAACTTCATGACAATAATTATCTATCATATTAGTAAATATATGAACTTTTTCTTCTATATTTTTTTTGGCAAAACCATTTTCTACTAATAATTCAGATATTTGTTTTGTCATTTTTAATTCACTTTCTATGAATATTTTAGCTATATCTTCATCGAGATTACTCATTGCCATTAATTCTTCATGTGCTTCTCTTTTGATAGTATGTGTTTTTATAAAACTATCTATCATTTTACTTAATATTTCTTTTAGATTACTTTTATCTATTTTTTTATTAACAATTATATCTAGCATTGGAAACATTATTTTATTAGCATAGTCTTTAGTACCATTAATAAATATATCTCTTTTATCTTTAAAATATTGATAAATTATTCCAGTAGATACACCTGCATAATTAGCAATATCTATACAAGTAACATTATGATACCCTTTGTTGCACATTAATTCAAAACCCTTCTCAATTATCTTTTCTTTTTTAGCAATTGAAGTTTTTTTTATTGGTTCTCTAATTTCACTCATAATATCACATCCATAAATATTATAACACTATTCGTTACCTTTTAAACTACTTACCATATCTATATTATTTACTTTTCTTGCTAAGAACTTTGACACTAAAAATGAAACAATAAATGTTCCGATAGCTGCAACTATATATGTTAATGGTTCAATATGTGCTTGGAAATCATAATGTTCTTCGATTGCTTCTTTAAATAACCAATCAACTAAAGCATATCCAAATGGAAGACCTAATATAATAGATATTATTGCTATCCAGTTATTTTGCATAACGAATATTTTTTTTATCTTTTTATCACTAAATCCAAGTACTTTAAGTGTTGAAAATTGATATTGTTTTTCAGTATAAGATAAGATACCTAAATTATAAATTATAACTGAACCTAGTACTACGGCAATTCCTATTATTAATATAATCATTGTTTTCATAGTATTAAGCATGTTACTCATACCTTTTTCAAGAGCAGTTTTATCTTGTATTAATTCTACATTTTTAATATTTTTTACATTACTTAAATCTTTATTTGTATAAACTGTATTTGGTTCATATTTAATATTTAATTTATCTAAATATTTTTTATTTATTGTTATTATTTGATTTTGAGGATCTTTGTTAAATCCAACTATTTTAGATTCATAATAATTGCTGCTTCCATATATGTGCCATTTTATAGTATCACCTAACTCAAGATTATATTTTTCAGCTAATTTGTATGTTACATATATTCCATCAGTATTATCTATTTTTATAAATTTATTTTTATTATCAACAAATCTTACATGGTCATTAGAATTATCTACAAATATAGTGCTTGCTATTTTATCATCGTTATTTATAAATTCTATTCCTAAACTTTGTGAAGTATTGTTGCCATATTTATCAGTTATCTCTTTTAATTCATCTTTGTTTACACTATTAAGTGACAACTTGTAATTGAAATTGTAAAGATCTGTAAATTGAATTTTAACAAAATAATTAAGGCTATCTAACATACCAAATGCTGTTACAATTAACATACAACAACCTGTTACTCCAACTATTCCCATAACTGTTCTCATTTTATTTCTTAGAATATCTCTAATATTCCATTTAGATTGAAAACTCATATGTTTGAATATACCTTTTGTTGTTATATTAAGTGAATTCTTTTCAATATTTGGAAGTTTACTTCTTAGTGTTTCAGCAGCATTTTCTTTTAGTATATTCTTGCAGGTTAAATATGTTATAAATGAAGTAATTACTACAACTAAAAGTGAAACTAATATATCTTGCATGTCTATAATTGGTTTACCATTTGGCATTTCGAAGAATGACATTTCAAGTCCTATAAATGTTTTACCTATAAAGAAGTATCCTGCTAGTACTCCACAAAGTGCTGCGATTAATGAAATAAATAGTCCATAACTTACATAGTGCATTATAATTTTTGAATCTTTAAATCCTAGTGCTTTTAATGTACCTATTTGTATTCTTTGCTTATTTACTACTCTTGTCATTGTTGTTATAACTGACAATATTGCGATAAGTAAGAATAATCCTGAAAATACTCCTACATAAGTTTTGCCTTCATCTATTTCTCCTTGATAAGTTAAATATGATGCAGTATCTTCTATATTAATAACAGCTAGTGCATTATCAATGTTATTTTCTATATCACTTTTTACTTTACTTACATTTGACTTTTCATTTACATCTACCATTACATAGTTAAATACTAAATAATCTTTATAATTAAAATCTTTTACATATTGGTCAAAGACTTTTGAATTAGTAATACCCATTTCTTTCATTACTTTTTCTTTTATATAGTTTTTTGGCATTTCATTAATAGAAACATATGCGAAACCTAAGTCTTCTCTATTTGGATAAAGTTCTGATTCATCTTTAACGTCATAAATATGATCTGGTGTCATTATAAGTCCAAGTACTTTTTCTTTAATAGTAAATGTGTCATATTTAATAGTTATTTCATCATTAACTTTAATGTTGTTTTTTTCTGCATAATATGAGTCAAGCCATACACCACTTTTATTTATATTAAATTCTTCTCCAGCAACGATATAAAACTTTGAAATATTATTTGATTCAATGAAATTTAATAATAAAGTTTTATCATTATCTGTAGTTGCTGTTATACTTAATTTTCTTTCAGCATCATTTACATTTTTTAATTCTTTTATTTTCTTTAAATCATTTTTTGTGAAGTTTTCACCAATGACATTTAAATCTTGTAGATTATTTTCACTATAGAAATTATCTGAAGCTGTTTGCATACCATCCATATATGCTTCTATACCTACATATGCCATTACTCCGATTAAAACCATTAAAAAGATTGTAAAGAATTGTGATAAATTTAATTTTATATCACGAAGCATCTTTCTTTTTAGCATATTACCAAGCAACCTCATCTATATTTTTTGGATGTTTATTATTTTCAATATTATCTATTTTACCGTTTTTAATTCTAATAATTTTGTCTGCGATTTCTGAGATTAGTGAATTATGTGTAACTATAATGACTGTATTTTCGCCATTTTCTTTTTCACATTGTTTCTTTAGGAGTTTTAAAACTTCAACTCCAGTCTTTGAGTCTAATGCTCCTGTTGGCTCATCACAAAGTAAAATTTTTGGATTTTTTGCGATGGCTCTTGCGATAGATACTCTTTGTTGTTCTCCACCGCTTAATTGATTTGGAAATTTATTCATATGATTTTTAAGGCCAACACTTTCTAGTATTTCTTTACTATTTTTTGGATTCTTAACTATATCTTTTACTATATCTACATTTTCTAATACTGTAAGTGTTGGTAAAACATTATAGAATTGGAATATAAATCCTACATTTTTTGCTCTATAAGTAGTTAGTTCATTCTTGTCATACTTTTCTATATTTTCATTATCTACTACAATACTTCCGCTTGTTGCTGTATCCATACCACCAAGTAAGTTTAATAATGTACTTTTACCAGCACCACTTGGTCCTAAAATACAAACAAATTCTCCTTTCTTAATATCAAAACTTATACCATCTAAGGCATTAAAATTCTTAGTTCCAACTTTATATGTTTTAACTAAGTTTTTTACACTAATAAATTCTTTCATAACATTCCTTTCTTATGTGAAACATATTTCACATTAATTATATTATACTTTAAAAAAATGTCAATAAAAAAGACTAAATATTTTACTATTTAGTCACATTTGATGCGAAACGCATTTTATAACATAAGCTTAAAGCATAGTCATAACAATTTAACTCTTCTTGTTGTTCTTTTCTTTTACCTACTGTATCTTCAATAATTGTTTCATATGTTTTTACAGCTATTTCATCTTTTGATTCTTTTGCTGCATCTTTGTTATCTCTTGATATTTTTAATACTGTATCTGTTTCACTTATTTTTAGTTTTAAACTTAATGCTTTTCTTTCTAAACATTTACTTAAGTCTTTTAGTTCCTCTTCTGTTGAAAAAGTAATTTTATTTAATATTTTTTCATATAGGAAGTTTATTGAAGCGTTTAAGGTCACTAATTCTTTTTCTAAATCTCTAGCTACCCTTCTATTTGTTAAATATGCTTTTTTTAATAATCTTTCTACTCTAATTTTGTCTATAGATAAACTAACATATCTATCTAAAATTGATAATATCATAAATCCCCCTTGTGTGAGAATATTATAATCATTTTTTATATTTTGTCAAGTTAACTCTATTTTACTAAAGAGTTTAGAATTTTTTATAATTGGGTATATATTTATTATTTCATTTTTTAAATATTTTGCTTTTTTATTTATGTTTGGATACTGTTTTAGTATGTTTTCATTCGTACAGAATTGTTCAAATATTCTAGCTCTATCTTCACTTGAATAAGTGTGGGAATATGAATCTATAAAATATATATCTTCTTTACTTGATATAGTGTATTTATCATTTAATTCTTTTGTGTATGAGTTATTATATTTAAAATTTTTAGGATTTAATTCTTCCCATTTATTAAATGGCTCATTTTTTATTATTTTATTATTATACATATCCTGCATATTGTTTTCTATAGTATGCATGAGTTCATGACATAATGTTTTTTCGTATCCATCTAAATTTATATTAAGTGCGATTATATACGTATTATTCATAACTAGTGAGTATGCGCTTGGATTTTTGGCTTGTGTATTTGTATTACTTGGAGCCACTAAGTCAGTAAAGTATATTTCTATACCATTATTATCATTTATATAGAATTTATCATAAAATTCTTTTTTAAAACTACTTAGTATTTCATATGTTTTATTTAGTCTATCATGTGTTAACTCATCGTTATAGTTAGGTAGTGCATAAAAATCATTAAAGTATCTTATTCCTTTATCATAAATATACATGTTAACATTAAGTTCTTCTTTTATTTTAGAAACTAACTCATAACTATCTATTTTATATTTATAATTATTATTACTAGTCATACTTTCACTTAATTTATTTTCTTTATAATTCCATACATATAAATCATATGAAATACCATTAGTTACTACTATATAAGCTAAATCATTTAATATAAATAAAGATATAAATTCTTTGCTATTAAGATTTAATTTAATTTTATTAACTATTTTATCGTTTTCTAAATCATATATTTTTAATTCTTTTATATCATTGTTAAATGTTATAATTTTTGTTCCATCATTATTTGTTTTTAGATTTTGTGTTTCTTTTTTTGAATTTAAATATAGAACTTTTTCTTTTTCATTTTTTATTGTTATCTTATTGTCATTATAATTATATAGTAAATATCCATTATTTATTGGTTCAATAATAGAATTATCTAAATAATCAGTAGTTTTCTTTTCTATATTGTAAATACAACTAATATTTAGTTCTACGTTTTTAAAGTAAATAAAAGAATTATCTTTATATATTATAGAAGTTGCTTTATTACAAGTTTTTAATACTTCATCATACAGTTTGTTATTAATATATATTTTATTATCTTTTACAAGTAATGTTTGTTCTTTATATTCTCCATATAAATCATAATTATCTGTATCATTTTCTAACTTATTTATAAGTTTTAAACTTTTATCAAATTTATAAATATTTGCATTATTACTTGATATTATTTTTATATATCCATCTTTTATAATTAATGATGGCTTTTCTATATTTTTAGTATTAAAAGTTATTTCTTTTTCTATATTAGATAATTCTAAATCGTATTTTATAAGTTTACATTCTTTTATATCTTTTTCTGATTCTTTTGATGATAAAACATAAATATAATTTTTATCTTCTGTCATAGATAATATTTTTTCATAATCATTTGTTATTTTATATTTATAAAGATTATTTTTTATCAAGTTATTTTTTGAGAGATTTATTTTTTTAGTAGTTATACAATAAATAATAGATATTATAACTAATAAAAAAATAATTATAAAAATTATTTTTATTTTGTTTATCATTCTTCTCCTTAGAACTTATATGTTTTAGGTTCTTCTTTGAATGAATAGAATGTAGCAGTCACATTGTTAAGTGAAAGTTCTTCTACAATGTCATCTTTTTCATCATACATGCTTCTTAGTTCAGGGTATCTATCTAGCATATATTTTTTTACTTCATATCTTTCGTCTCTTATAGCTTCTGCGCTTATTCTAATCCATCTATCTTTATTATCATATGCACAAATTTCTATATTATGATTCTTTGATATTTGTTTTGATACTTCTTTTGCTTTTGATGTTTGAATATATAATTTATTTTCGTATATGCCTATTGTTCCGAATGGTCTTACTTTTGGTTTGCCACCATCTATAGTTGCGATAAAGTAATGTTTACAATTATATACAAAGTCACATACTTCATTTAATTTTCTTTCTAAGTCAGTTGTATCTTTTTCTTCTTCTACTTCTTCAAATCTATATTTTTGTTTTACATCTGGATACTTTTCATGATCTACTTCACTATTAAACATATCATATGGTCTTGCCCATGTAAGGTTGTCTCCATATAGTGCTTTATAAACTACTATTTTTTTAGGTTCTTCATCATTATTAGTCTCTGAATCTAACACTATATCAATTACTTCATACATTTTATTTTTAAAATGTTTATATTTCTTTCCTATTTGTATTTTTCTCACATTGTCCTCCTTAAATTATTTGTAATACTTTTATTAATATATATAGAATTAATGAATATGTTATTATTCCAGTAGGAATAGATATTATAATATTCTTTTTATCGCTTAAACCTGTTTTCTTTAGGAATAGATTAGTTAGATTTACCATTAATATTAATAATGCAAATAGCATGTTTATACCAGCTAATACTATGTATACTAATGGTTCTAAACCACTTTCGAATGATATTCTATTTGGGAAAAGTTCACTAAATAAGTTTGCAAGTAAGAATCCAATTATGAATGACAAAACAATCCATAATACAGCAAGTAATATATCTTTTTTTATTATTTCTTTAGTATATTGAACTTTATATCTCTTTATATAATAAATAATAAATATAGCAAGTTCTATTCCAAAGAATAAATAGTATCCAACATCTTCATTAATGTATGCATGGAATACAAAGAATAATAAATTCATTATTATATTAATAATTACTGAGTAAATTGTTAGTTTTTTATAATTCATAATTTCACCTACTTTATATTTTTAGTAAATGACTTAGCTATATCATCTACTACTTCATCAAATGTTTTATCTTTTATATTTTTATCATCCTTGGTTCTATTTTTGACTATATCTTTCGTTATGCTTGTATCTTCTTTAGTTTCAGTTTGATAAGAAAGACCTGTACCTGGTAGTGTTAATGTTTTTCTTGTTTTTCCTTTAGCCGTCTTACCTATTCTAAATCCTTTAAATCCAAAACTATATCCTAATCCTGATTTACTTAGATTTAGTTTAAAACCATTTCCTAAGTTAAAACTTTTTCTAAATCTAAATCCCATATTTCACCCACTATATATATTAAATTATATCATATTATTAAAATAAAAGCCTCTTTTTTAAGAGGCTGATAATTATTTTTGTTTCTTTAATAAATCTCTAATTTCTTCTAAAAGAATTACTTCGTCTGTTTTTTTAGGTTCTTCTTTCTTTTCTTCTTCTTTTGCTTTGTGTAAGAATTTGTTTATTACTTTTACTAAGATAAATATACAGAATGCTATAATTAGAAAGTTAATAATATTTTGAATAAATGTTCCATAATTAATTGATGCTTCTTTTACTTTTAAAGATAAACCTGTAAAGTCATAACCACCAATGATAACTCCAATAATTGGCATAATTATATCATTGACTAATGATGAAACAATTGTACTGAAAGTGCCACCTATAACAACGCCGACAGCTAAGTCAATAACATTTCCTCTTTTAATAAATGTTTTAAATTCCTCAAATAATCCTTTAGATTTCTTTTCTAAAGATTTAATATTTTCTTTTTGATCTTTAATTTTATCTTTCATGCAACTCACTTCCAACAGTATTATAACAAATAATATAAATTTCTTGAAGTTTTTTATAAAAATAATAATGATGTTCCTATAACAATAATGATAATACCAAGTATTTGTTTTTTATTAAGTTTTTCTTTTAAAAATATAGTTGATGTTACTATAGATACTACTAGACTTAGTTTTTCTATTGGGAAAACTATACTTGCTTCTCCAAGACTAAGAGATGTAAAATAGAATAACCATGATAATGATGTGGATATACCTGATAATATAATAAACATATAATTTCTTTTATCAAGATTCTTTATATCTTTAAATTTATTTTTAAATAAATTTATAATTGTTAATAATATTAAAACTATAATTGTTCTTAAAAATGTTGTTAAACAAGTATTAGTATTTTCTATACCTATTTTACTTATAACAGTTGTTGTACTTGTAAAAATTGCTGTTAAAAAAGCATATAATATCCATTTATTATCTTTAGAATCTTTATCTTCTCTTTTTATTGTAAGAAGTGTACCTGTTAAAATAAATATTATAGAAAGTACTTTAATAATTGTTATTTTCTCATGTAAGAATATTGATGATAATATTAGTGTTAAAATTATACTTGTTTTATCTATTGGTGTTACTTTACTTACCGTACCTAAATCTAATGCTTTAAAATAACAAATCCATAGTAGTGTATTAGATATACCTGATAAAACTAAAAATATAATTGTTTTCTTATCTAGTAAATATAAATCATTAAAATCATTTCTTAAAGTAACAACTATAAATAAAAATAAAGTAATAACAAGTGTTCTTACATATGTTGAAATTAATGAATTTTTTGAATTAATACCACTTTTTGCGAATACTGAAGTTAATCCTGAAAATAATGCTGCGAGTAGTGCATAAATTATATACATATTGTTCTCCTAGTATTAGTGTTTACTATAAATTGATTTTTAATTCAATTTGTGGTATAATCTTGGTGTTTTTAAGGGGGATATTATGTTTGGAGAAGATCTTATTTTAGGATATAAAGAAGTTAGTTTAGATGAGAAAGGTAGAATATTTCTTCCTAAGTTTACAGGTGTAGAAAAAGGAGATAAAATATCTGTTATTGAAAATGAAACTGGTTCATTTAAATTATTTAATTTAATGTATATGCAAAGAATTATTGATGAATTAAATAAGAAATGTTGTTCTAAAGATCAAGAAAGAATACAATTATTAAGTGATAGATTGCAATTATTATATTATTCATATTTAACTACTTGTAATGTTGATTCACAAAGAAGAATTCATATACCACAACAAATATTAGATGAGCATGGATTTAGTGATAAAGTTATAATGCAAGGTTCTGGAACTAGTTTATCAGTTTATAATTCTAAAGAATCATATAATAGTTATGTTAGAAAATTAAGAGCTACAAAGTAGTTCTTTTTTGATATAATAATTTTGGTGATGATATGGAGAACATAGAAGTATTTAAACATAATAGTATTAAAATAACTTATAATAATTTAAAAATATATATAGATCCGTTTAGAATAGATATCATTAGTAATGATGCTGATATAATATTTATAACTCATAGTCATTATGACCATTTTTCTATAGATGATATTATAAATGTTAAAAAAGATAGTACTAAAATAGTAAGTACTAAAGATACATATGATAAACTTAAAAAATATTTTAAAGATGAAGATATATTAATAGTTGAACCTAATAATAATTATAGTGTTCTTGGTATTAATTTTAGTACTGTAAGAGCATATAATGTTATAAAAGAATATCATCCATTTGATAAAGATTGGATTGGATATATATTAAATATTAATGATAAAAAATATTATGTTATGGGAGATACTGATATTAATGAAGATATTTCTAATATCGAATGTGATGTCCTTTTTGTACCTATTGGTGGCACTTATACAATGAATTATAAAGAAGCAGCAGACTATACTAATAAAATTAATCCAAGTGTAGTAATACCTACTCATTATGGTCTTATAGTTGGTGATGTTACTTTAGGTGAAAAATTTAAAGAATTAATAAATTTTAATATTGAGTGTGAACTTTATATCAAATAAAAAGATGCATAAGCATCTTAAAACTTTTTAGCAAATTCTACTTCTAGTATATCTAGAAGTTTTTTATCATTTACAGTTTTTATTACTTTGTTTATACCTTCAGTATATTCTTCTACAATTTGAATTTCTTCTCCTGTAGTACTAACTAAATACATATATTTTTTTCCTTTGTATTCTAGTTCTTCTACTACTGCGAATTTTTTATCATTTAAATATAATATTTTAGTTTCTTCCATTATCTACCTCTTACACTTTTCATTTCTTGATTATGTTCATGTTCTATAACTGTTTCAGTAAATCTTTGATCTTCTTTAACAATATCATTTACTTTGTTTTCAATTTCTCTATTGTTTTCACAAGTAGTACATTCTGGGTTATCACATTTTTTAGTAATTGGGCTTCTAAATTCATCTATAATAAATTCTAAAGTTTTGTCTGGGTATGCTCTATTACAACAACCTTGGCTCTCTAATAGAGCGCTTATACTTTCTTCTTCATATTGATCGTGTGAATCTCTATATTCTTTATCTACTGTTATTACTGCTTTATTATAAGCTCTTTCTTCTTTAAAATCAGATATTTCATCAGCAAATAAATAACCTATTGCCCCTGTTCCAAGTGAACCAACTACTAAGCTTGCGATAACTGCCTTTTTTAATGCTTTTTTAGCCATATCAACTAGTTTATCAGTATCTAAAGATTTTTCTTTTCCTGTTTTAGGATCTACTACATAATAATCATTCTTATTAAGTTCTCTTTTAAATCTGTCTGTTAACACATAAATCACTCCTTATTATCTATCTAGATCATAACATTATCATTTTTAAAATGCAATTAAATATGTGTAATATAGTGTTAAGTAAAGTGTAATGTGGAATGTATGTGGATGCTTAATAATATATAATATTTTTATATATGTTATAATATTATTTAGAGGAAGTGATAAAATGTTTAAGTTTGAAAGCGATTCTAGAAAAGTACAAAAAGGACAAACTTTTATAGCTTTAAAGGGTTTAACAGTAGATGGACATGATTTTATAGAGAGTGCTATTAAGAATGGTGCTTCTAAAATTATTTGTGAAAAGGATATAGACTTTGATATCCCTTATGAAAAAGTAGATGATACTGATAAATATTTAAGAGAAATTCTTCATAAAGAATATGGGGATAAGTTAAATGAAATGAAACTTATTGGTGTTACTGGAACTAATGGCAAAACAACTAGTTGTTATTTAATATATCAAATGTTACTTAATATGGGAGTAGATGCTGCTTATATTGGTACTATTGGATATATTCACAAAGATGAACATATTGAACTTAATAATACTACTCCTGATATATTAACAGTTTATAAGCTTCTTATGAATGCATATGAAAGTGGCGCTAAAACTGTTGTTATGGAAGTTAGTAGTCAAGCTTTATCTTATGATAGACTTACTAATGTAAACTACTCTATTATTGGATTTACAAATCTTACTGAAGATCATTTAGATTATCATAAGACTATGGAAAATTATTTAAAAGCTAAGTTATTGATTCTTGATCATTTAAAAGATAATGCTATTATAGTAGTAAACTCTGATGATGAAGCAAGTAAATATTTTAAAAAAGATGGTCACAAAAGAGTATCTTATGGATTTAATGGCGACTATAAAATAATTAATTTTGAAACTAACGCTAGTGAAACAAATCTTACATTTAGTTATGAAGATAAAACTTATGATGTGTTAGTACCACTTACTAGTAAGTTCAATGTATATAACTATTTAACAGTTGTATCTATTCTTAATCAATATGGATTTAGTATAGATGATATTGTTAGTAAAACTAGTATGATTAAGGCTCCTAAGGGTAGATGTGAAGCATATAAAGTTAATGGCGGTGTTGCTGTTATTGACTATGCTCATACACCAGATGCAGTTGAAAAAGTTGTTACTGCATACAATGAACTTAAAAAGAATCGTGTTATTACTATAGTTGGTTGCGGAGGAGACAGAGATCCTAAGAAGAGACCTATTATGGGAGAAATTGCAAGTAGATTATCTGACTATGTAATATTTACTAGTGATAATCCAAGAACTGAAGATCCAGATGCAATAATAAAAGATATTCTTGCAGGCGTTAAAAAAGATAACTATGAAGTTATCGTTGATAGAAGACAAGCTATTAAACATGGAATTGACATTATGGAAAAAGATGATATTCTTTTAATACTTGGTAAAGGACATGAAGATTATCAAATTATTGGTAAAGAAAAAATTCATTTAGATGATGCTGAAGAAGTATTAAATTATAAATCAAATTAATTCTTTTATAGCATTAAGTCTTAATATACGTTTTAGAATGGTTGAAGGAGAATGTGCATAAGCATCAGCATATTGAACCTTCAACCTTTTTATTTCTAATTCTTTATTTTTAATATTATTAGTATCAATTGGAGTATCATGCTTTTCAATAATATAAAGTATTTCATCTTTAGGTTCAATATTTAATCTTTCTAATATAGGTTTAGAAATCTCTTTAGATTTAGTTGGATGTCCTTTAAAATGTCTTATTCCGTCAGTTCCTTCTTGGAAAGAAAATGGCTTACCTATATCATGAAGTAATACTATAAGTCTAAGTTCAAAGTCAGGTTCAATATGTTTTAGTGCTTCAATAGTATGATTCCACACATCAAATGAATGATGAGGATGTTTTTGATCAAACCCTACTTCACTTCTTAGTTCAGGTATTATACTAAATATATATTCTTCATTATTTCTTATTTCTTCTTCAATATTTGTACTTGTTAATATTCGTTTTAACTCTTCCATAATTCACCTAACACTACTATAACATATTTTAATACACGAAAAAAGGGATAAGTGTTATCCCTTTATATAATAGAAATTGTTTTATTTAATTGTGAGTTGAAGCTACTTAATTTTTATTTTTTATTACCTATTAATTATCATTCCTCCTTCTTACATATTTAATTTTACTTTTGAATTGTTATAGATTTGTGAAAAAATAATATTGTTTACGTTAAATATTAATTTATGTGTAAATATGATATACTTATAATAGGATGTGAGCATGAGAAGTGGGAAATTGAAATTATTTATTATTATATGTATGATATTTATTTTATTATTTATAAGTGGTTATGTGGTTATTGCTGATAGTGGTTTCGATACTGATTTTGATATTGGTGGTGTCGGTGGTAGTGGATTTATTATATTTATAATATTCTATTACTTGTTATATTTGTTTTTACAAGTATTTACATTTAAAGCTGGATTTACTGAAGTAATAGTGTTGGTGTGCTTACTTGTTATTATATTTGCTAGTATAGTTGCTGCTTATAAAACTTATTCAAAAAATAAAGATGAAGAAGATGGTAAAATATTACATGATGGTGTTAAAATAAAGGATGACATAAGTAATAAAAAGAAACCTGAAATCAAGAAAAAGACTTATAGAATATGGTACATAGATGAAGTTCAAAAAGTGATACCAGAAGTAAATAAAAAAGAATTTTTTGATATGGCTAGTGATATGTATATAAAACTACAAGAAGCATGGATGAATTTTGATTATAAAACTATTAGAAAACTAACTACTGATGACTTATATAATTCTTATAAAACTATGCTTGAATCTTTAGAAAAAAAGAATCAAAAGAATGTTATTTCTGATATTAAAGTATATGGATGTAATTTTACTAATGTAACAAATGATAATGGTAAATATACTATTGAAGTTGAACTTGATTTGGCTTATAGAGATTATATTGTTGAGAAAAAGAATAATGATTATGAATTAGTAAGAGGTATTGTTAATAGATTTGATGTTTTATGTTTAGTTACATTAGTTAGTACTAAAAAGAAAGAAACTACTTCTTGTCCTGTATGTGGTGGCCCTATATCAAAAAATAATCAAAGTGATAAATGTAAGTTTTGTGGGAATACTATAGTTAAAGAAAGTTATAATTGGGTAATTTCCAAGAAAGAAATTGTAAAACAAAAGATTATAGAGGAGTAATTATGATAGAAGAAATTATTAAAGCTGATGATACGTTCTCAGAAAGTACTTTTTTAAGTAATGTTGATCATATATTTATTATGATACTTAATGCTATAGAAAACAATAATATTGAAGATGTAAGACATTATTTAGCTAATGATGTATATGTAAACTTTAATGACATGGTTAGTGAATATAAAAGTAAAAAGATAAAAAGATTGTTTGATGAAATGAATGTTAAGACTAGTAGAATTACTGGTAATATGATAACAGATAACTTTATTACTATTGAAGTCGTGTTAGTATCTAGATATATGGATTATTTTGTTGATGAAAATAATAATTATATTAGTGGTGTTAATGATAAGAGAATAGAAAAAACTCATAAAATAACACTTACTAAAAGAAGAAATGCTAAACATTTAGAAGAAGCAAGACGTTGTACTTATTGTGGAAATATACTTGATTTAAATAATTCAGGTTTATGTAAATTTTGTAGAAAACCATTTAAAATGGTAGATTATGGATACTTAGTTACATATATAGATGAAATTTAGACTATTAAAAATACGTTCATAAGAAATAGAACGTATTTTTTTATATATAGAAATTGTTTGATTGTGAGTAAGTTTGTTCATTTATATATTACCTATTAATTATCATTCCTCCTTCTTACATATATAATTCTAATATTTAATTATAAAGAGTATGTGAAAAAATATTATAATTTATGTGAATATCTTATACTTAATATAGGTGTTAATATGAATAATAAAAAGTGGTATAAAAAATTAGGTTTAGTATCAATTATTTTTTTAATAAATGTGTATGTAGTACTCGCTGATACTGGATTTGATGTAGATTATGATCTTGGTGGTGGCGGATTTGATTTTGGTGTAGGAAGTGGAAGCTCAGGTTTTAGTTTTGGTGGAAGTTCTCTTCCTTTTAATAAGGTATTTGTAATAGTTTTTTTCATTGTACTTGGATTAACTATTATAATTGATGTAATAAAAAAGAAATAATGGTAAAGGACGAATAGAAGATCAAAAGAATATTAAAGCTAATGATAGTACTACTAATTGTATTATTTGGTATGATGATGTTGAAAATATAATACCAGGGTTTAATAAGAAGGAATTTAATAAACTAGCTTGTGAAATGTATGTAAAACTACAAGAAGCATGGATGAATTTTGATTATGAAACTATTAGATCATTAACTACTGATGACTTATATAATTCTTATAAAACAATGCTTGAATCTTTAAAAAAGAAAAATCAAAAAAATATTATTGAGAATATTAAATTATATTCTTGTATATTTACTAGTGTTAAAAATGAAAATGGAAAATATAGTATTAAAGCTAAATATGATTTAGCTTATAGAGATTATATTGTTAATATAGGTTCTACATCTATAGCTAGAGGAAAAAATACTAGACTAAGTGTTGGGTGTGTTGTTACATATGTAAGTACCTTAAAGAAATCACAAAATAAGTGTCCAGCGTGTGGAGCGCCTATATCAAAAAAGAATCATAGTGATAAATGTAAATTTTGTGGAAATACTATTGTTAAAGATAATTATTGTTGGTTAATTGCTAAAAAGAAAATTACTAAGCAAAAAACTATTGGAGACATTTAAGATAAAATAAAACGTAAGAATTAATCTTACGTTCTTTTTTACCATTTCCAATTCTTGATTTCTGGCATATCTTCTCCATATTCATGAATATATTCTTTATGTTCTATTAATTTATTTTTACACCATTCAGTAAGTGATGTTCTCTTATCACCAAGCTCTGGTAAGTATTTAAGAGCATCTATTACTAGATTAAATCTATCTAATTTATTTTGTACTTTCATATCAAACGTTGTAGTAATTGTACCTTCTTCGATATATCCATGTACATGCATATTCTTATTATCTCTTTTGTATGCTAGTTGATGTATAAGATTTGGATATCCATGGAATGCGAATATAATTGGTTTATCTTTTGTAAATATACTATTGTATTCATCATTATCAAGTCCATGAGGATGATTTTCAGGACTTTCAAGTTTCATTAAATCAACTACGTTTACTACTCTAATTTTTAATTTTGGAAAATGACTTCTTAGTATTTTAGTAGCAGCTAATACTTCAATAGTAGGTGTTTCACCAGCACAAGCCATTACTAAATCTGGTTCTTCTCCTTCATCGTTACTAGCAAATTTCCATATACCAAGTCCTTTAGTACAGTGTTTAATTGCTTCATCCATTGTTAGCCATTGTGGTCTTGGATGTTTAGATGCAACTATAACATTTATATAATTTTTACTTCTAATGCAATGATCAAAACATGATATTAAAGTGTTTGTGTCTGGTGGTAAATATATTCTTACTATATCTGCTTTCTTAGTAACAATATGATTTAGGAATCCTGGATCTTGATGTGTAAATCCATTGTGATCTTGTTGCCATACATATGAAGCTAAAATATAATTTAGAGATGCTATGTCTCTTCTCCATGGTAAGTCTTTTGATACTTTTAACCATTTAGCGTGTTGACTAGTCATTGAATCAACTATTCTAATAAATGCTTCATAACTATGCATAAATCCATGTCTACCTGTTAATAAGTATCCTTCTAACATGCCTTCGCAAAGATGTTCTGAAAGTACTGAATCTATTACTCTTCCATATGGACTAATAAATTCATCATAGTCATATCTTATTCCATTCCATTGTCTATTAGTTGCTTCAAATACATGATTTAATCTATTAGAAAGTGCTTCATCTGGACCAAATATTCTAAAATTCTTTTTAGATTCATTTAGTTTAATAATGTCTCTTATGAAGTAACCTAGTTCCATCATATCTTGAGCTACTACTTCACCTGGCTTTTTAATATCAAGAGCATATCCTCTAAAATCCGGAATATTTAATTCTTCAAGTAGTTTTCCACCATTAGTGTGAGGATTCATACCCATTCTATAGTCTCCAGTTGGAGCTAGTGCCTTTAATTCTTTTTTAAGAGTTCCATTTTTATCAAATAGTTCTTCTGGTTTATAGCTTTTCATCCATGCTTCTAGTATTTCAACATTTTCTGGATGTTCTTTATTTACAGGTATTGGTACTTGATGTGATCTAAATGTTCCTTCTATTTGTTTTCCATCTATAAATTTTGGTCCACCCCAACCTTTTGGTGTTTTTAAGATAATCATTGGGAATGTTGCTCTTTTATTAAGTCTTGTTTTATCTTTTATAATGTTTATATCTCTTATACATCTATCTAGTGTTTTAGCCATACATTCATGCATTTTAGCAGTTGTATTTGCTTCAACGATATAAGGGTCCCATCCACATCCTTCAAAGAATTTAATCATTTCTTCTTCTGGCATTCTTGCGAATATTGTTGGGTTTGCAATTTTGTATCCATTTAGATGTAGTATTGGAAGTACTATACCGTCTGTTAATGGATTTATTATTTTGTTTAAATGCCATGATGCAGCTAATGGTCCTGTTTCAGCTTCACCATCTCCTACTACACATGCTGCTATTAGATTTGGATTATCAAGAACTGCTCCGAAAGCATGTGAAAGACTATATCCTAGTTCTCCACCTTCATTAATACTACCTGGTGTTTCTGGTGCTACATGTGAACTTATTCCTCCTGGAAAACTAAACTGTTTAAATAGTTTTTTCATTCCTTCTTCATCTTCAGTGATACTTGGATAAATTTCAGAATAGCTTCCTTCTAAGTAAGTATTAGCTACCATTGCTTGTCCACCATGTCCTGGGCCAGATATATATATCATATCTAATTTATTTTTCTTAATTATTCTATTTAGATGAACATATATAAAGTTTTGACCAGGTGCTGTTCCCCAGTGTCCAACTACATTTGGCTTAATATGATCAAGTGTTAATTTTTCTTTTAAAAGAGGATTATCTTTTAAATATAATTGTCCTACTGATAAGTAATTACATGCTCTATAATATGCATCTATTCTTTTTAATTCTGTGTCACTTAGTGTTTTCATTGACCCCTCCTATTATAATAATATTTTACTATAATTTTAGGTAAAAAAAAAGAGTTCTATAAAACTCTTTCACATAAATCTTCATACTTATTTCCATGTGGTGTGATTACTAGTTGTCTTGTATTTTCATCAACCATTTTAAACTTGATATCTAATCTATTCTTAGGTAAGATATCTTCAATTAAATCAGCCCATTCTATTATGCATACACCGCGTTTAGTGAAGTATTCTTCTATTCCTAAATCTTGCTTTACATCACTAAGACGATAAACGTCCATATGGAACATTTTCATTTCTCCACCATCATATTCTTTAATAATATTAAAAGTTGGAGATGTAATGTTATCGTTAATACCTAATGCCTGTGCGAATGCTTTAGCAAATACTGTTTTACCACATCCTAAATCCCCTATCAAGCATATAACCATATTAGGAAACTTTTCAGATTCAATATTTTGAGCTATTTCGATTGTATCATCTTCGGAATAAGTTGTTATTTTATATTGCATTTATATCACCATATTCATTGTATCATTATTAGAAAAATATATACAAGTTTTTTTGTATATTTTACATTTTTTGAGTAACTAGTCTATACGATAGTTTTTTTACTTACATACAATAGTCTAGGAGGATTTAAAAATGTTATATGATGAAAATAATAATTACTTCGATATAGTATCTAATGAACTTGAGTATGAATATGATATAAATAAGTATATTGATAAAAGTAAATATAATGATATAGATATTAATATCGATAGTATTAATTTTAATAGAGATGAGAGATTGTATTCACCTATGGAAGGATTTAATAAGGGTAATATGTTTAGTGATATGTATTCTAGATATAAGAATCATGTTTATAAGTTAAAAGTTACTAATGATAGAGATATGTTACTTTATAAAATACAAATGTATAATTTTGCGATGAAAGATATGAATTTATATTTAGATATATATCCCGATGATAAAAAAATGTTAAGTAATTTTCAAGAATACAAGAAAATGTATAATGAACTTAAAAATAAATATGAAAATGTTTATGGTCCATTATGTGTAAAAGATGTTGTTAGTAATGATAAATGGACTTGGATAGATAATCCTTGGCCTTGGGATAAAGGAGGTAACTAGAATGTTTAAGTATGAAAAGACTTTAGAGTATCCCGTTAATGTTAGAAAGAAAGATATAAAGATGGCTAAACAATTAATTACTCAAGTTGGCGGTAGTGATGGTGAACTCGGAGCATCTTTAAGATATTTAATGCAGAGATTCACTATGCCTGATGATAAAGGTAAAGCACTACTTTCTGACATAGGTACTGAAGAACTTGGTCATGTTGAGATGATATGTACGATGGTAAGTCAATTACTTAAGGATGCTAGTGTTGAAGAATTAAAGAAGAATGGACTTGAAGGATGGTATACTTCACATAAAAAAGGAGTATTTCCATTTAATCAGGATGGTATTCCATTCACCGCTGCTTATATAGCATCTACAGGAGACCCGATAGTTGACTTACAAGAAGATATGGCTGCTGAAGAAAAAGCTAGAGCTACCTATGAAAACTTAATGGACTTAACTGATGATGAGAGTTTACTCGCTCCACTTAGTTTCTTAAGGCAAAGAGAAATAGTACACTTTAATAGATTTAAAGAATTACATGACTATTATAAAAGTAAAGGATATTAGTTTTTAATATCTTTTTTATTGAATGTGATAATGCCAATTATAAAGAATAATACTGAGTAAAATAAAACTACAAATATTGATTTTTTTAAAGACAAAGAAGTATTTAAAGAATCATTTATCATATCTATTTTACTTAACATATTTAGATCAAGATAAGGTAAAAAAGTATATTCTAAAAACTTTAAATTAGTTAATGTTAATAATTCAAAAAGAGCAAAACCAAATGTTAATAACAATATAATTATTCCAGATATTAAAGATGATGATTTTATAATTGTTGATAACATTATTATAATCATTGAGATTAATACTAAAGAATGTGAATAACTAATATATTTAGTAGTAAAGTTTACACTTATTGACTGTGTAAATAATGCGTAAATTGTCAAATTATGTAGTAAAATACTAAATAAAGTCAAAAAAATTGTTAATAACTTTGATATATATATTTTAGTTCTTTTTACAGGTTTTGTAAGGTAAATTCTAAATGTTCCTTTAGTATATTCGCTTGACACAATTGAACAAAAAGTTATTGACAAAACTACTCCAATAAATGGTATTAATGAAAGAATAAAATCTTCTGTTATTACCTTTTTATTTACATAATAATAAATAATAATAGAAACTAAAAATACTAAGTGTGAACCTATAAATTTAACTTTTCCTAGTTTTATAAATTCATTTTTAATTAGATTTATCATTTGATTTACCTATCATTTTGAAGAAATCATTTTCTAATGTATTAGTAGCTTCGCTAATTCTATAAACATTTATATTATTTAAGACAAGTTCTTTATTTATTAAACTTACCATGTCATCTGTTTCATATACTTCTAAATTTTCATTAACACAATAGTCTTTTATAATTAGCCTTGCTTTTGAAAAATCATCTACTTCAAAAATTATGTTTTTCTTATTATCATTTTGTTTTATTTTTATACTATCGATTTTACCATCATTAATAAATATAATCTTATTACATAGTTCTTCTATATCACTAAGCATATGTGAAGATATAATAATGGTTGTATCTTTTAAATCTTTGAGCATTTTCATAATATTCTTCACACCTTCTCTATCAAGACCATTAGTTGGCTCATCTAATATAAGTATTTTAGGTTTGTTAATAAGTGAAGATGCGATACCTAATCTTTCTTTCATACCAAGAGAGTATGTTTTAAATTTTTTTCCTAAGTATTTTTCCATTTCAACTATACGTACTATTTCTTCTATAGTTCCTTCATCTATGCCTTTAAACATACTTTTAAATAGTTCTAGATTCTTTTTACCAGATAGATTACTATACATATCTGGATTTTCTATTAAAGTACCTACGATAGACATGGCCTTTTCATAATCAGTTTTTAAATTATAATTATAATAATATATCTCCCCTTCATCATAACTATAAAGTCCTGTCATAATTTTTAAAAGTGTACTTTTGCCTGCTCCATTTTTACCAACTAAGCCTACTATTTCATTCTCATAAATATCAAAACTAATATTATCAAGTATTTTCTTTTTACCTATTTTTTTACTTATATTTCTTACTTTTATTGCCTTTTTCATAGTTCTTCCTTTCGTTAGTTGTATATTACAAAATAAAGAGAATCATTTCAAATTGGTAAAATTCTATTTTGAAGTTGTTTTAGAACACTAAAAAAGAAAATTCTCTTAGTGATAATTTAATTTTCACATTGAATTTTCTTAGTGTTTTTTAATTTTATATATTTTTTAATTTTTTATTACATATCGTTAAGATCTACATTTTCTTCAGCAATAATATCTTTAAATAGTTCTTTGAATCTAGCTATTTCTTTTACTTTAGCATCTTCGTATACTACTTTAGTTCTACATATTGCTTTATAGAAATGTTTTAGTGTTACGACTGGGCTATTTTCATATGAAGCAAGTGAGAATGCACTCATTACGATTGTAAGAGCTACATCTGGATATCTATTACCTATTTCATAGATTCTTTTGTATTCGTCTGTCATTTGAACTATAAATCTAAATATTTTTTCTTTTAAGTAGTCAGTGTATTCAAGTTTTACGCCTGTTCTTTTTTCATATTTAGGATATGTTCCGAGTATAATTTGTGTACATTGGTCTTCATTTGGTTCTGCAACATCTACTTTTAAGAAACGTCTTAAGAAGGCTCTATCTCTTAAAATATATGCTTCATATTCTTCATATGTAGTTGCACCTATCATTTTAATATCACCACGGTCTAGGCCTGGCTTTAACATGTTTGCAAAGTCTATACTCATATTAGTAGTATTTCTATTAACTAGAAGGTGAACTTCATCTATGAATAATATAATATTCTTTTTAGTTTTTAATTCATCTACTAAAAGTTGAAGTCTATTTTCAGTTTGTCCTTCACCTACTTTAGTTTCACCAAGTAAACTTGAAATATTAACTTTAATTAATTCGTATGGTTTTAATGCATTAGGTATCATACCATTTTTCATTCTATAACCGATACCTTCAACAATCGCAGTTTTACCTACACCAGCTTTACCTACTAAAAGGGCACTTTTTTCTGGTGTTAAAAGTATTACTATAGCTTGTTCTATTTCTCTATCTCTTCCAATTGCTGGGTTAGTAACATATTCTTTTCTACTTAAATTTTCTCCATACATTTCTAAAATACTAACATGATTTGGATTACTTGGATTAGTATTTGTATTGTTAGTATTTTGATTAACATTACTTAAATCTACCATTTCTATATCATTATTCATACTTTTTCCTCTTAATTCATATTAATTTTATCAATTTTTATAATAAATGTCCATATTTTTGTTGACAAATATGTAATGATAATCTATAATTATTTATGCAAGTGCCTGATTAGCTCAGTCGGTAGAGCGCACGGCTGTTAACCGTTAGGTCGCAGGTCCGAGTCCTGCATCAGGCGCCAGTTGAATATTAACTCTAGATTTTCTAGAGTTTTTTTCTTGGGTTAACAGCTGTGTAAAATATTTAAAGTCAACAAAAATAATATTCCTGTAATAAGAGGTATAAAGAAACTATATATCATCCATTTAGTACCTACTTCACTTTTTATAGTACTAAGTGTTGTACCACATGGAAAATGCATAATAGAAAATAATATAGTAGAAAGTGCTGTCATATAAGTCCAGTTATTATTAATTAAAACTTCTTTTATAGCAAGATAATTTGAAATCATTGGTACATTTTTATCACCTAAATAGCCCATTATAATAATAGGTAAAACTATTTCATTAGCAGGTAGTGCTAAAAAGAAAGATAAAAGTATAACGCCATCTAAACCTATAATGGATGCGAATGGTTCTAAAAAATCACTTACAATCTTAAATAAAGTTATATCTTTAATAGTAGTATTAGTCATCAAATATATAATTATTCCACATGGAATTGATACTAATACTGCTTTTTTTAATATAGATAAAGATTTATAAATAAAACTATTCTTAAATACTTTTTTTAGTTTTACTTTTTTATAATCAGGTAGTTCTAATATAAAGAAGCCATTATATCCTTTTAATATAGTTTTAGATAATATATATGAAGTAATTAATGATATTAAAATAGAAAGTATAACGAATAAAGTTAAATAAAAAGATACTTGTAGTTTATTATTAGATGTCGTAAAAAACATTGAAATAAGAGCTATTATCATTGGAAATCTACCATTACATGGAATAAATGAATTAGTTAATATAGCTATTAGTTTATCTCTTTTACTATCTATTATTCTACTTCCTACAACTGCACAAGCATTACATCCAAATCCTGAACACATAGTTAATGCTTGTTTACCATGACAACCACATTTTTTAAAAACATTATCAAAATTAAAAGCTATTCTTGGAAGTATTCCACTTTCTTCAGCATACGTGAATAAAAAGAAAAAAATAACTAATGGTGGAAACATAACTGATATTATAAAACTTACTACTCTATATATTCCATAAATTAATGGTTCATAAATATACTCTGGAATTTTTAGATATTTAACTATATTTAATAAAACAATTTCTAATTTTGAAAATAAATAACTTAGAGCATCACTTGGATAATTAGCAAGTACTATAGTAATAAAAAATATACCAAACATAAGCAGAAACATTATAGATAAAGCATAAATCTTTTTAGCAAATATTTTATCCATAAAACTTATTTCTTTATCTTTAGTTCTTTTTACTACTTCGTTTGATATACTTTTAGAAATATTATTTAATTGTATAGATATTTCGTCAGCTATTTCTTCTGAGTTGATATTCATTAAATAATTTTGTATATCTTTATTAATAATATTTATTTTATATTTATTTTTTATAGAATCTACTATTGTTTTATCTTTTTCTAAAAGACTAAGAGCTATAAATCTACTTTTAAATTGATGAGTAAGAAAGTCAAATATATCTGATATACCCTTTTCAATCTTAAAGTCATATATATAATTATAGTTACTTATACTAGTTTCATCTAATGAACTTATTAGTTCTTTAATACCAATGTTCTTTGATGCAGAACATTTTATTACTTTTATACCAAGTATTTCACTTAGTCTTTTATCATCTACTTTTATACCTTTGTTATCTAATTCATCTATCATATTAAGACATAAAATTATATTTTTATTAATTTCTAATATTTGTAAAAGTAGATGCATGTTCTTTTCAATATTAGATGCATCCATTACATAGATTATCTTTTCATATTGTTCAAATAAAAGAGTGTCTTTAGCTACAATTTCTTCTTCACTAAGGCTTGAAAGAGAGTAAATACCTGGTAAATCTATTAAAGTATAATTGGTATTTATGATATTCTTTCTAGCTAGTTTTACTGTTTTACCTGTCCAGTTGCCAGTATGTTCATGTGAGTGTGTTAGTATATTAAAAATTGAAGATTTACCTACATTGGGATTTCCAACTAAAAGAATATTTTTATTCATAATGGACCTCTATATTAATAGCATCTTCATCTCTTAAAGCTAAAAAAGTATTTTTAACTTTATAACATTTAGGATTCTTATATATAGAATTAAACATTTTACATATTGTTTCTCCTTTTACTAATCCTAAATCATATAATCTTCTTTTTTTAATACCATGCAGAGTTATATTATCTATAATTGCTGTTTTATTAAACTCTAAATCACATAAATTCATGATTCCTCCTTCTTTAGTAATATATGTTACGTGAGTTTTTTTGTACTTAAAACATATTATTAAATATGAAGGAAAGTTATGATGATATATTTAATACTAATCCAAGATATTCAACTACGATTGGATTTATTTTAGGTTTAGTACTTGTTGATAGTTTAACTGCTCCTGAACAAAATATGTTAGGTAACTGGATTATTCTTATTGGACAAACTATTCTTACGAATGCTGCTAGTCAAAATATAATAGAATCTAGGATAACTGGTGGTATCATAAATATTAATTCTAAGGAAGTTAAATGTTTATATAACCCAGTAATTTATGATATAGAAAAGATAAGAAAAATTATTAAAGATATTTATCCTTCTAGTAATAGTGATATAGATGTTTTAAAGAAAGCTATAGATGAGATTAATAAAAAATTAGATGAATTAAAAAAAGAATAATTATTCTATAATTACTCTTTCCATGTTAGCTTTTGATCCTTTTATTTTAACAGTGTATCTTTCAAGTTCATCATTATCATAGATTTTTCCTTCTTTTAAGTCATCTATATATACACTTAAACGATCTCTTTTATTTAGTTTTAATGATATATATATACTATCTGTATTTTTCTTTATGAAGTAGTCATAGTAGCATTCATAGTATTTAACTTCTACTTCTATTTTATTTTTTAATGATTCATCATATTCTACTATATATTTAGTTTTATAATTACTATTAAATGTTATATAGAATGATTTATTATCTTTTGATAAATTATATGTTGTTAAGCTTTTTGTCATTGTGTATTTATCACTAACATCATGTGTTGTTTTAATATTTGATATTTCTTTTAAGAATAGTGTTATTCCTAGTGCCGTAACTATTATAAATGTTATTATAAATATTAATGACCATTTTAAACTTATTTTCTTTTTAAATATACTTTTATTAATTAATATAACTAATGATAAAACTAAAAGTACTATTCCTAGAAGTGCTATTACAAGTCCATATAGTTTAACACCATCTAAGAAGGCAAATATAGAAGCCATAAAGATTACTAATAACCATAACCATATAAATAGTAATACAACTGTTAAAATGACCCCTAAGGTCTTAAAAATAATTCTTTTAACTCTTGAAGATTTACTTTCAAATATTTTTTTCTCTGTTACTATTTCAGTCACATTAGTTATTTCTTCTTGTGCTTCTTCTATAACATCATCTATATTTTCTTTTAAAGAATCTTTCCTTTTAGTTTTAGGAAGTTTTACTTTCTTAACTTTATCTTCTTTAATAAATTCTTTTTTTAATACTTTTTTTGTTTCTTTAAGTTTTTTCTTTTTACTTTTTTCTTTCTTTATTGAATTTATTTTTTCTTTTAAAGATTCTATAAGTGATTTAAATTTATTTTTATTTAATGATTCTAATTCTTTTTTAGCTATTTCATCTGGTTTACCTAAATCTTTTAATATACTAGTCATTTTTCTTTTATTCTTTTTACCATCTTCTATAAACTTAATATATTTTTTCATTATTTTATTTTTTTGACTAGGTTTTAAATCATTAAATTTGCTTTCTAAATCTTTTAAAAATTTTTCATCTTTTTTCATATTCGTTTCTCCAATATAGTACCTATTATTATAAGTATATTATATTTTTTAGTCAAATATTTTATCTATTTCTTTAATAATTGTTTTTTTAATTTTCTTAAATAGTTTATTTATTGCATCTTTTATGGAATCTAATACTTTATCAACTATTTTTTCTATGAATGATTTTTCTTCTACACTACTTGTGTCTTTTGTGTCTTTTACTTCTGTTGTTGTATTATTTGTTTCTTTTTGTACTTCATCACTCCATACTCCTAGCTTGGCTTCTTTAGCTTTTTCTTCTTCTTTTTGAAGTTCTTCAGTATACATATATTTTCCATATAGATATGCTACTTTGGCATATCCTTTTTCTATAAGTTCTTTTTGAAGTAATGAATCATCTACAAATATCCATCCAAGTGCTCTTTCATATTTATCAGTTTTTGAACTTCCTTTATCATATTCAATTTCTAGTTTCTTTGCATCTTTAACTCTATTACATGTATAATCGCTAGCTTCTTTTCCATATGGTTCAACTCCTTTTTTAGGATGTTTAGTTTCAGGAGTATCTACTGCTAAAAATCTAACAGTTGTTTTTTTACCATCTATTAATACTTTTATTGTATCACCATCAACACAAGACTCAAATGTTACCTCTTTTCTTTCAGCATATACATTGGTTAAAAAACATACAAAACAAAAAAATATTATTACTATCTTCTTCATAATAATATTTTACCATATTTTATATATTTAAAAAAGAATTTTAGATGGAAAAGACTTAACATTTTCGTTAAGTCTTAACTTAATTCACCAAATTTATTATTATATTTAGTGTATGATTTTTCAATCTTTTTGTCTTCTTCTATAGCTACTGTATACCAACCTTTTTCAAACATAAGATTGAATATATCACGAGCTATATCTTTAGTGTCTTCAAATATACTCATTACTTTTTTATATAAGTATTTATTACTCATTTCATTTATCGCAACACTATAACTATTTGATATATTCTTTTCGGATAATAATATATCATTTAATATATCTTCTTCACTCATACATTCATCTTTTGGTGTTTGTTCACATTTATTTTTAATTTCTTCCATAATTCCTCCTATTCCAATACTTCTAGTAAATCTTTATAATGTTTGAAATGCATTTTCTTTATCTTTGTTAGAAGTTCTATTACTTTTTCATCTTCTACACATTCTAGATAAGCATATACTTTCTTATTCATTATAAAGTTCCAATTAAGCATATCTTCTATATATAATAAGTCTTTTATTGATATTATATTTGGTACTTCTTTCATACTTTTGCCTCCTAGTTATATTATTTACAAAAGTGTATATAATAATAGTGTAAAATTTTTCCAAAAAAGTTTTATAAAATTAGCACTTTCTATTGACAAGTGCTAATTATTGAGTATAATTATAATTGTTAGGAGATGAAAATAATGAGTTTATTACCAGAAAAGTTTTATTTAGATGATTTCTTTGATGATTTTGTACCAATGCCAAAAATGCCAAAGAATGACATGAAATGTGATATTTATGAAAAAGGTGGTAAAATTCATATTGATATGGATGTTCCAGGATTCAATAAGGACGATGTAAAAATTGACTTAGATGATGGTATTCTTACAATAGTTGCTACTAAACATGAAGAAAAAGAAGATAAAGAAAAGAATTACTATCGTAAAGAAAGATCATTTGGTACATTCAGAAGACAATTTAACGTTGGTAACGTAAATGAAAAATCTATTGAAGCACACTTCAATAATGGTGTTTTAAAGATTAACTTCCCTAAAGAAGAACAAAAACAATCAAAGAAATTCATTGATATAAAATAAGTAAATTAAACTAAAGGTACTTCAAAAGAAGTATCTTTTTTGTATAATAAAAATGGTGAATATATGAAAAAGATAATATATGTATTTCTTATTATTTTGATGCTTTGTGGTTGTAATAACAATACTGATGTTAAACTTGATAGAGGAGAAAAAACAAGTATTCCTTTTAGTTATATTGATGGTCTTCAAGAAACTAGTTATATTGAACTTTATAATTTAGATGATAAACTATATAGAACTATTAAAGATAAAAATATTATAAATGATATTATTAATACTTTATATGAAGGCTATCGTTATCTAGATAGTTACTCCACTACATATGAAGGAGCGTCTTATACAATGAAATTTTATAATGATAAAGATGAAAAAATAAATGAGATTAACTTATATAATACTTTTGATACATTCGATATATTAAATGATAATATTAGATATATATTAAGTCATGAAAATTTTAATAAGATTGTTTATTATATAAAATAAAGATACTTTGATAAGTATCTTTTAGTTTACCCATTTAATTAAGTTAATCTTATCTATTTCATAGAGAATACCTTTTATATTTTTAAATCCAATATGAGTAAATATTTCTTTAGATTTAGTATTATCATTATCCATAGTTTTTCCATCATAAATTTTATAATTCATTTTAACCTCTAAACAAAAAAGACCATAAGGTCTATTTTGTAACATTAAATCTAAATAAGCAAATATCTCCATCTTGCATTACATATTCTTTTCCTTCTAGTCTTGCTTTACCTGCTTCTTTTACTTTTAGTTCACTTCCATAGTTTACTAAGTCATCATAGCTCATTACTTCTGCTTTTATGAATCCACGTTCAAAGTCTGTGTGAATAAGTCCTGCACATTCTGGGGCTTTCATTCCATCTTTGAATGTCCATGCTCTTACTTCATCTTTACCTACTGTAAAGAATGTTTTAAGTCCAAGTAGATGATATGTATTATGAATTAATTGATCTAAACCACTATTTTGAATTCCTAAATCTCTTAAGAATTCTTGTTTAGATTCTTCATCTAACTCTGAAAGTTCACTTTCTATTTTAGCACACATAAGTACTACACTAGCATTTTCTTTTGATGCATATTCACGTACTTTATTTACATATTCATTTTCTTTAGAAAGTAAATCATCTTCTGATACGTTTGCTAAATAAATGAATGGTTTTTGTGTTATTAGATTATATGTTTTAATTAATTTACTTTCTTTTTCATCAAATGTTTCTAGTCTTAACATTTTTCCACTACTAAGTATTTCTTGAAGTCTTTTTAGAAGTGCTACTTCGTAAAGTGCATCTTTATCATTTGATGTTACTGCTTTCTTTTCTATTCTAGATAGTCTTCCTTCAACTATTTCAAGGTCGCTAAGAATAAGTTCATAGTTTACTATTTCTATATCACGTACTGGGTCTATTGTTCCTTCTACGTGTATAATATCTTTATTTTCAAAACATCTAACTACTTGTACGATAGCATCTACTTCACGAATGTTTGCTAAAAATTTGTTTCCTAAACCTTCTCCAGTAGAGGCACCTTTTACTAAACCTGCTATATCAATAAATTCATATTGAGTTGGTATTAGTCTTTCTGGCATATACATGTCATTAAGTGTTTCTAATCTTTTATCTGGTACAGTAACTACTCCTACATTCGGATCTATTGTTGCGAATGGATAGTTTGCTGCCAAGATATTTTTCTTTGTTATTGCATTAAATAATGTACTTTTTCCTACATTAGGAAGACCTATAATTCCTGCTTTAAGCGCCATATGTTACCCCCGGTAAAGTGCCAATTCCTATAGGTAGTCCAGTTAAGTACCAAGCTACTATTACTACTGCCCATATAACAGTTATATATATTGCGTAAGGTACCATATATTTTGTACTTCCAAATAGTGTAATTGTTTCATCACTTTTATTATATTTTTCTAAGAATGCTATGTAGATTACATAGTATAAGAATAATGGTGTTAATCCTTTAGTTACTGAATCTGCTGCTGAAAATATTACTTGGGCAAATTCTGGGCTAATGCTTTCTGCCATTAATATTGATACTACGTTTCCTGATAGCATACTCCATTTTACTGTGGAACTTGGACAAAATATATTAACTATTGCTACTAAAGCAAATATTGTTAATATAAGTCCTATTCCTGAAAATTTAAGACCACCTATTATTTTAGATGTCCATGCTACTAGAACCATACCTATTCCACTTTCATCGTATATGTTTATAAATAATGATGCGAAGAATAATAGTACTAGTATACTTCCTATACCATCTAATGAGTATCCTAAACTTTCTGCTATATCGTTATTATTTTTAATTGATTTCGTCATAAGTCCATATCCAAGTCCTATTATTACAAATAATAATGTTACTATAAATATGAATCCTTTATTAAACATAGAATTTGTTCCAAATAGCATATCTATATATTTTGTACTACCTGAATCTAGTAATAATCCTGATAAAGGTAATCCTGGTATTATCATATATATTACTATTAATGTATATAAGAATCCAGCTCCTAAGCCTATAATTAGACCTCTTAATTCTTTATTAGTAATTTTAACTTCTTCGTCTTCTACATTCATTCTAGGTAGTTTTGGCATTATTTTCTTTTCAGTTATATGAGTAAACACAATTGATGTAATAATTAGAACTGCTATCATTATAAATAATGCAAAGAATATTCCTATTTTATATTTAGGGTCTGTCACATATGCAGCATTTAGTGTCATTGTTAGAAGTTCACTATCGTTTGCTGACATGAATACGTTTATTCCATATCCAAATGAAAGAGATGCAAATGATGCTATTATTCCTCCAAGCGGATTTCTTCTTCCATATTTAAATAATAATGCTCCTATTGGTAACATAACTACGAATCCAACTTTACCAAGTAGGGAGAATAATAAACTTAAGAATACTAATATAAATGTTATTGTATATCTTTTAGAGTTTCTAGTGAGTATTGTGAAGAATGTCTTCATGAATCCTGTTTTTTCTAGAACTCCTATTCCTATAAGAACTATTATAAGTGCACCTAGTGGCTCAAAATTAACAAATCCACTAACTGCTGTTGTAACTATATGTTTTATACCTTTAGTACTAAATAAGTTTTTAACTTCAACTACGTTGTTAATAAGTTCACTTGATGCTCTATTAACAGTAGTATATTCACCTTGAACGTTAATAAGATGTAAGAATCCACTTAATAGAATAGTTACAGAGATTAAAATTATAAAGGTCATTATAGGACTTAATTTTAATTTCTTTTTAAACATTAAATTTCCTCAACTTTCTTTAGTTTTTTTTCAAATTCAATTCTATCCATCATTATACTTCTACCACATTTAATACATTTTATTTTAATGTCAACTCCTACTCTTGTAACTTCCCATAGGTTAGTTCCACAAGGATGTGGTTTTTTCATAATGACTTTGCTTCCTATTTTATACTCTTTATTCATTTTAATCAACTTTCACTTCTATATTTAATATTTCAAGAACTCTTTCTAAGTCTTTATCACTATTAAATGGAATGATTATTTTTTTATTTTTGATTTTAACTCTACTACCAATAGCATCTCTCATAGCTTCTTCTACATATCCATAAGTATTTACTGGTTTTGGTTTTACTACTTCATTTTTTCTTTTGAAATTTGGATTTTGAGCTAATGCTTCTAGAGCACGTACTGATAAGTGTTCTAATTTTACTTTTTCAGTTAATTCTAGTATTAATTCTTCATTTTCAAGTTTACTTAATACTTTAGCATGACCCATTGATATTAATCCATGTAATATATCATTTTTAACTGATTCTGGTAAATTTAAAAGTCCTAACATATTAGTTATATAACTTCTACTTTTACCTATTTTATTAGCAAGTTGTTCTTGAGTTATATTTAATGCTTTTATAAGATTAGCATATGCTTCTGCTTCTTCTATAGCTGATAGGTCTTCACGTTGTATATTTTCAAGAAGAGCTATTTGCATCATTTCTTCATCAGTAAAATCTTTTATTATAGCTGGTATTTTTTCTACTCCAACTAATTCACATGCTTTCTTTCTTCTTTCACCAGCAACTATTTCATAACCTTTTATAGTCTTTTTAACTATGATTGGCTCTAAAACTCCGAACTCTTTAATTGAGTTTGCTAGTTCTACTAATTTTTCTTGTTCGAATGTTTTTCTTGGTTGATATGGATTACTTCTAAGTTCACTTACGTTTAATTCAACAATATCTTCTTTTGGAGTATTCTCTACTATTTCTTCAATTGGATCAATTGGATTTACATATAGTGACTCATTACTAAATAATTGTTCTAAACCTCTTCCTAGTGCTTTTCTCTTATTTGTTTCCATTTCTTTCAATCACCTCTTTGGCTAAATTTAAATATGCTAGGGCACCTTTACTTTTTGGATCGTATTCTAATATTGGTTTTCCATGTGATGGTGCTTCTACTAGTTTTACAAGTCTTGGAATAATTGTACTAAATACTTTTTCATTAAAGAATTTACGTACATCTTCTACTACTTCTAGACCTAACAATGTTCTTCCATCTAACATTGTTAATAAAACTCCTTCTATATCTAAATTAGAGTTAACCTTTTGTTGTATTCTAATTACTGTATGTAATAGTTGATTAACTCCTTCTAATGAGTAATATTCACATTGAATTGGTATTAATACTGAATCTGATGCAGCTAATGCATTAGTAGTTAATATACCTAAGTTTGGTGGACAATCTATAATTATATAATCATATCTATCTCTAATAGTATCTAATTGTTTTTTTAATTGTTCTGTGATTATAAATTCTTTATCTTGTACACTTATTTGAATTAATTCTATATCTACACCTGCTAAATCTATTAATGCAGGAATAATACTTAAATTTTTATATGGTGTTTTAATTATTGTTTCTTTAATATCACATTCACCCATTATAACATTATATATACTCTTTTTAATTTTACCTCTATTTATCCCAAGTCCAGTTGTGCTGTTGCTTTGGGGATCTAAGTCAATTAGTAAAACTTTTTTACCTAAATGCCCTAGGGAACTAGATAAATTGATACTTGTTGTTGTCTTGCCTACTCCACCTTTTTGATTTACTAATGATATTATTTTTCCCACGATAGTTACCTCTCTTATCTATGTAATATTTTAACATATATTAAATTCATTTAAAAGAATAAAAACTGAAATAATTAAAAAACTATGAATTATAATTTCATAGTCTTATCTTGTATTTCTTCTTTAAGTGTTTCTAAAGATTCTCCAAATTCATCTTTATTTGGTACCTTCGGTAATATAATGTTTAATGATATAAAGTCATCATGTTTATCTAAGTTATCACTCATATCTTCAATATTCTTTGGAGTAACTATACCTCTTAACAAATTTTGATATGTATATATAGCTATAGATTCACCTATAAAGTATTTTATAGTTTCACTTAGATTTACATATGTTTCTTTTGCTTCTTCGTAATCATCTTTTAAACTCATTATATCTGGTTTAGTTTCATCATACATTTTTATAACATCTATTAATGTTTTTATTTGATGAGCTTTTCTTAAATATCTTTTTAAGAATCTTTTTACTATTACGTTGTTTTCTTCTCTTAATATATAGTTATCTTTTAGAAATTTGTAAAATAATAGTTCATATGTTCTTGATACTGCTTCGGTTAAATATAATTGTTCTAATGAAGGATCAAGTGTATCAACATTTTGTAGATGAATAAATTCATGAACAAGAACGCTAGTATCTAGAATATTTGCTTTAAGTGGTACATTTACTATCCTGAAGCCATCGTCGTACTTAGGTGTAAAATATGCAAAGTCTTTACTTTTATCTATTTCTTCTTTTTCTTTTAGATAATATAAGTTTACTGTACCATCTTGCACTGCTGAATCAAATTTTTTTCCATATTTATCACTTACTGAGTCAAGGAACTCTCTTACTAACTCTATTGTATCAATTATTCCATTATCAGTGAGTTTCTTATTAGGGCCTGATAGTTCTTCTGCTCCTTCTAGATGTTCTATTGCAGAGGTTGCTAGCATTTCTAAGATATCTTTATATCTTTCTAGAAAATCTACTGCGAATGAATCTTTAGCACAAACTATTAAATTATAGTATTCATTAAGTCTTGCTTTTTCTTCGTCTGTCATATTATTTTTTCTCTATTATGTCTCTTGCTGCTACTAGGCCTGTTGCTGCAGCCGTTACTATATTTCCTGCTTTTCCAGCACCATCACCTACAAAATAAATATTATATTTTTCTAATTTAAATTTATTGTTAGTATCTATTTCATTACTAAAGAATTTTATTTCTGGTCCATAAAGTAATGTTTCATCATTGTTAACACCTGGTATTATTTTATCTAATTTTTCTAATCCTTCTAAAATATTTGTTATTATTCTATGAGGTAGTACTAGTGATAAATCTCCAGCTACGCAGTCTTTAAGAGTTGGTTCTATAAATCCTTTATTTATTCTTTTCCATTCACTACGTCTTCCTCTTTTTAAATCACGAAGTGACTGAATAATTGGTTTTCCGTCTCCTAGAGTATTAGCAATTCTAGCAATACTTTCTCCATATAATCTAGTATTTGTTACTGGTTCAGTAAGTCCAACTTTACTAATAAATGCAAAGTTTGAATTATTTGATTTAATATCTTTTAAAGAGTGACCATTAACACAAATAAATCCATAGTAGTTTTCTTTTGCTACGAATCCACCTGGATTTGTACAGAATGTTCTTATTTCATCAGTGTATGTGTCAGTCTTGATAAATATTGTTGGATCGTATATTACATTAGTTATGTCTTCTAAAATTTCTTTTCTAACTTCTACTCTTACACCTATTTCTATACTTTGACTAGTATATGGTATTTCATATTTATCAGCTAATTCTTGTACCCATTTAGCTCCTGTTCTTCCTGGTGCCACTACTACATTTTTAGCAGTAATACAATTTTCACCATTTATAACCAGTTCATGTTCATCTTCTTTTTTACTGATTATATCTTCAACATTAGAGTTTTCATAAATATCTACTCCTTTATTTTCTAAATAGTCAGTAAAATCTTTTATATACCCTGGAAGTTTATCACTTCCTAAGTGTTTTTGTTTTATAACTAGAAGTCTTGCCCCTGCTTTAGCAACTTCTTTTTTTATTTCATTTGCTTCGTCCATATTAGAAGGATATACATCACTATCCATTTTGAATTTGGTGAATATTTCTTCTGTATCATCTATAATTTGATATGCTTCTGATTGTGACATATACTTAAATAAATCACTTTTACCTAGTTTTGGTATAAAGTTTAGTTTTCCATCTGAGAATGTTCCTGCTCCACCATATCCTGATAGAATTTGACATATTTTACAGTTAACACATTTTCCACCATTTACTTTCATTGGGCACATTCTTGTTTCTGCTTTGTGTCCTTTGTCAATAAGTGCTACTTTTAGTTTTGGATTTTTTTCTTTAAGTTCATAGGCGCAGAATAATCCTGCAGGTCCTGCTCCTACTATAGCCACATCATACTTTTTCATATCTTACTTCTCCTTATTCATTTCTTCTTTTTCAAGTTCTCTATATGCTACTTTACCAACAGCTGTTTTAGGAAGAGATTCTCTAAATTCATATTCTGCTGGTAAACTATATATAGCTAAGTTCTTTTCACAGTGTTTTCTAATATCTTTTTCTAGTTCTTTGCTTGGTGTATAGCCACTATTTAACACTATAAATGCTTTTGCTACTTGTACTTTTCTTGGATGTGGTATTCCAATTACTGTACTTGTAAATACTGCTGGATGTTGATTTAGTATTGTTTCTATATGAGATGGGTATAAGTTATATCCATTTGAAATAATTATTCTTTTTACTCTTTGTTTAAAGTATACAAATCCATCTTTATCCATACATCCTACATCCCCAGTATGAAGCCAGGTTCTTCCATCTTTATGTACTTGAAGTGTTTGTATTGTTTCTTTTAAGTTATTTAAGTATCCCATCATAACAGTTGGTCCACTTATACATATTTCTCCATCTTCTCCGTATGGAACTGTATCATGTGTACCTACTCTTACTATTTTAAAGTATGTATCTGGAAATGGTATACCAATTGAACCTTCTCTATATTCTCCTGTTGGTGTTGCACATATGGCTGCACTTGCTTCTGTAAGACCATAACCGACTCTTACTTCTGCTGTACTTCCATGTTCTTTGAAGTAAGCATCTACTTTTTCTTTTAATTCTCTTGACATGAAGTCTCCACCGCTTATCGCACATTTTAAATGTGATAAATCATGTTTACCTAATTTCATTTTAGTCATACTTTCATAAAGTGATGGTACTGCACATACAATAGATATTTCATGTTTATGAAGTAATGACGCAAATTCTTTAGGTGAGAAGTTTGGTATTAGTACTACTCTCATTCCACAACAAAGTGTTGTATGAATGCATACTCCTAAACCAAATCCATGGAATATAGGTAGAATTGCTAAAATAGATTCTTTATTACCAGATTGTTCTATCATCTTATGACTAGTAAGTGCTAGTGCATTAAAGTTAAGGTTAGAAAGTAATATCCCTTTTGGTTTACCACTTGTTCCACCACTATAAAGTATTACTGCTGGATCATTAGGTCCTTTAAGACAAGCAATTTCTCCTTCGTAGTCATATCCATAATTAATAAATTCTTTCCATGTCATAATGTCATCAGAAAGTTCTATTTTTGGAACTGTTCCTCTACTTTTAAATTTATATAAGAATTTTTTAATATTTTTTAAGCTTTCTCCTACTGAAGCAACAACTATTTTATTTACTTTAGTGTTATCTACTATATTATGTATTTTTTCATATATTAAATCTAATGTTAATAGAAATGTTGCTCCTGATGTGTTTAGATAATCTTGTATTTCATTTTCAGCTGACATCGGATGTATTAATGCAGCTACCGCTCCTACCATATTTGCAGCATAAAACATCATTACTGCTTGAGGTGTATTTGGCATAAATATTGCTATTCTATCTCCTTCTTTTACACCTTCGGCTCTTAATGATTTTGCTGTATCTCTTATCATTTCATAGAATGCTCTATAAGTATAAGTTCTTCCATAATATTCAATAGCAGTATCTTCTGGATATCTTGCAACTGCTTCAAGTAAGTATCCTACCATTGTACCATTAGGATACTTTAAATGTTCTTCGACACCATTAGTGTAATACTTAGTCCATGGTGTTAAAACTATATTCTTACGCATTGCTCTATCGTATTCTTTTTGTTCTTTTTTAATTTTTTTAGCTTCGTCTTTTAATATACGAATTTTTTCTTTTTGAGCTTTTTTAGCTTCTCTTTTATTTAATTTTTCTTGTTTTTTATCTATTAATTCTTCACTATTCTTCATAATCTATTTTTGTATCAACTCTTTCTTCTAGTAATTCTGGGTTATTAATAATATACTCAAACATTTTCAATGATTTAGCAAAATAATAACCATCAGCTATTCTTTCATCCATATTTACACCAAAGTCACATACATCAATTACTTTTGTTTTACCATTTTCATCAACAATTGTTTCTTTATGTATTTTTCCCATAGTAGCAAGTATTGAACTTGTTCCAAAGTTAGTAAGGTTATGATAAATTGAACCTATTCCTAAATTACCTAAGTTTGATAAGATAACTGTACTGTAATAAATGTTATCATCTACTAAACTACTTGGTATCCATCCTTTTTTATCTAGCCATTTAATAAAGCCTACTAAAGGTACTCTTATTATACCTGGCATTTTTCCAATTACATCTACTGCATTATTAGTATTTTCTTTCTTATCAGTTTCTTTAGATGTTCTAACCTTATTAACTCTTTTACTAATCTTTTCAGCAATAGTATCTAAAGTATCATCTTTATCTACTTTTAAGTTAATCATAACTTCTTCACTGGAATCATTAAATGCTATTTTAGCTACAAATGCTATTATAACATCATTTCTTCTATAAGTTTTTCTATCACAAATAAATCTATTTAAAAGTTCTCTATTATAAAATATTTTAGCAAATGCCATAGTAAAAGCATGAAAGTATGTAATTCTCATATCAGGATTTTCTTTTTTCTTTTTTTCTATGTATTTGATTAGATTAGTTATGTCAATGCTTTGATTAATATAAACATCCGCATCACATCTTCTTGGCTTCAAGTCTATACATAGTTGGTGTAGTCCATCTACTTTAACTCTTTTACCATCTCTTCTATCACCGAATTTCTTTTTCATTAAAAAATACCTCACAATTCTATAATTTATTATATAGAAAATCGTGAAGTATTGCAAGTTTATGCTAATAAAACGTATGTATAGTATGCAATAAACATTAATATCATAAGTGCGCCTTCTAGTCTTGAAAGTACTTTATCATTACGTGCAAAGAAGTATAGTGTCATTGCTGCTAGGTGTACTGCAAGTACATCTATTAAGTTAAAGTGAGTTGATGAGAATCCTCCATATATTAGAAGTGGTAGTCCTAAGACTATACCTATATTAAAAATATTAGTGCCAATTATGTTACCTAAGGCTATATCAAATTCGCCCTTTTTAGCAGCAACTACTGTCATGGTCATCTCAGGAAGAGATGTTCCAATTACTATAACAGTCATTGTTATTATTTTAGTGCTTACGTTTACTGCTTCAGCTAATACTTTAGCATTATCTACTACTAAGTCACTTGCTATGATTATGCCAATACAACATGCAATGCTTAATAACACTGATGTTAACATTTTATATTTAGGTTTACTATACTCAAAGAATCCTTGTTTAGTTTTAATAACTGATATTATATAAAATATAAATACTCCAAAGAAGAATATAAATAGTAAACCATCATATCTATCAAGTATAAAACTATCTGGAGTTCCACCTATGTAGTGAGCTATTATTGATAAACTAAATACAGTTGTTATAACTAGTAATATTGGAAGTTCTTTCTTAGTTACATCATTTTTTACTTTTATAGGAGCTACGCATGCAGCAAGACCAATTATTAACAAGATATTAACAACATTACTTCCAAGTACATTAGCAAGAGCTATGTCTCCACTACCTGAACCAATACTTTGAAACGATATCGCGAGTTCAGGAGCACATGTACCAAAAGCAGCAACAGTAAGTGCTATCATCATTTTAGACATCTTAAAATTAGTTGCAATAGAACTTATCGCATCTACAAATATATCAGAACATTTAATTAAGCCATAAAACCCAATTAAAAGTAAAATTATAGATAACACTATATTCACTTAAGCCCACTCCTTATTCTAGATATATTATAATATACATTTAAATTTTTTTAAATAGATTTTAAAATTATTTGTTACAACTAGCTTTAATAAATGAGTCAAATAATGGATGAGGTCTAGTAGGCCTTGATTTAAATTCAGGATGGAATTGACATGCAATAAAATGTTTATGTTTTGGTAGTTCTATTATTTCTACTAAGTTAGCTTTTTCATTTAAGCCTGAGAATACCATGCCTTTTTCTTCAAGAATACTTTTATATTTATTATTAAATTCATATCTATGACGATGACGTTCTAAGATAATATCAGTTTTATAATCCTGGTATGCAAGTGTTCCCTTCTTAAGAGTACATTCATAATTTCCAAGTCTTAAAGTTCCTCCCATATTAACAATAGACTTTTGATCAACCATTAAATCTATTATAGGATTTTCACATGTTGGATCAAATTCTGTACTTGATGCATTTTCTATTTCACATACATTTCTTGCGAATTCTATAACAGCAAGTTGCATACCTAAACAGATACCAAGAAATGGAATATTATTTTCACGAGCATACTTTATAGCTTTGATTTTACCTTCGATACCTCTACTTCCAAAGCCTCCTGGTACTATGATACCTTTAGAATTTTTAAAAACTTCTTTTAGATTAACTTTAGAGTCTTCAAGTTTCTCAGAATCTACCCAGTTAATATTTATCTTAGTATTATATTTATATCCAGCGTGTTTCAAACTTTCACTAACAGAAATATATGCATCATGTAGTTCAACATACTTTCCTACTAAAGATATTTCTATTTCATCCTTTAAATTATTAACAGTTTCTATTAAATTATTCCATTTAGTTAAATTTGCTTTCTTAATTGGAAGCTTAAATTGTTTTAAAATTATTTCATCTATCTTTTGATTATAATAGTTAATTGGTATTTCATATATATTTTTAACATCTACTGAATCTATAACATTAGATACTGGTACTGAACAGAATAATGATAATTTATTTTTAATAGCTTCACTTGTATTAAAAGGAGCTCTACATACTAAAGCATCAGGTCTAATTCCCATGTTTCTTAAGTCTCTTACACTATTTTGTGTTGGTTTTGTTTTAAGTTCATTAGAACCATATATAAAAGGTATAAGAGTACAATGAATAAAGAATGTTTCAGTACTTCCCTTTTCATATTGAATTTGTCTTAGTGCTTCAATAAAACTTTGACTTTCTATGTCACCTACGGTACCACCTATTTCAGTTATTACTATGTCTGCTCCACTAGATATTCCAGCTTCATAAACTTTATTTTTGATTTCATTAGTAATGTGAGGAACCATTTGAACAGTTGCTCCTAAATAGTCACCATGTCTTTCTTTATCAATAACTGATTTATATATTTTTCCACTTGTTATGTTTGATGTAAAGTTTAACTCTTCATCAATAAATCTTTCATAATGTCCAAGGTCTAAATCAGTTTCACAACCATCATATGTTACAAATACTTCACCATGTTGTATTGGATTCATAGTACCAGGATCCACATTAATATATGGATCAAACTTCTGCATGAATACTTTGTATCCTCTTGATTTTAATAGTAGTGCTACACTTGATGCTGTTATACCTTTTCCTAAACCAGAAACCACCCCTCCAGTAACAAAAACGTATTTTGTCATAAAATATTACCTCCAAAAAAAATGAACCTAGAGAGTTTTCTCTAGGCTCTATTTAATTATACAATTTTTATTACTTATAGTAAATATTTTAGTTTGTTTTTAATGTGAAATATCCAGGACTATCTGTTCCACCATCTATTCTGGCATATTCTTTATCAATATGATTTTCATCGTATGTTGTGCCTGCTCCACCTACTAAATTTGTACATCCACTAAACATATTGTCGAAAATTGTAGCATTTTTTGTAGTGAATTTATTGCTTACATTTATTGTTTTTAAATTAGTAGTATCTTTAAACATATATCTCATATTAGTTACTTTGCTTGTATCAAAACTACTTAAATCTATTGACTCTGCTTTACATTTAGAAAACATACTATACATATATTCTACATTTGAGGTATCAAAATAATTTAAACCTTTTATTGTAGTAATATTATCACTACAAAACATTTGTGACATATTAGTAACATTACTAGTATTAAAATTACTTACATCTATTGTTGTTACTTTACTAAAAACAAACATACTGCCCATATCAGTTACATTGCTTGTGTCAAAGCTACTTAAATCTAACGAAGTGACTACTGTTCTGGCAAACATGCCATTCATACCTGTAACTTTAGAAGTGTCAAACTTGTTTAATCCAATAATATTTGTTGCACTACAATTACTAAACATGTTTCTTATATTAGTTACGTTACTTGTATCAAAATTACTTAAATCAAGCGAAGTTACCTTAGTGCTTGCAAACATGCCTCCCATATTAGTTACTTTAGAAGTATTAAAGCTTGAAAGATCAATTGTTTTAATTATTGAGCCATCGAACATACTTGTCATACTAATTACATTACTTGTATTAAAACTGCTTAAATCTATTGACTCAGCTTGACTATTAAAAAAAATATTATCCATGACAACAATTGGTTTATCATTTATATATGTACATAATTTGCTCGTCACTGGGTCTGCACTAGTTTTATCAGTTAATGTCACTCCCCAACCATCTATTTCATCAGAAAATGCTACCCATCCATAATTATAAGTAAAAGGACCATTTTTTGCCCAACCCTTTTTATAGCTATATGTATATTGACCATTAGTGTATTCTGCACCTTGTGTAAGTTCTCCATCATAAGTACAATATATTGGTTCAGGACTATTATCTTTATATTCTTCTATTCCAATAACTCCATTAAATGTTTTTCCTTGATTATAGTTTTGGGAAGTATTAGTATCTTTGAAAGTAATAGTTATTATATATTTATGAGTTATACCGCTTTCTATTGATATATTTCTTTTAATTATTTTTAGATTAATTGCTTTTTCATCTAATCCATCGCATGTTCCATCAACCTGATTATTATCATTCAATCTTTCACAAGTTGCTGAAATAACCATTTCATTATGAGTTATTTCATTAGTTAATTCTTGCCATATTAAATTATAAGTAGTAGCAAGTGTACCAGTATTTTTTACAGTTACAGTCTTGGTAACAGTAGTTCCTGGTTTTATATTATTCATTACTATTTGAGGACCATCAGTATAAGTTAGTTCTAAAGTACCTGTTTCAACTACTTGATCTTTTACATCTTTATTAGAAATAGATGCTGTAAAATACGCATAAGATATGCCTATAATTACTAAAAAGACTAAAGCAAGTGAAACACCAAAAATTATCTTTTTATCTTCCATATCTTCACCCATTTTATTATAATATGTACCCCCCCCCGGTCAAGCAAAAAGATGTTTGTATTGTCACTCAATTTAAGGCGAGATTGTGTTTGTGTTTTGAATTTTTAAAAAACTAGACTTCTTCGTCTAGTTCTTCTTCAGTATCTTTTGGTTTTTCAAATAACTTTTCTATGTTCTTTGTTGGAAGTAGCATATAGTTATCTTTATTTATTTCTATTTTGAATTTATTTGTTTCATGAGGAAGTTCATCTCCATCTATACACCATGATGGTGGCATCTCATCAAACTCAAGTTCTATCTTATCAGTTTTAAAATACTTAAATACTGGTATATCATCTAGTTCTCTTCTTTTTAGATAATGAACCGCTCTTAAGATATCCCATTTATTTTTTATTTCACAAAGTAATACTTCAAATTTATTATCATCTAGTTTTACATCATCATATATATTGTCTACTCCACCAACTCTATTTGAATTAGTTATGAATATGAATGAGAATCTTCCTTCTCTTTGTTCTCCGTTTACAGTATATTTTACATTATAGAATTGTAACTTTTGTTTTAATTGTTGAATACCATAAATTACATATGCTAGTTTACCATATTTTTCCTTTAATTTTCTTGGCGTTGAATATGATATGTCAACCCATGCGCCTATACATGCTACATATACAAAAGGGTTTCCATTTATTAGACATACATCTATATTTTTTTGTGCTCCATTTAAAAGCATAACTAAGTTCTTAGTAGTGTTTCCAGTCATGCCATACATATGAGCTACATCATTTACACTACCTAATGGTAAGTGTCCTAAAAGTATTGGTTTGTGTCTTTCAATATTACCAGAGATTACCTCATTTAAAGTTCCATCACCTCCAGCACATATCAAAAGATCTACATCTTTTAACTTCTTAGTTATTTCTTTGGCATGTCCCTTATATTCTGTATATATTATTTCTACATCATAGCCATAGTTCTCAAATATTTTATATAATTTCTTTATATCATTTCTATTTGTTAACTTACCACTATTTGGATTGTATATAACAACACATTTCATCATATTATCTTTTCCCTCATTAATATTATATCAAATTTTTCATATTATTAATAGATTATAAAATTTTCTTAACCGGGAATAATAAATTGTGATATACTAGTTGAGGTTAATTATGAAGAAAAAGAAAAATATTAAAAAACAATTTAAGACTAACAAGAAGAAAAGTAATATTTTAAATAATATATGTTTAGTTATAATAATTATGATTATTCTAGGTTTCGTGTGTGTATCTGGATTCTTTTATTATATTTATATGAGTGCTCCTGAATTTAAGGGTGAACTTCTTTATAAGAAAGAATCTTCTAACATATATGATTCTAAAGGTGATTTGATTGCTAGTATCGGTACTGAGAAAAGACAAATTGTTACTTATGAAGAGTTACCTCAAGTATTAATTGATGCGATTGTTGCGACTGAGGACTCTAGATTCTTTGAGCATGATGGATTTGATATATATAGATTTATGAAAGCTGGTGTTGGTTTTCTTAAGGGAGAAGATGCTGGTGGTGCTAGTACTTTGACTATGCAGTTATCTAAGAATACTTATACTAGTACGAATGCTAAGGGTTTTGATGGTATAGTACGTAAGTTTACTGATATTTATATGTCTATATTTAAGATTGAAAAAGATTATAGTAAGAAAGAAATTATTGAGTTTTATGTTAATGCTCCATATTTGGGTGCTGGTAGCTATGGTGTTCAAATGGCATCTAAAACATATTTTAATAAAGATGTTAGTAATATTAATCTTGTTGAAGCTGCGATGATAGCTGGTATGTTTCAAGCACCTGGTGAATATGATCCTTATGTTAATCCTGAAAAAACTAACCAAAGAAAGAATGAAGTAATTAATTTAATGTTAAGACATGGATATATTACCGAAAATGAAGCAAATAAGGCTAAAAGAGTTTATGTTGAAGATATAATTAAGAAACAAAAAAATAGTGTTAACAAGTACCAAGGATTTATAGATACTGTCATTGAAGAAGTAATTGATAAAACTGGTGAAAACCCATATGAAGTGTCTATGGATATATATACTACTATGGTAAGAAGTAAACAAGATGTTATAAATAATTTTTATAATAATCATAAATTTAAAGATAATAAGGTTCAAGTTGGTATTGGTGTTATTGATAATGATACTGGTTCAATTATAGCTGTTGGTGCTGGTCGTAATAAGAATAGTGAACTTTCATTAAATTATGCTACTCAAATTAAGAGACATCCTGGTAGTACAGCTAAACCTATATTTGATTATGGACCTGGTATCGAATATAAGAATTGGTCTACATATACTCCATTTATTGATAAACCCGTTCGTTATACTAATGGTGGAGTTATGAATAATGTTGACTATAAATATAAAGGTTTTATGACTTTAGAACAATGTTTAGTTAAATCTAGAAATACTTGTGCATTACAGGCTTTTCAAAAGTTAAGTAATTCTCAAATAGATAAGTTTGTTACCTCTCTTGGTATTACTCCTGAGTATTTAGGAAATTCTCACTTCATTAATGAAGCTCATTCTATTGGTGGATTTACTGGTGTTAGTCCTGTTGAACTTGCCGGTGCTTATGCTGCATTTGGTAATGGTGGATATTTTACTCTACCTCATAGTGTTAATAAGATTGTTTATAAGAATGGTAGTGATGATGAAGTTGTTGAATTTAATTATCCTAAGAATAGAGTTATGAAAGATACTACTGCTTATATGATAAGTTATATGCTTAAGAAAGTTACTACTTCAAGAATTAAAGTGAAAGGAACTGAAATATCTACTAAGACTGGTACTAGTAGTTATGATCCAGCTAGATTAAAAAGTTTAGGTTTAAGTAGTAATGTTATTCAAGACTCATGGACTGCTACATTTAGTCCTGACTATAGTGTTGCAATATGGTATGGATATGATGAACTTACTAAAAAGACTTATAATACTTCTAGTCATGCTTGGAGTGAAAGAAATAAAATACAAGCTGAAATAATTAATAATATTATGGAAGAAAATTCTAAGTTTGAAAGACCTAGTGGAATAGTTGCATCTAGAGTTGTAGTTGGAACTAATCCTCCTAGATTACCTAATTCATCTACTCCATCTTCTAAAGTACAAACTCATTTATTTATTAAAGGAACGCAACCAACTAAGGCTGTTCAAAATGTTCAAAAAAGTCAAGAAAAGACTACTGAAAGTAATAAAACTACTTTACCAAGTGTATTAGAACCATAATTATATGGTTCTTTTTTATACATATATTGACTTTTTTATATATAAAAATATAGCAATTTTAACAAATTGCTATATAATCTTTAATTTTACCTTCAAATATCCTATTAAAGTTTTTATTTTCTATTAGTTCTTTTGGTTTAAATAATGTTTTTGTATTATCTAGTATTTTTACTTTATTATTTGATAGAACTTCGTATACAAATTCTGAACAATAGTATTTCTTTTATTTTGTCTTTTATTTTATTATATTGGTAGTTTGTTATATTTATTTCATAGATAGCTACTAATGCATTTTTATTTCTACTAAAAAGTCCTTTTCTTAAATCTTCTTTTAGAAATATTCCATAGAATGGAAAGTATATATATTTTCTTCCGAATGAATACATTTTATCACATTTAGGATCTAATGATAGAGATGCATGACTGTATTTATCTTTTGTAACACTTTTTATTATTCTAGCAAGTGTGGTGTATGTTTGAGTTAAAACTATATATACTTTTCTTTCATTCATTTTCTACTACTTTCTTATATTCATTTGGTATATCTAATTTGATATCAATATGCTCTTTGGTAATTGGGTGATTAAACTCTAATTCTATCGCAAGTAACATCATCTTTCTATAACCATCTTTTTTACCATATTTCTTATCACCTAATATTGGTGTTTTATTATCTGCCATATGGACTCTTATTTGATTTTTTCTTCCTGTTTTAATGTCTATTTCTACTAGTGAATATTGTTTATTATTTTTTAATCTTTTATAGTGAGTTTCTGCATATTTTCCACTCTTATCATTAGTACTATAAGTAAGAAGTGTTTTTGTCTCTTTTAAATACGATTTAATAACTCCTTCTTCTTTTATAATTCCATGTACTAAGGCTATATACCTACGTTTTATATTTTCCCAATTATCTTGTAGTATCTCTTTTACTCTTTCATTTTTAGCAAACATTACTAGTCCACTAGTATCTTTATCAAGTCTATGTACTATGAATACTCTCTGATTCTTTTTATGTAAGTAATCATATACTTCGTTATATAAACTCTTACTATATTTTTCACTATTAATAGTTGGGATATTACCATCTTTATAAACTATTAATATATTTTTATCTTCAAATAATATTTTTAACTTCTTCATACTACTCCTACTAATGTATAAAATGCCCTATTAGAATTATTATTACTCCAAGAACTATTCCTATTTGTAATTCTCTTTTTTTGATATGTTCTTTTACTTCACAAAGTAGTTCGAACATAGAAATATATATAAGCATACCTAAAGTTAGAGAAATAAGTACACCTGTTACTGTATTATTAAGTGTAATATTAAATAGTTTTATTAAGATTATACCTATTACACTTGAAAATACTAAACTACTAAGTAAAAATACTTTTTCTTTTTTATTTCTAACTAATGATGATACTTGTATACCTAAAGGAATATTATGAAATGATACTCCTAGTGCTGTAAAGAATCCTAAACTTAAATTATTTATAGATGTTGTATAGATTGCTGTTCCTTCAATAATATTATGTAAGAATAAAGCAAGTGCTGATATTAAGCCTATATGTTCCATATGACTTTTTTTGTTAGTTCCATGTTCATGATTTGGAATAAATATATCCAATAGTTTTAATACTGCTATACCTACTATTATGCAAAGAATAATTAATGCTTTATTTTCTAATAATTCTAAACATTCTGGTAACAAGTCAAAAAATACTAAACCTAATATAATAGTGAAAGAAAATCCTACTGAGAAAGTTACTAATTTCTTTTCATCTTTTATAAATTTAGTAATTAAATATCCTATTAAGAATGATATGCCTGATAATAATGTTATTATTATTGCTTTAAATTCCATATTTTTTCACCAAAGATATTATAACATGTTTTAGACTAAGTTCAAAAGATAATCTGCAATTAAGCAAATTAATATAAAGATTATTAAGTATATATAAGATTTTTTAGTTATTTCTATTCTTTTTCTATCTTTAGATTTTATTTTCTTACTATCAAAGTCATCACTTTCTACTAAGTTAAGGCCAATTGTTTTATATTTTGTTAAGTCTTTTTTAGAAATTAAATAATATGCATCTGGATCATCAAATTCAGCAAACATAACATCTTTAGGCATTTTACTTATTTGAATAAACATAATTATATCAAAGATTGCTCCTATCATATTAAGTATTGATAAGAAACCTAAGAATGGTAAATTAAATATTTTAGCTATTATAAGAGTTATAACACCTATTAATGTAAATGGTGATAATAATGAAATTAATATTGTTTTTTTATGAACTTTTTGACTACATTGACAATAGAATATTCCTTTTTCAAGACAAACTCCTAAATATAGATTTTTTATATCAACTTCTTTATTAATTAAATATCCAAAGAAATGTATTATTTCATGAAGTATAAACCAAAGTAATAAAATTGGCATTTTTGAAAATGTAATACTCTCATAAAAGTTAGGAAACATTAAAGCATAAATTATGAATAATGGTATTGCCATTAATATTGATAAAGCATTACCTACACTTATATTCATTTTATATTTATAATATTTCATATAATCACATCCTATTTATATAATAACATAAAATTTGTGGTAAAATATAGCCAGGTGATTTTATGAGCAAGATTTTAGAAAATAAATGTAAAGAAGAATTAAAGAATGTTGATAAGAATCATAAGAGATTATTACTTCATAGTTGTTGTGCTCCTTGCAGTTCTCATGTAATAACATATTTAGCTCCATATTTTGATATAACTATTCTTTATTATAATCCTAATATTGCTCCTGAAGATGAGTATTTAAAACGTAAGAATGAACAAATTAAATTGCTTGGTATGTTAAAAAGTCCTAATAAACTAGATTTTATTGACTGTGATTATGATAATAATAAGTATAATGAACTAGTTAAAGGGTATGAGATGTGTCCTGAAAAAGGAGAGAGATGTACTATATGTTTTAATCTTAGAATTGAGAAAACTGCTAGTATTGCTAAAGAAAATAATTATGATTACTTTTGTACTACTCTTTCAGTTAGTCCATATAAAAATGCTGAACTTATTAATGAGATTGGTGAAGATATGGAAAAGAAATATAATGTTAAGTGGTTACACTCAGACTTTAAAAAAGAAAATGGTTATAAACATTCTATAGAGCTTTCTCATAAATATGGACTTTATCGTCAAGATTATTGTGGATGTGTTTATTCTAAGAGGGATGAGATATTGAGAAAGGCAAATAAAAATGAATAAAATAGAAGAATTACAAAATATAATAGATGAATCTGATAATATAGTATTCTTTAGTGGAGCTGGTGTATCTACTTTAAGTGGAATTAAAGATTTTAGAAGTAAAGATGGACTTTATAATATGAAATATAAGTTTCCTCCTGAAATGATACTAAGTAATGGATTTTTCTATAAGAATACTAGTGAATTTTATAAATTTTATAGAGACAAATTAAATTGTTTAGATGTTGAACCTAATATAATACATAAATATATGGTTAAACTTGAAAAGATGGGTAAACTAAAAGCAATAGTTACTCAGAATATAGATGGATTACATACTAAAGCTGGAAGTACTAATGTGTATGAATTACATGGAACAATATATAAGAATCATTGTATTAAATGTAATAAATATTATGATGCAGAGTATGTATTTAATTCTAAAGATGTTCCATTATGTGAATGTGGAGGTATTGTTAAACCTGATGTAGTGTTATATGGCGAGATGCTTGATGAGTATGTTCTTAATCGTTCAATTGAAGCTATCAGTAAATGTGATACTTTAATAGTAGCAGGTACATCTTTGACTGTTGAACCTGCTAGTAGTTTGGTAAGACTATTTAATGGTAAAAATTTAATCATAATAAATAGAGATGCTACTTCTTATGATGGTATTGCATCTCTCGTAATTAATGATGAATTTGAAAATATATTTAAATATTTGAAATAACTACTCTATTTTACTTCCACACTTTGTACAATAATTGCCTATTGCTTTTGTACCGCAAATAGTACAGTAGGCATTTTTTCTTTGTATTTTAACATCATTTTTACACTTATGATTTACTATTACTACAGCAGTTATTACAAAAACTACTAATACCATTATTAATAATGCCCAACTCCCTTGGAATGCTGAGTAGTCATATGCTCCGTGAACTAGTGTTGGTACAAATAGAGCTAAAAGTTTATAAGATAGTCCACTTTTATTATTTAATTCATTATATTTTGCTTCTCCTAAAAAGTGTCCCATTAATACACCCATACTAGCATGCATAGGTACAGCAGTAAACGCTCTTACTAAACCAGTAGTTAGTCCACCAGTGATAACATATAGTATATTTTCAAATAAAGCAAATCCTAACGAAACATAAACTGCATAAACTATCATATCATAAATATAGTCAAATTCCTTTTGATTATAAGAAAACCAGTATACAAATATAAACTTACAAAATTCTTCTACTAATGCTACTCCTATAAATACATTGATTGCTAATTCAAAATTATTAAGTGTACTAGTATCTTCTACTCCAAATATTGGTGATATAAGTGGTAAGAATGCAGAAATAATTAATACAGCAAAACATGATAAAACTCCACCAATTGTTAATTTCTTTAATAATTTTTTTGGTTCTTTCTCTTTATCTTTGTTATAAATATAATTATTTATCAATACTACGGGTAATATTGAAATTGCTATTAAAAACTCACTCATAACTATACTCCTACAATGATTATAAAATACTTTTTTGAGAATATTAAATTATATTTTTAATTTTTACATTAATTATGTCAATAAAAAAGAATAATTAGTTAATTATTCCTCCTAAAAGTCCATATGATAGAAGCATCATTATGATACTTGCCATTATTATTCCTCCCATTACTGCGAAGAATGATTTTTTTCTATCCATATCAAATACACTTGCCACTAAGCATCCAGTCCATGCTCCTGTACCTGGAAGTGGTATTCCTACGAATAGAAGTAATCCTAAGTATCCATATTTATCTATTTCTTTTCTATTCTTATGAGCTTTATTTCTTAAGCATTTAGATATTTTTTTTAAGAACCCTACCTTTGATTTTTCCATCCAATCCATTATTTTAGAAATAAATAGTAGTATGAATGGTACTGGTAAAGTATTACCTATTATTGAAACAATATATCCAACTACTGGTTTTACTCCTAGAAGTGTTGCTGCTATTAAGCCTCCTCTTAATTCTAAAAGTGGTAATAATGAAATAATAAATACTATTAATTCTTTACCATATTTAAGTGCTAATACTCCTCCAAAAGAGTCTATAATTCCATTTATTAATCCTTCCATAATTTCTCCTTGTTAACAATAACTATACGTTTTAATTATATCATAAATTAAATAATTGTATATAAATATGATATAATGTTTACGAAGGGATGTATATGAATAATAATAAAATTGGTATGTTTGATTCTGGTATTGGTGGTCTTACTGTATTAAAAGAGTTAAGGAAACTATTACCTAATGAAAACTATATATATTATGCTGACTCTAAAAATAATCCTTATGGCGAAAAAAGTGATGAAGAATTAATGAGTATTGTAACTGGTATAGTAGACTTTCTTATTAGTAAAGAAGTTAAAATAATAGTTATCGCATGTAATACAGCCACTACTAGATGTATTAATAGACTTAGAAAGATGTATCCTGATATGATATTTGTAGGTACTGAGCCTGCTATTAAAGTTGCATGTGATAAGAATTATAAGAATACTTTAGTTATGGCTACTCCTGGTACTATTAAATCAGAGAGAACTCATGAGTTAGTTAAGCTAAATAAAAGAAAAGATCAAAAAATTACTCTTCTTCCATGTAAAGGTTTAGCTGATGCAATAGAGAGTGGTAATAAAGATAGAATTAACAAAGTATTACATAAATTATTAGACAAGTATACAAGTGAAGAAATTGATTCTATTGTACTTGGCTGTACACACTATCCTCATGCTAAAAAGAATATTAAAGAGATATTTCCTAAAGCTAAGTTAATAGATGGAAACAAGGGTGTTTCTAAACAAGTTAAAAGACAACTTGAGAGTCATAAATTATTAAGTGATTCAGATAAGCATGGTAAAGTTAAGATGATTTATAACAAGTAAAAACAGAGATATTTTTCTCTGCTTTTTTTAATTCTTTAATCCTTTAATTCCTTTTACTCCTTTAGAACCATTAAATCCTTCTAGAATATTAGTTTTAAATGATTTTACTTTTTTAGATTTATTTTTATATTCTTTTATAGCTATACTTATCATTTCATCTAAAAGTTCTCTATATTTTAAGTTTACTTCTTTCCATAAGTAGAATGATAAACTGCCTGGACAAGTATTTGGCTCATTTACATAGAATTTATTTGCTTTTTTATCTATTAAGAAATCTATTCTACATACTCCACTTAAGTTAAGAGTTTTAAATACTTTTTTAGCTGTATCTTGTATATCTTTAGTAAGTGAATCTGATATTCTAGCTGGTACTATTCTATTAGTTGATGCCATGCCCTTTGAACCAGTGTTTTTAACTCCTTTAGTTTTTGAATTTCCTAAGTATTTATCAGCATAGCTTAATATTTCATCAAGTCCCATTACTTCTTCTAATGGACTTACTCTTTGATATTCATAGTTTCCTAGTACACTTGCATTTACTTCTGTTAAGTTCTCTACTGCTTTTTCAACTACTACTTTTGTATCATAGTTAATTGCTTCTTCAATAGCATCTTCAATTTTTTTAGAATCATGTACTAGAGTTATACCTACACTACTACCTAAAGTTGCTGGTTTTACTACTACTGGATAACCTAATTTTTTGATTTTATCTAATATTTCATCTTTATCTTCTAAATATTCATTATCATAAAACCAAGTATAGTCTACTACTGGAATACCTACTGAAGACATTACTTGTTTCATAACTACTTTATCTTGTCCTAAAGCTGAACCAAGTACATGAGACCCTACATAAGGAATACCTATTGAATCAAGAAGACCTGCTAAAGTTCCATCTTCTACATTATTACCATGAACCACTGGTAATATAATATCTATATCAGTTATATCTTTTCTAAATAATCCATTTGTTTTTTGTAAGAGGAAATTCTTTCCTTTTTTACAAAGTACTACTTCTTTTGCATATTTTTTTTCATCTTCAAAATTCTTATAGAATTCCATTTCTCTTAATACATGTCCTGTGTACCAAATTCTATCTTTTGATATATATATTGGTATTATTTCATATTTTTCTTCATCTAAATTATTCATTGCTTGGATAGCTGAAATGATACTTACTTCATGTTCAACTGTTTCTCCACCATAAATGACTCCTACTTTAATTTTCATTTTATCTACTCCTATTCATTAAATATATCTGGTAAATCATTTTCTAATAATACATATGTTTCATTGTCACTTAATTTTCTCATTAATGGGAATGCTTCTTTTACATCATTTAGGATATGTATTTGTGATTCAGGATATTTTTCTTTTTTAAGACCATCTTGTATTGGTTTAGTTTGTTCTTCTCCAACTAATATTACTTCATCTGCACATCCAGCGATCCAGCGACCAAATTCGAAGTTTGAACTATATTGTTCATCTCCAAGTTCTATCATACCTGGCGTAACAATAATTCTTTTACCTTTCATCATCTTAAGAACATCTACTGCCATTTTAGAACCAACTGGATTTGAATTGTATGCATCATCTATAATATAGATATTTTCTGTATATCTTTTAAGTTCTAATCTATGTTCTATAGTTGCTATTCTTTTTACTCCGATGGCTATTTGTTCAAGTGTAAGACCTAATTCATATGACATAGCTATTGCCTGTAATACATTATATACGTTAGCACTTCCTAGTAGCTTAGTTTCAAATGTGTGTTTTTCTTTACTTTTTTTGAATATACAAGTAAATGTTGTACCTTTGTTTGACAGTTTTATATCAGTCGCATAAACATCAGCATCTTTATTTTTAGTTGATACCCATACTACTTTACATTTACTTTTTATTTTATAACTTGTTTGATATGGGTCATCCATATTTAAGACTGCCACTCCATCATCTGGAAGTGAATCTATTAATTCAAATTTAGCCTTTTGAATATTTTCTTGACTACCAAAACTTTCTAAGTGTGCAGTTCCAATTGTAGTTAAAATTCCATATTTAGGTTTTATAAAGTTTGCTTTTTCTTTTATTTCTCCTCTATAGAAAGCTCCCATTTCGGCAACGAAAGTCTCACTAAATTTATCCATGTAATTATTTATTGCATTTATTAGACCATACATAGTATTAAAACTTTTTGGTGTAGCAAATGAATTATATTTAACATTTAATATATCATTTAGTGCATTCTTTGTACTTGTTTTTCCATAACTTCCTGTTACGCCTATCTTCTTAAGTGAAGTCATACTATAAAGCTTTAATTCAGCTTGTCTTTTATAATGAAGATATACCATTTTCTCTACAGGTTTATTTATAATATTGCATAACCATATAACAATTGTATTTATATATGAGAAAAGTCCTATAACTAAGTAATATATAAACAAGTTATCAACATTGAAATTTATAATCATTGGAAGTACACAAAGTACTAACAATATAAACATAGTAGTATAAAGTCTTTTAATTCTTGGAGTTACTACTAATGGTTTTTTGGATTGTTCTTTTTCTGCTCTATTTTTATATAAGAAGTAAACTATTACATAGAATACTGAGAATATAATTAATGCAGTTTTTGTACTTGTAAACTTTAAAAAATAAAATAATATAAATGCCATATCAAAAGTTATAAATACTTTTTTAGCATTTGCTTTTACCCATTTTAGGTATCTATTTCCGTCGTTATACCAGTTTTGTTGTAACATATGTAGCGCTTTTCTTGATTTATATGTTAGATAGTAAACATATATAAGTAATGTTAATAAAAATAATATTTTTGGACTCATATTTATTCCTCACTTCCTATAAAATTATTAAGTACACTTATTGTTTGACCTAAATTTTCTAAATATGCATAGTGTGTGCATCCAGGATATTCAACTAACCCATAGTTTGGAATATAATTTTCTAATTCTCTTCCATCTTCTATATCAACTGCTGCATCATTAGTTCCCCATATACCAAGTACTGGACATTTAATTTTCTTTAAGTCTTCAGTTATATCAGTATTAACATGAGCAACTAATACTTTTCTCATCATTTCACTAGCATTCCTATAATCAGTTGAACCAACATGTTTCTTAACAAAATTTTCTAATTTACCAAGTCCTGGTATTTTTTTTGCTTTCTTTAATAATTTCATTTTTAAAGTTGGAGCTGTTATAACCTGTTTATATGGACTAGCTAGTACTACTACTTTTTTAGGTTTATATTTATATCCATAAATTAATGCAATTTTGCCGCCAAAAGAGTGACCAATAACTATAGGATTTTCCATATTTAATTTTTTAACCATTTCATTTACCATTTCTGCATAATCAAAAACACTCCAAACTTCTTTAGGTTCATCACTGTCACCAAAGCCTGGAAAATCAATAATTAAAACATTATATTTTTTAATAAATGGTTTAGCTATAGGCATCATCATTTCAATATTTTGGCCCCAGCCATGCAAATAAACTAAGTTTATTTTGCTATGATTATCATAAAAAGTATAGTTAACGTTTACTCCTTTAATTAACATTTGCATATAAGTTTTCACCTCATTAATTATATCATATTGATACTTTTTTTAGAATTAAATGCAAGGTTTTCTTTACATAAAAAGAACTAATTTACATAATTAGTCCTTTACTTTACATTAATATTGCTTTTTCATCTTTAATATTAATTATATTCTTGAACTCATCAAGTTACTTGAAGAGTATCTTTTTAATCCTTTGTTAAATATATAAAATGATAAAACTATCATAAATATTGTTACTACAAATACTATTAAGAATTTGCTTAAACTAAAACTTATTATTACATCTATTGGTATATAGTTTGCGATACCCACTGGTATCAAAGTATAAAGTAATATCTTTACTATTCCATTAAATATATCTTTAGGGTATGTACCAAATGTTATCATCATATTATTTAGAGTATCCGCTAAAACATCTGACATATTAAACCAAAATGCTAGACTATTTGCTATTACTGAAACACAAGCTATTATTAAACCACCTAATATAGTAAATATTGTAAACAATAAGAAGTTTTTTAAAGTGATTCCATATATTATAAGTATTACATATCCATAGATTAAGTCTCCTATAGCTGAAACTTCTACATCAGTAGTAATTGCACTTAATAATACGTTTTTAGGTTGTACTAAGAATGCATCTAATTTACCAGTATTAATTGTTTCTGATAAACTAAACGCTTTCTTAAAGAAGAATCTTGATACTCCAAAAGTACTAGCTGCGATTCCCCAAAGTAATAACATTTGTTTAAAAGTATATCCACCAATATTATCTTTTAATGAATAAAGTACTACCCATTGTATGATAAAACATGAGTTATTTATAATCATAAAGATTATATTTGCTAAGAATGAAAATTTGTTTACCATTTCTCTCATAAGACCATACTTTATAGAAAGATAATTTACTTTTAATTGATTTTTAACCTCCGTTAACATTTAGTTTCTTCACCCCTTTCTTATATATAAATGTAGCTATTAAATAAGATATAACTAAGTATATTAATTGTGAAATAAATATTGTTATAAATTCACTTGTACTAAAGTTTACAAATAATTTAGCTGGTCCATAAGATACAACATATATTGGACTATATTTTAATATTACTCTTAATATTCCACTAAAGAATTCTATTGGAAATATTGTTCCTAAGACTAATATAAATTTACTATATACCCAGTATAATGGTGTTGAATCTTCTATTATGAATGAAAATAAACCTATACCTATCATTAATAATATACTTATTGTAGTTGCTAAAACACTTGTTAATAACACTGCTAAAATTGATAATATATTTAACTTAGGAAATGATCCTAAAAATATAAATCCTAATATCATAGCTAGTACTGTAAATACTATAAATTTTATAAATATGCTTCCTAAATTACTAGATAAATTATATAAGATATAGTTATATGGTTTGTTTATGTTATAAGCAATGTTACCATTTTTAACATCATTAGTTATCTTACGACATATTTTTTTACCACCTAGACTCATCCATAATATTTCAGTAATGATTATATACCATATCATTTGATTTAAGTTATAACCATTTATAAGAGATGATGGGTCACTATACATATAATTCCATAAACATAAGAATACATATATCATTATTATGTATGCTATAAAACCTGTTAGTAAGTTAAACATATATTGTAAACTATTTATTATTTCAGTTTTAAATATAAATAAATATTTTTTCATTATTTATCCTCTTTTTTATATATGTCACTTATTATATCTTCTAAAGGTGTATTTGATATATTAATATCTGTTATATTATCTGGATTCAATAATTTTATAGCATCACTTATAGAACGTTTACTAGTATCTACTTCTATCTTTAAGTTATATCCTTTATCTTTTAATATAGTTATACCTTCTTCATCATTTAGATTTACTTTTTCTTTCATTTTAGCTTCTAATATCTTTTTATGTAAATAATTATATTTTAAGTTTTCCATTGAGTCATCTAATACTAAAGTACCATTATTTATTATGATAACTCTTTTACATAGTTTTTCTATATCTGATACATCATGACTTGTTAAGAATATTGTTGTTTTATATTCTTTGTTCATTCTTTTAATAAGTGTACGAATGTTTTCTTTTACTACTGGGTCTAGACCTATAGTTGGTTCATCTAAGAATAATATTTTCGGCTCGTGTATTAGAGATGCTACTATCTCGCAACGTATTCTTTGACCTAAACTTAGATTACGTACTGGTGTATTTATAAATTCATCTAATTCGAATAATACTTTGAATTCTTCTATTTTCTTTTCAACTATTGATTCTGGTATATCATAAATAGCTCCGAAAAACTTAAAGTTATCATATGGAGTTAGATGCATCCATAATTGTTCTTTTTGACCAAATACTGTACCTATTTCATGAGCAAGTTTTTTTCTATCTTTTTCAGGATCTAAACCATCTATATTAATACTTCCTTTATCTTTATAAAGTATTCCTGTTAACATCTTAATAGTTGTACTTTTTCCTGCTCCATTTGGTCCAATAAATGCTATAACTTCACCCTTTTCTATGTTGAAACTTATATTCTTAACAGCTTTAACAGTTTTATACTTAGGTTTAAATATTGACTTAATGCTTCCTTTTAAACCTTTATCTTTTAATTTAACTTTGAATGTTTTTGATAAATTTTTAACTTCTATTATATTCATAACTTCTCCTCCTAAAAAAAATGAGTAACGCTAGGTTACTCTTATATTATCACCTCAGCTTAGTAATTGCTAGGTGAATTTGTTAATCTTCTACATAAAGGTTTTTCGATTTGTCTATTTAAAAAGTTTGCTAAAGCAAAAGCATTTTCGCCATAGTCCATCTCAAAAGGGAAATTACCATATATTTTGTATAATAATTCTGGTGATGCCTTTTCATAATCAACTTTTGATAATGATTTTGATAGAATTCTATGATATTCTTTAACTCCCATATCTCTTTCATTTCTTGCTAGATTGAAATATAGTTGTGAGAATGCTGACTTTGCTTCTTCTAATATAGAAGCTGATTTTCTTACATCTTCTCTAGTTTCAACTTGACCTATTTGTTCTCTAATAGACATAATTACATCTTTATATAAATAAGTTCCTAGTTCATTCATTGGATAACCAAGACTTTCTAATAAGTCTAATGTTTCCATTTTTAATTTTTCAATTTCTGTTATGTCACTAATGTTTCCACTTTTATATCTAAGTCTTCTTTGGACTTCTTGAAATAATTCAGATTCAATAGTTCCCATAGCAATAAAATCTGGCATTTTTGATGTTTTTACCATAATAATATTCCCTCCTTTCTAATAGATGGATATCGTAAGAAATTAAAAAAGTACGAAATCCACTACTTAACAGCGACTCCGTACTTTATAAAAGTTCGTGTAGGTTTCCCCGGGACAGCTCAATATAATATATCTTATATCCCCTCACTTGACCTAGATTATAGACTATTTATTTATCTTTGTCAATCTATATTTTCATTTTCTTTTGTTAATTTATGTTCTAAAACTCTATCAACTAATAAATCATTATATTCTAATTGAAGTTCATTCATCTCACCACATAATATAGCAAATCCTCTCACAAACTCTTTCATTTTAAGACTTATACTATCTAATCTAACTAATAATTTACTTCTTTCTTTTAATGTTAATAGCTTATTTAATCTTTCTATCATATAAGATTTATCTTCTTCAATACTTTGATCATCGTCTAAAATTAATTCTTCTAAATCTCTTGATATATCTTCTTTAGATAAATTTCTGTTATTTAAGATTTCATTTATTTGATTTATTATTTTTGGATTACTAGTTTGATTTTTTTCTTTAATTAACTCAAGTGTTGTTTTTCTAGTTCCATCTTTATGATACATATAATTAAATACTGGATATTCTTTAAACATATCTATTCTTAGTTCATCTTTTAAAATTCTTATAGTTTCTTCAATATTTTCATCAAATAAAACATCTACATTTTTTTCTTTTTTATTATAATATCTTATACTTTTTTTGTGTTTTCTTTCATCTTCTTCAATGCTTTTAAGAGCATTTTTTTTTGGAATTATACCTAAGTTTCTTAAATATTCATCAGTTTTTAAGAGTGCTGAACGTCTAGCATCAACTTCATGATATAAATATATATAGTTATCATCCCCATATTTTTCGGATAGAATATTAGATAGTATAAAATCTTCTAACATCATAATGTACTCATAAGGCAAATTTTCTTTAGTATAAATTTCTTCTTGAAGTAAATGTGTAAGTTCATGAAATATTGTGTCAAATATCTTATTTCTTCTAACTAATTGACTTAGATAAAATCCATTAATCATTCTATCTGATATAGCAATTACATGGTTATCATAACTACCAAGAGTACCTACTTTTAAAGTACAAATGTCTAGATAACAATATGTACCATGAGATAAAGCATAATTATGTACAAAACTATTAAGTGCATTCTTTAATGAATCAAAAGATGCTATTTTAGAATATTTCATAATATTTCTAAAATATAAGTCTATATATTCTTGAGGTATATTATGTGATGTTGAGAATATTAAATCTAATTCGTTAAACTCTTCGTTTGTTAATTCTTTTTCTATAGTTAATTTTTCTTTATAGTTTTCTAGTATTTCTTTTAATCTTTTATCATATTCTATTTCTTGAAAAAAGTTTTCTATTTCTTTCATTTGATTTTTTAATAGAGTTATAGCTTCTTTTCTAATATTTTTATCTTCTTCTGTATATGGCCAGTTTTCAGATAATCTAACAATATGTATAGTTTCATAATAAACATATAAGTAGTGAATTAATTCTAAGTATACTAATTCTTTCAAATTATTTTTTACCAAAATATCTTCTTTTATAATTCTTATTACATTAGATACGAATGTTTTATTCAATATCATTTCATTAACAGTTCTTGAATTATAAATAAGTCTTCTAATATAATTATATAGTGCAGCGTAATACTCATTTTCAGTTCCATCACAAAATAAATCTTGATTGTTTTTAAAATCTAAGAATTTTTTGTTTACTTCACTATCTAGTACAATTCTACCTAATTTTAAATTATCAAACTTTTTCATATAATTCCTTAGTGGATAATATACTAACACATTTTAGATATTTTGTCTATTTGAAGAATTTGATTTTACTTATGAATGGTAGTTCTTTTGCTTTATTATTACATACATTTAGAAGGCCAAGTAACACTATAAAACTAAATAACATGTTTATAAATGCAAATATTATTCTTAATGATAGTGGTAAAATCATACATTTAATACCACTTATTAAATCACATGGAGTGCCAAAAATATATGAAAGTGTTCTTTTAAGAATTAAAAAAATCAAATATGAAAAAAATATATTCATTCCGTTTGCGGTATGATAGTGGACATAAGAATTTTTCTTAGATAATATAAAAGGTACTAAAGGAATAAGATATGATACGATACTTAATGTTTTACCTGATTCTATTTCTTCAAATGAATAATCTTCGGTGTGATCTTCGGTATTTAATAATGTTAATATTTTTTCTTTTAATTTTTCTTTCATTAGTTAATTATATGTTTTTATATATTAAATAAGAACTTAATGTGTATTAGTCTATTAATTTTGATATAATGTATCTATGAAAACTATAGAATTAAATGATTTATTAGGAAATGATAAATTACTAGATAATACACTTTTTCATTTTGCTCCTAAAGCTAATTATGAATTGATAGAAAGAGATGGATTTAAAGCAGAAATAGGAAAAAATGCTTTGAATATTGAAAAAAATCCTAAAGTATTTTTTACTATAGGACCTATTAATCTTCTTAGAATAGCTGATGTGTGGATTAGATGGATTAGTTGGCATGTTGCACATAAAAAATATTTTGGTAAAAATAATGAAAATTGGTCTCATGAGAAATTTGTTCAACTAAAAAATGAGTTTGCTAGTGGATATATTTTTACTGAAGATGTTTTAAATGAAACTTATAGAGAATTTTTTGATATGTGTAGGAATTTTGAATATTATGTTTTGGATTTAGAAGAAGACATAGATTTTTCTTTTAATGATGTTGATGAGGTTAAAGAAAGTCACTTACATAATGGAGTACTTACTTTCTCTCCTACTTTTATTAAAATGTATGGACCATATTCTGATTTTACAAGTATTAAAACTGATGGATGGAATTTGCATACTTTTCCAAATAGAGGTGTAAGTCCTGATAAAATATCTTATATTGTCTCTAATAAATATGGAAACAGTTTTGACATGTTAAGTATGATAATAGAAGTTAGAAAAAAATGTATGAATAATCAAAAAAGGAAAGAGCAAGTTAATGAATTAGTATTTTTAAATAATTTTTTAGAAAAAACTAATTCTTTAGAAAATAAAACTACTATGTCTATGTGAAATAGTAGTTTTTCTTTTTAATTTAGAGCGAGCATAGAGGCTTTTCACCTCTGGTTGCAATTTATATTTTAATCTAACCATCGACCTCTTTATGACTAATGTTACGTTTACCCGCATCACTGCAACCCGTATTTTCCACATTATTTTTCATAAGTACCTCCTTATATATTTTTATAATAAAAACTGTTAGTAGAATTATTATTGATAATTTTACAGGTACCATAAGAGTCAATATTGAGGCTATCGTTTCGATTACATATAACAAAATTTTATATATTAATTATATCATATACATTATATATTTCTATGTTCTTTCTCAAATTTAAGTAGTTTAAGTTCTCTTCCATTTTCAATATTATTTTCTGAATTTACTTCTCTTAATCCATTCTTTAAAAAATCATTATACGTTAAAGATACCATTCTCCTACTTTGAATATCATATAGTAGTCCATCCACATTATATTGGATAGCTGAAAATAAATCCTTTGTAATCCATAAGTCAATAGTTGTATTATTATATTCAAATTTAAACCCACCAAATTTATTTCTTTTAGGTTTTATTTTATATGCATTAAATACTTTCAAAACCCATTTTTCATCTTCTCCAAGTACAACAAAATCTAAGTCTTTAGGTATTTTAGCATCCATTAAATCTCTAATTCCACCGCCAATTAAATATATTGGAGAAAGAACTGATATTGCTTTGGCTGGATAAAAATGATTTTTAATATATCTTTCAATTCTCATTTCAAGACTTAAATCTAACATAAATTCATCATCTTTATCATTATATTTTATATTATAGTTCATAAATTACCTCTTTTTCTTTAATACTCTAATTAAATTATTTGTAAGAACTTCATAATTTCCTAATTGTCTATATTGGTATTTTATATGTTGAAAATTATTTAAATTAGTTGGTTTTAATATTATTTTAGATAAATCTTTATAACCTAGTCCTTTAAAAGACTTAGTTTTGTAATAATTTAAACATATTAATTTATAATCATTATGATAATCATCATCTAATATAACATAATTTTCTACTTTATTATTCTTTAAGTAATCAACTATACCTAATAAACGTGGGGGTAGTTTTATATCACCTAAATTTCCTTCTAAATTTGGATCTATAAAATCAATATTATATATACATAATTCTTCAAATTGTTTTTTTATCCTTTTTCTTCTAGCCTCTGTTCCATTCATTTGCCATGAACTTATTATAACAACTTTAGCATTATATCTTTTAATTAATAATTTTAAAGTCTCAACACTTTCTTTTAAAAACAAACAATTATTATCATTAAGTACTCCATCTATATCTAAGAATATTATATTTTCCATAAATCACCCTAAAAATAAAGACTTGATATTTTCATACCAAGTCTTGTAACAACGAACACTATAGTTCGGCTAATTTACTCATATGGCAGGGGTAGAAGGACTCGAACCCTCCCCAACGGTTTTGGAGACCGGCATGCTACCACTGACACCATACCCCTACGTAGCTCTTTTTCTAAAGCAATTTAATTATACAATATAAATTATAACAAATCAACATTTTTCTTTTATGCATACAATATATTAGGTGATTTTATGCTTATAAAGTATTCTACTAAAGAATTAGATTTATGTGCTAGACTTATGAGAGCTGAGGCTCTTGCTGAAGGTGATCTTGCTATGTTAATGGTTGGTAACGTTATTGTTAATAGAGCCATAGCTGACTGTTTAGATTTTAAAAAAATTAGAAGTATTACAGATGTTGTATATCAAAATCCAGGTGGATTTGTTGGTACTAATAGTAGTCTTTTTAATAGTGGAAGTGCTACTACAAAAGAAAAAGAACTTGCTAAAAGAGTATTAAAAGGTGAATACTACTACCCTGCTACTAATGCATTATGGTTTTATGGCCCTAAAAAGAATGAAGAATGTAAAGGAACTTGGTTTAATCAAAGAAATACTGGTAGATATAAAGGACATTGTTTTTATGCACCTGACCCTGGAGTATGCAATGAACTTTACTAGGTTTACATTAAAATAACTATCACTTTACTATCTATTATGATATAATCTATATAGAATAAGAGGTGGAGTTATGGCTATATTTAATGTTACACAAAAAAGAGATGTTAGCTCACTTGAAAGTGATTTGAATACTTTAACTGAAAATATGAAAGTTATAGCTAATAATGTTGATGATATTAATGAACAAGTAGATAACTTTAAAGAACAATTTGACGAAGTTAAATCTAATATTAGTTCAATAGAAAAACAAATAAGAGATTTCATGTCTGAAGTTAGAGGCAACACTTATGTAAGTAATGCTAAAATTGAACTTGATAATACTGAAAAATCTTTGAACGAAAAATATGGTCAATATGATTTTATACGTAATAAATTAAATGAAATTGTTAGTTATTTAGAACGTGGCTTTATTGAAAAAAATAAATTGTTAACACAAAGTGAACAATCTCGTTTAAATGATTCTAAATATTATTTAACACACTCTTTGATTGCTATATGTGCATGGATTAAAAATGAAAGAAAGCTTGCTCGAAAGGAATTAAATAAAGCACTTGATTTAGATGATAATAAAACTTCACTACTATTTAGTATGATCTATTTAAAGTTAGATAGAAAAGAAACTGCTGTTAAATGGTTAAAAAGATATTTGAGTAATCAGAATGCAACTAATATGAATAGTGATATACTTGGCGTTATTAATTTATTAAGTAGTGAAAGATATGATAGTAGTATTACTGATACTTTATATAAATATGTTAATAATTGGGTTAATAAATCTATAAATGATAAAGTTAACGATGAAGTTGTTGATAAATGGGAAAACTTCTTTAGAAGTAACTTAGATAATATTAAAGATGATGAGTATCATTATTCTAGAACATATGTTAAAAGTTTTAGTAAGATTAAAAGAAAACTTGAACTATGTTACTCTTATGATAATGTATATGCTAATTTCTTAGAATTATTAAGTGACTTAAAGAGTGACATTAATGAAGATAAAATATTTAATAATTTAGTATTTGATTATGAAGATAAAGAACTTGAACTTAGAAGGAATATATTAAAAAATAAATTAATTATTGAATGTAATGGTAATTTAGAAGAAGCTGAATCTAAATATAAAATGTATGATAATTTTATTAGTACTAATGATAACTTTTATATTGAACTTAATGATGCTATTATTAATAGAAATGATTTATCATTGAATACTAAGAAACTTGCTATTGCTTTATGTAAAAATGATATTGTTAGAGGTTATGAAAGAGTATTTGACAATACTGAAGATGATCTTTTAGATGAAGAATTTGAGATTAAAATTAATGAATGGACTGGAACTACAAAAGATGGTAGTAATGAAAAAGAACTTCAAGATTCTCTTACTGATTATGTAAAAAAGCCATTTGCTGAAGAGTCTCAGACTCAACAATATTATTCACCTAAAACTATTTATTGTGCTATATTCATTGTTATTGGAATTATACTTGCTTTTGTTAAGTTTTATGTAGGACTTTCAGTAGTAGTTGTTGGTGGAGCTATGCTTATGTATTTCTTATTAACCATTTCTAGAAATAGAGAAGATATAATTAAGGATTATAATGATACTCTAAAAAAATATATATTTGAACTTAATAACGTTTTAGCAGAAATTGTTGATATGAAATATATATGTAAAAAGAATATGAAATATAAAAATGAATTTACTGAGTACATTGAATCTTTTGATAGAAAAGATTATATAGATTATAAGTAGGAGGTTTTATGGATATAGAAGATAAAGATAAAATTAAAAATAAAGAAATTGAAAGTCAAGATGTTGAAAATCAAGATAATAAGAAAAATAAAAAAGATGATGATAATATTATGATTGAAATTCCTGATTGGAATTTAGAACCTCCTGTGGATGATAATAGAGGTGAAATATGATATCTTATTATGATTTAGTTAATTTTTTAGAAACTTTGAGTAATGATAAAAATGTTGATAGTATTGTTGAAAGATTAAATAGTTTAAATGTTAGTCTTGAAGGAGATAGATATTATAGATTTCTAGATCATTTGTCACTTATGATTCAAAATAGACTTACTAATGCATTTAATGAACTTATTAGTGAGAAAGAAGATATTAAAAATGATGATAGATTATTTGAAGATAAGTTTAAAGATTATACTGATGAAGTATCTTTATGTTTTCAAATCGCAAGTACAAAATTAGTAAATGAAGAAAATCAAATTGAAGTTGGAAGAATTATTATGAATGTTAATAATACTTTACTTAATCAATTGAAAGATGCACTAGATACTGATGATGAAGATATAATTCGTATTATTGATAATGCATATCTTGAAGAAAACAATAAGGAAGAAATTGTAGAATAAAAGCATTAATTGTTGAAGTTAATGCTTTTTATATTACAACGATTATTTGTCTTGCATAAATTTTACCTTATCAAAGTACTTTAACTTGGTTTCAACATTTTCATTATCTATTTTTGTTTGAGTTCCTTTGTAAATTATTAATTCATTATTTTTAATATCGCAATCAAGTATCACATAATAATTAGAAGTAGTATATACAATAACTTTATCATCACTTATTATTCTATATGATTTAATTTTATGTAATGAATTTATACGCACATAAGAAAATAATAATATAAGTAAAAATAAATAAAATGGTATTATTTTTATATAATTAATCATACTTTTAATCATGTTATCTTGTTTATTCTTTTTACAAATAATTGCTTTAAAAACTAGCATTATTATTATTTCAATCATAAATAATATAATTGAAAAGAAAAAGGTATTCCAAAAATTAATTTGAACTAAAAAAGAAAATGTAATTAAGCTATTAGAGATTAATATTAAAAAGATATTGAAAATAAAATTACTAATATTATTTTTGTTTCTTTTTATAATAAAGTCATATATTTGTTTAAAACAATAAATCAGGAATAAAAACATAATATTAAAATTATAGATATAATAAAATTATATATAGAACTAATTTCATCACTATTAAACAGTTCATATGAAATTCCATAATAATTGAAATATAAAGTAGAATAAATATATTTTATATATCTTAGAATGAACGATGCACATATACTTATTCCTGATATAGCAGCGATAATCCATCCATAATTTTTTTGTATAAATGTAAATTTTTCATTTTTCATAAATATCACTCCATTAAGTATTCTTTATTTTATCGTATTAAACCAAATAATACCTAACTTTTATTTAGTTTAATTTTAATTTAATGTAAAAAAAATAGTATATAAGAATATACTATTAATTTGTTGGTATTAGTAAACTTTGACCTATTTGTAATGTTGTTGAATCTAAATTATTTATTGTCATTAATTTATTTACTGATGTTCCATATTTATCTGCGATTTTCCATAGTGAGTCTCCCTTTTTTACTGTGTAAGTGTTGTAGTTTGTTGAGCCTGGTATTTTTAAAACTTGACCTATTTGGAGTGTATTAGTTTTTAAATTATTTAAATTCTTTATATCATTTATAGTTGTGTCATATTTATTAGCGATAGTCCATAGATTATCACCTTTTTGAACCACATAGTTTATTTCTCCGGTATTTTTTACACTTGAATTATCATTTTTAGGTATAAATAGTTGCTGATTAACTGTTAATTTATCACTAGATAAATTATTTATTTTCTTTAGAGTGTCTACTGTTGTATTATATTCTTTTGCAATGTCCCATAGAGAGTCTCCTTTTTTAACTTTATAAATTAAGTAGTCTTCAGGTATCATTTCATCATTCTTGGTAAGTTTTAACGTTTGTCCTACTTTAAGTGTATTACTCGTTAATTTATTTATTTCTTTTAATTCTTTAACTGTTATTCCATACTTGTTAGCAATACTCCATAATGAGTCTCCTTTTTTAACAGTATAATAATCACTTCCAAGCGGTGGAGTATATTTAAATCCTTTATAGTCAGCTAATGCTCTAATGACAGCTTCTACATAGTTTTTATAATTCTTTTCGATTTGTTCTACATCATCTTTGGGACTATCAATAAATCCATATTCTACTGTTATGGTTTCATTATTTGGTGTATTTCTTTGCATAAAGTAATAATCTTTTATTGGATTACTTGGTAATCTTTGCTGATAATACTTTCTAACATTTTGGCCTTCTTTTTCAAGTTCGTTAAGTATTTTTTTAGAAAGCGTACTATTATTTCTAAGAGCATATATTACTTCAGCACCATCCCCTCCCCCGAAGTCGTAGAATGTAGTTAATTTATTTCTTTTGTTAAATTATCAATTAATTCAAAAGAATACTTATAAAATTTATTAAATTCACTTATTATATAATTCATAGATATTATATATGGAATCGGATTGTTGTCAAAATCATTATATTTTGAATATAAAGATACAAAACAGTTTTCATCTCTTCCCATTATTGACAAATCAGAATTAGCATATGAATGTTTATATGAATTCGACAAATCATCCAGTTTTTGAAATAAATCTAAAAAATTATCAAAATCATTAAAATCTGGTTGTTTTTTTGATAAATATGCTCCTATAGATGATATATACACCTTATTATCTTTTATGAAACCTTTTATTATAGATATAGTAGCAATAGTTTCATCTATAAAATGCTTTAAATCAAACACTATATATTCATGAAGTTTATTTAATCGTTTATAATTATAAGTATTGTATATTTGCACATCAATACTTTCTACATTTTTTATTTTACTCCAAATTTCGTTTGATTCTATTATATTTTGATTAACTACATCCAAATCTGTTATTAGTTTCATAAATTTTAATTGTTCATTAGCATAAGGATCTTTATATCCATTAAATTTCGGAATTAGCATAACATTAAAATTTTCTATAATTTCTTTACCATTATCGATTAGTAAATACTTTTTTCTATATTCTTTACATTTGTTCAAATTTGTTTTGTAATCTTTAATTACTTGTTCTAATTTTGTATCCATATTGTTCTCCTTATTTGCAATTGTATAAACTTTTATCTTATTTTGATTTTATTTTTATTAATTCTAATTATTGTAAAAACATGGTTAATATCATTATAATCATTTTTATTGAAGTTTAGATTCAACAACATCTTCATTAGTATTATTAAATTATCACACATCGTATCACACATTTATATTATACTATGTTTTTAGTGTATTTTATTTTTTAATTATTAACATTAATAAAATTATATATTATTTTTACATTTTTATCTTTATCAACAATTATTTTATCTACTAGTATGAATAATAATTTTCTAGTAGGTTTTTTCATACTAATTAATTCTTTTATTTTTTGTTTTGTTTCTTCATCATTATATTTTTTAGGAACTTCATTAATGGAATTTTCTAATTCTTTTATTCTAGAATTATATGTTCTTATTAGATTTTCTGTATTAGAAGATAGTCTTGTATAAGTATCAACTGAGATTATCCCATTATATTTATCTTCATATAATGCATCTATTTTTAGTTGTAGTTCTTTGATATTATTTTCTAATTTTTGTTTTTCTATAATTAAGTTTTCCTTGTTATCTTTCTCACTTTTCACATTAGATACTAAACTATCAATATCAACTTTTTCTATATACTTTTTACAAGTTTTTTTGATTTGATTTAAAACTACTTTTTCAAAACTATTATACTCTGAAAAGTGCGGTTCACATAATCTTTGTCTTGGACTTCTAGAATATTTGTTGCAATTTATAGACCAGTAATTGCGTTTTTCTCTATAACTAACCGTTAGCTTATTACCACACTCTTTGCAATAAAGTAAGCCCTCTAATAGCCTCTGTGGACGATTTAATTTTACTGTTCTAGTTCTGTTAGCACTTGTTTGTATTTGATTAAATACTGCTCTATCTACTAATGGTTCATGAGTATTTTCTACAATTATCCAATACTCACTAGAAAGACATATTCTCTTTTGTGACTTATAGTTTAATTTTGTCTGAACATTTTGAATCATATCACCAGTATACATTCTATTCTTTAATATTTTATTAATCGTACTACAAGTCCAGATATATCCATTTATTTGTCTTTTTGATTTTTTTATTTGTTTATATGCACTTGGTGTTGGAATATTTTCATTATTTAATCTTTCAATTATATCTGATATTTTATCTCCTCTTGATACTTCATTAAATATTCTTTTTACTATCCATGCTGTGTCTGGGTTTGGTACTAGATGTCCTTTATCAAGTGGATCTCTCATATACCCAAAACTTGGTTTACTACCTATAAACTTACCTTTTACTTTTTTATCTCTTAATATTGATTTTATTTTCTTTGATGTATCTTTACTAGTCATATCATTGAATAAAGCTTTAAAAGGTGCTATATCATTATTTGCAGAATCTAAGAAAGTATCTACATTATCTAGTATAGATATATATCTAACTTTCTTTAATGGAAAGTATTGTTCTATATAATAACCACACTTAATATAATCTCTACCTAATCTTGATAAATCTTTAGTTATAACACAATTTATTTTTCCATTTTCTATGTCTTCAAGTAATCTTTTAAATGCTGGTCTATCAAAGTTAGTACCTGAATATCCATCATCAACATACTCATCAGTTAAAATAAATCCATTATCTCTTAAATAGTTCATAATCAAACTTCTTTGATTTAGTACACTCTCACTTTCAGACTCTCTTTTATGTGCTTTATCCTCATCCTCTTGCGATAACCTTATGTATATTCCTACATTATAAAATGATGGCGGTTTTACTGTGCTATACATTATTCTCCTTTCTTTTGCATAGCATCTTGTTTGCCGTTTCCATTATAACTCTCTTACCATCATTTGTGTCATTTATTTCGTTATTTTCATCTTTATATTTAAGTATTAAACATACATATTCTTGTAATAAAGTAAATATATCTTTACCATCATTTTTAAATGTTTCAGTTATTATCATACCACTCTACCCCTTTTGGTTTCATACTTAAATATATTCCTAATACTTAAAATTATTTTATTTTTACATCTTATAAATCACTCCTCCTTAATAAATTTTTTTATTGTTTTTATATAAAATTGGGTACATAACTTTTGACTTTAATTCTCTAATTTTCTAAATATTCCGCGTGTTTATTTTTAGCAGGATAAGGATGGCTGACAAACAACTTCCCAGTGGGGAGTTTAGCCCTATTTTAAAGGGATTGCGAAAGACTACTTTGTCATACATTAAAATAAATGTCATACTATTGGGTTAACTAAAAATAGCAAATTTTGTATCAAAAATAGCAGTTAGACACACAAATGGTTATACAAATGTCATACTTTTGGATTAACAAAATTGCTAATTATGAACCTCTTTTCACACATAAACCAACTTTTTTAGGTACCTTAATTATTTTTCTTTTTATAATTTCTTGGTACCGACTTTTTTGTTTGTATAATTTTAGATAATAATTCCTCCTTACAAAAAAATACTATACTCATAAACTGAATATAGTATTTTAGCATCTAATAGTTCATCTCTTAGAACTATTGCTATATTATAATCATTATATCGTAAATAAATTAAAAGTCAATGTCAAAAAAGAGAACATTATTATGTAAATTAAAATGACAATATGAGAAAAATAAAATTTAAAATTTATATACTTTTTAAATGAAATAATTTTGATTTTATATTTCTTTTTAAATTATTCATATAAAAATCCATATATTCAAAATCTGGTTTACCATCTTCTCTAATAGGCAATTTTATTGAAAAGTCAGTTTTTATATGTCTATTTAATTCATCAATAAAAGCTTTATAATGAGTATTACCTTCCTTAAAAATAATAGAACATATAAATTCTTTGGTTTCGAGTGACATATCAACTTTTGGAATTAAAACAACCACATTTTGACTAGTATAAAATTCTTTTTTTTGAACAAAACAAGAACCCAAATACGCTCCACCTAACGCAAGTGTTAAATTACCTGATTTAAATGGTTCATAATTTTCTACTCTATCAACTATTGCCGTTACACCATTATTTATTCCAGATCTTCCAACAAAATTTATAGTAGGATTATTATACTTCATTGCTACTTTATCCATTTTGCTTCCCGAGTCTATTTCAAACAAGTCATACAAATGAAAACTCTTCCATTTTTCTATATTGATTTTTTTATTATTACCATCTAAATTTCTCAAGTTACTAAATGTATTTTTCACTTTTTGACTAATGTTTTTCATAAAATTTTCCATATAGTTAAAATCTATATTATTTTCTTCATCAACTGGAAATTTTAATAATATTTCTTTTGCAGATTCCCGCGTAAATTTATTAACATAATCATAATTTAAATTTTTTGCTTTTTCTCTAAAAACTGTTACTAAAAATAAATAAGCATATTTTGTCCATTTATCTTTTTCCAAAGGATACAATCCTTGAACATGTGGATATCCTACGAATGATTTTTCTTGATAAAATATAGAATCAGCTGAAGTTGTATCACTAAAAGTTACCATGTTCCCAGTTTCAGTACATTCTTGATTTGTGTATCCACCAATACCATTATTGTAACTCGAATTAACAACAACAGGATTAATTCCATTCTGTTCAAGCAGAACATTGTTATTCATCTTGTATGACTTAGTAGGATGTATATCAAATAAATCACCAATTTTAAATTCTTTCCATTTTACAATATCCAGTTTATTCATCTTCGATATCACCTCTTAATGTAATAACATAATTTTTTCCATCTTCAGCTACGCAACTTGCATACAGTACCTTTTCTATCAAATTATCTGAAAATTCTTTAACATCTATTCCTTCTTCATACATTAAGTAGTCCATCATTGTTTTTGTAAAATCTTCTTCATATATTTCAAATTCCTTTTCTGGTGTTTGATAACTCAAGTGTTCACTTGGTTTAATCCACTGAATTGTTGGATCACCATTTTGTTTATGAACAACATCAACAAATTTATCTTCAATTTCTTGCCATCTATCTTTGATATCATGTCTGCCTTGATTTTTTACAGTTTCCAAACCATCATTTTCAATATAACAAGCAAATATTTCTTTATCATTTTGTGGTATGCCGGCTTCAAATACAAATATAGATGTCGTTACGCCTTCTGAAAATACTTTTTCTGGAAGTTTAATAATTTTTTGTAGTTGATGATGTTTTAAAATTGAAGCACTATTATCTTTTTCCAGTTTTTTATCTGGTAAAATAAATGCACACATGGTATGAGAAGGCACACTATCAAGAACATTTTCTACAATTTTAAGGCACCCATACTTTCTTTCAAACGGAGGATTCATTAACACTTTTGTTATTCCTTTACCTCTAATCCATTCTGAAGCTTTTGAGGTTCTACTATCAAGTTGTTCCAAATTCGTTTTTCCATCTTTATGTATTAGCATATTTGCACAAGCCAAAGCATAAATTTCTCTATCAAATTCAATACCAAATAGTTGAGATGTTTTGATTTTTCTTGCCTTTTCTGTTTGAACACCCCCAGCTTCTTTTATCATTTTACTCATAGATTTAACTAAAAATCCTCCGGATCCACATGCCGCGTCTAGAACTTTATCATCTTGATGAACATCTATTATTCTATACATAAAAGATGTGATATGCTCTGGCGTAAATACTTGCCCACTTTCAGATTTCTTCTTATACCTATTAAATTCATTAAAGAAAATACCCATAACATCTTCTCCGTTCCAATAGTCCGAATTAAGACATTTAGAAATTTCTGTTACCCATTCAATAAAATTGTCTATTGCTTCTTGATTATCGGAAGAGTTCATTCTGATTTCTGAATACACATCCAATAATATATCTAATTTTTGATTTTGTCTTCTACTATCCTCCAAAGATTTTGCTAATGTCGAATGAATTGATGTATGAAATGTTTGATAATTCATTCCTTTAATTAAACTTGCACCATATCGTTTTGCTACCAAAGCACAAGCAGTAAATATCATTCTATGATACAAATTTTTAATTCCAAACTCAGTATGCAAACAGTCATTTATCTTTTTTGTTAATCCGTATATTTTTTGCTTATCTATTTTATTAATCAAAAACAAAGATAAATAATATTTTTTATTTTCCAATTTTTCGGGTACATCTATTTCTTCATTGTTTTTAGTCACAATTACTTCATAACCATTATATAAAATCCCAATAACTTTATTATATTTAGTCAAAACTATATTGCAATTTTTTTCTAACTCATATAAATAATTTCGCAACGCTTGATTAGAGTTTTTTGTTTCTAATATTATAGCCGTTTCTTCCAGATTGTCAGGCAAATACCAGCCATCCGGTTTATCACTAATACCTTTAAAACCCAGTTGATTAAATGTTGTTAATTGGCCAACACCGCTTTTTATATTGTGTTCATTTTTAAAATCTAATATTTTACCAGCATTATCCCTTACAATATCTTCTGTCAAAAATTCTCTCATTTTCTTTTCACTACTCCATTTCGTTTTTATTAAAATTTAATATATCAACCATTTTTATGTATTCTTTAAAATCAATTATCACTACATAATCTTGTCCGTTTTTTGTAACGCGCAACGGTTTCTTAGAATCATGAACTTTTTTAAATAACTTTGCTGATTTTCCTTTATTAAAATCTCTTGAAAGTGCCATATCCTCAATATATTTGTTTATTTTTTCCATAAACATCACCTTATTATTAATTTTTTCTATAATAATTATATCATTTATAATTACAATTGTAAATACAATAGTAATTACTTTTAGTAAAATTCAATAAAAAAACTAGGTTTTATTTTATCTAATTTTAAGATGTTATATTGAAACCTAGTACATTAAATTTTATTTTTATCTTTTATTCATAAATTACAAATTCAATTTTATTACCCCATATTCTTTCTATGTTATTTTTCATTGAATTAATTGCATATTGTGACCTTGAATTATTTTCTTCAACTATATAATTAATTACCAACGAACTTTGAGCTCTTGTGCAAGAAACATACAACAGTTTTTCTGTTCTATTCTTAACAGACTCTTTCATTGCTTGATTTTTAAATAACTTTGAAAAGTTATACCAATTCCATGTTGTATTCTCATTAATATTTATCACTACATGTTTGAATTCATTACCCTTTGTACCGTGCATTGTTTGTAATAATGTTTTTTCAGAAAATTGTAAATAATAATTATAAAATTCTATAGCTTTAATTTCTGTAATTATTGAAAGAAATTCAACATCATCAGATTCCTCATATGTTTTACATAATTTTAAATAATCCAAATTAGAAAGAATATCTAATGAAAAAATTTTTTCTAAAAATAACTGAATGCTGATTTCTGACATTTCCGATATAATATTATATACTTGTTCTTTTATGTTATTTAAAATTTCAAAATTAATATAATTTTTATTAATATTTTTAATTATTGCACTAGATATGTTGTTTTTTGTCTCGTAAATCAAAGGCATAATTTCACTACAAATATATCTTAAGTATCGCTCATCAGCATTTTTTATTACATTTGAAGTATTATTGCCATATCTTTTATAATAAATATCATATATATTAGAAAATCCGACTTCATCAGCAATATATCTATGTGTTAGATGCAACTTTTCAAAATCATTATATTGAATACATTTCTTCAAGTATTTGTCATCGCTTAAATTATAAATGAACTTTATTTCATTCTTATTCACAGAATTATTTTTGCACACCTGTATTAAATCTGAGCGTAAACTATTGTTAAGATTAATTATTTCTGAACACGACCTATAGTTTTCTTCTTTTTTTATAAACTTAAATATATTTTTATACTCTCCTTGTATTTCTCCTATTCCATTAAGATATATATTTTGCATTGTATCGCCAAATAATCCAATTAGGATATCATTAAATTTTTCTTTATAATCCTGAAGTTTCTTTAAAAATTCATAAAATATTATTTTATGTGTATCTTGATATTCATCAACAAAAATATAATCAATTGAAGAAAATAAAATGTTACAATATTGCTCATTTGATAAAAATGAATTAAAAATATTTAGAAGTGTATCATGTGAAATAATTCCATTGTTCAAACTTTCATAATCTCTATACGATATTGGCAATGTCAAATCTGCATTTTTGTATTTTTCAACTTTTGTTTCATTATTTTCTATTTTATATTTGCTGATTTTTTCAATTATACACTTATTTACTTCTACTCTTAATGAAGCTTGAAATTTACATATATTTTTCCAAATAAATTCGTGAATAGTAGAAACAAATACATTATTAACATCACTTAACCTAGAAACGATTTCATTCTTTGCATTATTTGTATATGTTATGCAAATTATTTTTGATTCTGGCTTTGTAATTTTTAAATAGTTAATTGTACTAACTAAAGTATGTGTTTTTCCAGAACCGGCACCAGCGTCTAAACAAAAGTTTTCTTTTTTTTCTATACAGTCCTTTATTTCTTCTAGTGCCTTATTTATTTCGCTAGCCATTGCAATCCCTCCATTATGTAACTTGGTACTTTCCAGCCATCAAGTAAAATCACATCTAACGAAAAGGCACTCTTTTCTATTTCTTGAATAATTTCATAACAATATTGGTCCAGCTGCTCTTTTGTCAAACTATCAATAATTAAGCTTAAATTGTTATTATTATAATCTTTTTTTATTTTTTGTATTGCATTCTGGAGCGATTCTATATCATTAATATTTTTAACAATCCACTCTTTATTTTCAAGTAAAAACTGTTCTTCAAGTGTTCTTCCCCATTTCATTTCATTTTTTTGTGGTAATTGAAAAGTTATTAATGAGTTTTCTAAATCGTCACTTTTTTCCCTACCAGTTATTGATAAATATTTTTCTTTTATTTCAGATACAAATAATGTTTTATCTTTATATCCAAACCAATTTTTTATTGTTGGATTTGTAGTCTTTAAATCTTTTATATTTAAATCACATGGACAACTTTTATTATGATTACCAACTACCGAATCTAGATCTGTTATTGTCAAACTTTTAATTTCTAAAAACTTGACTAAATCTTGAAAAATATATGCATGTCTACCACCAACCTCAAAAATAGCAATATGTTGTGAAGAAATTTTTTTGTCATTTAACGAATCATACTTCGCAAAAAAATATGGTAGCATAATCCTTTCTGCCATCCCCTCCAAAAAAATTACTTTATCTGCAAAAAATAAATCACAAGTATTTAATATAAAATATTTATCAATTATATTTTTTAAGCCTGAATACTCTTGTTGATTTATAAAACTTCTTAATGACTTAATTTTTAATCCATTTTTAGTATTTAAAAAATAATTGATATCATTTATATCAGAAGATTGTAAAATGTATGCCGAATGTGTTGATATAATTGAATATATATTACTATCATTAAATATTTTATTAATTTTTGAAAGAAATACAGATTGCATTTGCGGATGCAAATGAGATTCTGGTTCTTCCAAAAAAACCATATTAAATACTGCTTTTTTTGTATTAATATCAAACTTAAATGCTTCAATTTGTATATAAATATATAATAAATTACTATAACCTAATCCATTTGATGACTCTGATAATGCTATATCATCAAAGAAATACTTAACTTTAGAATTTTTCTTTAATAAATTTTCAATATCGAAATCAGACACTATATTCAATTTTTTATCCTTATCATCATTAACTATTTCTTCGTTTAAAACTTTAATTAACTCTGAAAAATAATTAGCATAGGTATCGTCGAGTTTATCTTTAATATTTTCAATCGCTTCTCTAAATAAATCATCACTATTCAAATCTTCAGTATTTTTTTTCTTTTTTTCTTGATAAAATTTCCAAATAGCATTAGAAAGTGTCATTTTTTCATTATCAGAAATATCATCAACTTCTCTTTGTGCCGATATCACAAATAAGTTAAATAAATTATATATATAATTTGTATCTACACTGTTAAGATATGTTGATTCTGGTTTAGAAGAAAAATACTTTTTACTATAGTAATTGTAAAATTCTCTTTCAAAAAAACTATAAAAATCAATTTTATCTTCTTCTCTTTTGAATTTTTCATTATAGGTTTCATAATCAATAAAAATCTTATTATTTTTATCTAAAGAAAATTCACATTTTATAATTATAGTATTATTATTATCAAATTCATAAATTAAATCTTTTATCAATGCTAAGTTATCATTTTCGTCTATATCTATTGAGATATTCATTTCTATTACTGGAAATTCTTTCACTATTTCTTCATTACCCGCTTTATAGTTATTATATAATTCATTTATTAAATTCCTTCTTATTTTTTTGTAATTAAAGTCGCTAAATTTAAATGTAGAAGTGTTTGTTAAAAATTTAGTCATTATTTCTACAATTGATGTTTTTGCAGTGTTGTTCTTTCCTACAATAATGGTTTGCTTATTAATACTTAATAAACATCTTTCTTCAGATTTTCTGTAATTTTTAAAATCGATACTATGTATTTTCATAAACTTCTCCTTACAACTAAAAAATAGTATTTATCATAAAAGATTAAATACTACACATCTAATATTAATTATATCATATAATTCACTTTTTTGATAATTTAAACAGCATTTAATAACTAAAAATTGTTTTTTGTTCTTTTACAATGAAAACTTATCAAAAACTTTGACATTAAGCCAAAATCCTTATATTTTAAAGCAAACAAGACACTATTACACTTTGCCTACATTCTTACCTTTCGCACCTCCTGCATTCAAGTGATTTGAAACAACAACTACATCTTTACTATCGCCAAAGAAGCTTTGTACTTTATTTATTCTTTCTTTTGGAGTTAATGTTACATCACTATCTCTTGTTAATCTAACAGGTACGCCTAATTCTTTTAATCTATCATACATGTACTTACTAATACGAAGTGTAAAATCTTTTTCTTTAAGTCCATTAGAGACTGCTCCAGGATCGGTTCCTCCATGTCCTGGATCTATAACTATTCCTTTTAAAGCCATATAATCACCTAATTTATTGTATGAAAAAACATATATTTTGCTAATATATGTTTTAATAAATTCCTTTTTGTTCTAGTTTTTCTTTTAAATCTTTTGCTGCTAAGAATCTGGCACTTTTCTTATTCTTTTCTTCAGGTGTCAATTCTGCTAAAGTTCTTCCATCTAATAATTCAAATATTTCATCAAAACCAAAGCCATTGTCTCCTCGTCTTGTCTCTGTTATATTTCCATCAAGTATACCCTCTCCAACTATTGTATCTTCACCATTATAATAAACTAGTTCACATACCACTTTGGCGCTTTTATCTTCACACTTCTTTACTTCATTGATTATATATTCATTTCTTTCTTTATCAGTAGCATCTTCGCCTAAGAATCTATGTGTCATTACTCCTGGAAATCCATTTAACGCATTTACACATAAACCTGAGTCATCCGCGATAACTGGCATGTTCGCTATATTATAAATTTCGTGTGCTTTCTTTTTAGCATTTCTTAAAAAAGTATCAGCATCTTCTTCAACTTCTTTATCTATCTTTTTATCCCTTAATGTATAAATTGTATCATCATTAAATATACTTTTTATTTCATTAATTTTAAATTTATTGTTTGTTGCGATTAAAACTTCCATAAAATCACCTACTTTTCTAATATCCATTCTTGTAAATATTTTATTTCACTATTGCAAAATTCGCATCTACCTTTAGTAGCATCAATAGAAGCACCACAATTATGACATTTAATATAATTAATACCTTTATTTAATTCTAAAGTACCATTTTCATTTTTTTTCATAGTGAATACTTCAGTCATATATTTTGAATTTAATTTTCCATTCTCTACGGTTATTACTCTTAAATATGCAGTTACATCTACATAACCAATATTATTCTTTTTATAATCTTTAAATTCATCATAGTCAATTATATCAAAATCTATTATATTTTCTTTACTATAATAGTATTTTCTAACTTCATAGTTAAAATTATTAAAGAATGTTTTTTTGTCTAAGTTTGTTCTACTCCAAAATGCTTTTTGTTTTTCATTTTGTCTATCTTTATATCTTTTTATTGGACCTAATATAATATATCCATCAATTACATAAAAACCATAATAAAATATACATGAAGCTACTAAACCATATATAAAAATTTTAGATATGTCGTAACTATTAAATGTTCTAGATGTATCTTTTATGTATATAAAACTAATTATTAAACATATTACTAAGTCTACTATACCTGTTATAATTCTATACTTATTACTTCTTAAAACTCTGTCATAGTGATATTTACTTCCTAAATCTTTATCAGTGTAATCTATATTATAATGTGTTCTACAATAAGGACAACCATCTATAAAGTTTTTTACTTTACCACTCATACCACAGTTTGGACATTTAAAATCTTTATTCTCTTCTTCTTTTGAAATAAAAGTATATTCTATTCTTGAATCAAATGTTGTTTCTTCATGAACTAATTTATTGTTTTTATAATATTCTTTTTTACATCTTATTCCTTTTGTAATTTCATCATTTACTGAGTTATCAGTATTTCTTTCTAGTATTTTATTTCCAACTATATATTTAGTTTTAATATTTATTGAATTTTCTTTTAATTTTTTATTATGAAATGTATCAGATACTAGTGCCATATATTCACATCCTATCTATTATTGTTATTGTTGTTATTATTATTGTTGTTATTATTGTTATTTGAAGAACCTCCACCGTATGATGAGCCTCCACTATCATGCCAATTATCACTACCTCTTGATGTATATACAATATGAGGTATTATCTTAAAAAAACTATTAGACATATTAAGTCCATCTATAGATGTGGTTTTTGTACTTGTCATAATTGTTTCAATTGTATTAGTACCGTCTTTTAACATTATAGCACTTGTGTTAGCACTTACTATTCCATTTGGATACTTTGTTAAAAATTGATATATCTTTTCTATATCTTCTTTAGTAAGATTATAATATTTTATAAAGTCTATACATCTTTTTTGACGTATTAATTCTTCATAAGTTTCTGGTTCTTTATTCATTTTTAAACTCCTTATCTAAATAATAAAATTCTATATTTTGAAATGGTAAATTTATTGCTTGTATATGATAATAAGCATTATTTTTTTGTTTATAATAGTGATAATCTCTTAGAGATGAAGTTGTAAAAAATATATTATTTGGAGAATCGATACTATAGTTGTTTTTATATTCTTTAATCAAGTTAGTTATATCTAGCATATAATAATTTTCTTTGTCACTATTAATATTATCTAGTACTCCTTTATATGCTTGATGTGTAGCTATATGTCTTTGTTTATTTCTATTTTCGTCCCCATAAGTTACAGTATTTCCACTTAGTATCATTATATAAATAGAATTATTTTCTGGATAATCACATTCTTCATTTATCATATTCTTTTTCATATATATTTTGACTTTACTATTAGGTGTTATATATATAAAATCTCTTGTATTTTTTAGGACTTGTGATTCTAAATTATATTCTATGTTATCTACTTTTAATATAAATACGTCCTCATCATAAATATATTTTAGTTTTTTATCAGTTCTTATTATTTCTTCTAGAGTTGGATACTCTGTATTTACTTTAGCTGGTAAGTATTTTAAACTTTCATTCATTCTCATTTTAGATACATAGTCGTATACAAATTTATCATTAAATTTATCTTTGTTATAACCTCTATCTTTATACATTAATTGTTGTAATTTGCATGTATAACTTTTATTAGAATTATATGTATTTTTTACGAATGGACATCCTGTTTTACATAAATATAGGTATCCACATTTACTACATTCATCATTAAATGACAATTTATTATGATTTATAAATATTTTTTGATATGCTGTTTTTAATATTTCTTCTACTGTATTTGTATAGATATTTCCATAGTAATAGTCTTTGTTTTTTTGACCTCTTACACAAGAATATATATCTCCATTTTTTTCAAGTAAGAAAAATTTTTCACCACAGTTATCACAATTAGTACAGTATCCTGGGCCAAATTCATCAAACCATGGACCATTTACTCCGTAATCTAAGTCGGTACCATCAAATTCTTTATGCATTCTATTATATAGTTCTACTTGTTCTTCTTCAGTTATATGATGAAGTATTCCGTTAGAATTATAGTCAAATCCAATCATAAAGTTAAAATCATTCATATCTAGACAAGTATTTTTATGTAAATACTTTATATCTTTGATAATATCATCTAAATATTTATAATGTTCTTTAAATATAGTAGCTGATACTTTCTTTTTATTTGGTATATCTTTTAATAATTCTATGTTTTCTAATATTTTATCAAGTGTCTTTTTATTTCCTTTGGTAACTCTATATTCATCATGCATTTTAAATGGTAAATCTAGACTACCTGAAATTGAAACATTAAATTCTTTTATAGTATCTATGTGTTTATTTAGATCATATAGATTTGTTTTTATATGAGGTGTACCAATTTTAAATCCTGCATCAGTTATTATTTTTCTATTTTCATTGTAATAATTGCTTATAAACTCTATTATGTCATGAAAATCTTTTTTTGGTAATGTTGTAACTTCTCCTCCATGAAGAGATATATTAAATGGAATAACATTATTTTCTTTAAATTTATTTACTGCATACTCCAATGTTTCTAGTGGTGTATATTTTGTTTTTTCATCTATAGTATTATCTTCTAGGTAACAATATTTACATTTCATATTGCAAGCCATTGTTGGTACATATAATAAATGTATATATTTATAATCCATTTTATCCCCCTTAATTAAAGTAATATATTTGTGTTGGACTATTTTTAAATGCTCTTTCGTTAACACTTACTCCGCTTGGTAGTGTTATTGATTTTAAATCATAACAATTTCTGAAAGCAGAAGAGCCTATTTCAGTTAGTTTACTATTGCTTGTTAATGTTACATTTTGTAGTCCAGTTCCATAGAATGCATGTCCACCAATTCTAGTTACATCATCTGGTATTATGATAGAAATTAATGATGTACATTCTTCAAATGTATTTCCTCTTATTTCAGTTAATCTATTTGAAAGTTTTACTTCGCTTAATCTACCATCATTTTGAAATGCTTCTCCACCAAGTGTTGTTACTGTATCTGGTATAATCGCTTTTGTCAAATATGCACAATCTTTGAATGCTCCGCCATCTATAGTTTCAAGACCGTTTGGTAAATTTATTTCTTTTAATGATGAACTTTTAAATGCACTTCCTCCTATTTGTTTTAAAGTACTAGGTATTTCAATATATTCTAAACTATCGGTATTTTCAAAAGCACTTCCACCAATTCTTTCTAAACCTTCTGGTAATGTAACTGATGATAAGGAATATGCATTATTAAATGTATCTCCATTTATTTCTTTTACTTTAGATGGTATATCTATTGATTTTAATGATATACAATCTTTGAATGCTCCACCACCTAGGTATTCTAAATTTTCTGGTAAATTAATTTTTTCTAGTTTTGTTAGTCCAGCAAATGCTTGACCTCTTATTTCTATTATAGTATTTGGTAAGTTAATTTCAGTTAAATCTTTCATGTTTGAAAAAGTATTTCCACGTAATGCGATAACATTTTTTCCTTTGTGTGTATCAGGTATAGTTGCAGTTGTTTTATTACTTAATCCATATGCATAGAATCTTACTCCATAACCATTATCCATTTTTTCATAAAATATTTTTGGATTTCTAAATACTACAAGTGGTATACATATAGCAATCATGCATCCAATTAATAAATAACTTTTAGATGTATCTTTTACTAATGTAGTTTTTATATTCATTACTATATTAGATATTTTTTCACTTGGTCTTGATTTTACTTGTTTCATAACATAACTCATAAAGTTAAATCTTATTGTGAATATAAATAATATTAATAATATAATAAATCCTATTACATAAGTTGTAGTTGGAAAATGAAAAAATATAAGTGATATATAAAAACATAATAATACTGAGAATATTGTTGATAAAATGTTTAATCTTTTTAATGTTTGACCTGGTATTAATTTTCCTTTTATATCTATTTCTGCTTTATTTAATTCTTTTTTTACATGTTTTTCAATATATGTTACTAAAGACATAGTTGGTTCGGTATCATAATCTAATGGTTCTACATAAACAATTTTATTATTGCTTGAAGATATAGTTTTAGTAGTTAATGCTACTCCACATGTAGTACAAAACTTTTCTCCAGGCTTTCCTATATGTCCACAACTTGGACAAACTAGATTATTTTGATTTGTGTTTTCACTATTATTTATTTGAGTTTGAGGCATAGTAATACTTTGATTTTTTTTAATTGAAATAGACCATATTACTCTTAAAATAATAATAAATATTATACTATTAAATATTGGTGTATTTGACTCAGATAATGACATTAATAGTGCTAATATTACTGCTGCTATTGTTGAAAGTGTTTTTACATTCTTTCTATTGTTCTCATCTTCTATTTTCTTAGAAATTGGTAATACTAAAATTAAGTAACCTAATGCAAATATTATCGCCGCTTTAATTATAAAACTCATATTTTCACCTCTATTATTTTTTTATTATATCATAATTTTTTTTATCTTATCAAATATATTAAATATTGTTATTGCAAGCCCTATTATAATAATTATTGTTATTATCATATGAAAGTTAATAACTGATAATGAGAATAATTTCTTAAATAGTAGTACTCCCATTATAAATATTGTTAATAACATACTTATCATCACTAAATGATATCTTTTTGGTGGATAACATACTCTATAAATGTGTATAAATCCGATTAATCCTACTGATATTAATGATAATGTTGATTTCTCTATGAAATCTAATGGTAAGAATGTAATTATCATTATTGATAAAACTATTATAAATGATGTAGGTATTGCTTTTCTAAATACGTTTGTTAAGAAGTTTCCAGTAACTTTCTTTTTATTTGGTTCAAGTGCTAGTATGAAAGAAGGTATTCCTATTGTTAAAGCATTTGTTAGTGTTAATTGTACTGGTATAAATGGATAGTTGTAAGGTATTAACATAAATATAAGTGCTAACATTATTGCATATCCAGTTTTTACTATAAATAAACTTGCTGATTTTTCAATGTTATTAATAGTTCTTCTTCCTTCTTCTACTATACTTGGTATTGATGTAAAGTCTGAGTTTAGTAGTACTAAGTCTGAAACATTATATGCTGCTTCACTACCACATGCAAGTGCTATACTACAATCTGATTCTTTTAATGCAAGTACATCATTTACTCCGTCACCTACCATTGATACAGTTTTTCCAAGTTTTTTTAATTCTCTGATAATAATTTTCTTTTGGAATGGTGTTACTCTTCCAAATATCGTAGTTTTATCAACTGAATCTTTTAATTCCTCATCACTAAGAGTACTAGCATCTACATAATTATTAAAGTTAAGTCCTAGTCTTTTTACTATGTTTCTAATAGTTTTAGGATTATCACCAGATATTATCTTGATATCTACACCTTCTCTTATAAAATATTTTATTGTTTTGGATGCTTCTTCTCTTATTTTATCTTCCAAAAGTATAAGTCCGATTATAGTATCTTTATGTCTTTTATTAACTAACATTAATACTCTATAATTATCATATTTATCTAAATCTATTTTTTTATCAGTAACAAATTCAGGTGCTCCGACTATAAATTTATCTTTATTAAGTTTAATTCCTGAATATTTTTTATCTGATGAGAATGGTATTATTTCGTCAGCTTTCTCAAAGTTTTTTGGCTTAAAATACGCTTTTAATGCTTTCATTGTTGCATTATCATCTTCTAAATTACCACATATATTGTTCATTATTTCTTTAATATCGTATTTATCATTTAAGGTTATTACTTTTTTTACTTCCATATCCCCTTTAGTAAGTGTTCCAGTTTTATCGAAGCATATTGTATCTACTCTTGCTAGTGTTTCTATACAATATAATTGTTTTACTAATACTTTTTTCTTAGATAGTCTAATTACACTTACTGCTAAAACTGTACTAGTTAGAAGTACTAATCCTTCTGGTATCATTGCAATAAGAGCGGCAACTGTGTTTATAACTGCAGTACTAAGTGGATTATTAAGTGAATAGTATTGATTCATAAATAGAAGTAAACCTAAAGGAATGATTACCCATGATAGTATTTTAATTATTGTATTAAGTGAATCTAATAGTACTGAGTTTACTTTTTTAACATATTTTGCTTCTTTTGATATTTTAGAACTATAGTTGTCTTCTTTGATATGTTCTACTCTAGCATAACAGTTACCTGATACTACAAAGCTACCCGATAAAAGAGTATCTCCTTTTCTTTTAGTAATTGAATCTGATTCTCCAGTTATAAATGACTCATTTACTTCGATAGTTCCATCTAATACTATTGAGTCCACTACTATTTGATTACCAATCTTATACTTAATAATATCATCGAGTACTATGTCATTTACACCTATTTCTATTTCTTTAGAGTCTCTTATAACATTTACTTTTGGTGTGCACATTAGTGATAAAGTATCTACTTCTTTTTTTGCTCTTAACTCTTGAACTATACTTATTATTGTATTAGTTAGTACTGTTCCTAAAAATAATAAATTCTTGTAACTTCCAGTTAGAAATACTATAAATCCTAAACATAGGTTAAGTATATTGAATAATGTAAATATATTACTTAGTATAATGGTACTTACACTTTTAGTTGGAATAGTTGTATCTATATTAATATTGTTATGTTCTATTTGATAATTTACTTCTTTGCTAGTTAAACCAATTGTTATATCTTTGTTAAATCTTTTCATATTATTATTATAACATAATAGGTGATCTAAGACATTAAAAAAAGCACTAAAGTGCTAATTATTTTTTACTACTTTTTCTAGATATAGTTTCTTATCAAAACCACCACGTTTTGCTTTTTTCTTTTTTGCTATTTCTATTATTTCTTCTAGATTTGCTTTTTCTATTTTAGCAAGTGATATCATTATTTCTAACATATCAGCTAGTTCTTCGATTCTATCTTCTCCATCTGATTCTAGTACCTCTTGATATTCCTCATAAAGTTTATCTTCAAGTGCTTTTTTGTATTCTTCATCATTTAATATTCTAGTTATTGCTTCTCCATCGTTATTACCTTTTATTATTTCTGGTATGTTATCTCTTACTAATTTATTATATACTGTTTCCATATTTATTTGCCTTTCACATAATTAATCATTTTTTTATTAAAATATATATTTATCTTTTTATCTATTACTTCTATATTGAACTTTTTAGATTCTAGTTCTTCACCATCTATATTACTATTAATAGGTGTTTTTGATATAAGTGTTAACTTGTTAGTTTGATATTTATGTACTTTTTTATATTTTTCATGTTTACCTTTTTTCATAGATAATATCATTTTCATAATACTTACTCTATTTGCATCCTCAACAACATATATATCAAGCATATTATTATTGAGTTTAAAGTTAGGGGCTATATTATAACCACTTCCGTAATATCCTCCATTGCATACAGCTACAGTTGCGAAGTCTCCTTCTACTTCTTCATTATCGAATTTTAATAAGAAGTGTCTTGGCTCATATTTTAAAAATGAATTTATAACACTAACATTATATCTTTGACTTTTTGGTATAAGTTTAGATTTAATTAATCCTTTATTATTTGCTACATCAGCATCTATTCCAAAACATGCTACATTTATAAAATACTTATTATTTATTTTTATGACATCACATTCATTATTTAACTTCTTGAATTCTTTTGATGCACTTCTATAAAAGTCATTTCCGGTACCACAAGGAATAAATCCTAAAATATTATCGGTATCTACTAAAGCATTTAAAACTCTATTAATCATCCCGTCTCCACCTACAGCGATAATAGTATATTTACATTTTTTATATTTTTTTACTATATCTTCAGTAGAATTATCTTCGTTATTAATTTCAATTTCATAATCAAAATTATTCTTAATAGAAAACTCTTTTATTCTATGAATTATATCATTAATTTCATCTTTTAAAGTAAAACTATTTATTACAAATATATATTTCATATACTTCACCACTTATATTTTAACAAAATTATGTATTTTATTCTATAATAAAAAGAAAGTTATATTTCTTTTATATCCTCATTTAGTATTGAATATAAATAAGTATTAACTTTCTTGTTAGTGATAGATTCTATATATTTTTTATAGCCGTTTAATTGATTCTTATAGTTTTCATCCACTACATTTTTTAATTTAAAATCTATTATATCTATGTGACTATCATACTCTAACATTAAATCTATAATTCCATGATAATTAGTATTATCTTTTTCATAGAAGAATTCATATTCGTGATAAATATTAGAATCTTTTATATTTTCTAATAAACTATTATTTAAGAACTTCTCTATTTTTGTTTTTATAAAGTTATCTTCTATTAAGCTTAGATTTGGATTCTTATAATCAATTAATTCTAAATATTCATGTATTTTAGTACCATAATTCATCATTTTTATTTCTTCTTTAGTACTTACTTTATTTGATTCTTTTGAGAAGTGTTTGTCTTCTATAATATCATTTTGAATATTTATTTCTTTTACATTTATATCATCTATTGTAGCATTACTTTCTTTTATATTTATACTTTTTGAATATTGATAATCTTTAGTAAGACCTAACTTAGTAATATCAATAGATTTGAAATATTTATCTAAATAGTCTTTTACTCCATACAAGAAATCAGATAGTTTGGTAAACTTAAGTCTTCTTATTTCTTCGATTACTCCATTATCATTCTTTTCTAGTTTTTTAGTTTCTTTCTCTGGTAAAACTATAATCATTTTTTCACGTGCTCTAGTTAATGCAACATAGAATAATCTAATTTTTTCACTTATTTCTTCTTTTATGAAGTCTTTTTTATATAATTCTTTTACTACTGAAGATGTTACTTCTTCAATATTAGAAGGTACTATTAAACCATAGTTTTTATCACATATAAATTTATCTTTAAGTTCACTAGTATTAAATTCATGATCTAGATCTGCGAAATAACAAACTGGATATTCTAAACCTTTAGATTTATGAATAGTTAGTATTTTTACTGAGTCAGAGTTACTACTAAATGTTGTATACTTTATGTCTTCTTCATTTTCAATTATATCATTTAAATAATCTCTAAAATCAGTTATAGAAAATCCTAATGTACTAAGTGAAGATGATAGTTTTGATATAGTTTCTAATCTCACATTAGTATTTTCATAGTCACCTATTTTATAAAGTTTGTTATAAAAATCAGTTATATCTAATATATCATTAAATAACTCACTACTTGTTTTAATATTTATATTTTTAATAGAACTAAAGTCTTTATATAAAGTAGTATCTTTATAATTCTTGTTATTTATAGTATCGAATATATATTCATCAGTATATTCATATAAGAAACTTCTTCCGATACTAGTAAAGTCATACTTAAACTCTTCATTAAAGTTATTTTCATTTATATGAATTATCAAGTCTACAATATTCTTTATTAGATATATATCAGTACTTGCGTTTAGTTTACCATCTTTTAGTATAGTAAGTGGTATATCTAAGTATTCAAATATCTTTTTATATGTATCAAAGTATCTACTTCTATCAAGTATTATTACAAAGTCATTGTATGTTGCTTCTCTTAAAGTACTTGTTTCTTTATCAAAGATTTTTATTTTGTTTTTCATTTTATTTTTTATATCTTTTGCGATAGTGAATATTTCTACTTCTGAGTTATCAAATCTAGTTTCTTTTTTATTATTCATGTATTCTAATACTTCAAAGTCATAATCAAAGTCATTCATTTTTTCAGTATCGTATGCTGTATTTCCATAAACCATTTCGTGTGTTTCTTTATATTCAGCTGAACCTAAATTTGAGTCCATTATAAGATCAAATACTTTATTTATATTATCAAGTACTTCAAATCTTGATCTAAAGTTTTTTATTAAATCTATTTTGTAACCACCAATATTATTTGAATAATTACTATATTTTTCTTTGAATATATTTGGGTTTGAGCCTCTAAATCTATAGATAGATTGTTTTATATCACCTACCATATATACATTATCATTAGCTATCATACTTATGAATATATCTTGTACATCATTAGTATCTTGATATTCATCTATCATTATTTCTTTGAAAGAGTCTCTTAATTCATTCCTGACACTCTCATTTTCTTTTAGAATTTTAATAGATAGTCTTGAAATATCTGAAAATGTATAAATATTATTATCTTGTTTATATTGTTCTACTTTTGATAAGTATCTTTTTACAATATCTAGAATTGTAAATACGGTTTCTTTAGTAGATAATATATCATTTTTTATGTCTTCTAGTGTTCCATAGTCACCATATGATTTTAAGTCATCAAGTAATTTCTTTAGATTAGCTTTGGCTGCCTTTGCTTCCTCTTCACTACCACGAGGAGCACTTGGAAGTTTGACACTTTCATATAAACGAAGCTCATCTATATCAGCATTAAGTAATCCTAGACAACTATTTTGAAGAGACATACAATAGTCATAATCAAAATACATATTCATATTATCTAGTTCTAACATTATTTCTTTCTTTTTATCATTTATAAATTCTTTATATTTTGTTAACAAGTTGTTAACATTACTTTCTTCATAGAAATTGTTAATAACATCATCTATAAATTCATCTCTATCTATATAGTCACTTATTTTATTACATAGAGATAATATATTAGTTTTAAGAGATTTATCATTTTTAACACAATATTTCTTTATTAGATTTATAAAGTTCTCATTTTTTTCTTTATAAAGTTCTTCAAATATATTATCTAGTATTTTCTTTTGTTCTAGTTTTACGATTGATTCATCAGTAATAGCAATATTTGAAGATATATTTAAAAGGTAATGATATTTTTTTACTACTGAAAGAGCAAATGAGTCGAATGTTGTTATGTATGCACTTGAAAGTAGTGTTAGTTCATCTTTGAATTCAGGTATTTTCCCTATTTTCTTTCTAATTCTATCTTTCATTTCATCTGCTGCTGCTCTTGTAAATGTTAAAATCAATAATTCATTTACATGTATACCATTTTGTATTTTGTTAATAACTCTTTCTGAAAGTACTGCTGTTTTACCACTACCTGCTCCTGCACTTACTATTATATTTGAGCCGGATTTTACTATTGCTTCTTCTTGTTCTTTAGTCCATTTTGGCATTATTCTACCTCCTCAAATATATTCTTTATTTCTTTTAATGTTACAGTATCTTTTGGCTTCATGAAGCATATATCTTTATATTTACAAAACTTGCATCCTATATTTACATTGTTCATTTCTTTAGGATTTATATCGAACTTAGAATCTAATATATTTCTTGATGCTTCTTTTATTTTAGAGTCAACTATATTATAAAGAATATCTATTTCTTCATCATTTATCATCTTTGAATAATAATAAAATCCTTTACTACTAGTTCTAAGTCCTTTAATAACTTTAGATTCATTAAATGAAGAATCAACTTTATCAATATAATCTAAATCACTATTTGTGTATCCTTGTAATTTTAGGCTATCTAATCTTTTCTCTTTATCAGTTGTATTATTTAATATTTTTTGTAGATAGAATCCTCCAATCTTTACATCTTTAATTTTATTCTTTATTAAGTAGATATAAACAGGTAACTGCATCTCTAGTCCATAAAAAGTATTATTTATATTTAAATTTGGATTACCAGTTTTATAGTCTATGATTGCCACTACTGTTTTTCCATTAAATTCATTATATAAAATCTTATCAACAAATCCTTTAAATCTTATTTGTAAATCTTTGTCAACATCAATAACTACCTTTTTTTCATACATAGAATTAGTTAGTTGTGTGTAAGATAATTGATTTTTTATGGTTTCTATAATTAAAACTAGTTCATCTTTTAAAATACTAAGAAAGAACTTTTCTGATTCATTAAATTCATAATTAGAGTTTTCTATTTCATTTTCATATGTTCTTATAATATCAATATCTTGATCAAAACACATGGAAAGTATCTTATGAAATATACTACCAACTGTTGCTTCAAAAGTATCTTCAAACTTATTAACTTTTAAAACATAATCTAAATAATATCTAAATGAACACATATAATAATCATTAATACTTGTATAAGATAGAGTTAAACCATCCTTAAAGAAATCTTTTATTTTAGATTTATCTATCATTTTATAATTATTATCGTAACTATTATATTTCATATCTTTGTAGTGTGAACTTAATTTTAATAGATTATCTGTTATAGTACCAAATTTAGAATTTTCATCTTTCTCACTTACAAGTTTTAATTTATTATAATTATTTGATTCATTAAAACTAATATTTAATTCTTTCTCATTAAATAAATCTTTCTCATATGAAGAAGATATATATATTTCACTACTTAAGTTATGATTTGGATAAGTAACTATTAAATTCTTTATATTTCTTATGCTGTCCTTTGTTTCATTCATAGCATTTTCATTTAGTTCAAATGAAGTACTTAGACCTAACTTTTCTTTAATAGAATCGCTTAAATAATCTTCATCTTTATAATTAACTGGTATTACTCCTTCATTATAACCAATTAGAAATACATAGTCATTATCACTTACTAATTCTTTTTTAAATTCTATAACTTCGACTGCATTCTTTAATTTTTCTCTTGGAGTTTTAATATTATCTATATCATTAAATACCATATCTTTTACAAGCATAAAGTCATTAGACCATAAATAATTATTTACAATAATTATTATACTTTTAAATATATCGTTTTCTTCTTTAGTATTTATAAATTCTTTTAGATTTTCTATTGTTTCATTTATATCACTATTATAAAGTTCTTTGAATTTAATAACTAAAGATGTTGACTTAATAGTCTCAAAAGATGGTAAGTTTATAGGAATGTTAAATAACTTAAATGTCTTTCTAATTATAAATTCATAATCACTTTTTACATTAGCTAGTTTTATATTATTGATGTTTACTCCACTCTTAATAAGTTTTGTAATCTTTGAACATACAAAGGCTATCTCTTCTTCAGAGTTATTTGCTTTATATAGTTCTTTTACTGTAGAGTTATCTTCATCATTATAAATAGTTACTTTTGAAAACTCTTCTAATTCTTTAAATATATTTTTATAGAATTTATCAACATACTTTAGATTATAAAGTACTATCTCTTTACCTTTTAGAAACTCTTTAAATAAATTATTATATGTTAATAAGTTGTTAATATCTAAATCACTTTTAATTTCTTTTAAAAAACTTATTTTTTCATCATCTATATCCTTTAAATAGTAAGTATTTTCAATATATATTTTAGCTATTTCAGGTATACAGTTATATTTGTTACTTATAAAGTATATTGCTTTATTATCATAATCAAAATAATATTTATGTTTTAGTTCACTTAAAGTTATTACTTTTATATTTATAAGTTTATCTGTTTTTTTAATAAAACTATTTTTAGCATAATCATTAAGTATAACTATTTTATTATTAAATTCTTCCATAATTACCTCTTAATAATTATAACATATTTAATTAAATAAAAAATTACTATTTCTAGTAATTTCTTGGTTTAAGAGTTCTTACTACTCCTTCTTGTCTTTCGAGTATTGCTAGTTCTCTTTCTTTTAATTCATTTTGTTTTTCAATAGCTTCTGCTAAACGTTCAATTGTTTTAATATTTTTGTTTAATTCTTTGATAGCGTATTTTAATCCTTCAGTTTCTCTTAAAGCATTTTTTAATGCTATCATACAATCTGTTTCATATGACATATATATCCCCCTTAAGTGACAAGTATTATATAATAATTAAGTAATTATGTCAAATTTAACGCTCTTATGTTATAATTACTACATAAGTAAGGTGATTATATGATGAAATTAAGAAAATTTATAGGTCCAATAAAAGCGATTATGTTAGTATTAATATGTATCCTAGGAATTCTCGCTTTTATAGCCGTTTATGACTTAGGCTATAAACTATTAATGGGTGGTTCATATTCATATTTAATGGGATATACTTATCATCAAGTTAATGAAGACAATATGGCACCTGATTATAAAATTAATGATATAGTCATACTTGAAAAGAAACCTTCTTATCAAAGTGAAGATGTAATTTTATATAAATATTATGGATCTTATAGACTTGCGAAGGTAAAAGATTTATCTGCTGGAACATATTTTTTAGATGATAATGCTAAAAGTATAGATGAAGATTATAAAGTTACTGATGAATTAATAATTGGAAAAGTTACTGATAATATTAAGAATTTCGGAACTGTATTTTCAATTATTACTGGTCCAATTTCAATATTGTTTTTCATAGTTGTGATTGGTGGTTATTTCTTTTTAACGTTAGGAGACAAAGGATAATGGCACTAAATGAAGTAAAAGAATATTTAAAAAAATATAATGCTAATGATAGAGTTGTTGTTCTTGATGAAAGTAGTGCAACTGTCAGTATGGCTGCTCATGCTCTACATACTACTGAAGAGAGAATTGCTAAAACATTATCATTTAGAGTTAAAGATAAAGTTATACTTATAGTATTAGCCGGAGATGCAAAAGTTAATAATTCTAAATTTAAACACTACTTTAATGAAAAAGCACATATGCTACCATTTGATGAAGTTGAAAGTTTAACTGGTCATCCAGTTGGTGGGGTTTGTCCATTTGCTATTAAAGATGGTGTACTAGTTTATTTAGATGAATCTCTTAAAAGATTTGAAACAGTCTTTCCTGCTTGTGGAAGTCCTGCTTCTGCAATTGAAGTCACAATAAAAGAGTTAGAAGAATTTTCTAACCCTGTAGCTTGGATAGACGTATCAACTATTTAATATTCTTAGTTGGATATTTACTAGTGATAACATGTACTTCTTTCTTACATTCAAGAAGTACTTTTTTATTGTCATAATTTTTAAGTGCTTTAATGATTATATCAGCAATTTCTATAAAGTCTTTGTCATTTAAGCCTCTAGTAGTCATCGCTGCACTTCCAAGTCTTAAACCACTTGTTATACTTGGTTTTTCTGTATCAAATGGTATTGCGTTCTTATTAACTGTTATATTTATTTTATCAAGTGTTTCTTCTGCTACTTTACCTGTTAATCCAAAACTTGTCTTAACATCAATTAACATTAAATGATTATCTGTAGAGTTAGATACTACTTTTACATCATTCTTTTTGAATTCTTCTGCCATAGCAGTAGCATTTCTAATAATATTTTTTGCATATTCTTTAAATTCTGGTTGTAGTGCTTCATAAAAGCATTGTGCTTTAGCTGCAATTACATGCATAAGAGGGCCACCTTGTATACCTGGGAATACTACTTTATTAATCTTTTTAATTATTTCTTCATTATTAGTTAGTATTAATCCGCCTCTTGGACCTCTTAATGTTTTATGAGTAGTTGATGTTACTACATCAGCATATGGTACTGGATTCATGTGTAGACCTGCAGCAACTAAACCTGCAATATGTGCCATATCTACCATTAAGTATGCACCACATTTATCAGCTATTTCTCTAAATCTTTTAAAGTCTATACTTCTACTATAAGCACTACATCCTGCGATTATCATTTTAGGTTTTTCTTTTAAAGTAAGTTCTTCGATTGCTTCATAATCTAGAGTTTCACTTTTTGGATCTAATTCATATGAAACTATATCATAGTCAATACCACTAAAATTTACTTTACTTCCATGAGTTAAATGTCCTCCTTGAGCAAGTGACATTCCAAGTACTTTATCTCCAGGATTTAATAATGCTCTATAAACTGCCATATTAGCTGAACTTCCACTATGTGGTTGAACATTAGCATAAGAACTTCCAAATAATTTACAAGCATATTCTATTGCTTTATTTTCAAAAATATCGATGTATTCACATCCTCCATAATACCTTTTACCTGGGTATCCTTCAGCATATTTATTAGTTAAGATACTACCTTGTAATTCTAATATAGCTTTAGATACATAGTTTTCACTAGCTATTAATTCTATATTATTTTGCTGTCTTTTCTTTTCTAAATTCAATGCCTTTCTTAAATCTATATCCATATTACCTTCACCTCATTATAATTATAACAAATATTAAAAGATATATCTTTAACTGATATATCTTTTTTACACTATTCTACTGATTTTAATGATTCTACCATCTTAATATGCTTTAAACTGAAGTATGTAGCAATGTCAACTAATATTGTAAATACTAGTGTTATGCCTAAAGAATATATATAACTATAAATAGATATTTTAGGACTAAACATAGTAATATCTAGTTCACATGTTTTAATTATATACATAGTAAGAGCATATCCAATGAAGCATCCAAGTAACATACCAATAAATGTTAATATTTTGTTTTCTCTTCCGACATAGTTATAAACTTCATTATCGTAGAAGCCTAATACTTTAATAGATGCTAGTTCTCTTTTTCTTTCACTAATATTTATACTTGATAAGTTATAAAGTACTACGAAGGCAAGTAGTCCTGCTGAAACTATTAATATACCTGATACTTGTCCAAAGTTTTCCATTGCTTCATCAAATACAGTTCTACTAAGTGAATTGTATGTTAGTTTAGAAACTGAATCATATTCTTTTAGTCTCTTTGATAAATCTTTTCTTGTTTCTTCATTTAAGTTATCTACTTTTACAAACATAGTATTATATGAATCGCTATCATATACTTTCTTACTCATATAAATATAATGCATTATATAGTTTTCAGTACTTCCACCTACTTTAGTAGTGTATTCTTTATCATCTAGTTTAATCTTTAATGTATCATTTTCTTTTAATTTAAGAAGTTTATATAACTTTTCTGAAACAAATACTTTATCATCTAGAGTATATTCTTTTTCAGTTTTTCTATCTTGTATCTTTATGAAATCTTCATAGTTGTCAAATGGTATTATAAGTTGTACTGATTGATTAGTATCTTTATTTATAATATCTATTGCTTCTTTATTTACTTTTAGTGTTTCTTTAAATTCTTTGAATTTTGATATTTCTTCATAATCTTTATCTAGAGATTTACTGTCTTTGTTAAATGTTATTTCTAAGTCATAACTAAATATCTTTTCATATTGATTTGGTACCATATCAGTTATACAATCTTTTATACCAAAACCTGCGATTATAAGTCCTGTGCATCCGGCTATGCCAAATATTGTCATTAAAAATCTTTTTTTGTATCTAAATACATTTCTTACTGTTACTTTTCTTGAGAATGATAGATGTTTCCATATAAATGGTATTCTTTCTAAAAGTACTCTTTTACCTGCGACTGGACTTTTTGGTCTTAGTAGTTCTGCTGGTACTTCTTTTAGAGATTTCTTAACTGCTAGATATGTTGATAATAGTATACAACCTATTGCTATAAAAGAACCTATAAGTGCACTTGATGTATCAAATTCATTAACAAAATCTCCTAGTGTATACATAAGACTATACATTCCATATATTATACTTGGTATAGTGTTTGAACCTATTATTACGCCTAGTACTGAACCAATTGTTGTTGCAAGTAATGCATAGATAATATACTTAAATAATATTTGATTATCATTATAACCAAGTGATTTTAAAGTACCAAGTTCTCCTCTTTCTTCTTCTACCATTCTTGTCATAGTAGTCAAGCTTACAAGTACAGCAACTATATAAAATAATAATGGGAATACTTTAGCTAATTTGTTAATTCTTTCACTATCTTGAGAGAAACTATAATATCCAACATTAGAATCTAAGTCTAGAATATACCATTCTGGTTTTTCTAGTTTATCTATTTCTTTTCTAGCATCTTCGATTTTCTTATATGCATCCTCAAACTCTTTATCAGCTTTCTTTCTATTTTCTTCTAGTTCTTTTCTTGCCTTTTCTATTTCCTTTTTACCATTATTTATTTTAGTTCTGGCACTTGATATTTGACTATATGTTTTCTTTTCTTCTTTAAGAAGAGTGTTATAACCATCATTTAATTTCTTTAAATTAGATTCTAAACTAGATAGTTGTATTTTTAAGGCTGTTGTGTCTCCGCCTACACTTTCTAAGTATGCAATATTCTTTTTAAGAGTAGTAATTCCATCATTAACTTTATTCTTATTAGATTCTATTTCTGCTTTCTTAGTTTTAAAAGTCTTTTTAGCTTTCTTTTCATTATTATTTAGTTTTGTTAGATTACTGTTAAGAGTTTTTTCATTTTTATTTATTTTATCTTCCGCATCATCTAACTTTTTATAAGCATTTTTTTTCTCTTTATTATATTTATCTATATTATCATTTAATTCTTTTAAAGCGTCATCTTTCTCTTTATTAAATCTAGTTTCTATGAATTCATTTGTTATAGCTTCTAGTTTATCTTCTTCAGTGTTTATAAGTTGTTCATAGTTTTTAGAATATGTGCTTTCATTATTATTTAGTTTTATATAAGCTTCAGTGTAGTAATCAATATCAAAGTTAGTAATTAGTGAATACATATAGAAATTAACTTTACCATTTAATAGTTTAGTACTTCCTCTTTCACGAGATATATATAATGGACTTTTAACGAAACCTACAATTTCTAATGTTTTTTCTTTTAAGTTGTCATCTTCTATAGTAATAGTATCTCCGATTTTATAGTCTCCTAAATCTTTATTCTTTTCTATTACACATTCTTTGTTAGTCTCTGGCAGTCTTCCTTCAGTAACAATTAATTTATTCATTTTAGCATTTGGATCATAAGAATGAACTTTTACTACGTAGTCGTCATCTACTCTTATAAGAGCATCTATACTGTAAGATGGTTCTACATCATATCCATCATTTTTTAATTTTTCTATTTCTTCATTAGTAATTCCCCAAGTTGACATTAAGTTAATATCATAAACATTTTGTTTCTTGAAATATTCATCTATACTATTTTCCATATTAGGTGATGTTTGTCTAATGCCAGTAAAAAATCCTACTCCTAAAAGTACTATTGCTAGAATAGATAGAAATCTTTTAAACGTTTTTTTGATACTTAGGAAACTTTGTTTAGTTAGTGTTTTCACTACCATTCAATCCTTTCTATATCAACTGGTTTCTTATTAATAGTAACTTCTTCGACTTTTCCACTTTTAAATTTAATGACTTTGTCTGCCATTGGAGCTATAGCTGTGTTATGTGTAATAATTATTACTGTCATTTTTCTTTTTCTACAAGTATCTTGTAATAACTTTAATATTTGTTTTCCAGTAACGTAATCTAAGGCTCCAGTTGGTTCATCACAAAGAAGTACATTTGGATTTTTTGCTAGTGCTCTTGCTATTGATACTCTTTGTTGTTCTCCACCTGATAATTGTGCTGGAAAGTTATTAAATCTATCTTTTAAACCTACATTTATTAGCGTTTCTTTAGGAGAAAGTGAATTCTTACATATTTCAGTTGCTAATTCTACATTCTCAAGTGCAGTTAAATTTTGAATAAGATTATAGAATTGAAATACAAAACCTATATTAGTTCTTCTATATTTAATTAGTTCTTTTTTATTATATTTAGTTATATCTTTTTTAGCTACTGTTATTTTTCCACTAGTAGCTTTATCCATTCCACCAAGTATATTAAGTGCTGTTGTTTTACCTGCTCCTGAGTGTCCTAAAATACAAACTAATTCTCCTTGTTCTATTTCAAAATTCACTTTATCAAGTGCTTTAACTTCTATTTCTCCTGATTTATATATTTTACTTACATCTTTAAATTCTATGTATGCCATAATATCACCATATTAATATTATCATTTTTTACATAAAAAAAGTAGTATTTCTACTACTAATTTTGGTTCATATCAATTGTTTGTGGTGTATCTATTTTAACTTCAGGTGTTTGTTCTTTTATAACAATTGGTTCTTCTTTAGTATTATCAGGTGTTATAAATGTTGGTTTAGCTTCTTGTACTACTACTTGTGGTTCAACTGCTACTTCTGGAATTATATGTGCTTGTGCTTCAGTATTTGTATTTCCTATAGGGCCATTAACTGTTTCTTGTGTTACACTTGCTACTTCATTATTCACTTGTGGAGTTATATTACCATTTACTAATGCAGGATTAGGTATAGCAGCAGCTATTGAAGGGTCAAAGTCAGCGTGTATTGGTTTATCTTCTACAGGTATTACTTCTTTTCCTTTTCTTTTTTTAATAATCATCATTATTATAATTATAACAATGATAACTCCGGCAGCAATTCCACCATATAATATATAATAATTAGTCATATTTTTTAATTCAAATGTAAATTCTATTGTAGTCTTTTTATTATTTTCAATATTCCATACTAATGTTTTACCATCATTATCTGTTTTTGTTGCATTATTACTTATTGCTTTTTCTGGAAGATTTACTGTAAATTTAAATTCCATTTCACTTGCTAAGTTCATTAGGTCACTATAATCTGGCTCAGTAGTTTCTGGTGTTTTAGTACTTGGTACATTATTATCACCAGTTACTGTATTATCATTTGTTGTATTTCCTGTTATATTGTTTGTTGTATTATCATTTGTTGTTCCTGTATTTGGTGTTGTTGTGCCAATATTATTGCCCATAGCTAATTGTTCATTATTTGTTGGTACATATGAAGTTAATCCATTATCTTCGTTTTGAGTTTCAGTATCATAAGAAAACTTAGCTATATATTTATTTTTTAAGAATCCTTTTTCTATTTTGAATAATACACTATCATCAAATCCATTTTCAATATAGTCGCTAATTAATACTTCTTTACCAGTATCATTAGAAATATTATCTATGTTATCATACTTTTTACTTATAGAAATTCCTGTATAACCATTTTCTTTCTTATCATTAACAGTTATACCTCTTTTCTTAAGTTCTTCTTTATCTATATTTTCAGTTATAGTAGTTGTAGCAGTTTCTCCGAAACTATTCATCATATCCATAACTTTATCACTAACAAGATATGTTCCTTCAAAAAGCATACTCTTATCATTATTTATTGTCATTGTATTATTATATTTTACACATCCAGTCATAGTAGTTAATATTAATAAAACAGCTATGGCCTTCTTTATGTTTTTCATACTACTCACTATCCTTTTATACTTATAATTCTAATTAGATTATATCATAACATATAACTTTTTAAAGAATTTTTAATAAAAAAATAACATTTATGTGTAAATTACATAAATGTTTTAAGTTTCTCTATTTCTTCTTCTTGAAATTTTAAGAATTTAATAGATAATTTTAGTATTTTCTTATCAACTAATTTTTTATAATTTTCTATTTTTGTTTGCATCTCTACTATTCCCATAGTTAGTCCTTCAATTACCATAGATGCGATCGCTGGGTCACTATTATCTTTCATTGTTTCCATAGTTATTCCCATCTTACTACTTAGTTTTGCCATAAGATTTGTTTTCTTTGGTTCTATCTTGTTTTTCTTAAGTAGTTTTTCTGATTCTTTTAAAAAATTATTATATTCTTTTAATTCATCTTCAATTAAGCCTTTTATTTTGTTATCCCTTTTTCTTAAAGAATCACTTAAAATATTTAAAGTATGTACACCCATTTCAGCATTTTCATATACAAAATTTAATAATTCCATATTTTCATTCATTTTTCTTCACCAGTATTATTATTTACATTATTTTGATGTTTATACGTTGTTGATTAAATATTTTTAAAATGTTAATATTGTTTAAAGAGGTATTTATGATTAAAGAAAATGAACAAGGTTTATTAATAGTTGTTTCAGGTCCATCTGGTTGCGGAAAAAGTACATTAAATCAAAAATTAATTGATTCAAGAAATGATACTGTTATGTCTATAAGTGACACTACTAGAAGTCCTAGAGGTGAAGAAAAAGATGGTATAGATTATAACTTTATAAGTACTAAAGAGTTTGAACAAAAGATTAAAGATAATAAATATTTAGAATATGCGATAGTGCACTCTAATAAATATTATGGTACACCTATAGAACATATAGATGAACTACTTAGTAAGGGTACAAATATTATACTTGAAATAGATATAGAAGGAGCTCGTAAAGTAAATGAAAAAAGACCTGATGCTGTATTTATATTTATTATGCCACCATCAATGGAAATACTTAAGAAAAGATTAATTGGTAGAAAAACTGAAACTAAAGAACAAATAGTAGAAAGATTTAAAACTGCATATAAAGAAATAAATGAAGTATCTAAATATAACTATGTAATAGTTAACGATGATATTGAACAGTCACTTCTTAAAATGAATAGTATTATAGAATGTGAAAAATGTAGAGTTGATAGAATTGAAGAAGTATATTTAGGAAATCAAGAAGAAATGATACATGAATTATTAGTTGATTTTGATAAAGAAAATTATAAAGAGTCATAGGCTCTTTTTGTATGCATAAAATTATATAAAATATAATATACTATAGTATAAAAATATATGTAATTGTGATAAACTATCAATATGGTGAATATGAAAAATAAAATGTTTATAATTTGTTTAATGTTTATTTTACTAGTTGGATGTACTAAAAAAGAAGTGCCTGTTATGAGCAAATCTAATACTAGAATAGTTTTAAATGATAATTTAACTTTCGAGTATGCATCTAAAGTAAGGCTTTATGATATTGTTAGTATTGAAGATGGTGAAATTACTAGTGATAATATATTAATTGATACTTATACTTTAGGTAAGAATAAAGTACTTGTTAATTATAAGACTTCTAATCATAGAGAAAAATTTGAAACTATCCTATATGAAGTTGTTGATACGACTAAGCCTTTAGTATTAATAAGTAGTTCTTATAGTACAACTAAGGGAAATGATATTAATTTAGTTGATAAAGTATTGTGTGCTGATAATTATGATAAAAGGCCTGATTGTAAAGTTGAAGGTGAATATAATGTTAATAAAGTTGGTACATATAATTTAAAATATACAGCTACTGATTCATCTAAGAATACTACTACTAAAAGTTTTAAATTAATAGTAAAAGATAAAGAGAAGAATAACAATACTAGTAGTGCTTCAACGCCAAAAAATACTGTTAATATTAAAGACGCTATAAAGAAATATAAAAATGAAAACACTATGATCGGAGTTGATGTATCTACTTGGCAAGATACTGTTGACTGGGAAAAGGCTAAAAAAGATGGTGTTGAGTTTGCTATGATTAGAATTGGTTATGGACATAATAAAAAGAATCAAATAGTTATGGATAATCAATATAAAAAGAATATAGAGAATGCTAAGAAAGCTGGTATACCAGTTGGTGTTTATTTCTTTAGTTATGCTAAAGATGTATATGAAGCTCGTGAACAAGCTAAATATGTAGTTAATACTCTTGATGGTATTACTCTTGAACTTCCTATCGCATTTGACTGGGAGAACTGGAATAATTTTAATTCTTATAATATTAGTCTTACTGATATTAATTTAATAGCTGATGCATTTATTAATGAAGTAACTAAGCATGGATATCAAGGAACACTTTATAGTAGCAAATACTATTTAGAAAATATATGGGATGTTGGAAGTAAGGATACATGGCTTGCTCATTATACATCAAGTAAATCCAGTTATTCTAAATCTTATACTATGTGGCAATTTTCTAGTAGAGGTAAAGTTGATGGAATAAATGGTGTTGTTGATTTAAATGTGCTATATAAATAAAATACTAGGATTTTTTTCCTAGTATTTTGTATTACATTATTACTTTCTAATACTTTTAAGTTAAATTTGCACAATAAATTATGATTTATTGTGTATTTATTACTAAATTATCACAATATTTTGTATTTCATTGTGTATTTTTTACCATTTTTATATATTTTTACACATTCTAATATGATGTCTAAATAAAAAAGAGTATTTCTACTCTTTTTCTACTGCATCCATTATATATGGTGCTATTTGTATTTTTCTTGATACAATATTTCTTAGAGGAACTCCCTCGTATGCTTCTTTTAAATCAAAACTATTCTTTATAATTTCTTCAGCACTTCTATTATATAAACAATATGAAACGTTTTCAAAAATATCTGTAACAAATAAAGTTACTACTTCTATATTTTCATTTTTAGAAACTTCATCTAAATAGTTTACTAAACCATTTATTTTTTTATTCATAGATTCAAAATCAGCTGTTAGAATTTGACCTATTCCTATCATTTTATCATTAACTTTATATGTCTTAAAATCTTTATGAAGTATGTCTTCATTTGTAAGTCCTTTAATAGTCATACCTTGTTTTAATAATTCAACACCATACTTCTTATATTTAATTTTAGCTATTTTTGATAAGTTAATTAATGCATCAGTATCCCTTATAGTAGTAGTTGGTGAAGTTAAAAGTAATGTATCAGATATAATAGCAGATGCCATAAGACCAGCTATATCTTTTGGAATCTTTATATTATTTTCTTTATATAAATCATAAATAATTGTATTAACACTACCTACTCCTGCATTTCTAAAGTTAATTGGTTTCTTAGTATTAATATCTCCTATATTATGATGGTCTATTACTTCTAATATTTCTGCTTCTTCTAAACCATCTACACTTTGAGATGAGTTGTTATGATCTACTAATATAACTTGTTTCTTATCAACTTCATTAGTATCAGTTAAAGTTAAAAGGCCTTTACATTCATTCTTACTATTAAGTATTGGATAGTTAGTGTGTTTTAACTTTTTGCTCTCTTCTATAAAGTCTGATAAATAGTCTAGTTCATTAAATGTTATAGACTCTTCTTTTCTCATTATATCTTTAATATAATTAGAGAAAGATATTAGTTTTCCTACTTCATATGAAGATAAAGGTGTACTAATAATATTTACTTTATTCTTTTTAGCTTTTTGAAGTAGTTCTTGAGGAAGTTCTATTCCAGCAATAACTATAATTAATTTAACTTTGCTTTCAATTGCATAATCAAGAATAGCAGTTCTATCTCCTATAACTAAAATATAACTATTATCAAGTGTAACTCTTTCTATAAATGTAGCTTTAGCATATGTGGCAGCTAATACATTACCAGATATTTCTTTATCAAATTTTAATACTGGTGTACCCTTTAATACACTTATTAAATTTCCATAAGAAGTATTAATTTTATGAAAATCACCAGTTATAATTTCACGAGCTACTTCTTTTAATGAAACATAACCATAGTATTTGTTTTTATTTTCTACTACTGGTATACCTGTTAGTGAATATTTATTCATATAATCAAATGCATCTTTGATTGGTACATTCTTATCAATAAAACATCCTTTATGATAAGCTACATCCTTTAATTGTAATTTTACATCGTTTAAATGATATGGTTCTTTAACATTAAAGTAGTTTAATGCATATTTAGTTTCAGGATTTAAATTTCCTAATGTAGATGCTACAGTATTAAAGCCTAATTTATTCTTTAAATATGATAATGCAATTGATGCACATATTGAGTCTGTATCAGGATTTTTATGTCCAAATATATATGTTACTTTTCCATTCATTTAGTTCATCCCCTTTAACATTCGTAAATGATACCACAAAATTACTAAAAAATAAAGTTAAAATTTAATTAATTCGTAATTTCTTGTACCAACATGTATTTTTTCTGCTTCTTCTATAGTATGAATTCCATTTCTAGATTCGATTCTTTCAATTAAATGGTCTTTTCCATGATCGTTAGAATTATATACTAAGTCAACACACGCTTGATCAAGTGCTACTGGGTCAGTTGAAGCTAAAATACCAATATTTTTCATACATGGATCTTCAGCAACGGCACAACAATCACAATCTACTGACATATTTGCCATAACATTTATAAATACAATATTCTTTTCATAATCAATTATTGTTTTAGCTGCTTCTGCCATAGATTCTAAGAATGAATCGTGATCTGCAGTCCATAAATCTTCAGATTTACCAGCACCATGAATATTTGCTTTACCATGACTAGATGCAAGACCTATTGATATATTTTTTAAAGAACCACCAAATCCTCCCATTGGATGACCCTTAAAGTGAGATAAAACTAACATTGAATCATAATTCTCTATATTCTTACCAACATAATTAATACTCAAATGTTTGCCTTCTTTAACAGGTAACTCTAATTCTCCATCTTTATCAAGTAAATCAACATTATAGTATTTAGTCCATTCATGTTCTTCTAAAAGCTTTAAATGTTTATCACTTGTATTTCTTGCTCCATCATATGCAGTATTGCATTCAACAACAGTACCATTAACATAATCAATTAAATCTTTATAAAATAATGGTTTTAAATAATTTTGATTACCTTTTTCTCCACTATGAACTTTAACAGCTACTTTGCCATTAAGTTCTACACCTAATTTTTTATAAATTTCAACTAATTTTTCACTACTTATTTCATTTGTAAAATAAACTTTACTTTTCATATTTCTTCCTTATTTATATGTCTATTATAGCATAATCTCTTTTAATAATTATCTATATTTGTTATAATGTTTACGTGAGTTTTATGAAATATGACAAAGAGTTTTTAGAATATATAGATGAAATAATTAACAATAAAGAATTTTTAAAAAGGAAAAAGTTTGCTCATCATGAAAATGAAAGTGTATATGATCATTCTATGAAAGTAGCTTATGAATCATATAAGTTTGCTAAAAGACATCACTTGAATGTTAGAAATACTTGTATTGGTGCTATACTTCATGATTTTTATTTTAAACCATGGCAAGATGATCATACTAAAAAGAAGTTTAGAGAATTACATGGTTTTGTTCATGCAAGACAAGCTTTATATAATGCAAGAAAGCATTTTCCTCATTTAATGAATCCAATGGTAGAAGATATTATATTAAGACATATGTTTCCTCTTAATATAAAACCTCCTAAGTATGCTGAAAGTTGGGTTGTTACTATGATGGATAAGAAATGTTCATTAAATGTTCTTGCTCATCCAAAGGAATATCCTAAATACTTAGGATTTAAGAAAAGGAGAAAAAAATAGATGTGTGATTTAAAAGTATTATTTTTATTATTTATTGCTTATTCAATGGTTGGTTGGATGATAGAAGTAGTTGCTACTTATCCAGATACTAAATGTTTTGTAAATAGAGGATTCTTAATAGGACCATATTGTCCTATATATGGTAATTGTGCTATTGCTATGGTGTTATTACTTCATAATATAGAAAGTCCTATATTACTTTTTATTCTTTCAATTATAATATGTAGTGCCGGTGAATATGTTACAAGTTACTTAATGGAAAAATTATTTCATGCTAGATGGTGGGATTATACCAAAAATAAATTTAATCTAAATGGTAGAATTTGTTTAACAAATAGTTTAGCTTTTGGAGTGCTTGGATTCTTACTTGTTAAATTTATTAATCCATTTGCTATTAGTTTATTTGATAAATTAAGTCCACTTACTATAAATATATTATTCTATACAATATTAATACTATTCTTAATAGATAACATCATATCATTTAAAGTAATATTTAAAATTAAAAATATGGGTGTTAAATATGTTCATTTAGATAATACTAAAGAAATAACAGAAAAAGTTAAAAAGATACTAAGTGATAATATACTTGCTAAAAGAGTATTTAAAGCATTTCCTAATATTAGATTTAAATTTAATATAAAAGAAAAGATGAAATATTTAAAAGATAAAGCTGTATCAATTAAAAATAACTACAAAAAGTAAGAAACGTAGTTATTTTTTTATTATTTAATTGTAAAGTTTACATATATTATTAAATATGAACTAATCATTGTTGTATAATTATATTGGAGGCGTGTAATATGTTTGAAAACAAGAAAATTTTTATTCTTGGTATGGCTAGAAGTGGTTATCATGCAGCTAGAGTACTTGCTAAAAGAGGTAACACTATCGTATTAAATGATATGAATGCTAATCAAGATAAAAATCATATCAAAGAATTAGAAGATTTAGGAGTTAAAGTAATCTTAGGAAGTCATCCTGATGATATATTAGATGAATCATTTGATTATTTAATAAAGAATCCAGGAATTCATTTTGATCATAAATATTTAAAATATGCAGAAGAACATAATATTAAGGTTATTAATGAAATAGAAATGGCTTATCATTTATTACCTAAAGGAGTTAAATTAGTTGCTATTACTGGTACTAATGGTAAAACTACTACAACATCACTTACTTATGAAATAGTTAGTGCTGCATTCCCTGGTAGAACACATTTAGCTGGTAATATAGGTTTCCCTTTATGTGAAGTTATTGAAGACATCAAAGAGAATGATTATTTAGTTATGGAAATAGGTGTTCCTCAACTACATGATTTCTATGACTTTAATCCTGATATCGCAGTTCTTACTAATATTTATGAAGCACATTTAGATATGTTTGGTACTCGTGAATATTATAATGAAACAAAACTTAGAATATTCCAAAATCATACTTCTAAGAATATTGCTATCATTAATAAAGGAAACGCAGATGCATATAGAATTACTAAAGATATAAAAAGTACTAAGAAATACTTTACTAGTAAAGAAAAAATAGATGGTGCTTACTTAGAAAATGGTAAGATATATTATTATGGTGAAGAAATAATAGACACTAAAGATATTAAATTACAAGGTAATCATAATTATGAAAACGTTATGTGTGCAATTATGATTGCTAAGGAACTTGGTATATCTAATGAAATAATGTGCAAGGCTATAAGTGAATTTACTGGAGTTGAACACAGAATAGAATATGTAAGAACATTCGAAGGAAAAGACTTCTATAATGACTCTAAAGCTACTAATATAACAGCTACTCAAATAGCTCTTAGTGCATTTAAGAAACCAACTATAATATTATTAGGTGGTCAAGAAAGAACACAAAACTTCTTAGATTTAAAAGATTATATGAAGAATACTAAAGCAGTAGTATGTTATGGTGAATGTAAAGAAAGATGTAAGAAACAAATAGATTCACTAGGTATTAAGTGTACTATGGTAAATACTTTAAAAGAAGCAGTAGAAGTTGCTAATAAAGAAAGTGTTAGTGGAGATGTTATTCTTCTAAGTCCAGCTAGTGCATCTTGGGATCAATATGCTAAATTTGAAGATAGAGGCGATGAATTCAAAAAATTAGTTAAAGAATTATAGGAGTTAATATGAAAATAATATGTGAACATTGTGGTACTAATATAGATTTAGATAATGATAAAGTTTGTCCTAACTGTAAAGCACCATATTCAAAAAATAAGGACTTTAAGGAATATAAGGAAAGACTTAACAAAGAAAAAGATACTGATTTAAGAAGCAAAGAATTAGATAATGAAATAAAAGAAAAAACTAAAGATATAATGGATACTAGTTTAAAAACTTTTAAATCAACGTTTACTATTAGTAAAATTATAGGAGTTATAATTGGTATAATCATGCTAGTAATAATGACTATAGTTATAATTAATATTATTAACTTTAATGATGACTTTAATAAAGCAAGAGATGATATAAATAATACTAAAGAAATGATTGATAGTCGAAATAATGAATTCGATGATCAATTTAATAAAATGAAAGAAGAATTTAATAAAAACTATAATAAATAAAAAATGTAAGTTAATTCTTACATTTTTATTTGCCATTAATTATATTAATAATGTCCTTTCCATACTTCTTATACTTAGTATCAGAAAAACCATCTATACCTTTTAATTCTTTTTCATTTATTGGTTTAACTCTAACTATTTCATTTAATACTTTATCATTAAATATATAATATGGTTTATAGTTAAGTTGTTTAGCTTTATAGTTTCTATAATTTTTAAGTTTATTTTTAATTATCTCATTTAAATCAAATAGTTTTTCTCTAGATACAACTTTAGTTTCATTTATATCATCTACTATATCTTCATCAATACATAATGATAATATTCTATCAGCACTTTCTTTTATTATGTCATCCATACTAGAAAATTCTGTAGAATTCTTTTCTATTTTTTTAATATAATCTACTAGTTTATCAACTCTTACGATTCTATTTTTAACATCTCTTGGAGCACTTTTAGTATCAACAATAGTATTCTCATTAGAAAGTACTACTACACCATGATAAAAGTTATCATAAGCCTTATTTAATATTAATTTTTCAAGAAATGTACTATGATCATTTAAATATAATTTAATAGTATCTATATTTCTATCAAGTTTATCTAATGGATTATAAATGCCTACTTTCTTACCATAATAAGTTCTATAGAAGTTACCATTATTATCAATTAAAATATTACCAAAAGAATTCTTACATTCTAATATATAATAATTCTTTCTAGTTATAAGCATAAAATCTATTTGAACTCTATGATCTTTATATACAATATTTAAATCATGTAATATAAGCATTGGAATATTACTATTCATAAGAGCATTTATAACTTTATTTTCTCCCCTTAGAGCATATTCATACTTTCTTATATCTTTTTCTATAAATTCTTTTGCTTCTTTAGATGCACCCTTAATCTTTTTATTAAGTTCTTCTATTCTATTTTTAAGTATAGTACCTTCTTTATACATAATTGAGTTTTCTATATCTTTCATATAAACACCTCTTTATTCTATATAGATTATACTATAACTATAATAAAAAAACCATAAAATGTTTTATTTTATGATTTGTTTTACTTTGTATTTATCTAAATATATTTCTGGGTGTAATTCTCTAAATGCTTCTTTATTTCTTTTCATTAAGAAACTTGCTTCTTCTACAGCACTTTCTAAGTCATCAGTTTCATCTTTATATACCATACCAAATGATGCGGTGAATTCTGTTTGTTCTATAGATGCTTTACTAGAAAGCATTTTTCTTTCGAATTGTTCTTTTACTACTGATGGACATATTACTACAAATTCATCTCCACCTATTCTATATATATCTGATTGTCTAAAGTTCTTTTTAAGTGATGATGAAACTGCTTTTAATAATTTATCTCCTTTTTGATATCCATACATATTATTTAGGATACCAAGACCATTCGCATCTACGAATAATACTCCTACATTTTGATATTTCTTTTTAATGCCTTGTAATAATTCATCATAAGCTCTTCTATTATATACTTTAAGAGAACTATCTAAGTATTTTTCTCTTTTAAGTTCTTCTACTATTTTTTTAGTCTTAAACATATTTCCTAATATAATAGATAAAGATGCTTTAAAGTATTTATCATTATCAAATTCTCTTTTTTTGCCTCTTATTATTAATTTCTTATCGCATCCTCTAATGTTAACAACAAAATCATCTTCTTTTGTTTCATATGCTTTTTCTTCTGATTTATAATCATCTTTTCTTTGTGATTTAGTATCTATTAATATTATTGATTCAGCAGAACAATATTCTTTTATAAAATTCATTATAGCATTTATAAAATCATCACTATAATTATCTGTTATTATTTCAGTATTTAAATATAATAAAAATTGATTATCCATGTCTTCTCCCCCTTTAACTCGCATATTATACCATAAATGAGGTTAAAAGTCAAAAAAGAGGCATAGCCTCTAATTAGTCTTAAGTGTAAAGTATCCTGGTGAGTTTGTTCCTCCATCTACTCTAGCATATGTTTTATCAACGTATGAACCGTTATATTTAGTTCCAGCGCCACCTACTAGTTTAGCTGACGCATTAAACATATTATATGAATCAGTTATATTATCAATAACAAATTTATCACTTGAATATATTGTCAACAAATTATACATAGAAGCAAACATTAATTTCGTATTAGTTACTTTGCTCGTATTGAAACTACTAACATCTAACTCACTTGCCTTGATATTTTTAAACATATAACTCATATTGGTAACATTACTTGTGTTAAAATTACTTAGATCGATAGATGAAGCTTTATTATTTTGAAACATAAATGAAGCATAGACTACAGGTTTATCATTTATATATGTACAAACCGATGAAGTAACAGGTTCTGTACTAGCTTTATTTGTCAATTGAACTGAAAATGAGAAGTTACCTCTATTATTTTTTAAAACTAACTTCCCATACAATTTATGATAAAGATTCGTAAATCTCATATAATTCTTTTGCTTTTGATATATCTTTTTTTATATTTGCTTCTTCACATCCATTTTCATAATAATATTTAGCTAAGTTATAGAATGGATATTTTATTCTTTCTGTTATTGGAGATTCTGTTGCTTTTAAGTAGTAGATGTATGCAGTTTTTAAATCTCCTTTATGTCTATAGTACTCTCCTACTTTATTAAGTGCCCAACATTCATTCATATCAGCACTAACTTTATAATATTTTATTGCTTCTTCTATGTTTCCTTCATCTTCATAAGTTTTACCTAAATTATTAAATGCGAATACATATCCATGTTCTGCTGAAATTTGAAAATTCTTTCTAGCTTCATTTAAATCTTTTTTATTCTTTTTATTAATACCTCTTAAATAGCAAAGACCTAATGTATTATATCCAGCAAAACTACCTAATTCTATTGACTTATTTAAATATTTCCACATAGTATCAAAGTCTAACTTTACTCTACCTGTTAACATTAAGTTAGCTACCATCCAGCATCCTTTTGGATGATCTTTTAAAGCCGCTTTATAATAATAATCATAGCATTTCTTATAATTAGGTTTGCCACTAATATAGCCATCAAATTCTAATGAACCTAATTCTGCGCATGCGTACATATTATCTTTTCTAGATAACTCTATTAATGAGTTTATATAACTTTCTCCATAATAAAGTTTAATCTTTAAATATTCATTTAATTCTTGTCTATTTATTTTAATGTTAATAGATTGTGTATATACTGGTTGATTATTATCAAGAATACTATAGTTTAATAATTCTATAAATGCTTCATAATTAGATAATTTCTTTATATTATTTATTATTTCTTTTTCTATATGTTCATCATTAGAAGCAATCACTAATAGTTCTTTTATCACTTCGTTAAGTTTTTTATTATTATTTATAAGTTCTAGTGAATTATCATCCTTGATATAAATAATATCATCCATTATAGATAGAATACCTAAGATAATATCTTCGTATATTAATTTATCTTGATCATATTTTCTTTTTAAATCAATAAATACTTTTTTATATTCTAATCCTATTGCTCTATAACCTATACAATAATTATTTATAGTAGTAGCATTTACATTATTAATATTAAAAATAGTACTAAATAGTTCTGTTTGCATAGCATTCTTATTATTAGATACTTTCTTTATAGTATTAATAACATTTCCTAGTGATAAATAATTATCGTTATCATTCATTTTTATATAATTTCTTTTCATACATAGATTATATCATTTTTTTATTAAATTATTATCTTTTTTTGAAAAATACATATCCTAAGTAACTAAGTGCTCCAATACCTAGTACTGCACTCCCTGGTGAAGGTGTTTCTTCACTTTCAGTTTTAATTTTCTCTTTGATACCTTTTCTTATTATTTCTTTTTTAGGTTCTTTTGTTGTTTTAGTTGTTTCTTTTGTTGTTTCTATAACATTGTCATATGAATCTACTATTAATTCTTTTATTATTACTTCTTCTCCGTTTTCACCTTTTTGTTCTATTGTTTCTTCTCCTTGGTACATAGTTTCATCTTCTATGTATTCTGTTTCATATTTTATTATATTTGTTTCTTTTATTTCTTTTTTAAATCTACATGTGTTATCATTTACATCTGCTTTTGAGTTATAATTAATTGCTTTTGAGTTAGTACATCCATACACTGTCTTTTTAATTGGTGTGCATGTACATGTAGGACTATATGTTCCATCATTGCATATAGTTCTTCCACTAGATGAACATCCTCCTACTCCTCCATGATGTGAACAACATCCTCTTTGAGCATATACATTATCAAACATTAAAATTACTATTAACACTAAAAATAAACACTTTTTCATAAAAACCTCTAAAAAATAAGCTAGCAAAAACAATAAAGTCTTTACTAGCCCTTTAATAACTTTATTATAACATAAATATTTGGTATTGCAATCAGTATTTTATGTCAAATTTTAGTAAGTTGCCTTGTTTTAATTTTTTTATGTGTTATGATTTAGTTGGTGATGACATGGATAAAATACTTAGTTCACTTATAGATGATAAAAGAAAAGACTATAAATGTTTTGGTATGCTTAAACATTATTATGAAACTGATGAAGAGTTTGCTAAATTTTTAAGAAAGGGTGTTCTTGAAGGAAGAATACTTGGATATGATGATAAATTATGGGATAAGATGGCTTCATTAAATGTTAGATCTCCAATTAATTTTGAAGAAGCTTTTGGTGAAGGATTTAATGAAGGAAATTGTACTAAATTTTCTAGATACTTAAGTTATTGTTTTTCTTATCCTCAAATATGTGGTGGTACTTTGCCATTAATTAAAGGTAGCAAGAATTCTCCTGATGGAAGACATACTTGGATTAGTTTTAATGGTATGATATATGATACTTCTTTAATGCTTATTATGGAAGAAGAGTATGCTAAAAAAGGATTAAAGTATGATGAAGAAAATAGATATAATCCTAATTCTAGTCCATCGTATTCTGCAGCTAAAGAATATGCTAATGATAAGCATTTAAATCGTTAATTAATATATTTATTTGAATTATTAAAAAGTCTATCAACAAATATTTTAGCAAGTAAGGTTGAATCCTCTTTTAAGCCATTAAGTAGCCACATTTTACATGTGTTATAAAGAGCTCCACTTAATATATAAAGCTTATATCTTGATTCTATATTTGTTTTTGTTTCTGGATAAAATACTACCATATAATCATTTATTTTATTTTGTATTACGTTTGATAAATTTGATTTTTCTAAAGCAATAACGAAATCTTTATTATTTTTAAAGAATTCAAATGCATTTAATATAAGAAGATATGGATTACCTTTATTTTCTTCACGTTTACTTTTATAATCTTCTATTAAAGTAGTCATATAATCATTTAAAATGTCTTCTTTGAAGTTATAATTTCTATAGTAAGTCATTCTAGATACTCCTGCTTTTTTAGTTATTTCAGTTATAGAAATATCTTTAAATTCTTTTTCTTTCATTAGTGATACTAGTGATTTTACTATACATTCTTTAATAAATTTATTATTTTTATTATTCAAACAAAAACACCTCTTTTGTAACATTTAGAATAAATTTATGGTTTTTCTTCTTATTATATGTTACAATTGTAACACATATATGATTAATATGAAAGGAATCAATTATGGGAAAAGTTAATGATTATATAAATAGGTTAATTAATTTTATTAAAAACGAAAAACCTGAAAATAAGGAAAAACCATGGTTAAAGTATTATGGGGATGTTCCTGAAAGTTTAAATTATTTTAATGGAAGTATGTATGACTATTTAAAAGATACTGCTTCTAAGAATGAAAAAAGAAGTGCTTATTCCTTCTATGGAAATGAAGTTACATTTAAATCTTTTATGAAGAAAATAGATAAAGTTGCTTCTGCCTTAAAAGAATTTAATATTGTAGAGAATGAATGTGTTACGATATGTATGCCAAATACACCTGAAAGTTTTGCATTAATTTATGCAATTAATAAGATTGGTGCTATTTGTAATATAATACACCCTTTATCTTCTACTCAAGATATTGAAAGAGCATTAAAGGAAACAAATAGTTCTATTATATTTTGTTCAGATGTAGCTATGCCTAAAGCAAGACATATTAAGGTTAAACATTTTATTATGGTACCAACTAGTGAAAGTTTAGGAAAAATATTAAAAACTTTATACAATATTAAGTCATCTTTAAATATGAAACTTGAAGAAGGTATGCTTACTTGGCATGAATTTTTGAATTATGGAACGGATACAGATACTTATGTTAAGAGAGATGCTAAGAGTCCTGCCGCTATAATATATAGCGGTGGTACTACTGGAAAACCTAAAGGAATTATTATTTCTAATGCTAACTTTAATGCTATGGCTTTACAAACATCAAGTGTATGTGAGTATATTAGCCCTGGTCACTCAGCATTAGCTGCATTACCTATATTCCATGTATTTGGTTTAGCACTATGTACTCATACTTGTTTAGTTTCAGGTATGAAATGTATAATAGTTCCACAACTAAATACTAAAAAAATTAATAAAGAATTAAGAAAATATAAACCTAATGTTTATCCTGCGGTTCCATCATTATTAAAAATGTCTGTTAATGGAGCTGACCCTGGTATTAATGCATTTAAAGATATAAAAGTTGTAGTTGTAGGTGGTGACTATTTATCACCTCAACTAAAGAGTGAGTTTGAAGAATATTTAAAAGCTCATGGAAGTAGTGCTGTTGTTAAAGTTGGATATGGACTATCTGAAGCTTGTGGTTTCTGTTGCTGTACTGCCGAAATAGATGAAAAACATGTAGATAATCATAAAGGTACTTTAGGTATACCTAATCCAGATACAATTGTTAAAATTTTTGAACCAAATAGTGATATTGAAAAATCACTTGGTGATGTTGGAGAAATATGTATTACTGGACCAACTCTTATGATGGGTTATATTAATGAAGATGAGGAAACTAAAAAGACTTTAGTTCTACATAACGATGGTAAAACTTGGTTGCACTCAGGTGATCTTGGGTATATGGATAAAGATGGATTTATCTTCTATACTTCAAGACTTAAGAGAATAATTATCACTAACGGTTATAACGTTTATCCAATTGAACTTGAAGATATTATTAATAAATGTAAATATGTTGATACTTGTACGGTTGTTGGAGTTCCTCATAAAATAAAAAGTCAAACTCCTAAAGCTGTTATAGTACTTAAACAAGGTGTAGAAAACACTATGGAAATACGTGAAGAAATAAGAAGATATTGTTATAAAAATATAGCTAAATATGCTGTACCAACTGAATATGAATTTAGAGATACACTTCCTAAAACAGCTGTTGGTAAAATAGCTTATAGAGATTTAGAGAAAAAGAAAGAAGTTTAATTCTTCTTTTTTTGTGGAATTGTTGTGGAATATAAAAGGTATACTTTATGTGATTAAAATTATATAATTAATAAGGAAGGAGAAACTTATGAAGAAGTTTTTAAAAAATTATAAATCAACTTTAATACTTTTAGGATCAATTATTATTGGTACTATAGTAGGACTAATATTTGGTGAAAAAGCTACTGTATTAAGTCCATTTGGTGATTTATTCTTAAACATGTTACTTGTTATTATAGTACCACTTATATTCTTAACAATTAGTACATCTATTGGTAAAATGAAACAACCTAAGAGAATTGGTAAGATACTTACTACTATAATACTTGTATTTGCTTTTACTTCTATAGTTAGTGTATTTGTTGGTTTAGCTTCAACTAAAGCATTTAGATTAGTTGATGTTAAAGATACAGAAGCTATAAAAGAAGTATTAAAAGGTGCTGAAGAAGTTACAAAGGAAGATGTTAATTTCCTAGAAAGAACAGTTGAAGCAGTTAGTGTTAGTGATTTTAGTAAATTACTTACTAGAGATAATATGATTGCTTTAATTATATTCTCAATACTTATGGGAATTAGTATTAATATGAGTAAAGGTAAAGGAGATAAATTCTTAGATGTTTTAGAGAGTGCTAATGAAGTTGTTCAATCATTTATTAAACTTATTATGTACTATGCACCTATTGGTCTTGGTTGCTATTTTGCAGCGTTAGTTGGAACTTTTGGTGGTGAAATTGCTCTTGGATATGGTAAAACATTTATAATTTATACAGTTGTTTCTGTACTATTCTACTTTATAGTTTATTCATTTTATGCATTTGTTTCTGCTGGTAAAAAAGGATTTGTTAGTTATTGGAGAAATATATTACCAGCTACATTAACAAGTCTAGCTACTTGTAGTAGTGCTGCATCAATTCCAGTAAATACTAACTGTGCTAAAAATATTGGTGTACCTGAAGATATAGCTGATACAACTATTCCACTTGGAACAAGTTTCCATAAAGATGGTTCTATAATAGGTAGTGTATTTAAGATTATGTTCTTAGTATATCTATTTAATTCAGATGTTAGTACTCTTAAAGTTTTAGGTGTTGCATTAATTGCTACATTACTTGTTACTGCTGTACCTATTGGTGGTGGAACTATATCAGAAATGTTAATTATAACTATGTTAGGTTTCCCAGTAACAGCACTCCCAATACTTACAATAATAGCTACTATAATAGACCCACCTGCTACAATGTTAAATGTCGTAGGTGACTCTGCATCAAGTATGTTAGTTGCTAGAATAGTAGATGGTAAAAAATGGTTAAAAGAAAAGAAGTTTATTTAATTAATTAAACTTCTTTTTTTATGTTATAAACTCGTTAATATTCTATAATAGTCACTCTTGAATTCATCTTTTTCAATGCCAAGCTCTTCATAGAATTTATCAATATATTCTTTTCCATAGTTTCTTTCAATGGATATTTCGCATATTACTAAATCAAAATATATGTCTCCAATACCTGCATCTTCTGTATCAAGTAGTCCACTAAAGTGTCCGTTATCTGCGAATATATTAGGTAGTGACATATCTCCGTGTGTGAAACCTATTATTTGTTTTGGCTTGTTACCTTTTAAATACTTTAATATGTTTTCTTTTGTTATGAATCTTTGTAGTATTTCAGGCTTAATATCTTCATTCTTTATAGTATTAAATCTTTCTTCTATTCTTTTAATTTTAGTATCTATTGTTTCATCTATTATGCAGTCACTATAATCTATATTATAAAGAGCATTAAAAGCTTCAATAATTATTTTAATACCTTCTAGAGGATGTTCTTCATAATAATTATCACAAAGCATATTGCCTTTTAAGGATTTAGTTAACATATAACTTTTGCCATTATATTTTTCATAGAATACTTTTTCTGGTACTGTTATTTTATCTTTTAAATAATCTAAACTAATAGATTCTTTAGATAAATGATCTGCTACTTTAAGAAAGAATATTTTGCTTTTCTTTCTTATTTTAAATACCTTTTTACCTGAACAACCTATAGTTACTTCTTCTATTTTATTAGCATCTTTTAAAAATTCATTTAGTCTATTACTTCCTTTGATGTTAATAACTTCTTTAGGTTTCTCTTGTTCATTAATGTTAATAACTTGTTTATCTTTTATAGAATCATAGTTTCCATCATAACTAACTAATTTTTTATTTTCAATTCTAACTATTTTAGTAGCTATTTTATTTATAAAGTATCTATCATGTGATATGAAAAGTAATGTTCCATCAAAGTCTAGTAAAGCTTCTTCAAGTATTTCTTTAGTATCTATATCTATATGGTTAGTTGGTTCATCTAGAATTAAGAAGTTAGATTTAGAAAGTATTAGTTCTAGTAATTTAATTCTTACTTTTTCTCCTCCACTTATTGTTTTAAGTTTTTTTGATATTTCTTCTTCACCAAAATAGAATTGATGAAGTTTACTTCTAAGTTCACTTTCACTTCCTATGAAGAATGAACGTACATGTTCATAAACTGTCAAGTCTTCATTGTCAAATCTTATTTCTTGAGGTATATATCCTATTTTAATATTTGTACCCAGTTTTATATTATCATGTGTATTATTCATGATATTTTTAATTAATGTGGTTTTACCTGTTCCATTTTTACCCATTAGGCATACTCTATCTTGATAGTATATTTTCATGCTTGCCTTTTCAAGTAAAGAACGAGAACCAATATTTAAATATAAATTATCTATAGTAAGGACATGATTACCGCTTCTACTTTCAGTAGTTAGATTTACTTTTAATTCAGTTTTTTCTTTTGGTTTTTCTATCATGTCCATTCTTTCAAGTCTTTTTTCCATAGCTGCTGCTCTTCTAAAGAACATAGGGTTATCACTCTTAGTTCCCCATTCTTTTAATCTTTTAATTGCTTCTTTTATTGCTTCAACTTCTTTTTGTTGATTTTTATATGCTGCGAACTCGCTTAAAAATCTTCTTTCTGACTCTTTTAGATAATATGTATAGTTTCCATGATAAACATCTTCTTTACCATTTTTTATTTCTATTATTTTATTTACTACTCTATCTAGAAAGTATCTATCGTGGCTTACTATTAAAGCAGTACCTTTGTAATTACTTAGATATTCTTCAAACCATTCTAAAGTATCTATATCTAAATGATTAGTTGGTTCATCTAATAAAAGTACATCAGGTTCAGATAAGACTAAAGAAGCTAGATTTACGATTGTTTTCTCTCCTCCTGATAAGTTATTATACTTTGTATCTAATAACTCATCAGATAGCTTAAAACCACCTTTAATTTTATTTATTTTTTCTTTTATTTGATATCCACCTTTAATTCTAAATTCTTCTTGTAATCTATCTAATGTTTTAATAGATTTTTCACTTGAATCCATAGTTGATACATAAGAATTAATAGAATCTTCTAAATCAAGTAGTTCTTTAATACCACGCAAATATACATCTTTAGCTTTAATATTATCCTTTTCTTTAGGCGGTATTTGTGTTAAATATCCTATTTTAGTTCCTTTTCTTATATTAATAGTTCCATTATCTATAGTTTCTAGACCCATGATAAGTCTAAGTGTAGTGGTTTTACCACACCCATTACTTCCGATAAGAGCTATTCTCTCACCACTTTTAACTTCCATTGAAAAGTCTTTTAATACTGGATTAAATCCATAATTTTTATTTATTTTATTTATACTTATTTCTATCATAATTAATTTTTACTCCTTTTTTGTTGCATGTTAAAAAAATCACACTTCTTGTTACTCAAAGGAATAACTAAAGTGTGATATCACTACTATACATAATTTTAGTTCCAATGTATTTCATAATATCACCTTTCTTGCATATTATAACACACTTATTTTTATTTTTCTATATCCTATTAGATGAGGTATATTATTGTTAGTGAAGTATCTGATCTGAGTCAGTGCTATAGATTTTGTATCCTAACTCAAAATGAGTTAGCTTTTGTTATTTTCTAAGATGTTTAATCAAATATAATTAATAAAAGAACTAGCATTAGTAGATCTTTTTTCATAAAATATCATCTCTTTATAATATTTTTAAAAGATATAAGGAGATGATATCCATCTAAACATTTCAAAAAGTAAAGTATTATAATTAAGATATTAATTTTAAAAAACAAGTAAATTTTTAGTTTACTTGTTTTCATTTAGATATTTACTAACTACATCAATTATTCTCTTATATTCAGTTTCTAGTTCATTAAAATGTTCTTTTATATATTCTTTATCTCCATCTTTACTTTTAAGTTCATGGTCTAGAGATAATTTTGCTAGTGTTGTAAATCCAAAGTATTTAGAATCACTTTTTAATGAATGTACATCTATAGAGTATTCTTTCATATTTTCTTTATTAGAGACTATTCTATTCCATTTTTCATCTATTTCTTTATACCAATCATTAAGCATTTCTTTATACATTTCCATACTTCCAAAGTTTTCTAGTCCAACTTTATAATCAATGTTTGCATCTTCTAGAATCTTTTCTTCATCATTATTTTGCTCTTCTTTTACTTCTTCTTCAAGTGGTTTTAATTCTGCACCAAATTCATATTTTGGTACATCTTTCCATCTATCCTCTGATGTTTCAATTTTGTTATTAAATATTTTATCTAGTTTTTCTTTTAGATTATCTTTATTAAATGGTTTTGATAAGTAGTCAGTAAATCCTTCTTTTATATATTTTTCTTTAGAACCTGCGACTGCATCTGCGGTTAGTGCTATTACTGGAGTATTGAATCCTTCTATTTCTTTTAGTTTCTTTAATGCTTCTTCTCCATTCATTACTGGCATCATTATATCCATTAAGATAATATCATAGTCATTATTCGAAGCCACTAATTTAACACATTCATTTCCATTATAACACTCATCTACTTTTTTAATATTTAAAGCATCTGTTACTCTTCTTGCTACTTTTACATTTAGTTTATTATCATCTACGATTAATACTTTTTTATTTATATAATCTATATTATTAGTATTTTCTTCTTTTGCTATTATATCTTTATATGGTTTTGACATCTTGCTTATCTTTTGAGGAATGTTTACCATAAATATTGAACCTAAGCCATATTGACTTTGTACATTTATATTTCCTCCCATCATTTCAACTAATCTTTTAGTTATGGCAAGCCCTAAACCTGTACCTTCAGTAGTTGAGTTTCTTTCAATATCTAGTCTTTCAAACTTAGTAAATAGTTTTTCTATATCTTCTTTTTTTATACCTCTTCCACTATCTTGAACTGTTATTATTAATCTACAACTATCTTCTTTATTAATACATTTTACATTTAGATTTATATGACCTTTTTCTGTATATTTAATTGCATTTGTTAATAAGTTGTTTATTATTTGCTTCATATGAGCTTTATCTCCTAGTAGTTCATATGGTATATCTTCTGCGATATTAACATGAAGTTCCACTGGTTTATCGCCTATACGAGTACTTGATACTCTTACTAATGTTTCTACTTCTTCTTTAAAGTTATATGGAATTTCTACTATTTCCATCTTTTCACTCTCTATTTTGTTTATATCCATTATGTTTCCTACTATTTCTAAAAGTGTTTGAGAGGCGGATACTATATCTTTTAGATCTTCTTTCATTTCCTTAGGGCAATTAGCTCTTTCTTCTAAGTTTTCTGAAAGTCCAACTATTGCATTTAATGGTGTTCTTATCTCATGAGACATACTACTTAAGAAGTCTGATTTTGCATTATTTGCTCTTTCTGCTTGGTCTTTTGCTATATTTAATTGCTCTATTGTCTTTAAATCTGGATTTTCTATTGTGAATATCATTATCATATCCACAATACTAAATACTATAGATATAAGATTTACTTGTGGAATAACTATTCTACATATAGCTACTATTATTAAAAAGAATATTAAAAAGTATAAAGGAATATATTTTTCATTATTTTTAATATTTTTATATTTAAACAATATAATTATCATTCCTAAAATATAAATGCAACTTGCTATTAGTCCTAAAGAAGTTAGTGGACCATATGAGTCTAATACACCATTTTCATTTACTATTGTTACATCTAATAAGAGTGCTAATATACATATAATTATATTTGCACCAAATGTTATCTTTTTTATTATTTGATTTTTATTATTCAATGAGTAAATATAATAAAATAATAAACTACACCACGATACTACAAGAATAACATCTAATTTATTTAATAATTTAAATAATATAAGGTTATTCCATGTTATAGCATTTACAACTATAGACGTTGTAGTTAATGATTCAACTATATTTATAAGTAACATGAATTTGAAAATCTTTGTTTCAAGGTTTTCTATCCCTTTTTTTCTAACAAACATATATGTGATTATAGATGAAATTATAAATGCACATATTGTTAAATAACCATTTGACATATTAAACTCCTATTCTTGTTTAATTATATAATATTTTTTGCATAATAAAAAGGTTAAATTATTAACCTTTTATTCTTTTATCAAATAAGAATGCATTTTGTTTAGATGGTGATAATTTCATTACTGGTCCAAATACTTCTTCATTTGTGTATACTCCTTTTGGTCTATATACTAAATCTTTTATATATTCTTTGTTGAAGTATGGCCATTCGCTAAATCTTTGTTCTACATATTTATCCCATTCATCGCCATTCAATTCTTCTCTTTTTAATGTTTCTTCGCTTTCCCAAATTTCCCACTTTAGGGTTGATAAAGTATCTCTTAAATCGCTTATGGCTCTAGATTTTTCTTCATTTCCTTCACCATATTTATTCATATCAAAGTTTTCTCCAATATTTACTTTAAACTTTTTGCCATATTGTTCACAAGCTACTGGTATTATAATTGCATTTCCTTCTTTTGCAATATCTACTATTCCCCAATAGCAAGGAAGCATAGGTAAATTTGGTGTTAAGTTCCAAGTTCCTTCTATAAAATACATTAAATTACCATTTTGTTTTAAATGTTCTATCATTTTTTTAGATACGGCTTTTCTATCTTTTTTGTCTTTTTCATTGAAGTAAAATACTCCATTTACTGATAAAAATTTTTCGTCTACGAGCCCTTGTAAATGTTCATAATCTCCAGATAAAAGATAATAATGATCTTTTATTGCTTCACTCACAACTTCAATATCAAATTTCCCAACATGTGTCACTGCGAAAATTATAGGCCTATCAGTTGGCTTTCTTAAATCTTTTAACACCTCATGTGAAAAACCACCAATTCTATTTTTAACTTTATATACAGTTAATACTAACCAATGTAATTTTCTTCTTTGCTCTAATGAAAGTTTATTCCAAATTCTTCCTTCATCTTTAGTTCTAATTCTATAATATAAATCTAAAAATTCATTAGAACGCTTTTCAAATTCTTCTTCACTAATTCCTTTTTCAAATAATTTTAGTTGTTCTTCAGCTAATATATTCATACTAACACCCCTTAAAATTGGCATTATTATAACACATAATCTATTATTTTTAAAGAGTTTTGTTACATTTATGATACTTTATAAAATAAAAGATGCTTTTTAGCACCTTTTATTCACTAATCATCATTATGAATTTAGTTTTACCATCAGTATTTTTATCTTTTAGACTGAATGAATTATATTCATTTCCTAAATCTATTAATTTTTCAATCTTTTTAGAGTAAGTTTTAACTTTACCATTTAATACACTTGTTATTTTAGAAATACCTTCTTTATTAAATTTATTAAGTCCATCATATAAAGTTGTTGCTCCTTTTAATATTTCAGTATTTTTAGTATTAAATGTATTTGTTAAACTTGTTAAATAATCAACACTTGCACTTAATTCTTCTATTCCTTCATACATCTTGTTACTGTTAGTTGCTAAGTAATTTACTGATGGAGCAAGTTTATCAACGTTAGTAATTAAATCTTTAGAACTGCTGGCTAAAGCACTTACTTTTTTATTTAAAGTATTTATACTACTATTTAAATTATCAATATTTGTTTTCATTGCTGATAATGTCTTAAAGTCAATACTCTTTTGTAAGTTAGTTATTTCTGTTTCTAATAATGATTTTGTATTTTCATCAGTAGTTGTTTCTTTTATATAAGTTAATTTTTCAATATGTTTAGTCATTATACTTAAAGTGTTATCTACTGTTGAGCTTAATAATTCTGATTGTTTAGCTAACTCGTTTGTTTTTGTTGATAATGTATTAATACCGTTAGCTAAGTTTACTATTGAACTAGTATATGTACTTAAACCTTTTACTTGTTCATTTAAGTTTTGAATACCTTGATTTAATGCATTATATTTTTCTACTAAACCTTTAACACTTGTGTCTAAGTTATTCATACCACCATTATATTTACTAAATCCATCACTATATGCTTTAATACCATTTTTTAAATCATTGCTTCCATTTACTAAATCATTAGTACTTGTTCCTAATTTGTTAACACTACTATATAGTTTATTTAAATCACTAAATGATGAAGTATCAATATCTTCAAATAAGTTTGATGTAGCTACTGAATAAATATTAGTAAATTCATATGAAGCAGTAGTATATTCAATAGTTACTGTATCTAATCCTTTTAAGTCATCAATTTTTAAACTTTCATAAAGTCCTGGAGCACTATATCCAAGTACCATATAACTAATACCATTATCTACTATTTTAGCATTATCTACTTTTAAATTAGTTATATTGTCTTTATTAAATGTCATAAGAGAGGTTACCATAAATGGAGTATAAAGTGTTTCTTTTTTGCCATTAACATTTACTTTCTTTTTAGAAGTATTTTCATACTTAATAACTATTTTAATATTACCACTTTTACCATTTAATTCTTTAGAAGTGTATTCTTTTCCATCTAGATAATACTTAATAGTTGTTTTGATTGGTAAACTTTGAGTAGAAGTTCCTTTATAGAATATATCTTCTCCTTTAGAACTCCATGTGAGTGAATCATCTATAAGATCAAATCTTTCATCACCGTTAGTGTTTACTATATCTTTTAGATTTGTTCTATCGTTATATTTTCCTTCTTTTATATTTTGAATATGATTGCTTACTATTGTTTTATTAACACTACCATCACTATTTAATCTTGAATAAACTGTTTCATCTTTAGTAGTAGCAAATACGCTTAATGGTAATGTCAATGTTATAAGTAAAGCTGCTAAAACTTTTTTATTCATTTTTATTCCTTCTTTCTTTTTTAAAGTTGTTTTCATTATTAACTTATCAAATAGCATTAGTAATGATGGTAATATTAAGATTACTACTAACATACTAATAATTGCTCCTCTTGATATTAATGTACATATTGATCCAATTAAATCTATATCAGTGTAAGCACCAACTCCGAATGTTGCTGCGAAAAAGCACATACCACTTACGAATACTGAACTTACGCAAGAATCTAATGTTTCTTTCATAGATTTAAATTTATCTTTACCTGAATTTCTTAATTCTAAATATTTTGTTGTCATAAGAATTGCATAGTCAATAGTTGCACCTAATTGAATAGTACCAATTACTATAGATGCTATAAATGGAAGTGTTGTTCCTGTGAAATATGAAATTGCAACGTTTACGAATATAGCAAATTCTATAGCTATTATTAATAGAACTGGTAGAGATAATGACTTTAATACTACGAACATAATTGCAAATATTACTCCGATAGATACATAGTTTACATTTTTAAAGTCTTCATCACTTATCTTAATTAAATCATTAGTAAGTGGTCCTTCACCTGCGATAATAGCATTCTTATCATATGTTTTAACTAACTCATCTATTTCTTCTATTTGAGTAGTTAATTCAGGAGAAGCTACTTCATAGTTAGAACTTATTAACATTAATTCATATTTATCATTTTTAAATATTCCTTTAACATCATCATCTAATAGTTCTACTGGGAATCCATATTTTTCTAATTCACTTGAACTAAGTACCATGCTTATACCTTCAGTATTTTTTAGTTTATTTACTAGTTCAGTTTTTTTATGATTTTCTAAGTTTGTATCTAATAGTATTATTTCTGGTGAAACAATATTGAAGTCTTTCTTTAATTCTTCATTTGCCATTACACTTTCTAATGTTTTAGGAAGTGATTTATCTAAGTTATAATATACATTTACTTTTGAATTACCTATTACTGCTGGAATCATTAGTATTAAGAATGCTATAAATATTGGTTTATAGAATTTCATACTAAATTCTTTTATGTGTTTGAAACTTGGTAATAGTTGTTTATGTTTAGTTTTGTTTATCCATTTATTACAAATTAATAACATTGATGGGAATACTGTAACTACACAAATAAGTCCAAATAGAACTCCTTTTGCCATTACAAGTCCAATATCTTTTCCTAGTGATAAGTTCATTGAACAAAGAGCTAGGAAACCTGCTATTGTTGTAAATGCACTACCAAGTACTGATACTAATGTTTCTTTTATTGCATTTGCCATTGCTTCATCAGTATTCTTTTCTTTTTCTAAATTGTTTTGATATTTATGATATAAGAATATTGAGAAGTCAGTTGTTACTCCTAATTGAAGTACAGCACTTATTGCTTTTGTTATATATGATATTTCTCCAAATATAATGTTTGAACCCATATTATATATAATAGCTATTCCAATATTTAATAGTAATAATACTGGAACTATGTATGAATCTAACGAAAGTGTTAATACTATCAAACAAAGTATTACTGCGATAACTACATAGATTGCAACTTCTTTATTTGATAAGTCCATAGTATCTTGTACTATAGCACTCATTCCACCTACTTTAGCCATGCCATTTAATATTTCTCTCATTTCTGTTATAGCATTTAAAGTTTTTTCGTTAGATGTTGTTTCATTAAATGTTACTAACATAAGAGTTTTATCACCATTCTTCACTTGTTCAAGTAAACTGTCTGGTAATATTTCAAAAGGAACTGATATACCAGTAAGATCGTTGATTGTTAATACTTTGTTAACACCATCAATTTTTCTTATTGCTTTTTCTGCATCAATAACTTTCTTTTGATTACTATTGTCTATAGATATTGTTGCGAAAGCTCCCATATCGAAATCTTCTTTTAATATGTTTTGGCCTTTCATAGTTTCAATATCTTCTGGTAGATATACTAAAATATCATAATTAGTTTTAGTATTAAAGTACCCTATAGCTGATGGTATCAATAACAATATAGATATTACTAATATAGCTACCTTATGTTTACATATAAAGTCTCCAAATTTTTTCATTTATACCTCCATTATGACCAACGGTCAGTTAGTAATATACCTCAAAAATGACTATTAGTCAATACTTTTTGATTAATTTATTGACTTTTAGTCATTTTTATATTAAAATTTATGTATCGAAGGTGAAAAATATGATTAATATTGAAAATACTTTATCTAAAATAGAAGAAAAAAAACAATTAAAAAAAGAAAGCCTTATGGTTTCAGCATATAACCTATTTATTAAAAAAGGTATTAATGATACTTCTATTAGTGATATAGCTAATGATGCTGGTGTTGCGAAAGGCACATTCTATTTATATTTTAAAGATAAATGGGATATTCATGAGGAAGTTATCATTGAAAAATCTAAGAAGTTATTTAGTGATGCGATTGAATACACATCTAAAAAGAAATTAGATAATTTTCCAGATAAACTTATTAGTGTCATTGACTATATAATAGATAAACTATCAAGTAGTAAAGATTTAATAAAACTTATTAATAAGAATCTTTCTCTTGGGCTTTATAATAAAGACTTAATAGAAATATTAAATGCAGAATATAAAGATTTAAAAACTATATTTATAGATGAAATGTCTAAATATTCCAAGAAAGTTACTAATCCAGATGTAACACTATTTATGATTATTGAGTTAGTTGGAAGTACTTGTTATAATTCTATTTTAAATAACGAACCCTTACCTATCAAAGAATTTAAACCTTATCTTTATGAGCAAGTAAGGAAAATGATTGAGTAATGAGAATATTTATTATTGTATTAATTATACTTTTAGTTTTATATTTATTACTTGGTGTTTATTTCTTTCACTTTTCTAATTGTACTAAAATATCTAAGAAGAGGTTATTTAAGGGAAAAGGTACATTTAAGTTAGTTAGTAAGGAATCAAAAGATTGGTTTAGAAATTCTAAGTATAATGAAGTTTATATAAATTCTTTTGATAATAAGAAGTTACATGCTTATGAAGTTAAAAATAAACTTAATACTTGGATTATTATAGTGCATGGATACACTAATAATGCTTTAGAGATGCTAGATGTTGCATATAATTTCTATAAAAAGGGATATAGTATTTTGCTTATTGATCAAAGGGCTCATGGTAAAAGTGATGGTATTTATTCAACTCATGGATTTTATGAAAGAAAAGATATGCTATCTTGGATAGATTATTTAAATAAAAAGAAGAAGACTAAAATTATACTTTATGGTATATCTATGGGCGGAACTGTTATTATGAGAACAGTTGGTGAAGATTTGCCTAATAATGTTATATGTGCGATTGAAGATTGTGGCTTTATATCTAATTATGATCAGTTTTATAATCAACTTAGTTATTTAAAGTTTTTACCTGGACCTATAATATCATCATTTAATATTTTTTCTATGATATTTTTTAAATTTAATATATATAAATATAATCCTAGAAAAGTACTAGCTAAAGGAAAAATACCATTTATGTTTATACATGGAAGTGATGATAAATTGGTTCCAACCAAGAATGCGTATGAAGCTTACGAGATTTATAAAGGTAAAAAGAAGTTATTAATTATAGATGGAGCTAGACATATGAAATCTAGTGTCACTAATAGTAAGAAATATTATGATGAGATATTCAAGTTTATAAAAGAAAATAAGGAAAGTTAATTTCCTTATTTTAATGTGTTATAAATTAATTCATATTCCTCGTTAGTTAGATTTTCCATTTGTTTATTTAATATTTCTTTTGGTATTTCATATTCTTCTATAATACTTTTACTTTCTTTTTTAGTTAGTTTTTTATCATGAAGTTTAGCAAATTCTATTAGTGCTTCCATTAAATTGTTTTTTAGTTTTCTATCTCTATGAAAGAACATTTCTCTAAAAACAAATCTTTTAAAACTATATTTTAAGCTTTCCCTTGGTACTTTTACTAGTCTTATCATTGAAGACATTACTCTTGGTGATGGTTCAAATGCATCTGGTGTTATATCCATTATTTTAGTAACATCAAAGAAAGAGTTTGTAAGTAGTGCTAATTTTGTTAACGATTTATTAACAACTGCATCAGCAAATTTTTTACCTACTATTAGGATACACATATCAAAGTCACATCTAAGTAATTTTTCTATAAAAGGTTCTGTTATTGAGTATGGAAGAGCTGAAATAATTTTATTACATGGTGGGATATATACATTAAGTGCATTTCCATATATAACATCTACGTTATCATGTTTATCTTTCAAAACATTTATAAAATGTTCTAGATTTCTATCTATCTCAATGCATGTTAAATGGCCTGATCGTTTAGCAATTATATCACTTATTTCACATTTACCAGGTCCAATCTCAACTACATTATCAGTTGGTTTTAATTCAGCTGAATCAACAAATAAATTGATTATACTTCTATCAATTAAAAAGTGTTGATCTAAATAATTTGTATCATTTTCAAATTCCATATTCTCACCTATTATATATTATATCAATTATTATATATTTTTTTAATTAATTTTTTTAAGTTTACAAAAGAATAAGACAAGATTACTTGTCTTTGTATTTAATATTTGCATGTATTATTTGATTATTTCTTTTAATTTTTCTTCTTCTTGATGCGTCTGTAAAGAATATTGCATAAGCTACTTCCCATAAAGCGACCCAACCAAATACCATAAGTATTTCTTCTAGTACTTCACCCATTATATGGCTAAAGAAGTATGATGCTACTATGAACAAAATTCCTATTAATGATAAAGTTAATTTCTTTAAATTGCTTTGTTCTATCTCATATAGAATCTCGTCATTACTTTCTTTAAATTCTTTTATGATTAGTTTTTTGTAATGTTCTTTTTCTTCGTCTGTTAAATCAAATTTAGCATCTATAATTATATTTATCTTTGTATTTATATCATAACCTATTATTTCATTAAGTAGATAGTCTTTTAATTCTGGAGCTAATGTATTTTCATTATACTTACTGACAAAATATTTTTTCTCACTTATATCTACTTCAATATTAAGTTTTTTCTTCACGTTTACTCCTTATTTAAAAATAGTAAATGGATAGCGATTAGGTAAATCTAATTCAAATGTTAATAATTCGTTAGTTGTTGGATGAATAAATTCTATCTTTTTAGCAAATAATGCTATTTGTTCTCCAACTTTAGATGTTTTATTATATTTTTGATCACCAAAAAGAGGATACCCATAGTGTGACATTTGAACTCTTATTTGATGACTTCTTCCTGTTTCTAAGTTTATTTCTACTAAAGACATATTATTTTTGAAATCTAGTTTTTTGAAGTTTAATATCGCTTCTTTTCCATTTTTATCTACTTTTACTATATTCTTTTTTTCATCTTTTAAAAGATAATCTTTAAGTTTACCTTCTTTATTTATATTTCCTATAACTACTGCGTTATATGTTTTTTTGAATGTTTTATTTCTAACTTGTTCTGATAGACGTGCTGCGGCTTTTGATGTTCTTGCGAATACCATAATGCCACCTACTGGCCTATCTAATCTATGAACGAGTCCTAAATAAACATTTCCAGGTTTGTTATATTTTTCTTTTATATATTCTTTTAGAATTGTTAGAAGATCCTTATCTTTAGTATTATCTTCTTGAGTTGGTATGTTTATAGGTTTTTCTACTACTAAAAGATGATTATCTTCATAAATAATATTAATCATTATTTGTAACTACCTTAAGTCCATGTTCTATTAGAGATTCTATACTAACAGTTCCATCGTTTAATGAATCAATCATCTTAGTTTGTGAACCATCTGACCATTCTAATAATACTTCTGTACTTTTTTTACATTCAAAGCAGTATTCTCCATTTTCATTTTTGTAGAAACAATCCATATATTTTTGTGTACAACTATCAACATTATCAACTATTCTATAATCTTTATCTTTTGTTAAGTCATATAGAGCATCTGTTTTATCAATTTTAGTAAATGCTATTATTGATAATGCTACTAGTATTAGTGCTAGAATTGTTACGAATATACTTTTAAGTATCATTTTAGTTTTCATTTTTTTCCCACCTTCCATAGACTCCACAAGGAAGTATCATATTTCTTGTTGATATTTGTAGTCCTATTTCATCAGTTTTTATTTTACCATTTTTTAATTTTTCTTCAACACTTGTTTCTAAAATATTTTTTAATATTTCTGGTGTTATACCTTTTGTATATGAACTTATAAGTAAGAATAGTGGATCATCTGATAATATGCCTATGCATGAATCTATTAGTTTATTTAAACTATCTTCAAATCTCCATAGTTCTTTTGATGGGCCTCTTCCATATGTTGGTGGGTCCATTATTATAGCATCGTATTTGTTTCCTCTTTTTTTCTCACGTTCTACAAATTTTAAGCAATCATCACAAATATATCTAATCTTGTTATTTTCTAGTCCTGAAAGTTTAGCATTTTCTTTAGCCCAGTCATTCATTCCTTTTGATGCATCTACGTGTACTACCTCTACTGCACCTGCATATGATGCTGCCATGGTAGCACCTCCAGTGTATGCAAATAAATTTAATACTTTTATAGGTCTATTAGCATTTCTAATTTTTGTCATAATGAAGTCCCAATTAGCTGCTTGTTCTGGAAATAAACCTGTGTGCTTAAATCCAGTTGGGCTTACCTTTAACTTTAATCCTTTATATTCAACAGTCCAATAATCTGGAAAAGTCTTTTTATTCTCCCAGTAGCCTCCACCTTTATCACTTCTATGGTATATAGCATGATAACTATGCCATTCTTTTGTGTCTTTGTGTGTCCATAATGCCCATGGATCAGGTCTTCTTAGAATTACGTTTTTCCAACGTTCTAACTTTTCACCGTTACCTGCATCAATACATTCATAATCTTTCCAATCTTTACTTACAAGCATATTTCCCTCCGTACATATATATTATATCATATTTTCTTACTATTTACTTTTTCTCCAATTAGAAAAGTTTCATTTAATAGACTATTATTACAATCTAGTTCAGAACAGGTTCTTATATGAAGAGATGAATCTATATCAAATGGATAAGCTATTACTTCAAAAGTATTATTGTGACTTACTATTCTTAAGAATGTTCTTAGAAGTTTTTCTGTTAAATTACTTTGTATTCCATTATGCTCATCTTTATTTGTTTCTATATATTCTTTTGGTTTTTCTTCTTTTTTTGATCTTAAAACAATATTCTTTTCTTTAGCATTCCATCTTTCTATTAATATTGATGGAACTACTATATCATTGATTCCTTTTGATGATAAAAGTCCTAAAACTATATTAGAAGCAACAACAAATGATGCTGAAACATCTTTTAAATTTCCTTCTTTATAGTTTTCATAAGTATCATTTTTAGTGTCAAAATTCTCTCCAATCTTAAATAATCTACGATTTACTTTCTTTTTAAAGTTATTATCTACATCAAACTTTTTATTTTTTTGAACTGCATATATATAGCATTTATCATCTTTTATACCATATCTTACTAATGGAAATGTATATCTTTCATTTGTTTCTGGTTCAATTAAAGATATTTTTAAAGAAGTAGGTGTTTCATTTAATATAGGTTCAGGTATATTTTCTATCTCTAAGTACCCACCTAGCATTTCAGAATAACCAATAATAGTAGGTTCATTATATTCACTAAAAGTATTATCTTTTAAGAATAATATTTGTTTTCTTAAGAATTCTTCTGACCAGTTAAAGTCATCATATGTCGCATTAGCCCATAAAGTAGTTAAAATTAATTTGTTAATAATATGTTCAGGGTTTTCTATATCATCAAATTCAAGTGCTTCATAGTATTTAGTTAAATCATATTTGCTTTTTGCTAAAACTAGATATTCTGTTAATAATTTATTAAAATTTTCTTTATTCTTGATAACTAGCGTTGGTATTAGATATCTTCCATCATCATCCTTTTTACCTTCAATAGTTTTATTTTCTTCTTTTAAATATGTACTAAAAAGTAAATTCATCATAAAAAAGCAATCTACTCTACCAGTACTTGCTTCATTAATTATTTCATCATAAAAAACATTAATGTCATTCATATTAATCACATCTTTATTTTAACATAATAAATACTTGTTATAAAGATTTTTACAATATATGACATTTTATATTGTATAATAAAATTATGAAGAAAATTATTGAACCAAAAATTAAATTTACTGAGTATTATAAAGATGAAGATTATGAATATTCTATCGATAATAAAGAGTTCGATCAAAATAATATAGTTAGTTTTAAAAATATTACTTTTAATTCTTGTATATTTAATAAGATAGATTTTAGTAGTATAGAACTATATAATATAGAATTTTTAGATTGCATATTTAATAATTGTGATTTATCTAATAAAGTATTTGAAAGGGTTGGTATACATAGAGTAATATTTAATAATTCTAAGTTAATTGGTGTATCTTTTAGTGAAATTAGTCTTAAGAATATAAAGTTTAATGATTGTAATTTAAGATATAGTAATTTCTATTCTACAAGTGTTGATAATTTGTTATTTAGTGAATGTATTCTTGATGAATCTTATATAACAGAATGCAAATTTAAAAATATTTGGTTTGATAAATGTAGTCTTAATAAAGCTACTGTTCTTAAACTTGATCACATTGGTTTTGATTTATCTAATTCTAGTATTGAAGATATAAATATAGATTTATCTTCTATAAGGAGTATTACTGTTAGTATGTTGCAGGCGGCTATGTTAGCTAGATATTTAGGTATTATCATTAAAGATTAGGAGGTTTTATGGTTTATTTAAAAAGATTTGAATTACTTGATGATTTACAAGAACATTATTTATTTGATGAAGAAAGAAGAAATATATATAACTCTTATTATCCAGTCGGTCTTTTCTCTATGAAGAGATTTAAAGAAATTATTTTTAGTAATATAACTATATTCTATGGAGGCAATGGTAGTGGTAAAAGTACTTTACTTAATATAATATCAGAAAGTCTTCATTCAAGTAGAAAAGAAAGTTTTGATAAAGGTGCATTCTTCGATTTATATGCTTCTAAATGTAACTATGATATGAGTTTTGAAGAGCCTATAGAAATTAAGACTATTACAAGTGATGATGTATTTGATTATTTACTTGATATTAGAAGTATAAATGCTAGTGTTAATAGACGCAAAGAGAGACTTAGTCATGAATATTTCGATATGAGATTTAAGAGTGAAAATAATTTTGAAAACTATGAAAGACTTAAAGATTCATATGATTCTAAAAGAAAAAGTATGTCTCGTTATGTAAGAGATAGACTTGGCAATAATAATATCGTTGAACAATCTAATGGTGAATCTGCTTTAATGTTTTGGGAAAGAGAAATTAAGGAAGACAGTATTTATATATTAGATGAACCAGAAAATAGTTTATCTGCTGAAAATCAATTAAAACTTAAAAAGTTCATAGAAGAATCTACTAGATTTTATAATTGTCAATTTATTATTTCAACTCACTCACCTTTCCTACTTAACTTAATGGATGCTAAAATATATGATTTAGATGATGATGAAGTAACTATTAAAAGTTGGACTGAACTACCTAATGTTAGAATATATTATGATTTCTTTAATGAACGTAAAGATGAATTTAAAAAGAACGATTAATTTTCGTTCTTTATTTTGTTTGGCATAAAATTTTTAACAAATGAGTAATCTCTTTTCTTAATATAGAAGTATCCAAGTGTACTATAAACTACTGCACCTATAAAGTTTACAAATAAGTCTTTCATAGTATCAATAATACCTATATCTAAGTATCCACCTTCTATAACATATATTTTATCGTCTTTAGTATGTATTGTTGTTTTATCTATGTTTTCTACTCTAACAGTACTATTTACTTTTTCTTTATTTAAGTCCACTGATCCAAATTTTTGTACTACTCTATCCTTTTGCATATCTGTTAAGAATACTCTATCACTAGCAAATTCATAGAATTCCCAAAGTACTCCAATTGTCATTGAGAAACAAAATCCTACAAGTGCTACATATATTGGACTTAAACTAATTCTTTCACTATTTTGATTTAATAAATCTACTAGTGAAAAACCAATACCTGCGCATATAAATCCATTAAGAGTATGAAGCATAGTATCCCATCCAGGTATTATTCCATAAAAATTATTTATTTCTCCTAAAATTGCTGATGAAAATATAAACATATAAATAATAGATTCTAATAAACTTGGAATGCCTATTTTAAATTTTTCTGATATTATAGTTGGTATTGTAAATAAGAATAATGCAAGTACACAAAGTAAAGCATTGTTATATTCTTTCATTACTATTTGAATCCACATACATACTATTACAAGAAGTCTTAATAATAAATATACTGCTATAGATTTTTTATTTTTTTCTTTATATTTTTCTTTCATTATTTTACTAAATTTTCCCATATAAACTCCTTTAATTTTTTTATAACATATTTAATGAATTATTACAAGTTATCTTATCGATGAATATTTATTATGTTATCTAGTTTTAAAATAAAGATTATTTTAAAAAGTTATAGTCTAGCATATGTAAAGTTTTAACTTTTGTCTTTATAATATGATATAATTATTTAGTTACTAGGAGGTAAATCATGAAAAATATAACTATTATGGGTGGTGGAGTTTTAGGAACTCAAATAGCATTTCAATCAGCTTATTGTGGCTTTAATGTAACAATATGGCTTAGAAGTAAAGGTAGTATAGATAGAACTAAACCAAAACTAGAAAGTGTTAAAAAATCTTATATAGATGCTATAAAATTAATGGCTACTAAAGAAGGCAAAAGTGTTAATAATTGGTGTCGTGGTATTGTAGGAAATAATGAATTTGATGAAAAGAAATGTCTAAAAAAAGTAGAAGATGCTTATAAAAATATAAAGTTAGAACTTGATATTAATAAAGCTTTAAAAGGAGCTGACTTAGTAATTGAAGCTATGACAGAAAACTTTAAAGCTAAGAAGGATTTATATTTAGAAATAGCACCTATACTTGATGAAAAGACTATTGTTGTTACTAACTCATCCACTATGTTACCAAGTAAACTTGCTAAGTATACAGGAAGAAGAGAGAAATTCTTATCACTACACTTTGCTAACTCAATATGGAAAAATAATACTGCTGAAGTAATGATGCATGGTAAAACAGATGAAAAATATTTTAAAGAAGTTATCAAGTTTGCTGAAAATATTAATATGATAGCTCTTCCACTTAGAAAAGAAAAATCTGGATACTTATTAAATTCTATGTTAGTACCTCTATTATTTTCTGGATTAGATTTACTTGTTAATGGAATATCTGACGTAGAAAGTATTGATAAAGCATGGACACTTGGTACTGGTGCTCCTAAAGGTCCATTTCAAATACTTGATACAGTTGGCCTTAAAACTGCACATGAGATTGTACTTATGTATGTAAAAATCCCTTCTTTTTTAGCACCATATAATTTTAAAGGAATGGAAAAACTGTTAAAGAAATATATTGATGAAGGTAAACTTGGAATGTCAAGTGGTGAAGGATTTTATAAATATGATAAAACTAAATAGTGTACACTACACTATTTTTTTGTTATGATATATTTATAATATGGAGGGCGTATGAAAAAGAAATATATTATAATTGGTTGTGTAGCTTTAGTATTAATTGCTGCATTAGTTATTACATTTTTAATTATTAATAGTAAGTATACTGTTACCTTCAATACTGATGGTGGTAGTACTATCGAAAATATTAAAATTAAGAAAGGTGAAAATCTAACATTACCAAATGAGCCTAGTAAAGATGGATATATCTTTGGTGGATTTGTATATAATGATAAGATCGCTACTAACTATACAAAAGTAAACAGTGATATGGAATTAAAAGTTAGATGGATTTCTAAGGATAAAGAAGTTATTACTATAAGTTACGTAGTTAATAATTCTACTATAACTGTAATAAGTATTAATGGTGAAGTTCCTATGCTTTTAGAAACACCTATTATGCCTGGAAATACATTTATTGGATGGCTTAATGATGAAGGTTATGTCGTAGATGAAAATGCTACATTAGATAAAAGTACTACTTTAAAACCAAGATGGATTAAAACAGGAGAAAAAACAGTAACAGTTAAATTTAATACTGATGGTGGTAATAAGATAAATGATTTAATACTTGCTAAAGATAGTACAATAATTCTTCCAATTGAACCAATTAAAGATGGATATAAGTTTGAAGGATGGATACAAAGTAATGGAACACAAGTAACTAGTGAAACAACTATTGATAGAGATACAGTTATAACTGCTAAATGGGTAATACCTTATACTTGTCCACAAAATTGTACACCAAATGAAGATGGCTCTAAATGCACTAGAACAACTACTACTAATACTAAAGAAGGATTTGGATGCTCTAAAGGATACACTTTAAAAAATGGTAAATGCTTAAATTATAGTGGTAAATACCAAGCTGAAAATACTAATGGTTGGACTTGTAAAAATAAGACTGACTATATGTATACTGAAGAAGATGGTGTTGGTGGAGCATTTATGTGGTGTGTCCCTACTACATCTACAGTTAAGACAGTTAGTTGTGAAGATGGATATAACCTAAGTAATGGTAGCTGTGTTAAAACGGAGACTGTAAATTGCACTAGAAATTAGTGCTTTTTATTTTGCAAATGTTATAATTATGATGGTGATAATATGAAATATATAAAAGTGATGTTTGGTCTTACAGCTGGTGCTAATAGTAGTTTTCATTATAATTTAGATGAAGTTACTGAGGCAAGAACTTGGAATCCAAATGCTAAAAGTGGTAAAGAATTCGGTGGTATTAACTTCTCCACTCCTGAAAAAATATTAAGATGGCTTCATAGAGGTGATACACTTTATGATGTAAAATTACCAGAAGATGCAGAGGTTATTGATATAGTTGAATCTGCTACTCCTCATGGTGTATTTAGAGCAAATAAAGTAATAATCTCTAACCCAAGGAAAATAGATGATGATATGGCACTTCACTTCTATAAAATATCTACTATACCAAAAGAAGCATATTATAATGCTATGGGAGCTGTAGCGATTATGAATTATAAAAAGACTGCACTTGCTATATTTAAAGATAAAGTTAATAAAGATAATATAGATGAAGTATTAGAAAATTGGAATAGCTTTGTTAATGATAAAGAAGAAAGAAAAAACTGTAATGAAACAGTAAAACTTATTGATAAAATGTTAAACGATTTTAAAAAAAATAACTAAGGGAATAATACGTTTATTCCTTTTATTTTGGAGTTATGTTATAATACTTTTCAAATGGAGGTTTATTATGAAAATAATTAGAGGAGATAAAGTATATGTTCAAAATATAGACTTAACTAATTTATTAGGTGCAGTATCTGGTTTAGAATTATCTTGTCCTAAAGAAATATTTGAACAAGTATTTGGTGAAATATTCATATGTAATTCTAATAATCAATATCAATTTAGAGAATTTAATGGTAAAGAAACAGTAAGTTTCTTTGAAAGTTTAGACTATATAATTGATTATGATAAATTAAAAGATTTATCTGAAGATGAACTTTTAACAGTAGCAGAACATATTTGTGAAGAAAGAAATAATTTAGCTAGAACATATAATAATATATGTGAAAATGCTGATGAAAAGTCTATTGGTAGATTACGTACTCAAGTTATACTTAAAGAGTATAAACTTACTTCACTTAGAGATTTACTATGGTTTAAACAAGGACATATTAAAATGACATTACCTGATGGAATTCCATATCCAGAAGGATACAAAGGTAAGAAACCAGGTGTATTAAGTAGAATATTTAAGAAGAAAAATTAATTTATAAATAAAATCACTAGTACTTAAGTATTAGGTGATTTTTTAATATTATTTATTATTATAATGACTTTTAAAAGTTATTTTGATATACTTGTCTTATAATATAAGGAGGAAAGATATGGCATTAATTAAATGTCCAGAGTGTGATAAAAAAGTAAGTGATAAGGCTGAAAGTTGTCCTCATTGTGGATATTCGTTTAAGAAGAAAATTGAAATTAATAATGAAAAATTGAAAGAATTAAAAGGTAAATGGAATAATAAATATTTAATAATCATATTATTAGTTTTAGTACTTTGTTATTTCTTATTCTTTAATGGTCAAAAAGGAAATAATGAAAATACTGGTAATGGAGGAAATCCTGTTACTGAGTTAAAACCTAATCAAAATGGTAATTATGAATATAATCAAAATGGTTTATATTTTGAGTTTCCAACTGATTATAAAGTATATGTAGATAAATCAAATGGTATTTATGTAGGAAAGCATATAGATGAAAAAGGTGCTTTAATACCATATATACTAATAGAAAAATATAAAGGATATAGTGATCCTGCTCAATTATTAAGTGAACTTACTAATAAACTTTATAATGAATATGGTGGTGTAACTATTACAATTGATATGATAAGTTCTTATATTGGAGATAAATATGTATATGGTATTCAATATAATTATGACTCTAGTGGTCACTTGGTAGTTGATAATAGATATGCATTCTTAGTAAATAATTCTATGTATTTAATAACTACTAAAGAAGAAAATACAAATACTATGGATATAAACAATGCTGGAACATTAATAATGAAAACATTAAAGGAGATGAATTAATATGGCATTAATTAAATGTAGTGAATGTAAAAAAGAAATATCAACTACTGCTAAAGTATGTCCTCATTGTGGATATAAAAATGATAAAGTAGTTTGTCCTGAATGTGGATGCGAAGTGACTCAAAATGAAAATGTTTGCCATGAATGTGGGTATCCTCTTCAAAAGAAGAATCCTCAAAGCATAATAAATGAAAATTTAGATAAAATAACTGGTGCTAAAAGCGAAAATTATGTAACATTTAAAGATCTATTTAAACATACTTTTGATAAACATACAGACGAAGAACTTGATGAAGTATTCATCTGTGGAGGAGAAAAAACTACTCCTGATGTTAAAGATATAGATCCTAGAAAAGCTAATGCTTGGGTATATTTTAAGATATTAATGTTTTTCTTAATTGCTTATATACCAGTTAGAATTGGATTTGTAAGTTATGGAAACGCTAACTTCTTACCTGCCATGATTGTGCTTGCTGCTTTTGCTGTTCCAGTTACGATACTTATATTCTTTTATGAAATTAATATATTTAGAAATATTCCATTCTATAAAGTTATGAAATACTTTATACTTGGTGGTGGGCTTAGTTTAATACTTGCTATCCTATTCTTATCACTTGACTTTAATACTGATATTACAACATTCTTTGGTGCATTAATGGTTGGTCTTATTGAAGAAGTTGCTAAGGCTGCTATAGTTGCATTTTTCTTATTTAAGAGTAAGAAAAGTAATTATATATTAAATGGTCTTTTAGTTGGCGCTGCCGTTGGTGCTGGATTTGCTGCTTTTGAAACTGCTGGTTATATACTTCGATATGGACTTAATGGTGGACTTAACACAATGCTTGATGTTATTAAACTTCGTGGATTCTTAGCTCCAGGTGGACATGTTGCTTGGGCTGCTATTGAAGGTGCTGCACTTATGTATGTTAAAGGATTTGAAAAACTTGATAAGAAACACTTAAATGATAAAAGATTTTTACTTATTTGTTTAATACCAGTAGTACTTCATGGTATTTGGGATATGCCTATTAACCTACCTTATTATTTGCTTCAAATAACATTAACAGTTCTTGCTTGGTTAGTAATTATATACTTCATTAACTTAGGTTTAAAACAAGTAGATGATGCTAAGAAGTTAGAAAGTAAAAAGAGTTCAAAGGATAAAAAAGAAGAAAAATAATTGTTAATATAATGTTTATAGATGGTCTTGCACCATCTTTTTGTTTTCTCGTTTTACACTATTTATATAAAAAGTAAATAAAAAATGTAAAGTTACAATATTTATTTTAAAACATTCTAGAACTTTGCTTGGAAATAAAAATATTTATGATAGAATATTTTTCAAGGATGTGATTATATGGTAACTTTTAAGCCTTCAGTTAGAGACTCATTTTCTGATCGAAATGGATTAAATGTAATTAATAAAACAATACAAAAGGATGATTTAGATGAAAGAACAAGGAATGAAATTATTAATTTTGTGGATTTACTAATTAAAGATAGTTCTAGACGTTGTTTGCAAGATGAAATGTTTGATTTTATTTACAAAAGAATATTCTATGTTACTGATGATGAAATACCTAGTCATTTTTATGAAAAAAGACAATATGTTATTGACGGAATAAAATGGAAATGGGAATATCATGAAATTTTTTCATTTTTAGAAGAATTTTTTAGATGGTGCAAAGAGAAACTACATATTGATGAAATATATAATATAGCAAATTCTATTTTCGAAAGAGAATGCGTAGGATATCGATTTGTCGATGGCTTAATTGTTGATGTTATTGATGAGCAGGAAATTAAAGAGATAGAAGATGCTTTAAACTGCAAATACTCTGCATGTAAAAAAAGTATTACTAAAGCCTTAGATTTACTTTATAATAGAGAAAATCCAGATTATGATAATTCTGTGAAGGAATCCATTTCTGCAATAGAGTCAATGTGCAATATTATTCTTGAAACAAATAATGCAACATTGGGTGAAGCACTAAATAAATTAGAAAAACAAGGATTTAAAATTCATGGAGCGTTAAAAAATGCATTTTCTTCCTTATACGGTTATACTTCTAACAAAAGTGGTATAAGACATAATAATGGTTTAGATGAAAATGTTTCATTTGAAGAAGCAAAATTTATGTTGGTTACATGCTCTGCTTTTCTAAACTATTTAATTGAAATTTATGAAAAAAAATAAATTGACACATTAAACGGTTAGAGGTGATATTTTGAAAAAAGGTTATTGTCATATATGCCAAAAAAATAAAGATTTAACATATGAACATATTCCACCACAAAAAGCATTTAATAATATGAGAGCCAAATCTATTGAGGGAAAAGAAGCACTAAAATTACTAGTTGATGATAATAGACTTCCTTGGGAAACTGATGGATTAAAGTATGAGTCTAAACAAAGAGGAATGGGAATGTATTCTTTGTGTAAAGAATGTAATAATTTAACTGGAAAATATTATGGTAATGAATATATAAAATTTGCTAATACTATACATCTTTTATTTCCTCAAATTAAGAAAATAACAAAAGGTAAACCTAATGCGATTGCAAATATTCATATAAAGGGAATTAATCCATTACTTTTTGCTAAACAAGTTTTATCGATGTTTTGTAGTACTTGTCCCTATATAACTAAGAGTGATCCAAAAATTATTGATTTATTACTAAACAAAAATAAAAAAGGTTTAGACCCTCATAAATATAAATTAAGCATGTTTCTATTAGATAAATATAGAATTGGATATACTGGTTTACAATCCATCTTAACAATAGGTGCCGGCCCAAGATTAGTCGCATCAATAGATGCTTATCCATTTGGATTTGTTCTAGAATTTGATCCAAATACTGAGATCAAACGTCAAGAATTAGATATCACATCATTTTTTAATGATTATGAATGTGTAGAATATGACATGGATTTTGGAATTCCAATATTAGAACGTAATGATAGTTTATCTTGTGATTATCGTTCAAAAGAAGAAATAATAAAATGTATAGAAGAAAATAGAAATCAACGATAAAGTTGGTAATATTATAATTTGTTTATTGAAAAATATAGGGTATCATTATATAATATTTTCGTATTTATTAGTTGACTTTTTTAGGAGGAATAAATCGTGAATGATGTTGTAAAAATAAGTAATCAAGATAGTTCATTAGAAAATGATACTAAATTCTTAGTAGAAGAAAGAGTCAAAAAAATATTTAAAAAATTAAATCATTGTGTCGAATCAAATGGTTTAATTGATGTAACTAGACTAGTAAATTCATTTAATTTTGAAATAGTAGAAAATATGGGGTTACCAAAATTATTAAATGGAATAGTCACTTGTGATATGAATGGTAATCAAATGTGTATTAATAATAATTTAAGTAAAGAGTCTAAAAGATATTCTATAGCATATCTTCTTTCTACTTATTTATTATATTATAGTAAACAAGAATTCTTTAGTTTTAATCATTTAGAATCATGCGAAGATTATAATGCTGCGTTCATGGCTAGACTACTGCTTATACCTGAATCAATTTTAAGAACTGCATATAGTAATTCTAATGGTGATATACAATATTTATCAGAATTGTTTGAGGTACCTAGTAATGTGATGGAACAAAGACTTAAAGAAATAAATAAATTTAAAAAGTTAGCTTTAAAAAAATATTTAATATAAAAAAGCCTTTAATAAAGGCTTATATACATATTGGAGCAAGTAACCGGAATCGAACCGGCATCTTAGCCTTGGCAAGGCCACATTCTAACCGTTGAACTATACCTGCGTTTGCAAATAATATTTTAACAATAAAATATATTTTTTTCAAGTGCTTTATTAAAAAAAGTGGATTAATCTTCAAAATCCACTTTTATATTCTTTATAAAATCATAATATATATTATTCTTATCACCTGCGAATTGGTATTTTAGTTTAGTAATTAAATATGGAATATTATAAATCTTAAATCTTTCTATATTTTTTTGTTTACATACCTTCTCTATTACTTTTATAATGAATTCTTTATTTGACTTAGGGGGTAAACCTTTATTATATTTTTTTATCATTCTTTTTAATGTTACTTTATCAAATAATCTATCATAGTATGTTTCTTCTTTATATTTAAAATAATATTTATTACCATCTAAATTATCCAGATATTTTAAAGTATCAAAGTAACCTAGATTCATTCTATAGATTGATACTTCAGGAGTAAATACTAATATTGATCCTAAGTCTTCTCTTGGTTTAATAATATGCACTTTTGCATTCTTTCTTGGTTTATACTTAAGTTTTCTATTGTCCCATGCTCTTACTGCATATACTTCATCATATCCTTCATCTAAAAGCATATCTATTGGGCAATTCATGTGTACTCCGCCATCAAGATAGTATTTATTATCAATAATTCTTTCTAGTTTAAAGCCTGGTAAATAGGCACTAGCTAAAACGTAGTCTACAAATTTTCCTTTTGGTATATCGCGTTTAAATATCTCTATTGGTTTTAGATCACTAATACTAAAAGTTACTAATCCGAAGTTTATTTTACTTTTATAAAATTTATCTTCTTTTAGGTTTTTCGAAAGAAGTTTTCTTATATTAGTTGTATCTACGCCTATATTTTTTATTATCTTTTCTATATTTTCTTTATTATCTTTTAATTCTTTTAAATCAAATTTATGATTTGAAATGTCATTTAAAAATTTTCCATCTAATCCGAATAGTTCTTTACTATCAGTTGTTTGCCATAGTTTGTACATTCCATCTAGATTATTGCATGCGTAGAACGCCGCGTTTATTGCACCTATTGATGTACCTGCGACTGCATCAAAAAATATTTTCTTTTTAGAAAGTGCTTTTATAGCACCTGCTTCATATGCACCTCTTGCTCCTCCACCTTCTAGGGCTAATGCTTTCATACCAACTTCTCCTTAAAATTCTTTTCAATTATATTTATACTACATAATAAACAAGGAATGCCTAGTAAAAATCCACCTACTACATCAGAGAAGAAATGAACTCCTAAACAAACTCTTGAAAATGCTACTATACAAATTAAGAAACAAAATAGAAATCCAAATATTATTCTTACAAAAGTATTTGTTTTTTCAGTCATTAAATAATATAAAGTAATATAAAATACTAAAGAAGTTAAAGTATGTCCACTTGGAAAACTAAAACTACTTGGTATTTCTATTAGTGCTATTAAAGGTCTTGGTCTTTGTACTAAATTCTTAGTGATAAATACAACTATTCCAGAAAATAGATAACTTCCTGATAGTAAGTAAAAGTACCATTTATTCTTAATAAATAGTAAAATACACACAATTATTATAATTGGTATGTACCAATCACCAAAATTTGTAATAAAGCTCATAGCTGCTGTCAATCTTTTGTCACTTATGTTTCCAAAAAATTCTATTACTTTATAGTCAAAGTTTACAACATATTTGTAAATACTTGTGTTTTTAATCACAATAAAAGATACTATCAATAAGATAATAATTAGCATATATATCCAATTTTCTTTTAGTATCTTTTTTATCATATTATTATTATAACATAGTTTTTAATTATTTAACCAATTCTTTATTTCGTACCGTAAACCCTGTCACCTGCATCTCCAAGACCAGGTAAAATATATTTGTTTTCATTTAAACATCTATCTATACATGAAGTATATATTTGCACGTCTTTATGTGCTTTTTTTAATGCTTTAATTCCTTCAGGTGATGAGATAATACATAAAAATTTTATTTTCTTAACGCCATCTTTTTTAAGTCTATCTATTGTTGCGATAGCGCTTCCTCCGGTTGCAAGCATTGGATCTAGAACAAATACTTCTCTATTCTCTATTCCTTTTGGCATTTTATAATAGTATTCTACTGGTTCAAAAGTTTTTTCATTTCTATAAAGTCCAATATGTCCTATTTTAGCATTTGGTATTACTGTTAATATACCATCTACCATACTCATTCCGGCTCTTAGAATTGGTACAAATGCATAATTATCTTCATTTAATTTATAAGTTTTATATTTTTCAAGAGGAGTTTGTATTTCACATTCTTCAAGTATTGCATCTTTTGTTGCTTCATAACAAAGTAATATAGATATTTCACTTATTATTTCTCTAAATTCTTTAGTACCTGTTTTTTTATTTCTAAGTATTGATAATTTATGAGTAACTAGTGGATGATTTAATACTATTTCTTTCATTATTTTTCCTCCTTAATTAATAAGTTTAGAAGTATTCCTACGATTGCGGCTAAACTCATTCCTGATATTGAGAGATTTATATTTTTAGTCACTACTGATATAGCTGCTCCACCTAGTCCTAGAACTAACATTGAAGAAGCTACAATAACATTTTTTGTATTTCCGAAGTCAACTTTGTTTTGAATTAATATTTTAAGTCCATTTACTGATATAAATCCATAAAGTAATATTGATACTCCTCCAAGTACTGGTGTTGGTATTGATGAGATGATTGCTGTTAATTGTCCTAAGAATCCAAATATAATTGCTATTATTGCTGCAAGGCCTATTACCCAAACTGAAGCAACTTTAGTCATACCTACTACTGAAGTATTTTCTCCATATGTAGTGTTTGCTGGTCCACCAATAAATCCTGCTGCGAATGTTGCAATTCCGTCTCCCATAAGTGTGTTATCTAGTCCTGGATCCTCTATTAAATCTTTATCTATTATTTCACTTAATACTTTATGATCTCCTATATGTTCTGATATAGTTACTAGTGCGATTGGTACTATTGTAAGTATTGCTTCGAAATTTAATTTATAGTGTACAAATGGTAAATAAAAATCTGGTTTTGATATTATTTTAGCGCTCACAATTCCTGAATAATCTACCATGCCTAATATCATTGATGCTATGTAACCTGCTACCATACCCATTAAGAATGGTATTACTTTCAAGAATCCTTTTCCTCTTACTGCAAGAATTCCTGTTGTTAAGAATGCTACTAATGCTACTACTATGTTTTTCCATGGAACTATTTCCATATTAAGTCCTATTTCTTCAACTGCTGTTGGTGCTAGTGATAAACCAATAATCATTATCATAGGTCCTACTACTATAGGTGGTAATAACTTATTAATCCATTTTTTACCTACTAGTTTTATTATTAATGCTACTAGTACATATACTAGTCCTACTGCCATTAATGCTGTAAAAACACTTGATTTTCCACTTTTTGCAAATCCTACAATCATTGGTGTAATAAATGCAAATGAACTTCCTAAATAAACTGGACTCTTTCCTCTTGTACAAATAATATAGATTAGTGTTCCTATACCTGAAGATATAAGTGCTACTGGTATAGATAGTACTTCACTACCTGAAGCAGTATTAACTAATATTGGTACTAATATTGTTGCTCCAAACATAGCAAATACATGTTGAAGTGATAATAGTATCCATTTTAATATTGGTGGTTTTTCATTAACATCAAGTAACATTTTATTGTTCTTTTTCATAAATCCTCCTTTTTAAACAATAAATTATGGCAAAAAAAATCTCATCAATAAATGATGAGAAATTTAAAAGAAATTAAAATCGATAATGTCACATAGACACTTTTTGTAAACATAGTTAGGATGTTTTGACTTTAATTTCATCATATATTTTTTTACCTCGTTAAAATATTAACATATATATTTTATTAATGCAACTAGTTTTTATTATTTTAATATTCTTTTTGGGGTCCATGTACTTAGTAGTACATTGTTAGTATTTTGTGATTTTCTTTCTAATTCGTCTAATACTTCTAATCCTATAGGATCTTTATATGTTTCATAATCTAGTATTATTCTTTTCTTTTCACGTAATAGTTCTAACATTTTTGATACGTTAGTTCTATCTTTTTCATTTAATGAGCTTTGTGTATATTCAATAAAATCTCCATCAGTAGATTTAGATACTGGTGTTATTACTTCTAAATTTATGCCTTCTAATTCTAACATTTCTTTTATGTTAAGAGCCATTCCATAGTCAGCTAATGATACTATCATATTTGGAAATTTTCTTTTAAATTCAATTAAATTATAAATTGTATAGTCATATGATGAAGTTTCATCATTAGAAGTTTGATATATTATTGGTTTTCTAGTATATATATGTTTTTCTATACTTTCTCTATCTAGTGAGAATCCACTTTTTGTTATAAAGTGTAATCCATCTATATTTTTATTATTTAATGCTTTTTCATTTGCTTTGTATGAACATATATTAGATTTCTTTATTATTTTCATATTTTATCCTCCTTTTGTTTCCACTATTCATCGGATGTATATTATATCTTATTTATGAGTTAAAATCAATAAAAAAGAGATTTTATCTCTTTATATAAACTGGTGTTCCTACTTCTATCATAGAAAATAGTTTTTCAGCTGCTGATGTTGGAAGATTAACGCATCCATGGCTTCCATTTGTTTTATATATTTCTCCACCAAATTTTTTTCTCCATGATGCATCATGTAATCCATAGCTTATTCCATCATAAGCCATCCAGTATTTAACTTTTGATCTATATGTTTTTGTTACTAACCATTGATCTTTTGTTTTTCTAAGTATTTTAAAGTTTCCTGTTTTAGTAGCTCCATTTTGTCCAGTAACAACATCTGTTGTAAGTACTGGTTTCTTTTTAACATAATAAACTAATTTTTGAGTTGATATTTTTACTTCTACATATGTGTGTTCAAACTTATCAGTTACATGTACTTTTAATGTTTGTTCAGTCTTATTACCGCTTGAATCTTCTACACTATATATTATATCGTATGTTCCTTTTTTATTTATATCTACAGTAGATTTTTTGGTTACTTTTGATGTTATATCTTTATCATAATTATCTATGGCTTTATATGTAACTTCATCACATTTGTCTTTTATCGTGCAATAAATTTCTTTACCTTCAAGCGTTAATTTTGGTGATTCTGTATCCACTATTTTTACTTTTCTAGTAAGTACTTTCTTATAATTTTTATATTTTAAAGTATATTTTATTTCATATTCACCAAGTTTTGATTCATCTACATTACTTTCTATTTTTACATCATTCTTATTACTGTTATCTATATCTAATGTAAATCCTTCTTCATTATATTTATTTCCATATTCTAATACTATAGAATTTTCACCATTAAGATAGAATTTGCTTTCTAAAGCATCTAATTTGTTACGTTCTAAAAAACCAATAATAGAAGCTGTTATTGTTAATAATAAAAAACTCATTGTTAATAAGATTTTAATTAAGTTATTTTTCATACTCACCTATTATAAATATAACATATTTTGAAAAGAAAAAAGTAACAAATTATGTTACTTGATATTTCTTTTACTATGAAATAAATATTGTATTGCTAAACCTGAATATTCTCTATATTTTTCTCTTGTGAATTTTTCTATTGTTTTTTGGTCATCTTTTATTCCATATAGTTCTTTTATATTTTGTTTTACCCATGTATCTATTGGAAAAGTATCTAATCTTTTATAGCCAAATAGAAGTATGCATGAGGCTACTTTTAAACCTATTCCTTTAACAGTCATTAGTTCTTTAGTAGCATCACTTGTTGATAGCTTGTTTATATCTCTTAATTCTTTATATTTTGTTAAGAAATCTTCTAAATATTTATCTCTAAATCCTACTCCTAATGATCTAAAATCTTCACTTTTTAAATCTTTTAGTTCTTCATATGTTGGGAATAAACAGTATTCTTTATTATTAAATATTACTTTTTTGCCATAGTTTTCTGATAGTAAATTTATACTATTTGTTATTCTTTTAACATTATTGTTTTGACTTATTATATAGCTTATACACATTTCAAATGAATCTTGATTAAGTATTCTATATCCTTTACATTTGTTAATAATATCTTTCATTTTAATGTCATTGTTGATAAGTTGTTCATTAATTTTATTATAGTCTCTATCTAAATCAAAATATTCTATTATTACTTCTTTTAGATTGTCAGTATTATTAGAATTTACTATTAGAGTGTTAGTAACTTGTTTAATATTTATTACTCTATCTTTTAATATATTAGTGAAGCTCCCATCTACTTCTTCTATGACTCTAAAGCATGCTCCACTTAGTAGTGTGCTTTTTAAATCAAAATCTTTTACTTCTATTTTCATTTTTAAATACCTAGTTTCTTGTAGTAGTCATAATCTAATATTAATGATGACATACTGAATTTTTGATATACAATAGAATTTATTTTATCTATATATTCTTTTGATACTTCTTCATTATTAAAACTTTTAAATTCTTTAGTTACTGTGTTATATGTTCCTTTATTAGTTATCCAACTTCTATCAGATAATATAGCTATTCCTTCTGACTCACTAAATATATCTCTTCCCATTAGTAGTCTTGAATCATATTCTATACCATATAAATTATATATTGTTGGTAATAAATCTAATCCTGAAACTACTTTATTTATTTTTGTTCTTTCTATAGATGGATTATACATTATAAGTGTTGTATGATAATTTTCGAATTTATCTGTTCTATCTATTTTACTTACTTCGTTCATCTCTTTAGTAGTTAGTCCATATGGATAATGATCAGGTCCTAATACAATAAGTGTATCTTCTAATAAGTTTTTTTCTTCTAATGTTTTAAGCAGTTTTTCTAATGCTTTATCTAGTTCAATTTGAGTAGCATAATATGCTTTTACTGCAGTACTATATTTTAAATCTTTTACTGCTTTTTTGTTTCTTGATGCCATGTTATTACCATAAAAATTATAATTTAAGTGTCCACTTACGGTCATATAATATGTTAAGAATGGTTTATCATCGTTTAAAAAGTAATCAAATGATGCTTCTACCATTTCTAAGTCGCTATTTGGCCAATGTTTACAATTCATTTTCTTTTCAAGACCATTACCACATCCATAGTAATCAAATCCTATATTAGGGTGTGATTTGTTTCTTTCATAGTATTTATATGTGTGATTATGAAATGCATATGCATTGTATCCTTCTTTTTTAAACATGTTTCCGATACCAAGTGGCATACTTAATTCACTAGTTTTTTTAAAACTCCATATACCTTCTTTTGGAATTAAACTTATTAGATTCATGTATTCTCCATCAGAAGTAGATACTGGATATAATGGTTGATAATAATTATTAAATACAAATGAGTTATTAGCCATTTTATATAGTGTTGGTGTTATATCCTTATCTATGGCAATTGTATCAAATGCTTCTGCTGTTATAAAAATTAAATTTTTTCCTTTAAATAAGCCTGTATATTTATTCTTTTCTGTTGGTTCTACACTTTTAAAGTATTTATGCATACTTATTAAATTTTCATCGTTAGTTTCACTAATTAATTTATCAAAATCTATATTATATGTGTTATATTCTTTTACTTCTTTTTTAATTACTGGTTTTGTTTCCTCAACATATATTTCTTCTTTAAAACCAAAAATATATCTATACACATCTACTGCTTCCATAGTAAGTAATCCAGTTTTTTCTATCGTAAGCATTGGGGCATGTGTACTAAAAAGTAATCTTCTTAATGAATAAATTCCTTTATTATCATATTTTACTACAAAGAATATTCCAGTAAATGAAAGAATAAATGCTACAATTTCACTAATTATTATTGTTTTATTTGGTCTTTTATAATTGAATTTTTTATTAAATATTAAGTAAAGTATATAAGGTATTAAAATTATAACAAAGATATACCAAATTCTTAATATTACATCTATTATCATTTGCCAAAATTGCATTACTTGTCCTGTTCCAGTTGTAAGTGAAAAGAATGAGAATATAGAGTCATAGAAGTTATAATATACTATTTGAGCTAAAGTCACTAATGTCAAAACTGAAGTTAAAATAATATTTAAAACTCTATTTATTTTTTCATTAAAAAGAGTTGTTATAGTACTAAAAATAACTATAAAAGGAATACTAAACAATATAACTATTAAAGTATTAATTGATATTAATTTTCCAATTATAAAGCCTCTATAAACAAACTCTAAAAATATTACATAAAATATCCACCACAAATGTATTACTATTTTTTTGTTTTTCATATTTATTTATCTTTTGCTTTCTTTATTATAGTTAAACATATAATTGCTAATACTATTAGAAGCATAACTAATAATAATATTGCCAATTCTACTTCATAACTTGTTTCTGATATATTAAGAATTTCAGTTAATAATTTCATTTAAATCACCACTATAATTATACTAAAAATAAGGTGTTCGTTCAATATTATTTATATACTATATAATTTAAGTATGTTATAATATCTTAGAGGTGTAAGTATGAAAAAGAATATTAAAAATGATATTGAAGAGGTGCAAGAAAAAATAGAAGAAAAAGTTAATGAAAAAGTTGATATCATTAATAAAACTCCTGAAAATATTAAAATTGCTTTCTTGTTAAATTTAGTATTTTCTATTATAGAGGCTATAGGTGGTGTACTTACTAACAGTATTTCTATTGTATCTGATTCGCTTCATAATTTAGGCGATTCTATTACTATTGGTATTACATATTTTTTTGAAAAGAAAAGTAAAAAACTTCCTAATAAAGAATATTCTTATGGATATTTAAGATATACTTTGCTTGGATCATTGATTGCTTCATTTATTTTATTAGTAGGTAGTGTTGTTATTATTTATAATGTTGTACCAAGACTAATGAAGCCACAAGATGTTAATTATGATGCTATGATAATATTTGGTATATTTGGACTTCTTATTAACTTATACGCAACTATTAAAGTTATGAGAAGCAAAGACAAAGATAAAAAGATAAATACTCATTTAATAGAAGATACTGTTATTTGGCTATTCTTACTTATTGGTAGTATATGTATAAAAGTATGGAATTTAATTATTATAGATCCAATTTTATCATTATTAATTGCAGTTTATATATTATATCAAGTATATAAGTATATGAAAAACATCTATAATATATTTATGGAGAAAGTACCTAAAAATGTAAAAATAGATACTATAAAAAAAGATATTGAAGATAATGAAAATATAGATAATGTTCATCATATACATATATGGTCTATGGATGGAATTAATAACTATATGACTGCTCATATTCATTTAAATAAAGTACTTAGTGAACAAGATATAATAAATACTAAAAATAATATTAAGAACAAACTTAAAGAAGATAAAATAAGTCATGTTACTTTAGAAGTAGAATACTTTAATGAAAAGTGTAATGATGAAGAATGTAAGAACTAACAAATAGTTAGTTTTTTATTTATTTATTTTTAATAATTTGCTACAATTATATTATAATAAGGAGTTTAAAATGGGCGAAGAATATGATGTTATAGTAGTTGGTGCTGGTAATGGTGGTTTGATGGCTGCTTTAAATATTGCTTCTAATGGCAAGAGTGTTTTAGTTTTAGAATCTAATAGTACTCCAGGTGGTCTTGCTACTAGTTTTGTTCGTGGTAGATTTGAATTTGAAGCTTCTTTAAGAGAACTTAATAATTTTGGTAGTGAAAGTGATGAAGGAGATATAAGAAGTCTATTTAATAAATTTGATTTAAATGAAAAGATTGAATGGGTAGAAATTCCTGAAGCATATAAAATAATTAAAACTGATAATCCTAGATGTGAATATGTTATACCTTTTGGAGTAGATGAATTTATTAAAAAGATGGAAGAGATTGAACCTGGGTGCAAAGACAAAATATCAGAATTCTTCGAACTTGCTAAAGAAGTATATAATGGCTTTAACTATATAAAAAATAATAATTATGATATGGAATTTCTTAAAAAGAACTACCCTAACTTTTTAAATGTATCTACGTATACAATGGATGAAGTATTTAAAAAACTTAAACTTCCTAAAGTAGTTGAAGATATTATAAAGTCATACTGGATATATTTTGGTGTATCCTCTATAAATATGAATTTTGCTCACTATGTTTATTTCTTCTATCAATATATTACTAAGAAAGGATATATTCCTAAAAATAGAAGTCAGGAGATATCTAATGCTATAGAAAAAAAGATAATTGGATATGGTGGTAAGATTTATTATAATGAGAGTGTTAATAAAATATTAATAGATAATAATAAAGTAAGTGGTGTCACTACTAAGAAAGGTAATATCTATAAAAGCAAACATGTTGTAGTTAATAGTAGTCCTATGAATGTCTTTGGAACTATGATAGATACTGTTCCTGTTAATGCATTAAAACTTACTAATAGTAGGAAGTTAGGTGCTACAGCATTTACTATATATTTAGGACTTGATAAGAGTATAAGTGAACTTGGTCTTAAGAATTATCAATATCTTATATATAATAGTTTAGATAGTAATATTGAGTTTGAAAATATGAAATCATTGGATTCTGATACCATAATTGTTACTTGTTTAAATAATGCAATTAATGATGCTTCAGAGGAAGGTACTTCTATAATAACAATAACTGCTTTATATTATGATAATCCTTTTGATAAAGTATTAAATGAAGAAAATTATTATAGTTTTAAAGAGAAAATTGCTAGTAAGTTAATAAATAGATTTGAAACTTCTTTAGGAATTAATATTAAGGACTATATTGAAGAATTAGAAATTTCTACACCAATTACATATTCTAAATATAATAGCTCTCCTGATGGCTGTATTTATGGTTATATGCTTAATAATTTTGATTCAGTAATTTCTAGAATAACTAATAAGAATGAAGACTATTTAATAAATGGACTTAGACTATGTGGTTCATACTCATACTATGGACATGGATATGACTCTACATATCAAAATGGTTATGAGATTTCTAATATGACACTTAAAGATATTGAAAAGGAAGGTGAAGCATGAAACCAATAAAAATATCATCTTTTCCTAATAAAGATATAAAGAATTTTAAAAATCTAAAAGAAAATAGAGAAAAAATAATAAATAGAACATCTACAAGTCCTATAAATAATGAATATATAGTAGATAGAATTGCTAAAAGTATACACCCTTCTCATCAAACATTAATGATTAAAAATATCATCGAGGTTAATCCAAATATTAAGATATTCTATTTTTGTAATGCAGATGGTGGTAGTCTTGCTACTTTTAGACCTGGACAATATATTACTCTTTTATTTCAATTTGATAATAAATTTGTAAGTCGTGCCTATTCTTTGTCTAGTTCTCCTAATGATGCTATAAATAATGTTTATAGAATAAGTGTTAGTAGAGTTAATAATGGTGTTGTTTCTAATTATATGTTAGATAAGCTTGATATAGGTGATACAGTTGAATCTTTAAGTCCATCAGGTAACTTCTTTCCTTCTACTATAAGAGATAAAAAGCAATTAGTTGGTATAGCTCGTGGTTATGGAATAAGCCCTTTACTTTCTATTGCTAAAAGTATAGAAGATAAATCTCTTGATAAAGATATAACTATATTTTATGAAGTTAATAGTGAAAATGAATTTATTTATAAAGATGAACTTAATAGATTAGCAAATACTAATGATAATATTAAAGTTATATTTATTAATAAAGAAAATGCTAAAAATAGAATTACTGTTGGTATGATTAAAAGTTTTGTAACTGCGAAATTCACTGTGTTTGCTTGTGGTAGTTTAGAATTTTATGATGAAATTAAAAATGAATTATCTGTTTTAAATCTTGGTATTAAGGATTTAAGATTTGAAAGTAGTCCAATTATTGAAGAAAATATTGCTGATTCTATTGAAGCTCCTACTATTGTAGATATAGTTGATGAAAAGCCTAAAAAGAAAAGAAAATCTAAAAAAGATGATGAAAGTGAAGAAGAGACTGTTGAAGAAAATATTGAAGTTAAAGATAATAATGTCACTGAAGAGTTACCTAAGCAATATAATATTAAAGTATTTTCTAATAACGAAGAATATAATGTTACTTGCTTTGAAAATCAAACAATCTTGTCTGCACTTGAACTTAGTAATGTAAGAGTTAGAAGTAAATGTAGATGTGGAGAATGTGGTTACTGTAGAAGTCTACTTCTTTGGGGTACAATTCGTGTTAAAGAAGGAATGGAACATAGACGTAAAGCTGATATTAAGTTTAATTATATACATCCATGTTGTAGTTATCCTACAAGTGATATAACTATTAAAATAGATAATTAAAGGAGGATCATTAATCCTCCTTTTGTATGCCAAAAAATACTTCTTTAATATGTTCTTTATTTGGAAAATCTATACTATTGATACTTTGTAAAAACTTTTTTCTATTATACTTTAATGGTATCTTTTTTATTTTATCTTTTTTAGTATCTATTATATAGTAATATGTTGTGTTATCTTTCCTACATCCACTACTTCCTATTCCATAAAAAGATTTTCCATTTATAAAGTCTATTCTACCAGTATGTTCATGTCCATAAAAAACGTAATCACTATCTATTTTATCCATTTCTTTTTTATATTCATCATTTCTAAAAATACTTAGATGTTTAAATGGATATTTGTTTTTTTCATCTAATAAGAAATGAAAAAAAGTATATTTTTTATTGTTAATAGAAAGTTTATAAATAAGCTTTTTTTCTTTTAATTTATTAAGATTTTCTTTTGATAATGTTGTAGTTACCCATAAGTTATGTTTTTTCTTGTTTATATTACTATCGGGATCTATTGAAACACCTTCAGTTGAATATAGTTCATGATTACCTAGTATAAATGTAGCATTTTCTTTAAAAAGTAAATCTAAACATTTATTTGAATCTGGTCCTAAAGATATAGCGTCTCCTAAAAATATTATTTTATCTATTCGTTTGCCTTTTATATCTTTTATGATTGATTCTAATGCTTGATAATTTCCATGTATATCTGAGAATACTGCTATTTTCATATTATTCACCATTTTAATTTTATCATTTTCTTTATTAAAAAAGAATTACATAAGTAACTCTTTACATATTATTCTTCGTATCTTACTTCTTTCATATTTTTAAAACTGCTTAAAAAGTAATTACTTATATAGAATCCAGGTTTGTTTTTCATAACATCATTTATTGGTATTATAGTATAGTTTTTTAATATTACATATTTATATGTAAATGTTAGAATTTCATCATAGTGTTCTGTTAATAATTTAATTTTTACTAGTATTGTTTCATCTTTTTTAGTATCGCTATCATAATAAGTCATAATTTCATAAAATGATTTATTTGTTTTTACTATTCTTTCGTTATATATTCTTAATACTTTTTCTCCTTTATAGTTTCCCTTTACTTCTTCACTAGTTGGATATTTTTCATTTTCATTATACAGTTTTCTATAAATTACGTTATTACTAGAATATACATATTCTGACATAAAATCATAGTTTGTTTCTTTTCCTAAATAATTTGTAGAATACTTTTGTTTATAATTACTTAATTTATATTTAGCATTTTTATAAGTATCATAGTTAATTTTATCATTATCATTTGAATTTTCATTTTCTAGAATATAAAGGTTATCGTTCGTATCAATAAATTTAATATCAGTACCTTCTCCTGGTAATAGATTCATTATTTCAATATCTTTTGGTGCATCATATATCTTTTCATATATAAAGTTTCCATTATCTAATTCATCAGGATTAAATATATATATTGAGTTGTTACTTGTAAAGACATAATTTTTAAAATTGCTATTCTCATTTAATACTTTTAAAGATTTAACTCTTTTATAATTATTTGACTTAGTATTGTTTTTTTCCATTATTGCGTTTACTAATGAATTTGATTTTTTATTAATTAAGATAACAGTTAATGAGATTAATCCTACTAAAATAATTAATGTTATTAAAATATATATTAATTTCTTTTTCATATGTACCTCTATTCTATGTATAGTATATCTAAAAATATATATTAAGGCAATTAAAAAAGTATCAATAAATGATACTTATTTTTTCTTGGAGGAGCCAGTCGGATTTGAACCGACGATGGAGGTGTTGCAGACCTGTGCCTTACCACTTGGCTATGGCTCCACTGCATATAATTATAGCAAATTATATGCGCTATTTCAACACAAATGTGTATTTTAAGCCTCGAATTGTTAAAATTATTTCAATTTTATTAGCTTCTTCTAATTCTAATGGTACTTCTAGATAAGTATATTCACTATTTGATAATTTATTACTTATTTTTGAAATACTTGTTGATTTGTATTTACCATATACTCTATATTCTAATTTTCCAAAGTTAGTTATTAAATCTGCGATATCATTAATATACTTTTTTATATAAATATTATCATCAATTGTAGTTCTTGCTTTTAGTCTTAATACACCTACTTCACCTTTACCTACTGTACTTGGTTTTATAATATTGGTATTTTTACTACAATTATCTTTTATACAATAGTCATATGTTTCTTTAAAAGATTTATCAATTTCATACTCTGTTATTGTTGTACTAGTTTCTCCTAAAATACTTTTATTAAAGTTTACTTCTATAGGTAAATAGTATTTTCCTATTTCTGTTTCTTTACTATCTATATCTTTTGGTTTTATAATTATATCTTTATATTTGCTTTCTATATTACCAAATTGTCCATCGTTATAATTTTTTATTTTAAATATATATTCTTTCTTAACATTTTCTGATGGCACTTCAAATGCTACTATTAATGTTTCAGTAACACCTGATTTTATTTCCATTGGTGAATATGATTTTCCTAAATCACTAAGTTGGTTTTCTAATCCAAAAGTTGGTATTAATAAATCGTTATCATCTTCTAATCGATATGACTCTCTTACTAAGTTTGAACTCCATGTAGTTTTATTAGTAACAGTTAATTTCACAACTACATACGATTTATCTTTAGATAATGTATTTCCACTTAGATCTTTAGTAATTATATATGAATTAGTTATTTTATATGAAAGATTATTAGCAATTATTTCTTCATTTTCATTATAGTCAACGTTATATACTTTTAAATTTATGAATACTACTAATGAAGTTATTAATACTATTATAGAGGCACATATTGTTACAAAAAATTTGTTTTCCAATATAAAGTATTTTGTTAATCTAAAGAATTTTCTTATAAATCTTGCAGTTTTATAGTTGTTTTTTCCAAAGACTACTTCTACTTCTTCATAGTCTGATGTATCTATTTGTAATTCTTCTAAATCTTTTTTAAAATCAAATTGTTTTACATTAAATCCTAGTGTTCTTCCTAAAATTATAAATAAGAATGCTATTTGTGGAAGAAGAACTATCGCACTTATATCTCTTATAGCTCTTATAGAATCAAATTTTAATCCAGTTTGTTCTAAGCCATGAAATACACTAAATATATATATAAAGTATGCAAACAGCAATAAATAATATAAGCATAACCACATATATGTTTTTCTATCTTTATTCTTCATCGATAGAATAAAATATATTAATGCACTAAATAGTATTGCTAGGATGGTGACTGTAAATAGCATTATATCTATATAATCCGATGCTAATGTCGATGATAATGTGTATGTATGATTTGTAGCGTAATCGCTAAAAAAAGTATATATTCCTACAGAACGTACACCTAAGTATGCAAGCATAACAAAAAGAATACCGTGTATCCATCTAAACTTTTTAATTAAAAAAGCATAAGGTTTTTTTATGATCACGTTACCCAACTCCTATTATAAAAAGTATATCACGATATATAAAAAAAGACTAGTATTTAGTCTTTTTTTTATAGTAAATCATTTGTCCTGGTAGTAAGTATATTGTTTTATTATTATCAACTATATCTCCTTCTTTTACCCCAAATATATTACTTACATTATATAGTGTATCTCCATCTTTAGTTATATAATAACTTACATCCTTTTTTGGTATTAATAATGTTTGTCCAGGATATATATATTCATCTAAATTAAGTCCATTTAGTTCAGCTAATAATTTTGTATTAACGTTAAATTCTTTTGATATTTTATATATTGAATCTCCTTTTTTAATTTCATATAAAGTATAGAATGGACTTTCTAATTCCTTAGTATTATTATTTAACATATAATCACCTAAAGTATTATATGTTTATATCTTTTAAGTGTTATTTAATATATGTAAAAATGGTATTATCTTTATTAAAGTTAAGTTCATAGTTGTAGAATACTTTATTATTTCCTTTTAGTGGATTATAAAGATATAGATTATCTTCATATATATAGTATATATCATTTTTAGATTCAAATATTATATTAGTAATATTATTAGAGATTTTAGTATTTATTGATTTGTTTTCATTGATTTGTTTATATAATGCATTTTCATTGATAGTATATATGTAATTAGAATTATTGTTTTGATTATATTTTATTTTATCTATTTTATATTCTGTTTTACTACAGTTAACCCATTCTCCATTTTCATATTTAACAAATCCTTTTTCATTATTAGAAAATATTTCTAATTTGTTTTTCTTTAGATTTAGTTCATATAAAATACTATTTTTATTATCAAATATATATAGTTTATTTTTTATATCTCCGACTATATATGAATCAAAGTCTATTTTTTTGTCTAGATTTATATAATCAATTTTTTGAGTTTCTATATTAAATGTTACTAATGATGAATATTCATGTTCTTCGTCATAGTTTGGCATATATATTGTATTTTTAATCATGTATGATATTGAATTATCATATCTATCTTTTTTAAATATATTTATATTTTTGTATGAATCTCCATTCATTATAATATAGCCTTTATAGGTCCATAGAGCCATATACTCATTATTCTTAAGTAAATTATAGTAGACAAAGTCTTTATCAGGTTTAGAATCTATATTTGACTTAATTTGGTATTCACTAATTAGTTTATCATCTATTAAGTTATAATCAATATATTCTTTATTTTCTTTATCGTAACATAATGGATAAGTATCTATATTTTCTATATAAGGTATAATACAAGAATAATTAGTTAATTCTAACTCTTCTATTTTATATATTTCAGTTTTTGATAGTTTTCTTTTTTCATATATATCGAAGTTATAAGTTATGTCTTTTTTTATTTCAAAATAAAATCTCGAATTTTTATATATTGTTTTTACTTCATAATCATTTACCTTGTATTCAATTTTATAGTTAGATATATAATACTTAGTAAATATTACTATTAAGCTTATTATAATTATTAAGAATAAACTTTTTTTCATTTACTTCACCCTAATAAAATTATACTATATAGAAAGAAAAAAAACTAGTTTCCTAGTTTTTATTTACTTTTCTATTCTTCTAATAATCCTGCTTCTTTAAGCATATCTCTTGCAGATGTTTCATCTTGTTCTCCTGTATGATCTAATACGAAGTTTCTATCTTTTACTATAAATGTATAAGGTACATATCCTTCATAGTTTTTAAGATTAATAGAATTTGTTAATATTGTATAATCATCTTCTGATAGTTCATCTGATTCAAAGAAATATAATTTAATATTTTCTTTTTCACATACTTCTGTAATTACTGGTTTATAATTCTTACAATGAGGACAAGTAGAACTTGCGATTACTGTTACTACTCCTGCTCCACTATTTAAATCATTATACCAATTTTTTATAGTATCAGATGCTAATTTAACATCTACTGTTTTTAATTCAGTACTGTCATTTTGCGCATTATTATCTCCTTTATCAGTTAGAATAAATGACATACCTATAAATAACCAAATACATAATGCAGTAAGTCCAGCTTTTCCTGCTTTTAATGCATCTTGTTTTCTTTTGTTCTTCCATACAAAGTATAAGATTATTCCCACTGGTGGTAATACAATTCCTAAAAGAATCCATAACCATCCTAAATCTTTATTTTTCTTAACTGGCTTAACCACTTCTTTAACTGCTACTGCAACTTTTTCTTCTTTTTGTTCTTTTACTACTTTTTGTTCTTTTACTACTTTTTGTTGCTTGTTATTTGTTGTCTTTTTAGTATTGTTTGTTGGAACTTTTGTTGTCTTTTTAGCAGTGTCATTTATCTTTTTTCCTTTTTTATTATTTTTAGCTGTTGCCATACGTTTACCTCCATATTAAGTTTATCTTTTTTTAGTGAAAATTACAAGAAAAAAGAGAAATATTCTCTAATATTTCTCTAATTATTCACATTTTTCTTCGCCTTGAGTTGTTCTTGTTTCTCCAGTTTTTGTCCATCCAGATAAGTTTTCACTCTTACTCCATTTATATATTGTTTTCTTAGATGTTGTCTTTGTTGCATTTATTTTAGTAGTAGAGTATTTATTACATTTATTTCCTTCAAGTTTATATCCACTGTCACATTTCTTAGTTGTAGATGTTTCAGTTATAGTTTTCTTACAATATTTACCATCAAGTTTGTATCCTTTTTCAGTACATTCATAATGATAAGAACCATTTTTAACTATATAACATTTTAAGTTTGCTCCTGATCCAGTTGAATAATTTGCTTTAGATGGGCACTTATATGAGTAACCATTTGAAACTTTTTCTAAGTAGTAACATTTTAAGTTTGATCCTGATCCTGTGCTTCCGTCTGCTTTAGATGGACACTTATAACTTACACTTCCAGCAGTTGATGTCTCTTGGTAGTAATAACATTTTAAGTTTGATCCAGAACCTTCGCTTCCTTCAGCATATGATGGACAACTATAAGTTGTTGAACCTGGAGTTGTTGTAGTTTTATTTCTATAACATGTATCAGTATATGTTTTTGTTACATCTCTATAACATGTATCAGTATATGCTTTATTTACATCACTACAAGATTGATAAGGAACTGATTTATAACATGTATTACATGATGTTTTATATACACCACCTACATATTTTGTAGAACAGTTACAACTATATGCTTCTTTTTTGTATTTAGTTGTACATTGTTTATCTGTTTTATATTTTGTACAATTGTAAGATTCTCTTACAGTTTTTGTTTTTTGACAACTATATGCTTCTTTAGTAGTTGATGTACTTCCACTTGTTGTTGATTTAATTGGATTTACATAAACTTTAGTTCTTGTTGTAGTACCTACAGATACAACTTTAATTGGATCTATATATACTCTTTCATAAGATGCATAATTTTTAGTTTTAATTACATCTACTTGTTTTTTAGTACCATTATCGTATACTTTTTTAGCATCAATAACGTCTACTTTAGTTGTTGTATTTGTTTTAGTTGCTGCTTTAGAGTCAATTAAGTTACTCTTAACACAATATTTACCATCTTTTTTATATCCACTTGGACATTTATAAGTAGTAACATTGCTTAATTTTTTATATTTATATTCTGTTATTTGTTCTACACTACAAGTTTTACTACATAAAGCATCTTTACAATAATTATGACATCCTAGAATTTTAATTGTATAATTACTTTCTTTATTACATACTAGGTTTGTTTTTAATTCATAACCATTGTCAGTTTTTGTAACACTTACATATGAATCATATTGATTACAAGAATTACCATCTTCATCTACGAAAGGTAAAACTAATTTTTTATCAAACATATCTGCAAGTGATATTTTATTTGATTGTCCTATTTCTTTAGGTAACTTGTCATCTGTAAAATAACTTTCTCCACCTTCTTGCATATATTTAATATTTTCTCTAAACACATTGCTGTAGAATGGAGCCATATTTGGAACATTCTTTTGGAATAACCAAACTAATATAAAGATAAACAATGCTGCGAATATTAATTTTACAACTATATCAAGTATACTAAATCTAGAACCTCTTTCATTACTATACATAATTCATTTCCCCCTTTAATTATTTCAATGTCATTTGTTTAAGTTCTTTATATTTAAATTCAAGTTCATCTCTTAAGTCTTGATCAAAAGCTATTGAATCTGGTTCTTTATCAACTTCGATTCCAGCTGCTTTTGCAATAACTGTATCATATTCACCACTAGTTACTCCAACGAAGATTTCATTTACAGTTAATTTTTTCATTGTTTTTGTATAATAGTCAACACAAGCATCTATACATACAGGTTGCATTGCATTTAAGTTATATTCAAATACATATGGTCCATATTTTGCAACTGATGCATTTAATGCTAATGCTCTTTCTTTTGCAGGTAAATCGAATGGACTTTTATAATCAGTCATTTGACCATCTATTTCATAGTTCATTCCTTGAAGTGACCATTCATACCATAACTTTTGTCCTAATGAAGCAATTGCTGCTTGAGCTTTTTCTCCATCACGATTATTTCTAGCATCAGCTACGTTTTCATAATCCTCATCATATTTCATCATGAAGTTTGATAAATCACTACCATCTACTGCAAATAAGTGAGTTGGTACATTATATATTTTATCAAGTGATGGTGATGATGGAAGATCAGCAGTTATTTTTGTTAATGCTTGAATATAATCATCTGTTAAGTTAGCATCGAAGTATTTATTACCATCTGCATCTAATGGAAGTTCTCCATTTGCTACTCTAATAATGTTAGCAATTTTTTCTGGAGTAATCATTTCTTGTTCAGTTGGTGTTAATTTACTTCTAAATTGTTCAAAATATGTATTGTATAAGTAATTTGCTCTTGCATTTACTTGTTCATCATTTGTTACATCTTTGAATTGTCCATATTTACCAGTTAATTCTTCATCTATATCAGTATCAGTGTCGACTATTGCGATATCACCATCTTGTGTTTTAGCTGAACATCCTCTAAGACCATATCCAAGTCCAGCTGCTGCTGCTAATGCTAACACTCCAGCGATAACCTTTTTAGCTTTTCCACCTTTTTTATTTTCTTTGTTTTCATATTCTTCAGTTTCTTCTTCAACTACAGTTGGTTCAACTTCTTGTTCTTTCTTTTCTTCTTCAACAGGAACATTATATTTTTCAATTAATGAACTTTCAAATTTGTTGAAGTTTGATACTGCTTTCATGAATTTTTTTGAAGCTTCTTTTTCTTCGTCTGAACCTTCTTCTAAAGCTAATGATGCTTTATACATTTCTTCTAATTCAGCATTTAATTCTTTATATGACTTTAATTCTTTATCTGCAGCCATATATTTTTTGTATGCTTCTTGTGCTTCTTTAGCTTTAGCATTTTGTGCTTCAATATTTTCAGGTTCCATTTTCTTAATTAGCTCATATTCACTAACTAATTGATTTGATTTTTTTGCACTGTTATATCTAGCTGTTTCAATTGCTTTTACTACATTTTTTTTCATATTATTTACCCCCTTTGTAAATATGTCTTGTATTATACCACAAACTTGCATTTTTGTCAATATTTGTCGATATCTATCATATTTACCTTATCAACTTTTCGGTTCATATTATAACACAACTTATATAAAAAATCAACTTTTTTTGATATTGCTTATCATTTTAGGTATCTTTTTGTTTAATTTTGCCTCAAAAAATGTAAATATTGCTAAAATTCCATATATAATTCCCTTTAAAATATTTTTTATGATCTTAATAGACGAAATGTATGTTATTGAACTATCTATATAACTCATGTTATTTATGATGATTTTATTAAGTATATAAGAATTAAAGATTCCTATGATTATTATAAGTATTAGTTTACTAATTCTAGCACTTGAATAATTTCTTTTATAATTATATGTAACAGGTATTAGTAAAAATAATATAATAAGATTAATAGATAAATAAATAACACCATATAGGGTTGTATCTACTTTAAAATATTTAATTAGTTCTATAAAAGATAATATCATAAAAACTAATGTTAATACATATAATATAGTCTTTTTTAATTTATACATTTTATCACTCCTAATTAAATTATATCATATAGATTAAAAACCTTGTTATTTTTTTAAATAATGTGTTATTATTATTTTAGAAAGTGAGTTAACTATGAGTTCTGACCCAAGAATATTTAATTTTATTCTTTATGGCAATTTTACTGATGAAGCTATTAAACTTTATTTAGAAGATTGTGAATATAGTACACGTCAGATGTTACGTGATGTGTATAGAGCTTTGTTAACTAATATTAATTCTTTTAGTAATGATGATTATCATACAAATATTATTAAAAACGGAATAGATTTATTTTGTATTCTTTGTGATAAGATTAATTTCAATAGAGAAGAAGTTGATATAAATAGAAAAAGAATAAAAAAACTAAGGGAACCTATTTTAGCAATTCTTAAAGAAAATAGTAATTCTATACTTTTAGATTCAGCAAATCAATTAGATGAAATTGTACTTGATAAAAATGTTGATGCTGATGCTTTAGTTAAACTTATTATTACACTAATTGATAAACGTGAAGATGTTGATATAATTAAGAAGTTTTTAAACATAAATAAAGAATCTCTTATTACTAAAAATAACGAATTATTTGATTATGTATTTTTCAAGGCAATGAAATCTTTAGAGATAGAAAGTAGAGATATCTACTATTACATTACACTACTTAAATTACTTTATACTTCTAAAATTAATAAAGATAGGTATTTAAGATTCTTACATAATTCTACTAGTAAAAAAAATTTGTTTACTTATGAAATCTATTTAATTATTAATGGTGTTAAGAGAGGTCTAACAACTGATGAAATACTTGAAAAGTATGGAATTATTACTAATTTACCTAATGGTCCAATAATTAAAACTAATGGTGTTGTTGAAGATGAAAAAATAATTACTATTGATGGTAATAGTACATTTTTAAGAGATGATGGTTTAAGTATTACAAAAGATGGAAATAAGTTTATAGTTGGTATTTATGTTGCTGATGCTGGTAGTGCTATTCCTAAAAATAGCGATTTAGACGTTAATGCTAGAAACAATTATAAATGTTTATATATGAGAGGTACTAGAACTAGAATGTTTCCTAGTAAAGTAGAAAATGCTCTTTCACTTAATGAAGGAAAAAACAGAAATTCAATTACTTTGTATGTTGTTTTAAATGATTCTGGAGAAATTTTAGATTACTATATTAAAAATAATACTATAATTGTTAGTCAAAATCTAACTTATATTCAAACTGAAAATATTTTAGATCATTTGTATACTAATGGTTTTGAAAGAAGAATTAATGAACTATTTATGATAGCTAAGGCTCTTGAAAGTAGAAATCATAGTAAGGAAGCATATTGGCAAAAGAAAGAAAGAAGTAAAAAAATTGAAAGATTTAAAAAACTTAAAAGTGATGTTATAGTTCGTGAATTTATGAGCTTATATAGTTTATTAATGGCTAAAATTGCTAATGAGGAAAAAATTCCTTTTATCTATAGAAAGCAAGATGATGAATATATTTCTAGTATCGTGCAAGAATTAGGCATGTATGTCGATGATTATACTAAGAAAATTCTTGATAATATATATTTAGAGAGTGTATATTCTACTGTTCCATCTAAGCATGCTGGACTTGGATATCCATATTATAGTCATTCTAGTGATCCTTTAAGAAGATATCCTGATTTTTATAATCAATACTTATTTCATCAATTTTATTTTAAAAATATGGAATGTGATTTTGATGAAGAGGAATTTAAAGAACTTGTTGAATCTTTTAATCAAAGAAGTGTAGAACTCTCACTTATGAAAGGTGAATTTGAAAGAGAAGCAAGACTTACTAAAAAGAAATAACTAGATATTCCTAGTTATTTTATTTTTCTTTAAGATTATTTTTCTAATTATATCGAATGGTATTATTGAGAATGCTAATATAATCATTATTTCAAATTCATATATTGTAAGACCTGTTGTTCTAAATACCTCTCCACCATAATAAATTAGTATTATTTGTACTATTGCTATGAATGCTATAATAGCTATAAAAACTTTATTTTTAAGTATATTTGATAATATATTTAGTCTATAAGTTCTTGCATTAAATGAATTAAAGATTGCTATAAATATAAATAAACCAAAGAATGCAGTTAATAAATATTTATTAGATGGGTCTATTCTATAGATTGAACTTATGAATTTTGATTTTAAAAACCATATGCATATCATTGTTGAATAAATGCCATTTAATGTTATTTGATTTGTCATGTATTTATTAATTATTTTTTCATTTCTCTTTTTTGGTGGTTCTTCCATATATTCATCAAGTGCTGGTTCATATGAGAATGCTAGTCCTGCTAGAGTGTCCATTACCATGTTTATCCATAGCATTTGTATTATTGTTATTGGAGATAAAATTCCTATGAATGGACCTATTATACTTAGAAGTACTGCGCATATGTTAACGCTTAGTTGAAATATTATGAATTTTCTTATGCTTTTAAATATTGTTCTTCCATAAAGAATTGCTACTGAAATAGATAGAATATTGTTATCAATTATTACAATGTCACTTGTCTCTTTTGCAATTTCAGTGCCACTTCCCATGCTAAAACCTACATCTGCTCTTTTAAGTGCAGGAGCATCATTTATACCATCTCCTGTCATACCGACTATTAAATTTAATTCTTGAGCAAGTTTTACAAGTCTATTTTTATCTTGTGGGAGACTACGACTTAATACTCTTAAATTAGGAAGTATTCCTTTTATTTCTTCATCACTCATGTTATTAAATTCATCGCTTGTTAATACTTTGTCAGTAGATTTTGTTATAATTTTTAATTCTTTGGCTATTGATACAGCTGTGTTCTTTGCATCTCCAGTTACCATTACTACTTGTACTCCTGCATTTTTTATCTTTTTAATTCCTCCATATGCTTCTTTTCTAATATTATCTTTTAAAAATATAAAACCTAGAAGTATATATGAATCAGAATTTTTTTCTTTATATGCTAGAGCTAATGCTCGAATACCTTCATTAGTTTTGGCATTTACATAGTTAGTAAGTTTTTCTTTGTTAATAAGAACTCTTACTGTACCATCATTTTTTTGGTATTTGGTACACTTCTCTAGTATTTTTTCATATGCTCCTTTTATAAATATTGTGTTTCCTTTGTAATTAGTTTCTACTGTTGAATATTTTAATTTTGAATTAAATTCTTCTTTGTTAATAATCTTATATTCGGTTTTGTCATCTCTTCCAACATACGAAAGAAGTGCCCTATCTGTTGTATTTCCTCCTTCTGGTACTCCGTTATTTAAAAATGAACTGTTGTTGTATACGAGTGATTGATATAGTAACTCATATTTAATTGTTGATAGTTTGTTAATGTTTTTATATTCAATAAGTTCTGCATCTGTGAATAACTCTACGCTTAGTTTTCCTTCTGTTAATGTACCAGTTTTATCTGTGAATAAAATGTTTAGTGAACCAGCTGTTTCTATTCCGACTAGTTTTCTTACAAGCACATTTCTTTTAAGAAGTCTTTTCATATTTGAAGAAAGTACTAATGTTATCATCATTGGTAAGCCTTCTGGTACTGCCATTACTACTACTGCAACACTTAATGTTAAAGCATAAAGAAGATGAGATGAGAAATCTTTAAATTCTAGTATTTTAGTTAAATTAAAGTTATTTGACACTACTACTGCATTAAACATATATGAAATAAGTATTAAAAATGCAGCTGTATAACCTAGTTTGCTTATTTGTCCAGCTAAAACTCTAAGTCTCGATTTCAATGGACTTTCTACTGATTTTTCTTGAATATCGTTAGCTATCTTTCCATAAAAAGTTTTGTCTCCTACATTAGTTACTTCTATTGTAGCAGTCTTGTCAGTTACGATTGAACCCATATAAATATTATCATTAATAATTGCATATCTTTCCTTTGTTTCTCCTGTAAGAATACTTTCATCTATATAAAGTTCACCTTTTATAATTATTGAGTCAGCAGGTACTTTATCCCCACTTTCAAGATAAACTATGTCCCCTACTACTAACTCATCAATATTAATAGTTTCTTTCTTTGAATTTCTTAAGACTTTTACTTTTATAATTGAATTTTCTTCATTTAACTTTTCAAATGCTTTTTCACTACCATATTCTGATAATGTTGAAATAATAGTTGCTAAAAAGATAGCTATAAATATACCTACTGTTTCATAAATGTCTGAATCTTTAAATAGAAATATTACTTTTATAGCTAGTGCTATTAATAATATCTTAATAATTGGATCACTTAAAGATTCAAAAACTAATTTTATAAATGAATTTTTACTTTTAGAAGTTAACTTATTACTTCCATATTTATTTCTTCTATTTATTACTTCTTTACTACTTAGTCCTGTTTTAATATTTGTTTTCATAGTTCCTCTAGTAAAGTTTATTAACATATAAAAGAAAAAATACCAATTAAGGTATTTAACTTATTTCTTTGTATAAATCATTTGTTTTTGTTAATTCTTCGTGGGTGCCAGTTGCTTGTAAGATTCCGCTATCTATAAGTACAATGTTATCAACTGATTTTAATATTTTTTTATCTCTAGATATTATCATAATAGTATGATTTTTTTTCTTTTCTTTTAGTATTTTCATTATTTTATTTCTATTTTCTTTATCTAAAGTTTCAATTATTTCATCAAATAAGAATATTTTTGTATCTTTAAGTAGTACTCTTGCGATAGCTAGCAATCTTTTTTGTGATGAAGATAGAAGTTTAGTATCATTTTTTATTACTGTGTCATAACCTTTTTCAAGATTCATTATGGTTTCATGAATTCCAACTTGTTTACATACGTTTTCTATTTCTTCTTCTGTTTTACCAAGCATGGTTAAATTATCTTTAATACTGCAGTTAAAGAAGAATGGACTTTTTCTTGCGATTGAAACTAAATTATAATAATTAGTATCATTTATAGAAGAGATATCTATTCCATCTATCATTATGCTTCCTTGTATTTGTCTATTCATTTTCATAAGTAAGTCAAATACACCTGTTTTTCCACTTCCTGTCTTACCTGTTACAGCAGTTATTGAATTTGGTTTTACTTCTATACTAAAGTCATTAAGCATTGGATCGTGTCTATATCCATAAAGTACATGATTGAATTCAATAAGTCCTTTAGGATCTTCTATAGTAACATCATTTTCTTTATTCTCTTTAGCATATTCAAATAGTTTATTCATTCTCAAAAGAGACATCTTAAAGTTTTTATATTCTAAATTCATAGTTGAGACTAATGAGAAATTATCTATTATTTTTTGATAATAACTATATATTACAAGAAGTATTCCAAGTTCCATTCTGCCTTTAGATATTTCATAAACTCCATAAATGAATACAGCTAATCTTAATACTTCAAATACATAAACAGATACAATATTTATTGCATAGTATATAACTGTATATTTTTTATTTGATTGAACATATTTATTTGTTTCAGTATTTACTTTACCATTTATGTTTTTACCAAGATTAAATCCTTTAATTTCTTTTATTCCAGAGAATACATCATTTACTGCACTAGTTTTCTTATCGTAATTTTCTTTTCTTTCTTTATTATATGCTTGTATTTTATTACCCGAAATTATTATAAATATTAATACTACTATTGAAAATACTACTGTTATTAAAAATAACGTAATATTTACACTAAAGAAGTAATAATAAATTACAGAAAACTCTAGTATTTGAATTACTCTATAAATACCATTTGTTATAAAACTACAAATAATGTCTATGTCTGTACTCATTATATTTAAGTATTCTCCAGCGCTAAACCTTGATAAACTAAATATTGAGTTATCATTAGTATATTGAAGTCCTATATTAGTGCTTTCTTTATATATTTTGTTATAAACATTATAGAAAGTGTATTGTCTAAAGTATTCAAATAGTTTATAAATGCTTATTGAAATTATATAAATTATTAATATGTTTATTGCTCTTTGATAGGAAGTTGCTGATATTGAATTTACCGCTTCACTATAAAGTATTGGGTTTAACAAAAGTATAGCTCTTAGAACGATACATACTAGTGCTTCTATAATAATTTCTTTTTTAGATTTTTTTAGTATCCTTTTTATATAATTTTTCATATTAACTCCCAACTTTACTATAATAATTATATCATTCAGTAAATAAATTACAAGTTTGATTTAAAATATATTTTTTTGTGATATTTTATGGTAAAATGTTTATAGAGGTTTTAGTATGGAAAGAATAGATAAAAATAATTATTATTTAGATATTGCAGAAGCAACTTTGGAAAGAGCTACTTGTCTTAGAAAAAAATGGGGGGCTGTAATAGTTAAGAATGATGAAATAATATCTACAGGTTATAATGGGGCTCCTCGTGGTAGAAAGAATTGTGATGACTTAGGTTATTGCGTTCGTGAGAAACTTAATATTCCTCGTGGAGAAAGATATGAGTTATGTAGAAGTGTTCACGCTGAACAAAATGCTATAATATCTGCTCCTAGAAAAGATATGATTGGTGCAACATTATTTATGGTAGGAAAAGATTCTAAAACTGGTGAGTATGTAGAAAACTCTTCAAGCTGTTCTATGTGCAAAAGAGTTGTTATTAATAGTGGTATAACAAAAGTAATAGTTAGAGATAGTAAAAATAAATATAGAGAAATAGATGTTCAAGATTGGATTAATGATGATGAAAGTCTTGATGGAAAATTAGGATATTAGGAGTAAGATTAAATGAAATTAGATATTATTGTACCTGCATATAATGAAGAAGAAAATATTTTTAATTTTTATGATGCAGTTAATGAAGCTTTAAAGGGGATTAAACATAATTTTATATTTGTGGATGATGGTTCAAAGGATAAAACATTACAAAGATTAAAAGAATTACATAAAAAAGATGATGAATGTGTAAAAATTGTTAGTTTTTCTAAAAATTTTGGAAAAGAAGCTGCGATGTATGCTGGATTTTTACATTCTAAGGCAGAGTTTACTTGTATAATAGATTGTGATTTACAACAAGATCCTGCTTATCTTGTAAAGATGTATAATTTTTTAAGAGAAAATGATCAATATGATGCAGTATGTATGTGTCAAAAACAAAAAGAAAAAAGAGGACTTCAAAGAATGTTCTATAAATTAATGGGTAAACTTTCAAATATGGAAATAGTTGATGGTGCTTCAGATTTTAGAATGTTTAGAAGAAATGTTGTAGATGCTATACTTGAAATGAGTGAAAGAAATAGATTTTCTAAAGGTATATTTAGTTATGTAGGATTTAGAACATACTATGATTCATATAAGGTAAAAGAAAGAAAAGCTGGTGTTTCTAAATGGAATAAACTTAAACTACTTAATTATGCTTTTGATGGCATAGTTAGTTTTAGTACTAAGCCACTTAGATTTGCTACATATACTGGTATTCTTACTAGTTTTATAGCTTTTATATATTTAATAGTTATACTTGTTAAGACATTCACTACTGGTATTGAAACTCCTGGATATGCATCACTTATGTGTGTTATGTTATTCTTAGGTGGTATTCAATTAATATTCTTAGGAATTATTGGTGAATACTTAGGTAAAACATATAATGAAACAAAGAGAAGACCAATATTTATAGCTCGCGAACGTATAGGTTTTGATGAGGATTTCTTATAATATGAAAAAAATTATAAATAAAGTTTGGAATTTATATAAAAAGTATGAAGAAATAATAAATTACTTAATAGTTGGTGGATTAACTACTGTTGTTAGTCTTGGTACATATTATTTTTGTGTATTTACATTCTTAGATCCTGAAAATGCTTTTCAATTACAAATTGCTAATATTATTTCATGGATTTGCTGTGTTACTTTTGCTTATTTTGCTAATAGAATATTTGTATTTAAGAGTAAAAGAAAAGATAAATTAAAAGAGGCTGCTAGTTTTTATGGTTCTAGAATAGCGACACTTCTTATGGATATGGGTATTATGTTTGTATTTGTAACACTACTTCATTTTAATGATAAGATTATGAAATTAGTAGTTCAAGTAGTTGTGACAGTATTAAACTATGTACTTAGTAAACTATTGGTATTTAAGAAAAAATAAAACTCTTTAAAAAGAGTTTTTATTTTATGTTAGTAAGTTGTATATTACTTTGAGCATTAGTGCTTAATGGAGCAAATTTATTGTTCTTATATAGAATGTATGCTGCTGCTCCTATCATAGCTGCATTATCTGTGCAGTATTTTTTTTCTGGCATATGCATAGTAACTCCAATACTATCACACATTTCTTTTAATGATGTTCTAATATGTGAATTGCTTGCAACACCTCCACTAATTAATAAAGTTTTTAAATTATATTTAAGTAATGCCTTTTTAGTTTTATCTACTAAATGTGTTGTTACACAGTCTTGGAATGATCTAGCTAAATCTTGCTTATTGATTTCGTTGCCTCTTTGATGTTCGTTATGAACTAAGTTATTACAATGACTTTTTATACCACTAAAACTAAAGTTAAATGAGTCGTCATTAAGTATGTTTGGCATTTTATATGTAGGTTTTCCTTCTAAGGCATATTTTTCTACGTTTGGTCCGCCTGGATATGGAAGATCTAGTATTCTTGCAACTTTATCATATGCTTCACCAATTGCATCATCTAGTGTTTGTCCTAGGTATTTAAATGAATCCTCTGTTTCCATTAGTATTAAGTCAGTATGTCCACCTGATACTATAAGGGATAATAGAGGGTATTCTAGAGTGTTTCCTATCATATTAGCATATATGTGTCCCATCATATGGTTTACTGCTATAAATGGCTTATTATATATGAATGAAAGAGCTTTAGTTGCCTCTACTCCTACTAAAAGACTACCAAGTAAGCCTGGAGCATAAGTACAAGCAAATGCATCCATATCTTCTAGTTTCATATTAGCTTTTTCAAGACATTCATCTATTACCATAGTAATATTTTCTAAATGTAAACGGCTTGCTACTTCTGGAACTACTCCTCCATATTTAGTATGTACATCTATTTGAGAATTAATTATTGTAGCTATATCTTCTTTTCCATTTTTAATTATGCTTACGCTTGTTTCATCGCAAGAAGATTCTACTGCTAAAATATATACATCTTTCATTATTTCACCTTTTCCATTATGATAGCTGTATCTTCTCCGTAGTATCTATCTCTTAAACTTATTTCTTTAAATCCAAGTTTATTATATAGTCTTATTGCTTCATCATTATGTTCGTTTACTTCTAGCATTATTCTACTGTAGTCTTCTTTATTAAACATTTCTTCCATTAGAGAAGTTGCTATTCCTTGTTTTCTATTTTCTTCATTTACAAATATATTCATTATATCTATAACGCCATCTACTAGTCTTATTTCTAAGTATCCAAGTACTTTATCATTATCCATGTAATTATAAACTGAATCTGTATCGCTTAGTATTTCTTTTTCTATCATTATTTTTCTACCTCTATTTTCTTTATATAATTTGCTTTTATATGATGTGGATTTTCACTATCGAATTTATCTACGTATTCTATTATTTTATTAATGTCTAGTTTATGTTCTACTTCAGTGTATTTATATGGATTTTCTTCTTTGTATGTTTCTTCTACAATTGTGTTATTATCTTTATCAAATGCACATATATAGTATCCTTTGTTATCTTCTATAACGGCCATTTTATCTTCTTTTATATCACTACTTATCAAGTATGCTTTAAGACTTGATATTGTATGTATCTTTAGATTTAGTGCATATGCGATAGTTTTTGCTATTGAAAGGCCTATTCTTATTCCTGTGAAACTTCCTGGTCCATTTACTACTACTATTTCTTCTAAATCTTTAACATTTAAATTATTCTCTTTAAATATTTCTTCTATCATAGGCATTGTATATATTGAATGACTATATTCACTTTCTTTTGTTTTAATGAATAAATTTTCTTTTGTTTTAAGTGCAATTGTTATTAATTCAGTATGTGTATCAATAAATAAAATCATAATACTCCTCTTTTCTTGTTATATTATATCACTTTCAATATATTATTTTTAGTTTTTTTAGTTTATTTGACTTCTTGCTTGATTAGGTATTATACCAAAAGAAAAAGAGTATTTCTACTCTTCAGTTTCTTTTTTTAAAGTTTTTGTTTTCTTTGATTTAGTATCTTCGTTGTTTTCAGTTTCTTCTTTAGTTTCTTTTTCTTCTTTTATATCTTCTTCAATTAGATCAGACATTTTTTCTTCTCTTTTGATTTTAATATCGCTATTTGCTTCTACTAAATCTTCTATTTCTTCTTTAGTTAGTGTTTCTTTTGTCATTAATGTTTCTGCTAAAACGTCTACTAGTTTTTTATGAGTTCTTAGTATTTCTTTAGCTTTTTCATAACATTCATCTATAATTTTTCTTACTTCTTGATCTATTTCGTGTGCAACTTGATCTGAGAAATTTTTAGTTTGATTGTAATCTCTTCCTAAGAATACACTTTCACTTCTATGTTCTAATTGAACTGGTCCTAATGATGACATACCATATTCTGTTACCATACTTCTTGCTATTTTAGTAGCTCTCTTGAAGTCATCACTTGCTCCTGTTGATTGTTCATGACAATACATTTCTTCACTAACACGACCTGATAATAATGTTATAATTTGTTCTTCTAATTCGTCTTTAGTGTATACAAGTGTTCTTTCTTCTTTTGGTAACATTTGAGTATATCCACCAGCCATACCACGAGGTATTATTGTTATCTTATGTACTTCTTCTCCATTTGGAAGTACGATACCACTTACTGCATGTCCAGCTTCGTGATATGAAACTATTTTCTTTTCATAGTCTGTTACTTTTCTGCTTGTTTTAGCTGGTCCCATTAATACTCTATCACTAGCTTCATCTATTTCATCCATAGTGATTGCTTCTTTATTTCTTCTTACTGCTAGAAGTGCTGCTTCATTTAGTAAGTTTTCTAAGTCTGCTCCTGAGTATCCTGGAGTTCTTTCAGCTATATGTTTTAATTTAACTTCTTTTGCAAGTATTTTATTTTTAGCATGTACTTTTAGTATTTCTTCTCTTTCTTTTACATCTGGTCTTCCAACTGTAACTTGTCTATCAAATCTTCCTGGACGAAGTAATGCTGGGTCTAATACATCTGGTCTATTTGTTGCAGCTATGATTATGATTCCTTCGTTTTCACTGAAACCATCCATTTCTGAAAGTAATTGGTTAAGTGTTTGCTCTCTTTCATCATGTCCTCCACCTAAACCAGTTCCTCTTTCACGTCCTACTGCATCTATTTCATCTATAAATATTAAACATGGTGCTGTTTGTTTAGCTTGTTTGAACATATCTCTTACACGAGATGCTCCTACACCTACGAATAATTCTACAAAGTCTGAACCACTTATGTAGAAGAATGGTACTTTTGCTTCTCCAGCTACTGCTTTAGCTAGTAATGTTTTACCTGTTCCTGGTGGACCTACTAATAATACACCTTTTGGAATTCTAGCTCCCATTTTAGTGAATTTTTTAGGATTTTTTAAGAAGTCTATTAACTCTTGAACTTCTTCTTTTTCTTCTTTAAGACCAGCTACATCCTTAAATGTTTTAGTTCCACCATCTTCTGATAATTTAGCTCTACTCTTAGAGAAATCAAATGTTCCTTTACCATTATTACCCATCTTTATTAGCATCATATAGATGAATACTCCAAATATAATAATTGGTACAATATTAAATAATACTGATAGCCATACACTGTTTTCTGGGTTTGTATTTGTTTCAACTTTTAAGTTATATTTTTCAGCACTTTCATATATTGTAGAAATTACTGTATCTGTATATGGGACTTGAACAGTAAATGTTTCTCCTTTTTTGTATCCTTCTAACTTACCTGTTAGTATATATACTCCTGAACTACTTTTTGGAGTAACGTTTAATTCTGTAACTTTTCCATTACTTAGTTCTGAAGTGAATTCATTATAATCTAATTTATTTATTTTAGTTCCTGCTGTATTTATGAATATATATGTTCCAAACACTACTACTAATAGTATTAAATATGGCATAAAATTCATATTTTTTTTACTCTTTTTTATATTCATTTTTTTCTTCCTTTCTTCTAATAATATCTTAGTATTATATCATACTCTTCTGTATTTTTTTTGTCAAATTTTGACTTTTTGATTCCTGGTAGCCATACTATGTTTTCTTCTGAGTCAAGTACTACTGGCCATGTGTTTCTTTCACTTATTTTAATTTTTTCATTGATGAATATATCACTTATTTTCTTTCTACCATTCATTCCTTTTACTTCCATTTTATCTCCATCTCTTCTGTTTCTTACATATAATGGAAGTTTAACTTCACTACTATTTATTCTTATTGTGTAATTTGATGTGTCGTTGCTGTCTTCAACTCTTTCTATTATTTTACCATTTGGTAGATTTACTATTCTTTCTATTTCTATTTCATAAGTATCGTATTCATCTTCATCAAAACTAAAAGTAAGTTCATTGTATGATTTTATAACTATAACATTGTTTGGTAAGTGAACTACGCTATTTGATTTACTTGATTTAATTAAATCAAATATTAGTTCTACGTGAGCATCTCCTATAATTAGTAGATCATCACCATATATTCTTTCTAGTATATTGTAAATTATTTTGGTTTGAATTACATGATCTAGTTGTATGAATTTATCTACTTCTAGCGCTCCATTTTGGAATACTTTATTAAATACTTTTCTTGCTTCTGTATCTATGTAATTACTATTCTCTAGTAATGTCTCACTAAACTTTAAGAATTTTTTATGTACATTAGGTTCTTCATTCTTTAAGAATGGTAGTACTGTATGTCTATATCTATTTCTTGTGTAGTGATCTTCATTATTGGATTCATCTATTGCATACTTAATATTATTTTTTTCATCAAATTTATTAATTTCATCTTTGGTAACAGTTATTAATGGTCTTACTATTTTATAATTACCTTTATCAACTATTCTACTAAATCCACTATATCCTTTTAATGTTGAACCTCTTACGATACGCATTAAGATTGTTTCTATTAAGTCATCACCTTGATGGGCTGTCATTAAGTATTTAGCTCCATAATTTTCAACTAATTCTTCAAAGAAGTTATATCTAACACTTCTTGCTTCATTATGAAAATTATCGTCTCCCCATTTAGTAATCTTAATATATTCAAATATAATATCATTTTCTTTACAATAGTTTTCTAAATCTATTTTTTCTTGCTCACTTTCTATTCTTTTGTTATGGTTTACATGAGCACATACAATTTTAAAACCAATTTTATTTTTAAATTCGTTCATTATATATAAAAGAGCCATTGAGTCTGGACCACCAGAAACACCAATGACAATTATATCGTCTGGTTTTAATTCTATATCTTTTTTTATAAAATTATAAACTTCTTCCATTTTTGGCCTTTTCCTATTCTTCTATTTTAATTATTATTTCATTGTTTTTAGAATACAAGTATTTTTCTCGAGCATATCTAGCCATATATTCAGGGTCTTGTAGTTTATTTATTTCATCTTTTAGTTCTTCTTCCTCAGCTAGTTTGTCTTGATACTCTTGCTCTAAACTTTGCATTTCCTTTTTATTATTGACTATTTGACGTCCATTTGTTAAAAAAGAAGTTGTACAAAGTACAATAGATATTATAAGGCCTATTGTGTAAAAAGTCACTCTAAATTTTGTTTTTTGACTCATCTTTTTCATATTAACCCCATTTTCATCTACAATTATAATATTCTATAGATGTAAATACAATTAATTACACATATTTTTACATTTTTTTTGTAAATTTTTATTATTAAAGTATACGAACGTAGATATTGTTATTATAATAAAGATTATATTTATTATTCCATTATTTATTAAATAAAATATTTTAAAATATATTAGTGTTATGTTTATCATAAATAATAAACTATTTAAGAAACTATAAATTTCTTTTTTAGTGTGTATGTAATTATATGTTGCTTGATATAGTTTCTGCACTATTATTCCATATAAAAAAGAAAATATAAAAGAAATTATTTGTTCATTTAGGTCCATTATTTAAATAGCCTTGCCATTATATTTTCTGTTCTTATTTTTTTGTTATCATCTAAATAGTTTACTGAATTTATTTTTCCTTTTATAGATAGTGTACCTTGAAATGTATCTAGTTTTAATAATTCTAAATTGTCTCCTTTAATAAGTATAGATCCCATAATACTATCTACGAAGAATTCCGAGTCATCAAAACTATTTAGTTTTTTTATTCCTGAAAGTACAATATTTTTTCTTTCATTTAATGTAATCATATGATTAAATGTTTCGTTTATATCTTTTTTATCCATATATTTCCCCCGATACTAAATTTTATGTATAAAATTTAGATATATGAAAAAAAGCTACTTAATGTAGCTTTAAGATTACAAATTATTCGTTATCTTCTGTTGTTTCTTCATCTTCTGCATTTTCATATGCATCAAGAATAGCTTTTTCAAACATTGTTCTTACTTCTTGGTTGATTGGATGAGCTATATCTTTATATTCACCAACTGGAGTCTTACGACTTGGCATAGCAATAAATAGTCCATTATCACCTTCTATAATTCTAATATCGTGAATAGCGATAGCATTGTCTACTACTACTGATGCGATTCCTTTCATACGAGAATTTTCTCTTTCAACCTTACGAATTCTAACTGATGTAATTTCCATAAGTACCTCCTTAACATTTTGTTATTTTAATTATATTACAAATATTTTTGAATATCAATATTTTTAAGTAAATTTGCTTAGTATTACCTGCTTTATAGCTACATCAGTATAAGTGTATGACTTCAATCCTTTATTAGTTTTTATCGTAAATAAATTATTATATGTTTTATCTATTGTTCCTTCATAATATTCATGTTTATTTCTTCCAATATTTACTTTTATTTTTAATTTTGTACCTTTTAAAGCAATAACATCATTCTTAATTTTATTTATATTCAATTTTTATCCTTTCTTGGATATCCAGTGTGCATCATACCATTAATGATGATTCCACCTATTCCATCACTTCCATATTTAGTTTTTGATAGTAGTTCTTCTATATCTATCTTTTCTGTTTTATCTGTTAAAGCGATAGTTGATGCAATGATTGCTGGATCTAATGCATGTATGTTTATTGATTTTGGGCTTGATGCGAATGTTGATTTAGCTTTTATTATGTTTTCGTAATCACTTTGACAAGCACCTGCGATTATCACTAAGTCTTCATGACTCTTTTTTACCTTTCTGGCTTCTAGTACTGTTTCTATAAAATATTTACTATTCTTATATGTTTCATTATTTTTTCTTTTTTGATAGTGTGCATCGTGTCCGGTTATAACTAAAATATCTGGATTATGTGTTATTAAAAGCTTCTTTATATTATTTTTAAACTCATTTTCTTTATATGTGTAGCCATAACATTTTATTTTTTGTTCTTTATAAAAACTCATACATTTTTCTAAATATTCATTGTCTCCATCAAGATGTAATATGGTTCCAGGTATATAAAAATAGTCATCTGTTTTTAGTGTTCTTACTGGATTAATTATTTCTTTTTTTTTAGGAATTGTAGCAAGTATTAAATCATCTTCTTTAGTATCAGCGTATAGTCTTACATCTAATCCTTTTAAATAAATAACATTATTCTCTATTTTATCAATCTTAAATATTATGTCATTACCATACTTTTTTCTTGTAACTAAATCACCTATTTTAAACATAATTCCTCCATTAAATCTTATGGACAAATTTTTAAATTATGCATTAGTTTATTAATTTAGCATGTACTACTACTCTTTTATTATTTTTATAGCAAGTACTTAGTGTTAGGATTGAAGTGGTATTTTCTATATCCGGTTTAAAATCATAGATACTTCTTTCTCTTAAAATATTTAGGAAGGTTTTATATTCTTTCTTTGTTGTGAAGTCTGTTTGTAAGTAATAATTTTCTCTTTCAATGGTATAAACTGAGAATATTTTGTAATTATATTCTTTTAGTTCAGTTGTTATTTTGATGATTAGATTATCTTTATTCTTATACCAATTTTTATTTAGAGTATATTTTAAAGTGCCAAACATTGATTTATCTTTCCTAGAGTGACCATATATTATATTGTTTTTATCGCTTAAATCTTTATTATTTCTTTTATCTAGGAATATCCATCCAGCTGATGTTTTCTTTTTATTATAGTTATGTGTTAAATAATATTTATTATCTTTTGATTGTACGAATGGATAGTCTATATTAGTATTATTTACTTTTAGCCACCCAATAGTATCGTTGTTTTTACTCTTTAATTCATTTATATCTGATGTATCATTTTGTATATCTTTTACTGTATTTAATTTTGTTATTAGTTCTTTTGTTTCAATATTTTCTTTGTTCCAAGTTACAATTTTTGCCGTACTAAAAGAAAGTAGTAGTATTAAAACTATTACTTCTAATATATTTACTATTCTTAAAATTTTATTTATCATTTTTATTTATATGTTATTTGATATATCTATAAATTCTTCTATAGATAGTTGTTCTGCTCTTGCTGTTAGGTCTTTATTGTGTTTTCTTAATATTGTTTCTATCTTATTTAGGTCGTATCCTTTAAGATTATTTCTTAAATTTTTTCTTTTTTGAATAAATGAATCTTTGATAAGTTTATAAAACTGTTCTTCATTATTAGCTATTAATTTCTTATTTCTTCTAAATTTAATGACTGAACTATCTACTTTTGGTACTGGTTCAAAACAAGTTTTACTTACGTTGCATACTCTTTCAATATCAAAATTATATTGTAAGAATACACTTATGGAACCGTAGTCTTTAGTTCCTGGTTTAGCACTGAATCTATCAGCTACTTCTTTTTGAACCATTATTGTAATTTCGTATGGATTAGATTCTTTTACTATTTTGTTTATAATCGCAGTTGTTATATAATAAGGCAAATTGCCTACAAAGTAAAGATTTTTATATTTATTTTGATCAATATAATCATTTATATTAATAGATAGGAAGTCTTTGAATACTACTGTTAATTTTTTATCATCTATTTGTTCTAGTATTTCTTTAAGTCTTGTATCTATTTCAAAACAAATAATATTTGAATCTTTTTTAATAAGTTCTTTAGTAAGTGCTCCGGCACCTGGACCTATTTCAATTATTAGGTCGTCTTTTGTAGGATTTATTGACTTAGCTATTTTGTTAATAATATTTTTATCTTTTAAGAAGTTTTGTCCTAAAGATTTTTTATAGTCAAATTTCATATTATTTCCATCCTTCTCTTAGTACTTCGAATTCTAAGTTTCTAACTCTACCTATCTTTTTAACGGCATAATCTTGACTATCAGTAAGTAAATCTATTACATTGCCACTTACGCCTCTATCAAGTACTATTGCTACCATTGGTTCGTTTGATAGTTTTCCTACATTAAATTTTAGTATTGTTCCACATTGATAGTTTTTACTGCTAGCAACTATTCTAACTTTTCCATATTTTTTATCATTAAAGTAAATTCCTTCTTTTATAACGTTTGTTCTAGGTGGACAAGCTAAGTATCCTGAACATAATGGACAGTCTCCTGTATAACCTGTAAGTTCTCCCACAAAAGTATAAAGTGGATTTTGTATTCCTTCTTGATAAAGTGTGTTTTGTGTTTTTTGGATTACATTTTTATCAACAGATTTATCTATCGTATCATTTAAAGCAATAGAAAGAGAACTCTTTTCATAAGAGCCTTTATTTAATAATAGTAACAAAGAACATATTATTATTGCTTCAAAAGTCATTAATATTCTACTTTTAATATACTCCTTCATTAATTACCTCTTCGTAATTAAATTATATAATATGTATATTTAAATGTCAAAAATGTCTTTTACGTTAGCAGTAGTCATTTCCATTACATCTTTTAATGGTATATTTTTTAGTTCAGCTATTCTTTTAGCTACATAAAGTACGTTAGATGGTTTATTCTTTCTTCCTCTATATGGTTCTGGAGATAGGAATGGACTATCTGTTTCTAGAAGTATGTCTTTCATATCTAATTGTTCTACCACTTGATATAGTTTTGCATTTTTAAATGTTAATACTCCGCCTATACCAAGTTTATATCCTAGTTTTATAAATTCTCTTGCCATTTTTATACTTCCACTATAACAGTGAATTACACCTTTTAGTTTTCTTTTCTTTAATATATCAAAGCAATCTTGAATTGAATCTCTTGTATGAACTATCACTGGTAAATTATATTTTTCAGCTAAATCTAATTGTTTATTAAATAGTTCTTTTTGTTCTTCTTTATTTTCATCATTAAAGTTGTAGTCAAGTCCTATTTCACCTATAGCTACTACTTTATTTTCCTTTAGTAGTTCTTCTAGTGCCTCAATAGTATTTTCTTTTAAATCTACATTTTCAGGATGGATGCCTATAGCTGGCACTAAGTAACCATCATATTTTCTATATAAATCTAACACTTCTTTTGATGTAGCTATTGAGTCAGCACAGTTAATTACTTTTAATATATCTTTATCTTTTAACTTCTCTATAAATGAACCTATATCATCATAGTATTCACTTAATATATGAGCATGTGAGTCTATCATTTTTTATCACCAACATTCTATAATTTTTTTAACTATACATATTTATATTATCACTTTTAATTTTTTGTTTTCAACTAGTTAGACATAATTATAGAATATTTGACATTTATTCAAATTTAGATTTTATAATTTTTAGTAGTAACTTTGATGTCTTTTCTATATTGATTATGTTGTCTTTACTGACTACTATTAGTGATCCTAGTAAGTCACTATTTACCACTATTGGAAGTATAATGTATCTTCCTTCTATAACTAAATTATCATTTAAGTGTAATTCTTCTATATTTTTACATTCAAAAATCTTTCTTTCTTGAATTAGTCTATCTAGTTTTTGATCTATTATTTCATTATTTTTATTGATTATTTTATTATTAATTACTAAGCTAATATCATAAGATGTTTCACTTATAAAGCAATTTATAATACTTATTATTTCTTGTTCATAATTTTTTAAGTAAGAGTATTTTTCTAGTATTATTTTTTCATCTTCAAGTCTTATTTGAAAGTCATCTCCTGTGTTAATATTTAGACATTTTCTTAGTTCTTTAGGAAGTACTATTCTTCCTAGTTCATCTATTTTTCTTACTATACCAGTTGGTTTCATGTAATCACCCTAGTAATAGTTTGATTATAATTAGTTATTTTATACTTGGAATTTTAAGTTATATATTACTTCTAAAAGTTCTTCCAAATAATAGATATAATCTTTTTCTAAAGTTGCTTTTAGAAGTGTTACTAGTATTGAACCTGCTTTGTATGAGAAATTAAATTTTGTAGTTATTTTAGTTGATTCAATAAATAGTTTTTCTACACTAATTGACTCGTAAATTTCTTTTTTAAGTTTTAGAACTACTTTTAAGTTATCATTTTCTAGTATTTTTACTCCTGTAATCATAAGTAATTTTTCTAAGTATTTTTCATGAGCATAAAGTTCTAGTTCATGATTAGTCATACCAAATCTATCTCTAATTTCTGATAAGACTTCTTTTAATTCTTTTTTATTTGTTATTCCATTTATTTTTTTATGTAATTCTATTACTATTTCACTTTCATCTGTATATTCTTTTCCGATGTGAGTTGCAACATCTATCATAGTTGGTTCTTTTTCTTCGTTTTCATCTACTTTGATACCATTAACTTCTTCATTAATTAAATCCAAGTACATGTTAACACCAACTGAATCTATAAATCCAGCTTGTTCTTTACCTAGTATGTCTCCAGCACCTCTTATAGCTAAGTCTCTCATTGATATTTTGTATCCACTACCAAGTTCAGTAAATTCTTTTATTGCTTCAAGTCTTTTTAATGCAGTTGGATTTAATACTTTTTCTTTTTTATACATAAGATATGCATATGCGATTTTGTCTCCTCTACCAACTCTTCCTCTTATTTGATACAGTTGGCTAAGACCGAATCTATCACTATCAATAACAATTATTGTGTTAGCATTTGGTATGTCTATTCCATTTTCTATTATAGTTGTGCTTACTAAAACGTCATACTCTTTGTTAGTAAAATCATAGATAATATCTTGCATTTCATTCTTAGTCATTTTTCCATGAGCATAACAAATCCTCGCTTCAGGAATAAGCTTTTTATATTTTGAAACAAGTGTTTCCATATTAGTAATATTATTATAAAGAATAAATGCTTGTCCTTTTCTAGACATCTCCTTTAAAATTGCTTCTCTTATAAGCATTTCATTATATTCAATTACATATGTTTGTACTGGATATCTATTTTTAGGTGCACTTTCTATTAAACTTAAGTCTCTAATACCAACAAGTGACATTTGAAGTGATCTTGGGATTGGTGTTGCTGATACTGAAAGTACGTGTACGTTTGATTTTAACTTTTTAATCTTTTCTTTTTGTTCTACTCCAAATCTATGCTCTTCGTCTATTACTAGAAGACCTAAGTCTTTATATTCTACATCTGAACTAAGAAGTCTATGAGTACCAAATATTATATCTGTTTTTCCTTCTTTTAACCTTTTTAGTTTTTCTTGAACTTGCTTGTTAGTAAAATGTCTATTAATTAGATCAATATTAATTCCATGATTTTTAAATCTTTCTATAGCAGAATCATATTGTTGATGTGAAAGTAATGTTGTTGGGCATAGGTATGCTACTTGTTTACCATTTTCAACAGTTTTAAACATTGCTCTAAAGATTACTTCTGTTTTACCATAACCAACATCTCCACAAAGAAGTCTTTCCATTGGACGTGGTTTTTCTAAATCTCTTTTTATATCATTAGCTGCTTTTAGTTGGTCAACTGTCTCTTCATATTCAAATTCTGACTCGAATATTTCTTGTTCTTCATCATCTTTTTTGAATGGCTCAATTGTTGCCTTATTTCTTTCTTGATATATTTTAAGAAGTTCCCCAGTAATACTTTTTATTCTTTCTTTAATTCTAAGTTTTGTTTTTGTCCATTCAACGCTATTTAGTTTATTAATAGTTGGTTTAGCACCTTCTTTGGCAGAATATTTATATAGTTTTGATATGTCTTCTACAGGCATATATAGTTTATCATTGCCTTTGTATTGAATAAGAAGATAATCTTTTTTTAGGCCTTTCTTTTCAATAGTTGTAATACCCATATAAATACCAATTCCTGATTTTCTATGTACTACATAATCGCCTGGTTTTATAGTGTCAATTGACATTATTTTAGTTCCAAGTGACTTATCACGTGTCAATTCTTGTTTATTTTTACGTCCATATAAATCGAATTCTGAAAAATAATAATTATTTTTATACACAAATCCATGATTTAATGTGTTATTCACTATTTTTATGTTTTTGTCTAATTTTTTAATTTCTTTTGTTAATAATTTATTAGTTGTATATAGTACACCATTATATTTTTCTATTGCTTCGGTGAATGCTTCTTTATTATTTTCATAGTTTGCGATAGATTTTGCTTCAATATCTAAGTCACTATTCTTGTTATTTATTGTGTCTAAGAAAATATCTTCTTTTTTTGTTAAATCTTTTACTTTATATATGGAATCTTCTATTTCTAAATATTTAAGTTGTGGTTGTATCATTTTTTCTTGATTTAAAAGTTGATTATAGTTACTGAAGATTACTGTTCCATCTCCAATGTATTCTCTTATTGATGAAGAGTTGTCTCCAAAATCATCTTTAATAGATTGAATTTCGATAGAATCAATTTCATCTACTGATTTTTGTGTTATCACTTCAAAATGTTTAATCTTTTCTATCTCGTCATCAAAAAATTCTATTCTAATTGGATTTTCTTCATTGATTGGGTAAACGTCTACAACAAAACCTCTAACTGAGAAATCAGATGTATCATATACCATGCTTTCTCTTTTATAACCTATTTCAGTTAGTTTCTTTATAAAGTCATCTCTATTAATTTTTTTGCCCTTTGATAATTTTATTTTATTTTTGATAAATGTTTCTTTACTAGGCAATTTCTTTATAAAACTATTTAAGTGAACTATAACTATTTTTGCTTTGCTATCATTAAATTTATTTAGAATGTTTGCTCTCATAAATAGTAGTTCTGGAGAACTTGCAATAGCTGTTTTAGTCATTATATCATCTTCAGGGAATAGATATACTTCGTCTAAATAGTTTTTAAGTTCATTATATACTTCAGTTGCTTCATTTAAATTAGGAAGAACTAAAAGTAAATTTTTCTTTAACGTTAAAAAGATATATAACAATAATTGGTTATATATTTCATTCTTAGTAACTGATATCTTTTTGGTATTATCAATATTAAAATCAAATAATTCTTTATATAAATTATCACTCATTTTTATTCCTATTGTATTTTTCCATTAGTTCATCAATATTATGATTTGAAAAGTCATTTATAATGTTAGCAACTTGTGGAAGAATAGATTCTATCTTTTTATCTTCTTCAGGAGTAAATTTACCTAGAACATAATCCATTAGTGGTATTTCATTTTTAGATATACCTATTCTAACTCTTTGAATGTTCTCGGTTTTTAGATTATCTATTATATTTCTAATGCCATTGTGTCCTCCGGCACTACCACCTCTTCTAATCTTAAGTGTTCCAACTTCAAAGTCAACATCATCATAAATAATTAGTATATCATTAATATCAATATTATAGAATTTTACTATTTCACGGACTGATTCTCCTGATAAATTCATGTATGTTTGTGGTTTTAGAAGAATTAATTTTTTATTGTTAACAACTTGTTCACAATATAACCCCTTAAATTTAGATTTAAATGTAAGATTATTTTCTTTTGCATAATAATCTATTGCTCTAAATCCACAATTATGTCTTGTTTTTTCATATTTTTTTTCTGGGTTTCCGAGTCCTACGATTAATTTCATTTAGTCCTCCTTATATTCGTTATAAAGTTTGTTCTTACTAACATTGTATCTATCTGATACTTCTTTAATGGCATCTCTTTTTGAATATCCTTTTTTTAGTAGACTGTTGATAACTTCTTGATAATTAACTTCTTGTTCTACTTCGGTATACCCTTCAACTATTATTACCATTTCACCTTTTATTCTATCACAAATTTTAATAATATTACTAATATTATCTCTTATTACTTCTTCATATAATTTTGATATTTCTCTTACGATTGCAATTTTTCTATCGCCTAAAACATCCTTTAATAATTCTAGTGTGTTTTTTATTCTATGTGGTGCCTCATAAAAAATTAAAGTTTGTTTTACTTCTTTTAAATCAATAAGTTCTTTTCTTGCTAGTGTTTGTTTGCTGTTTAAAAATCCATAGAAAAGAAACCTTTCATTACTTATTCCTGACATGTTAATTGCTGGTAAAAGTGCATTGGGTCCAGGTAGAGCTATTACTGTAATCCCTTCTTTTATAGCTTCATCAACTATAACATTTCCTGGATCACTTATAAGAGGAGTTCCTCTATCTGTTACATATCCAATGTTTTTTCCATCTTTTAAAATATTTACAATCTTATCTTTGTGCATCATTTCAGTATACTTATGACAAGATTCTACCTTCTTTTGAATATTTAAATGTTTTAATAAATTTAAAGTTTCTCTTGTATCTTCTGCATAAACAATATCTACATCTTTTAAGGTATTTATTGCTCTTAAAGTTATATCTTCTAAATTACCAATTGGAGTTGGTATTAAATAAAGTTTTCCATATGGACTTTTATCATAACTTTTTTGTATCATTTTATCACTTCCCAAACATTTCTAATACCTCACTAGTATAGCTATTATCGTTGTTGTGAATATATAATGGAGGTAATATTTTTAATCCTTCTTTTCCATTTTTTCTTCCATCTATTAACACTAGATTAGATTCAGTATTAACTTTAGGATATATTAATCTCATTCGTTTTGGTTCTATATTATGTTTTTTCATTAACTCTATAATTTCAATTAGTCTATCAGTTCTATGAACTAGTACTAACGAACCTTCATTTTTTAATAATGCTTTACTTATAATCATTACATCTTCTAGTTCCATTTCTATTTCATGTCTTGCGATAGACTTAACTTTGTTTTCATTAATAATACTATCATGTTTTTTCTTAAAATATGGTGGGTTGCATGTAATTATATCAAAAGTTTCCGTATTAAAAATTTTCTTTAGATTTTTTATGTTTTCATTTACAAGTTCTATTTGATTATCAAGGCTATTTATTTTGATTGTTTTTTTTGCTAAATCATATATTTCCTTTTGAAGCTCAACTGCATATATTTTAGCATTTGTTTTAGTTGATAAAATTAGTGGAATTGGTGCATTACCAGTACACATATCTAATATTTTATTTGTCTTTTTTGGTATTTCTACAAAATTTGGTAATAAAACCGAATCTAAACTAAAATTAAAATAGTCTTTATCTTGAACTATTTTAATATCTTTAAAATATACTAAATCATTTATTTCTACTTTTCCCACATTTACCACTACACTTTAATGGAACTACTATTTCTTCTTTTGTTCCTGATTCGGTTAATATTGTATACTTTCTATTTGGAATGTCAACACTTATTACAGTCGCATCTTCTTTTTCGTGCTTGATTTTATCTCCTACTTCTGGTAAATCTTTTCTAAATTCACTATATAAATCATCTTCATATTTTAGGCAACATAAAAGTCTTCCGCATAATCCATTAATTTTACTTGGATTTAATGATAAATTTTGATTCTTTACTTGGGCTATTCCAACTGAATCAAGATCATTTAGAAAGCTTGAGCAGCATAATTTTCTTCCACATTGACCAATTCCAGAGATTTCTTTTGCTTTATCCCTTACGCCTACTTGTCTTAATTCAATACGGGTTTTATATATTGCTGCTAATGATTTTGCAAGTTCTCTAAAATCTACTCTATTATCTGCTAAAAATTGAAATACTAATTGTTTTCTATCAAATGTGAAATATGCATCTAAAAATTTCATTTCAAGTGATAACTTTTCTGCTAATTCTTGTGCTTTTTCCAATGCTTTTTTTGCTTCTTTTATATTTGTTTCATTTTGTTTTATTTCTTTATTTTTGGCAATTTGTATAACTTTTGTATGTTCCTTACCATCATTTAATTCACCAAGAAGTACACACACTTTTCCAAATTGTTGTCCTCTTTCAGTTTCTACAATTACATAATCTTCACAGTTTATTTCTATATCATTGTCAAAAAAAGTATATTGTTTTCCACCTGATTTAAATTCTACTCCTACACATTTCATATATTACATCTCCACATTTCTATAATAAATCTATCTATACTAAGATTTTTATTTAAATAATTTTGCATTAAATTAATCGTATTATCAATTATTAACATCTTATTTAAAATATTAGTTAAATTGTTATTATCTAATATTTTTTTATTTAAATAATCATCATTTTTTTCTTCTATTATTGATTTTAATACTTTATGATATTCATCCATCATTGTTTTTAAAACTTTAATAAATTTATCTCGATCGCTTATTATATTATACATTTTATAATTTTTTGCAATAGTTTTTGGACCGTTTTCTTCTATAGAATTTATTAAATCATTAGTAATTTCTTCAATTTCTTTATTTAATTCTAATTTATCCATAGATGATGTTAAAAATATTTTTTGACATCTACTAACAATTGTTGGTTTAACTGCGTCTATATTATTTGAAATTAAAATTGCATAGATTCCTTCCTTAGGTTCTTCTAATGTTTTTAATATTGCATTGAATACAGTGTCTGATAAATATTCTGTTTTATCTATTATATAAACCTTTTTATTGTTAAATTGAGAAGTTGTTGATAATTTGTTTAGTAAATCCTTTATTACATTTTTAGTAATATTAACTTCATCTTGTTTTAAAATATATACATCTGGATTATCTTTTAAATTATCAATACTATTATTAAATATATATTTTTGTAAAACTTCATTGATTTCATTTTGAACATCATCAAAAAGAACATTTCCAATTAGAAATGCTTGACTTAGTTTGTCTTCTTCATTAAGTTTTTCAAAATACTCTACTATGTTCAATTACTACTCCTCAACAATAATATTTTAAGTATATTAATGATAATACCGCTAAAAAGTCAAAAAATGTTACTAGTATTATTGTATATATATTTATTGGTATTATTTTTCCAACTTTGCTTATAAAAATATTTACTGTGTATAAAAGACACAATGCATAAACAATTTTTTTAATTACAAATATAATCATGTCATCTATAAATATTATGATTATTTTTCATTTGATATTACTTTTCTATCGTCCCACGCTTTAGATATCATTATCGGATCTAAATATTCTATATCAGATCCCATCGGTATACCATATGATAGTCTTGATACTTTAATATTATATTTTTCTAATACTTTTTGAATATATAAAGATGTTACTTCTCCTTCTATTGATGGGTTTAAAGCAATTATAACTTCTTTTATATCTTTTGTTATTCTATTATTTAATAGACTATAGAGGTTTAAATCTTCAGGATTTTTTCCTTCAATAGGTGATATTACTCCATTTAGTACATGATATAAACCATTGTATTTTTTTGTTTTTTCTATAAAAAATACATTTTTTGAATCTTCTACAATACAAATTGTACTTCTATCACGGTTTTTATCAGAACAAATATCACATTCATCTGTATCAGTTAAGCATCCACAAACCTCACAATATCTTATATTTTTCTTAAAATCAATAAGTGCATTAGCTAAGTTTTCAACTTCTTCTAGTTCTTTATCACACAATGAATAAACATACCTTTCAGCAGTTTTTTCACCAACACCTGGAAATAATGTTAAATTATTAACTAAATCAGTGAAAATTCTTGGAAGTGCCATTATTAAAGTAATCCTCCAAGACCATTAGTGTATTTTCCTAATTTTTTTTCTTTTTCCTTTTTAACTTGATTTATAACGTCATTTACTGCAACGTAAATAATATCTTCTAGCATTTCTTTATCTTCTAGTATGTTTTCATTTTTTATTTGAATTTTAGTAATTGCATATGTTCCTAGTGCCTCTACTAAAACATTTTCATTTTCATATGTGAAAACTGTCTTTTCTATTTCTTTTGAAGTTCTTTCTATATCTCCTTGTAATTTTCTGGCTTGTGCCATTATACTTTGCATATTCATATTAAATTTTTCCTTTCTAATCCTCATTATTTATAATACTATCACCAAATAAATTTTCAACAGTATTCTCTAAAATTGTTGTATTTTTTGATTTTTCTATTTTATCTATTTCTTCGATGTATTCATATTTTTTTCCATTTTTTATATTACTGATGTATTCTTTTTTTATCTCATTCCATTCATCTATATTTACTGCAACTATAGAATATTTTTTATCAAAAATTTGTTTTAAAAGTTTTTGAATTTCTATAATATTTTTTTCAAATAATACAACTTCAAAATTATTCTTAAAACTAAATAATACATTGTTTTCTGAGACAACTTCTGGTATTGCTTTTTGCATTAAATTAGCAACCGAATTATATTCTTTATTTGATAAAAATTCTTTAATATTTTCAAAGTTTTTCACAAAAGAATTTTTAAGTAATTTATCAGCACCACATAGGGCATTATTAATTTTAATTTCTTTTTCTTGATCATTTTTTGTTTCATTTTTAATTTCAATTTTTTGGCTTAATTTTGGTGTTTGTTCTACTTTTTTAATATTTTTTTTGTCAAAAATTAAAGATGATTTTAATAAATATATTTCTACTAATACTTTTTGATTAGTTGTCTTTTTTAACTCATTTGAAAGTTTAAATAAAATGCTTGATAAATCTAGAAATTTTTCTAGATCAATTCTCGCAAAATTGCTTAATTTTTGTTCATATTCTTTTGAAAAATAATTATCTGAATTATTGTATATAATTATATTTCTTATTACTGTTTGAAGTCTATTAGTTATGTTAATAAAATTTTTTCCTTCAGAAAATAATATATCAACACTTTCTAAAATATTTTTAATGTCATGTTCAGTTATTTCTTTTAATAATTCGATTATTTTATTTTCACTAACATCACCTATTAAATTATAAACATCATCAGTATCTATATCGGTTTTATCTAAAGATATTAATTGATCAAGCATATTAATGGCATCTCTCATTCCACCATCACTAAGCTGAGATATCAATTCAACTACTTCAGGTTTAATTTTTTTATTTTCCTTTTCTAGTATGTAATTTAATCTATTTTCTATTTGATTTATAGTTAGTTTTTTAAAATCAAATTTTTGACATCTAGAGATTACAGTCGCAGGTATTTTGTTAAATTCTGTAGTTGCAAGAATGAATATTACATTTGATGGTGGTTCTTCTAACGTTTTTAATAATGCATTAAATGCGCTTGTAGATAACATGTGAACCTCATCAATTATATATACTTTATATTTTAAATGGTTTGGAGCTAGTTTAACATTATTTCTTATTTCTCTTATTTCATCTACTCCATTGTTACTTGCAGCATCTATTTCTACGATGTCAATTTCATCATCGAAATCAGATAAGCATACACTGCATTTTCCACATAAATCGCCAGATTCATTTTCAAGGCAATTTACGGCTTTTGAGAAGATTTTTGCAATACTAGTCTTTCCTGTACCTCTAGGTCCACTAAAGATGTAAGCGTGGCCTATTTTGCCTGTTAAAATTGAATTTTCTAATATTTTAATAACAATTTCTTGCCCAACCACATCTGAAAATGTTTTTGGCCTATATTTTCTATACAACGATATGTAAGACATAATAAACCTCCTTTAGATATTATATCAAAATATTTATATATTATCTATCTTTTATTTTTGAAGAAATTACTTAATATTTCACTAAAAATGCTTTCATATTCACAATTTTTTATTTTTGTTATTATCATATTGTTATTAACATTTTTATTATTATCAACTATATAATATATTTTCTTAATTCTTGCTTCATTTATAACTGTTAAACACATGTTGCATGGTTTTAATGTTACATATAATTCACAGTCATTTAAATTCCATGATTTAATTTTTTTGCATGCTTTTTTTATAGCGAGTATTTCTGCATGTGCCATTGGATCCTTTTTTGTAATTTTTTGATTATATGCACTGGAAATAATTTGTTTGTTTTTTGTTATTACACATCCAATAGGTACTTCATCTTTTTTAATAGCTTTAGTTGTTAATGATATAAGCTTTTTATAAATTTTTTCATTCATACTTTTCCTCACAAAAAAAGTGCACACAGAATAGTGTTTAAGGCTGCTATCTTCCGATTCTGACCTGATTCGCATTCTTTCTGTTGCACAAATAAATTATATATTATTTTAAATATTAAATCAAGTATTTTTATTATGTTCCACGTGGAACATAATGTTAATAACTTATATTATCTGCACATTAATAAATTTAATATAATATTTCAATGTTAATTAATTTCAAATTAATTTGTTTATAATTATAGTTTATTTATTAAAGTATAAATTATTTTTTTAGTAAAATATTTTATTTATACATTCTTTAATAGTCAAAAATTGTAATATTATAAGTTATATGTTTATTATATAATTCTTAAATATAGTTTTAAAGATTTCATTATGCTGTCAATTGCATAATAATTTATATTCATTTACTTATTTTATGTTCCACGTGGAACATATTGTTAATTACTTTGAATTATTGTTTATTAATATTCTGTTTTTTCGTTAGCAACTTTACTTTTTATTGAAACATTTTTGTTTAATTTTATAATATTTTATTCTGATTATTAAATTTCAATATAAAACCTAATGATAATATATTATTTATTTTAATAAAAAATTGTTCCACGTGGAACATTGTTAATACAACATATTTTGGACTTCTAATAATAATTTTCTTTCTTTCGATTGTTAATATGTTATATACATGTTACTTTATAATTAATATTTTGGATTTATCATTTTTTCGTGATGCTTTGTTAATAAATTTATCTATTTTTTGACCTTATTATTTTAATATTTCTTCTTTATTTTTTTCTAATATTTTGTTAACTGATTTTTTATGTTCCACGTGGAACATTGTTAATAACTTTTTTTATTTCCCGGGAAATATTTTTTTCATTTTGTTCCACGTGGAACATTTAAAAAAAAGAGTAATAAATTACTCTTCTTCTATAGGATTCACTTCCTTTTCAATTACTGATATTGAAGCAACTTTATTTTTATCTTTTAAATTAATTAATCTTACGCCTTTTGTTACTCTTCCCATTTGTGAAATACTATTTATATCCATTCTAATAATTATTCCATCTGATGTGATAATCATTAAGTCCTTATCATTATCTGTGGATTTAAATCCTATAACATTTCCATTTTTTTCTGTTATATTAATTGTTTTTACACCTTTACTTCCTCTTTTTGTTTCTCTATACTCTTCTATAGCGGTTTTTTTACCATATCCATTTTCAGTAACAACAAGTAATAATTTTCCAGGTTCTGATATTTCCATTCCTACACATTTATCATTTGATAAATTAATTCCTCTTACACCTGAAGCTGTTCTTCCCATGATTCTTATTTCTTCTTCACTAAATCTTGCCATTCTTCCGTTTGAAGAACACATTAGTACTTGATCATTACCTGTTGTTTTCTTTACAGATATTAATTCATCATCATCTTTTAGTGTAATTGCTATTTTACCACTTTGTCTTATATTATCAAATTCTGATATTAATGTTCTTTTGACTAATCCTTCTTTTGTACTAAAAAGCAAACATTTGTACGTTTCATTTTCATTTATTCTAATTATTGTATTAATTTTTTCATCCTTTTCTAATGATAATAAGTTAACAATTGGTAGTCCTTTTGCAGTTCTTGAATATTCAGGAATTTTATATCCTTTTAATCTATATACTTTTCCTTTATTTGAGAAGAATAATATATAGTCATGAGTATTCATTGATAGTAATTGTTCTACATAATCTTCTTCAGTAGTTGTCATACCTTTTATTCCAACACCACCTCTATTTTGTACTTTATATGTATCTTTTGGTGTTCTCTTAATGTAATTTTTATTGGTAATTGTAACAATTATTTCCTCTTGTGGAATCAATGATTCGTCTTCAATATATTCTATTGCACTATTATCAATTTTAGTTCTTCTTTCATCACCATATTTAGCTTTAATTTCAAGCATTTCTTGTTTGATTATTGCTAATACTTTTTCTTCACTTGCTAATATTGATTTATATTCCTCTATTAATTTCAAAATATTTGCTAATTCCTCTTCAATTTTTTCTCTTTCTAAGCCAGTTAATCTTCTTAATTTTAATTCTAGAATTGCATCTGCTTGAATTTCGCTAAATCCATATTTTTCAATTAATCTTTCTTTAGCTATTGAGTCACTTTGACTTTCTTTTATTATTTTAATAATATCATCTATATGATCTAAAGCAATTTTATAGCCTTCTAAAATATGTGCTCTTGCTTCAGCTTTTGCTAAATCAAATTTTGTTCTTCTAATTATTATTTCTTTTTGGTAATCAATGTATTTTGAAATAATATCTTTAATTCCTAGTGTTCTTGGTTGACCTTGGTCTAACATTAAGAATATAATTCCAAATGTTGATTGTAATTGTGTATGTTTATATAAGTTGTTCAATACTACATTAGCATTTGCTTCTTTTTTTAGTGTTACGACTATTTTTATACCATTTTCAATATTTGTTTCTTCGTGATAATCAGCTATTCCTTCTAATACTTTATCTCTAACTAGTTCTGCGATTCTATTTTTTAGATCTAATGTATTAACATTATAAGGTATTTCCGTTATTACTATTCTATTTCTATTATTTGTTTCTTCTATTTCTGCTTTACATCTTATTGTAATTGTTCCACGACCTGTCTCATAGGCTTTTTTTATTCCACTACTTCCTAAAATAATGCCACCTGTTGGAAAATCAGGACCCTTAATATAATTCATCATTTCCATGGTATCTATTTCAGGATTATCTATATAAGCAACACAACCATCTATCACTTCACCTAGATTATGTGGTGGAATATTTGTTGCCATTCCGACTGCAATTCCCATTGTTCCATTTACTAAGATGTTTGGGAATCTACTTGGTAATACTACTGGTTCTTTTTCAGTTTCATCAAAATTTGGCGTGAAATCAACTGTATCTTTGTTAATATCTCTTAATAATTCTAAACTTACTTTTGCAAGTCTAGCTTCTGTGTAACGCATTGCTGCTGCACCATCACCATCCATGTTACCAAAGTTTCCATGTCCGTCAACTAACATATATCTATAACTGAAGTCTTGAGCCATTCTAACCATTGCTTCATATATTGATGAGTCTCCATGTGGGTGATATTTTCCCATTACATCTCCAACAATTCTTGCACATTTTCTGTGTTGTTTGTCTGGTGTATATCCTGATTCATACATTGAATAAAGTATTCTTCTATGAACTGGTTTTAAGCCATCTCTTAAATCTGGAATTGCTCTTGAGACGATAACACTCATTGAATAATCTAAAAATGAATCTTTTACTTCTTTTATTATATTATTTTGTTCTATCTTATCCATTTTAACCTCCTATATATCTAAATTGCTAACATATATAGCATTTTCTTCTATGAATTTTCTTCTTGGTTCTACATCTTCACCCATTAATGTTGTAAATATTTCATCTGCTCCCATTGCATCGTCAACAGTTATTTTTCTAAGGATTCTAAATTCCTTTGACATTGTTGTATCTCTTAATTCGTCAGCGTCCATTTCACCCAAACCTTTCATACGGGTAATTGTGTATTTTGCATTTTCTGGAAGTGTCTTTAAATATTCATCTCTTTCATTTTCATCTAAAACATATTTAATATTTTTTCCATACACTATCTTGAATAAAGGGGGCTGAGCCGCATATACATGTCCATTTTCTACTACAGGTTTGAAGAATCTATAAAATAATGTTAATAGAAGAATTCTTATGTGTGACCCGTCAACATCGGCATCGGTCATTATTATAATTTTGTCATATCTAAGTTTTGATAAATCGAATTCTTCTCCAATTCCTGTACCAAATGCTGTTACTATAGTTCTAATTTCTTCATTGCTTAATGCTCTATCAAGTCTTGCTTTTTCTACATTTAATATTTTTCCTCTTAATGGAAGAATAGCTTGTGTCATATAATCTCTACCTTTTTTAGCAGAACCACCGGCTGAATCTCCCTCGACTAGGAATATTTCTGATTCACTTGGGTCTTTACTTTTACAATCTGTTAGTTTTCCATAGAAATTTGTTATTTCTAGGTCACCTTTTCTTCTTGTTAATTCTCTTGCCTTCTTAGCAGCAACTCTAGCTCTTGATGCAAGTAATACTTTTTCCATTATTGCTTTAGCTTGATCAGGATTTTCTAGCAAGAATTTTTCAAATCCTGCTCCAAAAACATTGCTTGCAATTTTTCTCACTTCTACATTTCCAAGTTTTGTCTTTGTTTGACCTTCAAATTGTGGATTTGGATGTTTACAAGATATAACCATTGTTATTCCTTCTTTGACATCATCTTGTGTTAATGAATCATCTTTATCTTTTAAAAATCCATTACTTCTCGCATAATTATTTATAACTCTTGATAATGCAAGTCTTACACCATCTTCATGTGTTCCACCTTCAACTGTATTAATGTTGTTAGTGAATGAGTAAACATTGCTTGTATATCCATCATTATATTGCATTGCTACTTCTATACTTATATCATCTTCTGAACCTGATACATCAACAATATCATCATGTATTACTTTTTTATTTGCATTTAGTAGTTTTACGTATTCAACAAGTCCTCCGTTATATAGAAATTCATCTTTTTGACCGCTTCTTAAATCACTAAGAATTATTCTAAGTCCCTTGTTTAGGAATGCAAGTTCTCTTGATCTTGTTTTAAGTGTCTCGTAGTCAAATGTTGTTGTTTCTTCGAATATTGTTGGATCTGGTTTAAATGTAACAGTTGTTCCTGTTCTATTTTCATCACAATCTCCTATTACTTCTAAACTCTTTACTGGATGACCACCATTTTCAAATCTTTGATGATAAATTTTTCCATCTCTATATACTTTAACTTCTAACCAGCTTGATAATGCATTAACAACCGATGCACCAACACCATGTAGACCACCAGATACTTTATAACCTTTTCCACCAAATTTACCACCAGCATGTAATACTGTAAATATTGTTTCTACAGTAGAAATTCCTGTTTTTGGATGTATTCCTGTAGGCATTCCTCTACCGTCATCTTTAACTGTAACACTATTATCTTCGTTTACTATAATTTCAATATCATCACAATATCCCGCTAAAGATTCGTCCACAGAGTTATCCACAATTTCCCAAACTAGGTGATGTAATCCTCTTACACCTGTTGTTCCAATGTACATACCAGGTCTTTTTCTTACCGCTTCTAAGCCCTCTAATACTTGAATATCATTTACACCATATTCTTCTTTCATTTACTCACTCCCTCATCTAAATCAAATATTTTTGCTTTTTCTACTATTCTTTTATTAATATTCTTCAAATCAGTTGTTGTAATGAATACTTGAATGTTTTTATCTAATGATTTAAAGATATTATTTCTATTTTTTTCATCCAGTTCACTGAACAAATCATCAAGTAGTAATATAGGTTTTATATCATATTTTTCAATAAATATTTTGACTTCTGCTAACTTCATTGCTAGAATTATTAACTTTTGTATACCTTGCGAACTAAATTCTTTAGCATCATTTCCATTTTGACAAAATTTATAATCGTCTCTATGAACTCCATATGAAGTCATTCCTATATTAATTTCCTTATTTCTATTTTTTTTCAGTTCTTTTAGCAATTTTTCTTTGTTATTTTCTTTATAATCTGATACATACTCAATACTTATTTTTTGACTTTTTATGTAGTTTTTAAATATTTCATTGATATATGAATTGATTAAATCAATATATTTTTTTCTATAGTTATAGATTTTTATGCCTTCATCCACTATTTTTTCATCTAATATATCTAAATATCTGGAATCTAAATTATTATTTAACATTAGTTTCTTTAAAAATTCATTTTTGTTCTTAATTAATGTATTGTAATTATTTAAATAATAAATATATTCTTTGTGTAGTTGAGATATTTGTATATTTAGATAATTTCTTCTAGTGTTTGGTGATGATTTAATTAGTTTTAATTCATCTGGAGAAAGCATTATTATCCTATATTGAGATATAAAATCGCTAAGTTTTCTTTGAATCTTTGTGTTTATTTTTGTCTTTTTACCATTCTTATCAAGATATAATTCGAGATTCTTTTTAGGACCGTAATCAAAATAGAAAACTTTTATTTTAAAAAAATCTTCTCCTTCTTTAATAATCGACATTTCATTACTTGTTTTAAAAGATTTTGCTAAACTACCTAAATAGATAGATTCAATTATTGTTGTTTTACCAATTCCATTTTTACCAATTATGATGTTTAAATTTGAAAAATTATCAAAATTTTTTTTCTTGTAATTTCTAAAATTTAGTAGTTCTATTCTTGTAATATTCATTTTTAAACCTCATTAACCCCTTTTTTTTGATTTTTCTATCATTTAGGTACACCTACACAACAATTAAATTATACCATAAATTAGTACATAAAAAAAGATAATTTTAATTTTAATTATCTTTTTTTGCTGTTCTTTCATCTAAAACAAATTTTAATCTTGTGGCTCTAAGAATTTGATTGGATAATGAGCCATATGATAAATCAAATTCCAAGATATCACCGTTCTTAAATAGAATTGCTGACCTATTATTTTCCAATTTGTAGTATTTTTCAATTTTTTCCAAATTAATCCATATGCAATCTTCTCTTTCTGGTGATGTTGTAGGAAAAAAAATCATTTTTCTACTTTCTTCTACTATTATTGGTGATTTGTGAGTTATTCCGAGCATCTTACGAGTTCCATCTTTTCTTCCTTCAAATGAACTGCCAAAATATTCACAACTGTGTTCTAAAATTTCTTGAACTGAGTTATTAACTATGTATTCACTATCATGTTCTATTACTTTTGATTTGAACTCATCAATTGGAAGAACTAATTGTGTATCATAGTTTATTTCATAATTCATATTTTTCCCCCTTTCTAAATATTGCTTACTATGTTAGCACATCACCTTTGTCGAAATTTGTCGAATTTTGTCGAAAAATGTAAAAAAAATAAAAAAAAACGAATAATTTCGCTTTTTAGTAAGTTTTCATTGGTAAAATCAACTCAATTAATTCGTCATTTTCTGCTTCTTTTAAAATTATAGGACTTATTTCACCATTTAATAAGATAAATATTTCTTCTTTATTAAATACTTTTAATGCTTCCATCATATATTTAACACTGAATGAAATTTTAATATCATTCTCTGTTTCATTTACAATTGTTATTTTATCTTTTCCTTTTCCTTCAGTACTTGCTGCTCTAATTATTAACTCTGTTCCTGAAACTTCCATATCTACTATATTTTTATCTTTAGATTGAGTTAATGATGATGCTGTATCAAGTAAACTGTATAAATCCTTTAAATTAGCTTTGATTTTATGTTTAAATTCTTTAGGAATTGAATTATCAGTGTTTGGATAAGTTCCATTTAATAATGAAGTTTGGAATATAATATTATTAAATTTAAATAGAGCTTTATTTGGAAATACATGAATTTCTAATTCAGATTCTTTATCGATTGTTTTAACTAATTCATTGATATTTCTTGCTGGTATTACCATATTAACATTTTCTGAATACATTTCATCCAACTTTATAGTTACTTTTGAAAGTCTATATGAATCTGTGGCTACACATTCAAAGATATCTCCTAGTAATTTAATGTTAACACCTGTTAATAATGGTCTGCTCTCTTGAAGTGAACATGCAAAAGATGTTTTATTAATTATTTCTTTGAATTTTTGACTATCTAATTTAATTGGATTTTTAACTTCTTCTAATTTAATATTAGGAAAGTCTTCTTGATTAAAGCATGGGAAGTCATATATTCCTCCACTTTCTGTTTTAAATGATACTTCATTATTTTCAAAGTTTTCTACTAAAATATTTGTGTTTTGTAGTTTGCTTACAGTACTTAATAAAGTTTTTCCATATATAATAGTACATCCAACTTCGTCAATACTTTTAATTTCTTTTTTATCAATAAATGTTTGTATTGTAATATCATTGTCAGTTGCTGTTAAATAAAGCCCTTCTTTTGTTAGTTCAAACTTGATACCATTAAGTACAGGAATTATATTTCTTGTAGATAATGCTTTACTTACACAATTTAATCCTTCCATTAAAATATTTTTTTCTATTAACATTTTCATAATAATTTTTTCCTCCTTTTTCTTATTATATATATTATTTATTACTATTATAGAGTGTTAATAATGTTGATAACTCATTTAATACTAGGTTTTATCTACGTATTATGTAAACTTATAATTGTTAAGATGTTTATAACTTGTGTGTTTATTCACAAATTTTTTCTTTTAGTATCTTAATTTCTTCTTGAAGTTTTGTATTTGTTTTTAGTTCATTTGAAATTTTTTCGTGTGAGTATATAACTGTTGAATGATCTCTACCTCCAAATTCTAAGCCTATTCTTTGTAAACTTTCTTCTGTCATTATTCTACTTAAATACATTGCTATCGCTCGAGCATCTGTAACATTTTTCTTTTTCATTTTTCCTTTTAGCATCGATGCCTCTAAATTGAAGTATTTGGCAACTATATCTATGATTTTAGCTACAGAATTTGTTCTATATACTGTCTTTGGTACAAATTCTTGTAGTGCATCTTGTGCTATTTCTAGTGTTACTTCAGGAATATTAAATGCTGCTTTATATGCAACAATTCTTATAACAGCACCTTCTAAGTTTCTTATATCACTTCCACAGTTACTTGCTATATAGTTAATAACATCTTCATTTATATCTAAATCATAGTCATTAATCATTATTTTATTCTTAATTATATTCTTTTTAAGCTCTAGTTCTGGTGGATTAATTGATTCTGTTAATCCCCATCTAAACCTTGTTTTAAGCCTATCTTCTAGGTATTTATAGTCATTTATTGATGTATCAGAAGCAATTATTATTTGTTTTTCATTATCATATAATGTATTAAATGTGTTAGTAAATTCTATTTGTGATTTTGTTGCGTTTTCTAGAAATTGTATATCATCAATCATCAATACATCAACATTTCTATATTTTTCTCTAAAAGCTTCTAAATAACTAACATTGTTATCATATTTATTTTTAGCATTTATTATGGCTCTATAGTCATTTGTAAATTGTTCTGCAGTAATGTAGAGAACTCTTTTGTCTGAGTGATTTACTATATAATTTCCTATTGCATGCATTAAATGTGTTTTACCTAATCCACTTTTTGCATATATAAAATAAGGATTATATAATTTTCCTGGATTTTGTGCTACTGCTAATGCTGTTCCATATGCTAATTTATTGGAATCGCCAACGACAAATGTATCAAAAGTATATTTTGGGTTAAAATTGCTTATATATTTATAATTTGTTAAATCATTTGCTGTTGATTCTTCTATTTCTTCTTCAATTTCTTTTTTACTTTGTTTTTTCGGTTTTTCAGCCATTTTTTCAAGTTTTTTTATATCTTTTTCAAACATGTAAGATATTTCACATGTATCACTTGTTATATCGTTTAATATATCTTCTATTATTGAACTATAATTTTTAGTTATATTTTGTAATAAAAGCTCATTTGTAGGTACTATTATTATTATTTTACTATCTTCATAAGAATAAAGTTTTAGATCCTTAAATATGTAGTTATAGGACATTAATGATACTTTATTTTTGATTTTCTCTAGAAATTTTTTCCAAATATCTTCAATATCCATAACATATTCTCCTTTCTAATGTTGCTTTCTAACTAAAATTATAGTTCAACTTTTTTTAAAGTCAAATATAAAATTTATTTAACATTTATATTAACAACTTATTCACGATTTGTAAACAACTTTTTTTCTTTTATTTACTACTTTAATTTTAGTTATCCACAATATCAACAAATTTACAATTTAATTATTTTTTTAATTGTGGATAACTTGTTGATAAGTTAACATAATATTGTGGATATAGTGTTGATAAGTTAACATAATAAATTTGAAAAATAAGTTTACATAATATTAAAAATAGTTTAAAATATATATGGAGATATGGGAAAATGAATAAGAAAGAATTGTTAGAAAATTATTTAAAAAAATTATACAAAATATATATTGAAAAAGACTTTAATGAGTTTGTTAATACGATACTAAGTTATAACATAAGGATTGGAGATTATAAGAAAGATATTTCATCAATTTCTAAAAAAATTTTTGACGAAATATTGGTTTTACTTCCTGAAAGTAAGGCGAAATTCTCATATAAAGAATTTACCAATTTTTATAAGATAAATATAATATATAAAGAATATAACGATCCAACGCCTAAAGTCATAATAGATGTTCCGGTGTTTATAGAAAACTATGAAAAAATAACAAATAATTTAATAAAATTTTTAATAGAAAATAAAATTAATTCTTATATTAAACTACAAAAAGTATCTCAAAATGCTTTACTTGAAATTCGCGTTGATAATGAAGCAGAAGCTAAAAAGATAGTTAATCACTTTAAAACAAATAAAGAAATAGTTCAAGAAATAAAATCTAGGGTAGTTCCATTTTTACCTGAAGATAATCTACTAGGTTTTTCATATGAATATAAACCATATAATTTTAAAAATTTTTATTATGTTTGTTTATATGAATATTTTTCAACACTTAAATCTATCGATAATTTAACTTTGGATGGTTTAGTTGCTTACATAGATAATAAATATAAAGTTGAAAGAAGACTAAATAAAAAGAGAATGCTATTATCAATTTATAATAGTATTAGGGTTATAAATGAAGAAGATGATATTTATTCTATGTTTAGATATAATTCTGATATGAATATTGGCAGTATAAATCCTAATGAGTTTGATTTAAAACTTGATGAAAATAAGATGATATTTTTTGTTAATAAATTGGATGAAAGAATAATTTCATATGGAAGTGAAGAATATTTGAATTTAGTTTATTCAAAATTTTATGATAATTTTATTAAAAGAGAAGAGAGTTCTACATATTATGGCTATTTTTATAATATTTTTAGTAAAATTTTATCAGATGATTACAAAGATATTGATAAATTATTAGATTTTTCTAATATGCAAAAAGATTATATTTATACTTTAATGATGTTAATATCTAGTTTGTTCTTTGCATATAAAAAAATGAATTTTTCATTAAATGATGTTTATTCTATATTAAAATATGTGCTATTTAAAAAATATAAACTAGAAATCAAAATAAAATCTTCAGAAGAATATGAAGAAAAGAAAAATATATATATTTTTCCATTAAATATTGAATATGGAAATAAAGTCGTTGATTTAAAAGATAAATCTAAAATAACAGTTAAGGAATATTTTAGGCAAAATAAAATTGAGGATACCATTCCTTTAAATTCTCTTGTATATATGAAAGATGGAAAAATATTAAAGGGAGAAGATTTTTTAAGAGATTTATATAAATATATTGGTTTATATGATTCATTTGAAGAATTGAGAAATTCACTAATAAGTTTAATAGAATTTAAATAAATAATTGACAATTTTAACTTGTTAGTATATAATCTAACTCAGTCGAGAGAAGAAATGGAGGTAAAATCAATGAAAAGAACATTTCAACCTAATAATAGAAAGAAAGCAAAAACTTCAGGATTTTTAGCAAGAAAAGGTACTAATGTATTAAAATCTAGAAGAGCAAAAGGAAGAAAAGAATTATCAAAATAAATAAATTACTTTAAAATAAGTAATTTTTTTTATATAATATTTTTTAGAGGCAGATATGAATAAAAAATTTATAGTAAGAAAAAATGAAGAAATTCAAAAAATAATAAAAAAATCTGACAAAAAATATAATAAATTTTTTGTGATTTATTTTGCCAAAAATTCCTTAGGTTATAATAGATTTTGTATAAGTGTTGGTAAAAAGATTGGAAAAGCTCATACTAGAAACTTATATAAAAGAAGAATTAAAGATATATTGATGAAAAATATTATTAATTCTTCAAATGATTATGTTATAATATTAAGGACTAGCATTTTAGGTAGTTCATATCAAGAAATAAGTGATGAATTACTTAGATTATTGAGAGGAGAAAAATAATGAAGAAAAAAATTGCTATTGTTCTTCTATTGATGTTAATACTTTGTGGATGCACTAAAAGATTTAACACTGAGGTAGATATTGATGGTAAGAAAGTAGAAAAAAGTTATGTTTCAAACATAATATGTAAGCCAGAAAGTACTGAACTAAAAGAAACATATGAAAATAATAAAGATAATTTAATTGTTGATTATGATAGATTACCTGCATGTAAAGATTTAAAAATTAATTCTGGTGGTTATGAGGGGTTATGGACATCTTTGTTTGTTAAACCATTAGCTTGGGTTATCGTCAAAGTTGGATTAATTGTAAAAAATTATGGTGTAGCAATTATGATTGTTGGACTTATACTAAGAGCTATAATGTTCCCACTATCAAAAAAATCACTTAATATGAGTGAAAATATGCAAAAAGCTCAAAAAGATTTAAATAAGTTAGAAAAAAAATATAGAGGTAGAGAGGCTGATAGGGATGCTATGATGGCCAAGAGTCAAGAAATGCTACTTATATATAAAAAATATGATATTAGTCCATTATCAGGATGTTTATTCTCATTCTTACAATTACCAATATTCTTTGCATTCTTAGAAGCAGTTTATAGAGTACCAGCATTTTTTGAAAAGAATTTCTTAGTATTTAATTTAGGTACTACACCACTTGAAGGATTTAAAGCAGGCAATTATTGGTATATAATTCTTGTGTTATTAATTATTGGTGCAACATATTTTTCATTTAAAAATATGAATGTAAGTGGTGATGCTGAACAGGCTAAACAAATGAAAATGATGAGTACATTTATGATTGTATTTATATCAATTGTATCATTTAGTTTACCAACATCTATCGCATTATATTGGATAGTATCAAATGGATTTACAGTTGTTCAAAATTTGATATTAAAGAAAGGTAAGTTGTAGTATTATGGAGAAGTATAAATTTCAAGCTAAAAGTGAAGATGGTCTTTTAGATAAAGCATTAAACGAATTAAAATTAAAAGAAGAAGATGTAATTACTAGATCATATGAAGAAAAAGGTGGATTATTTAGTGGAAAAAAATATACACTTGAGGTAATCAAAATTAGTGATGTAGCTGAAGTAGGAAAAGAAATAATTAAAGAATTATTATCTTCTATGGGAGTAAATGCTAATGTTGAAACTAAAATTAGAGATGGACAAATTTATTATGGATTGCATTCTCAAAATAATTCATTATTAATTGGAAAGAATGGTCATATACTTGATTCAATTCAAACTTATGTGAGACAAGCAGTATTAAATACTATCGATTTATATGTAAATATTACAATTGATGTAGAGGGTTATAAAGAAAAACAAAACTATTTCTTAGAAAAGAAAGTTAAGAAAATAGCTAGAGATGTAACTTTATCAAAGGTTGATGTTAAATTAGATCCGATGAATTCTTATGAAAGAAAAGTTGTTCATTCAGCACTTCAAGGATTTAAATATATAAAGACTGAAAGTGAAGGAGAAGAACCAAATAGATGTGTAGTTATTAAGTACACTGAGAATAAAGAAGATGAATAGTATGCTAAATGCATACTTTTATTTTACATATTATTCATAATGTGTTATAATCTAGCGTGAAGAAAAAGGAGACTAATATATGGAAGATACAATAGTAGCTATTGCTACAACTATTGGTGAGAGTTCTATTAATGTTATTAGAATTAGTGGAAAAGATTCAATAAACATAGCAAATAAAATATTTTCAAAGGATATAAGTAATGTACCAAGTCATACAGTACATTATGGTTTTATAATGGAAAATAAAGAAAAGATAGATGAGGTATTTTTATCTGTATTTAGAGCTCCTAAAAGTTTTACTACTGAAGATATAGTTGAAATTAGTGTACATGGTGGTAGTGCTTCTGTTAATAAAGTTATGGAATTAGTATTGTCTAATGGTGCTAGATTAGCTGAGCCAGGGGAATTTTTAAAAAGAGCATTTTTAAATGGAAGAATAGATTTAACTCAGGCAGAAGCAGTAGGTGATTTAATTAATGCTCAAACTGAAAGTTCAAGAAAAATGGCACTTAAGGGTGTTGATAAAACTATTTTTGGTGAAATAAATAAATTAAAAGAGAAAGTTCTTGCTTTAATTGCAAATATAGAAGTTAATATAGATTATCCTGAGTATGAGGATGCTGTAGTTGTAACTAAGGAAATGATTAATGAAACAAATGAATTTATTAGAGAAAAAGTAGGTAAATTACTTAAAAATAGTAAAAAAGGATTATTAATAAAAAATGGTCTTAAAATTGTTATTGTTGGTAAACCTAATGTTGGTAAAAGTAGTATTCTAAATTCATTACTAAAAGAAAATAAGGCTATAGTTACTGATATAAAAGGAACTACTCGTGATATAGTAGAAGGTGTCTTAATGATTGATGGAGTTAAAATCGATATATTGGATACTGCTGGTATAAGAGAAACTAATGATGTTGTTGAAGCTATAGGTGTTAAAAGAAGTGTTGATGCAATAGATGAAGCTGATTTAGTGCTTTTTGTTATAGATAGCGAAGATGGTTTTGATAAGGAAGATAAAGAGGTACTTGATAAAATTAAAGATAAAGAAATACTTGTAGTTTATAATAAAAATGATAAGAAAAAGGATTATAAAGTAGATGAATTAAGTAGTTATAATTCCATTAATATATCGACGTTTGATAATGATATGATAGAAAAACTTAAAGATATAATTTCTAGTATATTTGATTTAAAATCCATTGCTGAATCAAATTATACATATATATCTAATGCTAGACAAATTGCATTATTGAATAAATCATTGACTATTATAGATGAGGTTGAAAATGCTGTTAATAATGATTTAGAAGTAGATATGATTGAAATAGATGTTAAAAGATTATGGGAAACTTTAAGTGAAATAACTGGTGAAGTTGGAAGTGAAGACTTGTTAAATGAAATATTTAGTAAGTTTTGTCTTGGAAAGTAGATGATAAATAATGAAATATGATGTTATAGTTGTTGGTGGGGGTCACGCTGGATGTGAGGCTTCTTTAGCTTGTGCTAGAATGGGTGAAAAAACTTTACTTATTACAATTAATATAAATAATATAGCAGATATGCCTTGTAATCCATCAATAGGTGGTTCTGCAAAGGGTATTGTTGTACGTGAAATAGATGCATTAGGTGGAGAAATGGGTTATTGTGCTGATAAAACTCATCTCCAAATTAAGATGCTTAATGTAAAAAAAGGACCTGGTGTTAGATCACTTAGATGTCAAGGATGTAAGGTTAATTATCCTAAAGAAATGCTAAAAACTTTAAGAGAAACTAAGAATTTAGATATTAAAGAAGCAATAGTTAAAGAATTAATTGTTGAAGATAAAAAAGTATGTGGAATTATTACTGAAGATGGTGAAAGAATAGAAAGTAAAGCTGTTATTCTTACGACTGGAACATATTTAAACTCTGATATTATGTGTGGTCATGAAAAACATAAAGGTGGCCCTCATGGTGAAAAAAATTCTATGTATTTAAGTGATTCTCTTCAAAAAAATGGAATAAAAATAATAAGATTAAAAACTGGTACTCCTCCTAGAATTTTAAAAAGTAGTATTAATTTTAATGAAGTACAAATAGAAGAAGGAGATAAAGAGCCTCTTACATTTAGTAATTTTTATGATGCAACTTATGATGTTAATAAACAAACACCATGTTATTTAACTTATACTAATAAAGAAACACATAAAATAATTATGGATAATTTAGATAAATGTTCTTTATATAGTGGAATGATTAAAGGAGTTGGACCTCGTTATTGTCCATCTATTGAAGACAAAGTAGTAAAATTTAATGATAAAGATAGACATCAAATATTCCTAGAACCTGAACGTAGTGATGATATAGAATATTATGTTGGTGGGTTTTCTACTACTATGCCTCATGAGATACAAGAAAAATTATTAAAGACTATGGATGGTCTTCATAATGTAGTAATAACTAAATATGGTTATGCAATTGAGTATGATGCAATTGATCCATTACAATTAAAGATGTCATTAGAAAATAAGGTACTTGAAAACTTATTTACTGCTGGACAAATAAATGGAACTAGTGGTTATGAAGAGGCAGCTGCTCAAGGGCTTATGGCAGGTATTAATGCATCTTTAAAATTACAAGGAAAAGATCCATTTATATTAAAGAGAAATGAAGCATATATAGGTGTACTTATTGATGACTTGATTAATAAAGGAATAACTGAACCATATAGATTATTAACTTCTCGTGCCGAATTTAGATTACTTCTAAGACATGATAATGCATCACTTAGATTGACTCCTTATGGTAGAAAACTTGGTCTTATAAATGATGAAAAGTATGGAATATTTACTAAGATGATTAATGATATGAAAGAGTTAGAAGAATATTTAGAAAATAGTTATCTAACATCTACTGATGAAGTAAATAAGTTTTTAGAAAGCATTAATTCTTCTAAAATATATGGAAGGACATCACTTAAAGATTTAGTAAAAAGACCTGAAATTGATATATGTGTTTTACTTGACTATATGAATAGACCGTATGATAAAAAGATCGCTGATATGGTTCAAATAGAAATTAAATATAAAGGATATATAGATAAGACTAAAGCTGAAGTAGAAAAGATGTTAAAACTTGAAAATAAACAAATACCTGAAAATATAGATTATGAAAAAGTACCTAATATAGCTACTGAAGCAAGACAAAAATTCAGTAAGATTAGACCTCTAACTATAGGTCAAGCATCTAGAATAAGTGGCGTTAATCCATCTGATATAACCATGTTATTAGTTTATTTAAAAAAGGAATACAATAATGACTAAAGAAGAATTTATATTATATTGCAATAAATTAAATATTAAGATAAGTGAAGAATTGTATAGTAAGTTTTTTACTTATTTTGAAATGTTGGTAGAATGGAATAATAAGTTTAATATGACTACTATTCTTGAAGAAAAAGACGTATTTTTGTTACATTTTTATGATTCATTATGTTTATTTAAAGTAGTGGATTTAAATAAGGAAGTTAATTTATGTGATTTTGGTACAGGTGCTGGATTTCCGGGACTTCCTATAGCTATAGTTTTTCCTAAGGTTAGTGTTACATTAGTTGAATCTAATGGAAAAAAATGTATGTTCTTAAATGCAATAAAAGATTCTCTAAAGTTAGAAAATGTTACTGTAGTAAATGATAGAATTGAAAATTTTAGTACTAAAGAACGTGAAAAGTTTGATATTGTTACTTGTAGAGCTGTTACTTCAATACCTATGATACTAGAAATGGCTACATCTTTAGTAAAAGTAAATGGTGTGCTTGTTCCATTAAAATCAAATTGTGAAGAAGAATTAGTTAAATATAGTTATTTAGAGAATGAACTTGGTATAAAACTAATTCAAAAAGAAGTATATAGTTTACCTATAAATGATGCTTATAGAGTAATACCTGTATATAAAAAGAAAAAAACAACTGATAAAAAGTATCCTAGAAGTTATAATTCTTTATTAAAAATGTATAAAAATAAATAGTAAATATCTTGTTATTAACTTGATAAAAACTTTAAAATGCTTTAAAATAAATATATAGTAGGAAAAAAGGATAGAGATTATGGACGAGAACAAAGATAAAATTTATTACATACCAGTTGAAGATATTATACCTAATAGATTTCAACCAAGGCTTGCTTTTGATGAAAAAGAATTAAATGAACTTGCTAATTCTATTATTAAATATGGTGTTATTCAACCTATTGTACTTAGAAGTATTGGTGAAAAATATGAAATAATCGCAGGTGAAAGAAGATATAAAGCTTCATGCATTGCTGGTCTTAAAAAGATTCCTGCTATTATAAATAATACTGATGATAATACTAGTGCTGAGATAGCTTTACTTGAAAATCTTCAAAGAAAAAATTTATCTGTTATTGAAGAAGCACAATCATATAAAAAGTTAATGGATAGAGGTTTTACTCAAGAAGATATAGCTATAAAACTTGGTATTAGTCAATCAGCTGTAGCTAATAAAATGAGACTTTTAAATTTGCCAAAAGAAGTACAAGATGCTCTTTTATATAATAGAATATCTGAAAGACATGCTAGAAGTTTATTGTCACTTAATAATGAAGATTTACAAAAAAGTTTGCTACATAGAATTACTAGTGAAAAGTTAACTGTTAGACAAACGGAAGAAGCAGTTAGTGAATTATTAAATAGAGATAAGATTGAAAAAGAAGAACTACCAAGTGATATTCAAAAATTTTTAAAACCAGAACCAGTGGTTGAAACTAAAGAACAAGTTATCGGTAATAATCCTGTTGAGGAATATTTAGATATTAAAGTTCCTGATGTAGTTTCAATTGAACCTGAAACATCTGTTTTAACTGAATATACTGATGATACTCAAATAATAAATCCATTTCAAAATGTTAATTCAGCTAATGAGGTTCAAAATACTATTAATAGTAATATTGTGTCAAATAATGAAATATCAAGTAATATTGAGACACCATTTATAAGTGAAAATGTTAATAATGCTTACAATGAAACTGAAAAAGAAACGGTTAATTTTGTAAAAAATGATGAACCAGCAAATAATACAAATAATACTTACTTCAATCCATATAAGTTTCCAGATGAAAAGGAAGAAGTGAAAGAAGAAATAACTGATGAAGATTCTTTATTAAATGAATATGGTGAAGTTAATTTACCAAAAGTAATTAATAAAGTAAGAGATTTTGTTAGTAGTTTAGATCAAGTAAGTAGTTTAATTGAAACTAGTGAAGTAGATTTAACTGATAAATACCAAATTATTATTGAAATTAATAAGAACACACCTATGTAGTGTGTTTTTTACTTTACATTTGATTATAAAAAAACATTTACTAAGAAAATATAAATGTTATAATTAATTTAGAATTATAGGAAAGAGGTAATTGTTATGGGATTAATAAAAGCATTGTCTGGAGCTACTACTACAGCTTTAGGAGATCAATTTAAAGAGTTTGTGACTTGCCCTACTATTTCAAGAAACGTTTTAATTCAAAGAGGTATTGTTATTCATGGTAATGGTAATAGTAATCCAAGTGATGGAATTATTACTAATGGAAGTACTATTGTGGTACCTCAAGGTATGGCGATGATGCTTATTGAGAATGGTGAAATAAAAGAATTTACTGCTGATGCTGGTACTTTCTACTTTGATACTAGTAGTGAACCTAGTATATTTACTGGTGGTCTTGGAAAGGGAATTATAGATACATTTAAGACTATTGGAAAACGTTTTACTTATGGAGGACAAACTGCTAAAGATCAAAGAGTTTACTATGTAAATTTATTAACTATTGCAGGTAATAAATTTGGTTCACCACAACCAAGAAAAATTACTGATGAGAAATATGGTATGTTAGAAGTTACTTTCTTTGGAGAATATGCTTTTAAAGTAGCTGATCCAATTATGTTAGTAAATAGTGTTATAGGAGCTAATGCAGCTGATACTGTTTATTATGAAGATGTTATTGGTAGTCAATTACAATCTAAATTTATTGAAAAATTAACTCAAGCAATTACAGTTGTTATGAGAAAACATAAAGTTTCTTTTGGAGATATTGGTTTATATAATGGAGATATTTCTGAAGAAATGAATGTATGTTTAGATGATTCTTGGAGAAAAAATTTTGGTTTAGAAGTTGTAGATGTAGCTATTGGAGATATTAACCTCACTGATGAATCTATGATTAAAGTTAATAAGATTGATGAAGCTACTATATTTTCAAATAAAAATTTACAATCTGGTTTAATGGCTAGTGCTTCGGCTGATGCTTTAAGAAATGCATCTTCTAATGAAAATGGTGCAATGATGGGATTTATGGGTATGAATATGGCTACTGGTGCTGTTAATAATATGATGGGAACAATAAATAATGGTACTGATGTAAATGGTTATAAACCTGAAACTAATCAACCTGAAATGGGAACAATATTCAATAATGAAGAAGTTAAAGTTGAAGATGTACCTGAAGTAAAAAAATGTCCAAATTGTGGAGAAATAGCTGTTGGTAAGTTCTGTAGTAATTGTGGAACTAAAATGGAAGAATAAAAAAATGACTCTTAATTTAAAGAGTCTTTTATATTGGAAAAATTTATATCGTATGTAGGTTCTGATCCTTTTTCATAGTAGCATATAAAACCATTACTATTGGGTTCTCCACTAATTGAATTTATTGAAGCTGCGGTTATTCCTTTAGGTATGTCATACCATTCATTTTTGTTATCTTTAATAGAAGCTATTGTTTTAGACCATATCTTTTTAGTTATTTTAGAGTCTTTTGACTTTACATCGGTATTATCATCGTTTCCGGCCCAAACAAGCATTAAATAGTCTTTATTATATCCTACAGTCCAATAATCTGTTGATGTACTACCGCTTTTAGCTGCATATTTTCCTTTTAATTCATTCCCAATGCTAACTAATGTAGGAGAAGTATAATTAATAAGACTATAGTTGTATGTTGATGTTAATAAGTTGTTTAAAATATATACATATTTTTTGTTTAATACATAATCTTCACTATATTTATACTCATAAAGTATTTTACCTGTATTGTCTGTTACCTTTTCTATTAGATGTGGGCTTTCATGTTTACCTTCATTAGCAAGTGTTATGAAACCATTGCTAAAGTCAATCATATTTATTTCGGATGTTCCTAAGGCAGAAGATGCATTTTCTTTTACTTCTGTTTTGATACCAACACGTTTTATTGTTTTAGATAACATGTCTGTTCCTAAAAATAAATGTGTTTTCATGGCATAAATGTTATCTGAATATGCGATAGCTGATAACATAGAGATATTTTTATTAGCATAGATATTTCCTGCATTTCTTGGTGAATATGTTGTGTCTCCTAAATTAAATGTTGTTCTTTCACTTAAAAACGTACTTGAAGGAGTAAAACCATTTTCAAGGGCACTATAATAAAGAAAAGGTTTTATTGTTGAACCAACTTGTCTTTTTGATGAGTATGCTCTATTGTACTCTGATAATGAATAATCTTTTCCTCCAATAAGTGCAACTATTTTACCATTTGTTGGTGTTATTACTATAGAAGCTACTTGTAAAGTTGTGTCTTTCATTTCATTATCTATATTATTTTCTAAGTTTTTTTGTACATCTTTATCAAGATTAGTGTATATTTTAAGTCCTTCCATATCTAATAGTGATGATGGTATTTCTTTTATACTAGAAAGTTCTTTTAAAACAGCATCTTTGTAATAATAAATACTAGAGAGTTCAACTTTATCATTTTTACCATAAAGTTTTAATTCTTCGTTATATGCTTTATTCATTTCATCAGTAGAAATTAATTTGTTTTTTACCATACTATAGAGTACATCTTTTTGTCTTTCTTTAGCATTCTCATAGTGAGCAACTGGATTATAATAACTTGGATTTTTAGGTATACCAACTATTATAGATGATTCAGCGAGTGTTAGGTCTTTGGGTTCTTTATTAAAATAATATTTACTTGCTTCTTTTATTCCATAGTTTCCCGCCCCAAAATCAATAGTATTTAAATATCCTTCAAGTATTTCATTTTTTGAATAATGTGTTTCTAGTTCTAAAGTAAGAAGTGCTTCTTGTATTTTTCTTTCCCATGTTTTATCAAAAGTTAAATATAAATTTTTAATATATTGTTGTGAAATTGTAGAAGCACCTTCTTTAATCTTTTTACTTTTTAAATTTACAAACATAGCTTTAGCAATTCTTAAATAATCAAATCCTTTATGATTATAAAAGTTTTTATCTTCAATTGAAACAATTGCTGTTTTAACATAATCACTAATGTTAGAAAGTTCTACAAAATCATTTTTTTCTCTTTCTTTGAATAAATCATTACCATATTTATCATAATAAGTTATGCTTTTACTTGTATTAATATTAAACTTAGGTGTGATAAACGCATAAGCATAAAGACTTAAAATTATTATAATAATAGAGAAAAATGTGAATATAAATATTTTAGTTAATAATAGTAATTTTTTCATATCATTTACACCATTAATTATTATGTATTGTAAATCTAGAAAAAATACTTGATTTATATAAAAAAATATGTATAATTTTAAGGGAAAGAAAAAATAGTCTTAAGGAGGCTTAATTAATAATGAAATTTAAAACTGTAAGTAAAGAAGAGTTAGAAACAATGCCATTTGATGACATTGCATATATAATATTAAAAGAAAAAGGAAAAAAGATGAAGATTAATGACATATTTAAAATAATATGTGATGAACTTAATCTTGGAGAGGATGCATTTGAAAATCAAATAGCTGATTTCTTTGCATTACTTGCGACTGAAAAGAGATTTATTCAACTTGAAAAAGGATATTGGGATTTAAGAGAGAATCATACTGCTGAAATCAATATTAAGGAACTTGAAGAAGAACTTGAAGATGATGAAGATACTCTTGAAGAAAAAGAAGAAGATATGGAAGAACACGAAAGTGACTTCTACGATGATATTGATGAAACTGAAGATGATGATACTGATGATGATTTAAGAGATTTAGTTATTGTTGATGAAGGATATGAAGACGAATCTGACTTGTAGCGGTACTTTCTTAAATATTTAATAAAGGGAGGAAATATGAAAGAAAGATTAGAAATAATACAAGAAAGATATAATAATTTATGTGAAGAATTATTAAAACCAGAAGTTTATAATGATTATAAAAAGATGCAAACTATATCTAAAGAGAAGAATTCTATTGAACCTGTGGTAGAAGCTTATAAAAAGTATAATACTGTTTTAGATGATATAGAAGCAGCTAAAGAGATGAGTAAAGATTCCGAAATGAAGGAATTTGCTTTAGAAGAAATAGATAATTTACATAAAGAGAAAGAAACATTAGAAAGTAAATTAAAGATTATGCTTTTACCTAAGGATCCTAATGATGAAAAGAATGTTATTATTGAGATTCGTGGTGCTGCTGGAGGAGATGAGGCTAATATTTTTGCTGGAGACTTATTTAGAATGTATACTAAATATGCTGAAAAGCAAGGATGGAAGCTTGAAGTAACTCATGAAGTACCTGGTGAAAGTGGAGGATATTCTCAAATAGAATTTATGCTTAGTGGAGAAAGTGTTTATTCAAAACTTAAGTATGAAAGTGGTGCTCATAGAGTTCAAAGAGTACCTGAAACTGAATCTGCTGGAAGAGTACATACAAGTACAGCGACAGTATTAGTTATGCCAGAAGCAGAAGAAATAGATGTAGAAATTAAAGATAGTGATATTAGAATAGATATAACTCGTAGTAGTGGAGCTGGAGGCCAATGTGTTAATACAACTGACTCTGCTGTTAGAGTTACACATATACCAACTGGTATAATAGTTTATTGCCAAGTAGAAAGAAGTCAAATAAAGAATAAAGAAAGAGCACTTCAAATATTAAAAACAAGACTTTATGATTTAAAACAAAGAGAGCAAGATGAAAAACTTGGTAATGAAAGAAGAAGTAAGATAGGTACAGGAGATAGAGCTGAAAAGATAAGAACATATAATTATCCACAAAATAGACTTACTGATCATAGAATTAATTATACTGTAATGCATTTAGATAAGATTATGGAAGGTGACCTAGAAGACTTAATTAATGCATTAATTGCTGAAGATGAAAGAATGAGACTTGAAGAACATAATGATTAATAAGTTAATGTCTTTAGGATTTAGTCGTCCCGAATGTGAAGAATTAATTAAAGTAAGTAAAGATATAGATGAAGATTATCAAAGATTACTAGAAGGCTATCCAATACAATATTTGATAGGGTATGTTAACTTTTATGGATATAAGATAAATGTTAATGAGAATGTATTAATACCTAGATATGAGACTGAATATTTAGTAGAGAAGACTATAAATTATTCAAAGAAACTATTCAATAAAAAAGTTAATATTCTTGATTTAGGTACTGGCAGTGGAGCTATAAGTATTGCTTTAGGTAAAGAATTGGATTCTAATGTTACTGCTATTGATATATCTAATAATGCTTTAGAAATGGCTAAGTTAAATGCTAAAGAAAATAACTTAGATATTAAGTTTATTCTAAGTGATATGTTAGATGATGTAATAGGTAAATATGATATAGTTATAAGTAATCCACCATATATAGATAATGAAGAGAAAATAATGGATTCAGTTAAGAAGTATGAGCCAAACATAGCATTATTTGCTAGTGATAATGGACTATACTTTTATAAAAAAATAATATCTAATATTAAACCATTTCTTAATGAAAAGTTTATTATTGCTTTTGAGATAGGATGGTGGCAAGGAAACCTTATAAAAGAAATAGCAAAAGAATATTTTAAAGATTCTAAAATAATAATAGAAAAAGATTTAACTAATAGGGATAGATATATCTTTATAATTAATGAATAAAAATATATAAAACCAGCCAACATTAAATTGAAAGGTTGGTTTTTAAATGAAAAAAATAATATGTGGTATACTTTTTGTAATAGTGATTATACTTGTGTCCAAGCCAAGGTATAATTTAAGTGGTGATATGGTTAGATTTAGAGTAATCGCTAATAGTAACTCATCTATCGATATATTAATAAAAGAAAAAGTTGTTAACGAGTTATCAACATTGTTATTTAAGGATTCAAACGATATTAACGAGACACGCAATAATGTAGTTAATAATTTAGATCAGGTAAATTCTAGTATAGATAAAGTATTTAGTGAAAATAATTATAATTTAAAATATAAAGTTAGGTATGGCATGAACTATTTTCCTAGTAAAGAATATAATAATATTAAGTTTGAGGCAGGAGAATATGAGAGTTTAGTTATTGAAATAGGTGAGGCTAAAGGTAATAATTATTGGTGTATTTTATATCCACCTCTTTGTATGGTTGATTATGAAAATGATGAAAAGATAGAATATAAATCTAAAATATATGAAGTATTATCTAAATGGTTCTAAATGTAAACACTGCCTAAAAACTGTCTAATTCGTTGATAAAATCTATTTTTAATAGTATATTATAAGTAGAAAGGCATTGGTGTTTATGTCAAAGATAACTATAGAAGGTAACCATAGGTTATCAGGTGAAATTAAAATTAGCGGAGCAAAGAATAGTGCAGTTGCACTTATTCCTACTGCAATACTTGCTAAAACAAAGAGTGTTATATATAATGTACCAACTATAAGTGATATTGAATATTTAATTAATATTTTGGAATTGCTTAATTGTAAAGTTGAACATAAAGATGATGCATTATATATAGATTCAACTAATCTTGTTAATAAACCTATACCTGAAGAATTAAGTGTTCAAATGAGAGCATCATATTATTTTATGGGTGTATTGCTTGCTAAATTTGGTAGAGTTGAAATGTCTTTTCCTGGTGGATGTAATATAGGAGCAAGGCCAATTGATATTCATATAAAAGGATTTGAACAATTGGGTGCTAAAGTTGAAATAATTAAGAATAGATATATTATAACTGCTGATAAGTTGATAGGCAAAAGAATATATTTCGATTTTCCAAGTGTTGGGGCTACTATTAATGTTATGCTTGCGGCAGTAGGTGCTGAAGGAACTACTATAATAGATAATGCTGCGATGGAACCGGAGATTGTAAATGTTGCATCTTTCTTAATAAATATGGGTGTTAAGATAAGAGGTGCAGGAACTAAACGTATTGAAATAGAGGGTACTAAGAATTTAGACAATGGTGTTATAGAAGTTTTCCCTGATAGAATAGAAAGTGGCACTTATATAATTATAGGTGCATTGCTTGGAGATAATCTTAGAATTAAAGGTATTATTAAAGAGCATATAGAAGCTCTTCTTATGAAACTTAAAGAAATAGGAGTAGAGTATTCAATAGATGCTGATGTTCTTACAATATCTAAATGTGAACATTTAAAACCAACATATATTAAAACATTAGTATTCCCTGGATTTCCTACTGATCTACAACAACCTATGACAACATTATTAACACAGGCTGAAGGAAAATCTATTGTAGAAGAAACACTATATGAAAATAGATTTAAAAATACATATGATCTTAATAGAATGGGTGCGATTACTAATATATTGAGTTTAAATAAAATAGAAATTAAAGGTCCTCGTAAGCTTAAAGGTACTAAAGTAATAGCTACTGATTTAAGAGGTGGTGCATCATTATTGATAGCTGGTCTTATTGCAGATGGCGTCACTGAAATAGAAAGTAGTGAGTATATTTTAAGAGGATATGGAGATGTAGAAAAGAAACTTTCAAATGTAGGTGCTAAAATAAAAGTAACTGAGTAATATTTATTAGGTGATTAATTCATGAAAAAAAATAAATTACTAGTTATTTTTTTCTTGTCTTGTATTTTCTCATATATAATTTATAACTATACTATGGAAAATAGAATTAATATTTTAATACTCGGAGATAATTATTTAATTAATAGTAATTATAAAACTTATGATAAATATTTACTTGATAAATATTATAATCTTAATAATTTAAACAAGTTATTCACATCTGAAAATATTACTTATAAAGATATTATAAAAAATATTAAAGATAATTATTATGTGTATTCAAAAGATAAAAAAGTATATTTAAATCCATTAATAGCTAGTGCTGATATAATAATAGTGAATGCTAATAATGAAAAATATTTCGAAAAATGTAATAAGAGTGAAAGTATTATAAAAACATATTATGAAGATATATCTAATGATATAAATGATTTAAAAAATATTATTAAGAAGATAAGTCCTGCTATGGTTATAGTTATTTCTAACTATTGTTATAATCAAAATTATAAATTAAATGATGGTGATATTAATTTAAATCAAATATATTATAAATATCAAAATTCTAAAAGTAAAAGATTAAATGATAAAGTTAATTATCAAATATATAATAAAATAGTTGAATTTGTAAGTTAAGTACTTGTTAATTTTATAATTTTTACTTGATTTTGTAAAAAAAACAATGTATAATACTCACTGAAGTTATTTCTATAACTGTTAATTAGTTATGGCGAGGAGGATAAAATATGAAAAAGGGAATACATCCAGTACAAAAAGTATGTAAAGTTAAATGTGCTTGTGGAAATGAATTTGAAGTTAAATCAACTAAAGATGAAATTCAATTAGAATCTTGTAATAAATGTCATTCATTCTATACAGGTAAATTTAAAACTGTTAAGACTGGAAATGTACAAAAATTCAAAGATAAATATGGAATCACTGATTAATAGTGATTTTTTATTAGGTGAAAAGTATGAATATAAATGGACAAGAAGTAAATATAAATGACTTATATGATAAGAAATATATGCATAAAGAAATAAAAAAAGGTATATACTTATCTGAATATCAAATAGAAGTACTTAATAGATATGGAATAGATCCTATGAAGTGTGGTTCTATAAATGATATTATGTTTCTCATAGATGAAGTACTTGAAGATGATGCGGATGCTGATGATCTAGATAATATATCTAGAGAAATAAGTGAGTTTAATTATTATGCGAATACTAACAAGTAATTGAAAAATTACTTGTTTTTTGATATCATATTACTATGAATAATAAGAATATAATATATATAATTGGTGTCTTTATAATAGGTATAATATTAACTTTATTATATATTTTTAAATATGATAAAATTAGTGATAATATACTAGATAAAAATTGGTATAGATATAATTATATAAATGGATATTATGATGTGTTTAATATAAATGAATATAAAATATCATATTATAGGCCTAGTAGTGAAAACTTTACTAATCAATATGATAAATGCAGTAATTATAGATATAATAAAAAAAATAAAACTATAATACTAGATTGCAATAAGGAAATAGTAATAAAAAGTAGTGTTAATAATAAATTAACATTATTAATAGATAATGAAGAAAATGTATTTTTTAATAATATAGATGATTCTTTAAATTATGAATTTAATAAGTTTTATGGAAAAAGTATGTCAGAATATAAGAAATCAGAGAGTCAAGTTGTTGATTCTATAAAATTACCTATTAGTAGTTTGATGAATATTATAAAAGAAAAAGAAGATGCTAAAATAATATTTATGGGTAATAAATGTAGTAGTGTTGACTGTTTAACTTCTTATGATGTTATTGAAAAATGGTTAAGTGTATCTACCAATACATATTTTATTAATAGTGATGAACTAAGCAATAATGTAACTTTATTATTAAATAAAATAAATAAAAATTTTTCAAAAGATTTGAACTTTTATAATGATGCTTATCCTAGAGTAATGATAACTAATGGAGGGAATATAATTGATTCATACTTAATTAAATGTCATGGTTTTAACTGTAGTTCTTTCTATAATAAATAATTTTAATAATATACATAAAGTTTTCACAAATATTTCATAATATGATATTATATTAAATACCAGAGGTGAAGAGTAGTGAAAGTACTAATTGTAGATGATGAAAAACTTATAAGAGATGTTATTAAAGAATATTGTATTGGTAATAAATATGATGTATTAGAAGCTGAAAATGGTGTAGAAGCAATTGATAAAGCTAAGGATGCGGATATTATTATTTTAGATATTATGATGCCTAAGATGGATGGATTTAGTGCATATAAAGTAATTAAAGAAAGATATAATACACCTACTATTATGTTATCAGCTAGAGGTGAAGAGTATGATAAATTAGCAGGTTTTGATTTAGGAATAGATGATTATATGACTAAACCATTTAGTCCTAAGGAATTAATGGCTAGAATAAATGCAGTAATTAAAAGATATAAGGGTGAAGATGATTTCTATGTATATAAGAATCTCAAAGTAGATTTTTTAGGTCATGCAGCATATATAAATGGAAAAGAATTATTGTTAACACCTAAAGAGTATGATTTGCTTGTATATTTTATAAATAATAAAGGTATTGCTTTATCTCGTGAACAATTACTTAATAATATATGGAATTATGATTATTTAGGAAATGATAGAACGATAGATACACATATTAAGATGCTTAGAAATAATTTAGGAGAATATAGAGATTTAATTACCACTGTAAGAGGAATGGGGTATAAATTTGATGATAAAGAATAGTAAGATTAAACATATAGTACTTGGGTGCTTAGTAGCATTTTCATGTTTCATATTACTATTTCTTTTTTTGATGCAGATAGTATTTTTAAATAAGTATTATGAAGTATATAAAAAGAATCAATTAAATGATATAGTTAATTCTATTAAGTCTAATGACTCTATGGATGTACATACTCTTGAAGATATAGCATATAATTATGGAATTTGTGTATCAATATATTCAAATGGGATAATACAAACAATATCAAATACATATAATAAAGGCTGTTTATTTAGTGATAAAACTAGTAGTGATAATTATATAACTTCTTTTGTAGAAAGTGGGAATACTGAAGATACAAGACTTCTTTATAATAAAAGATTTGGTAATAAAACTATAATTAAAGCATTAAAATATAATGATGAAGTATATATATTTTTAAATACTTCTATTCAACCATTGGATTCTTCTATAATTCTTTTAAAGAGCCAATATGGATATATAGCGCTTATAATATTTGGTATATCTTTAATAATAAGTTATGTTATATCTAGTCAAATATCTAGACCTATTGTTAAAATAAGTGATTCTGCTAAAAAACTTGCAAATGGAGATTTCAATGTATCCTTCTCAACTGATAGTAAAGTACAAGAAATTAAAGAATTATCAACTACGTTAGACTTAGCTAAAAATGAGCTTTCTAAAACAGATGAATTAAGAAGAGATTTAATGGCAAATGTTGGTCATGATCTTAGAACACCGCTTACTATGATAAAAGCATATGCTGAAATGACGAGAGATTTAGAAAGTCAAACTCCTGAAAAAAGATCAGAAAATATGAATATTATAATAGAAGAAACTGATAGATTAAATGTTTTAGTAAGTGATATTCTTGATTTATCTAAGTTACAATCTAGTACTTATGAACTTAAAATAGAAGAGTTTGATCTTAATGAATTAATTAGAAATATTATTAAGAGATTTTATATTCTTATTGATAGTGATGGTTATGAGTTTATATATAATAATGATAAAGAAATAATGGTTAAGGCTGATAAGAAGAGAATTGAACAAGTTATATATAATTTACTTAATAATGCGGTTAATTATACTGGTGAAGATAAAAAAATATATATAAATGTTATTGATGAAAAGAAGAAAGTTTTAGTTGAAATTAGAGATACTGGTAAAGGTATAGATAAGGATGAAATTAAGTATATATGGAACAAATATTATCATAATGAAAGGAAACATAAGAGAAATGCTTTTGGTACTGGTTTAGGGCTTTCTATAGTGAAAACTATACTTGAGAGTCATAATTATAAGTATGGTGTTAAAAGCGTTAAAAATAAGGGTACTACATTCTATTTTGAAATTGATAAGAAAAATATGTTATAATGTTTTTGAAAAAGATGTAAAGGAGATAATATGGCAAAATATATATGTGCTAAATGTGGTTATATAGTTGAGACTGAAAAGTTGTCTAATGACTATACTTGCCCAATGTGTGGGGGTTTTAAAGATGACTTCAAGTTAGTAACTAATGATATATTTGATCAAGATGATTTAGATTCTGTTATAGATTCTGTAGTTGAAGAAGCATTAGAACTTAAAATAAGTAAAATTGTTAATGATACAGTTGAAGATAAGAAAGTTAGAATAAGTCAATATAATCCTGCAATTGTTAGAATACCGGAGAAATGTATTAATTGTGGTCAATGTAAAAAAACTTGTGAAAAGGTAGTAAATCTTTCTTATGATTTAAATGTATGTAAAAATCCTATATGTTTAGGATGTGGTCAATGTATATTGAATTGTCCTACTGGTGCCATTGTACCAAAATATTGTTATAAAGAGGTTAAAGAAATAATTAATACTAATGAGAAGGTTGTTGTTGCTATGATAGCTCCTGCAGTGAGAGTTTCAATGGGTGAAAATTTTGGTATGGCTCCTGGTGATAATGTTGAAGGAAAACTTGTTACGGCTCTTAAAAAAGTAGGATTTGATTATGTTTTTGATACTGCATTTGGTGCTGATTTAACTATTATGGAGGAGGTTGCTGAATTTGCTGCTAGACTTACTAATAAGGGACCAATGCCTCAATTTACTAGTTGCTGTCCTGCTTGGGTTAAATATGCTGAAGTGTATCATCCAGAATTATTAGATAATCTATCTACTTGTAAGAGTCCAATTGGTATGCAATGTGCAATTATAAAAGAGTTTTTTTCTAAAGAAAAGAATATTGACCCATCAAAAATAATTACCGTGGCTATTACACCTTGTACTTCTAAAAAGATGGAAGCAAGGGAATATACAATAAATATAGATTATGTTATGACTGCAAGTGAATTATCTATTTTACTTAAAGAAGAGGATTTAAATTTAAATAGTTTGAATGATAGTGAATATGATAAACTTTTAGGAGAAGGTAGTGGTGCAGGAGTAATATTTGGTAATTCTGGTGGAGTTACTGAATCTGTTATTCGTACTCTTTATAGAATAATGACTAAAACTAATTTAAAGAAGGATCAATTAGTTTTTAATGATTTAAGAGGCTTTGATGGAATAAAAGAAGCAACTATAGAAATACACAATTATAAGCTTAAAGTGGCGGTTGTACAACAACTTGAAAATCTTGAAGAGTTATTAAAAGATGATAGATATAAAAAGTATCACTTTATAGAAGTAATGAATTGTAAAGGTGGATGTATTGGTGGTGGTGGACAACCTTTATGCCAAATAACTCAATTAGATAAAATAAGGGAGCAAAGATCTAAAGGATTATATAATATAGACTCTAAAAGAGCAGTAAGATTTGCTCATGATAATAAAGAATTAAAATTATTATATAAAAACTATTTAAAAAAACCACTTAGTGAAGAGAGTTTTAAACTATTACATACTTCGTATAGTGATAAGAGCTATTTATTAAGGGGTGAAGAAAAATAATTGTTTAATTACAATTATTTTTATTTTTTTAATAAAATATATTGACACATTATAAATTATTTGATAATATATATTTGTCCAATAGATAATTAAATGTTATATCTATTATATAATGATTTATTTAAGTTTAATTATTTTTATAAACTTATATAATAATATAAATGGTTTAATTATATTAGTGAAAAAGTCTATAAATTTTTTACTTATTTATATTGGATATAATAATATTATTTTTCAATTATATGTTCTTAATTAGTATTAATTTACTAACTTAATTATGTATCTATCTTATTAATAATATCTTATATCAAAATAATATAAATAATAAAAATATCTTATTAATTTAAGAAATAGATGTCTTATCTACTAAGGACAAATGTTATAACGTTGAGAAAGTAAAACTCAAAATGATAAGAAATTATGCTAAATACTGATAATATTTAGAAGTATTTATATTAATTTAAATATTAATATAAATGATTCATAATTTATTTTCGGAAACTCGAAACAATCTTGTTTTATCAGAACGGGTTGTTTTTTGTTTGTTTAAGAATGTGAAAAGTGATATTATAATTATGGTGAATATATGAAGCATATTAAGAAGTATTTAAGATTTTATATAATGTTTGGTGTTACTGCTTTAATTTCAATTTATTTAGTATTTTGGGGACCTAGTTCTAAGTATTTAGCAGTATATAAAGATAATATGACTATAGAGTATGATATGAATTCTAAAGAAGGGTATTCTTGGAGTTATGAGTCTAGTAATGATAATATTAAACTTTCTAGTAATGAAGATGATAAATGGGTCTTTGAACCTAATAAAAATGGTAATACAACCTTAACTTTTTATTATAAGAATGGTGAAAATACATTATACAAGATAATATATGGTATTAAAGTTTTAGGTAATAAAATCATTTGGACTAAAGGAGAAGGTATTGGCCTTACTAGCTATCCTAATCCTTATTAAAATATACATATTAATTTAAATATATGTATATTTTTTATTGATTTTGTGATAAGATATATTTAAGGAGTGTAAAGTATGGAACCATATAAAGCTAAAAAATTACCTTTTAATTATGAACTTGATAACTCTATTATAAAACTTTTATGTGATGCGAAAGAAGCATATGGAGAATATAAAGGTTTTCTTAAGAGTATGACATTTGATTATAAATCCTTTTTAGAATCTGCTTTTATAATTGATACATATTATTCTTTTAAAATTGATAATGCTAAGATTACAAAAAATGATATGTTTTTAATGCCTTATAAGAATAAAAATAATACTGTTATACAATTTAATAATATTAAGATGGCTTTATTGTCAGGTATTTCTTATGCTAGTAAGAGTGGATTTTCTATTGATGTATTTAATAAAATAAATAAAGCTCTTTTGACTAATTGTAAGAAGGATAATTCTACTAAAGGTAGTGGACATTTAAGAAAGACTCAAACATATATATTAAAGCCTGGTTTAGCTGGATCTAGTGTTTCATTTGTACCACCTTTGTATAATGAATTAAATGGTTATATGAAGAATTTATGTGATTATATGAATGAACCTGGTGAACCTGATTTTATTGCTTTAGCTATAACACATTATCAGTATGAAAAACTACATCCATATTTAGCTGGTAATGGTAAAATTGGTAGACTTACTATACCTGTACAATTATCTTTTTATAAAAAAGAACCCCCAATACTATTTATATCAGAAGCAATAGATAATTTAAAAAATACGTATTTCACTTTGTTAAGTGATGAAAATGATGAGAAGTTTCCAAAATTTATAAAATTCATTTTAGAATGTATTATTAGTCAATGCAATATAAATATTAAAAGAATTAAAAAACTTAATAAAATATATACTAAAGATTTAGAAGATTTTAAAATTACTATAGGTGGAAGTACAATTTATAAAGCATATCCTGTTATAGCTAAGAGAATAGTATTTACTACTAATGATATAGTAGAAGAATGTAAATTACATATTAATTCTGTTAATAAAGTTCTAAACAAATTAGTAGAACAGGGATACTTAGTTAAAGAAAAAAAGAAAGGTACTAATAGAGTAACTTTCACTTATACTAATATGTATGATATATTAACTAATACTTCTAATTAAATTTATATAATAATGCACATTATTACTTGTTATATCTTCAAAGTAAATATGTGCTTTTTTGTTTTCATTAATTAGGGTACAAATATTATTAAAGTCTAGTTTATTTAACTTAATATATTTATTTAAAAAATCTATATTTTTAGAGTATTTATACATAAACATATTAATGAATTCTCTATGATAAAATTCTATATTACTATAATAGTATTTATCTGATAACAATATTTTATTATATTTATTATTTAGTGTTTCACTTAGAATATATCTTATTTTTAATTCACTAATATTTAATTTTTCTTTTATGAATGAAATATAGTTATCTAAATTAAATATAAATTGTTCTTGAAGAGAAATAAGTTTTTCTTTATGGATAAGATGAGAAGTAACTATTATACTAGAATCTTTTATTTTACTCATTATATCATCTAGTAGTTTATCATTTATAAAACTTATTATATCAGAACTATTGTTAATATATTTTTTTAATAAATAATCATTATAGTTCATCATTATCCTCCATAAATTTACTTATAGGTGTATTTAAAACTATAGATATTTTATATAAATTAGTTATACTTATACCAGTTTTACATTTATTACTTTCTAAATTACTTATTAAAGAAACTGAGACATTGATTAATTCAGCAAGTTTTTCTTGTGTTATTTTTTTACCATTTAATATAGTTTTATTTCTATATTTCTTTATATTTTTACCAATTATCTTATTTAATTTATCTTGATTCATAGTTCACCTAAAACAATTATAGAATAAATATCATTAAATGTATAGTACTACATTACATAATTAAATGTTAAAACAATGTAAAATATTACTTAGGTGAAAAGATGACTAAGTTTAAGAGAGATTTTAATTTTGATGAAAATATAATTAAGACAATAGCATATAATGTTATTAAATATAGAAAGTTAAGTGGTATAACTCAAGAACAGCTTGCGATAGATATAGGTGTATCTCCTGAATTTATTAGAAAGTTTGAGAGTACTAGAGGAAGTGAAGGATTATCACTTATGTCTTTATATAAAATATCAGTTGTTCTTAATGTATCTATTGATAAATTTTTTGAATCAATAGAAGTTAACGATTAATAAAAAACTTTTCTATTGGGACATTTAATATTAGACTTATCTTGTATAAATTATATATACTTATACCTTGGTAAGTCTTTTTACTTTCAAGATTACCTATTAATGACGTAGATACATTTGCTAGTTCTGCTAAATGTTCTTGTGTTAAATCTTTTACATTTAAGCTATATAGTTTTCTATAATATTTAATGTTTTTTCCTATAATAGTATAAATTTCTTTTTCATCTTTAAAATTGAATGTATCTTTCATCATTAAACACCTAGTAATATTTTCCCATTATTTGGAAATTTTGGCCATTTACTAAGAATGATAAAAATACACTTGTAGTGATAATTTATAAAAAAATACGATTTTTCTTGAAAAATGCTTTAAAATAGTGTATTATTAAGTGCGTATCTAAGAGGGGATGAGATTATGGAAAAAATTATTAACTTTGCTGTTGTTGCTCATGTAGATGCTGGTAAGAGTACTTTAGTAGATGCATTATTAAAACAAAATGGTGTTTTTAGAGAAAATGAGCAAGTTGTTGACTGTGTAATGGATAGTGGAGATTTAGAACGTGAACGTGGTATTACTATTACTGCTAAAAACTGTTCTATAAAATATAAAGGCATTAAAATGAATATAGTTGATACTCCAGGACATGCTGATTTTTCTAGTGAAATAGAGAGAATAATTAAAACAGTAGATACTGTAGTATTATTAGTAGATTCAGCTGAAGGACCAATGCCTCAAACTAGATTTGTATTAAAAGAAGCATTAAAATTTGGACTTAGACCAATACTATTTATTAATAAAATAGATAAAAAAGATGCTCGTGCTGAAGAAGTAGTTAATATGACTTTTGATTTATTTTGTGAATTAGGTGCAACTAATGAACAATTAGATTTTAAGATTATATATGGTATTGCTAAAGAAGGAATTGCTAAGTATGAAGAAAATGATGATAGTAAAGATATTACACCACTTCTTGATACAATTATAGAAACTACTAAACCATTTGAAGGAAATGAAAATGATCCTTTACAATTACAAATATCATCACTTGATTATGATGATTATATTGGTAGACTAGGTATTGGTAGAATTAATAAAGGTAAAATTAAAGTTGGTGAAACAGTAGCAATATCTAAAAATAATGGAGAACTTACAAAAGAAAGAATTACTAAGATATTTGTTAATGAAGGAATTAAGAGAAGAGAAGTAACTGAAGCTTACTATGGTGATATAGTTATAGTTGCTGGTTGTCCTGAAATATCTATAGGAGATACAATTTGTGATGTTAATCATGTAGACCCTCTACCAAAAATTGAAATAGAAAAACCTACACTATCAATGAATTTTATGGTTAATAATAGTCCATTTGCAGGTAAAGTTGGTAAGTTTGTTACATCTAGACATTTAAGAGATAGATTAATGGCTGAACTTGAACGTAATGTTGGACTTGAAGTTGAAGAGTTACCAAGTAGTGATGGATTTAAAGTATCTGGTCGTGGTGAATTACACTTATCAATATTAATTGAAAATATGAGAAGAGAAGGTTACGAATTAGGCGTTTCTAAACCTGAAGTTATTTTCCATGAAATAGATGGTGTTAAGTGTGAACCATATGAAAGAGTAGTAATTACTGTACCTAATGATTATTCTGGAAATGTAATTAGTGATTTGAGTGAGAGAAAAGGTACTATGGAAATAATGGAACCTGCTGAAGATAATTATGTTAGACTTGAGTTTGTTGTTCCTACAAGAGGTTTAATAGGATATAGAAGTAACTTTATTACTAATACTAAGGGTGAAGGTATTATGGTTCGTAGTTTTGAAGATTATAGACCATATGCAGGAGAAATATCTGGACGTAAGAATGGCGTACTTGTATCTATGGAAAGTGGTAAGGCATTTGGATATGCATTATATAACTTATTAGATAGAGGTACTATGATAATAGAACCATCTACTGAAGTATATTCTGGTATGATAGTTGGTATTAATAATAGAGAAAATGATTTAAATGTTAATCCATGTAAGAATAAAGAATTCTCTAATACACGTTCATCTGGTAGTGATGAAGCTATAGTACTTCCAAGACCTAGAACATTTACATTAGAAGAAGCATTAGAATTTATAGAGAAAGATGAACTTGTTGAAGTTACACCTGATGCGATAAGATTACGTAAGAAAATACTTGATGAAAAAGAAAGATTTAGAAATAATAGATAAAATAAAAGACTTAAGAATTTCTTAAGTCTTTTTGTATTGGAAACTATTTAGTTTTAAATTTACTTAATACTTTTGCGGCTACGAATATTATTGAGTCGCTATTTTTAATTGCTTGTTTTTTTCCTATAGCTTTGCCACCTACTGTTAGTGATGAGATAATTGAACTTACTAATAGAGTAACAATTACTGTAGATACATTTAACTTGGTAGATATATTTATTGCAAGCATTGCTCCTATAGAACCACTTACTATACCACATATATCTCCGATAACATCATTACATATACTTGCGATTGTACTTGAGTTTTTAACTAGATAAACTCCTTCTTTTGAACCTTTTATTTTTTTAGCACTTTTCGCATGAAATGATGCTTCGTTAGCTGTTAAGACAGCTGTACCTATAATATCAAATAAAATACCTATACCAATAAATATTACACATAGCACCATTAAAAGTATTGTATTATTGAATTTTGATATTAGATAGTTAGATGCACTACTAAAAATTAAAGCTATAAAAAAAGTCATTAAAAATGCCTTTAGAATCCAATTATCTTTTTTCATTTTCAATAAACTCCCTTTAAATATGTAAAATAGTATGGAATATTATAAATTAATTTTACGGCTTTGGTCGAGTTGAATTTCTCTAATTCCTACCATTAGTTACCTGCAGGCGATTTCTCTTTAAAAGAATTAATCACTTGTTACCATTAATGATCACTCGATCACCACTTAGTCCGCACTTCAATCTTTATAATATAGGCATACTAGAGGTTTTCCCAAGCAAACATGTATCACCTTTATTCGCTTTTGCAATTTATTTTTCAATCACTATCCCAATAAATCACTCACGACATGTGTTTTCATATTTTCCGATGTGAATTAAGGAATTCAGATATATGCCATTACATCTTATCCTTAAAACTAAAATTATATATCCACCCCAAACTGGGCGTAAGAAGCGTAATATATAAAGTATCATTTTACACAATTGATGGATTTTTAGCCCCATCTTCTAGTGGTATGTTTGACTAGTATAATGCTCCATACATCTAGAATTATAGCATATTTTAATGAAAATGTCAAAAGACACACTATATTATATGAAGTGTGTCTTTAAATTATTAATGTTTTTTGTTACTTTTTTCTTTCTTTTCTTTCTTTTTATTTCTCTTATGAGAGCTACTGCAGTTGATGTGATTTCCATTATATTTCCAATTACACATACATATGCTTGAAATTTTAAATTATAAAATAGCCATGCTATTGCGCATGTTCCAAATACTAACTTATAAACTTTTGGATCTTTAAATGATGCTCCAATTGTATATATTATTGCTACTATTACTGGAAGAAGTGATAAAGGATTAGTATAGGTAAGTGTACCTACGAATGCAGTTATTAATATAATTATTACTGGCAATATAAGTGGTATTTTCTTTTTACCTTTATCATATTTATAAAATATTGATATTCTTAATACTGAGATTATATCCATGAATGCAGCTGAAAAAGCTCCCAATAGTGCATATTGGAATGAGTATAACATATGAGCTGCTGATTGAACTAACATCATGTGTTTTTTCTTTCTACATTGAACAGAAAGAGTCATAGTAAGCATTGCAGCTGCACCAATTAATTGAGCGTATAATATATTCATATAATCTCCTAGTATATATATTATAATATTTTTTTTCATAAAAATAAATAAGTTATTCTCAAATAGATGTTAATATGCTATAATCTAAGTCAAGAAGGAGAGGATATTATGAGTTTTATTAAAGAAACTGAGAAGTATATTACAGATGTAATAAAAAAATGTGGCTATGAAGTCGATAACGTTATTTTGGAGTCCTCTTCAAGACGCGATTTAGGAGAATTTCAAATTAATGTATGCATGGGTCTTGCTAAAAAGTATGGTAAGAATCCAAGAGAGATTGCAGAAACTATAATTGGTAGTTTTGATGATAGGTTTTATAATGTTAATATAGCAGGACCTGGTTTTATAAATGTTAGTATTAGTGATAAATATTTACTTGATTACATTAATAATAATATTAAAGATACTAAAGGTTTTGTTGATAAGGGTGAAGGAAAAACTATTATTGTTGATTATGGTGGAGCTAATGCAGCTAAAACACTTCATGTAGGACATATGAGACCTGCTAATATTGGAGAATCACTAAAGAGACTTGCTACACTACTTGGGGATAAAACTATTGGAGATGTTCATTTAGGGGATATAGGTAGACAATCAGGAATGTTAATAACTGAGATTAAGAAAAGAAAACCGGATTTATGTTATTTCGATCCAAATTATACAGGAGAATATCCAAAGTTAGAAATTACTACTGAAGAATTAGGTGAATATTATCCAGCGGCAAGTATTGATGCTAAAGAGAATCCAGAAAGAATGGAAGAAGTTAGAAAAATAACTGCTTTAGTTGATGAAGGAAAAGAGCCATACTTTGGTATGTGGAAAGACATAGTAGAAGTATCTAAAGAAGCAATAAAGAAGAGTTATGATTATTTAAATTGTAATTTTGACTTATGGGAAGGTGAACTTAGTTCATTAGAATATGTGTCAGATACATTAAAAGTATTAGAACCATATATGTATACATCTGAAGGTGCTAAGGTAATAGATGTTAAGAAAGATGATGATAAGATAGAGATACCACCACTAATTGTTATTAAGAATGATGGATCTACTATATATGCTACTCGTGATTTAGCAACTATTTATTCAAGGGTTAAAAAATATAATCCTGATGAGATATGGTATATAGTAGATGCTAGACAATCTATGTATTTTGAACAAGTATTTAGAGCATCTTATAAATCTCACTTAGTTCGTGATGATGTTAAACTTGCTCACTATTGGTTTGGTACTATGAATGGGGCTGATGGAAAACCATTTAAGACTCGTGATGGTGGAGTAATGTCTTTAGATATGCTAATTAGTCAAGTTAAAGAAAAATTGCTTACTAAATTAGATAAATATACTGAAGAAGAAAAGAAAAATATTGCTGATGTTCTTACAGTAGCTACAATTAAATATGCAGATTTATCTCCATATCGTACTACTGACTTTATATTTGATATAGATAAAATAACTTCATTTGAAGGAAAAACTGGTCCATATGTCTTATATACTATGGTAAGAATTAAATCTATACTAGATAAAGTAGATGTTAAAGATGCTAAGATTAAGTCTATATATAGTGATACAGAAAGAAATATATATATTAAATTATTAGAACTTTCTAAGATACTTACTAAGGCATATAATGAGAAGACATTAAGTTATATATGTGAATATCTATTTGACTTATGTAGTTTATTTAATAAGTTCTATGGTGAATGTAATATAGTGAATGAAAAAGATATAGATAAGAAAGAGTCTTATGTGGCTTTGTTAAATGTTTTATATAATACTGGTAAAATGCTACTTGATATATTAGCAATTGAAGTACCAGATAAGATGTAATAAGAAGGAATTATTATGATAAATAGAGTTGAATTAAAAAAGAAAGCTAAAGAATTTGCTTTTTCTCATAAAATGGATATATGGAGACCAATGCTAGTAATATTTTGTATTAATTTTGTAATCTCATTTATAGTTTCAGCATCGGGTATAAAGACTGAAAATATTTTGTATTCTATGATTACATCATTAACTACTTTGTTATTAATACCTTTACAAATAGGAAGTATATCTTATATTATGGGAATTATTGATGGAAAAAATGTTGATTTAAAAGAATGTATGTTATCTAAATTCAAAGACGGTTCTTGGTGGAAAATATTAATTGTTTCATTTTGTTTTGGATTTATAGTTGGATTTGGTATGATGTTATTCATTGTTCCTGGAATATATTTTGCATTAAAATATGGTATGGTACAAATGATACTTGCTGATGAAAAGTTTGGAAATAAAGATATACTTTATGCTTTAGGCAAAAGTTCTAAGATGATGGAAGGACATAAATGGGAATATTTTGTGTTTATACTTAGTTTCTTTGGTTGGTTTATTCTTTGTCCATTTACATTAGGAATTTTATATATTTGGGTTTATCCATACTTTGTGGTAGCAAATTATTATTATTTTAAAGAATTAAAGAAATAGCACTTATGTGCTTTTTTCTTGCATAAAAACTTAGTAAAACTAGTAAATTTATGTTGTAAGTTAAAAATAAGTATGCTATAATACATTCGAACGAAAAGTTCCTTGCTTCATTTAGTGAAGCCGTTAAGACCAAAAGGAGGTGTAAGTAATGAATAAATATGAAATAATGTTTATTGTTAAAACTGACATTGATGAAAAAGCTCAAAAAGACACAGTAAAGACTTTCGAAAAAGTATTAACTGATATGAAATCAAAAATCGTTAATACTAAAGATATGGGTCAAAAAAAGCTTGCTTATCCTATTAAGAATCAAGTTAGAGGAAACTATTATGTATTCAATGTAGAAGCTACTGCTGCTGCTGTTAAAGAATTCGATAGAAAAGCTAAGATTGATGAAAATATCTTAAGACATATTGTCATAAGAGAAGAGGAGTAGTTAATGAACAAAATAATGTTAGTCGGAAGACTAGTTAGAGATCCTGAAGTTAGAAGTACTAGTACTGGTAGTTCAACTGCTAACTTTACTGTAGCTGTAAGTAGAAATTTTAAGAATAAAGATGGAAACTATGATGCTGACTTTTTACCTTGTGTAGCATTTAGAAATTCTGCTGATTTTGTTTCAAGATACTTCAAAAAAGGAAGTTTAATTGGAATAGAAGGTAGAGTTCAAACTAGAAATTATGATGCTCAAGATGGTACTAAGAGATATGTAACAGAAGTAGTAGTTGAAAATATAGAGTTTGTTGGTGGAAGAAATGAAGGTGGCTCTAATCAAATAAGTAATAATAATGCTTATATGGATGCACCTAGTGAAGCACCAATGGATGTAATGCCAGAATACGATATTCCTAAATCAGATCCATATGAAAATTATGATAAAGAAGTATCACTAAGTGATAATGATTTACCATTCTAAGGGAGGAAAATAATGGCAGAATTTTATAGAAGAAAAAAAATATGTCAAATGTGTGCTGGTAAGAGTGTAGATTATAAAGATGTTATGATCGTTTCTAAATACATTAATGAAAAAGGTAAGATTTTACCTAGAAGAATGACTGGAGCATGTGCTAAACATCAAAGACATATTGCTAATCAAATTAAAATTGCAAGATATATGGCTTTATTACCATATACAAAGTAATTATTAAATATTAAGTAGTAGAAATACTACTTTTTTAATGTAAAATTATTTTTTGAGACTTGAATATTAATAATTGTGATGTTAAATTATATGTGGGTGAGTATTATGGAAAAGTTTTTATCTAAAAAGATTATTGTTTTAACTATAGTTGGTGATGCATACGGAATGTCTAAATCTTATAAAGGAATTGTTACATCCTTTGATGATGAATTTATTTGTTTAGATGAAAAAATATATATTGCTAGAAAGTATGTAGCATCTATAACTATTAAATAAATGAAATAAAATATTAAATGAAAACGTTGTGTTTTCTTTTTTTTTATTAAATTTTCAAGTGTTGTACTTGTTATTATAAATTATCATTCAATAAAAAAGAGACTTTAGTCTCTATCTCTACTTATAAGTATTAATCTAAGTATTTGTAATGCTTCTCCTAAGAAACCTGCTACGTATGTGAATGCTGCTGCATTTAATACACTGTTTGTACCATCTATATTCTTTTTACTATAAAGTCCTATATCCTTTAATTGTTTTTTTGCTCTAGATGATGCATTAAATTCAACTGGAAGAGTTATTAATTGAAAGAATAATCCTACTAATAGAAGTATAATACCAATATCAATGATGTTTAATGCTTCAGATGCAAAACCTATAATTATAAATAAGCTTGATATATGAGATGTGAAGTTTACTATAGGTACTAAGAAACTTCTAAATCTTAAGAAAAAATATCCTTCTTTATCTTGTATAGCATGTCCTACTTCATGAGCTGCAACAGCTGCAGAACTAATGCTTGTTCCATTATAAATGTTAGTAGATAATACGACTCTTTTTTTTCTTGGGTCATAGTAGTCTGTAAGTTCTCCTCCTGTTTCATATATTTCTACGTTATTAAGACCGTTTTTATCAAGAATCATTCTTGCAACTTCTTTACCAGTTAATTCTTTATCATTTTTAATTCTTGAATATTTTGAATAAGAACCTTTAATACCTATTTGAGCAATTAAAGGTATTAGAATAATTAATAATATTAATAATAAATCCATTTAAATCACCAATATAATATTAACATATTATTGTGAAATATACGAGAAATTATACTCTAAATCCTATAGTTTGGGTATAATTTTTAATATTTATAGATTCTTTTATACTTGTTTTGTCTAATTTTATTTTATTAATTTTTAAATTATTAATTTTTTTATCTATAGATTTTGCTTCTTTAAATTTTTTATTTTTTAAAAGTTCTATTTTTGTTGTTAGTAATTTGTTAGTTTCTTTTTTTATAGTTGTATCATTTATTTTTGTTTTAGTACATAGTAAGTCTAGTAGTTCTAAACTTTTATCTGGATTTTTCTTTGTTTTGTCTTTGTCTGTTATTTCTATTATAAATTTTAAATCTTTGTTATTTATTTTTACATTATGATATTTTTCATAATATTTTTTTGTGTTTTTAAGTATATTTAGTGTTTCTTCTTTTGTTGGTTCATTTACTTTTATTATTTGGAATCTTCTATTTAATGCTTTGTCTTTTGATATTGTTTTGTTGTATTCATTTACTGTTGTTGCTCCTATACATTTTATTTTGTTTCTAGCTAGGTATGGTTTTAGTATGTTTGAGGCATCTATTGCGCCTTCTGCGCCTCCTGCACCTACCATTGTGTGTATTTCATCTATGAATAGAATTAGGTCTTCGTTGCTTTCAAATTCACTTATAATCTTTTCTATTTTTTCTTCAAATTCTCCTCTATATCTAGTACCGCTTACTATAGATGACATTGTTAATTCTATAATCTGTTTGTTTTTTAAATATTCAGGGACATCATTATTATTTATTTTTTTTGCTAATGCTTCTACTATTGCTGTTTTACCGACACCTGCTTCTCCAATAAGTATTGCATTACTTTTATCTTTTTTACATAATGCTTCTATTAATTCATTTAATTCTTTTTCTCTACCTGTTATGTTATAAGTTTGATTTTTAACTTTGTTATTTAGATTAATTCCATATTTTAAGTTAGTTTCATTTAATAGTTTTTTATATATTTTATTTATATCGATGTTTTGATTATTTAGTATTGTTATAGCTATACCATCATTATTCTTTATTATATTTAATAATACATTTTTAAGTGTTATTTTGTTGTCTTTTACTGATTCAAGTATAATTTTTTTTAATAGTGGAGTGTATGATGGGATAGTTATTTTACTATCTTTTTTAATGTATTTATTTATTTCTTTTATATATTCTTTTTTATTTATTTCTTTTTTTAAAATGTTTGATATTTCATTATTTATAGAGAGTACTCCTATTATTAGATGTTCTGTACCTATAAAGTTATGTTTAAGTTTTATTGCTTCTTTTTCACTTTGTTTTAATGCTTTAATTAAATTTTCATCATATTCTATCATATTAATAGTATGTTTTGAATGCAAAAAAAAATACAGATTTTACTCTGTATTTTTTTATATTAGCATTGCGGCTACTGTAGTTAAGATTACAATTCCGAATAATACTAATGCTAGTTTCCAAGTCTTTTTAATCCACTCAGTATAAGGAATATTTAAGTATGTAAGTCCTAATACTAATGCAGCACTTGTTGGTACTACAAACATTGTAACACCATATATTCCTTGAATTAATGTACCTGTAACAACTGTACTAGCACCTTCAGCTGCTATTTGTGGAATAACATAGTTTCCTACATATAGCATATCTACGTGTAATGCTGAACCAAGGATTGTTGCAATTGTACTAAAGAAAATATTGAATTTACTTGTTGCACCTAATATCCAACTAGCTACTGTAGTATAGAATAATGTGTTTCCAGCGAAGTAGATAACACAATAAGCCATTACTACCATTACTGCTGATGGTAACATTTTTTTAGCACCATCTGCCATATATGAAATCATATCTCTATGTTTCATTCTATAGAATCTTCCAAGTAATAATGCTGCAAGTAAACACATTACTGACATTTCAGCATAATACCAGTTACCAAATTCTTCAACTGTTCCAAAGATATTTTTGAAGATTTCAAAATCTTTAATTTTAACACCCATAACAGCTTTGTTTAATTTAGTAAATATGCTTATATTGAATGTTCCTGACCAGTTTGTACAAGCTACAATTAATAGTATAAATAATAATACAAAGATTACTATAATTGGTACTACTGAGTATTTATTTGCATTCTTTTCTCCAATGAATAAATCATTGTCGATTGCATTTTCAATTTTATTTTCTACTTTTTTAGCTGTTGTATGTTTTGCTTTAACTAAATAGAATATTAAAGCTGCTAATGATAATACTAGTAGAGCAACTCTATACCATATTCCAACACTTAGTTTGTCTACTGATAATTGTTCATTGATAACACCTGTTATGTTGTAACTGATTGTACTACCAATTGTTCCAACTAACATAGCACCAAATGTTGTTATAGCAGCAGTTATTTTATCATATCCCATTGATAGAATAATACTTATAATTAATGGGAAGAAGATAAATAATAGTAGACCATAATTGAATACTGAAGTTAATGCTACAATAATTATAGCTGCAATAAGTAAGAATACTATTTCCTTTCCTCTAAATTTACTTGCTATTTTTTCAATCCATGCTCTATATTTTCCAGTTTTTCCAAGTACTCCATAAAGAGCTCCTACTGAAACTAGAAAGATAAACATTTGGATGAAATACTTGAATTCAAATGCACCAAAGATTAATTGGAAGAAATCAAAGAAACCGATTCTATAATATCCTAAATCTGTAATTTCCCCTGCATTCATGTAACCAGCTGGTACGAACCAAGTAACTACCATTATAGCAAGTAGTGTAAACACGATTATTTTAAATAATCCAGTTTTTTTCATCTCCTAATCCTCCTCAATTGTTATTATATAATAAAAAAACTAGTAAATTCAAGAAAATACTAGTTTTTTTCCTATTTTTCACAAGATAAACAAGATATATGGTTATAAATTTTATCTAAGCAATTATTAAATTCTTCTTCTGTTTTACAAGTTACGATTTCTTTTTTTAATTCTTTTGATTTTGGAATATATTTTAAGTAAGCAAGTGCATGTGTTTTAATATCGAGTAGTGCTTTTCTTTCGTTAGTATTCTTTTTTAATAATTCGTAGTGATATTTTAACATATCTATTCTTTCTTTGTATGTTGGCTCATCTATTATATTGTTATTTTCTATGTATTCTACACACTCTTTTATTATCCATGGGTTACCTATAGAAGCTCGTCCGATCATTACTGCATCGCATCCTGTCTCTTCTAACATTCTTTTAGCATCTTCTTTAGTGTGTATATCTCCATTTCCGATAACTGGAATGTTTACTGCGTCTTTTACTTTTTTAATAAGAGTCCAGTCTGCATTACCAGTATATCCTTGCTCTCTAGTTCTTGGATGTATCCCAATAGCAGATGCTCCTGCTTTTTCTATTAGTTTGGCAACTTCTACACAATTGATTGAATCTTTATTCCATCCTGATCTTATTTTAACTGTTACTGGAGTGTTAACATTTTTTACTACAGCAGAAACTATTTCATAAATTTTTTCTGGATTTTTTAAAAGACCTGAACCTGCTTGTGATTTAAGAGCTACTTTAGGAACAGGACATCCCATATTTATATCAATTATATCTGGATGAGCATTTTCTTCTACATACTTAGCTGCTTTTATAAATGAATCTACGTCACTTCCAAATATTTGTAGTGATATAGGTCTTTCTTCTTCATTTATTTTTAACATATCAATAGTGTTTTTACTATTATAAATGATTCCCATATTACTTACCATTTCTGAGTATATAAGACCTGGATTCATACTTTTTAGTATCATTCTATAAGACTCATTAGATATTCCAGCCATAGGGGCACATACAATTTTATTTTTAATTTTTACTTTTCCAATATTCCACATAAAATTTCCTCATAGATAATTTAACATTTTATAAACATTTTTTCAATAAAAAAAGCGATTACTCGCTTTTTACTGCAGTTGCTTTACAACTTATATTAGACTTTATACCTAAAAATGTATATTTTTTAGTAGTTGTATCTATTGATTCTTCTTTAGAAGGGTTAATACCTCCACAACTTAATGACATTTTATATCCTTCTTGAATTTTAAATGTTATTTCGTTATCTTTACCTTCTTCAATTTCAGCTGATGTTGATCCGTTGATTATTGTTATTTCTTCTGGTAATTCTATTTTAAATGAATATTTTTTAGGAACTGTTTTATTGAATGTTATTGTACATGTATTGTTATCAATTACTTTATCAATATTAAATGTATTTTCTTTGAATACTCCTTGTTGTAATTTACTTGTACATTTTATTGTTGGATTTGCATATCCTTCTTTAGGAGTAACTACTTCTTTAATACTCTCTCCATATTTAACTACTTTAGTAGTGGCTCCATCGCCATGGTCTACATTTATATTAACAGTTAATTCTTTTAATTTAAATGATACTGTACATGATACATCTTTTGTGATTGAATTTATTGTTAATGTATTTTTTGTTTCGTCCCATGATGTTTGTTTATTGTCTGAGCAAAGTGTACTATTAAATGTATATCCTTCAACTGGCTTAATTATAAATTGTCCATCTTGTTCTCTTGCAATATATTTTGGATTATTTTCATCAAGTGTTGCATTGCTATCTGTTATTGTAAGTGTTACTTCATATTTAGCTTTTACGAAGTATAATTCGCAAGTACTTTCATCTTCACTTTTAGGAATGAATTTCCATTCTGTTGTATCAAAGTCTCCTGTTACGTTATTAGTACAATTAAATCTTGAAAATGTATATAGTTCATTTACTGTTTCCATACCATTTTCGTCAGTTGTTTTTTCATTAACTGGCATTTCTTGTACTTCTTGATCTTCTAAAAAGTATTTATATGTAATTGTTCCTTTAGGTTTTTCTGGCTCTATTGGTTTTTCTTTTTTGCTTTCTAAATATCCAACAACTCCACCTGAAACTGCGATTAAAAACATTATTATTAATATTATAAACATTCCTTTATTTTTCATTTATTCCTCCACTATTATATAGTAATTTTATAATATAAAATGATGTATTGTCAAGAATACATAAATTATTTATTATTAATATTTTGTAAAAGTTATTAAAAACATTTGACAATTCTATATACATTTTATATAATATACCCGGTACATTTTTAATGGAGATGCAGTTTCTGTGGGAAAGAAATGGCTATAGTTGCAAATATAGTGTGCATTAAAGTTAAAGGAAGGAAATAATATATTATGAAAACATTTATGTTAAAAAAAGAAGACGTTAAACATAATTGGTATGTTATTGATGCTGAAGGACAAAACTTAGGTAAAGTTGCTGCTTTAGCTGCTTCTGTATTAAGAGGTAAACATAAACCAACTTATACTCCACATATTGCTTGTGGTGATAACGTTATTATTATCAATGCTGAAAAGGTAAATTTAACTGGAAACAAACTAAATGATAAAATGTACTATAATCATAGTGGTTATCCAGGTGGTCTTAGAGAAAGAAATGCTAAGACTATGATCGAAAAATATCCAGTAGAAATGGTAGAAAGAGCTGTTAAGGGTATGCTTCCTAAGAATAGACTTGGAAGACAAATCTATAGACAATTATTTGTTTATGCTGGTAGTGAACATAAACATGAAGCTCAAAAACCAGAAAGATTAGAGGTAAAGTAAGATGGCAGAAAAGAATAAGTATACTGCAATAGGCAGAAGAAAAAGAAGCGTTGCTAAAGTAACTTTAGTTCCAGGAAAAGGTAATATTACTGTTAATGGTAAAGATGTAAAAGATTACATGCCTTATGAAACATTAGTTATGGATTTAGTACAACCATTAGAACTTGCTGATTCTAAAGAAAAATATGATATTAATATCGTAGTTAAAGGTGGAGGTTTTTCTGGACAAACTGGTGCTATTAGATTAGGTATTGCAAGAGCTTTAATGCTTGCTAATGCTGAAACTAGACCAGTACTTAAATCAAATGGTATGATTACTCGTGATGCTAGAATTAAGGAAAGAAAGAAATATGGACTTAAGAAAGCACGTAGAGCACCTCAATTCAGTAAGAGATAGTATAAGATTAAACTCAAATTCATATTTGAGTTTTTCTTTTACATAAAAATAAGAAAACTATTAAAAAAATAATTTTAAATTCATATTATTAATGTTATAATTATCATAATAGGAGAGTGAAGTAAGTGGCAGCTAAAGTATTTAAAACTATAGAAGAACAAATACAAATATTAATAAGTAAAGGTCTTACTATAGAAGATTATGATAAAACTAGTGAAATACTTCTAAGAGAAAATTATTTCTTTCTGAATGGATATAGATCACCGTTTTTAATAACTGGTACTAAAAGATTTGTAGAAGGTTCTACTTTCGAAGAGTTATATTCTTTATTTACTTTTGATAGATATTTTAGAAATATAATATTTAAAAATGTCTTAATAGTTGAAAATAACTATAAATCTATATTTAGTTATGTATTAAGTAAAAAATATGGTTATAAAGAGAAAGATTATTTAAATGTTAATAATTTTAATAGAAATAAGGATACTAATAGACAAATAAATGACTTACTTAGAAAACTTAAAAGGCAAATTAGAATAAATGGATATCAACATCAGGCAACAAGTCATTATATAAATAATTATGGTTATATACCTATGTGGGTAAGTGTTAAAGTATTAAGTTTTGGACTTATGAGTGAATTATTTTCAATACTTAAAGATGTTGATAGGGGAGAAATAGCATCATATTATAATATAAGTGCTGATGAGTTAGAAGATTATTTATCAATACTTTCTAATTATAGAAATTTATGTGCTCATGAAGATATTCTATATAATCATGAAACACAAAAAGAAATAGAAGATACAACTTATCATGAATTATTAGAAATACCACAAATAGATGGTGAATATATTTATGGTAAACATGATATTTTTGCATTAATAATAATATTAAAACAAATGCTTACACATACAGATTTTAAGATGATGATGAATGAAATAGATTATGAAATTGAATGGTTAAGTTCTAAATTACATTCTATAAATATTCAAAAAGTTTTATATAGAATGGGTTTTCCAGATAACTATAAACAAATATCTTATATGGATTAGGAGGACGTATGAATAAAAATAATAATAATATTTTTGGTATAGTTATAGCACTATTTGTTGGTGCATTACTTATGTATACTTATATGACTAAGAATCCTGTTACTCAGGTGTCTACTGATCAAGGCGTTGTTCGCAATGTTAATGTTACTGAAAATGGTATTTCTTCTGGAATAAGTAATGTTTATGATGCAGTTGTTGTGGTTGAAAATTATCAAAATGGTAAACTTGCTGGTATAGGATCTGGATTTATATATGATATTAAAGGTTATATAATGACTAATCATCATGTTATAGATGAAGCTAATGAAATTAAAGTTAAATTAACTAGTGGTGAAAATGTAGTAGCAAGTGTTGTTGGTAGTGATGAATATGCTGATATAGCTGTTATTAAAATTGAGCAAAGTTATGTTAAAAGAGTTGCTAAAATAGGCGATAATAGTAAAATGAAGGTTGGAGATACTGTGTTTACTATTGGGTCTCCGATAAGTGTTGATTATGCTGGAACTGTTACTCGTGGAATATTAAGTGGTAAGAATAGAATGGTTGCTGTTTCTGTTAATAATTCAAGTTCAAGCGATTGGATTATGAATGTTATGCAAACAGATGCTGCTATAAATCCTGGTAATAGTGGTGGCCCACTTTGTAATGTTAATGGTGAAGTAATTGGTGTTAATTCAATGAAAATAGTTAAATCTGAAATAGAGGGTATTGGATTTGCTATTCCAATTGAAGATGCAATTGAATATGCTAAATTGATAATAAGTGGTGAAAAAATACAAAGAGCATATTTAGGTATAAGTATGATTGATTTAACAGTTTCAACTCAATATTTGAAACAACAAGGTATAACTTTAGATAAGAGTATTACTAGTGGTGTTGTAGTAGTTAGTACTGAAAAAAATGGTCCTAGTGCTAAAGCTGGACTTGAAAAAGGTGATGTTGTTGTTAAAATAGGTGAATATGATGTAACTAGTGTTGCCGAATTAAGATACTATTTATATAAATATAAACCTAAAGATACAGTTGAAATTAAAGTTATAAGGGGTAAAACAAATAAAGTATTTAAAGTTACTTTGGGAGCTAATTAATTGCTCCTTTTTTCTTGATAAAAAGCATATAATCTTATATAATTGTATATATAATAAAGGGTTGGTAAGATGAAAAAAGATTATGAATATTTAGATAGCAAGAAGGTTTTAAAAGAACTTAAAACTTCGCTTAATGGTTTGAATGAAAAAGAAGCAAAGCATAGACTTAAAAATTATGGTTTAAATGAATTGCCTAAGGAAAAACAAAAGACTATATTTAAAGTGTTTTTAGAGTCTATTAACGACCCTATAATATATGTTTTAGTAGTTGCATCTATTCTATCTTTTATAGTTGGTGAAGCATTGGATGGACTAGCAATTATATTCATTATTATGGTAGATGCTGTTGTTTCAACTATTCAAGAAATTAAGGCTGAAAAAAATAGTGAAGCACTTAAAAATCTTATTAAAGTTAAAGTTAAGGTTGTGCGTGAAAATAAGCATTATGAAATTGATTCATCATATTTGGTACCTGGAGATATAATTATTGTTGAACCTGGAACTAAGGTGTCTTGTGATGCTAGAGTTATAAATTCAAATAATCTTACTGTTGATGAGTCAGTTCTTACTGGAGAAAGTATTGGTGTTTTTAAAAATAATGAATCTTCTTCACTAGGAGATGATAATAAAAAGTGTATGTTGTATGCTGGTACTTCTATATTGACTGGTAGAGCTATTGCTGTTGTTACAGCAACTGGTATAGATACTGAAGTTGGAAAAATTGCTGAGAAGGTTACTACTACTGAAGAGAGTAAGTCACCATTAACAATTAGAATGGAAAAGTTTTCTAAACAAATTACTTTATTAATAGTAGGTATTTCAATTATTATTGGTTGTGTTCTTATATATAAAGAGTATCATTTTATGAATATATTCTTGGCTGTTGTTGCTCTTGCAGTATCTGCGATGCCTGAAGGACTTCCATTATCATTAACTTTAGCACTTACTATTGGATCAAATAAAATGGGTAAGAGAAATGTTATTGTTAAGAAATTAAACTCAGTAGAAAGTCTTGGCAGTTGTACTGTTATTGCTAGTGATAAAACAGGAACTTTAACTGTAAATGAACAAACTGCTAAGAAAATATTACTTCCTAATGGCGAAACTTTCTTAATAGATGGAAATGGTTATAATGACTCTGGAAAGGTTGTTCCGGTAGGGGATGCTAATATAGCTAATGCTAAATATATTGCAACTCTTGGTGTTATAAATAATGAATCTATGCTTGAAAAAGTTAAGGGCAAATGGGATAAGTTTGGTGATTCAATAGATATAGCTTTCTTATCTCTTGGTAGAAAACTTGGAATACACAATTCAGAATTTAAGAAAGTATATGATATACCATATGAATCAGAGAAAAAATATAGTGCAGTATTCTATAGGATAGATGGAGATGTTCTATGTACTGCTAAAGGTTCTGTGGAAACAATACTAGAATTTTGTAAATATAGTTATGAAGATGGGGAAAAGGTAAAATTAAATAAAGAAAAAATATTAAAACAAAATGAAGAGTTAGCATCTAGTGGATATAGAGTTATTGCGTTGTGTGATGGAGATGTTCCATTAAAAGAAAAATATGGTGAAGGTGATGTTAAGAATCTAAATTTTATAGGATTAGTTGGATTTATAGATCCAGTTAGAAAAGAAGCAGTAGGTGCAATAAAGAAGTGTAAGACTGCTGGTATAAAGGTTCTTATGATTACTGGGGATCATGCATTAACTGCTTATGCAATTGCTAAAGATTTAAATATAGTTAGTAGTAAAGAAGAAGTCGTTACTGGAAGTGATTTGGATTTTTATTCAGATAGTGATGAAAAGTTTGATAGATTTGTAGAGGGTAAAAAGGTATTTGCTAGGGTTACTCCTTTACAAAAATTAAAAATTGTTGAATCTTTACAACGTCAAGGTGAATTTGTTGCAGTAACTGGAGATGGTGTAAATGATGCACCTGCAATTAAGGTTGCTAATATTGGTGTTGCTATGGGAAGTGGAACTGATGTAGCTAAAGAAACTGCTAAGATGATTATAATAGATGATAATTTCTCATCAATAGTTGCAGGAATTGAAGAAGGGCGTAATGCATACTCAAATATTAGAAAAATATGTTTAATGTTACTTTCTTGTGGACTTGCTGAAGTATTATTCTTTGTATTATCAATTGCATTTGATTTACCTATGCCTTTAGTTGCAATACAATTATTATGGTTAAATTTAGTAACTGATGGTCTTCAAGATATGGCTCTTTCATTTGAAAGAGAAACTGATACAATAATGAAGGAGAAACCTAGAAGTACTAAGGAAAGTTTATTTGAAAAAGAACTTGTTAAACAAATATTTATAAGTGGTCTATTTATAGGAGTGCTTGTATTTGTTGTATGGTATGTTCTTATTAATAAACTTCACATGGAAGTTGCTCATGCTCGTGGTTATGTATTAGCTCTTATGGTATTTATACAAAATATGCATGTGCTTAATTGTAGAAGTGAAAGTAAGAGTGTATTTGAAAATGGATTTAAACAAAATAAATTTGTGTTATTTACAATAATTGGAACAATATTATTACAAATGATAGTTATGGAAGTGCCAGTGTTATCTAAATTCTTACAAACATATGATGTACCTAATTTACATTTAGTAATATTATTTATGTTATCGCTTCCAATTATATTTGTAATGGAAATGTATAAGTATGCAAAAAAGAATAAAAACAAATAATCTTTATGATATAATAATTAATGGGAGAAGAAAATATGAAGAAGAATATATTAATGTTAATTAATGGATTTGGTGTAGAACAAAAAGATTCCTATGATATATATTCAGCTGAATTAATGCCTAATATGGATAAACTAACTAAAGAAGGATTGTTTTCTTCTTTAAGTAGTAGGGATTTGGATTATAAAAGTGGATATAGAAGTTTTAGTATAGGTATTCAAGAACCATTATCTTATAGTATAGTTGAAAATGCGTTATCTAATGATTCGTTTAAGGATGCACAAATACTTAAATATTTATATTCACAATTAGGAACAGAAAGTGAAACTAAATTACATATATTTTGTTTTTGGGATAATAATAGAACTATTGAACAATTATTAACATATATAAAAGATATGAAATTACATATTAAAACTAAAATATTTATACATTTAGTTATGACTCAACAATCACTTAATGATTATAAAGATATGGATAGATGTTTTACTACACTAAACTATGAACTTGGTGAACAAGTAAAATTGGGTGTAGTAAGTGGTGAAACTCATTTAGAAAATTTACTTGCATTTAAAGATTTCATTAAAACATTAGCAACTGAGGCTGGTGAAAAGTGGAAAGATTTAAGTAAAAAGACAGATGTTTTATTACAAACAAAAACAATACCAACAAAAGCTAGAACTTTTGCGGTTAATTCAGGTTTTGGAATTAATGATGGTGATTATTTCTTATTCTTTAATTATTCTAATATAGATGTTACTAGATATTTAAAAGAGTTAGATGTTCAAAGATATAGAAAGTTAGATTCAAGTACTATAAAAGCTTATTCATTATTTCCAGTTAAATGTGAAGTAAGACAAATACCTTATATGTTTAATTTTGCTGTTTCATCTACTTATGCTTTAAAATCTTTAGAATCTATTGGAGCCAAAGCGTTGATATTAGCTGAAAAAGATAAGTGTCCATATATAAATTATTATATGACTGGACTTAGAAACACAATAAGTGAAAGCATTAAGTATTTATCTGTAGATGATGGATTTATATATGATCCTGATAAATTAATACAAACATTAAAAGTGTATCCTCAAGAAATGATAATAATAAATTATGAAATTGAGACATGTAAAAATGTTGATGAAATAGAAGAAAGACTTAAAAAGATTGATGTTGTTATTGGAAAAGTAGCTGAGTTTACTTTAACTAATAACTATGGATTATTTGTATCTTCACTATATGGTATTGAAAAAGAAATGTATAATCTTAAACATGAGTTATGTAAGGTTAATTTTTCTGTTAGAGTACCAGTAGTTGCTTATGATAAAGGATTACCTGGAGGTACATATAAAATAGATGAAGGAACAACAAATGATTTATTGAATGCAATGATACATAATATAAATCCTATGTTTGAAAATACTGGTATAATTAAGAGAAAATCAAATATTATGTCAATATTCTTTAAAAAACCTAAGGGGGATAAGAAATGAAAAAAACAACTATAAGAAGACTTGGTGCTTATATAATGGATATGTTTATAGTAGCACTAATAAGTTCGTTATTTGTAAAAATAGAATTTATTAATCCTAAATATGATGAATATCAAAAAGTATATAATGATTATATAAATTATACTTCTGAAATAAAGGATATAAAAGATATAGAAAATGATAGTAAATTAACTGATTTTTCTTACGATTTAGCTAAGACTGGTGTTGCGACTAGTATAATTTCATTAATTGTTACTACATTATATTTTGTAGGTTTTCAATATTTAAATAGAGGTCAAACTCTTGGTAAGAAAGTATTTAAAATAAAGGTAGTAGATGGTGAAAATAAAAGAGTTAAGTTATATCAATTATTAGTTAGAAGTTTACTTATAAACAGTATATTAACATCATTAATATCTATATTAGCTGTTTCATTCTTAAGTAGAAATACATATTTTAATGTTACTCAATATACTCAATTATTTGATGTTACAGTTATATGTGCTTCATTTATACTTATGATGTTTAGAGAAGATGGAAAAGGTCTTCATGATTTACTTATGGGTACTAATGTAGTATTTGATGAAGTAGAAGAAAATACTATTAAAGATGCTAAAGTAGTAGAAAAAGAAGAAAAAGCATCAAAGAAAAAAACTACTAGAAAGGAGAAATAATGAAGATAGGTATAGCTAATGATCATCATGGTGTGGAAGTAAAAAATAAAATAATGAATTATCTACACGAAAAAGGTATTGAGTGTGTAAATTTTGGCACTAATGATAAAGAAAGTGTTGATTATGTTGAATATGCTGTAAAGTTATGTACAGCAATAAATGAAAAGAAAGTTGATTTAGGTATATTAATATGTGGTACTGGAATTGGAATGAGTATTGCAGCTAATAAAATAAAAGGAATTAGATGCGGTAAGGTTACTACTCCCCGTGAAGCTGCACTTACAAAAGAACATAATATGGCTAATGTAATATCTCTTTCTGAATATACTGAGAATGTAGAAGAAATAGTAGATGCATTTATTAATACTAAAAATTCTACAGAAGAAAGACATATTAGAAGAATAGAAGAAATAAGTGAATTAGAGGGATAATATGAATAAAAGTTTATTAAAAATATCTGGTATTATATCTATAGTTTTAGGTATAATATGTTGTCTTACAATATTTGGAGCTATAATTGGTGTCCCACTTATAATAGGTGGTAATAAAATAAAAGATATGGCTAATTTAAGTGATCAAGAACTTTTACAACAAAAGGATACAATACTTATATGGATGGTTGTATTCTTAGTATTTAATCAAATAAGTGGTATTTTACTATTAATATTCTATATTGATATGGATGGAAGCATAAGTAGTTCATTTAAAGGTAATAACAATAATGATAATAAATATGATGAACTTGAAAAACTTAAGAAGCTATATGATGATAAGGTTTTAACTAAAGAAGAGTTTGAAACTGAAAAAGAAAAAATACTTAATAAATAACATTATAGAAATATAATGTTTTTTTATGAATAAAAATTATAAAAAGGTTCACTCTATTATTAGGAGAGTGAAAAATGAGTAAATATTCTAAAATATTATTGCCAACATTTTATATTGGCATAGTTGCTGTAATGGTTTTATGTGTTATGCTAGTTGTATCTGGTGTTAAAACATTTTTAGTTGAAAGAGAGGATATGAAATATACTCTTGATAATGTATTTGATGATAATACAAAGACTGTTGTTAAAACGCAAAACAATAACATTATTAAACCTTTTATAGCAGAAACTGTTAAAGTAGGAAAGTATTTTTATGATTTTGAGTCTGATGAAAAGAAACAACAAAGCTCATTAATATTATTTGAAGATACTTATATGCAAAACAATGGTGTTGATTATGTTGATACTAAAGAATTTGATATAGTATCTATACTTGATGGTGAAGTTGTTTCTGTTGAAGATAGTGAAGTTTATGGTAAAGTAGTAACTATTAAACATAATGATAACTTAAAGTCTGTATATTCTAATGTATCAGGTGTACTTGTGAATGTTGGGTATAAGATTAGTCAGGGTGAGGTATTTGCGATGAGTAGTAAATCTAAATTTAATACTGAAGATGAATCAATGTTGCATTTTGAAGTATATTATAAGGGTAGTGCTATTGATCCTGAGAATATGTATACTATGACAGTTAGTGATTTTGAATAAGGATATGAAATATCCTTTTTTCTTGGCTTTTCATTGAAAATGTAATGTTAGAGTGGTATTATTAATGTGGATGTATTAAAAGGAGACTATAATGATTAATTATGTAGTTGTGGATGATAATAACATCCATAGAAAAAGAGTAGTTAATGCTATTATTAGTAAAATGATGAGTAATCAAATTGATTTTAATATTAAAGAATTTGATGACTATTCTCCTGGACTCTTAAATTATATTAAAGATGAAAGAAGAAACACGGTGTATATTCTAGATTTAGAATTGCCTAGTGGAGATGGTATCGATATTGCAAGATACATTAGAAATGGTTGTAATAATTGGATTAGCCCTATTATAATTGTTACTGCTCATACTTCACTTTATTATGAAGTATATAAGCAAAGATTACAACTACTAGATTTTATTGGCAAGTGTAATTCAGTAGAAGATGGAATATCTGAGAATATAGATATTTGTCTTAGAATGCTTAGTGTAGAAAGAGTGTATAGATATATTTATAAAAATATTGAAAGAGCTATACCAATTAATAATATAGATTATATTATTAGAGAAGGAAGACAAACTAGAATAGTTACTTCTGATAATGATTATTTTCAAAATAGATCAATAAAAGATATAAAGAATGATTTACCTGATTATTTTATATATTCAAATAAAGGCGTATTAATAAATTATAAAAATATAGATAAGATTGATTGGAATAATAACAAAGTTTATTTTAAAGATGGAAAGTCTGATTATTTAGTATCTCGTAGTCATAAGAAGGAGATAATTGAATATGAATTGGTATGATTATATTGGTTATTGTTTTGCATCTTTTATGATGGTTTTTATGTCTTTGTTATGTTATTTTAAAATTGCTAATACAGGCAAAATTTCTTTTGATAAAAAGACTTTTATAATATTAATAGTATCATCTATATTATTAACTGTTAACACTTATGCTAATCTAGGTTATTCTAGAGCACTTATTTCATATTTAATAGTTTTATTTTCAACTTATTTAATTACTGATGATTCTTTAAATTATGTATTAATAAGAGTTACTATTTATTATTTGTTGCTTTTTGTTTTTGAAATAATATATTCATTGATATTATCTGGTTTTGGATTGTTAAAACCTGGATTATTAGATAATTATATAATAATAAAGTCATTATTTTCTTCATTAATAGTTTTATCTATTTATTTGTTTATTTTGATACCATTTGTTAAGAAAATTATAATTAAGATTACTAATATATTAGATAGACCATTTATTAATAATTTATTTTTCGTTTTATGTATTTTAGTTGTTGCTGGTAATTCGTATAAAGCAATAAATGAATTTTCTACTGAGCAGTATTTAGATAGTTTATTTTTATTGTGTTTTTTAGCATTATTAGTATATTTAATATTAAGTAATAAGTATAAGGTTATTAAAGAGGTTAAGAAAACAGAAGAGTTATTGAATACTATTACTGTATATGAGAAAAGAATAGATGAAGATAGAATACTAAGACATGAAATGTTAAATAATTTACTTGCTTTAAAGAGTTTTGATGAAAAAAATAGTGAAGAATTTAATAAAACTTTAGATGAATTTATTATGTCATGTAGTAATAAATCAGTTGGAATTAAAAATATATATAAATTACCTACTGGTTTAAAAGGTATGGTTTATTATAAAATAAATTCATTAGATAATAAAAAATATAATTATAATGTTAATATATCAAAACAAGTTAATATTAAATTAGAAAAAGAAAATTATAAAGAATATATTTCATTGTGTAAGATACTTGGTATTATACTTGATAATGCTATTGAAGCATGTGAGAAGACTAAAGATAAATTTCTTACTATTGATGTTTATAATGAGAAGGATAATGTTGTTATAGATGTAGAGAATTCATATAAAGATAAAATTTTCGATATTAATTTAATATATAAAAAGAATTATTCAAGTAAAGGTAATAATAGAGGACTTGGATTGTATGTTGCTAAAATGTTACTTAAGAATAGTAAATATTTAGAAATGAATCAAGAAATAATAAATAATATATTTGTTACTAAAATATATATAAAGCAAAAAATCTAGAATTTTCTAGATTTTTTAGGTATTTTTAAGAATTTAAATTATAGCATAAATTATAATAGTGATTCAGGCATTTCTGGTTCGTCTATATAAGTTAGAATGCATCCAGCTGTAGCAACAGTAGCTAAGAATGCTCCGATAGTAGCAGTAATAGTAGCAAATAATTTCATAAGTTACCTCCTTTCTTCTTATAATTCTTATAGTTATTATATTTAACTCCAAAGAGTTTATAAGTACATGGTAAGATAAGTATAACTTCTAGAAGTACTGAGAAATAGAGAGTATTAATAATAATGGTATTATCTTTATAAATTAATGAATAAATTAAATATGTTATTGCTAATGTTATAGTTAAAACTTTATAAATAATTCTTTTCTTTTTATTAATTAATGGTCTTTTTTCAGTGTCTGCTGGTGCATACTTTATTAATAATAATGTAAATACTATGTAGCTAATAATTATTAATTCTTGATTTAAAGTTACATATTTGATTAATAAAGGTATAAGTATGAACATTGTAATAGATGTTACCCAACAGTGCCATGATTTTTTAGCGTGTACTCCGAATCCTGTTAATCTTATTAAACTATAAAATGTAAATAATAATATTAATTCTTTTGTCATATTTAATAAAATAGATATAATAAATATTATAATTGTTTTAGATATAGTTAAATATAAAGATTCTATACCATATTTTATTTCATTAATTTTAGTATTATCATAATCATAATATTTTGTTATGTTATTCATAATACTGTTTACTACTAATTCTTTCATCTTTCTCCTTTTATGATTTCATTATATCTTATATATAATAAATAAAGTTGGTTTTGTCATTAAATGTATATATTTGTGTTTTAAATGTAATTTTTTTAGTTTTTTTAAATTATTTTGTTAGTTTATGACAAAATAATGTGTTTTAGTGACAAAAGTGATATATATTTTATAATAATGTTATTATTGTACATGTGAATACAAACTTAGGTTAAAAAGGTATCATAGTTAGGAGGAAGAGTTAATGAGTAGAGGTCGTGTTAAATGGTTTAACAATGACAAAGGATATGGATTCATTGAATACGAAGGATTAGTAAATGAAGATATATTCGTTCATTATTCAGCTATAGAGCAAGATGGTTATAAGTCACTTAAAGAAGGTGAAATAGTTGAATTCACATTAATAGAGACTGCTAAGGGTAGTCAAGCAATTAATGTTAGAGAAGTAAAATTAACTCCTGCAGTTTAAATACACTCATATGTGTATTTTTTGTTTGAATCAAATATTATTTATGATAGAATAACTTCTAAGAGGTGAGATATGTACATTGCAAGAATAGATGGAGTATTTGATGAATATTTCTTTGATAAATTTATATGGAATGAACCTAGTGAAGTTAAAGAGTATTTAATGGGTATGATAGATGATATAACAAATATATTAACTAACTATGATACTATAAGTTCAAATGAATTCTTAAGAATAATTAATAGAATATATAGAATTTCAACTGATGAAGAAAGCGAAATGAAACAATATAGAGTTTACTATACTAGATTAGGTTTTGATACTGAAGAATATTATGATTATTCTTCTATTATTAATGGTGAAGTAGATGCTAATGAAATGATTAGATTATATAATATGGCTGGTAATACATCATTTAAAAGAATTGTATCTATTAAAACTAATATGATTAGAACATATCTACAATGTGAAGGTCATGGAAAAGATTATGATGAATGGGAAGATAATTTCCAAGGATATTTAATAGTACTTACTGATACTGATTTAGATAGAGATAAAGTGTATACTAAAGAAGAAATAGATGAAATGATTAAGAAAGGTATAATATCTGTAGTTACTACTACTGAAGTAAATATATCCAAAAAAGATATGCCAAAAGCAAAAAGTAGTTTTAAATATTATGGATTTGAAAAAGATAAAGAACCATATAAATCAGCATTAGTAAAACTTATAAAAGAAGAAATACCTAAAGATAAATTATTTAGAGATGTTAGGAAATATTTAAAAGAATTAAAGAATGAATATGTATCTTATTGTCATTTTGATGAGAGAAAAAAGATGTATGGAGCTAATGAGTTGGAAGATTTCTATCAATTAAGATTTAAATATAAAAAGAAATGGAATAATGATAGAGAGAATAAAACTTATTAGTTTAGTCATTTGTTAAATGTAAAACTTTTGTGTAATTTTTAGAGTTTTATAGATAAATTATTGTAATTATGCTATGCTTTATGTAGGAGGAATAATATGAAATATAATATCCGTGGTAATAAAATAGATGTTACCGAAGCAATTAATAATTACATTAAGGAGAAATTATCTAGATTAGATAAATATCTAGATGATAATGATGAAGTTGAGGCAAAAGCTGTAATTTCTACGAGAGGAAAAGATCAAAAAGTAGAAGTTACTATATGGAGTGGTAAATATAATATAAGAGCAGAAGAAACTAATAGTGATTTATATTCTGCGATAGATTTAGTCATAGATAAACTAGAAAGACAATTTAAGAAGTATAAAGGTAAAATAGCTAGTAAAAAAGCTAAAGTAGAAGTTATGCCTGAAATAGAAGATTTACTTGAAGAAGATGAACAACAAATAGTAAGAAGAAAAGAAGTATTCTTAAAACCAATAGATGAAGAAGAAGCAATAACTCAAATGGAATTATTAGGACATACATTCTTTGTATTTAAAAATGTAGATACTGATAAAATAAATGTTGTTTATAAAAGAAATGATGGAGATTACGGAATAATCGAAGCTAATTAGAAAAGTAATATTCACTTTTCTTTTTTTCTTTGCTATAATATTTTTTAATGGAGATGATGACATGAGTTTATTTAAGAATTTATTCGATTATGAAACTAAAGAACTTAAAAAGATAAATAAATTAGCTGATCAAGTTGATGCTTTAGATGAAGATATGAAGAAAATAAAAGATATTGAATTTAAAGCTAAAACTGAGGAATATAAAAAGAGAATTCAAAATGGAGAAACTCTTGATGATATATTAGTTGAGGCTATAGCACTTGCTCGTGAAGCATGTTTTAGAGCTATAGGAGAAAAACCATTTAGAGTACAAGTAATTGGTGGTATTGCTATTCATAGAGGTAATATTGCTGAGATGAAAACTGGTGAAGGTAAAACATTAACAACAGTACTTCCTGCATATTTAAATGCTTTAGAAGGAAAGGGCGTTCATGTAATTACAACTAATGAATATTTATCAACTCGTAATGCTGAATGGATGAAGCCAATATATGACTTACTTGGTGTAACAGTAGGAATTAATACAAGAGATAAAAATCCTCAAGAGAAGAGAGAAGCATATAATGCTGATATAACATATACAACTAATAATGAACTTGGTTTTGATTACTTAAGAGATAATATGGTTGTACACAAAGAAAATAGAACTCAAAGAGGTCTTAACTTTGCAATTATAGATGAAGTTGACTCAATATTAATAGATGAAGCACGTACTCCATTAATTATTAGTGGTGGTGTAGCAAAGAGTGCTAATGTGTATAAAGAAGCAGATAGAGTAGCTAAGAATTTAACTATAGATGATTATGTAGTTGATGAAAAAACTAAGAAGGTTACTCTTACTGAAGAAGGTGTACATCATGCTGAAGAGATGTTACATTTAGATAATTTATATGATATTAAGAATAGTGTAATGGTACATAATTTAGATAAAGCATTAGCTGCTAATTATGCATTTAAGAAAGATGTAGATTATGTTGTTGAAAATGATCAAGTAATTATAGTTGATACATTTACTGGAAGACTTATGCATGGTCGTCAATTTAGTGAAGGGTTACATCAAGCATTAGAGGCTAAAGAAGGAGTTAAGATTAATGAAGAAACTAAGACTTTAGCTACTATAACATTCCAAAATTTATTTAGAATGTATAATAAACTTGCTGGTATGACTGGTACTGCTAAAACAGAAGAAGAAGAATTTCAAAATATTTATAATACATATGTTGTATGTATTCCAACTAATAAACCAGTAATTCGTGATGATCAAGTAGATTTAATTTACTCTTCACTTAAAGGTAAATATGCTGCAATAGTTAGAACTGTTAAAGAAATACATAAAACTGGTAGACCAGTGCTAGTTGGTGTTGCATCAGTAGAAACAAGTGAAGTAATAAGTCAATTATTAACTAAGGCTGGAATTAAGCATGAATTATTAAATGCTAAGAACCATGAGCGTGAAGCACATATCATTGAAAACGCTGGTAAAAAAGGTGCTGTAACAATTGCCACAAATATGGCTGGACGTGGTACTGATATTAAATTAGGTGAGGGTGTTCGTGAACTTGGTGGTTTATATGTTATAGGTACTGAAAGACATGATTCAAGACGTATTGATAACCAATTACGTGGTAGAAGTGGACGTCAAGGTGATCCTGGTACAACTAGATTCTTTGTATCAATGGAAGATGATTTAATGCTTAAGTTTGGTTCTGAGAGAATGAAAAGTGTTATGGAAAGTTTAGGTATTCAAGAAGATCAAGCAATTTCAAATAAAATGATTTCTAAGAATATAGAAAGTGCTCAAAAGAAAGTAGAAGGATTTAACTTTGATAGACGTAAAGGATTATTAGATTTTGATAATGTTATATCTAAACAAAGAGAAATTATTTACAATAGACGTAATGAAATATTAGATCAAGATAGTATTCGTGATAGGGTACTAGATACATTTAAAGAATTTGTTTCTAATCAAGTAAATTCACATATTGAACCAGAGGGTTATTTAACTGATAATGATATAGATAATATTATGGAACAATTTAATGCACATTTACTTAAGAGAAAGAAACTAACTAAAAAAGATTTTGAAGGTAAGAGTATAGAAGAAGTTATTAATCATATTTATGATATAGTAGTAACTGATTATAATAAGAAACTTGAAGATGTACCTGAAGATATTCAAAATGATTTTGAAAAATCTATTTCACTTAGAATTATTGATAAATATTGGATGGATCAATTAGATGCAATGGAAGAACTAAAAGAAGGAGTAGGACTTCGTGGCTATGCTCAAAGTAATCCACTTCAAGTTTATGCTTTAGAAGGATTCCAAATGTTTGATAATATGATGGCTAGTATTAATGCTGAAATATCAACATTCTTACTAAATGCTGAAGTTAGACAAAATCTTGAAAGAGAAGAAGTAAAAAATATCCAAACAAATGATGGAGATAAAGCTTCTAAGAAACAACCTAAGAAATCAGAAAAGAAAGTTGGAAGAAATGATCCATGTCCATGTGGAAGTGGAAAAAAATATAAGAATTGTTGTGGTAAATAAAAAATTAAAGGTGTGAACAAGAAATAGTGTGTTTACACCTTTTAATTTTAAAATAAATTTTAATGGAAAATTATAATATATTTATAATTTAATGTACAGTTGAATATTTTAAATATAAGTGATATTGACGTTTAGATTTTAAAATGTTACTCTTTAAATGATAGGAGATGAAAATTTTAATGGAAAAGAAAAAAATAATTTTAATTGTTATTTTGGTTGTATTTTTTGGCATTGCTGTAGGATTCTTTTTAACTTCTAATAAAAAAACAAATAATGATATTAATGATAATAATTCTAATTCTAAAGATAATACATCAAATAATTCCGAATTAATAAATAGTTATGAAAGTGGAACAACAGTTGTTTCTTTTTATAAAAATGGAAATATTGTAGTATCTGATAATAGTGGGAATGGAACTGGAAAAATGGAAAATTATGGAGAGGTTAGTCTTAAACCATGGAATGCTTTTACTTTAGGTGTTTCTATGAAAAAACTTATTGTGGAAAAAGGTGTTTTGAATTTGGGTGATAATGCTTTTAGCTCATTTAATTTAGAAAAAATAGAATGGTCAGATGATTTAGAAAGAATAGGCGATGCTAATTTTCCAAGAATGTATAATTTAGAATTACCAACTTTACCTGCTAACTTAAAAGAGATAGGTAAAACTGTGTTTGCGCAAGATTTTAAAGATGATGTAAATAATACTCTAGTGATTCCAAAAAATTGTACTGTTATTGGTAATGGAACTTTTTATAATACTGGAATTCATCATTTTATTATTGAAGCAGAGACTTTAACTGTTGGAAAAGAAAATGAATCAGGAACTTTTTGGATTGGGTGTAAACATGATATTACTATAGAGGTAAAAAATGAAAGTGTAAAACAAGCTATATTGAATAATTTGGTAGATGATGATAATGGACGTATAAAAGTAATAGTAAAATCTAATTAATATTTAGAATGAAAAAATGATTGAAGTAGATATTAATGGACAACATTCATTCGAGTTAAGTTTTGATGCGCAAAGTGATTTGTTTGTTAATGCTAATTATGGTAAATGTATGTTTGGAAAAATGAAACTATATGTAGATTTAAAATAATTAAATATATGAGGCTTATATAATTAAGTCTCTTTATTTTGTATTTTTATGTTAAAATAGTTTTATAGGAGAATTGTAATATGAATGTAGTATTGGAAGAAAATATAACTGTTAGTGAATTTTTAGATATTATTGAGTCAGTTGGTTTTAAAACATATAATGAAGAACAAGTTAAAAAAGCACTAGAAAATACTATGTATATGGTTAAAGCTATTGTTAATAATAAAGTTGTTGGTATTGGAAGAGTGGTTGGAGATTATAGTATAGTATGTTGCTTATCTGATATATGCGTTAGACCTGAATATCAGGGGAATGGTATTGGATTAAAAATTGTTAATAGGTTAAAAGAAATGATAGAAGAAAATGTTAAAGTTGGTGAAAAGATACAAATAGAGTTAACTCCAGTTGCTGGAAAAGAATCTTTTTATCAAAAAGCTGGCTTTAAATATAAACCTGATGTTATCACAGGAATGTATTTGTGGATTAAGAAATAATATAAGGAGCAATTATGAAGGTAAGAAATAATTATAATGAATGTTTGACTAATTTAGCATGTTCAATTAGAAAATATTTTGGACTTGAGTACAAGCATAATACTTTAGAATATGTTGATAAGTTATTAGAAAGTAAGAAGCCTAAAAATGTGGTAACTATATTATATGATGGTATGGGAGCTAATATATTAAATAGAACTTTAGATGAAAATGACTTTTTAAGAAAAAATATGTATAAGAAAATTACTACTGTTTTTCCAGCTACTACTGTTGCTGCTACTACATCTATGGTAACTGGTTTAAATCCAATAGAAACAGGAATGATAGGGTGGAATACGTATTATAAAGATATAGATAAAATAATAACAACATTTTTAAATTTTGAAAAAACTGATGAAAAATGTATACCTTTAGATGAAGCAATAAACATTAGAAAAAAATATATGAAAGAGAAAACTATTGTGGAATCTATTAATGAAAAAGGCAATGATAAAGCATATGGATTATATCCTTTTGGCATTGATCCTTATAGTGATGTGTTAGATATGTATTCTAAAATAGAAAAATATTGTAAACTTGATGGTAAAAAGTACATTTATGCTTATGATGAAGAGCCTGATCATACTATGCATATGTTTGGTCCTGATAATAAAACAGTTAAAGATTTAATAAGATATAGAAATATAATGACTGAAAAATTATGTGAAAAATTAAAAGATACTATTATATTTGTAGTTGCTGATCATGGACATATAAAGGTTGAAAATATATTTTTAAAGAATTATCCTGATATAGTTGAATGTTTTAGAATGGGTACTTCTACTGAAGTAAGAGCAACTTCATTCTTTATTAAAGAAGATAAATATTTAGAGTTTGAAAAGTTATTTAATAAATATTTTAGTGATGATTTTGATTTATATACTAAAAAGGATGTTCTTGATAGTAATTTATTTGGTGATGGTGAAAAGAATGAACTTATAGATAGTGAATTAGGTGATTATATAGCGATTGCTAAAACAAATAAAACATTAATATATGAAGGGGATGAAGTGCTATATTCTCATCATGCAGGTTATACCGATGATGAAATATATGTTCCTTTAATAATAGTTGATAAATGTGAATAAAATGGGTGTTAAAGTGAAAAAAGTATTTGAAGAAGAAAAAAATATATTAGAAGTATTTGCTGAAATATATATATTTACTGTAATAATATTATTTCCATTAATTATCAATAAATATGGATATTTTAAAATTCTTGAATGTAAGTGGTATTCTTATCTTATAATTTCTGGTTTATATGTTATTTCAAATATATTAGTTATTTTATATTATATGTTTGTTAAGAAATTTAATATTTTCAGTAAAATTAAACTTAAAATAATTCAATGGTTAAGTATTTGGTATTTACTAGTTAATGTAATTTCTTGTTTTCTTTCGCCTTTTTTTGGTAAATATGATTTATTTGTTGGAACTGGTAGAGGTGAAGGATTAATTATGACTTCATTATATGTGTTGACATTTTTATTTGTTTCTTTATTTGCTAAGTTTAAAAAGAGATATATTAATTATTTTGCGATATCGTTAGTTCTATTAAATATTATAGCTATACTTCAATATATTGGTTTTAATCCATTTAATTTATATCAAAATGGTATTGGAACTCATAATGTTAGTTTTATGACTACAATAGGTAATATAGATTTTATATCTGCCTTATATTGTATATTTATTTCAATATCATTTTCTTCATATGTATTTTTAAATGATAATAAAAAATGGGAAAATGTTTTGTATCTTATATCAATATTTATGGGCTTTTTTATAATTGGTATTATTAATGTACAAAGTGGTAAACTTGCATTATTAGCTACGCTTGTTATAGTTTTTCCTTTTTTGATATCTAATAATAAAAGATTATCTAAATCTTTAATTGTACTTGCTATAATATTACTTGCTTATGCCGTTAATATTATTATAAATCCAGAGTATCATTATGATTTAGGAAGTTTAAATTTTTATTTTCAATTTAATTATATAGTTGTATTATTTTTAATAGTGTGTTCTTTATTGATTTATTGTTCTTTTAAAATTAATAAATTTGAGTATGATTTTACTGGTAATAATAAAATTATAAAATATATATATACTGGAATTATATTGTGTGGTTTATGTGGTTTATTATTTTTATATTTCTATAATTTTAGTAGTGGGTTTCTTTATGAAATACATATGTTATTACATGGTAATTTTGAAGATGAATTTGGGACATATAGAGTATTTCTATGGAAAAGAACTTTAATGCTAGTAAAAGATTATCCTTGGTTTGGTAGTGGGCCTGATACTTTTGCGATTAGATTTATGGCTAAATTTACTGATGATATTATGAAGATTGGACCTTTGACTATTAATGATACGGCTGCTAATGTATATTTAACTATGATAATAAATATTGGTATCGTTGGATTAATTAGTTATATAACATTTCTATTTTTTCAAATAAAAGAGGGAATTAATAAAATGAATAAATATTCTTGTGTATTGTTAATACCTATTATATGTTTTTTAATTCAAGATTTCTTTAATTTATGGGTTGTTATAATAACACCTATATTTTGGGTACTTATGGCTATTAATTATATAAGTTTAAATGAAAGTATTGTTATAAAGAGAAAAAAATTGTAAAATATTATTAAATAATAGGAGTGTTTGTTGTTATGAATGATTTTAAAAAAGATGTTATTAAGTATACTGTTTGTGGATTATTAATATTTTCAATAGGATTATTTATTGGTAATGCTTTGAATAGTAATTCAATAAATAAAATACAAGGTTATTTATTGGGTGCATCATACGATGATGAAGATGATGAACTTGAATATGATGAAAGTGCTACTGATAGTAATGCAACTGACAGTAATGCAACAGATTGTAATGCTACTAGTGGTGATGTATGTGATGATTGTAATGATGGTGATGAAGAAGATGATGTTGTATATTTAGATAGTATAACTTTTAAAAATAGTCGTGTTAAAGCTGGAGATACAGTATATCTTGAGATAGAAACATATGGTGCTAAACTTAATGGTATAACAATAACTTTGATGAATAATAATACTAAATCTAATTATTCAATAACTGTTAAAGATGTTAATAATAATCCATATATAATAATTCCTAAATATTTGCAATCAGGAACTTATGAAATAACAGATGTTTTATTAACGGGCATAAGTAGTGATGATACAACGTTTAGTAGACATTATAGTAGTTCTAATGAAAATAATACATATAGTTTAGATTTTAGTAGTTCTATATATGTAACATCACTTGAAAATATTAAGCCTATTACTATGAGTAGCATTAGCATTAAAACAAATAAAGCTGCTTTAGGTGATAATGTTGAAATGATTTTAAAAACAAATGATAAATTAATAAGTGGAAAATTAACTTTCATTAATGATAAAAATGAAATAATGTTAGTTAGTTTATTTACTGGTGAGAATTCAAGTTTTTATGTTCCATCAACTGCTAAAACTGGAAAATATAAATTAACTGAAGTATCATTAATGTCAGAAAATAGTAGTGTAATATATACTTTAGATGGTTCTAAAGGCACAAAAAAATATAATTTTAATATAGAGATAGAAATAGTTAATAGTACTAATGATAAATATGTATATAATAATGAAGATATTAATAATGAAATTATAACTAAAATATATAATTCTGAAGTTGGTTCAACTATTACGATCAATACTGATACTAATACTATTATAAAAGAAGAATTATTTGATTCAATTAAAGGAAAAAAGAAAAAATTAGTTATAAATAATAGTAATAATCAAATAATATTTGAAGGTAAAAATATAAAAAATTCTAAGACTATAGATGCTGGTATAGAAATCAGTGTGTTAGAAAAAAATAGTGATATAAATAAATTGGTTAATGAAGGGTATGTTATTAATTTTGCTGATAATGGTGATTTACCTGGTGAAGCATTAGTAAGAATTAAATCTAATGAAGATTTATCTAAACAATTTGGTGAAGATAAAATTAATATATATTATTTTAATAAAAATATTAAAAAGTTCTCTTTAATTAATTCAGGTATTAAGAAAACTAGTGATGGATATTATGAGTTTAATATAAGTCATAATTCAGAATATTTAATGTCTAATAAGAAATTGGATGATTCTTTATTAACAGTTATTGATGATAATAATGTAGTAGGTTTCCAATTAAGTAAAAAGAGTCAATTATTGTTAATTGGTGTTGGTGTACTAGTTGTTATAATTATAGGAATAGTATTTGCTGTAATAAATAAAAAACAAAATAATAAAATAGAAAATAATACTAATACTGAGGAACAAAAAGATATTAAAAATAATTAATATAAGCCTTATTTCTTTATGAAGTAAGGCTTTTATGATATACTAAATATTGATAGAGAGTGATATTATGGCTAGAAAACTTTTTTGTGAAATTAATCCTACGTGTTATAAAATATCAATGTATAAGGAAATTTTAAGAAGAGATCTTATTGATATATTTAGTAGTGTTAAAATTGCTAAAACTAAATCTAATATGGAACTTAATAATATAGTTAAAAGTCATAGTTCTATTCTTATTAGAAAATTATATGGTGTTGATATTAAATTGCAAGAGAATAAAGTTACTAATATAATGCTTGCATGTAATAAAATAAACGGTATAATTATACATCCTGGTGAAACGTTTTCTTTTTGGAAAACAGTAGGATGGCCTAAAAAGAAAGATGGTTATAAGGAAGGGTTGACTTTTATATTAGATGGTTTTGGTAAGGGTGTTGGTGGTGGATTATGTCAAATGGCTAATATGATTCATTGGCTAGTACTTAATAGTCCTCTTGAAGTAACAGAATTGCATCATCATTCTGATGCTATGTTTCCTGATGAAAGAAGAAGAGTTCCTTTTGGAACAGGGACTTCAGTAGCGTATAATAATTCAGATTATAGATTTAGAAATAATACTCTTCAAGATGTTCAAATATTAGTATGGTGTGAGAATGGTGAATTATGTGGAGAACTTAGAAGTGAAAAGCCATTTCCATGTAGATATAAATTAGTAGAAGAAAATCATCACTTTAAAAAAGAAAAAGATGGTAAATATTATAGAATAAGTCAAGTATATAGAATAGTTATTGATAAAAAAACTAATGAAGAATTATATAAAGAGTTAATTCTTGATAATCACTCTATGGTTATGTATGATTATAGTTTAATACCTAAAGATGAGATTTGGGATGATGAGTATGATAATAAAAAAATTAAAAGAAATAGTAAGAATAAATCCAAATAAAATTGCTTATAAGAATGATGAAGAATATATTACTTATAAAGATTTATATGATAGGTGTAATTATTATAGTAGATTATTAATTAAAGAGGGAAATGGTTCAGTAATTATATATGGTTCTAAAGAAATAAATGTATTTATATCTATTATTTCATGTGTTATGGCTGGAAGGACTTATATACCAGTTGATAAATTTATTCCTTTAGAAAGGTTTAAAAAGATAGTTAAAATTACTAATAGTAGTTTAATAATTAGTGATGAAGATATTTTAATAGATGGTATCAAAACTATTAGATTAGATGAATTAGAATTATATAAAAATGATAGTGATAAAGTGCAAGATAATAATGTAGCATATATTATTTTTACTTCTGGTAGTACAGGGGAAGCTAAGGGTGTGCCAATATCTTATAATAACTTAAATAATTTTATTAGATGGATTAGTAGTATATATCCTTTAAATACATATAAAAATATTAAAGTTTTAAATCAAGCTAGTTTTAGTTTTGATTTAAGTGTAGCAGATATATATTATTCTTTATTTAATAATCATACATTGATAAGTTATACTAATTATAGTAATGTTTTTGATATAATAAAAAGAGAATCTATTGATGTGTGTGTTATGACGCCTACTTTTATGAAAATGTTATTATTAAATGATGAATTTAATAGTAATAATTATCCATCATTAAAATGTATTTATTTTTGTGGAGAAGTATTAGAAAAAAAGAATGTTTTAAAGTTGTTTGATAGATTTCCTAATATTAATATAATAAATGCTTATGGACCTACTGAGGCTACTTCTGCGGTATGTAGCATATTAATAACGAAAGATATTCTTGATGATGAAATATTGCCTGTTGGTGATGTTTTAAAGAGTGCTACTGATATAAAAGTTATAAATAATGAAATAGTATTAAAAGGAAATAGTGTTTTTTCAGGATATCTTGGTAATTATAATGGTGGATATTATAATGAAAATGGTATTAATGTTTATAAAACAGGAGATTATGGATATATAAAGAATAATAAATTATATTGCAGTGGTAGGATAGATAATCAAATAAAATATAAAGGATATAGAATTGAATTAAATGATATAAAAAATAATATATTAAAAGTAGATGGTATTATTGATGCAGAAGTTATAGCTAAATATAATCAAGATAATATTGTTAAAAGCATTAAAGCTTTTGTTGTTTTGGATAGTAAGTATGATATTTTGTATGTTAAAGATGAACTTAGTAAGTTATTACCTTCATACATGATACCTAAAACTATAAAAGTATTAGATAAATTACCAGTTAATAATAATGGAAAAGTAGATAGAAAGGCATTGAGTAATTTATGATAGATATTGAGAAATTATTGTATGAAATAATAGAAGATGATAGAATATTTGATAAAGATATTGATTTAGTAGAAAGTGGATTATTAGATTCTTATGCTTTTATAGAGTTGTTTTCTAGATTAGAAGATATGGGTATAAATATACAACCAACTAGAATAGATAGAAATAAGTTAAGAAGTATAGAAGGAATTCGTGAATTAATAAAAGAACATATTAATATTTAGGAGGTTTTATGAAAAAGAATGTAGTAGATGGTTTAAAATATTTATTAGATAATCTTGATAATAGTTCTAATCAAAATAAATTATTAGAGTTATGTAGAGTAACTATGGATAAAATATCAAGTAAAGATGAGATATCTTTTAGTAGTTGTGAAATAGAAGATTATTTATTTAATGAAAGTGAAAAAGATGTTAGAGAAATAGATATATTAGTTTGGAATTTTTTTAAAAAATTGGATGTAGATATGAATGGTGTTAATTTTGATAATGTTAATATAGGAGGTTTTCATTTATCTGATTTTAAGAATATACTTATAAATTTAAATAAAATACCAAGCAAAGATTTGTCTAATTGTACTTTTGCGGGAGTAAAACTTAGTGGTGATTTAGATGGCTTTACATTAAATAATACTGATTTTAGTGGGTATGATACTGATAATAAAAATGGATATTTAACATTAGATGTTGATAAGGTTTTGAGTATTAAAGGTTCTAAATTATGTGGAATTAAAGTATGTGGTTCTTTTGATGGAAAAAATATTTGTGGTGTTGACTTTAGTGGAGCTTTAGGTGATATTAAGATAGACCCTCAAAAAGTAAAAGATAAATGGTTTATAGGTACTAATTTAGATGGTGTTACTTTAGTAGGAGAAAATACAATTCCTTCATTTAAAGATGTTTTATTTATTGAAACTAGTTTTAGGGGTATTAGGAATAAAGATCTTGTTATTAATTTAGATGAGTTATCTAGTATTAGTGAAAAAGCTTGTTGTTGTGATTTAACTGGTGTAACTATTGTAGGTAAAGCAGTTTCGAATCATGAAGCAAAAGATTCTATGGATAGAAGTGGTTCTGTGATATTTGATACGTCAGGGGACGACTTATATGGCTCATATTATTATGATAAAGATGGTAAAAGAGTTTATATATATTTAAATAGATCAGCGGTATGGAATGAAAAAGAAAAGTGTTGGGATTTTATAGATAGAGAAAGTGAAGAGAATTTAAAGTTTACTACTGTATTTAAGAAACCTGAAGAAAAAAATATTTTAAGAAGAATATTTAAAAATAAAAATACAAAGTAGGTGTGAAATGAAAATTATAGTTGGTTCATCAAATAAGTCTAAGTTAAGATCTGTTGAAAAAGCAATAGAAAAGTTAAATATTAAAGATGTTGAAATTATCGGTATATCTGTAGAATCTATGGTAAGTTCTAAACCTTTAAATGAAGAAACACTTCTTGGAGCAATAAATAGAAATAATAATTTATATCAACATTGTATTAACAATAAAATAGATTTTGATATGTTATTAAGTATTGAGGGCGGTTATGAACAAGTTCTTAACAATTATTTTGTAACTACTTATGCTTGCGTAACTACTAAAGATAATGAAAGCTATGTTGGTAAATCTAATGGACTTCAAATATCAAAGAAGATGTATGAGCATGTCAAAAATGGTAAAAGTATTAACAAAATAATTGAAAGTTTATCTGGCACTAGTGAAAACAAAAAAGATAATGGCATTAGCGGATATTTAACAAATGGAATTTATAGAAGAGACGTATTTGATATGGATGCTGTTTTATGCGCATTAGAGGCATATTTTAATAAAAAAAATTATAGTAAAATAGATGATTTGATAGGAGATGATGTTAGTATGGAAAGAGAAAAATTTTTATCATCAATATATTTAATAATTAAGAATGAAAATGGTGAAATATTATTGCAAAGAAGACAAGGTACTAAGTTATGGCCTGGATTTTTAGCTTTGCCAGCTGGACATATTGATGTATGTGAGAATGCTTATGAAGCTGCGATAAGAGAAGCAAAAGAAGAACTTGATATAGATATAAGAATAGAAGATATTGTAGATACATTCGTAGTAAATAGAAAGAATAAGTCCTTAAGTCCATATTATGATGTTTATTTTGAATTAAGTAGATACTTTGGTGAAATTAAAATAAATGAACCTAATAAATGTTCAGAATTGGTATGGTCAAGTATAGACAATTTACCTATAGATATGATTGATTTTGAAAAAGAAGCAATTGAGAAAAATATAAAAGGTATTAAATTTAGTTGTACTTATGCTGATAATGAAGTAAAACTTGTAAGAAAGAAAAATAATTAATGGAGGAAATATGGAATTAGTTATTATGGCTGCTGGTATGGGTAGTCGATTTGGTGGACTTAAACAAATAGAACCTATACATAAGAATGGAGAATTTATTATTGATTATTCAATATATGATGCGATTAGATATGGTTTTGATAAAGTGGTATTTATAATTAAAAAAGAAAATTATGAAGTATTTAAGAGTACTATAGGAAATAGAATATCTGATAAAATAAATGTTGAATATGTTTTTCAAAATAATGATAATGTTCCGTTTGAATTACCTAATGATAGAGTTAAACCATTAGGTACAGCACATGCGATATTATGTTGTAAAGACATAGTAAAAGATGATTTTTTAGTAATAAATTCAGATGATTTTTATGGAAGAGATTCTTTTAGAGTAGCAAGTGAATATTTAAAGAGTAAACATAAGTCTAATGAATTTGGAATGGTTGGATATATAGTTAGTAATACTCTTACAGAAAATGGTTCTGTTAAAAGAGGTGTATGTGAAGAAAAAGATGGATACATAATAAATTTAGTGGAAAGTAGTGTTGAAAAAATAAATGATAAAATAATTGCTAGTCCACTTGATGGAAGAGATAGTTTTGAAGTAAATGATAATACATTAGTATCTATGAATATGTTTATGTTTACACCTAAGATATTTGAGTTATTAGAGGATGACTTTTTAGAGTTTTATAAAAATAATGTTAATAACTTGTTAAAATGTGAATATTTAATACCTGAAGTAGTATGTAATAATATAAAGAAAAATAAAATAACTTTTAAAGCATTCAAGACTACTTCTAAGTGGATGGGAGTTACATATAAAGAAGATAAAGAAAGTATTGTTGAAGGCATTAATTCTTTAATAGAAAATGGTGAATATCCAGATAAGTTATGGCAGTAGTCATAACTTTTTGTTATAATGAGATTGTGAGGTAATATGATAGTAAATTATAGTGATCAAGAAATAATTAAAGGAAAGAAATTAATATTTTTAGCAGGACCCACTCCTAGAAAAGAAGAAATTGTGTCTTGGAGAAAAGAAGCAATAAAAATACTAAAAGAAAATAATTTCGATGGTATAGTATATGTACCTGAATATTCTAGTATGAAACCAAGAGGTGATTATGAAGATCAAGTCATGTGGGAAAGAGAAGGCTTAATGAATTCAAGTGTTATAGTATTTTGGATTCCTAGAAGTCTTCCAGATATGCCAGCATTTACCACTAATGTTGAGTTTGGTTATTATATACATACTGGTAAAATATTATATGGAAGACCAGATGAATCAATTAAAAATAGATATTTAGATTGGTTATATGAACTTGATTATAAAAAGAAACCATATAATAATTTAGAAGAATTACTAAAGGAAGCTATTAAGAAAGTAGGATAATTATGGAAGTAGTAGGAACAATGTTTTTTAAAGATAGAAAATTATTAATAGATAAACCTAGAAAAAGAAATACTTATCAAATGATAGGTGGAAGAGTTGAAGAAGGAGAAACGCCACTAAAGGCAGCTATAAGAGAATGTCATGAAGAGTTAAGTGATTCTTGTAAGTTTGATGAAGGTTTATTTGAACTTGTTATGGATTTTGATGAGATAGCTACTAGTGATGGAGTAACTAAAATACATTTTTATGTGTTTAAATATAATGGAGAACTTAATGATGAACCTGTTACGGGAGAAGAAATAGAAAAATTCTTATGGTATCAAACTAGTGATGGCACTGATATATTATCAAATACATTAAAAAATGAAGTTGTTCCTTATGCATTAGAAAATGGTTATATAGATTAGAATGATAGAAGAATTAAATAAAAAATATGATAAATTACAGTTAAAATATGGGTCTAAGGAATTAGATTCTATTTATAATGGAGGGTGTACTAATAATCCAGATATATGCTTTGTATTTATGAATCCTACTCTTAGAAATATAGCTTCTTTAAAGACTTGGAAGGGTAGAAAGAGTCCTTGGATAGGTACTAAAAATATATGGTCATTATTTTATGAGTTAGGACTTTTAGATGAAGAAATATATAAAAAAATAAGAGAAATAAAAGGTAAAGATTGGACATATGAATTTGCTGATGAGGTATATGAGTGTGTTAGTAAGCATAAATATTTCATAACAAATTTAGGTAAATGTACACAAGTTGATGCGAGACCTTTAAAAGATGAAGTGTATCTTGAATATTTAAAACTTTTATATAAAGAATTTGAAATTATTAAACCTAAAGTAATAGTGTTATTTGGCAATCAAGTTAGTTCTATAGTTTTGGGTACTAAAGTATCAGTATCAGAGTGTAGACGTAAGATGTTTACATTGAAAGTTAAGAATCAAGAATATAAAGTTTATTCAGTATACTATCCAGTTGGTAATGGTAGTTTTAATGCACCTAAAGCAATAGAAGATTTAAAATATATTATAAATGAAGTAAGAGGTTTATATGTCTAAAGTATCTAATGTGTTAACAATGATAGAATTATTAAATACAGGACGTAAATATAGTATTAAAGAAATATCACAAGAACTTGAAGTAAGTGAAAGAATGATAAGAGTATATAAAGAAGAGTTAGATAAATGTGGAATATATGTTGATACTATAAAAGGTCCTTATGGTGGATATGTTTTAAATCAAAGTATAAGAATGCCTCTTAGAAAGTTTAATAAAAGTGATTCAGAATTACTTAGTAAATATATTGATTTTGAGAGTGATAAAGAATTAAAGAATAAATTATTGGTACTTCAAGATAAGATTAAAGGTGTTTATATAGGTAGTAAACAAGAAGAAAATGAACTTAATCTAAAAGATGAAACACTTAAAAAGTATAATGTTCTTACAAGAGCAATTAAAGAAAAAAGAAAAGTTAAGATAAAATATTATTCTTATGGTAAAGGAGAAAACGTAAGAGTAATAGATCCTGCGAATATGTTTTTATTTCAAGATGGTTGGTATTGTGCGGCTTTTTGTGAACTTAGAAAAGATATAAGACATTTTGAATTAAAAAGAATTATAGAATATGAATTATTAGATGAAAAATATGAATAGAGACGAAATATTTCCTCTTTAAGTAGTAAGTTTTACTTAAGGAGGATTTTTTATGGAAAAGAATATGAAAGTTAATTTTGAATATTTGAAGGGAAGGATTGTAGATGCTTTTGATAATACTGATACTGAGTATATTAATTATGAACTATCTAAGTTAGATAAACCTACTCTTGTTAGTGGTGTTGGTGGTAGTAGCGTTGTTGGTGACTTTGGAACTAAAGTTTTAAGTACTAAAAATTCAATTATTACTAGAAATACTGAACCTAGGGATATGATTTTTATGAATAGTAGTGTTTACTCAAATATAGTTGCTTGTAGCTATGGAGGAAGTAACTATGGAGTAGAACTATCTTTTAATAATGAACTTAAGAAGTATTTGCTTTCTAGTAATAGAAATGAAGACGTGGTTAATTTACAGTATAATACGACGATTGATAACGAAAGAAGTTTTATATCTTTAGGAGCTACTTTAATACCAGTTTCTATTCTTATTAATTATTATATGAATGGAGATATGTCTTTTCTTGATGATATAGAAGAAAGGGTATTTTCATTTGATACAGAGTGTGATGTTTATGAAATATTTAGTGGTTATGATACAAGTGCTACAAGTAAATATTTAGAGAGTACTATGGTTGAGTCTGGTATAGGTGTACCTATAGTTCATGATAAATATTCATATTGTCATGGAAGAAGTACTATGTCTATTAATAATAATAGTATAGCAATATTTTTAAATAGAAATAGTGAACTTGATAGATTATTACTTAGTGAGATTAGTAAATATTATAAAAGTATTATAGTTATAGATGGTAAATATAATGATATGATACTTGATGATTATCAAATGCTAGTACAAGCTATGTATTTGACTAAGTTTATTGCTGAAAGTAAAAGTAAAGATTTATCTAAAGTAGATTATAGTCCTTTATGTAAAAAGTTATATAAGTGTAGATTCAATAACTAATATACTTTGTAAATAAAACTTGTTATTTTAATAGATGTGATATATAATACATTTCAAGGTTGGTGGATTATGTTTGAGAAAAGAATACAATATGGATATAAATATGAAAGTGATTTTGGAGTATTCTTGGTTAGAAGATTAGATGGTGAATCATTATGTTATGATATACCAGTTACTTTATTTAATACTATAATGATGGAATATGAAATAAAGACTGGAAATAGAATTCCAGTTGGATATGAACTTCGATGCGTTCATTATGATTCAGTATGTAGAAATGCTATTATAGATTTTAGGAGATTTAATTATACACAAGAAAAGATTGATGAAATAGTTAAAGGAATAGAAGAACAATATAGATTACCAAAAGAAGAGAAAAAGTGTAAAATATTAAGTAGAATTTTTAATAGAAAGTAAAAAACTTTCTATTTTCTTTTAAAAAATACACTTAAATGATATAATTTATGTATGGAAACAAAAGATATAGAGAAAAAATTAAATGATTATTTGAATATTCTTAATGACATTGGTGTAAAGTTAGAAATAGAAGTTAAGAATAAAAGAATAGAAGAATTAGAAAGTATTTCCTCTGATACTTCTTTTTGGAATGATATGGAAAGTGCTAAGAATGTTCTTAGTGAACTTAAAGGTCTTAAAGAAGTATGTAATAAATATAATAATCTTTATAGTTCAGTTAATACTTTGTTAGAGATGCTTGAATTAGAACTTAGTGATGAAGATATTGATGGTGTACTTAGTGAAGTTAATGAAATAGAAAAATCTTTAGAAAAACTAAAACTATATGCTTTATTAAGTGGTGAATTTGATTCTAATAATGCATATGTTGAAATACATAGTGGTGCTGGTGGAACTGAAAGTAATGATTGGGCTAATATGTTACTTAGAATGTATACTAGATATTTTGATAAGAATGATTATAAATATGAAATAATAAGTAGACAAGATGGTGAAGAAGTTGGTATTAAAGGATGTACTTTACTTGTGAAAGGATATTATGCTTTTGGGTATTTAAAGGGTGAAACTGGAGTACATAGACTTGTTAGAATAAGTCCTTTTGATAGTAATAGCCGTCGTCATACATCTTTTGCATCAGTACTTGTGACACCAGAAATAAATAAAAAATTAGAAGTAGAAATCAAAGAAAGTGACTTAAGAATAGATGTATATCGTTCTAGTGGATGTGGTGGTCAAGGAGTAAATACAACTGATTCAGCAGTTCGTATAACACATATACCTACTGGTATAGTAACATCTTCTCAAATGGAAAGAAGTCAACTTAGAAATAAAGAAATAGCTCTTGAGATGTTAAAAAACAAATTATATATTCTTAATCAAAAAGAATTTAATGATAAAATAAAAGACTTAAAAGGTGATGTGATGGATGTTAACTTTGGAAGTGCTGTTAGAAGTTATGTAATGTGTCCATATACTTTAGTAAAAGATACTAGGACAAATTATGAAACATCAAACGTAGACAAAGTACTTGATGGAGATATACAAGAATTCTTAGAAGAATATCTTAAATTATAGCAATCTTTGATTGCTTTTTGTTTACACTTTTTTATAATATTTTTTAGATTATAGAAAAAAATAAGGGAATTTGCTATAATTATATTGGAGTACAATCTAATTTAAAGGAAAAAATTGTATTTTGACAATTAAAACATAAATAATATAATATTTAGTGGAGGAAAGAATGCAACTAATAGAACTTAAAAATGTTTATAAGAGATATCCTAATGGTGTTACTGCATTATGTGATGTTAATTTAGAGATATCTAAGGGTGAATTTGTATTTGTTATTGGTACTTCTGGAAGTGGTAAGAGTACATTAATAAAACTATTATATAGACAAGAGAAACCATCTCGTGGTGAAGTTTATGTTGGTGGAGTAAATGTGTCTAAACTAAGAAATGGTAAAGTGTATAAATTAAGACGTAAACTAGGAATAGTTTTTCAAGATTATAAGTTATTACCTAAATTAACTGTTTATGAAAATGTTGCTTTTGCATTAGAAGTATATGGTCTTAAGGAAACAGAAGTTAGAAAAAGAGCTATTAAAGCGATAGAACAAGTAGGTCTTAAAGATAAACTTAGAAGTTATCCTGATGAACTTTCTGGTGGTGAACAACAAAGAGTATCTATCGCAAGAGCTATAGTAAACGAACCTAAAGTGTTAATATGCGATGAACCTACTGGTAACTTGGATCCTGAAACTTCAATGGAAATTATGAAGGTTATAGATGGTATCAATAAAGACCTAGGTACAACTATTATAATGGCAACACATGATAAAGAAATAGTAAATAAGATGAAAAAGAGAGTAATAGTTATAGACAAAGGACTAGTAGCTAAAGATAGTCAGAAAGGAAAGTATAAGAGTGAAGGCATTTAGAATATTAAAAAGTAATATACAAGAGTCATTTAAAGGCGTATTTCGTAACTTTTCATTATCACTTGCTAGCATCTCTTGTATAACAATAACATTAATATTAGTTGGTTTTAGTATTTTATTATCATATAATGTTAATAATTTTACTAAACAAATAGAAAAAGATATGACGATAGTAGTATTCTTGGATAGAAAAACTACTACTACTGAAGTAGAAGCATTAGAGACAAGAATTAAAAATACAGAAAATGTTATAGAAGTTAAATTTAATTCTAAAGAATCAGTTAGAAAAGAAATGCAAAAAGAGTCAGATGTATTTAATAGTATAATGTCTCAATATACAGAAGAAACTAATCCACTTCAAGATACATTCCTAGTAAAAGTAAATGATTTAACTACTATTGGAAATACAGCTGATGAAATAAAAAATATGAATAATGTAGATATAGTTAAATATGGAGAAGGTTCTGTAGAAGAGCTAGTTAAGATATTTGCTATAGTGAAGAAAATTACATATGTAGTAGTAGTTGCTTTAATAATAGTAACTGCATTATTAATAAGTAATACTATTAAAATAACTATTCAATCAAGAAGAAGAGAAATAGAAATAAGAAGATTAGTAGGAGCTAGTAACACATTTATTAGACAACCATTCTTCTTTGAAGGAATTATACTTGGATGTATAGGTTCAATATTACCAATAATTATTTGTTGTTATGGATATTACTATATATATAATAGACTTGGTGGACAACTATTTACAGCAATTATAAAGTTAGTTAAACCATCACAAGTAATATATTTAGTGTTAATTATATTATTATCAGTAGGAGTACTTGTAGGGGCATTCGGAAGCTATAGAGCAGTAAGGAAATACTTAAAGATATGACAAAAAAAATATTTAAAATACTATTTGTTGTTATATGTTCATTCCTATTAATAAGTAATGTAGATGCTAAGTCATTAAAGTCTTTAAAAGATCAATTAAAAAAAGATGAAGCTAATATGGCTGCATTAATTAAGAAAGAAAAAGAAACTCAAAAAAGAATAGAAGAAGCTAATAAAGAAACATCTTCTTTAAATGATGATATAGTAAAGTATGAAGAACAAATAGCTGAGTCTAGAGAAAAAATAGATGAATTAAATAAAAGTATAGAAGAAAAACATAAAGAAATAGATTCTTTATTGTCATTTTTACAAGTATCTAATGGAGAAAATGTATATTTAGAATATGTGTTTCAAGCTACATCATTTACAGATTTTATATATAGAAGTTCAGTAGTAGAACAATTAAGTAAATATAATGATAATTTAATAACTGAAATGCATAATATGATTGAAGAAAATAAGAAACTTCAAACACAATTAAGTAAACAAATTAAAGATTCAGAGGCATCTATTGATAAATTAGAAGCAGCACTAAAGAAGTATGATCTTGATATGAATGATATAGATGATGAACAACAAACTGTTGAAGAGAAAATTAAGGCTCGTAAAATAGAAATTAAGGGTTTTGAAGAAACATATAAAAAGAATAAATGTAGTGAAGATATGGAAATTGATGCTTGTTTAGGTGTTCCATATTCAGATTCATTTACTAGACCATTAAATAAAGGAAAAGTAACTAGTGAGTTTGGTAGACGTAAAAATCCGATTACTGGTAAACTTGGAAGTAATCATAGAGCACTTGATATAGGTGGTAATCCAACTGGTACTAAAGTATATGCATCAGCTGCTGGTCGTGTAACTAATATAGTTAGAAAAGCTAGATGTGGTGGTAATATGGTATATATTCAACATACAGTAAAAGGTGTTAAATATAGAAGTGTATATATGCATTTACATTCAATAAATGTTAAAATTGGTGATATAGTTACTATTACTAGTGTTGTAGGTACAGTTGGTGGTGGAGAAAGCTATGATCATTGTTCAACTGGAGCACATTTACACTTCGGTATAATGAAGGGTTGGACAGGAGACACATACTATAATCCACGTAATTATGTTAAATTCCCAGCACAATATAAATGGTTTACTAGTAGATTCTATTAATATATAAAATATCTATGAAAACATAGATATTTTTGTTTTCTTGAAATAGTTAATACTTTATGTTAAAATATGCTAACTAAAATTATAATATTTTTTAAATTATGATATAATTTAGGTGGTGAATAATATGTCATTTACAAGTAATATTAAAAATGAAATAGCTACTATACAATATAGTGAATCTGAAAATATAGCAGAACTTTCAGCAATTCTTAATATAGGTGCTAAAATAGAAGAAGATAAGTTTGAAATATTTACTGAGAATGTTAGTGTTGCTCGTAGAATATATACTTTAATAAAAGATACATATCATGTAGATATAGAAATGGATACTAGTGGTGTAAATTCACTTAGGAAGAATAGATTAGTACTTTTAACTGTAAAAGAAAAATTAGATTTAATATTAAGTGATTTATGTATAATTTTAGATGGTAAAAGAGTATATGTCCCTCATAGTTATTTAATAGATGAGATTAAAGATAAACAAGCATATTTACGTGGTGTTTTTATGATGTGTGGAAGTATAAATGATCCTAAGACCAGTAGATATCATGCTGAGTTTGTTATATATAATGAAGAGACTGCTAATTTTGTAAATTCATTATTAAATGAGTTATACTTTAAGAGTAAAGTTATTAAACGTAATGGTAGTTATATGGTATATATTAAAGAAAGTGAAAAAATTAGTGACTTTATTAAGATGTTAAATGCCACTAATTCATTATTTTATTATGAAGATATAAGAATATATAGAGATCATAAAAATATGACTAATAGACTTAATAATTGTGAACAAGCTAATGTTGATAAAATAATAGCTACATCTAATGAACAGTTGGAACTTATACGTAAATTACGTGAAACACATGATTTTGACTTACTTGATGAGAGAATTAAAGATATATGTATTTATAAAGAAAAATATCCTGAGAGTTCTATGGCTGAGCTTGCTGAAATAATAAGTAGTGAAACTGAAAGACCTATTACTAAGAGTGGAATTAATCATAGATTTAGAAAAATTAAAGAAATGGTTAAATAATTTTATCTATTAATCCATAATTAATAGCTTCATCAGCTGACATATAATAATCTCTTTCTACATCTTTTTTGATTTTAGAAAGAGGTTTTTTTGTGTTTTTTGAAAGTATTAAGTTTAATTTTTCTTTTAGTTTTATTATTCTTTCTGCGACTATTTGTATTTCTGTTGCTTGTCCTTGTGCACCGCCTAGAGGTTGATGAATCATAATTTCAGTATTCTTAAGAGCACATCTTGTGTTTCCACTTGAAAGAATAAATGCGGCCATTGAAGCACATATGCCTATACCTATAGTTATAACATTACTTTTAATATATTTCATAGTGTCATATATAGCAAAGCCTGATGTAACAGAACCGCCTGGGCTATTTATATAAATATATATATCATCATTACTTATGGAGTCTAAATATAAAAGTTCACTAACAATAGTGTTTGCTGTTAAATCAGTAATTTCTCCTTCTAAAAAAATTATTCTATCAGTTAAAAGTTTAGAATAAATATCATATGCTCTTTCATATCCCTCATTTCTTTCTATAATATATGGTGTATGCATTAGAATCCTCCTAGTAATATTTTAGTAAAGTAAAGCCATATTTATTCACAAAATTATAAATTTTTGATATGATATAATTATCAAATAATAGCGAAGGTGAATAATTGTATGAAAAAAGATATTAAACTTGTATTTGAAGATGGCAGTGAAATGTTACTTAATAGAGGAGTAACTGTTAGAGAAGTATTAAAATTACTAGGTAATGATCAAGTTATTGCTTTAAGAGTAAATGGTAATGCACAAAATGCAGAGTTTGAAATAATGGATGATGCATATATTAACTTTATAACTATAACAGATAGACCTGGAAGAAAAATATACACAAAAGGACTTCAATATGTGTATTTATTAGCAATTAAAGAATTATATGATGATAAAGCAACTGTTAATATTAAACATTCTATTGACAAATCTATATATACTGAAATAGATATGAAAAGACAAGTAGATAGAACTGTTGTTAATGAAATAAAGAAGAAGATGAAACAAATTATTAATCAAGATCTTCCATTTAAGAATATTAGTGTTTCAAGAAAAGATGCTTATGACTATTGTAGTAATTTAGGTGAGAAAGAGAAATGCTTGAATTATACATATATGACTAATGATTCAGTTACTTTATATGAATTAGGTGACTTATATAATTATTTCTATTATATAATGCCTGCATCTACAGGAATACTTAAAAGATTTGATTTAACTTATGTATCACCTAATGGTGTAGTACTTAGTTTTCCAATTAATAATGTTGTTCCTAAGTATACACATATACCTCTTGTTTTAAATGCTTTTAAAACATATGAGAAGAGACTTTCTGATTTAGGTGTTAGATATGCAGGAGAAGTTAATAAAATAGTATGTAAAGGTGAAATAGCTGATTTTATTCAAATGAATGAAATACTTTATGATGAGAATATGCAAGCTATTGCAAATAAAGTAGAAGAAAATAAAAATATTAAAGCTATATTTATATCAGGACCTTCATCTAGTGGTAAAACTACTACATCTAAAAAACTTGCTTTATATTTAAAATCTAGGGGTATAGATAGTTTGGTACTTTCAACTGATGATTATTTTGTAGAAAGAGTTGATAGTCCTAGAAAGGCTGATGGAAGTTATGAATATGAATGTATTGAAGCAATAGATACTAAGTTATTTAATATGCAACTTAAGAGTTTACTTGCTGGTAAAGAAGTAGTAATACCAACATTTAACTTTATTACTGGTGAAAAAGAATATAAACGTAAACCAACTATGCTAAAAGAAAATCAAGTATTAATTATTGAAGGATTACATGCGATAAGTGAAAAGATGAGTTCTTCAATAGAAAAGAAAAATAAATTAAAAATATATATTAGTCCATTTACACCAATAGGTCTTGATAGACATAATCATATATCAACTACTGATTTAAGACTTTTAAGACGTATGGTAAGAGACTATAAGACTCGTGGTTATTCAGCACAACATACATTAGATAGTTGGATAGGTATGAGAGATAGTGAAGAAACATATGTTTATCCACATCAAATGGAAGCAGATATTATTTTAAATACATCGCTTGCTTATGAAATAGGTGTTCTTAGAACTTATGCTGAACCATTACTTTATTCAATTAGTAAGGTGTCACCTAATTATGAAGAAGCAATAAGAATATTAAATTTCTTAAAGTGTTTTGTTAGTATACCAAGTGAGTATGTACCACATACTAGTGTATTAAGGGAGTTTATTGGTAATAGTTATTTTGAATAGGAGATGAAAATAAATGTTAAAAGTAGCAATTAATGGTTTTGGTAGAATAGGTAGAACAGCTTTAAGATTACTTGAAGATGATAAAGATATAGAGGTAGTTGCAATTAATGATCTTACTGATCCTGTACAACTAGCATATCTATATAAGTATGATTCAGTTCATAGAACTAATAAAAGTAAAATTAGTTTTGATGAAGATGAGTTATTTGTAAAAAATAGACGTATTAAAGTGTATGCTGAAAGTGATCCATCTCGCCTTCCTTGGAAAGAACTTGGAGTAGATGTAATACTTGAATGTACTGGTGTGTTTACTTCAGTAGAGAAGTGTCAAGCTCATATAGATGCTGGTGCTAAACATGTTATTATTAGTGCTCCTGCTAAAGATGAAGCTAAAACAATAGTATATGGGGTTAATGATGATATATTAACTAAAGAGGATATAGTAATTAGTGCAGCTAGTTGTACTACTAATTGTCTTGCTCCAGTACTTAAACTTATTGATGATAAGTTTGGTATTAAAAAAGGATTTATGACAACAGTACATGCTATGACTAATGATCAAGAAACACTTGATATTCCACATAAAAAAGGTATTAAAGCTAGACGTGGAAGAGCTGCATCATTAAATATTATTCCTACTAGTACAGGTGCTGCTAGTCAAATAGGAAAAGTAATTCCACATTTAAATGGAAGACTAGATGGTTTAGCATTTAGAGTACCTATTGGAGATGGATCTGTAATAGATGTTACTTTAGAACTAGAGAAAACTGCTACAGTAGAAAAAGTTAATAACTTATTTAAATCTAATCAAAGTGAAACATTAAAATATACTGAAGATCCAATAGTAAGTAGTGATATTATTGGTGAAACAGTTGGAGCTACAGTAGATGGACTTCTTACTAATATAGTTGAAGAAAATGGAAAACAATTATTAAAAGTAGTAGCTTGGTATGATAATGAAGTAGGTTATACTGCTCAAATGATTAGAACTATGAAATTATTTATGTAATAGTAAAGTTCACTAGAAATAGTGAATTTTTAATTTGAAAAAATTTGTTATGATCGTATACTATTTAATGATAGGAGAGTAATTATGCTAGTAGTTCTCATTGCGTTTCGCCAGCTTTCCGAATTGGATAAAATAAATACTAGTTATACGAATATAACTAGTTTTTTTGTGTTAAAGTGTCAAGTAAGTATAAAATTAGTATCTTTTTAAAAATATACATTATATAATTTATATAAGGAGAATTATATTTATGTGTGGAATAGTAGGTTATAAGGGAAAAAGAAACGTTAAAGAAGTTTTATTAAATGGCCTTGAAACTTTAGAATATAGGGGATATGATTCAGCAGGTATGGCAGTTCTTGATAATAATAAGATAAGAATTGTTAAATCTGTTGGTAAAATAGAGAATTTAAGAGATAAAGTTAAACGTTATGACTTTGATAAGGCTACTTGTGGTATAGCACATACTAGATGGGCTACTCATGGTAAAGTATGTGAAGAAAATAGCCATCCTCATCAAGTTGGAAGGGTAGTACTTGTTCATAATGGAATAATAGAGAATTATAAGGAAATAGAAGAGCTTGTAAAAAAGTATGAATTTAAGAGTGAGACTGATACTGAGAGAGTATGTGCTTTAATAGATTCATATTATAATGGAGATAATGAATTAGAAGCAATAGAGAAAGCTATAGAACATGTTAAGGGTAGTTATGCTTTAGGAATAATGTTTGAAGGTAAAGATAAGCTATATGGTGTTAAAAAGGATGCTCCACTAGTACTTGGTGTTGGAGAAAATGAATATTTCTTGTCTAGTGATATATCTGCATTTTTAGCTTATACTAAGGAACATATATTCCTTGAAGATAATGAAATAGTTGAAATTGGAGATGGATTTGAAGTATATTTTAATGGAATAATTATTCCTAAAAAAACTGAGACTGCTACTTATGATATAGAAAGTGCTCAAAAGGGTGGCTATGAACACTTTATGCTTAAAGAGATTGATGAACAAGAAGAGGTTGCTAAGAAATTATATGCTAAGTATGTAGTTGATGATAGTGAATTTAGTGATTCAGTAGTTGACTTAAGTAAATATAAACGTATTGATTTTGTTGCTTGTGGTAGTGCTTATCATGCTGCATTAATTGGTAAATATTTTATAGATAAGTATGCTACTACTAGGGATTTCTATTGTAATGTTTATAATGCTAGTGAATATAGGTATAGTAATCATTATTTTGATAAAGATGTACTTGTAGTGGTATTATCTCAAAGTGGTGAGACTGCTGATACTCTTGCGAGTCTTCGTATGTGTAAGAGTGAAGGAGTTGATACTCTTGCGATAGTAAACGTAATATCATCTACAATTGCTCGTGAAGCTGATATGGTTATGCCAATGCTTGCTGGACCTGAAATATGTGTTGCGACTACTAAGGGATATTTTAGTCAAAGTTATATATGTAGTTTACTTGTGTTAAAACTTATGTATAGAAATAGAATTATAGATAAGAAAGAATTAACTAGAATATTTGAAGAATTTAAGAAATTACCTAAATTTATTAAAACTGTTATTGATAAAGATGATTATCTTAAAGTAGCTAAATCTATATATAAAGAAAAAGATATGTATTATATAGGTCGCGGTATAGATATTTATAGTTGTTATGAAGCAAGTTTAAAGCTTAAAGAAATATCATATATTCATAGTGAATGTTTTGCTGCAGGTGAACTTAAGCATGGACCTATAGCATTGCTTTCTAAAAATACTCCTGTAATAGCACTTTTAACAGAATTTTCTGTTAGTGAGAAAACTATAAGTAATATTATAGAGGCTAAGTCTAGAGGAGCTAAAATAATTACAATAAGAAAAGAATCTATTAATATAGATAAAGGTGTTAGTGACTTTGATATAGTTGTTCCACTTACTAGTGAATTCTGTCAAAATTTAGTAATTATGGTTGCTTGTCAATTACTTGCATATAACGTAGCAAAACTTAATAAATGTGATATAGATAAACCTAGAAACTTAGCTAAAAGCGTTACTGTTGAATAGTAATAAATTTTGTGTAAAATTTATGAAAAAGTATTTTTAACAATAGAAATATAACTCTTATTATAGTATAATCATAATAGGAGTTTTTATTATGGGATTTAATTTTAAAAAACTTAAAAATAATATTGGTTTTTTTATAGTGGCTATTCTTTTAATAGCTGGTTTAACATTGTTAAATTATATATCTGAAAAGAAAGTAAATTCTTTAGATAAGGCTGAGTTAGTTGATGGAGATGTTAATATATCTAAACTTGTTATAAATGAGATTATGACTTCTAATAAAGGTGCTTATGCTGATTCAAATGGTAAAATATATGATTATGTAGAAATATATAATGGTAGTGAAAAAGATATTAATCTTAAAGATTATGGTCTTAGTGATGAAGAGAGTAAAGTTAAATGGGTATTTCCTGAAACTATAGTTGGACCTAAAGAATATGTTGTTGTGTTCTTAAGTGGAAATAGAAGTGAAGGGTTGTATGCTAACTTTAAGCTTAAGGCTTCTGGTGGAGAGAGAATGACTTTATTTAAACCTAATGGTAAAGTTGTTGATGCTGTTGATACAGTTGCTCTTGATGGTAATACAGTAATGGCTCGTGATTTAGATGGTAAATGGGTAGTACAAAGTGAAGCTACTCCGGGATACTCAAATACTAAAGAAGGAAGAACTGAGTTTTTAGCATCATTAATAAGTGATGAAGATAAAGTTATAGAAATAAATGAAATACTTGCTAATAACAAAGGAAACTTTAAAAATAAAAATGGTGAATATAGTGGTTATATAGAAGTTAAAAATATTAGTAAGAATAGAGTTAATCTTGCTAATTATGGACTTTCTAATAGTGAGATTGCTTCATTTAAATGGCAATTTCCAAGTATTAATTTAGATCCAGGAGAAGTAATTGTTGTATATACTTCTGGAAAGAGTTGTAAGACTTGTGAAGAATTGAGTACTGGATTTAAATTAGATAGTAAAAATGGATTTGCAGTGCTTACTAATAGTAAGGGTAAAATAGTTGATAAAGTAGAATATAAAAACTTACCTAATGGTATAGGATATATTAAAGAAAATGGAAAATTCCTTCAAAATAATGCAATAAGTCCTGGATTTGAAAATAGTGTTGATGGTATTAAATCATTTCAAAAGAAATATTTAAGTACACCTAAAAATTTAATAATTAGTGAAGTTATGAATAATAATTATTCTTATTTAGAACAAAATGGTGGTAATTATTATGATTGGATAGAACTATATAATAATAGTGGTAAAACTATAAATCTTAGTAATTATTGTTTGACTACTAATGATAACTCAATGTGTTCTTATAAGCTTCCTAAGGTTGAACTTAAGAGTGGTGAATATTATGTAGTTATGGCATCAGGTGATACAAAACTATCTAATAGTAAATATCAACATACATCATTTAAGTTAGGTGATACTGATGCTGTCTATTTAACTAAGAGTGATGAAATAGTTGATTCTATAATGGTGGCTAATGTACCTTTAGGATATTCGATGGGTAGAAATGGTTCATCTATACAATACTTTAGTAAACCAACTCCTGGTAGTAAGAATAATAGTGGTACTGAAGCAGTAAGCTATCTACCTACTGCTGATATAAAGTCTGGTGTGTATGATCCAAATAAGGAATATAAAATAACGCTTACAGGAAGTGGAAAAATTTATTATACGTTAGATGGCTCAGAACCAACTACATCTTCTAAAGTATACAGTAGTCCTCTTACTATTAAGAAGACTACTGTTTTAAGAATAATGAGTAAAGAGTCTGGAAAGTTATCTAGTGAAACTGAAACATACTCATATATACTTGATAATAGTCATAAAGTATCTGTTATGTCTCTTGTAATGGATCAAAAGAAACTTAGAAAAGTAAATAATAATACTAGTTTAAATAGTAAAGTACAAGAACATGGATACGTAGAATACTTTGATAAAGATGGTGAAGGTTTTAGTATAAATGTTGGACTTAAATTATTTGGTGGTTCAACTAGAAGTTATAAAAAGAAAAGTTATGAAATTAAATTTAAAAAGAAGTATGGAGATGCTAAACTTAAATATAAAGTATTTAAGAATGTAGACTCTAGTGTATTTGATTCTTTAGTACTTCGTACTGGTAGTCAAGATGAATTTCAATATGATAAAAGAACTGTTATTAAAGATGTAGTAGCAACTTCTTTAATGGGTGAATATACTGATGTAGATGTTCAAGATTATGTACCTATTATTCTATATATAAATGGAGAATATTGGGGAATATACTTTATACGTGAAAAAGTAGATGAGACATTTGTGTCAAATCATTATAATGTTAAAGCTACTAAGGATGAGACTAGTATTCTTAGAATAGATGGTGAAGTTAAAAGTGGTACTGATAAAAAGTATAATTCAATGATTAACTTTATTAATAACAATAATCTTAGTAATAGTAAAAACTATGAAAAGATAAAAGAACAAATTGATGTTCAAAGCTTTATTGATTTCTGGATTGGTGAAATATATACAGCTAATTATGATATATTAAATACTCGTTATTTTAGTAATCCTTTGGTAGATGGTGGTAAATGGAAATATATATTCTATGATTTAGATTCAGGTTTCTTTAGAACAAACAAAGATACATTTAAAGAATATACCAGTGCTTCAGGCATGGGATCTTGGAATTTTCCAACTACACTTTTAAGAAATATGATGAAGAGTGATGAATTTAAAAAGACATTTGTAGAGCGTTTATCATATAACCTAAATAATACTTGGGCATATAAAAATGTTAGTAAAAGAATTGATGATATAGTTGAAACTATAGGAAAAGATGAATTCAAGAGAAATGCTACTAGATGGAATAATTCTTATAGTAATTGGGAAGATTCAATTAATTCAATGAAAAAATTTGCTAAAAATAGAAATTCATATGTAGTAAAGTATGCTAAATCATATTTTGGTTTATCTAGTAGTGATGTTAAGAAATATTTTGGTGATGTGGAATGAAAGAATATAAATATAGACATGAATTAAAATTTAAAATATCTAATAATGCTGCTGAAGTGTTAAAGCAAAAATTATCATTAATACTTGGTAAAGATAAAAATGCATATTATAGTGACGGGTCTTATTTAATAAAAAGTTTATATTTTGATGATAGAGATTCTAGTTCATATTATGAAAAAATGGATGGTGTTCTTTATAGAAAGAAATATAGAATTAGGATGTATAATGATGTAGATACGTTTATAAGACTTGAAAAGAAAATGAAACATAATAATTATACTGCTAAAGAACAAATGTTGATTTCAAGAGATATATATAGTAAAATATTAAATGGTAAAGTAGATGAGATTGATAATCCTGAAGGGTTGTTACTTGAGTTTATTACTAACTATAAAAATAAAGGTCTTGTGCCTAGTATTATAGTTGAGTACCATAGAACTGCTTTTACTTATCCTATAAGTGATGTTAGGATTACATTTGATTCTAATATACAGAGTAGTTTATATAATTATGATTTATTTAATACTAGTTATCCAAGATATACTGTTGATGAACCTGGTAAACAAGTGTTAGAAGTAAAATTTAATGAAGTATTACCTTTACATATTGCTCATATTCTTAATGATATACCTGCTTGTAGAGAAGCTGTAAGTAAGTTTGCGATATGTAGAAGTATTAAATAGGAGTTGGAAATGATATTAAGTATATTTAAAAAATCTTTTTTAGAACAATTTACTGGTAGTGTATCTACCGTTGATATGTTACTCTCATTAGTAGTAGCATTTGTTATAGGACTTTTTATAGTTTATGTATATAGAAAGACTTATACTGGAGTAGTGTATTCTAAGGCATTCTCATTATGTATTATTATGCTTGCGATGGTTACTGCGATGATTATTAGAACAATTAATTCAAATATTAGTTTATCTTTAGGTATGGTTGGTGCTTTATCTATCGTTCGTTTTAGAACTGCTGTTAAAGAACCTGTTGATACTGGATTTATGTTTTGGGGAATAGCTGCTGGTATTATGACTGGAGCTGGTTTATATATTCCAGCTATGGTTGCAACACTTGGTATAGGGGTTTTATATTTTATTAGTTATTTAATGGGATTTAAAACTTCTAATAGATATTTACTTGTTATTAAATATAAAGCTAGTGCTCATGAAACAGTGCTTAAAAAACTTAAAAATATTAAGAAATTTAAAGTTAGAAGTAAAGCAATATTTGGTAATGAAGTAGAATTATCACTTGAAGTAGACGTTAAGGAAAATAAAAAGGGCGGTATAGATACTACTCTTGTAGATCAATTTAATGGAATAGATGGGGTAGTTAATGCTAGTTTAATAGCATATCAAAATGATTTTGGAAGTTAGGAGTTTTTATGACTAAAAGAAGACTTAAAATTACACCTGTATTAATGGCACTAAATGTATTAGTGCTTATTCTTATTGTTCTATTTTATGGATGTAGAATGGTTAAATATTATATAAAAGAAAATGGCAATAGAAGTAATGGTGAGTCAGCTGTTCTTTTAGTTGATACTATTCTTAAAAAACAAAGTTTTGTAGATTTAACTAAAGGTTTAGTATATGATGAAGATAAGGAAGAGTATAGATATCTTGGTGATGTAACTGATAATTACTTAGAATATTCAGGAATTGTATATAGAGTTATTGGTATAGATAAAGAAAAGAATATTAAAGCAATAACTGATAAAAGTGTTACTCTTATGTATTCTGGTCTTGAAAAAGGGTATGATAACTCATATATAAATAAATGGTTAAATTATAATAAAGATGTTAAGCTTAGTGGATTTTATGAAAATAATATTAAAGAATCTGTTAATTATTTAGCAAATACATATTTATGTAAAGATGTTATTGATGATGTTAAAAATATAACTTGTGATAAGAATGAAGCTAATAATAAAATAACTATACTATCTCTTTATGATTATTATAAAGCTGGTGGTAAAAGTAGCTTTTTAAATAATGGTGAGACATTCTATTTAGCAACTAACAATAAGGATAATCATAATTATTATATTACTAATGATGGAGAAGTTAGTATTAATGAAATGACTAGTAAAGTTTATGCTGTTAGACCAGTTATAACTATATCATCTGGTACGGTTATGATAAGTGGTAAAGGTACTAAAGATGACCCATATAAAATATTAGATGTTAATCCTAGTACTCTTGAAGAAGCAACTATAAATAGTTATGTTAAATTTAGTGATCAAACATTTAAAATTATACATAATTATGGTGTTGCGACTAAGGTTGCATTGGATGGAGTAATACAATTAGATGGTAAAGATGCTAAAGCATATTTTAGTAAAAAGAATAATATATATTCATCTAATAAGAATACAGTTGGGGAATACTTAAATAAAACATATATTAAAACACTTAATAAAGATATGATGGTGAATGCTTATTGGTTTACTGGACAACTTAGTTTAGATAATTTAGATTATGAAGCTGAAAGAGCTAGTAAAGATACTGATTATATTGGTATGATGACACTTACTGATATGTTTATTAGTGATTATACTGATGTATTAACATTATCACGTGGTATTGAATCAAATCAAATAATTAATATAATAAATAAAGATGGTAATTTCTATGGAGATTTAATTACTAATAAACATAATGTTAGACCTGTATTTTATTTAAATAAAGAATTAAAGATTACTGGTGGAAATGGTACAGTTGATGCACCTTATGAGTTAGGAGTAAGTGATGAAAAAAACTAAGAATAAAGATAAAAAGGGTAAAGTAAGTAAATTTAGCGTGTTCTTAATAGTAGTAGATGTTATTGCTGTTATATGTTTCTTTGTTGTTTATGGACCTTTTTCATTCTTTAGGGATTGGTTTATAACTACTGCGATGACTACTATGACTCATAGATATTTTGCTTATACATTGTATAGTGAAGATATGATTAAGGAAACTCTTGATAATAATAAAATAATAGAGTCTGAGGATCCAACTGATACATCTAAAATAAATTTTAATCCTGATTTTAATAAAGATACTTATGAGTCTGTATATGAAGAACAAGTATTAAAGAAAGATGAGGGAAATGATGTTTATAAAGTAGTTGATATTGGTGGAGATAGATGGAGTGGTAAGATGGTTGTTATATATGATCCATCTAGGTTAAGATTAGTGTTCTCTAAACAATATGGTAAACGTGGTGAATATTTATCAACTATGGCTAAAAAAAATAATGCTTTAGTTGCTCTTAATGCTTCTGGTGTGTATCACCCTAATGGACAAAATAGAGTAACTGGAACAACTATATTAGATGGTAAAGTATATGCGACTGGTAAAGCTATTAATAAAGGTGGAGGTCTTATAGGATTTACTAAAGATAATGTATTAATGCTTACTAAGAAGTCTGCTAAAGAAGCAATTAAAGATGGAATGGATAGAGCTGTTGAGTTTGGGCCATTCTTAGTAGTTAATGGAAAGTCTGCTGAATTTAAAGGCAATGGTGGATGGGGAATAGCTAATAGAAGTGCTATTGGTCAAAGACAAGATGGTATTGTATTATTACTAGCAATTGATGGAAGAAGTTCTAAGTCAGTTGGTATAACTATGCCTGAGCTTGCTGATGTGTTCCAAAAATATAAAGCTTATAATGCTGCTAATTTAGATGGTGGTGGAAGTAGTGCTTTATATGCTATTGTTAATGGTAAAGGTGGACTTATAAATAATCCAGTTGGATATGGATATTCAGGTGAAAGATATTTACCAAATGCTTGGATGGTTTTACCTGAAGAAGGAGATAATATTACAAATTAGGAGGGTATATGGAAATAGAATTTAAAAATCCAACAATATATATTATTGGTGGTAAAGCAAAGCATGGAAAGGATACATTTTCGGCTTATTTAAAGAATGTTTATGAAAGTCATGGTAAGAAAGTAATTATAACTCAACTTGCTAAATATATTAAGTATTATGCTCGTGAAATGACTGGTTGGGATTTAAGTGAAGAAACTAAACCACGTGAATTTTTACAACAACTTGGTACTGGTGTAATAAGACAAAAACTTAAAAAAGATGATTTATTTATAAAGCGTATGATTGATGATATAGAGATATTTAGTTATTTCTATGATGCAATTATTATAAGTGATGTAAGACTTAAAAAAGAAATATATGATTTGAAGAAAGTATATCCTAATATTAAGGTTATACATATTGTAAGACCAAACTTTGATAATGGACTTACTGAAGAGCAAAAGATGCATCCTACTGAAACTGATTTAGATGACTTTAATGATTTTGATATAGAAGTTGTAAACACTACGCTTGAAGAATTAGAAAAAAGTGCTGAAAAAATATACATTGAAAATGAAAGGTAGGTATATAAAAATATGGAAAGTATAAAAAGGGCTAATGTTGAAGGAAAAAGAGTAATAGTAAGAGTTGACTTTAATGTACCAATTAAAGATGGTGAAATTACTGATGATACTAGAATAGTTTCTAGTTTAAAAACAATTAAATATTTAGTTAATCATAATGCTAAAGTAATATTATTATCTCATTTAGGTAGAGTTGCTTCTATGGAAGATAAAGAAAAGAAGAGTTTAGAAGTGGTTGCTAAGCATTTATCTACATTAATAAGTACTCCTATATATTTTGTACCTGTTACTAGAGGGGATTTATTAACTGAAACTATTGATAATATGAATGAAGGAGAAATTGTTTTAGTTGAAAATACTAGATTTGAAGATTATCCTCGTATGCTTGAAAGTTCTTGTGATGAAGCATTATCTAAGTATTGGGCAAGTTTAGGTGATATTTTTGTATTTGATGCTTTTGGTACTGCTCATAGATGTCATGCATCTACGTATGGTATTAGTAAGTATATTCCATCTTATTCAGGTTTCTTAGTTGATAATGAAATTGATATGTTAGACAGAGCACTTCATCAAAGAAAAACATTAATACTTGGTGGAGCTAAAGTAGATGATAAAATAGGTGTTATTGATAATTTAATAAATACTAGTGATGCTATATTATTTGGTGGAGCTATGTGTTTTACATTCCTTAAGGCTAAGGGTATTGATGTGGGATCAAGTGTTGTTAGTGTTGATAGACTTGAATATGCTAAAAATTTACTTGAGAATCATGGAAATAAAATAATTTTACCTGTAGATGTAGTAACTCAAAATGGTATTAAAAAAGTAGATGAAATGAATAAAGAAGATATTGGATATGATATTGGTCCTAAAACAATTACTATGTATAATGAAGCACTTATTGATAGTAAATTAGTTTTATGGAATGGACCACTTGGAATGTTTGAAGATGAGAAGTATGAAAATGGTACTAAAAAAGTATTAAAATTCTTATATAATCAATCTATTCCAACTATCTTAGCTGGTGGTGATATAATAAGCGCATCACATAAATTTGGTTTTGATTTCCATTATGTTTCTACTGGAGGAGGTTCTACTTTAGAATATTTAGAAGGTAGAAGATTTAAGACGTTAGAAAGATTAACTGGTGAAAATAAGAAATAGTTTTAGGAGGGTTTTATGAAGAAAGTAATTCTTAATCAAAAAAGTTATATGTTTTATGATGATATGGTCAAATTTAAGAATTCTTTTGATAAATTAAAAACTAATAATTATGAATTTATAATTTTTCCACCTATATTATATTTATCTATGTTTAAGGATAGTAAATATAAAGTTGGTACTCAAAACTTCTTTAGTTATAAGATGGGGTCATTTACTGGAGAACTTAATCTTGAGTCTTTAAAGAAGATAGGAATAGATTATACTTTGATAGGTCACTTTGAAAGAAGAAAAATAGTTTTTGAAAGTTATGAGATGGCAAAAGAAAAACTATTTAAATCTCTTAGTTCTAAATGTCATACTATACTTTGTGTAGGTGAGATTAAAAAAACTAGAAAGCCATTTAATTATATAAAGAAAGAACTTAATTATTATCTTCGTAGTATAGATTCATCAACATTAAAATATTTAAGTATTGCTTATGAGCCTAGTTGGGCTATAGGTAGTGGTGAAATACAATGTATAGATAAAATACAAAGTGTTATTGATAATATTAAGTTATACATATATAAAAAATATGATCTAAATATAGAAGTATATTATGGTGGTAGTGTTGATGAAAATAATATTAATGATATATTTAAGATATCTGATGGTATTGTTCTTGGTAAAGTTAGTACTAATATAGATGATTTAAATAAAATTCTTAAGGAAATTAAAAAAGACTAATTTTAACAAATTAGTTTTTTTATACATTATAAATAATAAATATGTGTATAAATTTGCTATTTTTTGATATTGTGTTTTTTAATGACAAAATGTTCACTTTTTAGACAAAATATTACTTTTTACTCCGTAGATATTTGTATAATTATGACATACAATAGAGAAAAGGAGAAAAGAATGAAAATTAAAGTCTTAGTAGTAGATGACAACGAAGGGTTAGTGAATTTAATTTGTAAGTATTTTAGTAGTAGTGATGAAGTTGAAGTAATTGGAACTTGTAAGAATGGAGAAGAAGCTATTAAAGTATTAAATTCTGATATAGATTTTGATTTAATGCTACTTGACTTAGTTATGCCTGTTAAGGATGGAGTTGGTGTTCTTGAATATATGAGGTTTAACAGTATAAAGAAGAAAGTAATTGTTATGACTTCATATGGGGAAGATCAAACTATTAGAGATATTAGTGAATATGGTGTTAGATATTATTGTTTAAAACCATTTAATTTTGATGATTTAAAAAGTAAAATTATTCAAACGTTTACTGTTAAAAAGAAAAATGAGAATATTTTAGAACTTGAAAGTAGGGATTTACAAATACAAGTAACTAAATTATTGCATGCTCTTGGTATTCCTTCACATATTAAGGGGTATCAATTTATAAGAAGTGCTATACTTATGGTATATGATAATCCAGGGTTTATTGGCGGTATAACAAAACAATTATATCCTGATTTATCAATTAGATTTAATACATCTATTCCAAGGGTTGAAAGAGCTATTAGACATGCGATAGAAGTTTCTTGGTTAAGAGGTGATATAGATTTAATGGAAGAAATATTTGGTCATAGTGTAGATATAGACAGAGCTAAACCTACGAATTCTGAATTTATAGTAACTATTGCTGATAAATTAAGACTTGAGATGATTGATGTGAATTAGTCATTCAAGTTTTTTTCTTTTCTAATTCTATAATATGTGTTAAAATGTTTACAGGAGAAATTTATGAAAAAAATTATTTTATTAATTTTAGATGGTTTTGGAATTAGAGAAGGTGAGAATGGTAATGCTATAAAAATGGCTAATTTACCAAACTTAGCTAAAATAATGTCTGATTATCCAGTGTGTGAACTTGGAGCAAGTGGTGAAGTAGTTGGGCTTCCTAAAGGACAAAGTGGAAATTCTGAAGCATGTCACATGACTATTGGATGTGGAAGAACAGTAGAACAGCCATTAACTTTAATAAATAATAAGATAAAAGATAAAAGTTTTTTTGAGAATGATGTTCTACTAGATTTAATGGATTTTGTTAATGATAATAATTCTACATTACATATGATAGGTTTAATATCTAGTGGAAATGTGCATTCTAGTATTGAACATTTTTATGCAGCACTTGCGCTTGCAAAGATTAGAAAAGTTAAGAGTGTAGTCTTTCATTTTATTACTGATGGTAGGGATAGTCTTCCTATGAGTGGAAATAAACTTATTAGTGAATTTATGGCTAAAGCAAGTAAATTAGGACTTGGAACTATTGGTACTATTTGTGGAAGATATTATGCGATGGATAGAGATAATAATTATGATAGAGTTAAGAAAGCATATGATGCGATAGTATATAATGTTGGTAATAACTTTAGTGATTATAATAGATGTATGGAACTTCATTATAAGAATGATATTACTGATGAATTTATAAATCCTAGTATAATAACTAAGGGAAGTAATATAAAAGAAAATGATGGAGTATTATTCTTAAATTATAGACCTGAGAGAATTCGTGAATTAATTTCTGCATTTACTGATGAATCATTTAATATGTTTAATGTTAAAAGGTTTAAGAATGTTAGATATGCATCTTTATATAGTGTAGATGATGTTATAGAGGGTGCTTATAGTCAAGAACCTATTACTGGTACTTTTGGTAGATATTTAGCTGATTTAGGGTTTAAACAAGCTAGAATTGCTGAGAGTGAAAAGTATCCTCATGTTACTTATTTCTTTGATGGAGCTGAGGAGTTGAGTGACAAGAATTTATATAAAATATTAGTACCTTCACCTAAGGTAGCAAGATATGATATGAAACCTGAAATGAATGCATCTGAAGTTACTGAAGCTGTATTGGATGCAATGGATGATGATTTTGACTTTATATTAGTTAATTATGCTAATCCTGATATGGTTGCTCATACTGGAAATATTCCTGCTTGTGTAAGGGCACTTGAAGCATGTGATGTTTGTATTGGTCATATAATGGAAAAAGCACAAGAAAATTTTTATGATGTTGTTATAACTTCTGATCATGGTAATATTGAATATATGAAAGACGCTGATGGAAATGTTATTACTAGCCATACATGTAATAAGGTTCCATTTATAATATGTAATAAATCTTATAGAATAAAAAAGAATGGTACTTTAAGAGATGTAATACCTACTATAGTTGATATATATGAGATCAGTAAACCAAAAGAGATGACTGGTCAAAGTTTGATAATTAAAGAGACACCTTAGGGTGTTTTTATTTACTTTGATAATTTTTGGTGATATACTTATGTTAATGTAGAAAGTGGGTACTAAAATGAATGAGGAAGTAAAAAATGAAAATAATAATGTTGATGTAACAAACTCATCTAATAATGAAGTTGTTACTGAAAAAACTAATGTTAATATGCCTAGTAATTCAAGTATAAATAATGGTTCTAGTAGTGAATCTTTAATTGATAAAGAGAATATTAATTTGGCTCCGATAACTAAACCATCTGTACATTTTGACAATAAAACTGAAACTAGCGAAAATTCAAATGTCTCTAATACACCAAGTATTCCTGCTAATCCTACTGATAATGGAAATGGTAGTGGAGATTTTATTGAAAAAGAAAAGAAAAAATGGCCAATTATTTTGTTAATTGTTTTATTATTATTGGGAGGAGCATTTTATTATTATTACTTTGTATTAACTAAACCATCTACTTTATTTAATAAGGTTATTGATGCTACATATACTCAATTATCTAATAAAATTGATTCTAATGTAAATAATGTTACTAAGAATTTTAATAAGAGTGCTTTTACAGGTAAATTAATATTAACTTCTGAAAATGCGGATTTTGCAATAGTAAATGGTCTTACTGTTAATGCTGATGTTGAATATGATAAAGATAATAAAGAAGTTTATGCTGGTGTAACTGGAACATTACTTGGAATTGAAATGGCAAATGCTAAAGTTATGGTAGATGGAGAATATGGTTACTTTAATGTTAAAACTTCTGAAAATGATGGTATAACTTATAAAACTAAATTAGATTCTGGTATTACTGATATTACTGAAAATAAAGATTTAGAAAAGTATACTAATGCTTATAAATATTTATTAGATTCTGCTAAGAAAACATTTTTATCTAATGTTAGTGAAAGTAAGATAACTAAAACTCCTATGATGATGAATGTTGATGGTAAGAAAGTTCCTTCATATAAAATTGATTATACTTATGATAAAGATGAAAATGATAAGATTGAAAAAGCTATATTGAATGCGTATTTGAGTGATAATAAAGCTTTAGAAGAATTAGTGAATATAGGTGCATATGAATCTATTGATGATGCTAAAAATGATTTAAAAGATGAAATAGATGGCAAGGCAAATGATGAAAATAAAGATAATAAGTTCAAAACTGTTAATGTTATTATATATATAGATATGTTTAATAATGATTTATTAGGTTTTGATATTACAGCTGGTGATAATGAAAAATTAAATGTTAAAATATCTGGTAATAGTTATAATGCTGTACTTACATATAAAGATGAAAAAGATGAAACAATGTCTTATACAATTTCATTATCTTATGATAATAATGAAAATAGATATGTGTTAGATGTTGATTTTCCAAGTATTATGGGTAGTGTTATTGATAGTATAGGCACAAGTACTGATACTAATTATGAAAAGAAGAATTATAGAACGAAGTTTTCAGTAGTATATAAAGAAAATAAAGTTGATGATAAAAAAACTGAATATACTTTAAGTGTTAAATATTTTGAACCTACTAATACTGATAAGGAATATTTTGTAGTTGATGCCACTGGTGAAATTAATGCTATTGATGATATTAAGACTTTAGATACAACTAATGCTGTTGATTTTGATGCTTTAGATGAAACAACTAAGTCTAATATACTTGGTTCTTTAATTGGAATTGGTGAATAGAGTGTAAAGAGAGGTTTATGCCTCTTTTTGATTTGTAATAAAAATATGATATAATTTTTTTGATGAAATATGAAAAAGCATGATTATTCTAAACTTAATGGGAATGAACAAGTTACTCATAATTGGGCTCTTTTAAATTTTGAAATTGGTGATAATTATAAGTATGTAATTAATAATAAATTATTTAAGTTAATTTCAAATGTTTTAACTTTACCAATATTTATTATCTTATATATTATAGATAAAGTATTTTTTGGATTTACTATAATTGGTAAGGAAAAGTTAATAAAGGATAATTGCTTTGTGTCAATATCTAATCATGTAGATTATTTAGGTTGTACTTCGATAGGTCTTATTTATTATCCTAGGCGTGTTCATTATCCGACTTTGGAAGAGAATTTTAAAATACCTGTTGTTAGGAAACTAATACGTTTATTGTATGCGATGCCTATTCCAAAGGAGAGAAAAAAGAAAGATAAATTTTACAATGAGATAAAAGAAGTATTTAAGAATAAATTTATCTTACATATGTATCCTGAAGCTGCTATGTGGCCTTATTATGAAAAGATAAGAGATTTTAAATATGGTGTTTTAAAATAGTTGTTGATTCTAATGTTGGGGTTCAACCTATTAGATTTGTATTTACAAAATCAAAGGGAATTTATAAAATATATAAAAGAAAGAAATGTATATGTGCTGTTGTACTTGATCCTTTATAACTTGATTATAAGGATAGAATTGCGGATTTAAGGAACAGAACGTATGAAAGTATGAATAAGGAGATTGAACTATGAAAGTTTTGATATTATCTTGTAGTACTGGCGGTGGACATAATTCTTGTGCTAGATATATAGAGGAAGAGTTAAAAGAAAATAATATTCCTTGTGAATTTAAAAATTTTTATGATATAGTTAATACTTCTGGTAATAGGATGACTGAGAAGATATATTTGAATTCTTTGAAAGGAAATGGCAAAGCTTTTAAAAATATATATAAATTGGGTGAATTATATAGTAAAAGTGGTGTTACTAGTCCTGTGTATCTTGTTAATAAAATGCATGCTCGTAGGCTTTATAATTATATTAAAAATGGGTCTTTTGATTTAGTTGTTACGACTCATTTATTTCCATCATTAACTTTGACAGCTATTAAGAAGCATTATGATGAGAATTTAAAGTTTATATCAATATCTACTGATTATGAGCCTTGTCCTTTTATTGAGGAAACTATGCCTGATTATTTAATTATGCAAAAGGGTCAAGAGGAAAGATATATTGAGAAAGGATGTAATAAAGATATTTTATATAATAGTGGTATACCTGTATCTAGTAGATTTATATTTAATGCAAAGAATATTAGAAATGAACTTGGTATTAATAAAGATGAAAATATAATTCTTGTTATGCTTGGAAGTATGGGATTTGGTAAAATTTATGAAATAATTGATGATATATTAAACCAAGATAAGTGTAAAATTATAGTGGTCTGTGGTAATAATAAAAAATTATATAATGAGTTAGTAGCCATGAATAGAGAAAACTTGATAGTATTTGGATTTGTTAATAATGTTAATGATTTGATATATTCTTCAAATATAGTTATGTCAAAACCTGGCGGCCTTAGTTCTACTGAAATAGCTTGCATGAGAAAACCTTTAATTCATATTTATCCTATACCTGGTATTGAAACATATAATACAAATTTCTTTGAAAGTCATGGTATGAGTTTAAAATGTAAAACTCGTGAGGAAATTCTAGATATTATTCATGAACTTTTAAATAATAAAAATATGCAAGAAAAAATGATTAAATATCAGGAAAAATATATTAATAATAAATCAGCAAGTGATTTAGTTAACTTAATAATTAGCATGAAATAGGACAAAATTTTAATTTTTTATAAAAATATATAATAAAAATGAAAATTATATGGAAAATCAAGAAAAAATGCTTGATTTTTTTGTTCTTTTAGAATATAATCTATATCGAACGACTGGCGATGATATGCAAGGTTGCTGATACACCAGGTTAAGTTGAATTAACTTAATTTTAAAATCAGGTAATTTGCATTTAGCAAGTCTATAAAAAAATATTATAGGCGAAGGAGGAAAATTAATATGTCTAAAGACAAAGTAAGAATCAGACTTAAATCTTTTGATCATAGAAGCGTTGATCAAGCTGCTGCAAAAATTGTTGAGACTGTTAAGAGAACTGGTGGAGTTGTTAGCGGACCTGTTCCACTACCAACAGAGATTGAAAAAATCACTATTCTAAGAGCTGTTCATAAATATAAAGATTCTCGTGAACAATTCGAAATTAGAACTCACAAAAGATTAATTGATATCGAAAATCCTAGTAAAGAAACTATTGATGCGTTAGCTCATTTAGATTTACCTAGTGGTGTAGATATTCAAATTAAAAAATAATTAGGAAAGGAAATGAAAAATGAAAGGAATCTTAGGACGTAAAGTTGGAATGACTGAAGTATTCTCAACTGACGGAAAATTAATACCTGTTACAGTTATCGAAGTTGAACCAAACGTTGTAACTCAAATTAAGACAACTGATAAAGATGGGTATGATGCAATTCAATTAGGTGCATTTGATAAAAAAGTTAAATCATCTAATAAACCAGAAATGGGACATGTTAAAAAAGCAAATACACAACCTAAGCGCTTCTTAAAAGAAATTAGAGGAATTGATGCTTCTTCTTATACTCTTGGACAAGTTATTAGTGCTGATGTATTTCAAAGTGGAGACACAGTTGATGTAACTGGTACATCAAAAGGTAAAGGTTTCCAAGGTGTAATTAAGAGATGGAATCAATCTCGTGGACCTGAAACTCACGGATCTACATATCATAGAAGAGTAGGTTCTATGGGTACTATGAGACCTATGCGTGTTTTAAAGGGTAAGAAATTACCAGGACATATGGGTAATGAACAAGTTACTATCCAAAACTTAATGATAGTAGATGTTGATACTGAAAATAAATACATTTTAGTAAGTGGTAATGTTCCAGGTGCTAAAAACACATATGTATTTATTAGAGAAGCTATTAAAGGTAGTAAAAATACTCCTGCTGTTGAACTAGTTTCATATGAGGAAGTTGTAAGCGAACCAGAAGTAGAAGAAAGTGTTGTAACTGAAGAAGTCGTTAATAGTGAAGTTACAAGTTCTGATGCTAATGAAGCTGAAACTACTGAAAGTAAGGAGGTTTCTGAATAATGGCAAAGACTCAAGTTTTAAACCAAAAAGGTGAAAAAGTTAAAGATATAACACTTAAAGATAGTGTTTGGAACATTGAAGTAAATGAACCAGTTATGCATGATGCAATCGTACTTGCTCAAGCATCTTTAAGACAAGGAACTGCTTCAACTAAAACAAGAAGTGAAGTTTCTGGTGGTGGACGTAAACCATATAAACAAAAAGGTACAGGTAACGCAAGACAAGGATCTACTAGAAGTCCTCAATGGCCAGGTGGTGGAATTGTTTTTGGACCAAAACCAAGAAAATATGATAAAAAACAAAATAGAAAAGAAAGAAGATTAGCGTTAAAGAGTGCTTTAACATCTAAATTCCAAGATAAAGAATTAGTAATTGTTGAAAACTTAAATTTAGTTGATAACAAAACTAAGACTTTTAATGAAATGTTAAAAAATCTTAAAGTTGATGGAAAAGCTTTAGTTGTATATGCTGATGAAAACGAAAATTTATTCTTAGCTTCTCGTAACAATAATAAAGTTGCTGTAGTTGCTTTCAATGAAATTAACGTTTTAGATTTAGTTGCAGCTAGTTACTTATTAATTGACGAATCTTCAGTTAAGAAAATTGAGGAGGTGCTTAACTAATGAATATTATCTTAGCACCAGTTATTACTGAGAAAAGCGAATCATTAAAATCAAATAATGTATATGTATTTAAAGTAAGCCCTAAGGCTAATAAAACTCAAATTAAAAATGAAGTTGAAAAACAATTCAATGTAAAAGTTGTAAATGTTAATACTGTAAATGCTGTACAAAAGAAAAGAAGAGTAGGAAGATATACAGGTACAACAACTGCTTATAAGAAAGCATATGTTAAACTTGCAGAAGGCTCTTCTATAGAATACTAGGAGGGATAATATGCCAATTAAGAATTATAAGCCTAATACTCCTGGAACAAGAGGTATGAGTACATTAATTAATGATGAAATTACTAAGAGTACTCCTGAAAAGAGTCTTCTTGTTAAAAAAAGTAAAACAGGCGGAAGAAATAATCAAGGTAAGATAACTGTTCGTCATATCGGTGGTGGAGTTAGACGTAAATATCGTGTTATAGATTTCAAAAGAACTAAAGATGGTATTGATGGTAGAGTAGCTTCAATCGAATATGATCCAAACAGAAGTGCAAACATCGCATTAATTAATTATGCTGATGGTGAAAAGAGATATATAATTGCTCCACTTAATTTAAAAGTTGGAGATAAGATTGAAAGTGGTGCAAATGCTGATATTAAAATCGGTAATGCATTACCACTTGAAAATATTCCAGTAGGAACTATGGTTCACAATGTTGAATTAAATCCAGGTGCTGGAGCTAAACTTGCAAGAAGTGCAGGTAGTAGTGTTCAAATCTTAGGTAGAGAAGGTAAATATGTTATCGTAAGACTTAAGAGTGGTGAAACTAGAAAAATTCTTGCTAATTGTCGTGCTACTATTGGTGAAGTTGGAAACACTGATTACGAATTAGTTAGCTTAGGAAAAGCAGGAAGAAAAAGACATATGGGAATTAGACCTACAGTTCGTGGATCTGTTATGAACCCTAATGATCACCCACATGGTGGTGGTGAAGGTAGAGCTCCAGTTGGACGTGCTCAACCAATGACACCTTGGGGTAAACCAGCTCTAGGATTAAAGACTAGAAAAACTAAAAAAGCATCTGAGAAATTAATAATGTCTCGTCGTAAGAAATAATTAGAAAGGAACCGTTAAAATGTCAAGAAGTTTGAAAAAAGGACCTTATACATTCCCTAGACTATTAAAAAAAGTTAGAGAATTAAATGAAAAAGGTAAAAAAGAAGTTATAAAAACTTGGTCAAGACGTTCTACAATTTATCCTGACTTTGTAGGTCATACATTTGCAGTACACAATGGAAAAGAATTCATTCCTGTATATGTAACTGAAGATATGGTAGGACATAAACTTGGAGAATTCTCATTAACTCGTAAGTTTACTGGCCACGCTGGCAGCGGTAAGAAGTAGGAGGTAAATTGAATGGAAACTTATAGTATACATAAAGGTGCACAAATTGCACCAAGAAAAGCTAGAATGACTCTTGATCTTATCAGAGGTAAGAATGTATCTCAAGCTGAAGCAATTCTACTTACTACAAATACTAAAGCAAGTAGATTAATTATTAAAGTTTTAAATTCTGCTGTAGCTAATGCAGTTAATAATTTTGGAGCTAATAAAGAAGATTTAGTTATCAAAGAAACATACATTAACGAAGGAAGAACTTTAAAGAGAAGAAAAGCTGCATCTCACTCTAGAGTTGCTAAGAATTATCATAGAACAAGTCATATTTATGTATGTGTTACAGATAATATGCAAAAGAAGGAGGACTAAACATGGGACAAAAGGTAAGTCCAGTCGGACTTAGAATTGGTGTTAATAGAGACTGGGAAAGTAAATGGTATGCACCAACTAAAGATTTCGCTAAATATTTAAATACTGATTTAAAGATTAGAAAATATTTAGATAAAGAACTAAAAGGATGTTCAGTTGCTTCTATCATAATCGAAAGAAATAATAAAAGAACAAATGTTACAATCAATACATCTAAACCTGGTATCATTATTGGTAAAGGTGGGGCTGATATTGAAAGACATAAAAAAGCTTTACAAAAACTAACTGGTGAAGATATCTATTTATCAATAGTCGAAGTTAAAAATCCTGATTTAAATGCTGCATTAGTAGCTGAATCAATTGCACTTCAAATTCAAAATAGAGCTTCATTTAGAGCAGTTCAAAAGAGAGCTATTAGAAATACAATGAAAGCAGGAGCTGTAGGTATTAAGGTTGCTGTTTCTGGACGTTTAGCTGGAGCTGAAATGGCTAGAACTGAATTCTATACTGAAGGAACTGTACCTCTACATACTTTAAGAGCAGATATAGATTATGCTCATAAAGAAGCTGATACTATTTATGGTAAAATCGGTGTTAAAGTATGGATTTACAAAGGTGAAATACTTCCTGCTAAAAAGATAAAGGGAGGTAATGAAAATGTTAATTCCAAAAAGAACTAAATATAGAAAACCTCATAGAATTAGTTACGAAGGAAAAGCTAAAGGTAACACAGTACTTACTAAAGGTGAATACGGACTAATGGCTAAAGAAGGAGCATACATTACTGCTAGACAAATCGAAGCAGCAAGAATCGCTATGACTCGTCATATGAAGAATTTTAAAAGAGGAAAAGTATATATTAACATTTTCCCACACTTAGCAAGAACTAAGAAACCTGCTGAGGTTCGTATGGGTAGTGGAAAAGGTAATGTTGAAGAATGGGCAGCAGTAGTTAAAGAAGGTAAAATTATGTTTGAAATGACTGATGTTACTGAAGAAATAGCTCGTGAAGCTTTCCGTTTAGCATCACATAAACTACCAATTAAAACAAAATTTGTAGCAAAGGAAGTGGCTAAATAATGATAAAGATGACTGAAATTAGAAAATTAACCACTGAAGAATTAAATAAGAAACTTGAAGAGAATAAAAAGGAATTATTTAATTTGAAGTTTTCTCTATCAACTGGAAATTTAGAAAAACCTCATAGAATTAAAGAATTAAGACATGAAGTTGCTAAAATTAAAACAGTTATTAGAGAAAGAAAATTAAATGAAGGTAAGGAGGATAGCAAGTAATGGAAAACAAAAAACAAGAATTAGTTGGTAAAGTTGTTAGTGCAACTAATAATAAAACAATTACAATTGCTGTTGTAACTTATAAAAAGCATCCACTTTACAATAAAAATGTAAAAACTACTAAAAAGTATGCAGTACATGATGAAGAGAATAAAGCTAAAGTAGGAGATATAGTTAAAGTTGTATCTTCTCGTCCTCTATCAAAAACTAAAAGATATGTTTTAGATAGTATCATTGAGGAAGCTGTTATTCTTTAATTAAGAAAGGAGAGAGTTATGATACAACCAGAAAGCCGTTTAAAGGTAGCTGACAATTCAGGCGCTCGTGAAATCTTAGTAATCAGAGTACTTGGTGGAAGTAAAGTTAAAAGCGGTAATATAGGAGATGTTGTTGTTGGTACAGTAAAGAAAGCTATCCCAAATTCAAACACTCCAAAAGGAAAAGTAGTAAAAGCTGTTATTGTTAGAACAGTACAAGGTGTTAGTAGAGCAGACGGAAGTCATATTAAATTTGATGACAATGCTTGCGTACTAATTAAAGATGATAATAGTCCTGTAGGAACTCGTGTTCTAGGACCTGTAGCTCGTGAACTTCGTGATAAGAACTATATGAAAATTGTTTCACTAGCTCCAGAAGTATTATAGGAGGCTAACATGAAGATAAAAGTTGGAGATAACGTACGTGTTATTACAGGAAGTAATAAAGGAAAAGAAGGTAAAGTACTTAACGTACTTAGAAAAGATAATAGAGTAGTTGTTGACGGTGTTAATATCGTTAAAAAACATGTTAAACCAAATCGTACTAACGAATCTGGTGGAATATTAGAAGTAGAAGCTCCTATTCATATTTCTAACGTTAAAGTATTAACTAAAGAATCTAAAAAAGAAGTAAAAAAGGAAGTTAAAGAAAAAAAGGCTTCTAAGAAAAAAGATGAAAAAGAAAGTAAGTAGGTGAATTATGGAAACATTAAAAAAATTATATGAAGAAGAAATAGTTCCAAATTTAACTAAAAAGTTTAACTACACTACTAAAATGCAAGTTCCACGTTTAGAAAAAATTGTTCTAAATATGGGTGTAGGAGATGCTATTAATGATCAAAAGTTTTTAGATGCTGCTGTTCGTGACTTAGAAGCTATATCTGGTCAAAAGCCAGTAGTAACTACTGCTAAAAAGTCAATAGCAGGTTTCAAACTTAGAGAAGGAAATAAAATTGGTTGTAAGGTTACTTTAAGAGGAGATAATATGTATAACTTCTTAAATAAACTAATTACAATCGCTCTTCCAAGAGTTAGAGACTTTAGAGGTATTTCTAAGAATAGTTTTGATGGAAGAGGTAATTATACTCTTGGTATCAAAGAACAATTAGTATTTCCTGAAGTAGAATATGATCAAGTTATTAAGGTTAGAGGTTTAGATATCGTTATGGTAACTACTGCTAATACTAATGAAGAAGCTCTAGCATTATTAACTGAATTTGGGTTACCTTTTAGAAAGTAGGAAAGGAAATATTTATGGCAAAGAAAAGTAAAGTTATAGCTCAACAAAGAGGTAGTAAATTCTCAACTAGAAATTATTCTAGATGTACTAGATGTGGTCGTCCACATGGTGTATTAAGTAAATTTGGTCTATGCCGTATTTGCTTTAGAGAATTAGCATATAAAGGACAAATTCCTGGTGTTAAAAAATCAAGTTGGTAATATTATTAATGGATAAAATCCATTAATGTTACTTACTAAGTTGTATATCTTTGTTAGATATTACATAAAAAATAATTTAAAAATCGCAGGAGTATTCCTGTAAAACCAAACATTAACAGGCGAGTGTTAATAAGAAGGGAGGCCTATAATGGTTAATGACACTATAGCAGATATGCTTACAAGAATTCGTAATGCTAATGCTATGAAGTACAAAACTGTTGAAATACCTGGTACTAAAATGACTAAGGGTATTGCAGATATTTTAACTAAAGAAGGTTTTATTGATGGTTATGATACTAATAAATTAGCTGTTGGTGAAATGATCGTGTTAAACCTTAAATATTCAAAAACTAAAGAAAGAGTAATCACTGGCTTAAAAAGAATAAGTAAACCAGGATTACGTGTATATGCTAAAGCTGATGAAATGCCAAGAGTTCTTAATGGACTAGGTATAGCTATTGTTTCTACATCAGAAGGTCTTATGACTGATAAGGAAGCTAGAGCTAAAAAACTTGGTGGAGAAGTTTTAGCTTACGTATGGTAGGTGTGTTATGAGTAGAATCGGAAATAGAATATTAGCTATTCCATCTGGAGTAGAAGTTACTGTTGATGGAAATAAAGTAACAACAAAAGGACCAAAAGGAACATTAGAATTCAATTTTAAGAATGAAAATGTTAATGTTAAAGTTGAAGATGGTAAAGTAGTAACTACTAGAAACAATGATTTAAAAGTTTCTAAACAATTACACGGAACTACAAATTCAATTATAAACAATATGTTAATCGGTGTTAGTGAAGGATTTAAACGTGAACTAGAAATCAATGGTGTTGGTTATAGATTCCAAGTACAAGGAAATAAAATTATTATTTCTGCTGGATATAGTCATCCTGTTGAGTTAGTTATTCCAGAAGGATTAAAAGTTGAAATGCCTGAAAAATCTACTACTGAATTAATAATTAGCGGATATGACAAACAATTAGTATCAGAATTTGCTGCTAATGTTAGAAAAGTAAGACAACCAGAACCATATAAGGGTAAAGGTATTAAGTATAAAGATGAACATATCCGTCGTAAAGAAGGAAAGAAAGCTGCATAGGAGGTAAAAGGAAATGATAAAAAAAGAATCAAAAAATGTTACAAGAATTAAAAGACATAAAAAAATCAGACAAACATTGTCTGGTACTGAATCAACTCCTAGACTTTGTGTTTTTAGAAGTAATACAGCTATTTATGCACAATTAATCGATGATGTTAAGGGTGTTACATTAGCTAGTTCATCTTCTTTAGAACTAAAACTTAAAAATAATAATCTTGAAGCAGCTACTGCAGTAGGAAAAGATATTGCAGAAAAAGCTAAAAAAGCAAAGATCAAAACAGTTGTATTTGATCGTGGCGGATATCTATATCACGGACGTGTTAAAGCATTAGCTGATGCAGCTCGTGAAAATGGACTAGAATTCTAGGGAGGAAACGTATGGACGGTAAAAGAAGAACTGATCGTGAACCTAAGAAACTTTATGAAGATAAAATTATCTCTATAGGAAAAGTTACAAAGGTTACACAAGGTGGACGTAATTTTAGATTTTCAGCTACAGTTGCTGTAGGAGATAGAAAAGGTAAAGTTGGAATTGGTACAGGTAAATCTAAAGAAATTCCAGTTGCTGTAAGCAAAGCAATTAAGGAAGCTGAAAAGAATATTGTACATGTAGATTTAGTTGATAATAGAACTATATCTCATGAAGTTACTGGTATATGTGGAGCTGCTAAAGTGTTAATTAGACCTGCTAAAGCTGGTCGTGGAATTATCGCTGGTGGAGCATCAAGAATAGTTTTAGAACTTGCTGGTGTTAAAGATGTTGTTGCTAAATCTTTAGGAAGCAATACACAAATTAATACTGCTAAAGCTACTATTAAAGCTTTAGAATCTCAAAGAACTATTGAACATGTTGCTAGTCTTCGTGGTAAAACTGTTGAGGAGGTCTTAAAATAATGAAATTACATGAATTAAATAGATTAGAAGGATCAACTCATAGAAGAAAAGTTGTCGGACGTGGACCAGGAAGTGGACATGGTAAGACATCAACTCGTGGTGAAAAAGGACAAAAAGCTAGAAGTGGCGCATCAATTCATCCATGGTTTGAAGGTGGACAAACTCCTTTATATAAGAGACTACCTAGACGTGGATTCTCAAATGCAAGATTTGAAAAGAAATATGCAATTGTTAATGTATCAGATTTAAATAGATTTAAAGATGGAGATGTAATTACTCCTGAAGTATTAAAAGAATCTGGATTAGTGAAAAAAGAATTATGCGGAATCAAAGTATTAGGAAATGGTAAATTAGAAAAGAAATTAACTGTTAAAGCTAATGTATTTACTAATTCTGCTATTACTAAAATTGAGGAATTGGGTGGAACTACGGAGGTGATTTAAGATGTTTGCTACTTTTAAGCAAATATTTAGATCTTCTAACAAAGATTTAAGAGCAAGAATATTATTTACATTAGGTGTATTATTCATTTTTGCTTTAGGTAATTCCATAACTATTCCTGGTATGAATGTTATTACTGGAGATATTGGATTTTTAGAATTATTTAATGCTATGAGTGGTGGAGGTTTAAAGCAATTCTCTATATTCGCTTTAGGTGTTATGCCTTATATTACTGCATCAATTATTATTCAAATTCTTCAAATGGATATTATTCCTTATTTTAAAGAATTAAAAGAAATGGGAGAAGAAGGACGTAGAAAAATTGCTAAGATAACTAGATATTCTGGTTTAGCCATAGCGTTTATTCAAGGTTTCTTCTATCCAATGATGTTCTTAGGTAAAACACAAGAACCTATGATGTATTTCAAAATTGCTATTATCTTAACAGCTGGTACTGCCTTCTTGTTATGGTTAGGTGATGAGATTACAAATAAAGGAATTGGAAATGGCGTTTCATTAATAATTATGGCTGGTATTGTTAATACATTACCAAGTATGTTTGTAACGGCATTTCAATCATTGATTCCAAATGCAAATAATGAAGTGTTGGCTTGGACTAAATTTATAATTTTTGTTCTATTATATATATTTATAGTAGTTGGAGTTATATTTGTTGAACAGGCTGAAAGACGTATACCAATTCAATATTCAAATAGAAGTTCATCAAGTTATGGTGGGCAACAAACATTCTTACCATTAAAATTGAATTCTGCAAATGTAATGCCTGTAATTATTGCAAGTGTTATAATGGGAATTCCATCAATTCTTGCTTATTTTATTAAGAATGCGAAGGTAATTAGTTTCTTAAATAATTATTTATCAACATCTAAACCAGTTGGTTTTGTGATTTATATATTATTAATAGTTGCATTTACTTATATATATACATTCTTAACAATTAACCCAGAAGAATTGAGTAAAAATTTAAACAAAAATGGTGGCTATATTCCTGGTGTTAGACCTGGAAGTGAAACTAAAAAATATATATCAAAAATTTTAGGAAGAATAACATTTATGGGAGCATTTTTTATAGCTCTATTAGCATCTATACCAACTATATTTACTGCTTTAACTGGTCTTCCAGAAACTGTTAAATTAGGTGGTACATCAATGTTAATTGCTGTTGGTGTTCTTCTTGAAACATATAAGCAACTTGAAAGTTCTGTTGCATCTAGAAATTATAATAATAGGAGATAATATGAATTTAATTTTAATTGCACCACCTGCAGCAGGTAAAGGGACACTTGCTTCAATGTTAACAAGCAAATATGGACTTGTAAGTATCTCTGCTGGTGAACTTTTGAGGGGTGTTGATCCAACAACTGAACTTGGAAAACAAATTAGAGAAATTCAATCAAGACGTGAATTAGTTAGTGATACAATTACTAATCAATTAATGAAAGAAAGATTAATGAAAGATGATGTTAAAAATGGATTTATACTTGATGGATATCCAAGACATATGCCTCAAGTAGAAGCTGTTGAAAGAATATCTGAAGAATTAAATCTAAAAATTGATTATGCAGTTTATCTTAATGTAGATTATGAAACTGCTTTAAAGAGAACTTTAGGTAGACAAATATGTCCTAAGTGTAAAAAAACATATAATCGTTTAACTGGAGTTAATGCTCCATTAAAAGATGGAATATGTAATGATTGTGGTGTAGAATTAACTGTTCGCAATGATGATAACGAAGAAACATTTAAAAAGGGTTTCTCAATGTTTATTGAAAATTGTACACCAGTTATTGAATATTATAGAAACAAAGGTATTTTAATTGAATTAAATGCTAATGGTTCTGCTGATGACACAATGAAAGAGTTTGAGAATATTATAAGGAAGTAATAAGATGATTAGTATTAAAAATGAACAAGAAATTGAATTAATGAGAATATCTGGTCAAATAACTTATGGAGCTCTATCAGGTTTGAAAGATTTTATAAAACCTGGTATAACAACAAAAGATATTGACAAATATTGTTATGATTATATAATAAGTCATGACGCCGTTCCATCATTTCTTGGTTATGAGGGGTTTCCAGCAACTGCATGTGTTAGTATTAACGATATGGTAGTTCATGGAATCCCTGACGATACTGTCATTAAAGATGGAGATATTGTGTCAGTTGATCTTGGATCAATTTATAAAGGTTATCACTCAGATTCTGCTTATACTTATATAGTTGGTAAAACTAGTAAGAAAAATAAGAAATTTGTTAGTGATACACAGAAAGCTTTGTACAAAGGTATTTCTGTAATTAAAGAGGGTATTAAACTAAACCAAGTTTGTTCTGCGATAGGTAGGGTTGCTAAAGAGAATCATTATGGAGTATTTACTTGTTTAACTGGACATGGTGTTGGACGAGATCTTCATGAAGATCCATATATTCCTAATCTTAGTAATCATGAAAGTGAAGGAATCATACTTAAAGCAGGTATGACTTTAGCAATAGAGCCAATGTTTAGTTTAGGTACAAAAGAAGTGTGGCTTCTTCCAGATGAATGGGGAATTGTTACTCAAGATGGAAGCTTAGCAGCTCACTTCGAACATACAATTCTTGTAACTAAAGATGGTTATGAGATATTAACAGGAGAGTGAAAAATGGCCAAGGAAAAAGACGGTTATATTGAACTTGAAGGAAAGGTATTAGAAATTTTACCTGGAGGAGACTTCAAAGTAAAATTAGATAATGGGCACATAGTAGAAGCTCGCGTTTCTGGAAAAATGCGCTTAAACATGATTCGTATTTACCCAGGTGATACTGTGCTTATGGAAATACCTATTTGTGATTTAACACGTGGGCGTATAATTTATAGAAAGTAAATGGAGGGATTGAACGTGAAAGTAAGACCATCAGTAAAAAAGATTTGCGATAAATGCAAAATTATTAAAAGAAACGGAAAAGTTAGGGTAATTTGTGAAAATCCTAAACATAAACAAAGACAAGGTTAAGTAGGAGGAAGATATGGCACGTATTAAAAATATTGACTTACCAAAGAATAAAAGAATAGTAGTAGCACTTACTTATATTTATGGTATTGGTCCAACTAGAGCACATGAAATTTGCGCTGCTGCAAATGTAAGTGAAGATACTAGAACTGATAATTTAACAGTTGAAGAAATTAATCGTTTAAGAACTGAAGCTGATAAATATGTATTAGTTGGTGATTTAAAAAGAGACGTTGAAATGAATATTAAAACTAAAATGGAAATTAATTCATATCAAGGTACTAGACATAAAAAAGGCTTACCAGTAAGAGGTCAACATACAAGTAGAAATGCTAGAACTCGTAAAGGTAAAGGTAAGACTATTGCTAATAAGAAGAAATAGGAGGGATAACTTATGGCTTATAATAGAAGAAAAAGAAAAGCAAAGAGAGATATCACTGAAGGTCAAGCACATATTCATTCTACATTTAATAACACAATTGTAACAATTACTGATAATAATGGTGGAGTAATTAGTTGGGCTTCTTCAGGAACTGTTGGATATAAAGGAAGTAAAAAGAAAACTCCTTTTGCTGCAGGAATGAGTGCTGAAGCTGCTGGTAAAGCTGCTTTTGATGCTGGAATTAGAAAAGTTGAAGTTTTTGTTAAAGGAATTGGCGGAGGACGTGAAACTGCAATTAGAAGTTTACAAACTGCTGGATTAGAAATTACAGGAATTAATGACGTTACACCAGTACCTCATAATGGATGTAGACCACCTAAGAGAAGACGTATATAAGAGTTAAGGAAGGGGAATAAATACCATGTTAAAATTTATTAAACCAGATTATAAAGTAAACGAATATGTTGAAAGTAATTATTATGGAAAGTTTGTTTTAGAACCACTTGAAAGAGGCTTTGGAACAACTATTGGAAACGCTCTTAGAAGAGTTATGCTATCAAGTTTAGAAGGTAGTGCAATTACAGACGTTAAAATTGAAGGTGTTATGCACGAATTTCAAAAAATGGATGGAGTAGTAGAAGATGTTACTGAAATTATTCTTAATCTAAAAAAATTAGTTTTAAAAAATCATAGTGAAAATGATCAAGTTTTGCATTTAAAGGCTAATAGTGAAGGAGAAGTTCATGCTTCTGATATAGATAAAAATGCTGAAGTTGAGATTATTAATCCAGATCTATTAATTGCTACATTATCAAAAGGTGGAAATTTAGATATGACTATGACTGTTTCTAATGGTCGTGGTTATGTTGATGGAAAAATCAACGCTGTTGCTGTAAGAGATGTAGTAGGTGCTATTGGTGTTGATTCATTATATAGTCCAATTGAAAGAGTTAGTTATGAAGTTGAACCAGCACGTGTTGGACAAAATGACAACTACGATAAACTTACTTTAAATGTATGGACTAACGGAGCTATCAAACCAGAAGAAGCTGTTGCTCGTGCTGCTAAAATAATCATTGATCATTTTGAAGTTATCACTGATTTACATAATTTAACAGGAATCGAAAGTGTTCTTGCTGATAAAGAAGAAAATTCAGTTCAAAAGACATTAGAAACTCCTATCGAAGAATTAGATCTTTCTGTTAGAGCATACAATTGTTTAAAGAGAGATGCAATTCATACTTTACAAGATTTAACATCTAAGAGTGAATCTGAAATGATGAAAATTAGAAATCTTGGTAAGAAATCATTAAAAGAAGTTTTAGATAAAGTTAGAGACATGGGACTTAAGTTCCGTGATGAAGATTAATTAGGAGGATACAATGGCATTATATAGAAAATTAAATAGAGAAACTCGTGTTAGAAAAAGTATTCTATCTGGTTTAACTAAAAGTGTACTTGAATTTGGGTATGTAGAAACTACTGAACAAAGAGCTAAAGAAGCTCGTAAGTTTGTTGAAAAAATGATTACATATGCTAAAAAAGGTGATTTAGTTTCTAGAAGAAAAGCACTTGCTTTCTTAAATAACGATAAAGATTTAGTTAAAAAATTATTTGATGAATATGCTACTAAATATGCTGATAGAAAAGGTGGATATACTAGAATAATTAAATTAAAAGAAAGAATCGGAGACGATGCTTTAATAGTTCGTTTAGAATTAGTATAAAGATTGATATATTCAATCTTTTTATTTTGCCAAAATATTTCTTTAAAATTAATACCATTTGTTGTATAATTTTTTATAGATGATAGAGTGGTGAAAATATGAGTAAAGATATAAAAAAAAGTGCAGAATTTAATTTGGTAGAAGTAATTGTTATTATTCTAATTACTGGTATTATTGTTAGTGTTACAAGTGGTTTGATCGTTTTTAAAAATTATGATAAATTGTCTCTTATTGGTAGCGATAGTTCATCCGATATTTCTGAATTTAAAAAAGCATATAACCATATAGTAAATAGTTATGTAAAAGAAGTTGATAAGGAAAAACTTATTGATGCTGCTATTAATGGAATGTATACTTTTTTAAATGATGAATATAGCATTTATATGGATAAAGATACAACTGAATCATTAGAACAAAGATTAGATGGTGAGTATACTGGTATTGGAATTGAAATAACTGTGAATAAAAATGATGGAAAAATTATTATTAGTAAAGTATTTAGTGATTCTCCTGCAAGTGTGGCAGGTTTAAAAGTTGGTGATCAATTAATTGCTTTAGATGATGTGACACTTGAAGGAAAGGATAATACTTATGTTTCAGAGACTATAAAAAATAGTAAAAGTGATATTTTTAAAATTAAATATTTAAGAGATAAAAAAGAATATGAAGTTAATTTAAAAAGAAAGATTATTACTATAGATTCTGTTATTTCAAAAGAATATGATAATATTGGATATATTCAAATACAGACTTTTTCAGCTACAACAAGTAAACAAGTAAAAAATAAAATAAATAATTTTAGTAGTAATATTGATTCAATTATTATTGATGTTAGAAATAATACAGGTGGTTATTTAAGTGCTGCATATGAAATCGCTGATTATTTTATTTCTAAAGGAAAAGCAATTTATCAATTAAAAGATAAAAATAATAAAATATCTAAGTATAATGCAAAAGATGGCGTTTTGAAGTCATTTAAGGGCATTTCTGTTCTAATTAACGAATATAGTGCATCTGCTTCAGAAGTTCTTACTTTGGCTTTAAAAGAGAGTGCTAATGCAACTATAATTGGAATTAAGTCATATGGTAAAGGAACTGTGCAAGAAAAGGATGTTTTGTCTAGCGGTGCTATGGTTAAATATACAACTGCTTATTGGTTAAGTCCTAATGGAAATAGCATTAATGGAATAGGAATTAATCCGGATGTTGAGGTTAAAGATCGTGAAGAACAATTAAATACTGCAATTAACTTATTAAAAAAATAAATAATGTTAAAATAATTTGTACGCTTTTGTCGTACTTTTTATTTAGTTTACATTGGTGTATATAAATGTTTTTAATTTTTGCTATGTTGTGGTAAAATATTCTTAGAAAGAGGTGTCTTATGAACATTAGCGTTGGAGACACACTTGTTATTCATTGCTATAAACACGATGGCGTTATTCATAAATCTTGGAAATCTGCTGTTGTGTTGGAGGTAAATGATGATTTTATTGTTTTAGGTAATGAGAATGTATTAGTTACCAAACAAGATGGAAGAACATGGCATACTAAAGAGCCCGCAATAATGTTCTTTTATAAAAGAAGATGGTTTAATATAATTGCTCAATTAAAAAATAATGGTATATTCTACTATTGCAACATTGCTAGTCCTTATGTTATAGATGAGAATGTTGTTAAATATATAGATTATGACTTGGATTTAAGAGTATTTAATGATGGCGCTTTTAAAATATTAGATCGTAATGAATATAACTATCATAAGAAACTTATGAAATATCCTAGAGAAGTTAATTATATTATTAAAGAAGAATTATCATCTTTGATAGAAATGAAAAAAGCAGGTGAGTTTCCGTTTAACACTCAAGCCATTGAATATTATTACAATATATTTAGAAATATTCAAAGAAATCACTAATTTTCGGTGATTTTTTCTTTTGTTATGTCATATATTATATTTAGAACAAGATTTTTAAAAAAATTAAAAAAAGGTATTTACATTTAAAATTCCTTGTGCTATTATATATTTCGTTGTTTGAGAAAAACGGCAAAAACGATAGTATTTAGGCTATAAAATCCTAATTTTTATCGTAAATTATGGTAAAAATTAAAAAATGTCAAAAAAATAAAAAAATTGAAAAAAGTTGTTGACATTGGAATGTTTAAATGCTATATTATATGAGCAACCGCAGGAAATGCGATTGAAATGATCTTTGAAAACTAAGTAAAATAATGAGTT
>CAKOLO010000003.1 GCA_934096235.1 uncultured Bacilli bacterium
TACCGAACAGAGAAGTTAAGCACTTTAACGGCGAAAATAGTGTAAGCGAAGATAGCAAGTTGCCAATTTTTTTTTGCTTTTTTTTATAATATGCTTGAATTTACTTATTTTATTTGTTATAATACTTCTTGCAATGGCGCAATTGGTGAAGTGGTTAACACGGCGGATTGTGGTCCCGTTATGCGTGGGTTCGATTCCCACATTGCGCCCCATATTTAAAATTAGCCTTTTGGGCTTTTTTTATTTTCTTAAATTTATTTTTAAAATTTCACAATTTATTAACATTTTAGTATTATTATTTATATTGAGGTGAAAAAATGAAAAAAGAAAATTTTAATAATGATTACAAAAAAACAAAAAATAATTCTATAACTAAGTTGTCTAATAATTCTAGTCATCTTGAAATAGATTCAAATACTGGTTTTGATTCTTCTACTAACGATGCTCCAACTGTTATAAAAAAATCTTTATTTGACAGTAAATGTTTTGTTTCTTCTGTCATTACATTTATTGTATGTTTATGCTTTTTTGGTTTGTTTTATAATTTTTATTTAAAAAACTTGGTTGTTGAAACGACTAAAACAATTAAAGATGTTACTGTAACTGATAGTGGAATTGCTGATGCTGTTGAGAAAGTTTATGATTCTGTTGTCACTGTTAAGAATTATGTTAGAAATCAATTATATTCTACAGGTAGTGGTTTTGTTTTTAAAACTGATGATAAGTATAGTTATATTTTGACTAATTATCATGTTATTAATGGTGGCAATGAAGTTTCAGTTGTTTTTACTAATAACAAAGAAGAGAGCGTTAACGTTGTAGGTTATGATGAATATTCTGATATTGCTGTTTTATCAGTTGACAAATCCTTGATACTTTCTACTGCACAAATTGGCAGCAGTATTGATACAAGAATAGGTGATACAACTTTTGCAGTTGGTACCCCAGTTGATTCAAGTGTTTATTCTTGGAGTGTTACTAGAGGAATATTAAGTGGAAAAGATAGAATGGTTCAAGTTGATAATTATATTATGAGTGTTTTGCAAACTGATACTGCAATTAACTCTGGAAATAGTGGTGGTCCATTATGTAATTCAAATGGTGAAGTAATCGGTATCACTAATATGAAACTTGCTAGTTCTCAAATAGAAGGTATGGGTTTTGCTATTCCAATTGAAGATGCTATAAAAAATGCTGAAACTATTATCAGTGGTAAAAAGATTAATCGTCCATATTTAGGTGTAAGTATTTATGATAGTAATAATTATTTTAATAATGATTCTGGTGTTTATATTGAGTCTGTTGAAAAAAATGGTGCTGCAGATAAAGCTGGATTAAAGAGTGGCGATAAAATTCTTAAAATAAATGATACTGAAATTTCTAATACTTCTTATTTTAGATATCAACTATATAAATATAATATTGGCGATAAAATCAAGATTACAATTTTAAGAAATGGAAGTGAAAAAACTTTAACTGTAACTTTAACTGGTAGTGGAGAAAAAAATTAGTTATTTAAGCTCAAGTATTTATTGCTTGAGCTTTTGTTTTATAATATTTTTTATTATTGATATTGCTATATTTTTCTTTTAATTGTTGTTATAATGTTATATATATGATATAAAAAAATATATTTTATTATAAGGGAGAAAATATGTTAGAGTTAAAAAATGTATCTAAGTTTTATTCTAATAATGGAATGATTTCAACTGGATTCACTCGTATTTCTTTAAGATTTAATTTGGGTGAGTTTGTTGCGATTACTGGAGAAAGTGGTAGTGGCAAAAGTACTCTTTTAAATGTTATTAGTGGACTTGATTCTTATGAAGAAGGTGAAATGTTCATCAATGGTAAAGAAACAAGCCATTATACTGAGAAAGATTATGAGATTTATAGAAGAAAATATGTAGGAAATATATTTCAAAATTTTAATTTAGTTAATAGTTATACTGTTTATCAAAATATTGAGTTAGTTCTTTTATTAAATGGTAAAGATAAAAAAGTTATAAAAGAACAAGTAAATTCTTTGATAAACCAAGTAGATTTATATAAGTATAGAAATACGAAGGTTTCAAAATTATCTGGAGGTCAAAAACAAAGAGTTGCGATAGCTCGTGCTTTAGCTATGAATACTCCAATAATACTTGCGGATGAACCTACTGGCAATTTAGATAAAAAATCTAGTGAAAGTGTTTTAAAATTACTACATGATATATCTAAGGATAAACTTGTTATTGTCGTTACACATAATTATGAACAAGTTGAGAAATATGTAACTAGAAAAATCACTATGAATGATGGAAAAATTCTTGAAGATAAAAAAATAAAAGATTATGAGAAAGTAGAAAACGTTCAAGAAAATAGCTTTAGTGATATTAAGTGGAAAAATAAAGTAAGCTTAGGAATACGTAATGCATTTAATATTCCATCTAAACTATTCTTGGTAACTGCTGTATATTTTTTTATAGTTATTTCTATATTTGGAGCTTATTCTGCATTTGAAAAATTTCAATATGAAATATCTAATGAAGGAGTTAATGCTTTTTTTACTAATACTAGTGATAAGAGAATAGTAATTAAAAAGAAAGATAAAAGTAGTATTAATGAAAATGATTACAAAAAGATTAGTAATCTGAAAAATGTAGATTCTATTGTTAAAAGTGATGTACTTTTAGATGAAAAAATTAGTATATCCTCAAATGAATTTATGAGTTTTTATGGAACTGTTTCTAATATAAGTAATATAGACACTGTTTTATATGGAAAAATGCCAAGTAATGATGATGAAATTGTTTTAGGATTGTATGAGGATGATTATTATTTAGAATATGAAGGACAAAGAGAAAAAATCTTAAATCATATTTTCTCTATAGATACAAATAATGGTGATGAGAAAAAGGTTAAAGTTGTTGGTTTAACAAAGAGTGATAGTAAATATGCATACTCATCGACTGAATTTTATGTTACTGATAATCTATTTTATAAATTAAGTGATAATATTATTAAAAACTATACTAAAATTAGTTATAAATTTGAAGAATTATATGGAGAATCTAGTTTAGATTACATTGATGGTGAAATAATACCAAGTGATAAAGTTGAGGCTGGTAAAGTTGTTATACCTGGCTCTTGGCAAAGTCAATGTGATAACTATAATTGTAAGAATTATAGATTAAAAGTAAACGTTAATAATTTATATAAGAAATTTGATAAAGAATTTGTTGTATTAAATAGTTATGATTCTAAAACACTAGAAAAATTAACTGGCTATAAATATGATAAGTATAATAATGCAATATTTATAAATACTAATGATTACAATTCTTTATATGTTAACGATTATTATCAAAGTAGTGTATTTATTAAAAATGTTAAAAATGTTAGAGAAACAATTAATTCAATTGAGGAACTAGGATATACTACATTGTATATGCCTGATGTTTTAAATAACTTTGCTAGTGATAGTATAGCGGGTCTTAAAATAGTAAAGATGTTAGTATTAGTAATTTTATTTATAACTTTATTTTTTATTTCATATTTTATAATACAATTGGTTTTTAAATCTAGGAATGTATATTATTCAATACTTAGAATTCTTGGTTCTTCACTTAAATGTACTAAGTCACTTTTAAATATTGAGTTATTAACACTTGCTCATTTAGCATACTTTATATTTATTATGTTTTTATTATTTATAAAAAGTTCCGTAGTAAATATGCCTTTATTAAAAGATTTATCTACATACATGACTTTAAATAATTATTTTATTTTATATATTGTATTGTTAATGATGTCTTTATTTATTACGTTTAGATATTCAAGAAAGTTGTTTAAAGATTCAGTTATGAATACATATAGAGAAGAGGTGTAGAATGATAAGATTAGAAAATGTTAATAAGTATTTTAATAGGCATAAAAAGAATGAACTACATGTTATTAATAATACATCTCTTACTTTAGATGATAAGGGTTTGGTGGCATTACTTGGTCCTTCTGGATGTGGTAAGACTACATTACTTAATGCAATTGGTGGGCTAGATAAAGTAAATAATGGTAATATATATATAAATGGTGAAAGAATCTCTAAAAGAAATGTTTCTAAAATTGATAAAATTAGAAATTTAAATATTGGTTATATATTTCAGGATTATTATTTGGTGAATAATTTAACTGTTTTTGATAATGTTGCGTTAGTACTTAAAATAAATGGTATTAATGATAAAAATGAAATAACTAAAAGAGTGAATTATGTTTTAGATAAAGTTGGTATGTATAGATATAGAAATAAATATGCTAATATGTTATCAGGTGGTGAAAGACAAAGAGTTGGAATTGCTAGAGCTATAGTAAAGGATCCAAGTATAATTATTGCTGATGAGCCTACTGGTAATTTGGATTCTAAAAATACTATAGAGGTTATGAATATTATTAAAGCTATATCTAAAGATAGATTAGTTATACTAGTTACACATGAGACTGAACTTGCTGATTTTTATACTTCTAGAATATTAAAAATAGAAGATGGAAAAATAATTGAAGATGTAGTTAATGAACATAATAATGAACTTGATTATAAATTAGAGAATAAAATATATCTTAAAGATATAGATAAGCATAATGTGTTGGGTGATGAAAATCTTAATATTAATTATTATAGTGATAATGATGAAAGAATAAATATTACTCTAGTAGTAAGGAATGAAAATATATATATAAAGAGTAATAATAAAATTGAAATTATTGATAATAGTTCTAGTATAGAATTAGTAGATGATCATTATAAAAAGATATCTAAAAATATATATCAAGAATATCAATTTGATTTTAATAATGTTATAAATAAAGATATTAAGAAGAAATATACTTCTATATTTAATCCAATCACCTTAATTAAAAATGGATTTAATAAAGTGATTAATTATTCTATTGTTAAGAAATTATTATTGGTCGGGTTCTTTTTATCGGGTGTTTTCATAACATATTCTGTTTCATCTTTATATGGTATTAATAATATACAAGATAAAAATTTTGTTACTATGAATAAAAATTATTTAGTTATTGATTCTCCTAAGTTAAATGTTGATAATTTTTTAAAATATGAAAAAGATGAAAATGTAAATTATATATTACCTGGTACTAGTTTAGTTTCATTTAAAATAGAATATAATGACTATTATCAAAGTATGAATTATAGTGATTACATAACTGGTTCTATGTCAAGTATAAATATGATAAATGAAAAAGATATAGTAATTGGTAGAATGCCTAGTAATTCTAAAGAAATTGTTATAGATCAACTTGTATTTAATAATTATTATAATAATATGTACCCTATAATGTTAGGTATTAATTCTCCTGAAAATTTATTTAATAGAAAACTTTCAGTTGGTAAGATAGATGACTTTGAAATAGTTGGTGTTGTTGCTAAGGGTAGTCCATCAATATATATTAGTGAGAATGAATTTGTAAATATTATATATAATACTGATGTTTATAAAAATTATGATGATCTTGGTGACGATATGAGTTATTATATGTCATATGATACAGTTGAAACTACTAGTAATGTTTCTTTATATGATATTGATTTGTTTAAAAAAGAAGTAGATGTTAAAAATAAAAATATTCCTAAAGATTATGAAGTCATTGTAAATGAAAAATATAAAGATTTATATGAACTAAATAAAGAAGTTGATACTAAAGTAAATGGTAAGAAACTTAAGGTAGTTGGTTACTATAAAAGTGATGATATTGAATATATGCTTACAAATAATAATACTATTAAGTATGATATTGTATCTAAGGGTAAAGATTTATATTTAAGTGTCAAAGATAAAAACAAAGCTCTAAAAGATTATAGAAGTATTGGTTTAAATATTAAGGATTCATATACATATTCAAAAGATAAATATATTAAAGATAGGACTGAATCTATGGCATCTACTCTTATATTTAGCGTAATAGTTTTAATAATATCATTAATAGAAATATATTTAATGATGAGGTCTTCTTTCTTGTCAAGAATTAAAGAAGTAGGTATATATAGGGCTATTGGTATGAAGAAAATTGATATTTATAAAATGTTTACTGGTGAAATTATAGCTATTAGTACAATTGGAAGTATGACTGGTGTGTTATTTTCATCATATATAATATATCAGTTAACTACAGTTAGTTATTATGCTAATAAGTTTTTAGTGAATTGGTATACAATTTTAACTATAATAATTATTGTATATTTATTTAATTTATTGGTTGGTTTATTACCTTGTGCTTTAACTCTTAGAAAGACACCTGCTGAAATTATGAGTAGAAATGATATTTAATCTAGACAAAATAATATTTTTGTGTTAAAATCAGTTGTAATTGATGAAGAAGGAAAGAGATAGATATCTAATTTAAAGAGAGTTAGTGGTTGGTGGAAACTAATATGAAGATACTTGAAAATGGTTCTGGAGTCGAATCGTTATTCGCGTTAAGAATATTAAGATGCATGATAAGTCATGAATTAAGGTGGTACCGCGGCATTAGTCGTCCTTAGTTTATGGCTTTTTTATTTTAGGAGGGAAAAATGGAAAAAGAAAAATTTTATATAACAACGCCGATATATTATCCAAGTGCTGATTTTCATATTGGACATTGTTATACAACTATTGTTGCTGATGCTATTGCTCGTTATAAAAGATTAAAGGGTTATGATGTGTTTTTTCAAACTGGAACAGATGAGCATGGGCAAAAAATTGAAAAGAAGGCAGAAGATGCACATGTTACACCAATAGAATATGTAAATCCAATTGTTGAGAACGCTAAGGATTTATGGAATAAACTTGGTATTTCATATGATTATTTTTTAAGAACTACTGATGAAGAACATGTTAAGGCTGTACAAGCTATATTTAAAGAAATGTATGATAAAGGTGATATTTATAAAGGAGAATATAAAGGTCTTTATTGTACGCCTTGTGAATCATTTTGGACTGAAAGTCAACTTGATGAAAATGGTATGTGTCCTGATTGTCATAGGGAAGTTCATGAAGTAAGTGAGGAAGCATATTTCTTTAGATTATCTAAGTATCAAGATGATTTAGTTAAGTATTATGAAGAAAATCCTAATTTTATATTACCACTTACTAGAAAAAATGAAATGCTTAATAATTTCATTAAACCTGGTCTTGCTGATTTATGTGTTTCTAGAACATCATTTACTTGGGGAATACCTGTTACATTTGATGAAAAACATATTGTTTATGTATGGGTAGATGCTCTTTCTAACTATATTACTTCACTTGGTTATCCAGATAGAAATAGCGAAATGTTTAAAAAATATTGGCCAGCTGATTTACATTTAGTTGGTAAAGAAATAGTAAGATTCCATACTATTATATGGCCTTGTATGTGTATGAGTTTAGGTATTGATTTACCAAAGCAAGTATTTGGTCATGGATGGTTAATTATAAATGGTGGTAAAATATCTAAGTCACTTGGAAACTATAAAGATCCAAGAGAATACATTGATACATATGGAGTGGATGCTGTTAGATATTTTGCTTTAAGAGAAGTACCATTTGGTAATGATGGAAACTTTAGTGAAGAAGCATTAATAACTAGAACTAATGCTGATTTAGTAAATACACTTGGAAATTTAGTTAATAGAACTATAGCAATGAGTAAAAAATATTTTGAGTCTAAAGTAGAAAATCCAGGTGTTTATGAAGAAGTAGATGAAGCATTAATTAATTATGCTAAAGAGTTACCTAATTTAGTAGATGAAAAAATGAATTCATTAAAAGTTAATGAAGCTTTAGAAGATATATTTGAATTATTAAAGAGAAGCAATAAATATATAGATGATACTACTCCTTGGGTACTTGCTAAAGATGAAACTAAGAATGATAGACTTAGAACAGTACTTTATAATTTACTAGAGTGTATTAGAATATCTGCTATATTATTAAGAGCATATATACCAGGTACAAGTGATAGAATATTTAAAATGTTAAATACTAAAAATATTGAATTTGACACTTTAGAGTTTGGAAATTTGGAAACTGATATAACATTAAATGAAGCAGAAATATTATTTAATAGAATAGAAACTAAATAGATTGTTTACATACAATCTATTTTTTATGTGTAAAAATTATGTTAATTTACATAAATATAGTGATATGATAAAATTTATATGGTGAAATATATGAAGAATAATAAATGTACTGTTTTGAATATGGATACTAATTTTTTAAAAATAATTGCTATTGTGACAATGGTGATTGATCATGTTGGAGTTGTGTTTTTCCCTAGTAGTTTACTCATGCGTTCTATTGGTAGAATAGCTTTTCCAATATTTACATATTGTTTAATGATTGGATATTTTAATACTCATGATTTAAAAAAGTATATATTAAGATTATTAATGATTGGTATTATTAGTCAGCCTATATATGTGTTTCTTTTTAATACATATACTCCAAATATTATGTTTACATTGATAGCTGAACTTTTATTATATTATTCACTTGATAAAAAAAAGTGGTTATATATACCTTTTTTGATTTTCATTCCTATATTATTAAAATTTGATTATTCTGTTATATATTTTTTCTTGGTACCAATATTTTATTATTGTAGAAATAATAAACTTTTATTATTTGTAGTATATATGTTATATTATTTTAATTATGCTGTTGATTCACAAATGTTTGGTAATATTCCTTCATGTATAACTGTATGTTCTATATTTTCTTTACCATTTATATTATTTAACACAAATATTAAATTAAAATTTAATAAATATATCTTTTATATATTTTATCCTTTACATTTATTAATACTTTTGATGTTAAAATATATTATTATGTAATAAACACTACTTGACAATACATAGTAGTAGTGTTATTATTTTTTTGAGGTGGATGAATGGATACACAATTTAAGAAAGGTGTCTTAGAATTGTTGGTACTTATATTTGCATCTAAAAAGGATAGATATGGTTATGAACTTGTAGAAGAGATTAGTAAAGTAGTTAATGTTAATGAAGGAACTATATATCCAATATTAAAGAGATTAACTAATGAAAATTATTTTGAAACATATCTAAAAGAATCTTCGGGTGGTCCTAGTAGAAAATATTATAAATTGACAATTCTGGGTGAGAAAAGAAAGAATGATTTATTAGATGAATGGAAGAAATTTGAAAAAAGTGTTAATACTTTTATAAAGGAGAGTGAGTCTAAGTGACAAAAGATGAATTTATTAATAAATTAAGAGATAAACTTAGTATATTAAATAATGATGAAGTAGAAGATATAATTAGTGAATATAGTGAGCATATTGATGAAAAAATTAAATCTGGTTTTGATGAAAAAGAAGCAACGAGTGAATTTGGTAATATTGATGAGTTAGTATCTGGAATACTTGATGCTTATAAAATAAATAAAGATTATAATAAAGGACAAAGTAATTTTGTTAATGATATAGTTGAAACTTCAAAATGTGTGTTTGATAAAACTATTAAGATATTTTCTAATGGTAGTTTTAAAGATATTGTTCAATTATTTATATATATTTTAATAGCTTTATTAATATGTGCTATTGTTAAAATTCCATTTTATTTACTACAAGATGGTTTTGAGAATATTATTACACCTATACCATATAAATTTTATACTATAATTAGTACTATTGTTGAGGTTGTTATTAATTTAATTTATGTAATAGTTGCCTATATAGTATTTGTTAAATTAATGAATGAAAAAATATTGAATAGTTTTAACTTAACTATTCCTGAAGAAAAGGTAAAAAATAAAACTAAAAGTGTTAAAAGAGATGAAACTAAAGAATTAAAGAAAGAAAATAAAAGGGTTAATAATTTGCATAAAGAAGATAATTCATTTATGAATTTTGTTGGTAAACTTGTTTTATTTGGATTTAAAATCATTGCATTTTTTATTCTTGTTGTTATGGCTTGTGGATTAGTAACTTCTTCTGTATTATTTGCAATGTCTATTGAATTTTCAATTAAATATTATTTATTTTTAGGTATTATAATTGCATCTCTTGGACTTCTTATTGGATTTGTATGGGTTTGTGAATTATTATATAGATTTATATTTGATTTAAAATTTAATACATTAAGACTTCTTATAACATTTATATCAGCTATAGTTGTATTTGGTTTAGGTATTGGTGTATTTATGATAGAAATAACTGATTTAGAATTTACTGATGCTGAAATAGATTATGTTCTTAGAAAAGATTATCAATTAGATGTAACTAATGTAAAAAAGATTAATTGTGATAGTTGTAGTTCTATTGATAAGAAGATTAACAATGATATTGAAAATAATATTATTAAAGTAAGAGTTTATGGTTCAAGTTATTCTAATCCATATTACACAAATAATGAATATAATGATTCTAGTATAATATCATTTCATTATATGAGTTCAACTAATAAATTTATAAATACAATACTTAGTGATATAAAAAATGGTAAATTTTATAATTATAATAGTTTAACTAATTTAAAAATAGAAATAGAGGGTAATAAAGATACTATTAATAAATTAGATATAACTGAATGTACTTGGTGTGATTAGGAAATAAAAGTATTTCCTTTTCTTTTTTATTATTTTATAATATTTAGTATGAAGAACGTTAGAAAATATTTTTTATTAATTTGTTTATTTTTAGTTGTTATGATTTCTTTATTGATATTTTTTATATTTAGATATGATAAGATACATTTATTAAATAGATCTAGGGATTTGCTTTCATATTTGTATACTTTAGATAGTGGAGAATATAAATTTAAGAGTGGTGTTATATATAAAGATAATAATATTATTAATACTAATTATTATTTTGATGGTAAAGGCGACATAAAAATAGATAAATATGAAAACGTTAGTTTTATGATTGAATCAAGTGATTATTGTGTTAGTAAGACTGCTTTAGGTAATATAAAAGTAGATAAAAATAAATGTGGAGAATTTGTTAATATAGAGGCAAGTGTAACTAAAAATAATAATATAGTGTCTTTTAATGTTAATAAGAATGATTTAAATTATATGATATCAAATAAAGATGATTTTAGTGGTGTATGGAAACATTTAGATTATAAAGATAATATTATAATAAAATCATTTGATGAAGATAAGCATTATATATGGTTTAAAGATAGTGATGGGAATGTTAGTGATGTATATAGTTATAATGTAGAATGTTTCTTAAGTGATAAGGGTGAATATACTGAAGATAAATATTATTGTGATGGCTCTATAGTAAGTATAGATGGTATTAATTATATAGTTCTTAGTGATAATGAAAAAGAAATAACTCTTATGAAACAAAATTCAATAGATATAAAACTTAATCATTGTACTGATAGTGTTAGTGAATACTGTTATTATGATGGAGAAAGTATTAATAAGTATAAGTGGAGTAATTCGTACATAAATTATTATTTAAATAATGAGTATGTTAAGACATTAAATAAGGATATAATTAGCAAATTAAAAGAAGAAGCTATTTGTGATGATTTTATAGAAAATGGTTGTTTAAATGATGAAGGCTGTGGTGGATACACTAAAGATAATATTGTTAATAGTAAATATACATGTAATAATTATAGTAAGAGTAAAGTTAGAATTATGTCTTATAATGAATATGTTAGTATTTATGGTAAATTAAAAAATAAATCTATATTAAAAGGTAATTATTGGTTGATAAGTTTAGGTGAAAATGGTAAGGGTTCTTCTGTTCAATATGATTATAATGTATATGTTTTAGAAGAATTTACTAGTAAACTTGATGTTAAACCAGTTATAACTATTTTTAAATATTGATGTATTTCAATCTTTATGTTAAAATTATTGTGATAATAGGAGATATAAATTATGGAAGATAATGTTACATTAAATGATGAATTTAATAATAATGAACAAATAGAAGATGAAGAAGAAAAAGAAAAGAAGAAAAGAAGATTATTGCTTTTATTACTTTTGTTATTGTTTTTTATAATATTAATATTAGGTGGAGCAGGTCTTTACATCAAGTTTAAGGGAAATGGAAATATGAATATCGATATTGATGGTGATGGTATTGCTGAAATTAATATCGATAATGGTACCGGTAAATGTCAAGTTAATTGTAGTATTGATAATAAAAAACCGAATACTAATATAGATTTTAAGAAGAATAAAAAACCTACATTTAATATAGATTCTAATGGAGATGGAAAACCTGATAAAAATTTAATCAATCAAGATACAGATGGAGACGGAAAGTGTGATTTAAACTGTGATACTGATGGTGATGGATGGCCAGATAAGAATTTAGACTTAGATGATGATGGTAAATGTGATTTAAATTGTGATTCTGATGGAGATGGAAAATGTAATTATAATTGTGACACTAATGACGATGGAAAATGCGATTTAAATTGTGATACTAACGGAGATGGCAAATGCGATCTAAATTGTGATACTGATGGTGATGGAAAGTGCGATATCAATTGCGATAATAATAAAGATGGATATTGTGATCTAAACTGTGATACTGATGGTGATGGAAAATGTAATCATAGTTGTGATACTGATAATGATGGTATTTGTAATATAAATTGTGATACTAACGGAGATGGAAAGTGTGAATTAAATTGCGATACTAATGGGGACGGTAAATGCGATTTAAATTGTGACACTAATAAAGATGGAAAATGTGACTTAAACTGTGACACAAATAATGATGGTAAGTGTGACTTAAATTGTGACACTAATAAAGATGGTAAATGCGATTTAAATTGTGATACTGATGGTGATGGAAAATGTAATCATAGTTGTGATACTGATGGAGATGGAAAATGCGATTTAAATTGTGATACTAACGGAGATGGAAAATGCGATCTAAATTGTGACACTAATGGAGATGGTAAATGCGATTTAAATTGTGACACTAATAAAGATGGAAAATGTGACTTAAACTGTGACACAAATAAAGATGGTAAGTGTGACTTAAATTGTGATACTAATGGAGACGGTAAATGCGATTTAAATTGTGACACTAATAAAGATGGAAAATGTGACTTAAACTGTGACAAAAATAATGATGGTAAGTGTGACTTAAATTGTGACACTAATAAAGATGGAAAATGTGACTTAAACTGTGACACTAATAAAGATGGAAAATGCGATTTAAACTGTGACACTAATGGAGACGGTAAATGTGATGAAAACTGTGACACTAATGGAGACGGAAAGTGTGATGAAAAGTGTACAACAATAGATATAGATGATAAAGAAGAATATACTCTAACATTTACTGATTCAGCTAAATTTAATAGAAAAAATATTCTTCCAGGTTGGAAGGGCTCTAAAACTTTCACTATTAAAAATAATACTCCTACTAAACAAGTTATTAGTATGAAATGGATTGATGTAACTAATACTTTCACAAGTGTTAATAATCTATATTACAATGTTAAGCGTGGAAGTACTACAATACTTAATACAACAAGAGCTCCATATAAAGAAACACAAATTTCTTCATCAATAAGTATACCTGCTAATACTACATATACATTTACATTTAATTTTGAATTTAAAAGTACTAGTGTTAATCAAGATATTGATAAAGGTAAAACTTTTGATGGAAAGATAAAAGTAACTATAAAATAAAGAGGTGGGATTAAAATGAAATGTCTTTATTGCAGATATGAAAATAATGAAGATGCTAAAGTTTGTGTTAAGTGTGGTGCTGATTTAAATGAAGGATTACAAAATAACATACAACAATCTAGTATTCAACAAACTAATGTTGTGGAAACTAATATACAGCAAAATCAAACTTCTCATGTAGTTCCAAATAATAATTTAAATACTAATAGTACTAATAATAAAAAGAATAATAAAATTATTATTGCAGTTGTGATAGTAATTGTTATAGTGTTAGGTATATTTGTTGCTAAAAATATGTTTAATAATAAAAATGATAATCAAAACAATAATAATAACAATAATAATAACAATATAAATAGTAAACCTAATAATACTACTGAAGAAAATAAGGATTGTGATTTGAAAGCTAATACTAATTCTAGTATTACATTTACTAATAGTATTGTAAGTGATGCTGAAAGTACAAAAGATGGTGATTTCTTATTTCCTATAGAAGATATATTTAATTATTCTGGTAGTAAAGAACCATTTAATTATTCAGGAAAAGGTACTGTTGTTAGTGGGAAGGTTGAAAGAGGAACTATAAAAGTAGGAGATAAAGTACAAATTATAGGAATGGACTTAGAAACCATAAATACAACAGTTGTTGGAATTGAGGTATTTAATAAATCTGTTGAATCAGTTGAAGCAGGTTATAATGCTGGTATTTTGCTTGCTGATGTTGACAAAGATAAGATTACTTTCGGACAAACAGTGATAAAACCTGATAGTATTGCTGCTCATAAAAGAATTAAAGCAGATGTTTATGTTATGGCAAAAGATACTAGAAAGAAAGATATTAAGATAACTGACAATTATAATGTGTTATTCTATTTAGGTACAAAATATGTTCAAGGAACGTTAAAACTTACTAATAATCAAACTGTTGCTGATAATTGTAAGGATCAGGAAATGATAATTGAACTTGAAAAATCAGTTACAATGCAAAAGGGAAGTAACTTTTATATTCGTGAAGATAATAGAACTGGTTATATAGCATATGGCGTTGTAAAAGAATTTTTAGATTAAATTTAATAAGAACTTGTAATAACTACTAGTTCTTATTTTTTATTAAAATATAATGTTATTTAAATAAAAAAATGTTATAATGAATTAGAATAGAGAGTTATAAATAATAGAGTAATTTAAAAAGAAAGAAGTGATTAAAATGATATGTCCTTATTGTAGAAATGAGAATAACAATGATGCTAAGTCTTGCACTAAATGTGGTAATTCTTTAATTCAAACTCAACAATCTTCAATTAATAGTTATACAAATATACAACAAAATCAAGATATTCAATTTACTACTGCTAAAAAAACAAATAAAAACACAAAAAGTAATAAAAAGATAATTCTTGGGCTTATTGTAGTTATTGTTTTAGTAATTGCTATTTTATTTTGTATGAAGGTATTTAATAATAAGAATAATAATACTAATAATGGAAGTAATGGAAGTAATATTTCTCAAAATAATAATGATTTTTCACTTGTTATTGAAGAAAAAGCTCGTATATATGAAAATGATGTTGAGGTTGAAGGTATTATAACTATATCTGGACGAGTTAAAAGTGGTCAAGTTAGTGTAGGCGATAAGATGCAAATAATTGGTGGTAATAAAGTGTTAGATGTTGTTATATCAGAGATTTCTAATGGTAAAAAAATTAATACTGCAAAAACTGGTGAGTATATAATTATTACTCTTAAAAATATTAATTATGATGATATAGATAGAGGACAAGTATTAACTATTCCTGGAAGTGTTAATGCTTATACTGATTTTAAAGCTGAAATTCATTTATTAACTAGAGAAGAAGGTGGAAGAGAATATCCTCTTGTTGATGGTATGATTCAAGAATTTAACTTTTTATCTAGTGATATTCCTGGTATATTAAGATATGAAAAAAGTTATGATGTAATTGAACCAGGTGAAGATGGAATAATATTAGTTAAGCTTGATAAATCAGTTGTAATGAATGTTGGAGATAAATTTACAATTAAAGATAATTCTTATCGAGTAGCAACAGGTGTTGTTAAAGAGATTATTAAATAGTTTAGAAAGGTGTGATTAGAATGATATGTCCTTACTGTAGAAATGAAAATAATAATGATGCTAAAGTATGTGTTAAATGTGGTAATAGTTTAACTCAAATATCACAAAATAATATTCAACAAAACGTAATGCAATCAAATACAATTCAAAATCAAAATCTTCAATTTAATACTAATATTAAAAATAATTCTAATAAAAATAATAATAAAGTTATAATTGTTATTGCTATTGTAATTCTTTTAATAGCAGGTATATTGGTTATTATGAATGTATTTGGCGATAAGAAAGAACCATCTAATAATAATTCAAATGTTAATAATTCTAGTAATAATACTAATAATGATAATAAAGAAGGTATTACTATAAGAAAATATGATGCTGATGGAGATTTCTTACTTTATATTGATAAAGTTGTTAAATATACAAATAAAAATGTTGATGTTGTTGGTATAATTGAAAGAGGAGAAGTTAAATATGGTGATGAAGTTCAAATTGTCGGATTGGATCATGAAGTTGTAAAAACGTATGTAAATAGAATTTCTTCTTATAGAAATACAACAGATTCTGGAAAGGCTGGAGATACTGTTTATATTTCATTAACAAATGTTTATAATGTTGATATTGAAAGAGGACAAGCATTAATTAAACCTAATAGTGTTTTAACTCATAAAAAATTTAAAGCTAATGTTAAAGTTTTAACTAAAGAAGAGAGTGGCAATACATCTTCAATATCTAATGCAAGTGTGGCTAATTTTTATATTGGAAGTGCTATTATACCTTGTACGATAAATTTAGAAAATAATATTAAGGAAATAGGACAAGGTAAAGATGGAGAAGTTACTATTACTCTTAATAAATCTTTAGTTATTGAGCATGGAAATGAATTCTTTATTCGTGATGATAATAATGCTATTCTTACAGGAACTATAAAAGAAGTTCTTGATTAATAAAAAAAGAGTCATTGGCTCTTTTTATTTGTTTGATTTTTTAATATAAAGAATTGTTAAAATAAATGTTATTGTACTTATTATTGAACCTATTATAAATCCTTTTGGTATGAATTTAAATTCTATTGTATGGTTTCCTTCTTTTAAATCTAGACATATGAATGCATCTGTACATGTATTATAGGTTACTTTTTTATTATCTACGTATATATTCCATCCTTTATTGTATGGTATTGTTGTATATAATGTTGTTTTATCTTTAGATACATTTATTGTTCCTTTAATATAATTATCTTTTTTATATTTAGTAATTTCTAATTGAGTATTTTTAAGCTCATTTATGAAGTTTTTATATTCATCTAGATATGTTATATATACATCTATATATTTCTTTTTATATTCGTCTTTATTGCTTTTAAATATTATTTTATATTTATCTCCTTTTTTAAGTATTGTGAATAGTTTATTTCTATTTACGTTTATATCTTTTTTACCATTTATATATAATTCGATATCTACATAGAAGTCTGCATTTTTATCATACGATAAGAATCCGTCTTTATCTATGGTTCCCTCAATAATAACACTATTATCTTTGGTATCACTTACTTTTATATATTCTATATTATCTTTTGTAGTTATTTTTGTATTATGATATGTTATTTTTTCATTTAATTTGTTATATGTTTTATAATTTTTGTTTGTCATTAAGTTTACTATTTCTTGTATATTTTCATTACTATTATTTTTATTTTCATAGTTATTTATTTTATTATTAACCATAAATCCTAGTGATAATGCATCTTTATTTTTATATATTACTAAGGCATCACTTTCTTTTATATATTTTTCATAGTATTCTTCATTGTCTAATCCATTTATATATTTAACTCCTAGTAATGCGTTTATATATGGATTTTTACCATTATATATAATTGAAGTATTATCTGTTATTTCATAGTTTAATTGTTCTTTCATGAAATGTAATAGTTTAGAATTTTTAATTGAGTTAAATGAACCAATACCATTAAAGTTATAAAATGATCCTGAATTATATAATGCGATACGATCTAGATGCATTCTATAGAAATTATTTTCTTTAGAGTCATTTTCTTTTATTTTTTTTGTTAAATTGTTATAGTCTTTAATAGAATTATTAAGACTATCTATTGGGTAAAAGCATTCTAAAGTATCAAACGTTATTAGTGTATTAAAAGTTAATTCTAAAAATAGCATTGAGAATAGAAGTATTTTTGCATTTTTATTTTCAAGTAGAAACATATATTGAAATAGTAGTATTATTCCAAAAATATATGCCATTATTTTAACTCTGCTTTGTGTGGTAGTTATTTTGCTCATTGGATATAGTGTTATTATTATAAATATTATAGATATAATGAATTTTATCAAATTGTTTTGTTTTATGTTATCTAAATTTACATATGATTTGCATCCAATTATTATTAATAAGAATGATATCATAAATGAATATCTATTTGGATACCATATAGGTCGTTGGAACATTTGCCAACTATAGTCTATTAAATTGAAACTTAAACTTAATAAAAAGAATAATATAAATATTAATGTTGTTATTTTTTCTTTTTTTGAAATGTTTTTTATAAAGAAGAATTTTATTACTAGTACTGCGACTAACATTGATACATAGATATTAACACTTCCATATTTTATATCTTCGTTAATAATTGTTCCTGGTATTAATTTATAAAAGAAGTTTAAATAATTTTTGTTAAATGCAAAATAGTTTGTTTGTACATCTATATTGAAGTGTTCAACTTTTCCATTTAATAGTTCTAGTACTATTGGTATTAACGTAATAGCACACATTAAACCTGAAAGTAAACTACTTATTATGAAGTCTTTTATTATTTTCTTATCTTTTTTCTTTAAGTTTATATAATTATATATAAAGTATAGTAGTGAGAATATACATTCCATATATCCAATATAAAAGTTTGAAAGTATTGATATTGTTAACATGAATATATATAGTTTATTTTTTCTTTCATATATTAGTTTATCAAGGCTCATTATAAGTAATGGTAAAAACATAATATTATCAAAATACATGTAATTATAATAATAAGCTACATTGTAACCCATAAGTGCATAACAAACACTAAATGCTATATAGAATATGTTGCTTTGATTTTTAAATTTATATTTTAAGTATTTACACATTGTAAATGATGATAAACTTATTCTTAATAATATAATAAATAAGTAATAATCAAAAATTGTTTCTTGATTAAAGAATATACATAATATATTTGTAGGATTAAATAAATAATAGATTGCTGTTGCATAAAAGTTGTATCCTAAGGAAGCTCCAAAAGAGTAGAATAAACTATTATTACCAAGTAATGCTTCTTTAAAATTCATTGTAAATCCTGCATATTGGTATAATCCATCGTATTTTGAAAATGAAAATTCACCAAATGGAAATACGTTTGTAAATTTACATCCTATTAGTATAATTATAACTGGTATTATTATTGATAGGAGTTCTGGTATATATTTTTTAATTTTGTTCATTTTTATCACCAAAAAAATTATATCATATTATAAAAGTTTTTAAAAAAAGTATTGAAACATTTAATTAAAAATGCTAATATTATTATAGCAAAGGGAGGATGAGTTATGGATAATAATAAAGGACAAACTATATTTTTATCTGTTATAGGTATTGCAACATTATTAGTGGCAATTATAGGAGCAACGTTTGCATGGTTTAGCATTACTATTCAAGGAAATGATAAAGCATCAAGTATTATTGTTACTACTGCTACTGTAGGTAATGTAGTTTTTACAGATGGTAATGAAATTAATATGACAAATATTAGACCTGAAACTAGTCCACAAAGTACTAAAACATTTACTATTGTGAATACTACATCAGGTGCCACTGAAAAAATTAATTATGTTATCTATTTAGATGTAACTGCTAATACATTAAGCGCTGCTGCTGATGGAGCTTTTGTTCATTCATTAACTGGAACTGCTAATAATGGTGGTACAGTTGCTGAAAAAATCACTGAAGCTGTAGTTCCTGCTGTTGGTAAAAATAAGTTAGGTTCTGGTACATTAAATGGTACTGAAACTCACACTTATACTTATTCAATTCAATTCAAAGAAACTAACGCTGATCAAAATGCAGCTCAAGGCAAAACATTTGCTGGAAAATTAGTTGTAGAAAACGCTACTGAATAAGTAGTAGATAGTGTAATAAATAAGTAGTAGAAATACTACTTTTTTATTTTGTAAATTTAACTTTTAATTATAATATAATCTTGTATAATTTTATTAATTTTGTTATTATATATATAGTATGGTGAATAGGATATGAAAAAAGAAAATGATAAATCAAAAAAATTTAATATTGTTATTTGTTTACTAACATTAATTGCTTTATTTACTATGTTAATTGGAACTTCTTATGCTTATTATGTTAATAAAATTAAAAATGGTGATGAAACTAGAGTAATTATTAAAAGTTCAAATATGTTACTTAGATTTTATGATGGTAATCAAATAAATGCTGTTGATGTTATGCCAGGGTGGGAAGATACTTATAAGTTTTCAGTTGAAAATTATAGTCCTGATACTGTTGGTAAATATAAAATAAAATTAGAGATAGTTAGTCCTTTAACAAATGTAATTGAAGATAATTTTGTTTATGAATTAAAAGGTTCTTCAACAAAGAGTAATGGTGATAAATTTATTTCTAAGAATGAAACTGCCATGCCTATAGAAACTACTGAACTAGGTGAAGGAACTATTAGCATTGGTTCTTTACATGAATATGAATTAAAAGTTAAATTAAAAGAAAATGGCAAAGATCAAAGTTATTTAACTGGAAAAACATTTGTTGCTAAGATTGTTGCTGAGTATGTTTATGAATAATGGAGTTTTGTTATGGAGGAAGATAAATCTATTAAAATTAAAAAAAGATTTAAAATGGTTTATAAAGTAATAAGTTATACTATTATATGTATTCTTATGCTTATTGCTTCTTTTTTGATTTTTTATGTTATTAGTGGTAAAATAGCACAAAAGCAAGGGAAAAAACCATTATTTGGTTTATATACAATAATAAGTCCAAGTATGACTGGTACTTTAAATGTATATGATGTTGCTTTTACTATGAGAGTAGATACTGATAAATTAAAAGAGGGAGATATAATTACTTTTTATTCAACTAATTCATTCTTTGGTGGAACTCCTATTACACATAGAATTGTTGAGATAGTAGATGTACCAGGTTCTGGTAAGATGTTTAGAGTTAAGGGAGATGCTAATCCAAAGGCAGATGAAGAAAAAGTAATTCCAAGTAATGTAGTTGGAAAAGTATTATTTAAAATTCCTCAACTTGGTAGAGTACAATTCTTTTTAGCATCTAAAGGTGGATGGATTATAGCTATAATGATTCCAGCTCTTGTTATTATATCTTATGATATATATAAAATATTTAGGTTGGTACTTTTAAAGAGTAAATTATTAAGTATTGAAAACGAACATGGTAACATTTAGGAGGTTTTATATATGTTATTATTAGATATTTGTGAGAATTCTTCAGTTCTTAATGTCATTTATATAATAAAAATAATAACTTTAATAATTTGTATTGTTGTTCCAATTATTTTAATGGTATCTTTAATGATTAGAATTGTTAAAGAGATTGGTAATGGTAATGGTGAAATACTTGATAATATAATGAAGTCAATGACTAGAAAAATTATGGCTACTGTTGCATTATTTTTGGTGCCTACAATTGTTAATGTATTAACTAGTATTACACCTGGTAATGATGGTTATTTAAGTTGCTATGAGAGTGCTAATCCTGAATATATTGCTAAAAAGGCTACTGAGGAGAAAGCATTACTTGAACTTAATAATGAAAAATATAAAGAATATAATAAGAAATTAGCTGAAGAGGCTGAAAGAAGAGAACAACAAAGACTTGCAGATTCTGCTAGTAGTTCTGGTAGTACTGGTGGTAGTAGTGGTTCAGGATATGATGGAACTACAGGAAATGGAAGTGCTGGTTCTGCATCAGTTGGAAGTTATAAAACGTGGAAACAATATGATTCTAAATGGAAAAATAATAGATTAGGTGTTTCTGGTACTATAGGTAGTATTGGTTGTACATCAACATCTGTTGCAATTGCGCTTGCAAAAAGTGGTGTAAGAACTAATTTAAGTACTGCTTTATCTCCAGCATCTTTTGTTGCTTGGATGAATAAAAATGGAGGATATGTAAACGAACAAGGTGGTCCTGGTAATTTACTTTCATGGTATGCTGTACAAAGTTTAGCACCAAGTTTTAGATATCAAGGTCAACCTAAATTAACTGGTACAAATGCTCAAAAAGTTGCTCAATTAAAGGCAGCATTAGACAGAGGAGAATATGTTATTGCTTCAGTTAATAATGGTGGACACTGGGTATTTGTAGATTATATTAAAGATGGAAAAGTATATATTTTAGATCCTGGATCTTCTAATAAAACAGAATTATTTCAATATGGAGGAGTAAATGCATATTCAAGCTATAAAGCACTTTAATTTTAAAACAATTTTCTTATTATTTTTGATTGTTATTTTATGTTCAGGATGTTCTAGTGAGTTATATTATAAATTTGATGATGAAAAAATAGAGTCAAAAATAACTATAAATTATAATTCTGATGAATTTAAAGATTATATAAAAAATAGTGAAGCTAGTTTAGATATGAATGATAATATGACTAACAGTGATATAAAAATGAATTCTGAAGAAATATTTAATGCATATAAAATAAATAGTTTTAAAGATAATGATTTTTATCAATATAGTGGTAATTTAACACAAGATAATGATAAGTTTACTTATGTATATAATTATGAATATAAGTATAAAGAATTTAAAAATAATAATATATTTAATAATTGTTTCTTGTCTCCGGTAATCAAAGAAGATAAAGATGCATATTATTTTGCTTTATATGGAGATTTTACTTGTAGATATGTTGATGGCATGAAATTGGTAATAGATGCTCCTCGTAAACTATTGAGCAGTAATTCTAGTGATGAAAAGAATGGTAAAGCTACTTGGACAATAAATCAAACTAAAAATGATATATATTTTGCGATTAGTAAAAAAGATGTATCCACTAATACATTTACTAAAATATATATAATTGGTGGTGTAGTACTTGGTATTGTTACTATTATTACATTATTCTTGTGTAAGAAGGCCAAAGAATTATAGTATACGATTTGTATACTTTTTTCTTTTATTTCATATTGACGGGGATACCCCCTATACCCTATAATGTGTATGGTGATAAATATGAATAAATGTGTAAATTGTGTTAGGACTAAACATAGAACTGAAGAAGAAAAGAAAGATTTAAAAAGAAGATTAAAAATTCTTTCAGGACAAATAAGTGGTATTGAACAAATGATTGATGATGATAGATATTGTGATGATGTTTTGCTTCAAATAGCCTCTGCTACTAATGCTCTTAAAAGTTTGGGAACTGAAATACTTAAAAATCATATGAAAACTTGTATGATTGATGAAATAAAGAAGGGTAACAATGATGTGGTAGAAGATATTATAGGTTTGATTGGAAAATTAAAGTGAAAAAGATATATATTAAAATAGATGGAATACACTGTATAAATTGTGAAAACACTATTAAGTATGCATTAATGTCTGATAAAAATATTAAAAGAGTAAGTTTTGATGGTTTTATAGCAGTAGTTACATGTGAAAATAATTTAAGAGAAGAAAGTCTTATAAAATTTATTAATGATTTGGGATATTATACAAGACATGATTATATAAGCGATAATATTGATGATTTAAAGAGTAATATTAAACTTAAAGAATTTGTTATTATTTTATTATCAATAGTTGTTATATGTTTTCTTTTATATAAAATATTTGGCTATAATATTTTTAATATGATACCTACAATAGATAATAATATTACATATGGTATGTTATTTTTAACTGGACTTTTAACAAGTATACATTGTATAAGTATGTGTGGTTCGATTAATTTAGTAGCATCTATTAATAATGAAAATAAAAGAGATTATAAAAGACCAATATTATATAATTTAGGAAGAATTATTTCGTATACAATTATAGGCGCATTAGTTGGACTTTTAGGAAAAGTATTAAGTATTAATAATGTAGTAAGTGGTATTATAATTATTATTGCATCTATCATAATGTTATTAATGTCTCTTACTATGTTAAATATAATAAAAGTAAGATTTAAATTTTTTAAGTATAAAGTTAATAATAGAAATCCATTTATAATTGGATTATTAAATGGTCTTATGCCTTGTGGTCCATTACAAACTATGCAAGTATATGCTTTAACTACTGGTAGTATTTTTAAGGGTGCATTATCAATGTTTCTATTTGGCCTTGGTACAGTTCCATTGATGTTTTTAACTGGTGTTGTTTTTTCATCTATGAAGGGTAAAACTAAAATATTAATTAATAAAATTGCTAGTGTTTTAATATTTGTTTTATCAATTATTATGTTAAATAGAGGACTTCTATCTCTTAATATAGATTTATTTAAGAATAATAATTATAAAGATTATGTTAAAACTACTATTAAAGATGGTTATCAAGAAATAGAGTTAGATTTAGATTATGATAATTATAAAGATATAATAGTTCAAAAAGATATACCAGTTAGGATAATTATAAATGCTTCTAAAGATAAATTAACGGGTTGTAATAATGAATTAATTATAAATAAGTATAATATTAAGAAAAAATTAGAATTTGGCTCTAATGTTATAGAATTTACTCCTAAAGATGAAGGAATAATAAGTTATACTTGTTGGATGGATATGATTAAAAATAATATTAAAGTAATAGATAATATAAGTTATTTTGAAGGTGAAAGATATGAATAAAATTGATCTTAGTATTGGAGGAATGAGTTGTAGCGCTTGTTCTTCTAGTCTTGAAAAGTATTTGAATAAACAAAAGGGTATAATTGATGCTTCTGTTAATTTAGTACTTGCGATGGCTACTATAAAGTATGAAGATATAAACTTAGAGGATATTGAAAGATATATTAAGGAGGTTGGGTTTGAAAGTTTAGGTCCTTATGATTTGTTTAAAGAAAAGAAAAGTAAGAATGTTAAAAATAATTTAATAATATTTAGTGTATTAGTTATAATTTTATTATATGTATCTATGGCTCATATGATAGGTCTTCCTAATATAGATTTTTTAAATATGGAAAAGCATTCTCTTAATTATGCTGTTTGTTTATTTATATTAACAATACCATTTATGATATATGGATTTGATATATTTAAGAGTGGTTATAAGAATTTAATACATAAGACTCCTAATATGGATACTTTAGTTTCTATTGGAGTATTATCTAGTTTTATATATAGTTTGATAAGTACTATTATGATTATAGTGGAAAATGAAATGTATGTTCATAATTTGTATTTTGAAAGTGCTGGGGTAGTTATATATTTTATTAAACTTGGAAGATACATTGATTCTAAAAGTAAAGAGAAGACTAAAGAAGCAATAAAGTCTTTAGTACAAATAACTCCAATGAATGCATTATTAAAAACTAGAGATGGTGAAAAGGAAGTAACTATTGATGAAGTTAAAGTGGGAGATATATTAATATGTAAACCTGGTATGAAGTTTGCTGTTGATGGTATTATAGTTGATGGAAGTACACATGCTGATGAATCATTTATTACTGGTGAAAGTATACCGAATAAAAAGAATATAAATGATAAAGTGGTGGCTGGTAGTTTAAATATAGATGGTTCTGTTTTATATGAAGCTAAAGCTATAGGAAAGAATTCTACGATATCTGAAATAGTAAGATTAGTAGTTGATGCTAGTAATACTAAAGCTCCAATCGCTAGATTTGCTGATAAAGTAAGTGGCTACTTTGTACCAAGTATAATCTTAATAGCAATTATGACTTTTATTGGTTATTTACTTTTAGGAAGTGGTATTAATGATAGTTTAGTTCATTTTGTAAATGTTCTTGTTGTGAGTTGTCCATGTGCTTTAGGTCTTGCGACTCCTCTTGCGATAGTTGTTAGTGAAGGAGTATGTGCTAAAAATGGAATACTTGTTAAGAATAGTGAAACTTTAGAAAATTCATATAAAGTAGATGCTATATGTTTTGATAAAACAGGTACTCTTACATATGGAAACTTAAAAGTAAATAAAATTAATAATTATGGTGATTATAAAGATAGTGAACTTAAAGTAATTATTTCATCTTTAGAAAGTAAATCTAGTCATCCGATAGCCAATGCATTTAAGAGTGAAAACTTAAGACTTAAAGAAGTAAAGAATTATAAAAATATTGATGGAGTAGGTTTAGAAGGTAAGATTGAAAATAACAAATATTATGTTGGCAACTCTAGACTATTTGAAATTTTAAATATCAAAAATGAATATTTATGTGATGAAGAAGAGCTAACTCGTGAAGGGAACAGTATTTTATATGTTATAGAAAATAAAAATGTTATAGCCTTAGTAGGAATAAAAGATACAATAAGGGTGGATGCTAAAGATATAATAAGTGAATTAAATAAAGATAAAGAAGTTATAATGCTTACTGGCGATAATAAAGTAACAGCTAATGTTATAGCAAAAGAATTAAATATAAATAATGTTATTTCTGATGTACTTCCAAGTGAGAAAGTAAAAGAGATAAAAAAATTAATGAAAGATAAAACAGTTATGATGATAGGCGATGGAATAAATGATGCTCCTAGTATTGCTACTAGTAATATAGGTGTTTCTATTGGAAGTGGTACTGATATAGCTAATGATTCATCTGATGTAATACTTATGAATGATAATTTAGTTAATATAGTTAATTTGATAAATATAAGTAAAAAGACAATGAAAGTTATAAAAGAAAATTTATTTTGGGCATTCTTTTATAATATATGTATGATACCTATAGCTATTGGATTATTTAGTAGTTTTGGAATAAATATGAATCCTATGATAGCAGGTTTATCTATGACATTAAGTAGTGTTACAGTAATTTTAAATACATTAAGATTAAAGAAAATAAAAGTAAGGAAGTGTTAATATGTTTGGACATAAAAATAAGATTATTATTAAAGTAGATGGTATGCACTGTGAACATTGTGCTAAAAAAGTAAGTGATGCAATAGTAAAGTTAGATGATAGTTATAAAGTTAAAGTTGATTTAAAAAGTGGTGAAGTAACTATTACTAGTAAAAATACTATTGACATTGATAATGTAAAAGAAAATGTAAATGAAACTGGATTTACATTTGTAAGTGTAAAGGAATAATATGAAGAAGATACTTAGTGTTTTAGCAATATTTAGTATATTTATTTTATATGGTTGTGATAAAGAACAAGTGGTGGAAGAAAAGAATAATATAATAAGTGTAAATCCAGTTGATGGTAAAATTGAAATAGATACTACTAATATTACTAGTGATGTTACATTTGTTAATTATGATAGTAATGGTGTTATTATTCAGTTTATAGTAGTACGTGGCACTGATGGAGTAGTAAGAATTGCATTCAATACTTGTCAAGCATGTAATCCTTCTCCAAGAGCATATTTTGTTCAAGAAGGTGAATACTTAAAATGTGAAAATTGTGCTAGTTTATTTCATATAGATAAAATAGGTGTAGAAAAAGATGGTTGTAATCCTATAGTAGTAGAAGAAAAAGAAGAAGTTGATAATAAAATAATTATTAAAACTGAATATGCAGATACTTTTAGAGATAAATTTGTTAATTGGAAAGGTATCACAAAATAAAAAGTTAACTTTTGTTAACTTTTTTACTTATCTTTTCAATAACTTTATACATAACTATTGAAATAATAGTCAATAAGAATATACCAGTCATTACCAAATCTAAATTAAATACTTGAGAACCATATAATATTAAATATCCAATCCCTGCTTTAGATGTTAGAAATTCTCCCATAATAACTCCGCCATAACATATATGGGGAGAAAATCAAAAGTAGTTCATATACTTATATTATATTACAATGAAATAAAACAACTTATGGTAAAAATATGTTGTTCATACTGTAATGGTAGAAATATATAAGATAGGAAGTGGCATTAATATGTATTTAATTTTTAAAAAATATAAAATAACAGCAAAATTTTTCTAAGGTTTTTAGTATCTTAATTATTATTTCGGAAATTTTCCCTTGATAATTACAAAACTTTCTACTGATACTTGTTTAAAAATAATGACTATGATATAATTTTTAATAGTAGGAGGATAAAATATGGAGAAGAATAGAAAAATACAGATAATAGCTATCGTTGCCTTAGTTATTGGTATTGTTGGATTATCAATTGGTTTTGCCGCTTTTTCTAGTGTTTTAAACATTCAAACTAGTGCGAATGTTAAACCAGATAGTAGTACATTGAATGTAGATTTTTCTACTGCAGAAGATAAAATGGAAATTGCTGAAATTATACCAACTGCTACCCCTAATTCATTAGTAACAACAAATGGTGTTATTGATAATAGTGGTGATCCAACTATTTCAAAGTTAAGTGCAACATTTACTGAGCCTGGACAATCAGTTGTATATAAGTTTTATGCGTATAATGCTGGAGAATTGAATGCTTACCTAAAAAGTATAGTTTTTAGTAATGTCATTGGTCAAAATACTACTAAAATTTGTACAGCAGGGCAAGGAACTACTGATGCTTTAGTTCAAAAAGCTTGTGATAAAATTTCTGTAAAAATAAAAGTTGGAAATGAACTTGAAACAACAACCGGCAAAGCTTCTATTACAGGTCATGCTTTATCTAAAGGTAATGGAGAATTAGTTACAGTTACTTTAGAATATGAAGCTGGTGCTGATAGAGCTGATGGAGACTTTACTGTTGCATTTGGCAATATAACTTTAAATTACAGCTCTGTTGATTGAAAATGTCATATTCAAACATATTTGTCTCTTTAAAGAATGGAGATAATAATGAAGAAAAGCTATATTAAAATAATATTATTTATCTTTACTTTTAGTTTTATTTTACTTTTAAGCAGTTTAAAACTTAAAATATTAGGACAAATTGGGTTAGATATTGTACTTTTATTATCCATGGTTATTGTATATTTTACTTTTGGATTTGAAAAAGATAGACATCGTTACAGTAAAGATATTATCTTAGAGATTATTATTATTTTGATAGCTTTTTTTCTACTTTATTATTTATCTGGTATTTTAATAGGTTTTGCTAAAAATGCCAATTATTTTACTATAAATTCTTTTCGTAACATAATCTTTCCTATAATATTTTATATTTTTATAAAAGAACTTTTGAGATATCAACTTTTAATAAAGTCCAGTGAGTCAAAAATTTTGATTATAATTACATGTGTTTTCTTTATTATAATTGATAATGCTGTACCTTTTTCAGCACATTCAATTAATTTTAATAAGGATACTTTTTTGTTAATTGCGTTAACGCTTTTGCCATCAATTTCAGAAAATATTTTGTGTTCATATTTAAGTTTAAATCTTGGCTATAAACCTGGAATTGTATACTTGTTAATTATGAATTTGTATAAATATTTTCTTCCTATAATACCAAATCCTAATGAATATCTTTATTCTTTGATTTTTCTTATCTTTCCGTTGATTGTTCTTATAAAGATAAAGAATTGGTTTAAAAAAGATAGAACTGAAGATATTACTTTTGAAAATTATAAACAGAGTAAAAAAGAACTTTTATTATTTTGTCCTTTAATTATTTTTAGTTGCGTGTTAATTTATGTAGTATCTGGATATTTTAGATATTATGCAATTGCAGTTGCTAGTGGTTCTATGGAACCAAAAATATCAAAAGGTGATGTAGTTATTGTTGATAAAAAATATAATAGAATTAAAGTTGGAGATATACTAGCATATAAGTATGATGAAAAAGTGATTATTCATAGAATTTATAGAATTGTAAAAAATAATGATGAATATTTTATATATACTAAGGGTGATGCTAATAACGATTATGATAAATATAAAGTTACAGAGAATATGTTTGTTGGAATTGTTAAGCTTAATATTCCACTAATTGGATATCCCACTGTATTACTTAATGAGAGGTGGTAAAAGTGACAAAGGATGTACGTTGTACTGAAAATAAAAAGAATGGGAAAAACATTAAAAAAGAAAATCTTTTATTGAGATTTAGTCTTTGTATGTTCTTTTTTTGCTTATTTGTTATAATAGGCTTTAAATTTATTAATAACTCATTAAGTATTAATAGTGATGAAAAATTACATTTTCAAGAAAAGGGCAATGTTAAATATTCTGTGTGCTTAAAAGATAACGATTTCTTTGAAAAAGAATGTTTAGATTCTAATATGTCTTATGTAGCTAGTTTAATTAAGAACATTTCGCTTGATTTTAATTATCAATTTAATGGTAATTTTGATAATTTAGTTAGTTCTGTTGATTATGAAGTTGTGGCTAAACTTATTATTGAAAATAATGATACAAAAACAAAGTATTATGAAAAAGAATATGTTTTAGCTCCTAAAACTTCTGATTCTATAAAAAATAATGGAACATTATATAATTTAGATAAAAAAATTAATATTAATTATGAATATTATAATAATATTGCAACGAATTTTAAATCTCAATATGGTGTTGATTCACAAAGTTATTTGGAGGTGTATTTAAACACTTATAATAATGTTAATTCCAAATATAAAGATATTCCAACATTTGCACAAATATCAGTTCAAATACCACTATCGCAAAAAGCTATTGAAATAAAATTTAATACACAGGAAATAAATAAAAGTATAGATAAATACATTACATCAAAAAACATTGTTATTAATGGATATCTAATATTTATTGTAGGTATAACTTTTCTTTTCACATCGCTTATTTTTCTATTCTTTATTTTTATGATAATAAAAAAATATACTAAAACAATAAGCAAGTATGACAAATTTATTAATAAAATATTAAAAGAATATGATCGTTTAATAGTAGAAACAGCAACGTTTCCTGATGAAAAAGAATACAACGTTTTAATAATTAATAGCTTTAATGAATTAGTTGATGTTCGAGATAATTTACGTTCTCCAATCATGTTTTATAATGTTAAAGACCATAAAATGTCAAAGTTTTACATTCTTAATAATAATAATTTATATTTATATATAGTAAATTCAAATGACATTAATGGTGGTGATAAGAAGCATGAAACTAAGAAAAATTAAAAAAAATAATAATTTAATTCATTTTGGTTTTATAATAGTTGTTGTAACTGTTATATTCTTAAGTGTTGGATTTTCTGCTTTTCAAAATGAATTAGCAATTGAGGATATAAGTGCTACTGTGCGAATAGATAAAGATGTTAGAGTGACAAAAGCGGTGGTTGAAAGTGTAAAAGATGCTACTAGTTATTATGAAGATTATAATATTTCTAATATTTCTGGTAGTATTAGATTAAATAGTAGTAATTCCTATGTTATTTACGATGTCGAAGTTTATAATTTAGGTAATGTTATTATGGGAATAAGTGATGCATCAATTGATAATGAAAATTTAAAATTCGAATTTTTAAATTATAATTTAAAAGATAAAATTTGTGATAATAATCAATGCTCTTTAGGAGTTAAAAAAACATTAAAAATAAAGGTGTCATATAAAAATGGTGCAAATATTAATGATAATGAAAATAAATTTGTATTAAACTTTAAATTTGGAAGAATTTTTAATATTACTTATTATAATATTTCTAATAGTGATAAATTTCCTACAGAGATAATAGAAACTGATACATTAAATTTAAATATTCCAAGTAAAGAAGATTATCTTATAAAGATATTTATGAATAATAAGTTATTGCATAATGGCAATGACTATCAATATACAAACAATAATTTAATTATTCCAAATGTTTTGGGTGATATTCAAATTCATTATAAAATGCCAATATGTCAAAGAGCAACACTTCTTCATACAGAGAAATGTTTAGGTGGATATTGTTCTGGAATGGGTTATAAAGAGGGTGGTAGTAAAGGCTCTTCTACTATTACGTATGGCTCTTTAGGAAACTCTAATATCCTTTCATCTGGTGATGCGTTTGACTGTGATGTGAATGGTGATGGAATTTATGATTCAAATACAGAAAGATTTTATTATGTTACTGATATGGAAAAAAATAGTAACATAGCTGTTTTAATTTATTATAATAACGTTAGTGAAGGAAAGCCTGACAATGTAAAGTATTATCCATATGATAGTTCTAAAGAAAATTGGCACGGACCTAGAGATGCAATAGAACAACTTCCAACTACTAGTCAATGGAATAATGTTCGTTTATCAAATACTGAAAGAAAGATAGTTAATGAATATAATACTACTAGCACAAAAGACGGACATTCTTTTCCTGAAGTATTTAGTTATTCGAATTATGCGGCACGATTTTTAACACTAGCAGAAGTAAAAAAACTTGTTGATTTTTATATTCCAACTTGGAAAAATGGTGAATTAGATAATCATCTTTATCTTGTTGAGAATACTAATTTTTCAAAAAAAGATAATTCTAAATTTGATGGATATTGGTTAGAAACTCCAAGAAATACTATGTCAAATCATAGTTGGATAATATATGCTACGGCAAGACGTGTTCATAGTATAGAAGTACAAAGGACTGACGTTTTAGTTGGTGTTCGTCCTGTAATAGAGGTAGCTAAAAGTGATATTTCATATTAATAAATCTTTATAATTAAAGTTAATAAAAGTATATTATAATTGTTAAAATTTTTTGATAAGCTTCTATGAATATTTGAAAAAATTTACTATTAAATTATACATAATGTGTGAAATATGATCATAAATAGAAATGATCTTTATATCATTCTTTTTGTTATATTGATATATATAAAACCATATTAAAAAATTTTTGTGAATTAAAAAAATCATGATATAGTTATTATATATGGAGTAAATCGCCTTTAGTTTATTATTTGTGAGGAGGTATAATGAAGCAGAAAAAAAGAATAATTATTATACTATGTTCTATAGTTGGTTTAATATTTTTAGATTTTATAGTTGCTTTATCATTTAATAATAGTCCTATAATTAAAATTAGAGATTATTATAATGATGGTTCTACTGTTTATAAAGATAAAGGAATATTTACAAATACTTATAAATGTTCTGATGGTAAAATTAAAACAGTTTTAAAAACGACTAAATATGTTTGCCATATGAATGATGTTGAAAAAGATATAAAAGAAGCAATAACAATTACATTTGATACTAATGGTGGAAGTATAATAGACAGTATTACTATTGGCAAAGGTACTGAACTTACACTTCCAAAAGATCCTATGCGAGATGGTTATGTTTTTAAAGGTTGGGTTGATAAAAATGAAACTCCAATTTATAACAAAGCATTACTTACAGAAGATACAATTCTTTATGCTGTTTGGGAAAAAGATGAAATTAGTAATACAATAACAATTACATTCGATACTAAAGGTGGAAGTAAAATAAACAGTATTACCATAAATAAAGACACTGAATTTATACTTCCAAAAGAACCAATACGAGATGGTTATAAATTCAAAGGTTGGGTTGATAAAAACGAAACTCCAATTTATAACAAAGCAGTACTTGTGGAAGACACAATTCTTTATGCTGTTTGGGAAAAAGTAGAAAATAAAAAAACTAATGCTAAAACTGAAAAACCTAAAACAAACACTAATACAAATAATAATAATACAAACAATAATAATGAAAATACTATTTCGCCTGAAGAAAAACCACCTGTTGTAGAAAAGACTCAAGCAGAAAAAAATAATGAATATAGAAAAATGTTAGAAAATAAATATTCAGTTAAGATTGTATATAAGGATGAAAATGCGGGTTATTTAATTGGTGGTTCTATAAACACTGAAAAATTATATGATGATAAGGAGATAAATAAATATTTAAAAGAAGTAGAATTAACATTAAAAAAATATCCAAATGGTTTCTTTAAAGAAATGAAAGATAATAATGTTTCACTTAGGATATACATGGTAAATAAAATAGATGGAAATTATTCAGGAATGACAGATGGTAGAAGTCAAAGTAATATAACAGTAACTATCGGAACAGATGGCACTAAATTATTTGAGAGTACTTTACATCATGAGTTAATGCACTATATTGATATTTATATGAGACAAAAAAATCCAACATTAAACTTGGAAGAAATAATGAAGTCTTATAATCCTGAAGGTTTTAGATATGGTTCTAGTGATAGTACCTATGATTTTAATTTTTCAAATCCAAATGATGCTTATTTTATATCGTATTATTCAAGACAAAGTTATTTAGAAGATAGAGCTGTTTTGTTTTCTGATATGATGACTAGATCAACAAAAAAAGCATATTACAATGAAGGGACTCCAATAAACAAAAAAGCAAAATTAATTAGTTCACAAATAAAAAAACATTTTAAAATACTATCTAATACTGGAAGATATTATTGGGATAGATTCCTTTAATATAAATTTAATTAATGAAATGAGGAGGGAAATGAAAAAAGATTTAATAGTAAAAATAATTGTAGCTGTTGTTATTCTTCTAGGGTTGGGATATTTTATATATACAAATTATATTTTAAAAGATAAAGAAATAGTTTTTGATGCTAGAATTAAGGAAGTAACAGTAGATAATAATGTATATACTGTTTTAGTTGAAGAGTATGATAAAAATAAAAAAGAATATATTACTGAATATGAATTCGAAATAAATAAAGATACTAAAATAATATATAATAATGAAGATTCTACGGCAGAAAAATTAAAAGTTAATCAAAAAATAACTATTATATCATCTGATGTGATGCTTCCAAGTGAACCAGCTAAGTTATCTAATGTAAAGAAAATAACAATTTTAGAAGACTAATTATTTTTTAAATTTATTATAAATGTAGGAATATTGATAAATAATCTAATGAATTCCTACATTTTGTTTTGTTATCTACTTATAAAAAGCTATAAATATTTCTATTATAAAAATTTTAAAACAGGTTATATTGTATTGTATGTTTTATATATAATTAATGTTTTGTATGTTTAGAATTATATTTGAATAATTTTTATTAAATTGAAATAGGATTAAATAGAGGTGAGTATAATAGTGATTAATAGAGTAATAAATTATGATTCTAAAGGCAAAATTATAAATCCAAAAGATATTATTATAAAAATACCTTTAATATATGAATTAATTAAAAAATATATATAGTAAAAATAATTATAATATTGAAAACTTTAAGTTATTTTTATCAAAAAAATAACTTATTAATTGAATGTTTATTGTAAGAATTGTTAAATATAGTTTTTATAATGGTGGGTGATTATTATAAAAGCAGGATTATATGCTAGAGTTTCAACTGATATTCAATTAGAGGGTTATTCGATTGATGCACAGAAAGAATTTTTATTAAACTATGCTAAAGCAAAAGAATTTACCGAGTATGAATATTATGTAGATGGTGGTTATAGTGGTAAAGACTTGGAACGACCAGCTATTCAAAAACTCATAAGAGATGTAAAAGCTCATAAAATTGATTGTGTAATTGTATTTAAACTAGATAGAATATCAAGAAGTCAAAAAGATACTTTATATTTAATTGAAGAGGTATTTAATAAATATAATGTTGGTTTTGTTTCTGTGAGAGAAAACTTCGATACTACAACTCCATTTGGCAAAGCTATGGTTGGTATTTTATCAATATTCGCACAACTTGAAAGAGAAACAATACTTGAAAGAACAAAAATTGGTATACAAAAAAGAGCTGAAAATGGATATTGGAAAGGTGGAGGCAAAGATCCATTTCCTTATAGCTATGATAAAAATACAGGAACTTTAATTCCTGTACCAGAACAAGTAGAGTTGTTACATAAAATGATAAATCTTTATTTAAATGGTTATAGTTTTGTAAAAATTAGTAATATAGTTGGCATGGATGAAAGTATGATAGAAAAAAGGATACTTTCAAGAAGAACATTAGGTATTGTACCATATAAAGATCAAGAGTTTGAAGGAAAACATCAAGCGGTAATATCAGAAGAATTATATAATAAAATAATAGAAACTAATAAACTACGAAGTAAAGCAAGAACCGAAAGTCATTATTTGTTATCAGGAAAAATATTTTGTGGACATTGTGGTGCAAAGTATAGATATCAAAAATGGGGAAAAAGGTTGATTTGTTATTGCTATTCTCAACAAAAAAGCAAACCAAAATTTATTAAAGACCCTAATTGCAAAAATAAAAGATGGGACTCATTTGAAATTGAAGATGTAATATTAGAAAATTTATTTTCAATGGCACTTGATGAAAAAATGTTTAGAGAAAAATACGAAATTGTACAAGTCGATGTTATTAATGAATATGAAAAAAGATTATCAAAGATAAAATTACAAATCAATAACTTAATTAATTTTATTTCAGATGGTATTGCAGTTCTTGACACTAAAAAGAAAATTGAAGAATTAGAACAAGAAAAAAAATCAATATTAGAGATAATTGATAATGCTAAAAATAATGAAGAGCATAATAGAGGATCATTAGAAATGTTAAGAAATCTACAAACCACTTGGAATAAAATGGCATTTGAAGAAAAAAGAATAATAATTATGCATATTGTTGATAAAGTTGTGGTAACTGATAATGATATAGAGATATTTTATAAGATATCTTAAATTTTTAAAATATTTTCTCTCCATTGCACCATTGACCCTATTAGACACATAGATATATTTATTTTTAATGTATTAATAATAGTACTCTTATTAGATGGTATTACTACATTAAATAATATATCTTTTTTAGTTGCATTAAAAGTTTTCAATAACTTTATCTTTAACTTATCAGTGTTTATAAAACCATTATATATAGTTTGAATACTAACAATAATAGATATTAATATTGCCATAGTAATAATACCATTTTGATTAGCACCAATCCATATAATAATTATTGGACCTAATGCTACTTTAGGAAGACTATTTAATATAGTCAAATATGGATCAATTACTTTAGATAGAAAATCACTTTCATATAAAATTATAGATATAATAATAGAGAGAAGGGTGGTTATCATAAAAGAAATAATAGTTTCTTTTATAGTTATCCATATATGAATGAATAAATTATTTTCTATATAAAGTTTAGAGATAGTACTTAATATTTTAGATGGGGAACTAGTAATAAAAGAATTTATATAATTATGACTAGCTAAAAATTGCCAAATGATTATAAAAAATATAAATATACTAATTTGTGTAATAGATATTAGAAGACTATTTAGTTTTAACTTTCTTAAATATTTTTTATGTTCATTACTCATTATTATCTATTTCCTTCCAGATAAGTTTGTAGTAATCTTTGAATTCTTTAGCATCTCTATTATTAATTGGTGTACTTTTATTAGATAAATTTATTTCATGGATAGTTTTAATAGTAGCTGGTCTTTTAGAAAAAACAATTATTTTATTACACATAGATATTGCTTCTGCGATATCATGAGTTACTATTAAAACTGTTTTATTTTCTTCTTTTATTATTTTAAATACATCATCTCCAACTTTTAATCTAGTTTGATAGTCTAAAGCACTATATGGTTCATCAAGAAGTAATATATCTGGATGCATAGCTAGTGTTCTAATAAGAGCTAATCTTTGTTTCATACCACCTGATAATGAACTTGGATACTTATTAATAAAGTCATAAAGACCATACTTTTTTAATAGCGATAATGCATATTCTTTATTTTCTTTAGTAAGATTATTTTTAATTTTTAGACCAAGTAGGGCATTATCAAGAACTGTAAGCCATGGAAATAATGCATCTTCTTGAAGCATATATGAAACTTTTATACCATTTTTAATATTTACGTTTCCGTTATAGTTTTTATCAAGATTAGATATTATATTTAATATTGAACTTTTACCACATCCGGATGGACCTATTAGTCCGATGAAGTCTCCTTCATTAATAGAAAAACTTATGTTATTTAGGGCTTCTATTTCTCCTTCAGTAGTATGATAAGTTTTAGATATATCTTTAACTTCTAAAATATTAGTTGTATTCATTAGTTATTAAATCATCAATGTTTACTTTCTTATCTATTGTTTTACCATAAATCATAATATCTAATAGTCTATTATAGTCTTTTTTATTTATGTATGTTGTTTTATACCAAGAGTCAGCACTCTTATATCTTTCTACTATGGTTGTTAGGTCTTCAATAGAAGTATCACTAAATTGATTTTTGATAGCATTAGCTATAGTTTTAGGATCGTTTTTATGAACAAATTCTAATCCTTTATTTAGTGCTTCATTAAATTTCTTTATTACGTCTTTATTCTTTTTAATGTAGTTTTCTTTAGCATAGAATGCTGTATATGGAACTGTACCTGATACATTACCAAGGGATGATAATACACAACCTGATCCTTCTTTTTCTACTTTTAGAGCATTTGGTTCAAAAAGATTAACAAAGTCTCCTTGACCACTTATGTATGCACCAGTTAGAGATGCAAAGTCTATAGATGTATCTATGATAACATCTTTTTCATCAATATTTGATTCTTTTAGGGCATACTTAAACATAAGTAATGGCATGCCACCACTTCTTCCAGCTAATACTTTTTTACCTTTTAAGTCTAAAATACTAAAGTTATCTTTATATTTACAATCTCCTACTATAAATTGACCATCTCTTTTAGTAAGAGAAGCGAAAGTAACTAATTTTTCATTACTATTGTTGTAAACATAAACAGTTGCTTCAGGTCCAGAGAATCCTATATTAGCATCTCCTGATATTACAGAAGAAGCTACCTTATCAGCACCTGGAGTTAATACTACTTCAATATTAAGACCAACACTTTCAAAATATTTATTTTCAAGAGCTACATACCAAGGACTATAAAATACAGAGTGTGTTACTTCAGAAACTACAATTTTATTACTTTCTTCTTTCTTAAAAGAAAAAGCAATTATAAATATTAAAAATATAGTTACTACTACAAGAATTATCTTTTTCATATAACCTCACTTTCATAGTAATATATTCCAAATAATATTTTTTGTTAAATTAAAAAGACTTTATAAAGTCTTTGTTAGTGGTTCTTCAATATTCTCTACTTCTTGCATTCTATTTCTAAGTTCATCACTTACTACTATAAATTCATCACTAATTAAATTTAATAAGTTATTTAGTTTCTTAAATATTCCTTTAACAGGATCTAAATAATAATAAGTATTACTATTATCAATAGAAAATATAATATCATATTGTTTTCTTCTTGTAGAGTAAATTACGTATCTTTGAATTCTATTTCTATATAAAGAATATTTTGGGTTTAATTTAATTCCAGCACTTGCTTTTGCTTCTCTTAGTTCTGGAAACATATTTTCAATAAACATATCGATAAAGTCTAATTTTTCAGATAATCCTGTGAATCTTTCTGTTAGAGGAGTGGACTTCTCATTAAAATTAAAGAATTTTGGAAATAAATATTCAAATTTCTTTTCTAGATATTCTTGTGAGCAGTAGCCACCTTTAACAATTTTGTATTTTTCATCTACAAAATTGATTCCTAATTGTCCAACTAAGTTTCTATATTTTTTTGCATCTTTGTTTTGAAGAGATGTTCTAAGAGCTATTATTTTACCATTTACATCTTTATCATCTTTAGGATTATGTCCATAGAATGTAGCTCTTTCTTTTATATATTCTATCCATTTATCTATTTCTTCCATACTAAAATCTTTAGTATTTAAGTATTCTTCTATTAACATGTTATTAACATTATAATTCATTATATCTTTGAAGAAATCAGTGTCGTATCCTAGTTCCATTAAATAATTGTTTTTTCTTACATAAGTTCTTAGATTTTCTATAAATATATTATCGTATCCATCATATCTTTTTTGCTTATTTCCTTCTTTAACTGTATATGGAATGATATAACCAATTTTTTCATCAATACGAGTTAATTCTTCATCACTTAAAACAGTGTGTTTAATTTCAGGACCTTTGTATTGTATTTCTTCTTCGCCTTTTTTATTAACTCTTATATATGTTATATTATTAGCAAAGTGTTCTGTTTTCATATTAAATTGTATATTAAATAAGTCTGGTACGATAGTTAAAAAATATATTCTATCATTATCACTTGTGACTGCTAAAAACCAATGATGTACTTCAAGAGTTTCATTAGATTCTTCATCTATAAATGGATTAAATTGAGTAGTTTCAACTAAATTACTTTTAATGCTTAATTTTTTATATATTCTTTGTAATACTATAGCTGCTGATTTACATATAACAGATAGATTTCTTATTTGTTTACTCTCGTAAGTACTTTTAATTTTCTTATAATCATAGTTTTTATTATCAAGTTTTCTACCTAATGAATAGAAGAAACTAACATTTTTAGATATATATTTTCCTACATATAAGTATACATATCTAATTATTTCATCTTTATTCCATGATGGGTTTATAGATTTAATAATTTCTTCTTCTATGATTTTTAGTTTTGATTCTTCGTTAGTATTCTTATAATGTACTATCATATGTAACTCCTTATCATAATTAGTATATCATATATAATGGTTTATTCAATAATAAAGTTGGCCAAACTAATTAATAATGTTATAGTATGTTTAGATATTATGATAAGTAGAAGAAATAATAGAAAGTTGTTTGTGAGTATAAACATTTATGTTATTATGTATAGTATGTTTCTTCATGCTAAAGCAACTGCATTAGATGTAAGTAGTTTTGATACAAGTAATGTAACAAATACTAGTTATGCTTTTGGAAGTCAATATATTACTTCGTTAAAGGGAATTGAAAACTTTACTACTTCTAATATTACTGATATGAGTTATATGTTTTATGCGATTAAAGTATCTAGTTTAGATTTAAGTAGTTTTGATACATCAAAAGTAACTAATATGTCATATATGTTTAAAAGTGCTGGTAAGCTTAATACAATATATGCTAGTGATAAATTTGTTATTGATAATGTAACTTAAAGTGATAATATGTTTGGTGATGCCTCTAGTTTAGTTGGTGGTGCCGGAACTCAATATAATAGTTCATATGTTGATAAAACATATGCTATTATTGATGGAGGAACTAGTACTCCTGGATACTTTACATTAAAAAGTTAATTTGACAAGTGAGATCAAATTAATGTAAAATGATGATAGAGGTGTTTATATGGTAGATGAATATTCTAATATAGATGTATATGTACCAGTTAAGGTAGTAAATGGTAGAGCCAAAAGAGATGTTTCAATGTTACTATTTTCTAAAGATACTGGATATGGTGAAGCTTCATATTATGTTTATAATGCCATATCACATAAATTCTTTAGAGAAGATAATATAATGAGATTTTTAATAGCTAATAAAATAACTAAACTTGCTAAGATAAATCCTACTAAAAAGAATGGAATAGTAGTAGGACTTGGAAAAGCTATTTCTGATTCTGAGAGTGCTAAAGTATATAGAAAAATGGTATCTCTTAATCGTAATTTTACTTTATAAAATAATTGAAGGATAAAATCCTTCTTTTTAATTGGAAAATATTGTGTTTTTTAAAAATCTAGTATATAATTAACTTGTATAATGTATAGAGTAGGAGGATATAATGAGGTGCATAGCAGATGTTTTTTTAAAACAAAAAGCTAAATGCATTCTAAAAAATGTAGATATACTTATTCGTGATGAGATAGTTCCATATCCAAAAGATATAGAAGAATTTGAAATAGTAATAGATAAATTCTATCAAGACTTCTTTTTTGGACATAGAAACATTGATAAGGCTCTAGAAGAATATACAGAGATATTTCTAAAATATGATGTAGATAGTATTGTACCAAAAAGAATGCTTTTACTTATTTTTGAGAATGTGGTAGATTACCTAGATTTAATTGATAATGAAAAGTTATTTGATTGGTATTATCTAGTAGCTAAATTAATACTTCTAAATATAGCATTAGAAGAATATTCTAATTCATTAACTGAAGAGAAAATAGATTATGATGATATAATTAAGATATTTGAAGTTAAGAATAAGTCAATATTTGATGATGAAGTAAAAGAACTATTTAATGAGAATTATATTAAGATTATTAAGAATATTACTAAAGAAGTTAAGGCTAATAAGAAATGTATTAGAGAACTTAATAAGTCTCCATTAAAAGTATATTATGATATAGTTGGTACTTTAGATAAAATAGACTATAAAATATCTAGAATACACTTTGATAATGAAGAGTTTAGTGGTTTGGATGAACGTCATGTATATGATGCGTTTATTAAATATAATTTTGCGATAGATTTTAAGTATATTGAGGCTGAAAGCGTAAGCTTTGAAGTTATTAAAGAAGTATTTTCTGGTAAACATAATACATTATATTTCATAAAACTTCCGAATGGATTTTTTAGACTTAGAACTAATGTAACTAAATTACTTAATATTATAGAGCCTAAGACTTTAAATCATTTTGTGTTTTTAGTTCCATATAGTGAGATTATTTCTAGAGATGTTAAAGTTAAAGAATTAAGAGATGCTGGTGTTAAGATTGGTGTTTATCATTTAAATACTCTAGAACAAAAATCAATTAAACTTAAAGGTTTAGTAGAATATGTATTTTTAAAACCTAGTGAAGTTACTAATTATAAAAGTATTATTGATTTTTCAAGAACTATTAATTCTATAATAGTAGAAGAAAATGACAATAAAACTTATAAAATTTATAAGTAGGTGAAGTTATGGATAATACTGTTAAAGTAACTGCTAAAAAAATATATAGAAGAAAATTATTCACTAGAATAGTTAAGATGGGTTTATTAATATTATTACTATTCTTTTCAGTATTATATTTAATACTTTATGTAGTTAATAGTAATGGATACTTTACAATTAAGTTAGATAAGAATCTTAAGTCTGAAAGACATATACTTTTATCTTCTGATTCAGAGTTCTCAGCTGAAACAGTTGAAATTAAAGTTAAAGGATTAGAGTATATGGATAATATCACTGAAGGATGGATTCCTTTTGATGATTTAACATCAAAAGAAGGTGATCATAGTGATGATAACTATATCGCTTATACATTCTTTGTAAAGAATGATGGCAAAGAAAATGTAAACTATAAAACTAAAATAGTTGTTGAATCTGTTATAAAGAATGTTGATGAAGCTGTTAGAGTGGCTATCTATACTAATGGCGAACGTAAGGTTTATGCTAAAAAGGCCAAGGATGGTAATGCAGAACCTAATACAATATCGTTTTTATCAAATCATTTAATTATGCAACAAGATAGAAATAACATTAAGCCTGGTGAAATAGACAGGTACACTGTAGTTGTTTGGCTTGAAGGAAAAGACCCTGAATGTATCGATGATATAATTGGTGGAGAAATGAAGATGGCGATGGTAATTACTGAGAAAACTGATTAAAAAATGAAAGGATTTAATTATGGAAAATGAAAATATGAATAACAATGTTAACAACGTAGTTAATGGTCCTGCTGTTAATACAGTGCCAGAACAACCTGTTGTTAACAATAATGTTGTTAAAGAAAACAATGAAGAATCTAATAATAATAGAAAAAAGATTCTTACTGCATTTCTTATGTTAATAGTTACTGCTATTTCATTAACTACTGCATCTTATGCATGGTTTACTGAAAATACAACTGTTACTGTTGATAGCATTGATGTTAATGTTAGTGCTGCTAATGGTATCCAAGTTTCTGTTGATGCTGTTAACTGGAAGGCAAATATTTCAACTACTGATATTACTACTAATGCTTATACTGGTAATACTAATCAATTACCAAATCAAATTGTACCAGTTTCTACTATAGGTGATGTAGATACTGCTACTGGATTTATGAAAATGTATAAAGGATCTATTGAGGCTGATGCTAGTACTGCTCATGGTTATAGATTAGTTGCTGAACAATCTGTTGAAAAAGCTGGTACTACTGGAGACTTTATAGCATTTGATTTATTCTTATTAACTACACAAGCTACTACAGTATATTTAACAACTTCTTCTGATGTTGTTGCTACTGCTGCTAATACAGGACTTAAGAATGCTGCTAGAGTTGCATTCCTTTATGAAGGTAGTGCTGCTACTGGTGCTAGTGCTGATGCTATAGCATTAAAGGGTGCTGCTAGTCATAATGCTGGTGGAGCTACTAATATATTCTGGGAACCAAACTCAAATGTACATACAGCTGCTGGTGTAGCACAAGCAAACAACTATGGTGAAACAACTTACGATACAACAACTATAGTTCCAAATTATTATGGAATTAAGGCTCCAATCGCTGCTAATCCAGCAGTAGATTATCAATCAAAAGTTGATACTTATTTTGGACAAGTAACTCCTGATATTCAAACTCCAGATGGAAATACTGCTAATGGAGAATATAAAACATTATTTAACTTAGCTGCTGGTATTAACAAGATTAGAATATATGGATGGGTTGAAGGACAAGATTACGACTGTGAAAACAATGCTTCTGGTTCTAATATTACTTATAATATCCAAATATCTAAGAATGCAACAGCATAGTAAGAGTGGAGGCGTAATATGAAAGGAAAAAAGATTTTAAAAGTTATTTTAGATGTAATAATTTGGGTTGTTATTATTTTAGCAGCTAGTGTAACTTTAATTACACTTACATCTCGTGAAAAAGGTGTTTCTAAGATTTTAGGATATGTTCCATTAAATATTCAAACAGGGTCAATGGAACCAACAATTATGACAGGCGATTTAATCATTACTAAAGCTTATGATGGAAAGAGTGAGCTTAAAGAAGGTGATGTAATCGCATTCTTCGCTATGGAAGAAAATACAAAAATTATTAAGACACACCGTATTAAATCAGTACTTACTGTTAATGGCATGACATCTTATGTTACTCAAGGTGATAATAATACTGGAGAAGATCCACAACAAGTTGCTCCTGGAGATATTATCTCTGTATGGAATGGAACAAGATTACCGGTTTTAGGTTCAATCTTAACATTCTTAAAGTCTAAAGTTGGATTCTTTGTATGTATCATTTTACCTTTAGCAGCATTCTTTATATATCAATTATATAAATTTATAATGTTATTACTAGATTATAAAAAAGTTAAATGATTTGTTAATATAAAATAAATTACTATTCTTCGGAATAGTTTTTTATTGTTTAAAAAATATTTGAGTGTTATACTTTTATAGTAGGAGAGTGAATATGAAAGATAAAGAAAAGAAAATGTTATTTGGAATTGGAATAGTATTTTTATTTCTTGCTACTGTAAGTTTATCTTATGCGTACTTTTCAGCAAATATTACTAATAAAGATGTAAAAGATCAAGTAGTTGAAACTGGTACATTAATGCTAACTTATACAGATGGACCTGAAATAGTAATGAATAATATAAAACCAGGAACATCTATTACTAAAGAAGTAAGTGTAAAAAATACTGGTACACTTGATACTGCATACAATTTAGTATGGCAAGAACTTTCTAATGAGATTACTAATGATGAAATGGTGATGTCAGCTACTTGTGAAAGACGTAATGCAGATGGTGAAGTAGAAGAAGCATGTGAAGGATTAAGTGAGACTGCTATTGGAGCAAATATTGTTAAAAAGAATATTGCTATAGAAAGTGGAGTAACTCATAAATATGTAATTACTATTACTTTTAAAGAGACAAGTGCAGATCAAAACTATAATCAAAACAAGAAATTTAGTGGTGTTTTGGGAGTAAATGAATATAAGGTTAATACACCTAAAGCAATTTACTGTACTTTTGATGGAGAACTTACTCAAGGTGCTGAATATGTAAATGGTCAGTATACTTATAGGTATATGCAAGAATATAAGGGAAATTCAAATGATTGGAGTAATATTACTAAAGATGGATGGGGAGTTACATTAACTGATAAAACAAGTACTGATCCTGTTACTAGTGAAATTTGTACTTATATAAATGAAAAGCCTATAATTTCTGCTTCATATATGTATTATAATAGTCAAGCATCAACTATAGACTTAAGCAGCTTTAATACAAGCAATGTTAATAGTTTTTCACGTACATTTGAGGGGACTGTAGTTAAGGAATTAGATGTAAGCAACTTTGTCACTAAAAAAGTTAGACATATGGATGGTATGTTTCAAAAGACAAATTTAACATCAATTGATGTGAGTAATTTTGATACAAGCTACGTTGGTTTTATGAATCAAATGTTTTACAATACAAAATTAACTGAAATAAAAGGACTAGAAAATTTTGATACCAGTATGGTTTTATATATGAATAATATGTTTTGGAAATGTCCAGCATCTGTTATAGACGTAAGTAATTTTGATACAAGTAGTGTAACTGATATGAGTAGTATGTTTTCGGATACAGTAGCTACAACATTAGATGTAAGTAAATTTAACACTAGTAAAGTTACTAGTATGAGTAGTATGTTTTCTAATACGCAAGCAACTATATTGGATGTAAGTAATTTTGATACAAGTAATGTTACTAATATGGGTCATATGTTTTCTAGCACTAAAACTGATATATTGGATTTAAGTAGCTTTAATACTTCAAAAGTAAAATATTTCAATAGTATTTTTTATGGTATAAATGCTAAAACTATTTATGCTTCTGATAAATTTACTTTTGATAGTGCAATAGAATATGTAGGTATGTTTTCAAATGCTAAAAATATAGTTGGTGGTGCTGGAACTGTGTATAATAGTAAAAAAATTAACAATGAGTATGCTCACATAGATGGTGGAGTAGATAATCCTGGGTATTTTACATTAAAGACAAATTAAGAAGTTTAAATACTTCTTTTTATTTTGATAAATATGAGTGTATTTCCTTGTAATTTAGGTTTAAAATATGATAGAATTAAACTGAGTATAGAATTAAGAATAGAGGTGGAAGAATTGTCAACGTATATTAGATTTTTATATGATTTATTCGAACAATTCTTTTCTGGAATAATTAATATATTTATGGGTATAGTTAAAGGTATTATTAAGATGTTTAACTTTAAAGCATATTTGAAGATATTAAAAGAATATTCTGGAGAATTTTCAGTTGGTCAGTGGATATTAGTAGGTTTAGCAGTATTACTTATACTTGCATTCTTAGCAGGAATTATCTATTTGGTATTTTTAGTAATTAGAAATATTTTTAAGTTTAAAAAGACTTTAGTAGAGCAAGAAAGTTTATTAGAAGAAGTTGCTAAACTTGATAGAGATGTTATAAGACTTAATCAAGAAAAAGAAGAGTTATATGCTTTGAAGGTTTCACAGATTGGTCTTAAACCTCAAGAGAGTGCTTTGAATATAGATTTACCTAATGAAGTTAAAAGTGGTAATGAAGGTGAAACTAGTGGTGAAACTAGTGAAGAAAGTACTCCTGAAGCAATACCTGAAGCAGCTAATGGAAGTCGTTTCTTCAAGTTAACTCAAATTGATGAAGAGTATGAAGGAAAGACACCTGAAAACTTTGGCAATACATTTACTCTTGAAGAATTATGCGACACATTTAGAAATTTTGCTGCTAGTCGTATGAAACTATATTATAAAGTTAAAATCATTCGTTTATTTGTAGCAGCTCTTGGAGCAACAAGACTTGTAATTTTACAAGGTATCTCTGGTACTGGTAAGACATCACTTCCATATGCTTGGGGAAAATTTATTAGTAGAGATGCAACTATCGCTTCAGTTCAACCTTCATGGAGAGATAGAACAGAACTATTTGGTTATTTTAACGAGTTTACTAAAAAGTTTAATGAAACTGAAGTATTAAAAGCTATGTATGAAGCTAGTTATAACGATGAGATGTATTTAACAATACTAGATGAAATGAATATAGCTCGTGTTGAATACTATTTTGCTGAAATGCTATCTATATTAGAAATGCCTTCTCGTGATGAATGGGTAATAGATTTAGTACCTAATGTATGGCCAAATGATCCTAAACATTTACCTGATGGTAAACTTAAAATACCAGATAATATGTGGTATATAGGAACAATTAATAACGATGACTCAACATTCATGGTTACTGATAAGGTATATGACCGTGCGATGCCAATAGATATTAATGATAAAGGTCAAGCATTTGATGCTCCTGATACAGATGGTATTAGAATTAATAGTAGTTATTTAGAAAGCTTATTTAATAAAGCTAAACAAGAGCATGCTGTTAGCCAAGATACACTTAATAAACTTGAAGATATGGATAATTATGTTATTGAACATTTTAGACTTGCGTTTGGTAACCGTATTGTAAAACATATTAAAGAATTTATTCCAGTATATGTAGCATGTGGTGGTACTGAAATAGATGGATTTGATTATATACTTTGCAAAAAAGTACTTAGAAAGTTTGAACAATTAAACTTATCATTCATTCGTGATGAGATAGATGGATATGTTAAATTCTTAGATAAAACATTTGGAAAAGAAAATATGAGTGAATGTAAAGAGTATTTAGCAAGACTTAAGAAAGCAATGTAGAAAGGATTAAAGATGAATAAGAACGAATTATTGAATTTATTAGATGATACAGATAATTTAGCTATGGAACAATTTATTGGTTCTAATGAATCTAAAGTAGTTGTTAATTCATCTTTTCAAAGTGTAGAGTATGATTACTCTTGGATAGATAAAATAGAAGAGACTCTTGTATATTTGGATAACATTATTAGAAATCCTAAAAGATTCATTATGCAAGAGGAAGAAATAGTTCCAGTTGAGAAAGCTAAGAAAATTAGTCAAGAAACAATAAAACATTTAGCTCAACATACTGATTTAATACAAGATGTTAGTGAAGATGGAACTATAACACCTAGTAAAGTACTTAATGTAAATAAAGAAGAAAGTTTTGATATTTATGAGAATAGATTTGTTATATCTTTATTAAACAACCTTAATTATTTCTTTAAACTTAGAAAAGAAGCAACTGCGAGTGGAAGTTATGCTAAGAAGAAGAGAATAATGACTTATGATGGTAAGAGTAAGCTTGGTAAAGATGAAGTTAAAATAACACTTAATATGGAAACAAATTCATTTGAAGATTTAAGTGGTACATCATCTAGTGGAGAAAGTGTTGAACAAAGACTTGCTAAGATTGAGTTAGTAGTAGCTGATTTCTTAAAAACACCATTTGTTAAAGAACTTGCTAGTGCTGCTCCTGTAAAAAGTCCAATTAGAAAAACTAATACTATTCTTAAAAATCCAAACTTCCAAAAAGCATTGGAGTTATGGGAATTTATAGAGCAATATGATGTTAAAGATAAAAAAGAAGTAAATGATTCTCATGAAAAAGTAGATGAAGAAAAAACTAAGAATAGAATGGATATGGCATTTTTCTTAGATTATGTAATACTTAATGAAAGTGATTCTAACAAGACATTTAAAGAAGATAAAATTAATAGATATGCTCTTCGAAAGTTAATAAATGACTTTATGATTAATAATAGAAAATATTCTGAAAAAGAATTTAAGAAAATACTTACTGAAGAGTTTAAAATGGCTCATCAAAGAGAACTTAAAACTGATAAAGAAATTATTAAGAAGTTTAAGGGACTTCTTAAAGGATATAGAAAGAATAAACAAGATGCGTTTGCATATTTGAGGTAGTTATGAATAAGGAACAAAGTAAGAAAATTTATGTTACAGTTTATAAACTTATAGCTATAGTTGTATCTATATTTGTTTTTTCTTACGCTTGGTTTGTTCATGAAAGCAATAGTAATCTTGAAGGTGTTAATATTGGAACTGCTAAAACTAATAATATTCTTATTTCTGAAGATGGAAATGAAGGATGGGGAAATACTTTTAATATTGATGTAGGTGAAGGGTTTAGATTTAATAATGAGGTTACTAGTAATGGTATAAAATTTTATAAAGCTAATCTTAAAGATGAAGAAGGAAATCCTCTTAGTTTTACGAATGCTGTTCTTAATGAAGATTATTTAGAGTTTGATGTTTGGTTTAAGAATGATAGTTCTGTTAAATTGTTTTTAGAGGATGATTCTTCTGTATATCCCGAATGTGGAATTTCAAAAGATGATTTAATATTAAATCCTGATAGTGATAAAAAGATAGATGATATTGTAAGAGTAAGTGCTTATGGCGATTTTAGTAGAGATTTAATAGCTGGAGCTGTTAGAGTAGCATTTATTAGATATACTTTTAATACTGATACTAATAAATTTGAACTTGAAGATGAACCAGTACTAGTGTGGGCACCAAATAAAACTTATGAAATAACTGAAAGTGATGGATGGTATAGTGCTAGTATTGATTCAAATAATAGTCAAAATTATAAATATATAAAAGTTACTAATAGTACTACATTTAGTGAAGAAGAAATACCAACTTTAAAAGATGAAATTAAAGCTTCATATTCAACAAAGATGGCTAATGGAGATCCTGTTCTTGTATCAATAGATACTGAAGATGGATTAGAGAAGAAAGTTGGACTTAAAGTAAGAGTATGGGTAGAAGGTAATGATAGAGATGCTGTTAGTGCATTAAAGGGTGGAATATTTAAAATAAATTTATCATTTTTAGGACTTGCTAAAGATGAAAATAATAATGTTCCTAGTGTTAGTACTGATGAGTTATCAATGACAATAAATGGTATAAATGAACATATGGAGTATTCAGTTGATGGTGGAAACACATATACTAAATATACTAATATGGTTACATTTGATAAAAATACCACTGTGTATGTAAGATATTTTGAAACTGCTGATACACTAGCGTCTATTCCTGTTATTCTTATGTTTGGGGGTGGAAACTAATGAATAAGAAAATTATTATTAAAATTATATTACTTATTGGTTTTACTGTTGTGTTATTTATGACAAGTTATGCTTGGTTTCAAGATAGATCAAATCCTCAAATTAATCTTTCTAACATACAAGTAAGTGCTGCTGAAGGATTAGTTATCAAACTACAACCTGATTCTGCTGCTAGAAGTGTTGTAAACTTAAATAATATGTTAGATAACTTCGATGAGTTTGAACTTAAACAGGTATCAAGTGTTGATGCAGCTAACTTTTATACAATTGACTTTAATGAAGGTTTATCACTAACAGATCCAGAATTTATATTGTTACCTGCAAGTGATGGTAGTGTATCTAAAATGATAGAGAATGGATATGTTGATTTTAACTTCTATTTACAAACTGAAGATTATCCAAAACATGTATATATACATAGAGATACAAAGATTACTGGACCTGCTTGGGATGCTCTTAGAATAGCTATTACGTATCCTACATCAAGTTCATCAACATCAACAATTATATTTGGTAAAACACGTGAAAATGGTATTACTGACGCATATACAACTAAAGCAATTATAAAGAGTGGTAAATTTACTTTTGGTAATATACCTAGTGAATTTTCTACCAATCAATTAGTTCGTGACTTTAGTTTTAAAGATGGTGGTAGAAGCACTAGTGATACAGATAATATAGATTTAAATAAAGTCTTATTTACAATACCAAAGAATTCAAGAATGCAAATAAACTTAAAAATATGGTTAGAAGGTGGAGATGTAGATTGTACGAATGCTCTTGCTTCTTCAATAGTTAATGTATTATTTAAATTCGGTAGTGCTAATGAATTACTAGCTGCTCCAGTATTAACAGGAAATGCTAACTATACAATAACTGGACTTGATACTACAATGGAATGGGCTACAACTAATGATCAAAATACTATATGGACTAAAGTTACTGATCCAAATTGGCAATTTACTGGATATCAAAGTGTATACGTAAGAATTGCTGAAGTAGTTGGAGTATCACCTGAGAGTTATGCAACATTAGTTACATTTGGGGGTTAAAAATGAAAAAGAATATATCGATAATATTAAATATATTAATAGTAATTATGCTTCTTGGTATTACATATGCTTGGATGCAAACTGAGCCTTCTTTGGGAGAAAATATTGAATATAATAGAGACTTTTATATAACAGATAGTGATATAGATGTTAAATTATATGCTCTTATAAATAATCAATATGTTCTTCAAGGACAACAAAGTGATGATGCACTTTTAACTCTTGATGAGATGTATCCAGGAAAAATACAAAGATATAGATTTGAACTTACTAATAGAAATCAAGTTGCTGCTAAAGTTAAAATAGTTTTTACTGAAATAACTGGTAATATAAACTTAATGAAGAATTATTTAAAGATAAGTGCTACTAACCCAGAGATGTTCTCATTTATGTTAAGCGATAGATTAGAACATAATACTGATGATAATAGATATTTCTTTGATTTTAGTAAGAGCGTAACGATATCAGCAAATTCAACACTTAATTATTATTGGAATTTAGAAATAGATATAGATGCACCTAATGCATTACAAGGAACAACATTTAAAGTTAATAAAATAATGTTTATTAAACCATAGAAAGGATATATATGAAAAAAGTATTACTTAAAATATTAGATGTTATTAAAATAATTTTATTAGTATTATTAGTTTTATTTGTAATATTTACTGCATATCAAAAAATTATGCCTAATAATCCAAGTGTATTTGGATTTAGAACTTATTCAATAATAACAAATAGTATGTATCCTAAACTTAAAAAGGGTGATGTAATACTTATAAAAGAACAAAAGATGGATAGCTATAAAGTAGGTGATATAGTTACATTTAAAGGAATGGATGGAGATTTAAAAGGTAAAATAGTTACTCATCAAATAGTTGGAATAACTAAAGAAAATGGTAAAAGGATATTTTATACTAAGGGACTTAAAAATATATCTGATGACCCAGCTGTTTATGAAGAACAAATGCTTGGTAAATATATATATAAATTCTTTATATTTAGTATAATAGAAAAGATAATGGAAACTAAGATAGGTTTTGCATTAATAATAATTATTCCACTTGGACTTATATATTTCTTTGAAATAAAAGATATAATAAAAGATGTTAAAAAGATAAAAAATAAAGAATAGGAGTAAACATGAAAGATAGCATTAATAAAATTTATAGTGCGATAGTCAATTATATGATTGATTTCTTTCATGTTGCTAAAAAGAAGTGTAAACGTTGTTTTAAGAAAATTAAAAGAAAGCTAAGAAAGTTCTATTATTATGAAATACTTGGTGTAATAGTAGTGTCTGTATATTTTTATAGGTTCTTAGAGAGTATTTATAATTTTAGATTTTTAAAAGAAATTAGGAGAAAATTAAAGCTATATTTATGGAAATTTAAAAATTTTTGTTCTCTTTATATAGATGCGTATAAGAAATATTTAAAGAATGCTAAATCTAAAAATAATGAAAAAATAAATGGTATTAAAAGTGAATATTCTAAATATATGACTCCTAGAATTATGGCTAAAGTAGGTGTTCTTGCTGTACTTAGTGTATTCTTAATATATGATGCATATAGTTGGTTCTATAATGAATATGTAAGTAAGGGTACTGAGATCGGGCTTGGTACTGTTGAACATATAGTTAATCAATATGATAAAAATGGCACTTTAATAGGTACTGAAGGAGATACTGTTACAGTAGTTCGTGAAACTGATTTAAGTAATATGTTTAAAAATACTAGATATATTGAGATAAAAAATACTGGTTCATTAAATATAGATTATAACTTATCATTTACACTTGATGGAACTATGTCTAATGCTGGAGTCCTATATTATAGGGTAATTGATATAACTGATGAAGTATTAAGTAGTACAGTAACTAGTACTAATGATACTAAGTTAAAAGCATATGCTGCATTAAATCCAACACCTGAAAATTTAGAAACTGATGCTTTAAATCCAGTATCTAATTTAACAACAATACCTCAAATAATTATTAAGGGTGAAATAGATAAAGATAAAGATGATGATGAAAATAACTATAGATATTTTAGAATAGATTATGGTATGTATCAAACAGTTAATTCTTCTTTATATAGTGGTGCTTCAGTAAGCGTACATGCGAATGTTTATTGTACTCAAAGAGGAATAGATGCTAGTCTTGCTAGTGAAGGTCAAATATGGCTTGTTGAAAATGAAAGTCAATTTAGGGATGCTGTTCTTAATGCTCTTAGTGGTGATACGATTAAATTGGCTGATGATATTACAATAGATGGAAGTGTTGATTTTCAAAGAAGAGTACATTTAGATACTGCTGGATATAATTTACATTTTACTGGGGATTTGGTTTATGACTTTGTAGAAATGGGTAAGCTTAAGATAGATACATCTTCTGGTGGTAAAATAGATGTAGATGGAAACTTATATATAAATACTCCTAAGAGTCAAATACATATAGTTGGACTTAATCAAAATTATGATATATTTGTTGGTAAGGAATTTACTGTTAATGGTATACAAAATGAAGAAGAAGATGGTGTACTTTTAGAAGCTGTTAGAATAGTTAAGAATAAGATTGGTAATATACCTGTTGATGTAATAGTTGAATCAAATACCCGTTTAACTATAGCACCTAATGTAGAAGTGGGTTATGTTATAGGAGCAGATGGTTCAACAAATATTGAGATTTTAAATAATGGAACTATTACTCAAATACAATTACAAAATATGAAGTTAATAGATTCATTCTCTAAATATCAAATATATGTATATAACTTAAATACAATTCTTGGAGTATTAAATGGACCTTCAATTATGCTTCCATCTAATTCAACTCCTTATACTGGACCTAATACAGGTAATACATTAATTATAAGAGGTGTATCATCAAATAATATTACAGTAGGTGGTTCTGATAACTTTACTGGTGAAGATATTAATCAAGGAGCTCCAGAAGATTCAGTAATACCAATACAAGGAGAAGTTGATTCATACTATGTATATATTCGTGATAATAATGAATCATTAGAAAAATTATTAAAAGCATATTTTGATGATATAGATCCTACTACTACAACGGAAAATATATATAATATCAAGAAATTGATAATATATACTATAAATAGTGCATACTTTGAAAATGAAGACTTTACTTATATAGCTAGTGATGAAATGCATTCTATAGAGTATTTAGGTCTTGCAAATGCTACTATAAGTGATGGAACAACGATTAATAAAATTGCTAATAATACATTAAAAGATAAGACATCTATTAAGACTTTAATACTTTCTAAGACACTTGCTACTATTGGAAGCAATGCATTTGAAAATGTTAATTTAGGTCGTGTAAGTAATGGAAGAGATTTTACATTCTTATCAATTCCATCTACTGTTACAAGTATAGGTACAAATGCACTTAAGAATGCAAGATATGTTAAGTTTGAAGGACAAATACCTCCAACAGTAGGAAACAATGCATTTAATGACTCAAGTAATGGAACTAAGTTCTTTGTTAGTCAAGGTGCTATAGAAACATATAGAAATACAACTAATATAAATGAAGCATATGTTTATTATCATGCTGAATTAAGTGACAATAAACAATACTTTGTTTATGATTATAATGATGGTTATGGAATATCATATTTTATAAATAGTGTTTCAGTAGGAAGTAGTATAGTTATACCAAATACTATAACTAAATCATCTGTTACTAAGAATGTTACAGCTCTTGGTTATAATTCATATAGAAATTTAAATACACCAAGTACCGGTACTAAGATTACAATACCTTCAACTGTTACATTAATAGATTCATATGCATTCTATAATGATAATATTTTTGAAATAAATTTAAGTGAAGTTAAGACTATTAATTCTTATGCATTCTATAATACAAAACTTACTACTTTAGTATCAAATAAACTAGATTATATAGGAAGTTATGCATTCTATCAAAATCCAATTACTTATATAAGTGTTCCTAATGTTACTGAGATAATGCCATATTCATTTATGAATAATACGACTCTTTATGAAATGGATCTTGGTACTGTTAAAGTTATTGGTGATAAGGCATTTTATAACTGTCCTCAATTAGGTAGAGTATGGTTTAATAATTTAACTACTAAGGTTGTTAACAATGGTAAAAGTATTGACTTAACTATTGGAGAAGATGCTGTGTTTACTAACTGGGGAATGTACTTAGATGGTAGACTTAGAGTATATGTTCCATCTGGAACAGACTCAGAAGGTTTTGATTATTTAGAAGGATATAAGAAGTTATTTGATGGTAATGATGCATTTGTTTATCCTAAAGGTACAATAATTGGTAGTTATAAACATGTAGCTATTCCATATGATTGGGGAGAATATAGTGTACGTGGTGTTACTAAAAAGAATGCTCAAGGAGAAGATGTAACTGCTTATGAAATAATTGAATATCATGGAGCTGACTTAACTAGTAGTTATCAAATACCTGATGTTATAGTTTCTGATGAAGGACTAAGTGCCACTATAACTGGTAACTCATGGCAAAATGGTAGTGGATATAGATTTGGTGGACAATTAACTATTAAGAATAATACTACTGCTACTATAAATGACTGGACAGTTAGAATAAATCTTCCAACTGGTGTTACTTGGGGTTCTACTTATACAGGTGCTAATGAAAATGTTAATGGCAACTTATTGACATTAACAAGTAAAGATTATAATGGAACTATTGAAGCTGGAGGAAGTAAACAAATATCATTCTATTATGATATGTCATCTCAAAGTTTAAGTATTGGAATACTTAGTGTTTACTCTTCGACAAGTCCACTTATGAATATAATTTCAGTAGGTGAATATGCTTATAGACATACATTATCTTCATCAAATCAAACTATAGATTTACTTGCGAATAACTTAATAAATATAGATAATCATGGTCTTGAAAATATTAAAGTTAAATCACTTACTTCAGAAAGTTTAATATCTATTGGAGACTATAGTTTATATAATACTGGTCTTCAAACAGTAGAACTTCCAAACTTAAATTCAATGGGTAAATATGCTATGTCAGATATGGATACGTTATATAGTGTTAACCTTGGTAATATACAAGTAATGGGTGAGAATGCTATTAGTAATAATCCAAACCTTGAACAAATATTTATAGGAACAACTAATACTGATAATATGTCTGTTCATAGTACTGCAATGAATAATATAGGTACTAATGCTAATAATAGACTTAGAATATATGTACCTAGTGATAAAGTTGAATTCTATAAAGCATTATTTAGTAATTATCAAGATTATATATTCCCAACTGGATATATAGTTGGAAGTTATGTAAATACACCAATACCTTATGATATAGGTGAATACTCAATACACGAAGTAACACTTAAAAATAGAAATAACGAAGACGTTACAGGTTGGGAAATTATAGAATATCATGGAGCTGATATATCAAATACATTTAATATTCCACTTATATATACGGTTAATGGAGTAACTAGGGATGTTATATCTATAGGTGATTATGCATTTAAACATACTACTGTTAATGGTAGTGGTGGAAGCGATATAATAAATGATAAATTAATGAAGATAGGTGAACATAGTTTTGAAGGAATAACTGCTATTAAGTCATTTACTTCTAATAGTTTACTTGATATAGGAAGTTATGCATTTAATAAAGGTGGTCTTGTATATTTAGAAACACCAAATCTTAGAAGTATAGGTTCTTATGCATTAGCTAATATGAATACACTATATAAAATAAATTTAGGTTCTGTATATCAAATGGATACTAATGCTGTGTATGCTCTTCCTAATTTAGTACAAATATTCTTTAGTCCTGGAAGTGAAAAGAGAACATTTGATCAATATGCATTTACTGATGTTGGAACGTTAACTAATAATAGAATTAGGTTCTATGTTGGACCTTCTACTACATCAACAGAAGTAAAAACACCTAATAATGTAAATATTAATGTTACTGATAGATGTAATAGAAGTCAAAGTGGCAATGGTTATAATAGAAGATATACTTATGTATGTACAGTTACTGTTAATAATAATTCAGGTCATGATATAGAGGCATGGACAACATCTGTTACTCTTGGAAATACAACTCTTCAAACAGCAACTGATGTATTATATGAAGCATCAAGTTCTAGAATAGTATTTAATAATACTTCTAGTAATGGAACTTTGGCTGCTGGAGCAAGTACAACGTTTACTTATACTGTAAGAACTACTAATAGTAGTACTTGGTATAATGTAAATAGTCATTTATCTAGTTCAAGTGGTATATATTATACAACTACTATAACAACTTCATCTGATTATTTAACTGATGTTTATGCTTCATCATTTAGAAAAGAATATAAAGATTATTTCTATGATTATGGAACTATAATGGGTACTTATGTATCAACTAATATTCCATATAATATAGGAGAATATAGTGTTATATTAAGAGAATACACTACTAAAGATAATGAAACAATAAGTGGTCTTGAAATAGTTGAATATCATGGTGCTGATTTAGACTCAACTTATTTGATACCTACAACTCTTACAGTGAATGGTCAAAGTTATGATGTTATAGGAGTAGGAGATAGAGCATTTAGATGGGCTTCTATGAGTAGTGGTGGATCATTTGATATAGTTAATACTAATTTAAGATATATAGCTGACTATGCATTCTATAATTTACAAGGTGTAAGAGAACTTAATGTTTCTAATGTTGACTATATAGGTGAATATGCTTTATTTAATAATAAACTTTATAAAGCAACTACTACTAAATTAGTAGAACTTGGTAATTATGCTTATGCTAATAATACTTCACTTAATTATGTAAATGCTGGTCCTGTTACTAGTATTGGTGAAGGTGCATTTTATGGATGTACTGGTATGGAACAAATGTATTTTACTTCAACTAATGCTGATACTCAGGCAAGTGGTATGAAGATCGGAGTTGGAAGTAATGCATTTTATAATGTTGGTACTATTATTGGTAAACGTTTTAGAATATATGTTCCTGATGGTAAGATAGGTACTTCAAATGTTACTTATCAAGAAGCTTATAAAAATACATTCCCATCTAATGTTAAAGATTATATTTATCCAACTGGATATATAATTGGAAGTTATAAATTTGGTACGCTTCCTTATGATATAGGTGAATATAGTATTCGTGAAGTTACACTTAAAAATATGATGAATGCTGATGTAACAGGTTGGGAAATAGTTGAATATCATGGTCCTGATGTTACTTCTTCATTTGAAATTCCTAATGAGATAACTGCTGGTGGTATTACTTATGATGTAGTATCTATTGGTACTTATGCTTATTATGGAGTAGATGTAGTTACTGGACAAAACTGGATAGTTAATCTTCCTAATAGTGTTGTGTTAATAGATGATTATGCGTTCTATCAAACTGATGTTACTAGAGTTAGTGGTAATCAATTAACTAGACTTGGTAAGTATTCATTTGCTGATTGTGAAAAATTAACTAATGCTATATTTAATAGTGTAGTTGTTGCTGATGATTATTGTCTTTATAGTTGTGGTTCTATTTCATATATTCAATTTGGTACTGGTACTACTGATATTAATGATTATGCTTTATATAATCCATATCAAGGTGGACCAACAACAACGTTAAGTATGCAAGTAAATAGTGTTCCAAACACTGCTTCTACTGCACTTCCAGGATATGAAAGAGGATTCTTAGGTTTATGGTATAATTCACATTTTACTTATTCTGTTCCTTCTAGTGTTCTTAGTGACTTTAGAAATGCAACACCTTGGAGTTACCATAATTATTCAAGTGCTCAATATTCTTCAGATTTCTTATATATACTTAATAATAATAATGAAATTAAGATAACATCTTATACTGGAAATGCTAATTCTGTAACTATTCCTAATACTTTAGATGTAAATGGTAGAAGTTATAATGTTACTAGTATTGCAGCTGATGCATTTGATGGAAATAGATATGTAACAACGCTTACACTTCCGCAATATTTAAATGATATACCGGATGGATTCTTAGATGGAAATAGTAATATAAGTAATTTAAATGTTAATGCAAATAATGCAACATTCTCAAGTACTAATGGAGTTCTTTATAATAAAGATGCAAGTATACTTGTTAGATATCCTAATGGAAAGACTGCTATGACATTTACTATTCCAAATACTGTTAAGACTATAGGTTATAGATCATTTGCTAATCAAACTAATATAAGTACTATTTATATGAGTAGTGCACTTGAAAGTATTGGAGCTTATGCATTTGATGGATGTACAAATTTAATAACTTATTATTTCTATACAGACGTACCAAAGTTAACTCAATTTGATACATTTGCTACTTCATATCAATTACAAATGTATGTTCCAGCAACATTTATTGATAATTATAGAAGTGATACATATTTTAAATCTTATAGTAATTATTTAGTGGAAAATTAAAAACAAAAGTATTAAATTGCTTTTGTTTTTAAATACTTAAAAATAATTTACTTAATTAATAAATTATGATATATTATTGTTAGTGAAACGTACCCCCTGGGGCGTCACATAAATTTGTTTGGCCTAACGAGAGTTAGGCGTTTTTAATTGTAATTATAAATATAATTAGAATTAAAAGTATGCTTATAAGTATATCTTTCTTCATATATACCATCTCCTTATAAGATTTAAAATATATAATGAGATGACGTCCTTAACGTTTCGATGAGTAATTTAACATATACTAGGTGTTAAGTCAAAACCATGGAAATTTAATTTTAGTATATGTTTTTATGTTAATTTAATTAATATTATTTATGTTAATTTTTAAATCTTGTAATATTGTTATGATGAGTAGAACTAAAATAAAAAAATTATAAAGTTTTAAAGAATTTTGAATGTTTGCTTTTCTAAGAGTTGTGTTAATGTTATAATGATTAAGAGGTAATTAATATGATGTTAAATAATAAACAATTAGAGGCAGTTAACCATAAAGAAGGACCTTGTTTAGTTCTTGCAGGAGCAGGTAGTGGTAAAACAAGAGTATTAACTGAAAGAATAATAAAATTAATTGATGAAGGAGTAAGTCCATATAATATACTTGCGATAACATTTACTAATAAAGCAGCTAAAGAAATGAGAGAAAGAGTTGAAGCTAAAATAGATACTATTGCTGACTCAATATTTATAGGTACATTCCATTCATTTGGACTTAGAATACTTAGAGAAAATTATAGTGATATAGGGTATACATCTAATATAACAATACTTGATACAGATGATACTAAAGCACTTATTAAAAGAATATTAAAGGAGAATTCTTATGATCCGGCTAACTATGATATTAAACATATTATATCTAGAATAAGTAGTGCTAAAAATGATGGGTTAAGTCCTTTAGAATATTCTAAATTATTTTTAAGAGATGAAGATAAAGTAATATCTTTTGTATATGAGAAATATATTAAATTATTAAAAGAAAATAATTCAGTAGATTTTGATGATTTGTTATTAAAACCAGTAGAATTATTTAAAAAACGTAAAGATATATTAGAAAAATATCAAGAGAGATTTAAATATATTTTAGTAGATGAATATCAAGATACTAATAGTATTCAATATGAATTATGTAAGTTACTTGCTAGTAAGTATCATAATATTTTTGTAGTAGGTGATGCTAATCAATCTATATATTCTTGGAGAAATGCTGATTATAGAAATATACTTAATTTTGAAAAAGATTATAAGAATGCTAAAGTAGTTCTTTTAGAAGAAAATTATAGAAGTACTAATACAATACTTAAGGCTGCAAACTCAGTAATTAAAAATAATCGCGAGGGTACTAAATTAAATCTATGGACATCTAGTGGTGATGGAGAAAAAATTGAATACATAAGACTTGAAGATGAAATTAAAGAGAGTTCTTTTGTTATAAATAAAATAAAAGAAATGATGAATGATGGATACCAATATAGTGATTTTGCTGTACTTTATAGAACTAATGCTCAAAGTAGAACAATTGAAGAAGCTTTTGTAAGAAGTAATATTCCATATAATATTATAGGTAGTTATTACTTCTATAGTAGAAAAGAAATTAAAGATTTAATAGCATACTTAAACTTAGTATATAATTCTAATGATTCAGTTAGTTTAGAAAGAGTAATTAATACTCCTAAAAGAGGAATAGGTACTAGAACTATAGAAAATATTCGAAATAAAGCTCGTGAAAATGATATATCTATGTTTGATGCGATAGAATCTGGAAAAGAATTTGAGTTTAAAAAATTAATACTTGAATTACAGGAAGATGCTAAAACACTTAGTTTATCAGAATTAATAGAAGATGTGCTTGTTAAGAGTGGAATAAGAGCTGAGTATGAACTTGATAAGTCACTTGAAAGTGATGCTAAGATAGAAAACTTAAATGAATTTAAATCAGTTGCTGTTGCTTTTGAAGAAAGTGGTGTATATGATTTATCAACATTCTTAGAAAATATATTATTAGTAAGTGATGCTGGTCAATATAAAGAGAATAAAGATGCTGTTAATTTAATGACTCTTCATTCTGCGAAGGGACTTGAATTTAAAGTAGTGTTTATTCTTGGTATGGAAGAAGGAATATTCCCTCATAGTAGAAGTTTTGAAAGTGCAAGTGAACTTGAAGAAGAAAGAAGACTTTGCTATGTAGGAATTACTAGAGCTAAGAGTAAACTTTATTTGTTAAGTGCTAGACAAAGAACATTATTTGGTAAAACTAGTGGTACAGTAGAAAGTAGATTTATTAAAGAAATAGATGATGATTTAATTAATAAAACTAATATGTCAGTAAGAATTGATGATAGACCTAAGAGAACACTTGGAAATATGTATAATAATAATGCTACTAGTGATGGTATTAAAGCTGGAGATAATGTAATACATACAGTATTTGGAGAAGGCGTTGTTATTAAGATTAGTGGCGGAATTGCGACAATTGCATTTGCTCATGGAGTAGGTATAAAAAGTATAGCTGCTAATCATAAGTATTTAACTAAAAAATAATAAATTTTTACTAGAGATAAACTCTCTAGTTTTTTTCTTATATAAAATACCTATTTTTTTGACTTAATATTTGTTATAATAATTATTATAATAGAGGTGTATATATGTCACTATTTAAAGAGATGAAAAGTAGACAAATTCAAAAAAAAGCCAATGATTTCATTAAGAGTTTAGGTAATAAAAGTGAAAAAGATATAGAACAAGCATACTTGAATACTAAAGAATTTGAAAATAATGAAATAGTTTTAAGTTACTTATTTTTTCATCATCCTTCATTAATAAGAATATTACCAATTGATTTTCAAAAGTCTAGACTTAATAGTAATCTTTCTATGTTTAGATATGGTAGTGTAGAAGCGCGTAAAGCATTAGTTAGTGATTGGTTAAGTGGTAATAAATTCTTTATGAATAGTAATGTACTTGATTTAGATCCTGAAGAATATACATCATATTTAAAATTATATTTTAATCAGCCTGATGATGTAGCTAAACTATATATGGAAGACTTAAAAGAAGTAATAACTGTGCTTTCTAATAGTGATTTAAAAGCAACAGAAGCATTAATTGATAAAATAAAAGATAAATTAACTGATAGACAATGGGAATTTGTTATAGTAGTAAATCCTATATTTATTAAATATGCTAGTCAGTCAATACAAAATAAATATGCTGAAAATGAAAAATATAATATGTATATAAGTGGAGAAGCTAGAGAAAATTATATTAAAAAACAAGTTGATAGAATTAAAGAGGATTTTAATCTTTTAAATAGTATGTCTATTGATGTACAAAGAGAATATATAAATAATTATCCTTTTATGATCAATTATTTAAGTAAAGAAATTCTTATAGATTTATTAAAATATGATATTGATTTAATTAAGTATTTAAATATATCTGCTTTAAAGAGTAAAGGTAATTTAGATCAAGATGTAATATATGGATTACTTGATGGTGTTGAGCATAAGAGTATTAATGATATAGTAAATATATTTATTAATAAGGGTGTTTTAAATGCTAAAGGTAAATTATTTAGATATGATGCTAAAAGTAATAATATGAGTTATCAATATACAAAAAGATTAATAAAAATAATACAAAATCTTAGTATTGAACAAATAATGTTACTTATAAACATTGATGTAAACTATGTTCTTCCTTATATAGTACCTGTATATAATAATGATACTGAAAGAAGTACTAAAGAACAAATAATAATAGATTGTGATTCTAGATGTTTAAATTTATTTAAAGCATATTATGGAATAGAAACATATAATAGATTTTATAAAGTAATTAATAAAATATATAGTGAATTATTAGATAATATAGATAAGTATGATTATAATACTGATTATGAAAGTATTTTTGATTTCTTTAAAGTGTTATTTAATAAAACTATAATGACTAAAAATAATCCTGAGAAGATTACATTATTTATAGGTATATCTTTACTTCATAAAGGAGAAGAAGGTAGAGCTAAAGAAACTTCTAATAAATTATTAACTGATTTATTATCTACCGCATATGATAGAGAAGTTAAATTAAGTACTGATATATATAATATTAATTCATTAGAAATATTTGATAAAAGGCTTTCATTTATATCAAATGATTTATTAGAAGAATATTCTAAATATAATTTTGTTAATATGTCTACGTTATTATTTATAGTAAAGAGTAATAGAAATAGAGAGTTATTTATTAAGTATTATAATATATTTAAATCTATTTATGGTGAAACAAAGGAGTCTTTGTTTAAAGCAATTGAAAACTTTACTTATTATAAAGAGATAATTAGTGATGTAGATGTTAATAATTTAAATGATAAAGAGTTAGATAACTTAATAGATTTAGTTGCTACTTATGGAAATTATATGAATATTACTAAGATAAGTGAGCTTTCGTCATATGATGTATCTTTGTTAAAGAAGTTAATATCTGAGTTATCTGCTGTTAAAGATGCGGATGTTTATAAGAATTTATTATGTAATTATTTATTTAATAAGGGTTATGATAAGAATGGTAATAGTGGATGGCTAGAGCTTTCTACTATTAAGGAATTATGTGATGTTTTTGATAGTGATAGTCTTAGTAATATTGAAGTTAATGGTAAGAAAGTATTTACTCTTGAAGAAGTTAATCTATTTATTATGATGCAACTTATGTTTAACGTTAGTGATTTTGATATGAATCTTCAATATATAGATAATCTTATGAGTAGTAATTTTAATAGGAATTTAATAAGTGTTATTGATTTTTTTAATAAACTTAAAAAGTATAGATGTGAAATAATAAATGATCAAATTGTTACTTTAGATGAAATAGAGATGTTATATATAGATAATCCTGATATAGTTAAGAAGGAACAAAATGATGGAGTAATTATTTATACTATTTATAATCAAGATTTTAAAATATTATGTTCTTATACTAATGATGGAACACACTATGCTTGTATGAATATATCTGATCTTGAAAAGAATTGTTATGGTTATGATAAATTAATTAAGGTTGGTTCTCTTAGATTTACTACTTATGAAGATCATACATTAATCAAAGTTAATAAAGATAGACTTGATAAACATACTATGATACCTACATTTATAGTTGTAGTAGGTGAACTTACTGATGACTTGAAGGCAATAGCTAAAAAGAATAATTATAAAATAATATATATTCAAAATAGTTAGGAGTTATTTATGGAAGATAAAATCAAAATTAAAATTGAATCTTTAAAGAAAGATAAAAGTACTTTCAAACAATATATATCTAGTTTTTGTAATATAAGTAAGTCTCAAGAACTATTTAAGAATAATAAAGAGTTTAAAAAACTAAAGGATTATGTAGGTACTAAAAAAGAAGAAGTATTTTATGATTAAAAAACTGAAGAATTTTTTCTTCAGTTTTATTCTATATCATTGTTTTCAAATTTTATATTTAAGAATTTTCTACTTGCTAGATAGTCACACATATGTACAAATCTTTGATATTTATCTTTTGGTGGTTCTAATACTTCATTTCCATTGAAGTCTGTTGTCCATGGTCCCATGTGTGTGGCTATACATCTACAAATTAAATCTATTTGTTCATCAGTAAGTTCTAATTTATCTTTATTTTCTTTAACATAATTACTCATTTGAATAGGGTGATCAACTGCTGTATATCTTCCTTTAACTTTACCATTTTTAAGGCCATCGTGTACTGTTAATGCAAATAGTAGTAAGTCTTTTTCTTCATTAGTAAAATTATTTATAGATGGATTTTGTAATATTTCGTAAGCAATTCTAACTGCTGCTTTAGTGTGTCTTACAAGTCCACCAGTTCCTAAAGTAAATTCTGGATGATATTTTCCAGTGGAACTAGCTGGTATTTCATAGAAATACTCAGGTAATAAATCTAACATAGTTTTTAAACTATTCTTAATCTTTTCATCTTTTATGTAACTTATTTCTTTGTTAAAAATTTCATGCATAATAATACCTCTAAAAAGAATTATATAATAAAAAAATAATTTTTTCTACTACAAATAAATAGTTTGAAAAAAATAATGAATTGTGTTAGAATGTATATGTAGGATAACGGAGGAAATATGAAGAAATTAAAGAAGAAATTAGATTTATTTGATAAAAAAATACCAACTCGTAATTATTTTATTGTATTAGTTGTATCAATATTAGTTATTATAGTTTCATTATATTTAAGAACTTTCTATTTAACTTATAGAAATAATAAATTAAATACTAGTGTTTTCTTAGATCAAAAGATTAAACAAATTAATACTAAGGATGCTAATTTTGCATTAACTGAAACTGGGGATGTTCTTTTATATGTAGGCTTTACTGGTAATAATGAAATATATGATAATGAGAAAAAAATGTATAGTATTTTAGAAAAGAAAAATTTGTTAGATGTTTTTCTATATTGGAATGTTTCTGATTATGGAGATAAAACAGATTATTTAGTTGTGTTAAAAGATAAATTTCCTAATATAAAGGATCAAATTACTGGTGCTCCATTACTTATATATATTAAGGATGGAGAAGCTCAAGAAGCTATGAGTAGTGAACTTAAGTATATCAATTATAAAGTACTTAATAAAATGATTGAAAAGTATGGAATTGAATAATTTCATATTTTTTTTTATTTTGTTTTATGTTATTATATATTTGTATACTAGGAGTAGATAATGAAGGAATATATTGTTCTAACAATTAGTAATAATACTTTGCTTTTTAACTTTAAAACTATTGATAAAGAAGATACTAAATATATTAATAGTTTAGAGTTTTATAATGCTTCATTATTTTTAACTCTTAAATATTATAAAAAGAATTATAATAAAATATTAAAACTTTTTGAGAATACAAATATAGATACTCTTACTATTAAAAGACTTATTACTTTTAAATATAGTATATATATATTGAATGATTTGAAAATTAAAAATTTAAGATTAGATTTTGCTTCTACGATAGGTCTTAATGATTATGAAATGTTTTTAGAAGTAGATAGTTTAAAGCAAATAGATTGTTATTATATGCCTAAATTTATTATTGATAAGTTTGAAAATAAAAATGTTAAAGTTAACTTATATAATAAGGAAAAAGTATCAGATAGATTTATGTTACTTCAAGATGCTTTTGATTATGAAACACTTTATTATAAGAAGAATATAGATATTAAAGAGAATTATAGTACTTTGCTTTTAGATTTAAAAGAATTCTTAAGAATTAATTATAATCTTAAATCTATACATATATATGTATTTTCAAAAGAATTAATTTCTTCAATTGTAGATTTAGTTAAAAAAGATGAATCAAGAAATATAATTATTTTCTTACATCAGGGTTACGATGAATATAATTTTATTACTAATAATTTTAGTTGGTTAAAAGAATTAAATAAGAAGTGTAAGGATGAATATACTTGTGAGTTCAGAATAATTTATTCTAATACATTTTTGTTTAATAATTTATTTAAACAATTAACTTTTAATAATTTAAAACTTATATCATTATTATGTGTATATGTTAGTTTAGTTAGCTTAATTATTATCAAGTCTTATGAGTATGTTGAGAAGATGAGTATAGATGAACTTAATAATTCTATTAATAATGGTAGTTATGCGGCTGATACTAATTATGAATTAGATAAAATGAATGATAAAAATAATACTAATAATAACACTAATAATAGTGATAATAGTGATAATAGTAATTCTAATAATTCTAATAAAACAAACTCTAAATACAATTTTGAGAAAGTATTTAGTAAACTTAAAAAGATTAATAACGAAACAGTGGGTTTCTTAACAGTTAAAGGAACTAATATTAATTATCCAGTAGTACAACATAATGATAACAGTTATTATTTAACTAAGGATTTCTATAAAAAGAAAAGTTCTATGGGATGGATATATATGGATTATAGAAATGATAGTGTTAATCTTAGTTCAAATAACATTATTTATGGACATAGTATGCTTAATGGTACGATGTTTGGTACATTAAGGAATGTTCTTACTTCAAATTTTAGAAAGAATAGTGAAAATATGATTATTAGTTATGATACTCCTAATCATGAATATAAATTTAAGATATTTGCAGGTTATAGAGTTAATTATACTACTGATTATTTAAAGACTGATTTTGAAAATAAAAAGGAATTTGATAGTTTTATTAAACTTATTAGAGGTAGGAGTACATTTAAAACAAAGGATAAGGTTTTATATGGAGATAAAATTATTACATTATCTACATGTGCTGGTAATGGAGAAAAAAGATTAGTAGTACATGCTGTATTAATTAAAGAATAAAAAGGGAAGGAAAAAATATGAAAAAGAAAATTATATTAGTTTTATTTCTTGTGATGCCAATATTAATTAATGCTAAAAACACAAATAGTACTAGTAATTGTGATTATTCAATATTTATTGAATATCAAAAGGCTGCTATGAATATAGAATATGAAACTTCTTATAGTGTGAAGGATAAGACATTTTCTATTAAATTTTATAATATTATGAAAGGTATTTACTTAAATCATGATAATACTATTTATTCTACATCTGAGAGTGAGGAGAATGAAGTAGTTGTAAATGGATTAAGTGAAGGACAAACTATAAAGTTTGCTGTTAATTCTAGCGCTGATAACACTAACTGTAATTCTAGTTTAAGAATTCTTCAAGTAACTTTACCATTTTATAATACTTTTTATGGTACTGCTAAATGTGGAGAATATAAAAATAAATTAACCATTTGTTCATCTAAGTTCTTAGATTATAAGCCAACTGAAGAATTACTTGATAGTATGATTGATAATTATAATAATACTATTCCTACTGTTACACCAGATGATCCTGAGGTTAATAGAACATTCTTAGATGATATATTAGATTTTACTGTTCAATGGGGTATTCAAATATTATTAATTGTTGTTTCTAGTGTGGTGACAATACTATTATTTAATGGTAAATTAAGAAAGATTAAACATGGAATTTAGTAGTAGAAATGTAAAAAAAAGTATGCTATAATTTTTAATAGGAAAAGTAGGTGAATTATGAAAAAAAGAATAAATATTTTATTTTTAGCTTTTTTATCATTTTTAGTTTTTCAACCTAAAACATTTGCTATTTGTAATGATACAGAACTTAATGATATTGCAGGTGATTTAAATGTATCATTAATTGAAGATCTTGAAATTTTAGGTGAAGATGATAAAGTTGAACGTGAAAGACAATATTTATATCTATTAAGTTTTGGTGAAACTTTAACTGGTATGAAGGATAAAGTTAAAATTGAAGTAACTGATAGTGAAAATAATAAGAAATATTATGCTACATATGATAGTTTTTTTGATACATATGTTATTGGTTCTTTAATACATTTTACTCCTAAAACTTATAATATTACTGTTTATGGTGGTGATAGTTCTAAGTGTCCTAATGAAAAGGTTAAATCATTTTCATATAAAGTAAATGCTTATAATACTTATAGAGATACTGAGTATTGTCAAGAACATTTAGATGAGGATATATGTGCTATAGATTTTGATTCTTCTAGTTTTAATGATGAAGACTTTAATAATTTGATAAATTCAAATAATGAAGAAAATCTTAATTTCTTTCAAAAAGTTTGGAATTTTATTAAGTTATATTGGTATTATGTAGTTATTCCAGTTGTAGTTATATCATTATTCTATATAGTAGTTATATTCGTATATAAAAAGAAAGGAAGTAAAGAGTAATGAAAAAGAAGTTTAGCTTATTATTTATATCTTTACTACTATGTTTGGGTTATGTAAATGCTGAGAGTATTGATGATAAAGTAACTGTAACTACACATTCACCTCAATTAGTTGGATATCACTGGGTTAAATCTTATAATCCAAAAAAGACATCAACTAAGACTGATTATAAGGTTGATAATAAAGTTTATAAGGGAATGACTGCTGCTAAGGCTGCTTGTAAGAGGGCAACTGGTAGTAGTAATGCTAGCGCATGTAGTTATTCTATGGTAACTGTTAAATCAAAATGTACACTAGATAATGTTGGAAATTTAAAACCACAAGCTTGTAGAACTCATATAGCAAAAGGAAAATCTTGTACTAAGACTGGAAAAAATAGTTATAAATGTGTTTTAGCTAATAAAACATATACTGGTTCTAAAGCTCAATCTAATTGTAATAAGTATTGTTTAAATTATACTAAGAGTTGTAACGGTTCTTGTCAAACTGATCAAGCAAATACAACATATAAAATAGGTGTTAATAAAACAACAACTTCTGGTGGAAATTATGTTGATCAAATTGAACCTTCAAATATATGGAATTATGTATTAAAGTCAGCTAGTGGTACTACTGATAATGCATATTGTTTACAACCTGGTAAAAAAGGACCTGCTGGTGATCAGTATTGTTTGAATAAACAAGTTAATTTGAATGACTGTGATGATAAATTACAAAAACATTATTATTGTGGACTTGCTCAAGCGTTATTCTATACTATGAAGGCTCAAACTGATAGTAATGGAAAAACTACTTTTGTAGATAGTGGTGAATATGGATATGGTTCTATTACTACTGCTCTTAGAATGTGGGCTGCATACTATGGTTCTGTTAAGGGAAGTTCTATTGGTGGTCTTAATGAAATAGGACTTGAAAATGGAAATTTTGATTATTATACAAATACTCCAGTTTATTTAAATACTGCTAAAGCAGCTGCAACAGGTTATACAGGTAGTCCTTGTGCTACTACTAAATCTAATAATAATATGGGTGTACTTTGTGGAGATGTTATGGATCCTAGTAAGTATCAACATAGTTATACAAGATCTATTACATTATTTAATAAAGTACTAGCTATGTTTAATGGAAAAGGTGGTAAGTTCTTAGATGGTCTTCTTGGTGGAACTAATGATGATGAATTTAAATTAGATGTTCGAAGTGGTTCAGGTGGAGACGCTTCTATGAGTGCTGCATGGCCAAAATCATTTATAGAACAATCAAATTCATCAACTACTACATCTTCTCAATATAAAATAGAATGTACTAAAGAAGAATTATTAAATAAAAATTCTGCTTGTAGAATGTATACTAAAGTATATATGGAAAAAGATGGTAGAAAGACTGAAGTTCCTGCTAGTAGTATTGAAGGATCTTGTTCAAAAGAAAAATGTACTCTTGAAGTAAAAGGAGAAAAAGTTTGTAATATAAATTCTACTAATAATTCTTCTACTGTAAAATATACTTTTGATGTTGTATTAAAAGGATATAATTCAGTTGGATTAATAAGAGAGTATAGACATTGTACTAATCCAGGTTCTTATCAAATAATGTTTACTGCTGTATTTAATAAAGAAAAGAAAGAGCAAAGTACAACAGAGGGTGGAACTGATAAATCATTTTCTAAATCAACTGTTGTAAGTTGTCCTTGTGATGATACTAAAAAATGTACTGATTTTAGACCTATTTCTAAAACATTAGGTGGGGATGCAAGTCAAGCTTCTTGTGGAAATAGTTATGATGGATATGATAAATTTGATAAAGCAGATCCTTATATGAATTGTATATTAAATCCGTGTAATGATTCTGATAAATTACAATTTAGACGTGAACCTGATGAACTTGGACTTAATAAAAATGTATGTGATGTTTATTGCCGTAAAGAAGTTGTATTCTTCCTTGCTAATAAAAAGAAAGTTTATGCAGGTATGCAATTTAGATATGATATTGGTCCTGCTGTTCTTGGATGTGAAGATGATGTAGATGAGATTGTTAAAAAAGATGCTGCTCTTACGAGTATAGTGCTTCAAAAGAAACAATGTACATCTGAAATATATTATGATCAACCAAATAAATATGGTAATAAAAAATCATGGTTAGAACAGTATGATGAAGCTGTTAAAGAAATGATGGAAGCATTTACTGAATGGAAGAGAAAAGAATCAACTTATAGTTGGGAAACTGATATAAATGGAAAACCCGATGAAGTATTAATCGAAGGTAAACAATGTTATGCTGGTACTGGATGTCCTGGTACATGTAATCCTTCTACTTATTTACCTCCAATTCAATGGTACTTATATTGGCCTAATAAAGGTTCTTCTCAAGCATTTAAGTATTGTAAAGCATCTACTGGTGCAGAAAAAGGTGTTAACTTTAATTTAAATTGTGGTGGAAGTTCTTATAACACATCTTCTGGTAGAGAAAATCGAGCTAGTAGTTGTTCTGGTACAAGATGTAATTGTAGCACTTGTTGTTCTACTAGAAAAGATGGTAGTCGAAGTTGCCATTCTTGTAACTGTGATCATGGATATCGTACAAGTGGTTCATGTGTAGCTGGTCAAGCTGGTAACTATAGTACTGCTAAAAATGAAGAAAATGCTGCATATCAAACATATAAAGCTAAATTAGATGCAGTTGCTCAATTAATATATGATTTACAAAACTGTAATATGTATGTTGCATCTGGTACTACTGCTCCTAAGATAGAAGATGCATATCAAAGTGTTTCAACATGGCATCATGGTACTGTAAAAGCAAGTATTAATAAGAGTGCTAAGGGTTCTGCTAAGAATATTATTCTTGATGAATCTGTGTGTGATGAAGGCGGCGATGATTGTGCTGAAATGTCACTTGAATATGAAGATGAATTATATGGTAAAAATGTAACAATTGAAAAAGAAACTAAGACTTTACCATCTAAAAATCTTAATGAAACATATTTCTGCAAAAATAATGATGATAACAATCCTGATTGTTATGAATATAAGAAAGATCAAGAAGTAGAACTTAGAAAAGGAAATCAAGTTAAAGATCATGATTTAATTGAATGTGAAGGAACTATGACTAGTGTTAAGTGTACTAAGAATAAAATTTCTTTACCAACTAATGATTATTCATCATTTGTAATAGTTACTGAAACTGATTTCTGGCGTAGTGATAAGTTCTCTGCAAATGCTTATACTGGACTTATTGGAGATGGAGATGGCAATGGATTAAGTACTCCTCTTGGTAATGAAGAATATCCAGTAAGTAATGGATTAACTACTGGTGGTAGTACAGGAAATTATGAAGTTAAACAACATATAGACAATGTTAAAATAGTAGTGGATGATAATGTTTCTCTTGATTATACATGTTCATATGATGTATATAATACGACTAACTTATATGATTGTGCTACTAAGACTAAAGATGGTAAACTTGATTTAACTGCTTGTAAAAATAGTTGTTATCAAGTAATAGCTGGTGTTCCAGTAATTAAACCTGAATGTAGTGAATTTGATATTAAAGATACAAATTCTAAAGGATATGGATTTGTTTATAGAAATGTAGATTTAAATAATTTATTCCCTAATGAAACAAAAAGACCTACTGGTATTAACTGGGGATCTGATTTAGGAAAAGAAGTAACAAATAAAATAGAACAAAAAGGTACTGATTTATTTGTTAATGATGAAAATATAAGATATAGTTTTGTACTTTCACCAACTGCGATAAATAGAATTAGAGAGTACAATACTCAACAAGAAGTAATGGGTGTTGGTTACCAAGATAATAGTTATCTATCTTGTGAATTAGTCACTGATACTATAAATCAAAGTGGATTAAAAGGATTCTATAGATGTAGATCTAAATTCTTAGAAGAGATTTCACGATCTAATAATAGTTATGATATTATTACTAAGAAATTTTCTAATCCAGGGGAAGGTGGTAATTAATGAAACATTCATTTTGGGGATATTTTGTAGTTCTTTGCGGAATAGTAATAGTAGTCATCTTGCTTTTAGTACAAAGGATGACTTCTACTTCCGAAGAAGATTTCTACTTAGCTCGTGAGGTATTAGAATCTTCTATGATAGATGCAGTTGACTATGGTACTTATAGAACAACTGGTAGACTTGTAATGTCTGAACAAAAATTTGTTGAAGTATTTATTAGAAGATTTGCTGAAAGCGTTACTAATAATAAAACATATGAATTAGATTTCTATGATATATATGAAGAACCTCCTAAAGCTAGTGTTAGAGTTAGAACTAGTTCTGGAGATACTGCTAATATTAAAGATACTGTATTTGATGTAAACTTAGATACATTAGTTAGTGGTATTTTAGAAACTATATATAGTCAAGCTGATGATGATGGTAATGGAAATAATGGTGGTGATACAACTACTGTTGCTTGTCCTGATGGTGGTCATACAACAATACACTATACACCAAATAATCCTGATGGTGGAGACGATGATGATGATAATAATAACAATACTGGAGATGATGATGATTTAGTAACATCATCTGTACAAAATTTCTATTCAGTTGGATATGTATCAAATAAGAATGCTTATAATAGTCAAACTAATTCATGTAATAATTTAAGTACTTCAGGTGGTATGGATTATTTAATGAGTTATACATCATTACCTAGTGGTTTAAGTGATGCGATTGATGCAGGACGTATAAAGAGTTGTGAAATAATTCCAGGTTCTGCGAGAGTATTTACAAGTTTTGCTGATGTAACTAATTATCGTAAATGGGCTAATGAATATGGTCAATATTTAATTGGCTATAATGGTGGAGGAATTAGTGAAGACTTTAACAATTTCTCTAATTTTGCAACTCCTAGTGAAATAGATAATATTAAAATAACTTGTAATCCCGTACCTGGAGAAGGAACAATTCAAATTAGAGTAATTTACAGTACTAAGACTAATAATAGATCAACTGCTAATAAAAATGTTGTAACTAAGGCAGTAGCTAACAATGGTAATACAGTGTATTGTGCAGTTTATACTGGCGTTAGTTGGAAACTTAAGTTTAAGTACTCTAGAAACTAAAAGAACATTGTGAAATGTTCTTTTTTCTTATGTGAAAGTTTTAATACAATTTAAAATAGTAATTATTAGAATTTAAACTCATCTTTAAAAACTTATTATAGTCTCTATAAAGTAGAAATTTAAAATCGTAAAATTTCAAATGTAAATTAAAAATTTATCTTTCGTTCTATTGATTTAAAGTCTATAATTTTGTATAATTTATATTGATAATAGGTAAGAATCTTTGGAGGAAAGAATATGAATAGTTTAATGATAGGGGTTAAAAGATTTTTTAAGAATAAAAATACTGTTACTATTTTTGCAGTACTTGTTTGTTTGGTTATAATTTATTGGGCTTATTGGTGGAGAATAGAAAAAGCTACTGAACCTAGAATGGTTCCTTATGCTGTTAAAACATTATCTCCTAGAACATTAATTACATCAGATATGGTTGGTACAAGAAAGGTTCCAGGAAAGGTTATAACTGCTAATGTTATTACTGAATCAAGTTTAATAATTGGTAAATATGTTAGTAATAAAGTAGAAATACCTGCTGATAGTTTATTTTATAATAATACTTTAATGACATGGGATGAACTTCCTTCTAGTTTATATGAAGATATTCCTGATGGTCATACTATTGTAGCTTTACCAGTTACTGTTGAAACTACATATGGAAACTCTATATTTACTGGTAATTATATTGACTTATATTATTCAGGTTATGATGATTCTGATGGTAAATTATTACTTGGTAAATTCATTGAAAGTATTAAAGTACTTGCTGTTACTGATAGTTCTTACAATAATATATTTGAAAAGAGTACTAATGTTGAAAAACCTAAGTATTTGATTTTCTCTGTTCCAGAAGATATGCACTTACTTTTAAGAAAGGCTTTATATACATCTGGTACTATATTCCCAGTTCCACGTAATGCTGATTATTCTAATAATCCAAAAGATACTAGAATTAGTAGTACTTATTTAAAAGATATGATTCTTGCTAAAACTGTTAATGTTTCTGAAAAAGATTTAAGTAATATAGAAATAGATAATTCGAATACTAATACTAATGGAGGTGAGTAGGATGAATGGCATTAAGAAGTTATTAGGTAATAAAGGTTTTGTTACTGTAATTGCTGGTGTTGCTTGCTTAGTTATATTATTCTTAGCATATAATTATCGTGTTAATAAAGCAATTAATGCTATTGAAGTTCCATATGCTTTAAGAGAAATATCTGCTCGTGAAGAGATTAAAGAAGAAGATGTAGGCGTTGTTAAAGTTGCTTCATCATTAGTTACAGGAACTGTTATTACAAGTAAAAATAATGTAGTAGGAAAATATGTAAACTATAATACTGTTATTCCTGCTGGTAGTTTATTTTATACACCTGAAGTAGTTACTTGGGAATCAATGCCTGATTCAGCTTGGAATAATATTTATAAAGATTATACTATTGTATCTTTACCTGTTTCTGATAAAACTACTTATGGTAACTCTATATATCCAGGAGATGCAATTGATTTATATTATTTAACTAGTGATGGTGGAAAATTAGTTTTTGGTAAATTAATTGAAGGTATTACTGTTCTTGCTGTTAAAGATGAGCAAGGTAATCATATATTTAAAAAAGGTGCTAATCAAAAATCTGCTGCTGCTTTAATTTTCGCAGTACCAGAAGATTTACACTTATTACTTAGAAAAGCTATGACTATATCTGGTACTAGTAGTTTAGTTCCAGTTGTTAAAAATGCTAATTATAATCCAGGAAGTACTAAAGTTACTAGTGAGTATTTAACAAATTTAATACTTGCTCAAACTAAAACAGTTCCACTTGATTTTGTAGAGGATACTGGGGACAATAGTGACAATGGAGATAATGGTAATAATGGTAATGGAGGAAATATTAACATTACCGAATAAAAGAAGAAGGAAGGGAATAATTAATGGAGGATGCTGTATTTTCACAAATAGACTTTGGTTTATTAATGCCTCTTTTAGAAGATGATGATATTACCGATATATCGTATTCTAATAATGGACAATTATGGGTTAAAACGTTATCACAAGGTGTTAAACCAACTCATATAGAGGGATTAAATAATGAAGTAATGGAGAAACTTGCTTTTCAATGTTCTAACGTTATGGGTAAGACATTTAATATGGCACATCCATTACTAGATGCTGAAAGTGCTGAGTTACGTCTTAACTTTGTTCATGAATCTATTGCTACAAATGGAATTGCTGTTCTAATAAGAAAAACTCCAGCAAAAATAAGATTAAATAAGGATAAATTAGTTAAAGAAGATTATGTATCTTTAAAACTTCATGATTTCTTGATGACTTGTGTTAGTGGTCACTGCAATATATTAGTTAGTGGAGAAACTGGTTCAGGTAAAACAGAACTTGTTAAATACTTAGCAAGTCATATTAAAGAAGATGAAAAGATAATAACTATAGAAGATACATTAGAACTTCACTTAGATAAAATATATCCTACTCGTGATATAGTTGCGATGAAGACAAATAATATTGCTTCTTATTCAGATGTTTTAGTTGCATGTATGCGTCAAAACCCAAGATGGATTTTACTTTCAGAGGTTCGTTCTGCTGAAGCTGTTCTTGCCGTTCGTAACTCAATTTCTTCAGGACATAATATTTTATCTACAATACACTCTGATAAAGCTTCGAGTATTCCAATGCGTCTTTATTCACTACTTGAAAGTAGTCAAGATATAGATCAATTTGTTAAAGGTATGCATAGATATATTCAAATAGGTATACATGTTAAAGGTTTCTTTTCTAAAAAATATAATAGATTTCAAAGAGAAATTACTCAAGTTGTTGAATTTTATGTAGATGATGAATCTAACGAAGCTAAAGTTAATGTACTTTATGCTCGTGATTTGATGGAAAATGAAGTTTATAATAATCCAACATCTCATTTAATAGATTATCTTGCTTCTCAAGGTGTTATGATGCAAGAAGATCCATTTATACCAAAGGGTAGTGAATTACAAGAAGTAAGTGATGGAAATAAAGAAGAGGATAGTGTTAGTTCTAATACAAGTGAACAAGTTGTTAGTGAAACATCTAACGTAAATAATTCTCCTGAGGTAAAGATTGCTGCTCCTGTATCAATTGAGCAAGTTGTTCCAAATGAGGTAGTTCAACCAAGTGTACAAGAATCACAAATTATACCTGAAGAAGAAAAATTAATTATAGAAGAACCAGTAGTTAATAAAACTACTAATGATATAGAAATGGTAGAAATTTAGTAGGAGGTGTTATATGTATTTTGAAATTATTATTGTAGCTATTATTGTTATATTTGTATTAATATATAGAAAAAATACTGGTGACAATTCATACAAGTTTATTACTAAGACTGTAGCTAATACTTATGAAAAATATGCTCCTTATTCATTTAAAGTTGTTCGTGAGAAGGCTAAAGAATTGGGACAAGAATATACTACTCGTCAATATGTAATTCAAATAGTTATATTTGGTGTAGGAGCAGCATTTGTTTCATTCTTATATTTCTATAGTATTATATGGAGTATAGTATATGCTACTGCTGCTATAATGATTATTCCATATTTAACTTATATGAGATGTAAAAAAGCTTATAGTGAATATATATTTGAACAAATTCAAGTATATACAACAAATGTTATAATGGAATTTAATACTACTCAATCATTTGTTAAAGCTTTAGAAGGTGTTAGAGATTCTGAAGTATTAGAAGAACCATTATTAGGAGACGTTAAAGAAATGATTCAAATGTCTTATGAAAATGGTACTATTGATGAAGCAATTCGTTTTATGAATGAAAAATATGATTATTATGTAATCAAGAATATGCATCAATTATTCTTACAAATTACTAAAGAAGGTTCTAAGGATTCAGGTGAAGCTTTAGAAGGTATGCTTCAAGATATAGATATGCTTGTTGAAAGTGTATATCGTGATAGAATTGATAGAACTACATTCTATAAGCAATTCTGTACATTTGGTGTTGCACTTTACTTATTAGTATTATTAGTACAATTATTGTTAGGGGATTCTAGTTATACTCAATTGCTTGAGCAATGGTATGTTCAAATATTACTTCATGGTGTAATATTGATTAATACATACTTCTTACTATCAGGTATTAAATATTACCATGAGGATGTAGGTGCTGAATAATGGAAATATTTGTTGTAGGATTAATTATTATATTCTTATTTAACTATTTAGGTACTTTTAACTTTAATAAGTTTGTTGATGATAATAAAGTATTGTTTTCTAAATTAAAAGAAGATGATTATGATTTCTTACTTGTATCTAAATATGGTGAAAAGGTAGATTTGAATCTTAAGTATCAAAAGAGAGTAAAGACTGCTATTATTACATTTTTAATATTATTAGTAGCTTCTATTACTAGTATTCAAAGTCTTAATTTTGCAGTAAAACTTGTATTATGTTTTGCTGGAGCTTATTTGATGTTTAAAGATGACTATAATAAAGTTAAAAATTATTATAAAGTACATTTACATGAGATTAATTTAAAACTTCCATATTATTTAAAGAGTTTAGAAATCTTAATTCAACACTATACTGTTCCTGTTGCTATTACTCGTAGTTTAGAAACAGCTCCTGAAATGTTTAAACCGGGACTTCGTGATTTGATTGCTGCTATTGATTCTGGTGACTCTAGTATTGAACCATATATGGCTTTTGCTCGTAGATATCCTGTACGTGATAGTATGCGTATGATGAGACTTCTTTATAGACTTGGTTTAGGTAGTCAAGAGAGAAAACAAGAACAATTATTAGCGTTTTCTAAGACTATTTCAAATCTTCAAAATAAGTCAAGAGAGACTAAATATAAAGAACGTCTTGAGAAGATGGAAAAGAAAACTATGACAATGCTTACATCTACTGGAGCAGGGGTTATGGTTATATTAGTTCTTGCAATTTTCCAAATGTTTGTAAGCGCTTAATAGTGTAAAATAATATTGATTTATTAATATCGATATTGTATAATTATTTTAGAAAGTAAAGGAGGATTAGTAAATGAAAGAAGCTACAGGTGAATTAAACATGACTGTTATTACAATCATAGCTATTGCTGCTGTTGGTGCTTTATTCTATGTATTCGTTTGGCCAATGATTCAAAAATCAATCGTTACTCAAACTTGTAAGACTTATGGTACTGACTGGGTAGCACTTCAAACTACAGAAACATCAATTAATGGTATTGATGCTAATACTGGATCAAATGCTCAAGTTAAAGTATGGGTTTGTTGTCCTAAAGGTGAAGCTGCTACTAGTGATAAGTGTGTAACTGCTGATTACGGTAAGACTAACTAGTTTCATTTAATTATTTAATAAATAATACAAAGATAAAAATGCTGTAGGTGTCGTTGCTTATTGATGTCAATGGCATTTATGGCTATTTTTAATTTAAAAGGATAAGGAGTGTTATATGAAGGATGCTATGGGTGGTACTTGGTTAACTGGATTAGTTATTATCTTTATCGCATTATTTGCTGGATTTTTAGCTTATTCTATTAGTTATACTAAGGCATTTAGAACTAAGAATGAAATAATTAATATTATAGAGAAAAATGAAGGGTTTACTATGTCACCTAATAGTACTAGGTTACATGATTTAAATATGGATGCTCTTAAACAAGAAACTAGTACTGAAGGAAAGGCTTTTGCTTTTATAAAAGGTCTTGGATATGATTATGATACTGCTGAACAAGCAGGTTGTAAAGATGATGGTACTATGCAAAATGGTGGATATTGTTTAAAGAAGTTTTGTCCTAATGATGGGAAAATATATTATAAGGTAACTACTTTTATAGCACTAACAATTCCAGTTTTAGAAGTTACTGTTAAACTACCAATTTCTGGTGAAACTAAGACTATGTTTTATGATGTTACTGGTAATTTGAATTGTAATCAATAATAAACTTTGATGATGGGGAGATGATACGATGAATGTAATGGTTTATAATAAATATAAAGAACTTTTAATGGGCTTAAATATTGAAGTTATGAAGTCTATGGAAGGTGTCTTTAATGTAGATGAGATAATAGATACTTTTACTAATTTCTATTATGATAAGATGATTTTGGATATTACTGCTATTCGTGATTATCAAAATACTGATAATTTACAAAAATTAGCAATGAATATTAATATGGAGAATGTTATTTTACTTCTTGATGATAGTCCTGAGAGTGAATCTAAGACTTATTTATCAAAGTTAATTTCTCTTGGTATTTATAATTTTACTCGTAATGCTGAAGGAATAAATTATTTATTAGTTCATCCTCATACTTATAGAGATGTTGTAAATATTCATAATTTACAAGATATAGATAATAGTACTACTGATAATAATAATGGTGGTATGGCTATGGGTTCTGGTAATGGTAAAATGAGAATCATAGGTTTTAAGAATATGACTCAACATGCTGGTTCTACAACACTTATTTATATGATTAGAAAGATGTTATCTGGTATTAGAAATGTAGGTGCTATAGAGGTAAATAAAGTTGATTTCTTATATTTTAATGATAAAGATTTAGTTAGTACTATTTCTTCTGATTTACCAAAAGAACTTATGAAGAAGCAAATGTGTGATGTTGTTTTAGTAGATTTAAATGACTATGATGATGTTTCTATTTGTAGTCAAGTATATTATTTAATAGAGCCATCTACTATTATGATTAATAAAATGTTAAGAAAGAATAGAGCAGCTTTAGAAATGTTAAAGAATGAAAGAGTTGTTTTAAATAAATGCGTTCTTAATTCTGAAGATGTGGCTACGTTTGAATATGAAACTAAATTAAAAGTATTTGCTACTATACCTCCTTGTGATGATAGACAAGAAAGTATTGATCCAGTTAAAAACTTTATTAGTAAAATGGGTATTTAGTTAATAAATATAAGCATTGTATAGTTGACAAAAAAATAAAAATTATGTAAAATTTATATAGAGAAGGAGAAAAGTGTTTATGTTAAATTTAATTAATGTGTTAACAACAGTTAAAGCTAATACTTTATGTGATGATTTAGAACCAGTATTAAGAATCGTTGGTATTGCAATTTTCATTATTAAAGTAGTTGTTCCAATTATGTTAATCGTTGTTGGTATGTTAGATATGGCTAAAGCTGTTACTGAAAAAGATGAAAATAAAATTAAAGATGCTCAACATAAGTTAATTAAAAAAGCAATCGCTGCTGTGTTAGTTTTCTTAATCGTAACAATTGTTGGTGTACTTATGAATTTAATAGGTGCTGATGATTATAAGAAATGTACTAAATGTATTACTGATCCTTGGAAGTGTAAGACTAGTACAGATAATATTATTAGAGAAGGAAATTAATCGTAAATCAAGGACATGTGTCCTTTTTTTATGTTGTTGAAAAATTATTATAATAATGATATAATTATCTAGAGGGAATTAGTATGAAAAGGTTAAAAGAAATTAATTTTAAAAATTTTAATATTAAAAAAATATTTAAGAAAATTGTAAATAGTGTTAAAAGATATGCTTCTACGAATATATTGTTTTTATCTTATATAATTATATCTTTATTAATAGGATTTATATTAAGACTTTGTACTATTGGTACGCCAATATATTTTAAAGCATTTTTATCTGATTTTATGGTTTCATTATTGATAGGTGCATTTGGCTATTTATTTAAACCTAAGTATCAATTTACTTATTTCTTTGTTTGGATATTATTTGCTACTTTTTTAGCAATAGGTAATACTGTTTATTATCAATTTTATCAATCATTTTTATCTGTTAATTTAATATCTACTGCGTCTATGTTAGGTGCTGTAGATGATTCTTTATATGATAAATTACATATTATTCAATTCTCATATATTATATTTCCAATTATATTTTTTGGAATACATAAATTCTTAAGTAAGAAGAATTATTATTTTGAGGTAGAAAAGACTGAGAAAGGGAAGAAGAATTTTATATATTCAGTTGCTACTTCAGGAGTTATTATATGTTCTTTATTATTTACATTAAATGCTACTGATACTAGTAGACTTGTTAAACAATGGAATAGAGAATGGTTAGTACAAAAGTTTGGTTTATATACATACACTGCTAATGATTTGATTCAAAGTATACAACCGCATCTAAATACTTTGTTTGGTTATGATGAAGCTGCTCGTAAATTTAGAAATTTCTATGCATGTAAGTGGGAAGAAAAGAGTAGTTCTAATAAATATACTAATGTATTTAAAGGAAAGAATGTTATATTTATTCATGCTGAGAGTATGCAAAACTTCTTAGTTAATTTAAAGATTAATGGAGTAGAAGTTACACCTAACTTAAATAAATTAGTTAAAGAAGGTATTTACTTTGATAGATTTTATCCTCAAATAAGTGTAGGAACTAGTTCAGATACTGAGTTTACATTAAATACTGGTCTTATGCCTTCTAGTAGTGGTACAGTATTTGTAAATTATTATAATAGAACTTATTATTCACTTCCTAAGTATTTTAATGATATGGGTTATTATACATTTAGTTCTCATGCTAATAATGCTGATTTTTGGAATCGTAAGACTATGTATCATACTTTAGGATATCAAGATTTTTATGCTAAAGATAGTTATGTAGTACCTAGTGATACAAGTGATCCTAATTGGGTTGGACTTGGTCTTTCTGATAAATCATTCTTTAATCAATTAGTTCCAATACTAAAGAATATTAAAGAAAATCATGAAAAATTCTATGGAACAGTTATAACTCTTTCTAATCATTCACCATTTAATGATTTAGGAAAATATGATCCATTTGATGTAACTATGAAATATACTGTTACTGATGAAGATGGTAAGAAACATGAAGCAGTAGCTAATTATTTAGAAGGTACTTCTATGGGTAACTATATAAGAAGTGCTCATTATGCTGATGCTGCTTTAGGAGAATTTGTGCAATTATTAAAAGATAATGACTTACTTGAAAATACTGTTGTTATATTGTATGGTGATCATGAAGCTAGACTTGCTAAAAAACAATTTAATTTATTATATAATTATGATCCATTTACTAATGATATTAAGAGTGAAGATGATCCAACTTATATTTCAATGGAAAATTATAATTATGATTTACTTAAAAATACTCCATTAATTATGTGGAATGTTGATAAAAAATATAGAAGAACAGTAAGTAGTGCAATGGGTATGTATGATGTACTTCCAACTATTGCTAATATGTTTGGCTTTAAAGATAAATATGGATTTGGACATGATATATTTAGTGATAATGAAAAGATTGTTGTGTTCCCTAATGGTAATGTACTTACTGATAAAGTATATTATAGTAATTTAAATGATGAATATGTTACTTTAAGTGATGATCCTATTGATACAGATTATATTAGTAGAATAAAAGAACATGCTAATCAAATATTAGATGTATCTAATGGAATAGTACTTCATGATTTAATTAAGAATGAAGAAGACAAGATAGGAGCTTGCGAACGTGAAGATAAAAAGTGATAGAAAAATAATTATCTTATTTATAATAGTTGGTGTTTTATTAATTGGTTTTCTTGGGTATAGAGTTAATAAAGATTTCTTAAGTAAAACTAATAGTAAAAAACAAATAGATTCTATAGATTTTTATGGATATACTTTATCTAAGAGTGATACTGATTTATATAAGAGTATTTTTAAAGAATTAAGTAAAGTATTAAATGAGAAACCTGTTGATATGAATAGTTATGCTAAACTGGTATCTGAATTATTTATTATAGATTTATATTCACTTGATAGTAAACTTACTAGTACTGATATAGGTGGTATTGAGTTCTTACATAAAGACTTAAGAGAAAACTTTAAAGAAAATATGGGTTCAACTCTTTATAAGTTTGTTGAAAGTAATATAGATGGTAAGAGAAAACAAGAATTACCTATGGTAAAAGAAGTTAATGTAACTGATGTATTTGAAACTAAATACACTTATAATAAGAATGAATATCCTGCTTATTTAGTTACTGTCAATTGGACTTATGAAAAGGATTTAGGATATCAAACAAGTGCTAAGTTAACTATTATTAATGATAATGGTATTTTATATATTGTTAAAGGAAATTAAGACTAGAAATAGTCTTTTTCTATTGAATAAAATATTTAATTTGATATAATTTATATAGATGATAAGGAGGATAAAATGGATAATAAGAATAAACCATTAATAATTGGTGTTTCTTTAATAGCATTAGCTGTTGTTATGCTTGCAGTTATTATGCTTGTAAGAGGTAGAGGTAATGAAACAAGTACTTCTAAATTTGGAACTGTTGATGATGTTAAAACTATGGTAAAAAGCATATATAAAGATTTAGGTGATATTTTACCAGCACTTGAATTCCAAAAAATAAATAGTTCTACTGAATCATTGAATTATTTTACAGGTTTAAGTGATAGTTCTAATGTAAAATTTGCGGTAGTAAGTGAGCCATTAATGAATGCTCAAGCATATAGTTTAGTTGTATTAAAAGTTAAAGATACTTCTAAAATAGAAAGTATGAAACAAGAAATGTATGATAATATTAATATGGCTAAATGGATATGTGTTAGTGCTGAAAAGTTATATATTACTAATAGTGATGACATAATATTTATGGTTATGGCAAGTGATGATTGGGCTACTCCAGTATATAATGAATTTAAAAAATATGTTAATAATAATATTGGAAAAGAATTAACTAAGACTGATAGTGGGGATATAAATTTACCAGGTGAAATGTCTGATGATAAACCTATTGCTTAAATAATATTGCTCCTTAATGGAGCTTTTTTAAAAGGAGAAGATTTATGGTATTTGCTAGTATTACATTTTTATATTATTTTTTACCAATATTTTTAATTGTATATTTTATAGTTCCAAAAAAATATAAAAATATTGTTTTATTAATATTTAGTTTTATATTCTATTTTTATGGTGAACCTAAGTATATATTATTAATGCTTTTAGAAGTTTTATTTGCATATTTTATGACACTTAGTTTAGAAAAAAATAAAAGTAAGAGTTTACTTACTGTAATGATATCTTTTCATTTGATATTGCTTTGTATATTTAAGTATTTTAATTTTATAATTGATAATGTAAATACTATATTTAGTAGTAATATAACACTGTTAAATATAGTTCTTCCGATTGGAATAAGTTTTTATACTTTTCAAATAATAAGTTATGAAGTAGATGTTTATAAAGGTAAAATAAAAGCATCTAAAAATTTATTAGAATTTATGACTTATGTATTTTTGTTTCCTCAATTAATAGCTGGACCAATTGTTAGATATGAAAATATAAATAAAGAATTAAAGTCAAGAAAAGTTACATTTGAAGATTTTGGTAATGGTGTTAATAGATTTATAATTGGGTTGTTTAAGAAAGTAGTAATAGCTAATAATATAGGTGAGTTATGTAACACTTTAGTTGGAAGTGATGAAGTATCTGTTTTATTATATTGGATACTTGGTATTAGTTATATGTTGCAGATATATTTTGATTTTTCAGGATATAGTGATATAGCTATAGGTATTGGTAAGATGATTGGTTTTAAATTTCCTGAGAACTTTAATTATCCTTATATAGCAGATAGTGTCACTAACTTTTGGAGACGTTGGCATATGACATTAAGTAGTTGGTTTAGAGATTATGTATATATACCATTAGGTGGAAATAGAGTAAGTACATTAAAACATATTAGAAATATATTTATAGTATGGATACTTACTGGGTTATGGCATGGAGCTAGTTGGAACTTTATAATATGGGGACTATATTTTGGAATAATACTTATTATTGAAAAGTATTTTCTTAATAAAGTGTTAGAGAAGTTACCTAAAGTAATTAGAATTATTTATACATTATTTATTGTTATGATAAGTTTTATAATATTTTCAAGTGATAACTTAAGTAGTGCATTTACTATTATAAAAGGATTATTTAGTTTTAATAGTTTAAGTTTATATAATAGTTTTATACTTTATTATATAAGAAGTTATTTAGTTATATTAATTATGGGTATAATACTTAGTACTTCTTTAATTAAAAATGTAATTTTTAAACTTAGAAATAAGAAATTTCTTAATAATATTATAAATATAATAGAAGTAATAGTTATTTTTATAATACTTTTAATAGTTACATCTATGCTTATTGATAGTAGTTATAATCCATTTTTATATTTTAGGTTTTAAGGAGGAATTATGAGTAACAAATATAGGGATATAGTTATTAGTGTATTATTTGTATTAGTGCTTTCATTATTCTTTATTTTAAACGTTTTTAAGAGTGATAATGAAGTATCAGTAAGTGAGAGACGTAAACTTACTTTAATGCCTAAATTTAGTTTTAAAACACTATTTAATGGTACATATTTTAATGAGTTTGATAAATACACTACTGATCAATTTATATATAGAGATAGTTTTAGAACTTTTAAAGCTAAGATGGATTTAAATATTAAAAATAATTATCATAATTTATATATAAAAGATAATTATTTTATAGAGATGGAATATCCATTAAATATAGATTCAGTTGATAACTTAATTAATAAGATTAATTATATAAGAGATAATTATTTAAGTGAAAGTAATGTTTATTATTCTATAATACCTGATAAGAATTATTTTATTAATGATGGTAATTTAAGAATAGATTATCAATATTTAGAAGATTATATGTATAATAAATTAAGTTTTAGATATATTGATATTTTTAATACTTTAGAGTTAGATGATTATTATAAAACAGATAGTCATTTTAAGATTGATAGAATAGAAAAGGTTGTTTCTAGATTACTTAGTGGTATGAATAATTATAATAGTGTTAATTATGATGTAGAGAAGGTTGGTAGTTTTGATGGTGTTTATAAGTCTAGAATACCTATAAGTAATGAAAGTGATGACTTATATATTATTAAGAATAATAATATTAATAATAGTTTAGTTTATGATTATAGTAAAAATAGTTATATAGATTTTTATGATAAGAATAAACTTAATAGTAATGATTCATATGAAATGTATTTAGGAGGTAGTACTCCTTTAGTAAAAATATATAATAATGAAATAGATAGTGATAAGGAATTAATAATATTTAGAGATAGTTTTGGCAGTAGTTTAGCTCCATTATTTGTTTCATCATATAAAACTATTACTTTAGTAGATACTAGGTATATGAGCCCTAAAATACTTGGTAATTATATTGATTTTAATAATAAAGATGTTTTGTTTATTTATAATACTTCTATTATAAATAATAGTTATAGTTTGAAGTAAGAAATGAAATATGTTATATGTAACCTAACTACTAGTGAGTTAGGTTTTATTATGTTTTAATATTTAAAAATTTGTTATTTGAAATTTGATGATGAAGACTATATATCAATTATGATATGATTAAACTAAAGAATTGAAAACTAAAAATAATTTTAAAAGAGTATATGTTAGTTTAAATGGAAATCTTACTAATAATTTGATATACTATTTTTAGACACAAGAAGAGAGGCAGTTTTATGATTAAAGGAAAACCATTTGTTAAGTGGGCTGGTGGAAAAAGACAAATATTAGATAAATTAAAAAAACATGTACCAGAAAATTTTGATACATATTATGAACCTTTTATAGGTGGTGGTGCTTTGTTATTTGAATTATCTCCTAAAAAGGCTATAATAAACGATTCTAATGAAGAATTAATGAATGTATATAGATGTTTATGTAATGAAGATAAATTTAAGAAAATGTGTAGTGTTTTAAATCATTATGAAAAAGAACATTCTGAAGAGTTTTATTATGAAATTAGAAATAAAGATAGAAGTATAAGTTCATATAATAGACTTTCTGATTATACTAAAGCAGCAAGAACTATATATTTAAATAAAGCATGTTTTAATGGACTTTATAGAGTTAATAGTAAGAATCAATTTAATGTACCATTTGGTAAGAAGACTAAAGTAAATACTTATGAAGGAAGTAATTTAATAACTGTTAGTAATTATCTTACTATTAATGATGTCACTATATTATGTGTTGATTTTGAAGAAGCAGTTAAGGATGCTAAAAAAGGGGACTTTGTGTATTTTGATCCGCCATATGATTCTGATACTAGTACATTTAATAGTTATACAGAAGATGGTTTTGGTAAAGAAGAACAAGTAAGACTTGCTAGAGTATATAAAGAACTTGCTGATAGAGGTGTTTATGTAATGCTTTCTAATCATAATACAAGTTTAGTTAAAGAATTGTATAAAGATTATAATATAGATGTAATTGAAGCTAAAAGAAATATAAATTCTAATGGAAAAAAACGTGGTTATGTAGAAGAAGTTATTATTACTAATTATTAGACTAGAAATAGTCTTTTATTTTGTGTTATAATAGAGTGGAAAATAGAGAGGTTGGAAGTGATAAAATGATATGTCCTAGATGTAAAGAAAACGTTATGGATGGAAGTTCTTTTTGCGTTAAATGTGGTTATAACTTTAATGCAAATAATAATCAACAAATGAGTAATCAAGTGAATAATAATACTGTTCCTAACAATGCTAATAATTTCAATAATAATTTAAATAGTAATGTTAATGGAAACAATAGCACAAATAACAATTTATTTAATGAAAATAAAAAAGGTAATAATAAAATAGTTATTGGTGTAATAGCAGTAGCATTAGTATCTACCGTTGGATTCTTTGGATATAAATTCTTTACTAATAAAAATGGAGGTACAGGAATAAATAATGGTAATAATAATTATGATTCAACTACTATTGGTACTTCTTTAATTCCTAATGAAAATGATATGTATGCTATATTTAATTATAAAGGCAATAAAGTAACTGATTTTATATATTCTTCAATTGATGAAAATGGATTTAGATATGGATCTGCTATTGTATCTGAAAAAGGTGGATCATTTTTAGTAAGTGAAGGTGGAAAAGAATTAACTAAACCTGGTGAATATTCTAGACTTTATATGTATAATGTACTTTATGATGCTGAAGTTAAGGATAGTGATAGTTTAGGATACTATTTATCTACTAAGGGTAAGAGATTATTTAGTAAAGATGAATATGAAATTGTTAAAACTGATTATTTTAATGTCCCATTTTCAATAGTTAAAAATATTAAAACAAATGAAATAAGTTGTGTTGGTTCAAATGGTGAAATTCTTGCTACTATGCCAAGTAATGGTAGTACTATAAATCCTACATTTAAATATTCTGAAAAGAATGGTTATTTATCAGTATTTTATGGTAATAAGTCATATATTATAGATATAAATAATAATAAATTATTAAGTTCATTTAGTTCTAATGATCAATATTGTTTTAATTCTTATAATGAAAATACTAAATTATTGATTACTTCTTTATGCAATACATATGATAAAAAAGGAAAAAGATATTATATGGCATTTAAAGATAATAAAGATATTAGTTCTAATGATTTTGATACTAAATGTTCTAACTCATCATATGGTATTTCTTTTAAAGATGATAATACTATATGTAGTGGATATGGATATATATTTGATAAAGATTTAAAATATATAGGTAGTGTTAGAGATTATAATTATATTATAGATTTTAATAATTATATAAAAGATGGTAAAGTATATAAGAATGGTAATGAAGTAAAGACATTATCTTGTTTACAAGTTGTTGCTAATGATAATAGAATTAGTGTAGATGGTTTTTATCATTTAAGAAGTTTAAAGAATTCTAAATGTAATGGGGATGGATTAATATCTCTTTATGATGTGAGTGGTAATAAAGTATCAAATTCATCATATTATTATATGTATGACTTTGATGATAATGGTTTAGCTATTGCTGGGGATAAAGACAGAAAATTCTTCTTGATTAATAAAAAAGGTGAAAAAATAAGTGATAGTTATGATAAGGTTGAACTTAGTAATAAATATTATATAGTTACTTTAAATAATAAAAAAGGTGTAGTTGATACTAATGGTAAATTAGTAGTACCTTGTGATTATAGTAATATTACTATTAACTCTAGATTTGATTTATCTATTGCTGAGTTATATAATAATGTTAATGGAAATGTTAGTTGTGTTATAAAGAATTTAAATGATAATAAAGAAATATATAGTGGTACTAATACTAGTGTTATACTTTATCAAAACTATTTAAATGTTTATGATAGTGATAATAGAGTTAATATTTATTATTCTTATTATACTGGTAAAGAATTTCATAGATTAAAAATTTAAATAATTGATTTTAGAAGACTAGAAATAGTCTTTTTTTAGTATTTACATAGACCCCCCTAGGGTGTATAATATTTTTGGTGATTTAAATGAGAGAAGAGTGTAAGAACTGTGGTATGTGTATGAATTCATTTCATAGAACAGAAAAAGAAACTCAAGATTTAATAAAGAGACTTAATGTTATAGAAGGACAAATTAAAGGTGTTAGACAAATGCTTGAGAGTGAACGTAAGTGTGAAGATGTGTTAATACAAGTATCAGCAATAACTAAATCATTACAAAGTTTTGGTAATACGCTTTTAAAAAGTCATTTGGAGACATGTGTTACTAAAAAGATAATTAAAGGTGAAAATAAAGCTATAGATGAAGCTATGGATTTATTTAAGAAATTATATTAGAGGTGGAATATGCTAGAGATTAAAAATATAAGTGTTAAAATTAAAGATTCAGATAAATATATAATAAATGGACTTTCTCTTAATATTAAAGATGGAGAAGTTCATGCGATAATGGGACCTAATGGTACTGGTAAAAGTACATTATCTAAAGTAATAATGGGTAACTATAAATATGAACTAACTGAGGGAGATATACTACTAAATGGTGAAAGTATTAAAGACTTAAAAGTTAATGAAAGGGCTAAAAAGGGAATATTCTTAGCTATGCAAGATCCTACAGTAGTAGATGGTGTAACTAATAGTGAATTTCTAAAGACTGCTAGTAGAGAAATAACTGGTGAAAATATAGATTATTTTAAATTTCTTGATGAAGTTAATAAATCTATAGAGGATTTAGAATTTGATAAAGATATGTTATATCGCCACTTAAATAAAGGTTTTTCTGGTGGTGAGAAGAAGAAGAATGAAGTATTACAAATAAAGATGTTAAAACCTAAATTTATAATACTTGATGAAATAGATAGTGGACTAGATGTAGATAGTCTTAGAATAGTATGTGAAAATATTAATAAATATAGAGAAGAACATAAAGATACTTCAGTACTTATAATTACACATTATCCTAGAATACTTGAATATATTAATCCAGACTTTGTTCATATTATGAATAATGGTAAGATTGTTAAAACAGGTAATATGGATTTAGCATTTGATACAGAAAAACATGGATATCATGAAAGAGGATAGTCATGGAAACAATAGAAATAAATGAAAATAAAGAATTATACTTATTTGATAAAATTAATCAAAGTAGAACTTATAATGTAAGTGAGAACTCTAAATTAGTAGTATATCAATATGGAATTAATATAGATAATGATATAGTAATTAACTTAAATGGAGAGAATTCAGAAGTAGAATATCACTATAGTACTATTAATTATGATGATCATAAATATAAAATAGTAGTAAATCATAATAGTAGTAAAACTATAAGTAATATATATAATCATGGAGTAAATGTTAAAGATAATAAACTAGATTTTGATATAACTGGTTATGTTCCAAATAAAAGTGATAAAAGTGAATGTAATCAAAAAAATCAAATACTTAATATTAAAGATGGTAAGAGTACTATACTTCCTAAATTATTAATAGATAACTATGATGTAGTAAGTTCTCACTCTGCATATATTGGTAAATTTAAAGATGAAATATTATTCTATTTGATGAGTAGAGGTATTAGTGAGAAAGTAAGTTATGACTTATTAATTAAGAGTTTCTTAGTAAATAATTGTGAAAATAAAGAAATAATTGAAACTTTAGAAAAAGAAATAAATAAGATTTGAGGTGTGTTATGAATAGAGAAGATTTTCCAGCATTAAATGACAAATTAATATATTTTGATAATAGTGCAACTTCTTTAAAACCTAAATGTGTTATAGATAAGATGGTAGAGTATTATAGTAAGTATACTTCTAATATACATAGAGGTGACTATGATAATGCGATGCGTACTAATAAAGAGTATGATGAAACTAGAGAAGTAGTAAAGAACTTTATAAATGCTAAAAGTAGTGATGAAATAGTATTTACTAGTGGAACAACTGATTCTATGAATACTATAGTTTTTGGATACTTTAAAAATGTACTTAATAAAGATGATGAAGTATTAATTACTAAGAGTGAACATGCATCTAATGTACTTCCTTGGTTTGTACTTGAAAAGATGGGAAAATGTACTGTTAAATATATACCACTTGATGAAAATTATGAAGTAACTTTAGAAAATGTTAAATCTTCAATAACAAAGAATACTAAAGTAATAAGTATAGCTCATGTATCTAATGTAATAGGGGACGTTCGTGATATAGAAGGCATTGGTGGAGTAGCAAAAGAAAATAATTTATATTTTGTTGTTGATGCTGCTCAAAGTGTATCTCATATAAATATAGATGTTGTTAAAAGTAATGTATCATTTTTAGCATTTAGTGGTCATAAGATGTGTGGTCCTACTGGAGTAGGTGTTTTATATGGAAAGAGTGAATATTTAAAAGATTTAGTTCCTCTTAAGTATGGTGGAGGCATGAATGAAAGCTTTGAAAGTGATAAATGTTATGTAATAAAAAGTTATCCAACTAACTTAGAAGCAGGTACTCCTCCGATAGCTGAAGTAATAGGTCTTAAAGAAGCAATTAGATATGTTACTAGTATTGGGATTGATAACATTCATAAACACGAAGTAGAGCTTAAAAAGTACTTATTATCTAAGATTAAAGAAATGGATAATATAATTATATACAATAAGAATAGTGAAAGTGGAATAGTTACATTTAATATAAAAGATGTGTTTGCTCAAGATACATCAGTATATCTAAATACATATGGTATAGCTATAAGAGCAGGTAATCACTGTGCTAAGATATTAAAAGATGACTTAGGTATTAAGAATACTTGTAGAATTAGTTTCTATATTTATAATACTTATGAAGAAGTAGATAAGTTAGTAGAAGCACTTAAAAATAGTGATAAATTATATGATGTGGTGATATAGATGAATAAAGAAATTAAAAGAGAGATAATACTTGATAATTATCAAAATCCTGTTAATAGGGGTCTTGTTGATGATAAAAGTTATATTCTTAAAAATACTAATAGTGATTCATGTATAGATAATATAGATTTAATGTTAAAGATAGTAGATGAAAGAATAGTAGATGCTAGATTTGATGGAGAAGCATGTGCGATATGTACTTCTGCTGTTAGTATAATGATTAAGAAAGTTATTGGTAAAACAATAAGTGAAGCGGAAGAGATAATTACTAATTATCAAAATATGATTAATGAAAAAGAATATGATAAAGATTTACTTGGAGAGTTAAATGTATATGATGAAATATACTTACAACCTAATCGTAAGAATTGTGCATTACTTCCAAGTAAAGCAATTATTAATATAATTAAAATATATGAAAATAAATAGAAAGAAGAGAATGTATGGAAATAGTAGGTTTAACAAAAGAAAATGTTCTTAAGATTTCTAATATAAAAAAAGAAGAGGAATGGATAAAAGATTTTAGACTTAAAGGTTATGAAAGTTTTATTAAACAAGGTAATCCTTCTTTTGGTCCAGATGTAACTTTAGATTATGATAAAATAGTTTATTATAAAAGTAATGACGCAGATAAGAAAATAGAGAGTGACTGGAATAATGTACTTAAACCTGTAGTTGATGAACTTGATGATTTAGGTGTACTTGAGAGTGAAAAACATTTAGGTGGTATGGGAGTACAATATGAAAGTGAAGTAATTTATCATAATATGATTGAAGAACTTGAAAGTAAGAATGTTATATTTACTTCTATTGAGACTGCGATGAGGGAACACAAAGATATAGTAGAAAAGTACTTTGGTAAGATTGTTAATATGAATGAAAACAAATTTGCTGCTTTAAATAGTGCTGTATTTAGTGGTGGTAGTTTCATTTATATACCAAAGAATACTCATTTAGATAGACCTCTTCAAAGTTATTTTAGAATTAATAGTAAGAATATGGGTCAATTTGAAAGAACTCTAATAATAGTAGATGATAACTCAAGTCTTCATTATGTTGAAGGATGTACTGCGCCTACTTATAGTGAGTCTTCACTTCATGCAGCTGTTGTAGAAATCTATGTAGGAAAGAACAGTAAGTGTAGATATTCAACTATTCAAAACTGGGCAACTAATGTGTATAATTTAGTTACTAAAAGAGCTATAGTTGATGAAGGTGGATTAATGGAATGGATTGATGGTAATATTGGTTCTAAGATTACCATGAAGTATCCATGTTGCGTTTTAAAGGGTGATAACTCAAGTGGTACTTGTATAACTATTGGTGTGGCTAAGAAGGGTCAAATACAAGATACTGGTGCTCGTATGATACATATAGGTAAAAATACAAAGAGTAATATAGTATCTAAAAGTATAGCTAGTGATGGAGGTAATTCTACATATAGAGGTAAAGTAGATATAAAGAAGACTGCAGAAAATAGTGAAGCTATGGTTAAGTGTGATACATTAATATTAGATGGTATTTCTAAGAGTGATACTATACCAGTTAATACATGTAATAACATAACATCAAATATTGAACATGAAGCAACTGTATCTAAGATAAGTGATGAAGTATTATTTTATTTGATGAGTAGGGGTCTTAGTGAAGAGAAGGCAACTGAGTTAATAGTACTAGGGTTCTTAGATAGATTTAGAAGTGAACTACCTATGGAGTATGCTGTTGAATTAAATCAACTTATTAAAAATAATTTACATTTATAAAAAAAATAAGAGTTCAAAAATTTGAACTCTTTTGTTATGCTTGATTTTCAGTTGTAGTTTCTTCAGTAGGTGTCGTTGGTTCAGTTGGAGTAGTAGGTTCAGTAGGTATTGTTGGTTCTGATGGTTTTACAACTGTTTGTTTTTTAACATATATAGTTAGTGAACTTAATTGGTCTATTAAAGTATCTACATGTTCTTTTTGACTATGGAATTTATAGTCTCCCCAACTATTTATAGAAACTTCTGTATTAGTACTATAATCTACAAATTTAAGTTTTAATTTATTTTTGCTTGCGTATGATTTAATATTTGCAACAGAGTAACTTGATAAATTTTTAAGTGTATTTATTGTAGGTGTACTGTATTTACCTTGTCCAATTAGTGTATCTTCAAATAAATTGTTTAAGTCAAATGATGCTGTTTTAATTAGTTCAGGTGTTGATTTACCTAAGTTAATTTTTATTTCTTTTTTAATATCATCAATACTTCCTTGATATGGAACTTGTACTGCTGGATATCCTTTTGATTGTGGTTCATATACTTTTCTCCAAACGTTGTATGTTTTAAGTTGCATTCTTTGAAGATTAACTAGGTTAGAACTATCATTAAGTACGATTGATTTCGCTAAACTATAAAGTGATAATACATCTTTAGTAGTTATATTTGTTTGGAAGTTTGATTTAATCTTTTCAAGTATTGATATTGCTTGATTTGGATCTGTTAGTTTAGTAGCAGCACCAGCAATTCCCATTATGATTTTCATTTGATTTTTGCCTCTGACAAAATCATTTCTTGTTCCTTTGTTCCATTCATCACTACAGTGTTTTGGCCATCCATGTCTATTTCTAGCAAGGGCTAGGGCTTGTTCACCATTTAAGTGTTGTTTACCTTGTTTTACATATATTGTATTATTTCCCCATTGTCTTGAACTATTTTGTTCACAGAAAGAGTATGGAACATCTACATCTATTCCTCCGACTGCGTCTACTAAAGATACAACTCCTTTGAAGTTAATCTTAGCATAATAGTCAATATCTACATCAAATAGTTTTTCTATTGTTTTAACTGCACAAGTTGAAGAACTTCCCCAAGTAGTAGTATTTATTCTTCTATAACTTCCATTTGAGCATGCTGTTTTAATATAAGTATCTCTTGGTACTGAAGTTATTGTTGCCCTTAGAGTAGATGGGTTAAATGTTGCTAGTAAAAGTACATCTCCATTATATCCTGAAGTAACACCATCTTTAGATGAGTCAACTCCGATAAATAACATTGTGAATGGTTTATCTAAAGAAGCTGTTTCACTCTTAATATTTTCTTCATTTGATTCATAAACTTTTGAGTCTTCAAGAAGTACTTTAGTTTCACTTTCTATATTTTCATATCCTTCTAAACTATAGAACATATCTACATAGTTTCTACTAAAGAATGCAGCATCTATTTCTTTATTTTTAAGAGCATGTAGTAATTCAATAGTTGAATCATATTCTTTTATTTCATTAGATGAATCTAATCCATATTTCTTAATTAATTCTTTAGGAAGTATATTCCCTTCAATATCTTTAGTATCACTTACTATACCAATTTTTTTCTTTCTTAAATCTTTTTGTGAATTTAATGATTTATCATATGTAACTAGTGAACTATAATATGTATTTGTTGTATCACTATAAGCATCGATTGATTTATATATCTTAGTTAAGTAGTAGTAACCACCAAATTCACATCCAATTATCACTACTGTAAGTATAGCTGGTATTATAAATGAACTCATTGTTTTTTTCTTTATACTTCTTAGTAGTAGGTAACTTAAGAATAAGAAGAAGTATACTAGTAATATTACTCCATATATTCTATAGAATGTTTCAACACCTTTATAAAGAATTAAAGAGTAGGTGAAGAAACAAAGACTAACTAGTTCTATTAATAGTAGTAATAATGTTGTTAATGTTTTTAATATTTTTTTCTTTCTCATGTTAACACTTCTTTCTTATTATTTCTTTTTATCTTTTTTATCTTTTTTATTCTTTTTAGTTTTATCTTCTTTTATCTCTTCTTTAGTTTCTTCATCTTGAATTTCTTTTTCATCTTTATTTTTTTCTTCGCTTTTATTTTCTTCTTTTATTTCTTGTTTTTCTTCTTTAATGTTGCTTTCTTGTTTTTGTTTTTCTTCAAGTTCTTTTTGTTTTAACATCATTTTATGTATTTTTTTTCTTTTTTTATTATTTCTTATTTTAGCAATAAGTATACATATTAGAATGAAGAATACTAATAATGTTTCACCACATAGTAATATAATCATTTTTTCATATTTAGTTATTTTATCTTTTAATGGTTTTAATGTTTCATCTGTATATCTAATAACTGTATTAGTTTTAGTATCATATGTATAGTAATCACTTGAGCCATTATTCATATTTTGTGCATGTATAACTGCGTAGTCACTATTATCTAACATTAATGCATCAAATTCAATATCATTTATTTTGATTTTTGTTAGTTTATAATTATCTATTTCTTTATCTATTGATAATGGATAAAGTTTTATTTGATCAAGTTTTATTTCTTTATATTCACTAAATGTATTTGTTTCTTTATCATATAAGAATAGGGAAATGTCACCATTTTCATCTTTAAGACCAACCAGTGTGAAGTTATTAACTTCGTTATAAAATGCTGGTACTTTTGATTCGTTAATAGTTATTTCAGTTTTTTCATAATCTTCTGGTTTAGTTAGATTGCTTTCTCTTTTAACTACAGTATAATCTTTATCATTTATTTTTACTGTTATAGGATTTGGATCTGTTACATTTACTGTTATATTGTATTTTTTTATTGAACCATTTTCTGCTTCAACAGTTATTGTGAATTTATTTTCTCCTTCAGTAACTTTGAATGTTCCGGTTCCTGATAGATCTGCTTTAGAGTCTGATTTAGTGGCATTAATCTTAATTTCAGTTGTATTACTTTCGGCAGTTACTTTATAGTCAGTTGTATCTTTATTAAATTCTGGTTCTAGTTTTAATCCTTCAACACTTAGACTTTTAAGATTATTATCTTTAGAATAACTTGCTTCTAGTTCGGCTTGTGTTATTACTTTAACTGTTTTAGAGTTAGTTGTAACTTTCATAGTTGATTCATCTTTATATGCGAATGCTCCAGCTGCTTTTACTGAAATTGTTCCGCTTCCTTTAGCTATTGCTTTTAGTGTCCATGTTTTAGATTTTTGATTTTCTCCTGATTCACTAAAGAAGAAAACGTTACCACCACTTACTAATTTGAATTTTTTAGTATCATAGTTTAGTGTCCATTGCCATGAACCAAGGCCTGAACCTGATATTTTAGTTGTAACTGTGAATGTGTTTCCAACAACTACTTGGCTTTTACTTGTTGATACTGTTATTTTAGCTGTTGCTGCATCTACTGTTATAGTAAAGAGTAGAGATACTATCAATATAGATAGTGTTTTTAATATTTTTTTCATAATTCCTCCTATAATTTTTTATCTCCATTTATATGTTTTCTAACTTGTAGTAAATCTAGAATAGTTATTTTGTTATCACCTGATGTATCTCCTGCTAGGAATCTAGCATTGTTTAAAGTATTATCTCCGTTTATATGTTTTCTAACTTGTAATAAGTCTAGAATAGTTACTTTACCATCACCTGATGTGTCTCCTCTAACTACAAATGTTAATGTTTTAGATTCAAGTAGAGTAGATACTGTAACTTTAAAGTTTGTTCCTAAAATATCTGAATCTTTCATTTCAGTACCTTTAGAATTCTTAATTATAACATTTCTTGCTCCTGAAGTAATTAATGCTGACTTAACAACACTTGTTTTAGTTTCAGGTTTAATACCAATTATATAATTATCTTTAATATTTAGATTGCTTTTTTCAAGTACCATACTTACTGTAGTTGGATCATCGACTCTATGAATTGTAACTATATATTTCTTTTCTTCACCAGCTTCGCTAGTTACTGTTATTGTCACATCTGTTTCATCATCTTCGATTTTCATTTCTCCAGTACCTGAGATTGTTGCTTTATCACTACTTGTTTTAGCATCTATTTTTACACTTGTTGCTTCTTTTGGAATGTATGAGTCATAAGTAAGTATATCTTCATCAAATGATGGAGTTAATGAGTAGCCAACAACACTTAATGATTTTAAGTTATTATTTGTGTCTCCACTTTTTGGTAGAGAAGTGTAAGCTGGAAGTGTTCCATCTTTATAAACAGGGATATCAAATATTATTTTAGAATTTAATAATCCACCTTTTTTATATGAATTGTAAGAGGAAGCTCCTTCGATTGCTGGGGCTTGAATGTTTGTCATGTATTGATGAGCATAAGGACTACCTGCATTAGGTCCAATATTGAATTTTTGATAGAAGATAGTTTGTTGACCTTTAGTAACGTAGTTATTAGCAAGTGTACTGCTTCCTTCTCTTATAGCTGTTTCAATGTTATTCCATGGTTCTCCAGTAGTTCTACCAACAAGTTTAGCAGCGTAGGCAAGACCTCTTGTAACTGCTGAATATTTAACGCCATCTATTGTTGTTTCATAAGCACCTATATTGAAGAAGTTATAGTATCCACTATATGTTTTACCTTTCCAAGTAAATTCTCTTCCATCAGTAGATGCACTACCTGAAGCACCAACTTCTAATCTAATTCTACTAGCTACGTGAATAGGACTTATTCCTAAAGATTTAGCTGCATTAAACATAGGAATAGTATATTTATCATCTCCAAGTTTTCCACTTCCAAATATTGATTTAATAATAGTAGGATATTCTTTTTCGAGATTTTTATCATAATCTAATTTTTCAAACATAAATATTCTATCTTCTAAAAGCCAGTTTCTAGGGTCCATATAGAAGGCTATAACACCAGCATTAACCCTAAACCATGAACTACCTTCAGCAGGAGTAGAAGAGGTTCTATAGTTATCATTCTTTGTTTGCATATAGCATTTACCTGATTCTTTATCTACTGAAGTAGTAAAACTTCTATTATTTTTGTCTGCATTAAATTCCCAGTTTGGATATTTCTTATGTAGGTATGTTAAATATGGAATATAACTATCTGGAAAGCCTTTTGCTTTTAATACTTTTGTATATTCTTCATCCATTGCTGTAATATCACTTTTCTTAACAACGTAATCTTTACTTATATAACCGATTTTTTCACCATAGTATTTAATTTTATAAAAGTTTCCACTAGTACCAAGTATAGTTACATTTGCTCCGAGTGTTAAAGTTTCAATTAATTTTCCTTTGGAAGAAGCTGTTTTTCTTACTGATACGTTATTACCACTAACTCTTGCTGTCCAATCAATTACATTAATACCAGCATAACTTGTATTTAGGAAAGTAACAAATTCACTACATACGTATCCCTCTTTTTCGTTGTGAATTATTTTTAGCCATTTAGAGTCACATCCTTTTCCTTCGTAAAGAGTTTTATCAACTACTTTAATAGATGTTCCTGCATTTACTGAAACAATTACTGAATTGTTAGTACCGGGACCTGTTCTGATTCTTACTGCACTTCCATTTATTTCTGCATCAAAAGCTGCATTTATATTAAATGGTGTACATAGAAAAGATAATAAAATAATGGTTAAAATATATCTTTTTTTCATGAGTACTCCTTTACATTCTTAATTATCTTTTATAATTATAGCAAAAATCGACATATTTTGCATTATATTTAAAGAATTTTACATATAAAGAATAATTAAAATATTTATAATATTTATCTATTTTCATGGAAAAAATAATATTAATAGTTTATAATAGTTACTAAGTGGGTGAATTTATGGATTTTAATGTTAATGGACATAATATATTTATTATAGTTTCAGTGTGTTTTTTAGCATCATTAATATTTGTTCAAATGATGAAAAAGGTAGCTATATTTTTGAAAATATTAGATGTACCTAATGATCCTAGAAAGATACAAGAATATCCTGTTCCATTATTAGGTGGACTTGGTATATTCTTTGCATTCTTGCTTGGATATATGTTATTTGCTCCTAAGAATGATTTAATGATTGCTATATTGATTGGTTCATTCTTGATTATGCTTTTAGGACTTTTTGACGATATGACCAAGAGCGAAACACCAATGCCTAATAAATATAAAGTTTTAGTTCAATTAATTGTTGCTGCAATAGTTGTATTCTATGGAGGACTTGAACTTACTAAAGTAACATTATTTGGTATAACTATTAAATTTAGTTCTATTCCATTTTTACCAGAAATTATTTCAATGTTAATAATAGTTGCTACAATAAATGCTATTAATTTAATAGATGGGTTAGATGGTTTATGTGCTGGTATTTCATCAATATACTTTTTAACTATTGCTGTTATAGGTTTTATACTTAATAAATTTGGTGGTCTTGATATAATATTATCGTTAATCATGTTAGGTTCAACACTAGGATATTTAGTGCATAATTTTCCACCTGCTAGAATATATCAGGGAGATGCAGGAAGTACATTCTTAGGATTTATGATATCTGTTATATTCTTACTCGGATTTAAAACTACGACATTAACATCATTAATTATTCCATTATTAATATTAGCTATTCCAATTATGGATACATTGTTTGCTATTATAAGAAGAAAATTAAAAGGACAAAGTATAGATCATGCTGATAAAGAACATCTACATCATCAATTATTAAAACATTTTTCAAAAAAGAGTTCATTATTAGTAATTTATGCTATTAATATATTATTTTCAGTAACAACTATTTTCTATGTATTAGGAGATAAAAAGATAGTAGCAGGTTGTTATGTAATATTAATATTTATTGTACTATTCTTTGTACTTAAAACTAATATAGTATTTGATTGGTCAAAGGGAAAAACTAATCAAAATAAAAAATCTAAAAAGAAATAATTCACTAGAAATAGTGAATTTTTAATTATGTTAAAAAATATGAACTGTTATACTTTTTATAGTAGGAGTGTAGAGTATGAAATTTGAATTTGAATATTGATGAACATAACAATTATATTTATGTTGGAGGAATTGTAAAAGAAGAACAATTAAAATCTGAATTAAGTTTACAAACGTGGGCACCTAGTTTTTATATAGATCAAGCAAATATTATTAAATATGGTATTGATTATTTAATTAGTAAAGAAACCGAAGGAATGGGAGAAGTAAATGTAAACTTGGATAATGCTAAGGCAGGAGATGAAATAACTATTAGCGTTACTCCTGGTGATGGGTATAGAATTGATAAGATAATTGTTACTGATAAAGATGGAAATGTTATTAAAGTGAGCGGTAATAAGTTTGTTATGCCTAATAGCAATGTTACAGTTAAAGTTATATTTACTAATTCACCACTTGTTAATCCTAAGACTGGAATGATAAGTATAACATTCGCAGTAATAGCTATTTCAGTATTTGCATTCTTTCAATACAAGTATTTTAAAACTAAAGATATGAATTTATATGTTCAAGAAATTGAACTTTTTTCTTTATGTGTTTTAAAACATTATTCACTATGATATAATTGATTTTAGAGGTGAATAGATGAAAGTAGGTGTACTTGGTGCTGGTGCTTATGGTTTGGCGCTTTCACACATTTTAGTAAACAATAAGGTTTACATTGAAGTATGGACTCATAGTGAGGATGAAAAAAATGAGTTATGTTGTAAAAGAATTAGTAAAAAATTAAATGATTATATAATACCTAAAGAATTGGTATTTTCAACTGATTTAAAGAGGGTAGTCGAAGGGAAAGACTTAATAGTTATTGCAGTACCTGCGTTTGCATTTGAAAATGTAACAATGGAACTTTCTAAGTATATAAAGAAAAAACAACCAGTGTTGATAGCAACTAAGGGAATACAACAAAATACATGTTTATTCTTAAATGATGTATTTACTAAATATTTAAAAAATAGTATTGCTGTTATATCTGGACCTACGTTTGCAGTTGATATGATTAAAAATGCTCCGATAGGGTTTAGTATGGCAACTAAAAGCCATAAAACTGAAATGGTAATACGTAAATGTTTTGAAAATTCAACAACTAAGTTTAGAAGAACAAGAGATATTACTGGTATAGAGATATGTGGTAGTATTAAAAATGTTATGGCTATAGCTAGTGGTATGTTAGAAGGAATGGGTGTTACAGATTCCACACGAGCACTATTTTTAACAGAAAGTATGAATGATATAAAAGAACTTATAAATGCTTTGGGTGGTAAGAAAAAATCAATATTATCATTCGCTGGTTTTGGAGATATTCTTATGACTTGTACTAGTAAAAACTCTAGAAATTTTAGTTTTGGATATTTAATAGGTAGTGGTTCTTCTAAAGAAGAAATAGATGAATACTTAAAAAATACTACTGTAGAAGGAATGTATACATTAAAATCAATACATAAGTTAGTAAGACGTAAGAAAGTTAAAATGCCAATAATAAATTTAATACATGATATTATAGAAGGTAAGAAAGATAAAGAACAAATGCTTAAGTTCTTAATTGATAAAGAATAGTAAAGTATATGTAAATATTTGCGTATATTTTACTTAATATGTTATAATTTGTTTAGACGTAGATATGTAAATTATAAATTTTATAAATATGGAGGTAAAAATGATTTACGGTGAAATATTAGCCGGTGGTTCCGGTACAAGAATGGGCAATACTGAAATGCCTAAACAATTTTTAATGTTAGGAGATAGACCAATTATTATTCATACTATTGAGCAATTTTTGATTAATCAATCATTCTCAAAGATAGTTGTTTGTTGTCCTAAAGAATGGGTAAGTTATGCTGAAGACTTACTAGAAAAATACAACATTGATACTGATAGAGTAGAAGTAACAGCAGGTGGTAGTACTAGAAATGAAACTATTATGAATGGTTGTAAATTAATAGAAGAAAAATATGGATTAACTGATAAGGATATAGTAGTTACTCATGATGCGGTTAGACCATTTGTTAATCAAAGAATACTTGATGATAATATTAAACTTGCTAAAAAGTTTGATGCTGTTGATACAGTTATTCCAGCTACAGATACAATTGTATATTCTAAGGATGGAAAAGTTATAACTGAAATACCTGATAGAAAAGAATGTTATCAAGGACAAACTCCTCAAACATTTAATATTAAAAAATTAATGGAATTATTTGAATCATTAAATAAGAAAGAAAAAGAAATATTAACTGATGGATGTAAGATTTTCTCATTAAAGGGTGAAAATGTTGGATTAGTTGATGGTGAAGTATACAATATTAAATTAACAACATTATATGATCTTAAGATAGCTCGTGCTATTTTAATGGGAAAGGATGAAAAATGATAGCACAATCTTATAGACTTTGTTCTCCTAAACAAATTAGAACTGATTTTATAGATTTACCACTTCCAAGTGATGACATACTTGTAAGACCATCATATCTTTCTATTTGTGCAGCTGATCAAAGATATTATCAAGGAAAGAGAGCTCCTGAAGTTCTTGCTAAGAAGCTTCCAATGGCTCTTATACATGAATGTGTAGGTAAGGTAGTATTTGACCCTAAGGGTGAATTTAAGCCTGGAGATAGTGTTGTTATGATACCAAATACTCCTAGAGAAACGGATTCAATTATTAAAGAAAATTATTTAAGAAGTAGTTTATTTAAATCTAGTGGTTATGATGGATTTATGCAAAGTGTTGTAGATATCGAAAGAACTAGAATTATTAAATATACTAAGATTGAGGATAGAATTGCTGTTCTTTTAGAATTATTAAGCGTTGCTATGAATGCACTTGAGCATTTTGAAGGATATAGTCATATGAAAAGACAAACTATAGGTGTATGGGGAGATGGAAGTGTTGGATTTGTTACTGCACTTGTTCTTAAGAAGACATTCCCTAATGCTAAACTTATAGTATTTGGTAATAGATATGAAAAACTACATTATTTCCAATTTGCTGATGAAATATATCAAGTTGCTGAGATACCTGAAGGTGTAACAGTAGACCATGCATTTGAATGTGTAGGTGGAACTAAAGCAGAAACTGCTATAAATCAAATAATAGATTTGATTAATCCTCAAGGAAGTATTGCATTAATGGGTGTTAGTGAAAATAATGTTCCATTAAATACAAGAATGATTCTTGAAAAAGGGCTTTCATTACTAGGCAATAGTAGAAGTGGTTATGAAGACTTTGATGCATCAATTAAATTTATTGAAGAAAATGATGATGTAGCTGATTACTTAAGTACTATAATTTCTAGTGAAGTAGAAGTGCATAGTGTTAATGATATACATACTGCATTCCAAAATGATTTAAATAATGATTTTAAAACAATAATGAAATGGGAGATTTAATATGAAATATATAAAGGGTTTTTTACAAAAAGTTAAGAGACTATTTTGTATAATCATTTATAATTATTATGTTAAAAAATATAAGTTAGATGATAAACTTGTATTATTTCTATCAGATTCCAGAGACCATATCTCTGGAAATTTTGAGTTTATTTATAACTATTTAAAAGAGAATAATCCTGAGTATAAACTTAAAACACATTTGAAAAAATCTTTAAAAACTAGAAGAGGTTTTAAAGAAAAAATACGTTTAGTTAAGGACATAGCTAAGGCTAAATATATACTTGTAGATGATTTTTATCCATTAATATATCCATTAAAGATAAGAAAAGATGCTAAATTAATACAAGTATGGCATGCAATGGGTGCTTTTAAGACAGTAGGTTATAGTAGAAATAAAAGTAAAAATGGATATAATAGTACAAGTTTAACACATAAAAATTATACTGATACAATAGTTAGCTCTGAAAATATAAGAGGAAATTATGCTGAAGCATTTGGTATAGATATAGAAAAAGTACATCCTTATGGTGTTCCTAGAACAGATATATTCTTTAGTGAAGAATATAAAAAGAATATAAGAAGCACTCTATATAAAAAATATCCTCAGTTTAAAAATAAAAAAGTTATATTATTTGCACCTACATTTAGAGGTCAAGGGCAAAAAAGTGCATATTACGATTATAGTCTTATAGACTTTGACTTAATAAAAAAGAATTTTTCTAAAGATTATGTATTTCTAGTAAAAATGCATCCATTTATTAAAGAAATGCCTGATATAGATTTTGAAAATGATGACTTTTATTTTGATTTAAGTAGTGAAAGAGAAATAAATGATCTATTATTTATAACAGATATATTAATTACTGATTATAGTTCTGTTATATTTGAGTATTCATTCTTTAATAAACCAGTTATATTTTATACACCTGATTATAAAGATTATGATGGTAGTAGAGGATTTTATTATCCATTTTCTAAATATACTTATGGAGATGTAGCTAAAAATAATAAAGAGTTAATAAATTCAATTAAAAAGGGTAAAGTAGATAAAAAGAAATTAAAAGAATTCTTTGATTACTTTTGTGGTGCTTGTGATGGTAAGAGTACTGAAAGAGTAGTTAAGAAATTAATAACAGGGGAAAAAGATGATAGTATTAATTAAGATATTTAAATTTATTCTTAATATTATATATTCAATATTTAAATTGTTTAAAACTAGAAATAGAATTACTTTTATAAGTAGACAATCAAATAATATTAATATTGATTTTGTTTTGCTTGGAAAAGAAATTAATAAAGAAATGCCAGAGTATGATGTAGTATATTTATGTAAGACATTAGATTCTGGCCTTCTTAATAAGATAAAGTATGTATTTCATATGTTTAAACAAATGTACTTTATAGCTACTAGTAAAGTAGTAATACTTGATTCATATTGTATTGTTATAAGTAATTGTAAACATAAGAATAGTTTAACTGTTATACAAATGTGGCATGCAATGGGTGCATTTAAGAAATTTGGCCTTAGTGTAATAAATAATGGTAATGAAAGAGTAAAACATGTTGATAATAAGAAATTAGCTAGTGTTATGAATATGCATAATAATTATGACTATATATTTGCTAGTAGTGAATACTGTATAAAATTCTTTAGTGAAGCATTTGGTCAAGATAAAAGTAAATTTAGAGTATATCCGCTTCCAAGACTTGATTTAATGGTAAATAAAGAAAATATAGAAAAAGTAACTAATAATATATATACTAAGTATCCAAAACTTAAAAATAAAAAGAAAAATATATTATATTGTCCAACATTTAGAGATGGAAATACTGATTATGAATATATAAAAGAATTTATAAATAACTTTAATTATAAGAAATATAACTTAATAGTTAAGTTACATCCGCTTACTAAGTATACTTTTGATAATAAAGAAGCTATATTTGATAAAAGTTTTAATACTTATGAAATGGTATTTGTGTCTGATAAAGTTATAAGTGATTATTCAGCAGTTATATATGAAGTGGCTGTTATAGGTAAACCTATGATATTTTATGCTTATGATAAAAAAGATTATGTTAATGATAGGGATTTCTACTTAAAATATGATATAGATATGCCTGGTAAGATATGTTTGACTTTAGATGAGTTATATAAAGAAATTGATAATAATAATTATGATATGAATAAATTATATAATTTTAGAAAAAAATATATAAAAGAATTTAAAAATAGTTATACAAGTGATATAATAGATTTCGTAAAATTATGTGTGAGGGGCAAAAATGAAAAAAATAAAACAAAATATTAAAAAAAATTGGAAAACTTATTTACTATATATATTCTTATTTGCATTTTTATTTTTATTAACTTATTATTTTCCTTATTCTAATGATGATTGGGCTTGGGGAAGTAAAACTGGTTTAGAAAGATTACAAAATGGATTTAAAGATTATAATGGTAGATATTTAGGAAATTTGCTTGTTATATTATTAACAAGAAGTAATATTTTTAAAGCATTATTAATGACTATTACGTATTTTGGTATAGGCTATTTTATTAAGAAAATAGTTAATAAAAATAGTAATGGTGTTATGATATTTTCAATACTTATGTTATTCTTGGTGAATAGGTTTGTATTTAGAGAAACAATTGTTAATACTAGTGGATTTATTAATTATTCATTTAATATGTTATTAGTTTTAATATTTATTGCATATATAAAAGATGTCTTTAAAAAAGTTGATTTTAAAGAAAAATGGTATAACTTGGTATTATTATTTATACTTGGTGTATGTAGTACATTATTTATGGAACATATTACTACTTATTTATTAGCTTTATGTTTAGTTTTATGTATTTATTCATATATTAAGTATAAGAAGATACCTAAGAGTTATTTAATATATTTTGCTGGTGTCATAGTTGGTTCAATAATTATGTTTACTAATGGAGCTTATTTACATGTAGTAAAGGGGGATGACTTTTATAGAACTGTAACTACTAAACAATCTTTAATAGTTACTATGGCTAGAAATTACTTTAATAAAATACAAACTAATGCATTTTCTCGTAACTTAGTTATTAATCTTGTAGTTAGTGCTTTAATGTTAGTATTAAGTTATAAATTCTTAGTAAATAATAAGGTTGTTAAATGGAAGAAAGTATGTCTTCAATTATTAAATTTATATAGTGTATTTTATAGTGTATTTTTAATACTTGGAACTAACTTTGATTTTGATATAGTTACTGGTAGTAGTCATTATATTACTGGATTTATGACTGCATTATATTGTGTATCATTGTTATTAATAGTGTTATTAGTATTTATAGATAAAAATAAATATTATGATAGGGTTATTGGATATAGATTAGTATTTTATATGGTAAGTATAGTGATAATACTTGGACCATTATTAGTTCTTACTCCAGTAGGTCCAAGATGTAGTTTACCTGCTTTAGTTGTGTATATATTGATGGCTAGTGAACTTTATAATTTATTAATAGAAGATAAAAATGGATATATAGCAAAGAGTTTACTTGCAGTACTTATAGTTGTTTTATCTTCATATTTGTATATTTATCATAATGTATATGTTAGTAATAAAGAAAGATATGAAGTTGTTAAGATGCAATTAGATGCTAAAATGGATCCTATATATATTAAGAAAAACAAATATGAAAAATATATATGGAAAAATAATCCTGTAAGTAAAACATGGGATAATAGATTCTTAGATTTCTATAGTTTTGATTCTCAAGTAGATATTAAAGTTTTAGAACCTAATGATATAAAATACAAATTATTATTTAAAGATGATTATGCTTATAAAAATCTTATGGTAGTTGCACATCCAGATGATGATTTATTATTTGGTGGTACTGAACTTATGAAAGATGATTATGTAGTTGTATGTGTAACTTGTGGAACTAGTGAAACAAGATTAAGAGAATTTAAACATATGATGAAATATTTTAATGATGAATATATAACTCTTGGATATCCTGATTTAGTAGATGGTAAAAAGTCTGATTGGGAAAATGATTATAATTCAATTAAGAGAGATATAGATAATATCATTAAATTTAAGAAATGGAATAAGATAGTTACTCATAATCCTGAGGGAGAGTATGGTCATATACATCATAAAATGACAAGTAAGATAGTAACAGGATTAGTAAATGATAAGTCTAACTTCTATTATTTTAATAAAACTTATAGTAAAAAATATTATAAAGAAAATAATGTACCTAAAACATTAGATGAAGAAATGTGTAAAAAGAAGAAAGAATTATTTGATAAATATTATAAATCTCAAGTTACTTTAAAAGTTAGACATTTAAGTGATTATGAAAAAGTAACATCTTATAGTGAATGGATGGAGAACTTCTCTAAGTAGAATATAAATGATTGTTAGTACTACTAATAATCATTTTTTGTGGCTTTTAATATATAAATATGGTAAAATTGATATGCGAGGAGTTATATGAAAAGATTTGTAAATGATTTAAAGAAGTATAAAAATTATATAATGTATGCCACTTGGGCAGAGTTAAAAACAGAAGTAATTAATTCATATTTAGGATTCTTATGGATGATCTTAGAACCGCTTGCATTTATGCTTATATATACATTTATAGCTAATGTAGTGTTTAGATCTCATGTACAATACTTTCCAGTATTTGTATTTATTGGTTTATCTATATGGAATTTCTTTAATAAGATGGTTACGTGTAGCGTAAAACTAGTTTCTAGTAATAGAGATACTGTTACGAAAGTATATATACCTAAGTTTGTATTAATACTTATTAAGATGGGTGTTAATGCATTTAAGATGGCAGTTTCATTCTTATTAGTAGCAATATTTATGTGTATTTATAAAGTACCTATTACATGGAATGTATTATGGTTTATACCTATTATAATAACAGTTTTAGTATTTACTTTTGGAGTTTGTACTATTGTTATGCATTTAGGTGTATTTGCTGAAGATTTAACTAATTTAGTTAATATAGCACTTAGATTAATATTCTATATGACTGGTGTTTTCTATGATATAAGTACTAGAATACATAATGTTCTTTATAGAACTATATTATTAGATTTAAATCCTATAGCTAACTTTATTTATAATATGAGAAATGTACTTATATATAAGAGTGCTCCAGTAGGTATGTGGACACTAGTATGGTTCTTAGTTGGCATATTAATATGCATGCTTGGAATTAAAACAATTTATAAATATGAAAATACATATGTAAAGGTGATGAAATAATGAATAAAGAAGAAATGGCTATAACTGTAAAAGATTTACACGTGTATTATAGAGATATGAATAGATTTTCTTTGAAAAAAGGAGGATTAAAAGCAAGAGGTAGTGGTAAAGTATTTAAGGCTGTAAAAGGTGTATCTTTTGAAGTACCAAAGGGACAAATACTTGGTATCTGTGGTAAGAATGGTAGTGGTAAAAGTACTCTTTTAAGAGCAATTTCAGGTATATTTTCACCTGATTCAGGAAGTATTAATTTACATGGTAATAGTATTTCGCTACTATCAATAGGAGTAGGATTTCAAAAACAATTAACTGGATATGAGAATATATTCTTATCAGGTATGTTACTTGGATATTCTAAAGAACAAATAGAAGAGAAAATAAATGATATTATAGAATTCTCAGAACTAGGAGATTTTATATATAGACCAGTTAGAAGTTATAGTTCAGGAATGCATTCTAAACTTGCATTTTCTATAACAGCTATACTTGAGACTGATATTATGCTTATTGATGAAGTTCTTAGTGTAGGAGATATACATTTTAAAGAGAAAAGCTATAATAAAATGAAAGAACTTATAAGTAATGATGACAGAACAGTTGTTATAGTTTCACATAATAGTAATACTATTAAAGAACTATGTAATAAAGTAATATGGCTTCATGAAGGATTAATAAAAGATCAAGGTGATCCAAAAGTAATAATGGATAAGTATGAAGCATTTATGAGAAACGAAGGATAACGAAAGTTATCTTTTTTTGTAAAGTGATGTAAAATCAATTGTTAATAAATTGTTAATTTACTATAATACTAAACAAAGGAGAAATATATGTACGATATAGTAATTATTGGCGCTGGGCCTGCTGGTAGTACACTTGCTAAATTAATATCTAAGACTAATAAGAAAATATTAATTATAGATGCTGAAAATGAGAAAAATAAAAAACCTTGTGGCGGTCTTTTAGCACCTGATGCACAAAAAGAACTTGCTCATTATGATTTAGTTATTCCCAAAGATATACTTGTTAGTCCACAAATATTTTCAGTTAAAACTATGGATTTAGTAAGTAAGCAAATAAAATATTATCAAAGATATTATCTAAATATGGATAGATATAAGTTTGATAAGTATTTAGTATCATTAATACCTAAAAATGTTAAAAAAATAAATGGTAGAGTAGTAAGTATTAAAAAGCAAGATAATTATATTTTAGAAGTATTAGAAAAAAATAAAAAATCTATAATTAATTCTAAAATAATAGTTGGTGCCGATGGATGCAATTCAATTGTTAGAAGAACATTCTATAAAAATAATATTATGAAATATATGGCTATACAAGAATGGTATAAATGTGTTGATACAAGTAATTCGTTTTATTCTTGTATATTTGATAGAAAAACTAGTGATAGTTGTTCATGGCTAATACATAAAGATGAATATTTAATATATGGTGGTGCTTTTGATATAAAAGATTCTAAAGATAAATTCTTAATACAAAGAAATAGATTATCTAGGTTTCTTAAAATAGATTTTGATAATCCTGTTAAAAGAGAAGCATGTTTAGTTTATAGACCTAAAAAATATAGTGACTTTATTACTGGTAAAGATGGAGCTTATTTAATAGGAGAAGCAGCTGGATTTATAAGTGCTAGTTCTTTTGAAGGAATAAGTAGTGCTATTAAAAGTGGTGAAATACTTGCAAATATAATAAATAACAATGATAAAATAAATAGAATAACTATGTTATACAGAATTAAAACTATAAAATTAAAAATTAAATTAACATTAAAAATAATAAAAAGATGGTTTATGTATACTAGTATAGTAAGAAATATAATAATGTTTTTAGGAATAGATACTATTAAAATAAATAAATAGATTTTTTATATAAAATTTGTTAAAATAAATTAGGTGATAATATGAATATATATGATTTTGATAATACAATATATAATGGTGACACTAATAGAGATATATTACTTTATTCTTTTAAAAGACATCCTTTTAAAGTTATGAAAGCTTTAAAAAGAACTAAAAAGTTAGAAAAAGAATATAAAAGAGGTATGGTATCTTTTGAAAGAGTAAAAGAAGCTATGCTTTCATTCTTATTTCAAATAGATGATTTAGATAAATATATAGAAGGATTTGTTAATTCTCATATGAAGAATATTAAGCCTTGGTATTTATCTAGAAAGAGTGATTATGATATAGTTATTAGTGCATCTTATGAGTTATGGATAGTACCTTTCTGTAGAAAACTTGGTATTAAATATATAATTGCTACTAAGACTGATAAAGATGGTAATATAATAGGTAGAAACTGTAAGGGACAAGAGAAGTTGAAAAGACTTACTTTAATTATACCTAATGCACAAATAGTTACTTCTTATAGTGATAGTGAGAGTGATTTACCAATATTAGAGGTTGCAAAGACTGCATATGTTGTTGAAGGTAATAAGTTAATACCTTATACTAGAGGTTATAAATTTAAGAATAAGAATTGATACTAGAAATAGTATCTTTTTTAATTTTTATAAATTATTTACAATATATATTAAAATTTAATTTAAAGTAAATATAAAAAAATGTATGTTAACCAAAAAAGGTTGACATACTTTTTAAATTAGTGTATATTATTAATCACTGAGGAGGAGAAAGATATGGCAGTTAAAATTAGACTTAAAAGAATGGGAGCTAAGAAAAGACCTTACTATCGTGTTGTAGTAGCTGATTCTAGAGCTAAAAGAGATGGTAATGTTATTGAATCTATAGGAACTTATATGCCTTTAGAAGCTACTAAATATAATGTAGATAAAGAAGCAGCTTTAAAATGGCTTAAGGAAGGAGCTCAACCTACAGATACAGCTAAGAACATTTTAAGTGAAGTAGGTGTTATGGAAGAATTCCATAAATCTAAAAATAGCAAATAATGAATTTAGTTGAATTTTCTGAATTAATAGTTAAAAAACTAGTTAAAGAACCTGATTTAGTTAAAGTTCAAGAGTTTACTAGTGATGATGATACTACTATTGAAATACTTGTATCTGAAAGTGATATGGGTAGAGTAATAGGTAAAAAAGGTAAGATTGCTACTAGTATTAAAACTTTAATACAGGCTAAGGCTTATAATGAAGGTAGTAGAAAAGTTAAAGTAAACATAGATTCATTTTAGAAATAGTTTAACTATTTCTTTTTTTAAAGGGGATTATTATGACAAATGAAGATAGAATATTATATGAACTTAGATTTGGTTATCAAGGATTAAGTGATGAAGAGGGAGACTTTTATATTGACCTTATTAGACATATTAAAGAAGTAAATGATAGTGAGGTTAATATAGATGGATCTCAAACTTCTATATTTGATTTAGTTACTATGTCTCTTAAAAAACTTGAAAATGGAGAAGTAAGTTTTAATGGGGCTATCGCTAATGATTTTGAAAATAAATGGATAGATGGCGTTATTAAAAGAATTGGTAATAAAGCATATGTTAGTAGTAATATTACACAATTACATGAATCTATTTTAGATAAGAAGCCTTATGGTGTATTAGATTATTTTAATTTTAGTGGTTCAAAATCTGTTATTAGAAAAACTACATATGATGATGGAAGATACTTTGAGGCTGTATTAAAACCATTTAGTGTAGAAGATAGAGATGAATACTTACAAGCTAAAGTAGATAGTATGAAAACTATTAAGAGATAATTAAAGAAACTATTTCTAGTTTCTTTTTTTATGTTTTAATTTACTAATAATTAAAGAGATAAGTGTTAATATAAATAATATAAATGTTACATATATTGGGTATTTTATATATTCTATTGTTTCTATATAACTATTTTTCTTATAGAAAAGTAGTGTTATAACTAGTATTAATATCATAGTTATTGCTTTAAAATATTTAGTTTTCTTTTTATCTAAGTTTAATACTTCTTTAACATTATTAAATATTGAAAGCAATATTGCTGAAGATGCATTTATAGAATATAGTATCCATAGCATTACGCTTATATTTTCAATAGAATCTATAAAAGAAAATATTTTTATCTTTTTAAGTACTGTATAAAGAGGATAGTCAAATAAACTAGATAGGTTAATTCCATATACACCTATAGTTGTAGTTATGGCAATTAAAAGTATTATTGAAGATATAGAGTACATCTTATAATACATTTTATTGAAGTTTTCTGGGTTCGTTAAGTTAGTTTTACTTATACTCATTGAGAACATTGGAAGAACTGAAGAGAACAGTGCATAAATAATTGATGACTTTATAATACTTTTAAAGTTTACTGTTATGATTGGTAAGAAGTTATTAAAATTTATTTCTTTAAATAGATTAATATAGTCAAATGCAAATATAGCTAAGGCTACATAAATAGAAATAATTGTAACTCTTGTTAGCGTTTCAATACCTTGGTTTGCGATATAGTATGTTAAACCTAGTATTAGAATATAAAAATATATTTCAGGTGTTTCGATTAAGTACTGACTTGATAAAAATGAAGAGAGTCTATAACATAAGAAAATATATGCGAATATGGCAAGTATTGCTTCAATTAAGTTTATGACTATTGAGAATTTACCATATATTTTTTCTATCTTTTTTGAACTTATTAAGTCTTTATAAGTATCATTGAAGGATAAAAATACTTTAGAAATAATAAGTCCTAAAAAGTAACCTATTATCATAGATATGGGTGTTGCCTCTTTTGAATTATAAAGAAGATAACTAGTAAGTATTCCCCAAAACGGAGCTCCACTTAGAGTTATTACTAAAATACTTAAAGAAAAACTATTTACTTTTTCATTTTTATTATTCATTGTTTTATTTCTCCTACTGAGGTTATATTAGTATTAGATTTTACTTCAAAATTAATATTACTTAAGTATTCTTTATTATAAGATTTTAGTTTATGCTTATAAATATAGTTACCAATACCTATAATATCAGTATCATTCTTTTTGATAAATTTTAATAAATCATTTATGTTAGCTTCGATATAATTGTTTGTCAAATTAATTAGTTTTTCTATAGTTTCTTTTTTATTTAAATCGTATTTACATTTATAATCTATAATCTTAGTTTTACTTTTATTATTTATATAGATCTTATTATCATTTAATTTAAACTTTGTTTTAATATCTTGTATTTCTATAGAAAAAGTATTTTCATCACAATTAATAGTTAGTGAACTTTTATTAGCTTTATTAGTTAATATATTATAAAATATAGATTCATTTTCTGATAGTTCAAATTCTTTATCACCTTTGAAAGTAGTTAAGTTAGATAGATATAGAACTTCTTTATCATTATTTTTGACTATATCAATCTTTGGATAAATATTATCATAACCTTTTTCAAGTGAGTAGTAAGCATATTCTGAAAATTTTAATGGAGTAGAAGATGAAAATATATTTTGATTAAATTTCATCATCTTTTCTAAATATATAGCAGAACCATCAGTATCTTTATATATAGTTAATACTTTATCTTTTATATTTTTATTAATAACATAAACGTAAAAGTTCATTTTTGATTTAGAACTTCTTAAGAAATAATCTTTAAAATCTATATTATTCTTTATTATGTTGTCGGTAACAATTAATACTTTTAGGTGTGAAATAAATACTTCTTTATTACTTAGTTTTGATAGTTCAGCTATTGCTTCATTTATTGAGGATGACTTTGTAGTGAATACTTCTGTATTACTTTTTTTATCATTAACTATTAGTTGGGCTGTTATTTCATACATATTATCAGTGTAATCTATAACTATGCCTGTGAGAATGGCTAAATCATTTATTTCTATGTAGTCTTTGCATCCAGTTAAAGATAAAATCATTATTAAGAGTATTAGTATCTTTTTCATTATTCTCCTTTATTACTATTTTGAGGTAATAAACCTCTTTTTATTAGTTGTTTTCTTCCTTTTATATTTAGTTTTGGACTTATTGGATACATAAATGGTTTTCCGAATGATTTAATACTACATAGATTAGTAATTATGAATATGAAACCAAATAGTACTCCGATTATTCCAAATATTGAAGATAATATCATTAAGCTATATCTATAGAGTCTTATGAATGATTGGAAGTCATAGTAAACGAAGAATATTGATGAGATAGCTGTTACTGCTACTACTATAACCATAATAGGGGATACTATTCCTGCACTTACTGTTGCATCACCTAAAACTAAAGCACCTAATATTGAAAGAGATGTTCCTCTTGATGATGGGGTAAGAGCGTCTCCTTCATAAAGAAGTTCAAAAGTAAACATTAAACTGAATGCTTCGATGAGGGCTGGAAAAGGTACACTTGCTCTTTGAAGAGAAAAGTTTATAAGTAAATCAGTCGGAAGAATTTGTTGATCATAAGTAATAATAGCAAGGTATATAGATGGAGCAAATATAGTTATAAAAAGTGCAAGTATTCTTATAAATTTTACAAATTCTACGTATAAACTTTTTTGATAAATATCTTCATCATTATGAAAGTAATCTATAAAGAATGTAGGTATAATTAAAGCATTACATGAGTTTTCTGATATTATACATATTTTACCTTCTGTAAGACCTTTAGCTATACTATCTGGTTTTTCAGTTGATTTAATAGATGGAAATGATGATTTATTTTCACCACTAATAAGACTTTTTATATAGTATGTATTTAGTACTTTATCACTTGTTATATTACTTATTTTATTTATAGTGCATTCAAGTAATTCTTTATCAACTATATCATTCATATAAAGAATGCTTACTTTAGTTTTAGTTCTTGTACCTAGTGTTAATTCTTTCATATAAAGATTTTCATCTTTAATTCTTTTTCTAACTAGACCTATATTAGTGTTATAGTTTTCATTAAAAGCATCTTTCGGTCCTTTAATAGTAGGTTCACTAGATGGTTCATTAACACCTCTATCAATATTAGCTCTTGTTTCTAGTGCTATACATTCATCATGATAAATAATAATACTAAAACCATTAAATAAGTATTCCATTACATCTTTAGAATCAATATCTATAAAACTAATAGATGGTATATAATTCATAATATCTTTTTTAAGAGAGGTTATAAGTTCATTTTTAAGTAAACTTCGTTTAGAAATATAATCAAGAATAAATTTATTAGTAAGAGTACTTGAAGATACAGTTTGAATATTAACAATATAAATTTTATTTATACCAAAAGAGACTTCTTTTAATTGAAGATCTGGCATATATTCTTTTTTAGATTTTAGTTTACTTATTATATCCATAATTATATTATTTACTTAATCAAAATAAAAATACTATGTTATAATTTTTATAGGTGAATATAGTGATAGAATACAATAGTGTTAAAAAAGAATATGTTTATGATAGAAATCAAATAAATAAATTGTTAGATTTTGTAAGAAGTTGTAACTTATATAATCCATCATTATTTTCAAAAGAAAAATGTAGTGAGTTAATTGATGTTATTAATGAATTTTCTAGTAGTATAAAAGAAAGATTATTGCCAGTTAAATTATCAAGAAAAGAAACTGAGAGCGAAGCAAGAGGTTATTTTGGTAAAGAACTAATAGATGAGTTTGATAGTTTATTAACTAATCTTGATAATGATGAAGTAATGGTTGCTTTGCATGGAACTTTTCCTGAGACAGCAGAAACTATATGTAAAACTGGTCTGCAATATAAACTTCCTAATTTAACATCAACTGCTGTTTTACAAAATATGAATTATGGTAGTGAAGATATGCACTATAAAGATTATAGTAGTTTATTAAATTGGGTTCATAGAGAATACAAAGGCTTGGTAATTCTTGCTATTCCATATGAATGTTTTTATAAAGAGGGACTATGGAATAAATTTAAAGATGAAGAATCTGAATTTAGTCAAAATTATAGAATAGATCCTGATTTTATAGTTGGATACTTAGATGTAGAAAATAAAAGAATAATTAGAAATCCTAAATATAGCAGAAAACATAATTATGAAGGGTATGTACCTGATAACGAAGTATTTCATAAACGTGAAGGTGTTAATAATGATGACTTTAAGAATATGCTTATTGATGGAAAAAAGAAATTCAAAGATAATAGTGAAGTTAGAGACAATGCTCCAATAAAAGAAAAAGAAGTAGAAAGTATTGACTCAGTACTCGGAAGAATTAATGATGATATAATTGAATCATTTAGTTACTTAAGGAATAATGATAATTTAACTATAAGTGATGATGTACATAAAACTAATATTGATACTATAAAATATGTATTAGATTCATTAAGTGATATTATGCCAAGTTTAAAAACAGAAGAAGAATTAAAACATGAAGAAGAACAAAAGAAAAGCGAAATAGCAGTTTCAAATGAAGAATTTGAAGATTGGGATTGGGACTTTGATGAGGGTATGAAATTATAAAATTTGACTTTGTGAAATATATGTGATATATTTTGGTTGAATTTAAAGAGAAAGGAGTGGAAGAAATGAAGATTTTAAATTTAAATTTATATGTTTTTAATGATAAGAGTTTTGATAAAGGAAGTGGGAATCTTCTATGTTTTCCACAAACTTTATAACGTTTAATATTTAATTAGTTAGGCTACTCTTATCAGAGTAGTCTTTTTTTGGAGGTAGAAATGAAGAATTTAAAAGAATTTAAGCCTCTAATTAAATTAATGAAAGAAGAGAAAAGTAAACTTATCTTAGCTAGTGCAATTGTTGTATTGTGCGGCTTTTGTGAAGTGTTTACTGGATACTTAAATGGTAAAAGTATTGAATGTATTGCTGAAATGAACCTAAAATATGCTCTTATTTATATAGGAATTTATTTTCTATTAGAAATTACGACTGATGGTATATTATATTTGAAAGCTAAATCAATACTATCTAAATTAGAAAGTATTTTAACAAGAAAATTGGAATTTTATACATATAAAAAAGCCATTAATTTACCTTCTATAGCATTTGAAAAAATGTCATCTGGAGAAATAATTAATCGTATAACAAATGATGCAGATACGTTGAGTTTTGTATTTTTGAGATTATTAAATATGTTAACTATGTTGGTTACATCATTTGTTTTATTAATATATATATTTATAAATTCTTGGGTTATTGGTTTAGAAATAATAGCAGTAATTATAATATTATACTTTGTAATTAAAAAATATAATCCTATATTAGAGAAAATACATAAAGAAAGAAAAAAGGAACAAGATAAGTTTATATCTTTAACTAATGAATCAATTAGAGGTATAAGAGAAATTAAAACACTTGGTGTTAAAAATAATTTAATTAATAATGTTATTAATATTGTTAAAATTTTATTTAATAAATCTTCTAAAGAAATTGATGCTAAGAGAAATTTTGATATAATAACTGGAATTTTAAAGTCTATTTTAGAATGTGGTGTACTTGCTACTTGTATTGTACTTTTATACTATAATTATATTTCATTGTCATTTTTGGTTTCAATGACTTATTATGTGTATAGATTTACAAATATGATAGAAGATATTAACGAGTTAATTCAAACTTATCAAAAAGTTATGGTGTCAGTTTCAAGAGTTAATGATATTTTAGATAATAGATTATTTGCTGATGAGGTGTTTGGAGAAAAAGAAATTAAAAATGTAAAAGGAATTATTAAGTTTGATAACGTATCTTTTGCTTATCCAGAAGAAGATAATACATTAAATAAGTTTAACTTGTTAGTTGAGCCTAATAAAAAAGTAGCAATCGTTGGAGCTTCTGGTCAGGGCAAAAGTACTTTATTTAATTTATTAACTAGAATATTTGATGTGAATAAAGGAAAAATACTTATTGATAATATTAATATTAAAGATTTAAAAGAAGATGAATTAAGAAAGAATATATCTATAATTAGACAAGAACCATTTATATTTAATAGAAGTATAAAAGATAATTTTCTTATTGTTGATGAGAGTCTTACATTAGATGATATTCGTAAATATTGTAAAATGGCTTATTTGGATGATTATATAATGTCACTGCCTAAAGGTTACGATACTATTTTAGGAGAAGGTGGGGTTAATTTGTCTGGAGGTCAAAAGCAAAGGCTATCTATTGCTAGAACTTTATCAAGGAATAGTAAAATAATATTGTTTGATGAAGCAACAAGTGCTTTAGATAATAATAGTCAAAATTATATTAAAAAAACTGTGGATGATTTAGTGTATAATCACACAGTTATAATAGTTGCTCATAGACTTTCGACTATAATGGATGCAGATGTTATACATGTAGTAGATAAAGGAAAAGTAATAGCAACTGGTAAACATAAAGAATTGTTAAAAACATGTAATCTTTATAAAAATCTATATTTAAATGAATCTTTAAATTCATAAGAGATTAATAAAATCTCTTATTTTTTTATCAAAAATAAATATTAAGCATATTCTATTATAGGAGGATTGCCTATGTTTAATAATTATAAAGAGATAGTTACTAAAACTGTTATTGGAAAAGGAAAGAAAACATTTAAGAATGATTATGAACTTACTACTGATACTGATGTTGATACTGTTCTTGGATGTTGGGTGATAAATCATAAGATAAAGGGTAAGAAGGATGATGAGTATATCAAAATAAATGGTAGCTATGATATTAATATATGGTATAGTTATGATAATAATACTAAGACTAATGTAGTAAGTAAGAAAATGTTTTATGAAGAGAGGGTTAGAGTTAAGGTTCGTGAAAATGGAGACTTGAATGATAACTCTGAAATCATTATTAGAAGTCTTAAGAATCCAACATGTATTGATGTATCAAATGAAGATAAGACAATTAAATATACTATATCTAAAGAACTTGGTATTGAGATAGTTGGAGATGCTAAAATAAGAATTCCTGTTAGTAATAGTGAAGATGATTATGATTTAATAATAGATGAAGATGAAGTAAATAATGAAATAGATAAAAGTGTTAATACAAATTATTTAGATAATAAAGACTCATAATTGACTTTTTAGAGTCTTTTTTACTATAATATATGTTACTAATTTGGAGATGGGGAAAATGCAAGATAGTAAGTGTATTAAAGGAGTATTAGATAGGTTACTTGAAGTAAATGATAGTGTATTTATTGTGCCACATATTAGACCTGATTTTGATGCATTAGGTGCTTCTATTGGTATGGCTTTAATATGTAAAAAGAGTAATAAGAAGTGTTATATTGTTATAGATGATGATTATGATAAGTTGGAACCTGAAACTAAGAAGGTTTTGGATAGTATTAAGGGTAATTTTGAATTTATACGTTCTAATGATTTATCTGTTTATTTAACTGATAAAAGTCTTATGGTTGCAGTTGATGCTAATAAAGATTATTTACTTTGTACAGAAAGATATTTAAAAGATTTTAAAAATATTATGGTAATTGATCATCATAAGATTGATGAACATACTCTTAAAACTCCTTATTTATTTGTTGATGATAAGGTATCTAGTGCTTGTGAAGAAGTAGCAAGATTACTTTATTTATATGATGTTAAATTATCTCCTGATTATGCTAATTATATACTTGCTGGAATAATATTAGATACTAATAAATTAAGTAAGAATACTAGTGCTAAGACTTTTGAAGTGGCATCAATGCTTACTGCATCAGGAGCAGACCCAACTATAGCTAATAATATGTTTTTAGAAGATTTTGAACATGATAGAGCTATTCAAAGACTTGTAGATAATACTGACTTTCAAACATTTATGTTTGCAATAGCATCAGATTCTGAAGATAGTGGTAGAATATATGAACCTGAAGATATAGCTAAGGCTGCAGACTATTTACTCAAATATAATATTAATTGTAGTTTTGCGATGGCATATATAGATGATGAAACTATTAGTATGAGTGCTAGAAGTAAAGGGTTAATAGATGTATCCAAAATAATGAAATTATTTGGTGGGGGTGGAAATGAATATTCTGCTGCTGCTAAAATAAAAGGAAAAACTCTTCCAGAAATTAAAACTTATTTAGTAAGTTCTCTATTACCTGGAGCATTTATTGAAGATATTGACTTATCTTTTAATGATAATAAACCTATGAAATTAACTATGAAAAATAAAGCTACTATATAGTAGTTTTTTTAGTTTATTTGACTTCTTGTATCAAATGTGATATAATGTAGTAGATTTTTGAATAAGGGGGGTAATTATGTCAATTGCAAATGCTAGAACTATATTAGGATTTGATTTAGATACAATATTAACTATTGAAATTATTACTAAAAGATATAGAGAATTAATGAAAGAGTATCATCCAGATAGACATTTTAATTCAAGTGAAAATGAATTAAAAGAATATACTCAAAAGTCTATTGATATTAATAATGCTTATGATTATTTAAAACAAAATATAGGTAGGGTTAATAGTACATCTAAATCTAAGAAATATGATGTTGATGATGATATTGTATTCTTTTTAAATAAAGCTAAGGCTATGTCTAGTTTACGTAAGTATTTTGAAAATGCTAGTGAGTCTAAACTTAAGAATAATGTAGTTAATCTTTATAAAAAATGTAATATTGAAAATGCTACTAATAATGTCGAACTTAAGAAAAGTGTTGATATGTTTTTAAGTTTTATATCAGTTTTATATAAAAACGAAGAAACAAGATATCGTATAATTAATAAGATACCAGCTTCATTTAAGTATGAAATAGACTATAATACCGATGTTGATAGTTTTTTAAGAAGATTATATGGTATGGTAAATGTAAGAAAACAATATATAGATAGTTCTTTAGATAGAATAATATCTAATAATATGTATGATGAAGAATATTCATTTACTAAATCATTCTTAGAATTAAGAAGTTCTTATATTAATAGATTAAATAATGCTACTTTAACTAGTGAAGAAGAAAAAGAAATATTTAGAACATTTAAAATTAAAGTTAAAGAAATATCTGATTATTTTGAAAAGAATAGAAAAGAATATATTGCTTTAATAAAGAAGGTTAATAAAGTAGATAACTCTTTTATGAGTGATGAAGAAAAGAAAATATTATTAGATAGAATAGATGCATCAATTATAAATAAATCATTTACTAGTACTAGAATAAATATTGAAAGAAGTATAAATGAATTTAATAATATTAAAAGTACTATAAAAAAATTAAGAATAAACTTAACAATTAAATATAAAGGTTTATTATTGATGTTAAATCCAAGTAAGGATAGAGAACTAATTAATAGTGCTATTGATACTTATGATAAAGTAATGAAGATATTAGATGATGCTCAAGATGGAAAGTATGATTCTAAAGATTTAATGGTGCTTCAAAATATATCATTTATAGATGAAAATAAAGATAGAATATTATTATCAATGTTATCTAATGATGAATATAATATATTTGTTGGTTTTCCTAAAGATGGAGTAAGTAAAAGATATGAACCATTTGTACTAGGTAATATGAATAGTGATAATTTTATTTCTTTAGATAATGACTCAGTTAATGTTAGAACTAAAGAAGAAATAAGTAAAGATACATTATTATTACCACTTAGTATATTTGTTAAAAATGGTAATATAGTTAATTTATCTAGAAGAATGAGAAATACTAAAGAAAATATAATATGTCAATATGGAAAATATGAACTAGTACTTAGTCAAAATTTAAAAACTAAAAATACTTTCTATTATTTAAGACCTAGTGAGTATAGATATGAAAGTTATGGAGATAAAGAGATACTTCTTAGTATTCTTGAAGGTGATATTAAAGATAGATTCTTATATTATACTGATGGAATGCAAAAGAGTAGTAACGTAAGAGAACTTAAAATTAAAACTAATAGTGAAGAATAATTTAAAAATTATTCTTTTTTTGTTATAATATCTATGAATGGAGTAGATATGGATCAAGAGAAAATTGGAAAATTTATTAGAGAACTTAGAAAAAATAATAATTTAACTCAAGCTGATTTAGCTCTTAAATATGGTGTTACATATCAAGCAGTAAGTAAATGGGAAAATGGTAAGAATATACCAGATATTTCTATAATAAAACAGATGAGTAAAGATTTTAATATAAATATAGATGATATACTTGATGGAGAAAATAAGGTAAATAAATCTAATCATAAATACTATATACCAATTATAATAGTGTTAATTTTAATATTAATAGTGTTAGTTGGGCTTATATTTTTTCATAAAGAAAAATTTGAATTTAAGACACTTAGCGCATCATGTAAGGATTTTACTATTTCTGGAAGCATAGCTTATAATAAAGATAAATCCTCTATCTATATTTCTAATGTTAAATATTGTGGTGGGGATGATAATAATACCTATGATAATATAGAATGTATTCTTTATGATTCTCATGATGATGTTACTACTAAGATAAGTGAATATAAAAAGGAAGAAAATGTTACTCTTGAAGAGTATTTGCATGAGGTAGAGTTTGTAATAGATGACTATGAATCTAATTGTAAGAGTTATAGTAATAATCATATATATATAGAAATACTTGCTAGTAAGAATGGTAAAACTACTACATATAAAATTCCATTATCACTTGCTAGTTGTAATAAATAACTCAACCTTAAGTTTAGATACTAAACTTAAAATTTATAGTATTTTTTATAAAAATATATTAAAATGATAATGTAAGGATGTGGATTATGAAGAAAAAAGATAAAAAGAACAAAAAATTATATACCGTTATTGGAATAGTAGTTTTAGTCTTAGCATGTAGTATCGGATTCTATAAAGTATTCACAAGTATAGAAAATAAAGAAACAGATGCTGAAAAATTTGCCAGTGAATATTCTATTGATAATGATAATGTATTTGTTTATAAAACACTTGAAGAAATAAATAAAATACTTAAAAATGGTACTGGAATTGTGTATTTGGGTTTTCCTGAATGTCCTTGGTGTAAAGGATATGTTCCTTATTTGAATGAAGTTGCTAAAAAGGCAAAATTAGATAAAATATATTATTTTAATATTTTAAAAGATAGAAAGAATAATACTGATGATTATAAGAAAACTGTTGAATTATTAAAAGATTATTTAAAATATGATGATGAAGGAAATAAGAGAATTTATGTGCCTGCTGTTATAGCAGTTAATAAAGGTAAAATTGTTGGTTTTGATGATGAAACATCTTATGATACTAAAGGATATGAAAAACCTGAAGATTATTGGAAAAATGAAGATTTGGATGGTCTTAAGAATAGATTATCTAAAATGATTAATGATGTTTCTTTTGATTATTGTACAACTGGTTGTAATAAGTAACTATTAATTTAGTTACTTTTTTGTTATTATAAAATAGAGGTGAATTATGAAATTAAAGAATAAAGTATGTGTAGTAACAGGTGGGGCTATGGGTAATGGTCTTGGAATAGTTAAAGTATTCTTAAAATATGGAGCTAAAGTATCTATTATTGATTATGATGAGTCAGTAAGCACTATAGTGGCTAAACTTAATAACGAGGGACATGATGTTATAGGTTTTCATGCTGATATAAGAGATAAAGATAAAGTAAATGAAGCTATAGAGAAGACTAAAGAAATATTTGGTAATATAGATGTACTTGTTAATAATGCAGGTGTTGCAAAAATAGAAAATTTTATGGATATGAGTGATGAAGTAAGAGATTTTCATTTTGATGTTAATATAAAAGGTACTTGGAATGTGACTAAGTCATGTCTTAAATATTTTAATGATAATGGTAGTATTGTTAATTTATCAAGTGTTACTGGACCAATGGTTGCAGATACTGGAGAATGTGCTTATGCTACTACTAAAGCTGCATTAATAGGATTTACTAAAGGTTTGGCAATGGAACTTGTTAGCAGAAATATAAGAGTAAATGCTATAATGCCAGGATATATAATGACACCAATGGTAGATGGTATAGCAAAAGATTCTAATAGTAGTGATCCAAAAAGTGTTATTGAGGGAATAAGAATAGGTATACCAATGAAAAGACTTGGAACTATAGAAGAGTTAGGAGAATTAGCAGCTTTTCTTGCTAGTGATGAAGCAAGCTATATAACTGGACAAGGAATAGTAATAGATGGTGGTAGTACACTTCCTGAAACTATGAGTGTTGGAGTATAAAAGTTGACAACGTATAAAAAATATATTATAATTTACTCGTAAATTGTTGATTTGGAAGAGTAGATATATGATTCTTTATAGAAAGTGACTGGTTGATGGAAAGTCATAAGATTGATTATATTGAATGGGCCAATGAAAGATTGTCTGAAATAGTAGTAGGATGATACGAAGTATTCGTCTTCGTTAACAAAAGGACTATATGATGGTATAGGTAAGCTATTTTAGGTGGCAAAATAAGAATTATAAATCTTATCCTAGTTTAGGGTAAGATTTTTTTATTAGAGGTGTGAAATGATAAAATATTATGAGGATTTTCGATGGTGTTAAATATTAATAACTAAAAAAATAAAAAATATTAATATTTAAGGAGAGATGAAATTTATGAAAGAAAAAATAATAACTTTAACAGGAGATAGACCTACAGGTCCATTACATATAGGACATTATGTTGGGTCACTTAGAAAACGTGTAGAAATACAAAATAGTGGAAAATATAATCAATTTGTTATGATAGCTGATTTACAAGCACTTACTGATAATGCAGATAATATAGAGAAGATTAGAGAAAATGTAATGGAGGTTATGCTTGATTATTTAGCTGCAGGTTTAGAACCAGATAAGACAACATTTGTATTACAAAGTGCAATACCTGCTTTATATGAACTTCCAATGTATTATTCAAACTTAGTAACAGTTGCTAGACTTCAAAGAAATCCAACTATTAAAAATGAAATTAAACTTAGAAATTTTGAAAATAATATACCAGTAGGATTCTTTACTTATCCAATTAGTCAAGCTGCTGATATAACTGCTTTTGGGGCTAAGTATGTTCCAGTAGGGGATGATCAACTTCCAATGATAGAACAAACTCGTGAAATAGTTAATGCATTTAATAGAATATATAAAACTGATACTTTAGTATTACCTGAAGCAATACTTCCAGATAATGAAAAATGTTCAAGACTTCCTGGAACAGATGGAAATGCTAAGATGAGTAAATCACTTGGTAATTGTATATATATAAAAGATTCAAGTGAAGAAATAAAAAGAAAAGTAATGAGTATGTATACTGATCCAAATCATATTAGAGTAGAGGATCCTGGAGATACTAAAAATAATACAGTATTTATATATTTAGATGCTTTTGCGACTCCTGAACATTTTAAAAAATATTTACCCGAGTATAAGAATCTTGATGAATTAAAAGCACACTATGAACGTGGTGGTTTAGGGGATATGAAAGTTAAGAGATTCTTAAATGATGTTATGCAAGAAGTAATGGAACCTTTGAGAACTAGAAGAGAAGCATATGAGAAACGTAAACCTGAAGTATTTGAGATGTTAAAGCAAGGTACATCAAGAGCAATAGAACATACAAATATCATTCTTAATAAAGTTAAAAGTGATATTGGAATAGACTATTTTGATAACGATGACTTTAAAAATAAATTTATTAATAACTAAACTGTCTTTATGACAGTTTTAATTTACTATTTAATGTGATATTATTAATTTATAATAAGGAGTGTGGATGTGGCTAAAAGAAGAAGAAAACTTAAATTTATACCTAAGTTAATATTATATATATTAGTTATATCGATAGGATATTTTATAATAAGTGATTTTGGAAAAGCAAATAATGTAGTTGAAGAAGATGATAATATAGAAGATGTTAAATATAAGGAAGTATTATTAGATATTGAAGCTATTAATCAACATCCTGATTATCCAACTGGATGTGAAAGTGTATCTTTATATATGTTACTTAGTTATTATAATGTTGATGTAACTATTGATGAAATTATTGATGAGTTACCAAAGGGTCCTGTTCCATATGGTAGTGGAGATGATGTAAAAGGAGCTAATCCTGAAAAAGAATTTGTTGGTAATCCTAAGAGTAAATATGCATATGGTGTTTTTAATGAACCAATTAGACAAACTGCTGATAAGTTTAAAGAAGGAGCACTTACTAAAAAGAATGCTACTATGGATGACTTATACAAAATATTATTAAGTAATAATCCTATTGAAGTATGGTTCACTACTAACTTAGAAGAAGGAATTGTTTATAGAGAACAAGATAAATGGTATGATTATGAAACAGGTGAAGTAGTTAGATGGCCTAGACATGAACATGCTATACTTGTTACTGGAATAGATAATGATTATATATATTATAATGATCCAAATACTGGTAATAAAGAGAAGCTAGAAAAAGATAGATTTAATAAGTTCTTTCAACAAATGGCTGGAAGAATAGTATATTATAATAGTTAAAGTGAACATTTGTTTACTTTTTTCTTTTGTTCGCTTGTTTTGATTTAATGTAGGTGTTAGAATATAAAAAGCAAAAAGAGAAATAATATAGATAAATAGTTTTTTTTATAGGAATAATGATAAAGAACTTTATGTGAATATCACATGTTCCAAAATGAAACATATGAGTAAATAAAATAATTAAAGTTTATATGATGCAAGGTTTTGCACTTGATGGTTATAGATTTATGAAAATAGAAAAATAAATATAGGTAAATATGTAAGGAGGAGTATTCTTTGAAACAAGAGTTAATAAAAACAGAATTGAATGTGATAAATAATAAAATTGGAATAATCAGAGTTGGAAATATTGATTATATATCAATTACGGATTTAGCACGTTATAAAGATAAAGACAGAACAGATTATATTATTCAAAACTGGATGAGAACAACTAACAGCTTATTGTTTTTGGGTACATGGGAATATCTAAATAATGAAAATTTTAATTCCATCGAATTCGATGGGTTTAAAAATGAATCTGGAACTAATGCTTTTGTTATGACTCCTAAAAAGTGGATTAAGGCAACTAATGCAATTGGAATAATTTCAAAACAAGGTAGATATAAAAGCGGAACTTTTGCACACCCAGATATAGCATTTGAATTTGCGAGTTGGCTTTCGCCAGAATTTAAATTGTATTTGATAAAAGAATTTGAAAGATTAAAATATAATGAATCATATCAACAAAAAATAGAATGGAGTGCGACTAGACTTTTATCTAAAGTAAATTATATTGTACATACTGATGCAATAAAAGAATATATAGTACCAATGTTGACTGAAAAACAAATTAAATTTATTTATGCGGAAGAGGCAGATGTTTTAAATGTCGCATTATTCGGAATGACAGCTAAAGAATGGAGAGATAATAATCCAGAGCTTGCTAAAAATGGAAATATTAGAGATTATACTGATTTACTTCATTTAGTTATTTTAAATAACTTGCAAAATACAAATGCTGAGTTGATAGAAAATAATGTTTCACAAAGTGAAAGATTGATTAGATTAAACAATTTTGCTAGAAGGCAATTAAAATTATTACAAAATAATAAAAATTTACATGAATTAGAAAAATTACAAGAACAAGTAAGTGGTGAGAAATATAGATTTATACAAGATTAAAAGTTTTTTAAATTTTAAAATAATTATATATAGTGGAAAAGTGTTTAAAATAATAGTAAAATATTAAAAAATAAAATTAAAAGGGAGTAAGAAATAAATGTTTGAATTAATAAGTAAATATAAACCTAGTGGGGATCAACCAGAAGCAATAAAAGAACTTGTTGATGGAGTTAACAGTGGTAAAAAGAATCAAGTACTTTTAGGAGCTACTGGTACTGGTAAAACTTTTACTATAGCAAATATAATTGCACAAACTAATAAGCCTACGTTAATACTTGCTCATAATAAAACACTTGCTGGACAATTATATGCTGAATTTAAAGAGTTATTTCCTAATAATAAGGTTGAATACTTTGTCTCTTATTACGACTATTATCAACCAGAAGCATATGTTCCAAGTAAAGACTTATATATTGAGAAAGATTCTAGTATTAATGATGAAATAGATGAGTTAAGACATGCTGCTACAGCTGCTATTATAGATAGACGTGATACCATTATAGTATCTAGTGTTTCTTGTATATATAGTATTGGTGAAAAAGAAGAGTATATAAATAAGATGCTTAATCTTTCTGTAGGAGACATAATTGATAGAGATGCTATACTTGAAAAGTTAGTTGGTATGCAGTATGAAAGAAGTGTTTTTGATTTAAAACGTGGTACTTTTAGAGTTAAGGGAGACACTATAGAATTAATACCTATTGGAGAAAAGAAGAGTGGTATTAGAGTAGAATTATTTGGTGATGAGATAGATAAAATAAGTTTATTTGATCCACTTACTGGTAGAGTTAATAGTAGTGTTAAAACTATTAGTATATTTCCAGCTTCATTATTTGTAACTAGTGATGAAAAAATACAAGAAGCAACTAAAAGAATAGAGAAGGAACTTGAATGTAGACTTAAAGAGTTACATGAAGAAGGAAAACTTCTTGAAGAACAAAGACTTAAAGAAAGAACTATGTATGATATAGAGATGCTTAAAGAGACTGGATTTTGTCATGGTATAGAGAACTACAGCAGACATATGTCTTTAAGAGATGCAGGTGAAACACCGACTACATTAATAGATTTTTTTCCTGATGACTTTTTGCTTGTTATAGACGAGAGTCATGTTACTCTTCCTCAAGTAAGAGGTATGTATAACGGAGATCATATGCGTAAGCAAACTCTTGTTGATTATGGATTTAGACTTCCTAGTGCGATGGATAATAGACCTTTAAAATTTGATGAATTTAAGGCTAAACTTAATCAAGTAATATATGTATCAGCAACGCCTGGAGATTATGAACTTTCTTTAGTAGATAAACCTGTTGAACAAATTATTCGACCTACAGGACTTTTAGATCCGATAATAGATGTAAGACCAACTAAAAATCAAATAGATAATATTATTGAAGAGATAAATGATAGAATAGCTAAGAATGAAAGGGTACTTATAACTACTCTTACTATACGTATGAGTGAAGAATTAACATCATATTTAAAAGAACTTGGATATAAAGTAACATATTTACATAATGAAATTAAAACTCTAGAAAGACTTAATATAATACGTAATCTAAGACTTGGTAAGATAGATGTAGTAGTTGGAATAAATCTACTTCGTGAAGGTATTGATATACCGGAAGTATCATTAATTTGTATAATGGATGCTGATAAGCAAGGATTCTTAAGAAGTGATAGAAGTTTAATACAAACTATAGGTAGAGCTGCTAGAAATCAAAATGGTAAAGTAATAATGTATGCTGATACGATGAGTGATGCGATGAAAATAGCAATTAGTGAAACTAATAGAAGACGTGCTATACAAGAAAAATATAATAAAGAACATGGAATTGTTCCTAAAACAATAGTTAAAGATATTAAAGAAGCTATTACTAATGAAGTAGAAGAACAAAAGATAGAAAAGAAAAAGTATTCTAAGAAAGAATTAAATGATATGATTCATAAACTTGAAATAGAGATGAGAGAAGCTGCTAGTAGATTAGACTTTGAAAGAGCAACTGAACTTCGTGATGTAATATTTGAATTAAAAGATTTAAATTAGTTTTTAAATCTTTTTAACTATGTTATAATTTTTATGATAGGTGGTAATATGAAAATAAAATGTAATAAATGTGGTAATGAAATTAATAATACTAATTTTTGTCCTTATTGTGGTAATCAAATAAATAATGTTAATCCTAATGTTACTAATGATAGTAGTTATTTGTTAGTTGGAATATTCTTAATAATATTTTTTCCAATAGTTGGTATTATTTTTTGTGCGATGATGAGTTCACGTGATTCTAGACTTAAGAAAGTATTATTATGGTATGGTATAGGTGTTGCTGTAATTGTTATTTTATTTATATTATTTGCATTATTTGTATTCTTATTATTAGGTCTTGATGACAAAAATTCTTATCAATATAAATGTAAAAATTATTGTAATGGTTCTTATGTTATAGAAGGTAATTCTTGTGTATGCGATGATGGAAGAACATATGATATCTTTGAAGATGAAAATAATAATAATAATAACTCTAATAATGATAATGAAATAAAAGACGATGAAGAAATAAAGGATGATGAAGTAAATGATAATGAGTATATAAGTACTGAATTTAATAAAGATGAATGGATGAATACTGTTAATTCAAATGAATATGTTATTAATGTCATTGCTGCTAGTTGGTGTCCTCATTGTCAAAATTATAAACCTATAATAATGGATGTTGCTAAAAAGTTAAAAATAAAGTTATACTTTATAGAAAGTGATAAATTATCTAGTGATGACTATAAAGCTTATACAACAACATATGAGTTAAGTGAATATGATGGTAATGTTCCATTTACATTTATAACTCATAAAGGAAATGTTCTTGGTGAGAGAGTTGGAGAAATGGGACTTGATGAAACAATTAATTTTATAAATAGTGTGAAACAATACATGTGATATTGTTTCTTTTTTATTTAATGTTTGATATAATATACGCTGGAGTTGATTATTATGAAAACACCTAATATGTTAGATGCTAAAAAGAGAAATCAAAATGAAATAAAGTATATTGATTATGATAAAAATTTTGATAAATTTGGAGATGGAAAAACATTTTTTGTTAGAACTTATGGATGTCAAATGAATGAACATGATTCTGAGAAAATAAGGGGTATGATGAAAAGTGTCGGATTTAAATTAGTAGATTCTATAGAGGATGCTAATGTTGTTATACTTAATACTTGTGCGATACGTGAGAATGCACATGATAAAGTATTTGGTTTTTTAGGTGTTTTAAAACATTTAAAACAAAGTAAACCTGATTTATTAATTGGTATATGTGGATGTATGGCTCAAGAAGAAGTTGTTGTAAAAGATATTCTTAATAAATATAAATATGTAGATTTTGTATGTGGAACACACAATTTAGATAATTTAATATCTATAGTTAAGAATAAAATAGATACTAAAAAACAACAAATAGAAGTTCTTAGTTATGAAGGCGATGTTGTTGAAAATGTACCAGTGTTAAGAGAAAGTAAATATAGTGCTTGGGTTGACATAATATATGGTTGTGATAAATTTTGTACCTATTGTATAGTTCCATATACTCGTGGTACTCAAAGAAGTAGAAAACATGAAGCAATAGTTAAAGAAGTAAAAGATCTTGTCAAGAATGGTTATAAAGAAGTAACACTTTTAGGACAAAATGTTAATGCTTATGGAAAAGATTTGTATGATGACTATAATCTTGCGAATTTACTTAGTGATGTAAGTGATACTGGAATAGAAAGAATTAGATTTGTTACTAGCCATCCATGGGATTTTACTGATGAAATGGTTGATATAATAGCTAGTCGTGATAATATAATGCCATATATACATTTACCACTTCAATCTGGTAGTGATAAGATACTTAAACTTATGAATAGAAAATATACTAGTAGTGAATATTTAAAACTATATAACAGCATACGTAGTAAAGTTAAGAATTCTAGTGTTACAACTGATATAATAGTAGGTTTTCCAGGTGAAACAGAAGAAGATTTTCAAGATACTTTAAAGCTTGTAAATGAATGTAAATTTGACGGAGCATTTACATTTGCATATAGTCCTCGTGAAAATACACCTGCTGCTTTAATGAAAGATGCGATTCCTGAAGAAGTTAAGATGGATAGACTTCATAGACTAAATGAAGTTATAAATAAATATAGTAATGAAGCTAATGCTAGAATGAATGGTACTATTGTCAAATGTTTAGTAACTGGACTAAGTGATAAAGATAAAAGTAAAGTATGTGGATATACTGAAAACATGAAACTTGTTAATATAGAGGGTCCAAAAGAGTTAATTGGAAATATAGTTAATGTTAAAATAACAGATACTAAAAGTTTTTCAATGGATGGTGTATATATTAAAGATTAAATATGTTATAATTTTTGTAGGTAGGTGGATGTATGAAAATTAAAAAAATATTAATTATTATATTCTTATGTATATTAGTTGTTGGTGGTATTTATTATTATAATCAAGAATATAAAAATATAACTGATAAAACTAATGATAAAAGCAAGAATAATGAAGATGATAATCTTGAAGAAATTAATCTTAGTTGTGATAATGGATATGAATGTTTTAAATTTGAAGATAAAGAATATAAGTTTTCAATAAAAAAATCTATTAAAGTAGATAATATGTTTAATATAGATACTAGCGAATATGTAGCAGGTACTTTAAAAATTAATGATGATGGAAAACTAGTATTTGAAGATTTAGCAGGTAAAGTTATCAAGACATATGATGGAATAAGTTCTAAAGTTGTTAGTATTGATTCTACTAATAGTGAATGTGACTTAATATATGTTGCACTTACTGAAGATGGAAAGGTTTATAAGACAGAATTTGAAGATGGTCTTTTTAGTGGTGAACCATTTTTAGAAGTTCCACTTAATGAAGAATATACTAAGATATCATTATATAATGATACTTGTGATGTTAAACTTATTGGATTAAATAAGAATAATGAAGTAAAAGATTTATTAGCAAATGAATAAATCTTTTTTAATAACTATATAACAAACAAATTTTCGTGTTAAATTTGTTGACATTTTTGTATCAAAATATTATATTGTTAATAAGAGGTAATATTATGAAAAGATTGTATATTGATTTTGATGGAGTTGTAATGGATACGATTCCACCGTTGTATGATGCTTTACAAAAAAGTGGAGCAGATGTAACTAATGAAAGTGAGATAAGAGTTTTTTTTGCTAGTTATGATTTTTCTAAAATTATTAATGATGAAAATATTCTTAATGATTCAATTAATTGTATTAAGAAGTTAATTGATAGTAAGATGTTTGAAATATCTTTTTTAACACATGTTAATTCTCTAACGGAGGGATGTGTAAAGGTTGAATATTTAAGACATCATTTTAAAGATATAACTATTATTATGGTTCCTAAAGAAATATCTAAAACTAAGGTAGTACATAGTGAAGGGGCAATACTTGTAGATGATTATTCTGGTAATTTAAAAGAATGGGAAGAAAATGGTGGTATAGCTGTTAGATTCTCTAAAGAACTTGAATCTCATGGATATAAAGTTTTAAATCATTTAGATGAATTAATAAATATGTTTAAAGATGAAGAGGTGAATGCATGTTAGAAGTTATAAGAGTTGTAACTGGTTTTTTAAAAGAAAACTGTTATATTATTCATAATGGTATAGATTGTTTAGTAATAGATCCAGGGGATGATCAAAAGAAAATATTAACTGAAATAAATAGTAGAGGTTTGCATGTTAAAGGTATATTAATTACACATTATCATTTTGATCATGTTGGTTGTTTAGAAACATTTAAAGAAATTTATCCGACTGCTAGAATAGTTGACTATAGAACTAAGGGTGATGTTAAAATAGATACATTTGAATTTAAAATAATAGAGACTTATGGTCATACTATGGATAGTGTTTCATTTTATTTTGATAAAAGTGATATATTATTTACTGGAGACTTCGTATTTAAAGAAACTATTGGTAATTTTGAAGAAGATAATGAACAAGCTATGATTAATAGTCTTAAAGTATTTAAATATATGTCAACTAATGTTAAAGTATATCCTGGCCATGATGAAGAAACTACTGTAGAACATGAACTTAAATATAATCCATTCTTAAGAGGAATTTAATGCTTGCTAGTGTAATAATTGAATATTCAGTAAAATCATTAAATAAAGTATTTGATTATATAATACCTGAAGAAATTAAAGATACTATAAAAGTAGGACATAAAGTAATAGTTCCTTTTGGCAAAGTAGAAGTAGAAGGATTTGTACTTAAAATACATAATAATATAGATAATTCTTTGGAATATAGAAGTATTATTAGAATACAAGAAAGTGATTTTTATTTAAATGAAGAATTACTCAAGTTAGGTAAATATATGAGTGATTTTTTGTTATGCAATTTAATATCTTGTTATCAAGTAATGTTACCTAAGGCTTTAAAAGCATCATTAAAAACTAATATAAATAGAAAATATATTACTAAAGTATCATTAAATAAAGATGTTGATATAGATAAATATATTCTTGAACATAAGAGAAATAAGGCAGAGATAAGTATAATTGAGTGTTTAAGAAGTGGAGAAAAAGATAGAAAAGAGTTTAGTAGTTCTATAAAAAAATTAATAGATAAGGGTATAGTTATAGAAAATAAGTATGAAGTTAATAGAGAAGTAGAAGTTGATGAAGAAAAGAAAACTATTAGTTTAACAGAAGGACAATTAAAAGCAGTAGATGAAATATTGAGTTCAAATGATGATAAATTTTTATTATATGGTGTTACTGGCAGTGGTAAAACTGAAGTATATATAGAACTTTTAAGACGTATTTTGAAGATGGGAAAGACTGGTATAGTATTAGTACCTGAAATATCTTTAACTCCTCAAATAGTGGCTCGTTTTAAGGGTGTGTTTGGTGATAGAGTAGCTGTATTTCATAGTTCTTTAAGTGAAGGGGAAAAGTATGATGAATATAGAAGAATAATGAATGGTGAAGTATCTTTAGTAGTAGGTGCTAGAAGTGCTGTGTTTGCTCCTTTAAAAAATATAGGATTAATAATAATAGATGAATGTCAAAGCCAAACTTATAAGCAGGATAATACTCCAAAATATAATGCGATAGATATTGCTTTTAAAAGAGGAGAATATAATAATGCTAAAGTTATAATGGGAAGTGCAACTCCATCTTTAGAACAATACGCTAGAGGTAAAAAAGGAGTATTTCATTTAATAAATTTGCCTTCTAGAATAAGTGGTAGGCTTCCATCTTTTGAGATTGTTGATATGGATGAGGAAGCAAAAAAGCATAATTATATAATTAGTGATAAATTAGATAAAGAAATAAAAGGAGCACTTGAAAGAAAAGAACAAGTAATACTTTTATTAAATAGACGAGGTTACTCTACATTTTTAAGTTGTACTAACTGTGGATTTGTATATAAGTGTCCTAACTGTGATATATCATTAATTTATCATAAGAGCAGTAATAGTTATAGTTGTCACTATTGTGGATATAGATGTATGAAGAGTGAAGTGTGTCCTAGTTGTCATGAAGAAGCTATTAAAGATTTAGGACTTGGAACTGAGAAATTAGAAAGTATGATAGCTAAAAAATATAATGTAGAAGTGCTTAGAATGGATGCTGATACTACTAGTACTAAAAATGCTCATCAAAAATTAATTAAAGAGTTTTCAAGTGGTAAATATAGTATATTAGTTGGAACTCAAATGATATCAAAAGGTCTTAATTTTGAAAATGTTAGTTTAGTTGGAACTATAAATAGTGATGCAAGTTTATCTATTCCAGACTTTAGAAGTAGTGAAAAAACATATGAATTATTAAGTCAAACAGCTGGAAGAGTAGGAAGATTCAACTTACCTGGTAAAGTTATAATACAAACATATAATCCTACTAACTATGTATATAAAAGTGTAGTTAAAAATGATTTTGATGCATTCTTTAATTATGAAATGAATATTCGTAAAAAACTAATGTATCCACCATATTATTATATTTGTAATATTCTAATAACAAGTACTACATTTAATGAAGCAGGTGATGCTGCTAATAAAGTTAAAAGATTTATAGATAGTAAACTTAATGAAAATGAATTTATTATACTTGGTCCTTCAGTATCAAGTATAGTAAGACTTAATAATAAATATAGATTTAATATAATGATAAAGTATAAGAAAATAGATAATTTATTACCAGTAATGAAGGAAGTAAATAATATTAATATAAAGAATGTGTCTATTGATATAAATATGAATATTTAATATAATTTGTGTAGGTGATTTTATGAAAGATAAAAAAGTTGTATTTATGGGTACTCCTGAGTTTAGTGTACCTGTTTTAGAGATGTTAATAGATAATACTAATGTAGTTTTAGTAGTTACTCAGCCTGATAAAGAAGTTGGAAGACATCATGAACTTAAGGCTACACCAGTAAAAGAATGTGCATTAAAACATAATATTGAAGTATATCAACCAATTAAAATAAGAAATGAATATGAATATATATTAGAGAAAAATCCTGATGTTATAATAACTTGTGCTTATGGTCAAATAATACCTAGCATATTACTTGATACTCCAAAGTATAATGCTATAAATGTTCATGCGTCATTACTTCCTAAATTGAGAGGTGGAAGTCCACTACATAAATGTATAATAGATGGATATAAAGAAACAGGTGTTACTATTATGTATATGGCTCCTGGTATGGATGATGGGGATATTATTACACAAAGAAGTATTGAAATAAAAGATACTGATAATGTTGGAATAATTCATGATGAACTTAGTATTATGGGACGTGATTTACTTTTAGAGACACTTCCTAATATATTTAGTGGTAATATTACAAGAACTAAGCAAGATCCTAATGAAGTAACATATGCATATAATATAAAACGTGAAGAAGAAAAATTAGATTTTAATAAAACTGCTCGTGAAGTATTTAATCAAATAAGAGGAATGTATCCTTTTCCAGTTGCATATACTACACTTAATGGAGAAGTTATTAAGATATGTGAATCTGTTATAGGAAACAGCACTAAAGGAAAACCAGGTGAAATAATAGAAACATCTAAAGAAGGTATAAGTGTAATGTGTAAAGATAAAAATATTATAATTACTAGACTTAAACCTAGTGGTAAAAAAGAAATGACAGCTAAAGATTATTTAAATGGAAAAAATAAAACAATAGTTGGAGAAATATTATGTTAAAAGATTTATTTAAAGAAGAAAAACCTAAAAATAATAATACTGAAGAAGATAGAAAAAAAGCAATAATGTATTTATGTTTAATAATTGTTGGATTTGTTTTATTATTTATAGGCCTTAGTGGAGAGAAAGTAGATAATTCAAAAAAAGAAAATAAACAAGAAGAAATTACTGTTAAAAAAGAAGATATTGTTGATAAGTTAAATTTAATTGAAACAAACTATCATATATATGTATATAAAAATATTGATAAAGATAGTAAAAAAGTAGATATTTCTCGTGATGGTGATATTTCAATATATACTGGAAATGCTGTTAATGATTCAGGGTATGTTCAATATAAAGATAAATATTTTATCGCAGGTGAGGATGATTTTATACTAGTTAAAAATAATAAAATAAAAAACGAAATACCTAAATATAGTTATAACTTTGAACTACTTAAAAATGTGGCTAATTATTGTAATTTTAAAGATAATTATAATTGTGAAATAAATGTTAGTGACTACTTAAATGAATACAATAATATATATAAAACATCATATAAGATAGATGAAGATAAGATAATGACATTTGAATATAAATATGATGATAAAAAAATAACATCATTAACTTACGATTTTAGTGAAGTACAAAAAATAATAGAAAAAAAAGAACAAAATATAAAATATTCTATATATATTGATGATATAGAGAATAATGATTTTAGTAAGCAAACAGAATATTTTGATGATTTAATTAAAAAGAATAACTAATTTTGTCGAATTTGATGAAATATTTCTTTAAAAAATGTAATATAAATTTATGAAAAATATTAATGAATGTTTTAAAGAAATGGATTTGTTAGTAAATGATTGTATTTTAGATTTAGTGAGCAAACTATAGTGTTTGCTCTTTTATATTGCAAAAGTAAAAAAATTGAGGTAAAATTATTGTGGAAGAGAGGCTAAAAAGTATGTATGATGAAAAGAGATTTCTAACTGCTAAAGAAATACTTGATAAAGATTTTAAAATAGATGCTAGAGGATATAGACCTCAAGAAGTAGATCAATTCTTAGATTTAATTATCAAGGACTATGTTGATTTTGAAACTACTACTAAAAGATTAGTGACAGAAATCAAAACTTTAGAAGCTGATAATGCTAAATTAAAAGCTGAAATTAGAAATATGAAATCTGCACTTGAAATAGCTAACTCTAACAAAGGTGTTACTAATGTAGACTTATTAAAGAGAATTAGTGACCTTGAAAAAGTAGTTTATGGAGAAGAATAAGAAAAAATAATTTTTTAGGTAAACGCTGCATATTAATTTATGTAGAGGAAAGTCCATACTCACTCATTCTGAAATGAATGAAAGTGTTCGTGCCAAGGAAAAAAATAACCTTGGGTAGTACGTAAGTATTAACGGCGATGAAGTAGTCAAGAACTGACTATGGTAATCATAAAGTGCCATAGAGACGAAGATAGTTAGGAATAACTATTGTGGAACGAGGTAAACCCCACGAGTGAGAAACCCAAAATTGGTAGGGGAGTCCTTACGAATGAATAACAAAGGAGTAAGGGAGAGAGTAATCTCTAGATAAATGTTTACCACCTATTTATAGGTACAGAAAATGGCTTATTAAAAATTATTTTTTTATTTTTTTAGGAGATTAAATAGTGAAAGAAATAGGAGAAAGTTTCAAAGAAGCTAGAGAAACTATTGGTATTTCGAAAGAAGAAGTTATAAAAGATTTAGGTATTACTGAAAGCCAACTTGATAACTTAGAAGATGGAAATGCTAATGCGTTTAAAGATGTATTTTTCTTAAAAGAAACTATTAAGAAATACGCTAAATATCTTAATCTAGATGAAGATGAAATAGTGGATAAATTTAATGATTTTATATTTGGGTATACCTCTAGAATTCCAGTAAGTGATATATTAGAACAAACTAGAGAAATAAATATATTAGAAAAACAAAAAGAAGAAAATAAGATTGCTTCACCTTATACTATAAAAAGGAAAAACAATAATGTTAAATATTTAATTCTTTATATAGTTGCTGTTATTATATTAGTTATTCTAGTATTATTTATAGTTAAATATGTTACTGATAAACAATTACAAAATGTTAATATAGATTTTTATAATATTGAAAGGAGAGGTTAGAAATGAATGTTCCAAATAAGATTACTATATGTAGAATAATGTTATCTATATTATTATTAATTATTATGATTTTCCCAATTGATAAGGTAGGAATTAGTTTTCCAGAATTTCAATTAGCAGGTAAGTTAGTTATTGATAGTAAGTATATTATATGTGGAATTATATTCTTAATTGCATCTCTTACAGATTTTCTTGATGGATATTTAGCAAGAAAATATAATTTAGTAACTGATATTGGTAAAGTTATGGATGCTATTGCTGATAAGATATTAGTAAATGGTGTACTTATTTTACTTGCTACTGAAGGATATATAAGTGCTATAATACCTGTTGTTATTGTTTCAAGAGATATAGTAGTTGATTCAATTAAAATGGTTGCTGGACAAAAATCAGGTGCCGTTGGTGCTTCAATGGCTGGTAAAATTAAAACTGCATGTATGTTAGTTGGAATTACATTATTATTCTTCTATGATTTACCATTTTCACTTATGAATGTATATCCAGCTAAAGCTATTATTATGATAGCTACAGTATTATCAGTAATAAGTGGAATACAATATTACGTTAAGAATAAAAAATATTTATTTGATAATAAATAAGAAGCAAAAATGCTTCTTTTTTTAATATTTAAAAAAATTAAATTTACATTTTATAGTTTGAAAATATGTATATAATTTATATTTGAATATAGTTATTTTTGGTATAATTTAATTATAGAAAAGTTATTAAATTGATAATTAAATTTTTAACAAACAAGTGTTTGCAAAAAAGTGTTGACAAAGGTATTCTTTTAGTTTACAATTAAATTATCGAAGGAGAAAACTTATGAAAAAAGAGAAAGACAAAACATTAGAACAAGTATTAGCTGATATCGAAAAACAATTTGGTAAAGGCGCAATTATGAAATTAGGAGAAAAAGGTGTTAGAAATATAGATGTAGTATCAAGTGGTTCTTTAGCATTAGATCAAGCATTAGGTGTTGGTGGTTATCCAAAGGGAAGAATTATTGAAATATTTGGTCCTGAATCAAGTGGTAAAACTACTATTGCTTTACATGCTATTGCTGAAGTACAAAAGACTGGCGGTAGAGCTGCTTTTATTGATGCTGAACATGCGTTAGATCCAGTGTATGCTAAGAAGTTAGGTGTTGATACAGATGAGTTATTATTAAGTCAACCTGATACTGGAGAACAAGCTTTAGAGATTGTGGAAGCATTAGTTAGAAGTGAAGCTATGAGTATTATTGTAATTGACTCAGTTGCTGCTTTAGTTCCTCAAGCTGAAATAGAAGGTGAAATGGGAGACTCTCATGTTGGACTTCAAGCAAGACTTATGTCACAAGCATTAAGAAAGCTTGGTGGTATTGTTAATAAAACAAATACCATATGTATATTTATAAATCAATTAAGAGAAAAAGTTGGAGTTATGTTTGGAAATCCAGAAACTACACCAGGTGGTAGAGCTCTTAAATTCTATTCTACAGTTAGATTAGATGTAAGACGTGCTGAACAAATTAAAGTGGGTAGTGATGTACTTGGAAATAAAACTGTTATTAAAGTTGTTAAAAATAAGGTTGCTCCTCCATTTAAAACTGCTGAAGTAGAAATTATGTATGGCGAGGGTATTTCTAAGACTGGTGAAATTATAGATATAGCATCTAACTTAGGTATTTTAGATAAGAGTGGTGCTTGGTATAGTTATAAAGGTGAAAAGATTGGTCAAGGAAAAGAGAATGCTAAATTAGTTCTTAAAAATAATCCTGCTCTTTATAAAGAAATAGAAGATAAAGTTAGAAATCATTTATTTAATAATAATGAAGACAAAGAAGAAAAAAAGAAATAAAGATTGAATATTCAATCTTTTTTCTTTAAATAATGCATAAAATGTGATAGAATTTATTTTAAAGAAAGAGGTGTAATACATATGTCATTAAAGATTTATAATACTTTAAGTCATAGTGAAGAGGAATTTATTCCTTGGAATAATGAAGTTGTTAATATGTATACTTGTGGACCAACAGTCTATCATTATGCACATATTGGTAACTTAAGAACTTATATAATGGAAGACATCTTAGAACGTACATTAAGATATTTAGGGTATAATGTTAAACGATGTATGAATATTACAGATGTAGGCCATTTATCAAGTGATTCAGATACTGGTAATGATAAAATGGTAACTGCTGCTCAAAAAGAACATAAAACAGTTCTTGAAATAGCTAAATACTATACAGAGGTATTTTTTGAAGATTTCAAAAAGCTTAATATAATTAAACCTGAAATAGTTAGTCCAGCTACTGAGAATATAGATGAGTATATTAAAATTATTCAAAAGTTATTAGATACTGGATATGCTTATGAAGCCGGTGGAAATGTATATTTTGATACTAGTAAATTAAAACAGTATTATGTTTTAACTAATCATACAGAAGAAGAACTATTAGATGGAGTAAGAGATACTGTCGAAGTAGATAATAATAAAAAGAATAAAGCTGATTTTGTACTTTGGTTTACTAAGAGTAAATTTGATAGTCAAGATTTAAAATGGGAAAGTCCTTTTGGGCTTGGATATCCAGGATGGCATATTGAATGTTCTGGTATAAGTATTAAATATTTAGGAGAACATTTAGATATACATTGTGGTGGCGTTGATAATATATTTCCACATCATACGAATGAAATTGCTCAATCTGAAAGTTTCTTAGAACATCCTTGGTGTAAGTATTGGTTCCATGTTGAACATTTAAATGATGAAAGTGGAAAGATGAGTAAGAGTAAAGGTAAGACTTTAACAGTAGATACATTAATCGAAAATGGTTACGATCCACTTAGTTATCGTTTCTTATGTTTACAAAGTCATTATAGAAAGCAATTAACATTTAGTTATAGTTCATTAGATGGAGCAGAAAATGCTTATAAGAAACTTAAAAATAAAGTAATAAGTCTTTCTAAAGATGGTGAAATAGATAATGAAGTATTTAATGAATATAAAAATAAATTTGTTTCATATTTAGAAGATGATATTAATACTGCGAATGCTATATCAGTAATATATGATGTATTAAAGGCTAATACTAATGATTTAACAAAATATGAATTAATTAAAGATTTTGATAATGTTTTAGGACTTGAACTTACTGTTCAAAATATTAATACTAATGAAATAGATGAAGAATATATTAAATCTAAAATTGAAGAAAGAAATGAAGCTAAAAAGAATAAGAATTATGAACTTGCTGATAGTATTCGTAATGAATTGTTAGAGAAAGGTATAGTTCTTAAAGATACTCGTGAAGGAACAACTTACGAAATTAAATAGCATAAAAAAGCAATCCTTATGGATTGCTTTTGTTTATATTATTGTTGATTATTAATATCATTAATATTACTAATTGGTGTAGCATTTGGTCTATCAATATTTACTACTGAATCATTATTCATAGGTTCAACTGGTGTAGTTGGTGTTTCTGGTTGCACAAATGTGTTTTGAACAGGCTCAGTAGTAACAGTAGCTTCTGGTTGTACAAATGTGTTTTGAACAGGTTCAGTAGCAACAGTAGCTTCTGGTTGTACAAATGTGTTTTGTTTACTTGTATTCATTTGTTTATTCATCATACTGTTATCAACAAAAGTGTTTGTTTGTGGTTGATTCATACTATTATTAACAAATGTATTAGTTTGTTGTTGACTTTGATTACCATAAATTGGTTGTCCAGTTTGAGGATTATATCCTACGATAGGTTGACCAGTTTGAGGATCAAAGTTCATTGGCTGTTGATTATTCATTTGATTATTATAGTTATTATTACTGTTATAATCATTATAGTTGTTATTATTCATTGTTGAGGCAGTTCCTTCATATGTTGCATCTCCGAATGCTAACATTGGCATAAATATAACATTTAAGAATATTAATCCAATACCAAATCCAGTTGTTTTACCGAATTTATGAGCTATTTCAATATAAATTTTAAATATAGCATAAATATTTAAAATTGGTATAAATAGGAATAATACATATATCATTGATAATCCTGAAATTTCTACCATCACTACCATATTATAAATAGGTACGATTGATGCCCATCCTGGTTTTCCTGCTTTAGTAAATATTTTCCACATAGATATGATTACTAATAAGCCAATAATACTTGGTATAAATAACATACCTCCTAGTAGTCCACCTAAAAGTCCACTACCACTGCTTGTATCATAGCTGTAGCTATATTCATAAGCAATATTAATTAAATTGTTTAACATTTTTTACTCCTTTCTATTATATAATTTGATTTTATCATATAAATTTTAAAAAAAGAATATAATATGTAATATTTTGTCTATTTTTAGAATCTAACTATAAAAATAATATTAAATTTAGTATAATTATAGTGGAGGATAAGTTATGGTTGTTAGAAAATTTAATTATTATAAATTTACTGTTTTTCTTGTTATCTTAATTGGAATTATTTTTGGTATAGTTAAATTAGTTAATAATTATAAATATAAACAAACATATGAATATAAACTTGGATTAGTTGGATACAAAGAAGATGAAATAAAAGTTATTAAAGATAAATTAAGTAATAATGATATAGATAAACTTATGGAACTTAAGTATGATAAAAACATAGTTAAGTTTATGGGAGAAAAGTATTTTATATATAAGAATTTATCTAAATATTTAGATTATAAAAAAGAAAATAAATTAGAAAGTTATACTAATATAGTAACTATTATTAATACTGAAGCTAATATAGATTGGTTTGATAATACCAAAGAAACTGATACTTCTAAGAATGAATTAATGCTTGTTAATAGACTTTATGGCTTAAGTAAAGATTATGAACCTGATGATATTATTGATGTACCTAGTCAATATGCTTATACAGGTGTTAAGATAAGTAATAGTATAATGGATAATATAACTGCTTTAATAGATGCTGCGAGTGAAGATGGATATACTTTTGTACTTGCGGATGGTTATAGAACTTATAGTGAACAGGAAAGTATATTTGAAAGATATAAGAATGCTTATGGATATAGTGAAGCTGATAGAATAGCTGCGAGAGCTGGACATTCTGAATATCAAACTGGTATATCTTTTACAATAGTACCGTTATATAAAGAATATGATAAACCAAAAGAAAGTCCTGAATATAAGTGGCTTAGTGATAATGCATATAAATATGGTTTTATATTTAGATTTCCTGATAATAAAACTAGTATAACTGGATTTGAGGCATCAACTTGGAGACTTCGATATGTAGGAAGTGAAGCAGCTAATATTATTAAATCAGAAGGAATTTGTTTTGAAGAATATTATGCTTATTTTGTAGATAAATAAAGGAGTAAGAAGTGGATAAAGAATATTTATGTGTTAGTTTGGATAAAATGTATTTCTTTAATGATGATACATATAAACCAACATCTAAAATGAATAAGGTATTTTTAAGTGATGGAACTGAAGTAAAATTATTTTTTGAACTTACTAGTAAGAAATCAATTGGTTCTTATTTTCCAGAAACTCATGCGAAAGAGATATTAACTAAAAGAACTTATAGTGTGAGTATGGGGTTTAAATCTAGACCGGGGTTTCTAGTTGATAGAAAATATGGTACAATTACTTATGAAGGGGATGGTTATCAAGAATTTTTTCTTGGAACTATTAATAAAGATAATGTTCTTTCATACCTTCAAGATTTAAGGGAAAAGGGAATATATAAAGAGTATGCTAAAGAAATAGATAATTTCTATAAGTTAGCTCGTATGAATAAAAGGAAGATTAGTGTAATAAAATAACAAGAGGTATAAATATGAATAAAAAATTAGTAGTTTTAGGTGGTGGAACAGGACAATCTGTTTTACTTAAAGGACTTAAACAATTTCCATTTGATATAACTGCTGTTGTTAGTGTTTGCGATGATGGAAAGAGTACTGGTAAGATTAGAGAAGAATTTAATATACCAGCTGTTGGTGATATAAGAAGGGTACTTGTATCTTTATCGGAGACTGAAGATATTGTTGAAAAATTAGTAAATTATAGATTTTGTTCTAATGGAGATTTTGATGGTCATACAGTTGGTAATTTAATACTTGCTGCTTTGACTGATATTGGTGGCAATTTATCTGGTGGTATTAAACTTATAAGTAATATTTTAAATCTTAAAGGAGAAGTTCTTCCTTTGACTGATGATTGTGTTACTTTAGTTGGTAAGATGGATGATGGAGAGATAATAGAAGGTGAACATCATATTACTTTATCTCCTAAAAAGATTAAAAAAGTTTATTATAAAAAAGAACCTAAAGCAAATAAAGAAGTTTTAGATAAGATTAAAGATGCTGATGCGATAGTACTTAGTATGGGTAGTTTATATACTAGTATTATTCCTAATTTGTTATGTAAAGATGTTATTAAAGCTATAGATTCTTCTAATGCAAAGATTATTTATGTATGTAATGTAGTAACTCAACCTGGTGAAACTGATAATTTTAAAGCAAGTGATCATGTTAAATTATTAAATAAATATTTAGGCAAGAGAAAAGTAGATACTATAATTACTAATAGTGAAGAAATAGATCCAGAAATTGTAAAGATTTATGAAACTCAAGAGCAAAAGGATTTAGTAGTAGTTGATACTAAAAATATTAAGATTGAACACATTAATAAACCTTTAATTAAGATAGAAAATAATATAATTAGGCACGATAATGTTAAATTAGCACTAGAAATTATGAATATTTTAATAAAATAGTAAAATAATACTTGACTTATTCATGATTTATATGGTAGTATTAATATGCTTGATTGTTATCAAGTGCCTACCTAATGGGGAATTAGCTCAGTTGGCTAGAGCATCTGCCTTGCACGCAGGGGGTCGCGGGTTCGAGTCCCACATTCTCCACCATTAGAAATTTAGTCTCAGTAATGAGGCTTTTTTTGTTGTTTGAATGTGGGACTTGTTTTTAAATATTGTGTATAAAATATGTCGTACTATTAGAAATTTAGTCTCAGTAATGAGGCTTTTTTGTTGTTTGAAAGTGGGACTTGTTTTTATATATAGTGTATAAAATATGGTGTACTATTAGAAATTTAGTCTCAGTAATGAGGGTTTTTTGTTGTTTGAATGTGGTACTGCATCTTTACTTTAAAAGTTATTTGTTATATTATTTATAATAGAGGTAGATAAGATATGGGACAAGTTAGAACTAAAAAAGAGATAGTAAAGATGTTACTTAAAAATAAAGAACTAGAAAATGAAGATGAATCTCAATTAATGGAAATATTATTTAATGAACCAATTGCGATAGATGTTGATAAACAAGCTGAAGAGAATGAAACATGGAAAGATAAACTTGCTGATAGAATAACAGAAAAAGCTGGTAGTTGGGGATTTATTATAGGATTTATAGTATTCTTATTATTATGGATGGGTATTAATTTAATAATTCTAAGTGAAGAAGATGCTTTTGATCCATATCCATTCATATTGCTTAATTTATTCTTGTCATGTGTAGCTGCTTTACAAGCACCAATAATAATGATGAGTCAAAATAGAGCTGCTAAAAAAGATACTTTAAGAGGTAAGAATGATTATAAAACTGATTTAAAGAGTGAACTTATTTTAGAAGAGTTGCATGATCAAATGAGTAAAATAATATCCAATCAAAATAAAATATTAAGAATGCTTAATGATGATGAGAAAGATAAGTAGGTGAATGATGAAAAAGAATAAAAAGAATATATTTATATACTTTCTAGAGATGTTAATTGTTTTTATACTTATAGATAGTGTAATAACTGTTCTTCCTAGTGTTATAACAAATAATATTACATATTACAAATATGGTACTGAATTATTACTTGAAATTATATATGCTGCATTAGTACTTATAGTAATGTTATTATTTAAAAATTCTTATGTATTTACTGCTAAGAAACAAAAGTTTTTTAAATCAATTACTTTAGGTTTTCCAATGCTTATAATAGTTTTAATATCGTTATTAGGCAGTTTATCATCTTTAGATGGATTTAATTTTGGTAACTTTGTGAATTTATTATTACTTACTGTATTTATAGGCATAGCAGAAGAATTTTTATGTAGAGGATGGCTACAAAATGAATTTATTGAAAGATATGGAGATACTAAAAAACATATTATTCTTTCTATAATGTTTTCATCTCTAATATTTGGATTAATACATTTTTCAAATATGTTAGCTGGTCAAGATTTATTTACTACGATTATACAAGTAATACAAGCTACATCAGCAGGGTTATTACTTGGAAGTATATATTATAAAACTAAGAATATATGGGCTGTTATATTTTTACATGGTGTATATGATTTTTGTTTAATGCTTGGAGATTTAAATTTAATAAAAGATTGTACTTTTAATACTCCAACTACTGGTATATTACTATATAATACATTTTCAACATTAATTTTATCTTCTATAAATGTAGTGGGTGCATTACTTGTACTTAAGAGAACTAATTTAAAAGATGGAACTAAGGTAATAGATAAAAATGATAAGAGATTAGTTAGTACATTAATAACATTATTTGTTATATTTATGTTACCATTTCAAGTATTTATAGATGGTTATGAAGACTATCAAGTATGTTATGAATTCAATATTAAAAATGTTAATTATAATGATATAGAGACACATTATCCATATTATAATAAGTATATTATTAATCATACACGTGATGTATATGTAGGTGAAAATGATAAAATAGAAGCACATTATTTATTTGAATTCTTTATTAATAATGATGGACTTTTAGAAATAAGAAATAAAAATAATAATGATTTTGTTGTTCTTGAATATAAAAATATTAAATCATTTGAGGTAATAGAGAATGTTAATTCTTATATAGTAGTTATTAATAGTACTGATACAGAAACTAAAATATATTATAGTAATTTCTTTAATAAGAGTAGTTTATCTAACACTCAAAGTTTCTTAGATGAATTTAAAAAGTCATTTAAAACATATGATGTTCCATTAATAAATGAAATAGGGTATATGACTCTTAGAAATGAAAACTATAAATATCCATTATTTATATCTGAAACTATGGATAAATATATTATTGATATAGATTCTAATCTTTATAAAGTAGAATATAATAAATAGAGTTTTAAAAACTCTATTTTTATGTTATTATATATTCTACTTTGGAGGGGGATTATGACTAATGTTAATTTTGATGTATATGAACATATAATTGATTTAATTAAATTAGATTATAGTGTAGATGATATATCTAGATGTTTAAATTTAGAGAAATCTTATATAGTTTCTATGCTCAAGAAAATCAGAAGTGATATAGTTGCGACTATGGAAGAAAATAGTTTTTATTTGATTCCTATGATTGACAAGTTACTTGGTAAAAAGGTTAAGAATGTAACTAGAAATTTTGGTGGCATAAAGAGAAATCAAATATTTGGTATGCTTTGTGATGGTAAAAATTATTTTGAGATAATTAATAAACTTAATGTTAGTCCTTCCTCTTATTTATCGTTACTTAGAACTATGTATATTGATTTATATACTTATGGTAGTAAGGATGAGAAAGTATATTTATCTTTAGTTAAGAATGCTATTGATGAAGTTTTATGTTTACTTAAGAGTGATAGTGTTATTAAGAGGGAACATATAGATAATATACCTAGAAGAGAGTTATTAATACAAAAGGGGCTTAATAATGAAAAAGTTTTATCTCATTCATATGTATGTGATACTTTTAGTTTAGAAAGTGATGATAAGCTTAATTTTATTGTTATAAGTGATACTCATATAGGAAGTAAGTTTGAAAATTTTGATTATTTGAAGAGGGTTTATGATTATGCTTTAAGTCATGGTGTTAAATATATATTTCATGCCGGTGATTTAATTGAAGGGTGTTATTCTAATTATAGTAGATGTAATCGTAAGTATAGAAGTATTCCTTCTCAAGTAAATCATGTTATAGAAGATTATCCATATGATAGTAGTATTAAAAATATAGTTTTACTTGGTAATCATGATGCTTTTCCAATTGTTGTTTGTAATTATGATATTGCTGATACTTTAAGTAATAGAGATGATTTTGTTATTACTGGGTATAGAAGTTCATATTTAAGACTTAGAGATGAATATATATCTTTAAAACATGATATATCTAGGATGTTAAATATGGTAGGGGATGCGACTGTACTTTTAAATTTCTTTGGACATAGTCATCAATATAGATGTTTGTTTGATGGAAAATATGCGATATTTAGAGTTCCTACACTTGCTGATATGCCATCTAATTCATATACTATTGTTAATAGAGGATTTTTAGCTGGTAGTATTGATTTTGAAGAAGATAAGGCTAGTAATTTATCAGTTGATTTTATTAATTTTGATGATAAAGATACTATTAGTTTTGAAAGAAAACTTAAGAAATAAAAAACTTGAATATTTTAGTTATTCAAGTTTTCTTTTGTACTTAATATCATTGGTATAATTATAGGTCTTCTACCCGTTAATTCTATAACATAAGAGTTTATTTCTAAGATAATTCTATTTTTTAAGTCTGTTAGGCTAAAGTTATCTTTTTCTAGTTCATTTAATGCGATTATATTTGTTTTATCTTGTATCTTTTTAATTAGGTCTTGGTTATCGTTTACTACTACGAAACCTCTTGTAGTTATATTTGGTTCTAATAATAGTTTTTTATTTACTAGATCTATATTTAATATAACTATTAGTACTCCATCAGTAGACATTATTTTTCTATCTTTTATGATTGAAACGCCTACATCTCCAATTCTATTTCCATCTACGTATATATCATTTATTGGAATTGATCCTTTTCTATAAACAACTCCATCTTTAAGAGCAATTACATCTCCATTTTTACATACGAATGTATTTTCTCTTGGTATATCACAAAGTACTCCTAAGTTTGTATGTGAAACAAGCATTCTATATTCACCATGCATTGGCATAAAGTATTTAGGACGTATAAGTCTAAGTAGAAGTTTTAATTCTTCTTGTTTAGCGTGTCCACTTGTATGAACATCATATTCACTTGTATTAGTATAAACTTTAGCACCTTTTAAATATAACTTATTAATAATTCTATTAATTGACATTGAGTTACCTGGTATTGGTGAACTTGAGAATATAACAGTATCATCTTTCATAAGTGTTATATTTCTATCGTTTCCATTTGCGATACGTGATAGAGCAGCTAATGGTTCTCCTTGACTACCTGTACAAAGTAAACATACTTTTGATGGAGGAAGTTTATTGGCTTCATCGCTTGTTATAAATATATCTTTATCTTTTATATAACCGCATTCTATAGCTATTTCAATATTCGTATTCATACTACGACCAAATACTGCGATTTTTCTATTGTTTTCTTTACAAGTTTCTACGATGTGAGTAAGTCTATAGATGTTACTTGCGAATGTAGCTAAGATTATTCTTGATTCAGTGTTTGCTGCGAATATTTCACCTAGTGCTTCATCTACTACAGATTCGCTTGCTGAAAAACCTGGTGTAAGAGCATTTGTTGAATCACTCATAAGTAATGTGACACCATCGTTTCCGATAGCAGCCATTTTACCCATATTAGCAACTGGTCCAATAGGTGTTAAATCTATTTTGAAGTCTCCTGTTTCTACTATAGTACCATTAGGTGTATGTATAGCCATACCAAATGAATCTGGTATAGAGTGAGTAGTTGTGAAGAATTCAATACTAAAGTGTTTAGTTCTAATATTTAACTCTTCATTAACAGTCACCATTTTAGGACATGGTATATTTCTTTCTTCAAGTTTATTCTTAATAAGTTTACCAGCAATATTAGGTGTATAGATAACTGGTATATTAATATTTTGAAGTAAGAATGGTATACCACCAATATGATCTTCGTGTCCATGTGTTATAATTAAACCTTTTATTTTGTTTTGCATAGTCTTAAGAACATTATAATCGGCTAGTACATAGTCAATTCCCATTAAATCATCTTCTGGAAACATAACTCCACAATCTATTATAAATAATTCTTCTTCATGCATAACAACATACATATTTTTACCAACTTCGCCTAAGCCACCTAAAGCGCAGACTAAAGTCTCATTGTTTTTACTATTCATTTCATCATCCCTTCGAAAAGTCAATTTGTATTTATAGATTATATCAAAAAAATTAAGTTTTGTCTAGTTATCAGGATTTTATATGGTATAATAGCAATTAGGTGATGAAGATGGGATTATTTAGTAAGATTAAAAATATTTTTAGTAAACAAGAAGAAATAAAAGAAAAAATTAATGAAGAAGAAATAGATAATAGTGAAGTAAGTGAAGAGTTAGAAGAAGCTAAAGAGACTCAAAAGTATGTTGAAGGTCTATCTAAGAGTCGTGATAACTTTGTTAGTAAACTTTCATTATTAGGTATTAAATATACTAAGATTAGTGATGAATTTTATGATGAACTTGAAGAAATATTAATAACTGCTGATATTGGTGTTAATACAGTTATGGATTTTGTTGATAGATTAAAGAAACGTGTTAAAAGTGAAAATATAACTGATTTTGAATATTTAAAAGAAGTAATAGTAGATGAATTATTTATGATTTATGTAGGTAATGATATATTATCAAGTAAATTAAATATTAAAGATGGGGAAACTAACGTAGTACTTTTTGTTGGTGTTAATGGTGTTGGTAAAACTACTAGTATTGCTAAAATAGCTAATAAGTTTAAAAATGATGGCAAGAAAATTATGCTTATTGCTGGAGATACTTTTAGAGCAGGTGCTGTTAATCAATTAAATGAGTGGTCAAAAAAAATCGGAGTATCCTTTTATGGAGATGATAGAAAAGACCCTTCTGCTGTAATATATGATGGTCTTAAAAAAGCTAGAGATGAAAAGTATGATATAGTTTTAGTAGATACAGCAGGTCGTCTTCAAAATAAAGCTAACTTAATGAAAGAACTTGAAAAGATGAATAGAGTAATTAATGAGATAATACCTGGTAATCCAGTTGAAACATTACTTGTGATAGATGCTACTACTGGACAAAATGGTATAACTCAAGCAAAGAGTTTTAAAGAAATAACTAATATAACAGGTATAGTTCTTACTAAACTTGATGGTACTGCTAAAGGTGGTATAGTTCTTGCAATTAAGGAACTAGTAAATATTCCAGTTAAGTTTGTTGGACTTGGTGAAAAAGAAACTGATTTAATACCATTTGATATAGAGAAATATATATATGGATTATTTAAGGAGTTCTAATGATAGAAAGAGAATATATAGTTAGTTTATATCTTATATATAAAGAATTACTAAATGAAAAGGAAAGAAATTATTTTGAATACTATTACTTTGAAGATTATAGTCTTGGTGAGATAGCTGATTTATATGAGGTTAGTAGAAGTTATGCATCAAAATATTTAAATCAAATAACTAGCAAACTTACTAAGTTTGAAGAAATACTTAAAATAGATAGTAAAAATAAAAAAATAAAAGAATTATTAAATAATATAAAAGATGAAGAAATTAAAAGTAAAATAGAAGAATTATTATAGAAAAAATACTAATTATGATATATAATTTAAGTAGGTGAATTTTATGAATAAAAATGGATGGGGACTTAGAGTAGAGTTATTTTATATACTTATATTCTTGTTTTGTTTAGTAGTTGCGACTATTGGATTAAACAGACTTGGACTTTTAGGAGAAAATAAAAATGCTTTAACTAAACCTGATAATAGTGGGAGTGAGACATATTCTTATGAGCCACTTGAAACTAAAGTAGTTAGTGCAGCTAAAAGATATTATCAAGACATGTATAACAATAATAATGAAGATATAGTTATTATTAGAGTATCTACATTACAAGCTAATGGATATTTAGGAGAACTAGTAGATGATAAGAACGAAACATGTAGTGGATATGCTAAAGTAATAACATCTAGTGGTGGAAGTCAAGTATACGTTTCTTATATTAAGTGTTCTAGATATACTACTACTGGTTATGAAAGTGAAAATGATTATTAATGAGTAAAAATATAATGATAGTATGGACTAGTTTAATAGTTCTAATATGTGGTATGTTATTAATACTTGGTTATAACTTAGAAGATAATAAAATACAAAGGGAACTTAGAAGTGCAACTAATAATTATATGAAGGATAATAATATGTCACTATCTATTGGAAATGCGGCTATAGTGTATATAGATGAATTAATAGATTCAAAGTATTTAGATGATAATGAAAAATACAAAGATAAATGTATTAAGAGTGTAGTTGTTTCTAAGGGATTAGTACTTAATGATTATCAAATTAATACTTTATGTGATGATAGTGAAGAAGTTAGTGAATAACTTCTTTTATTTTAAAGTTAAATATAATATAATGATAATAAGAGGTGAAAGAAATGGATTATTTATTTTGGGTTATAGTTGTTATAGTTGCAATTATATTACTTAAAAGTATTGTTCAAATTGATGAATATGAAAGAGGAGTTAAATTTACTCAAGGAAAATTTAGTAAGATTATGAGTCCTGGATGGAATATAGTGTTACCAATATTTCAATCATATAAGAAAATTGATATAAGAACTAAAGCAGTAGATGTTCCAGAACAAGATGCTATTACTAAAGATAATGTGTCTGTTAGAATTAACGCAGTAATTTACTATAAGATATTTGATGCATCTAAGGCAATTTTAGAAGTTGAAAATTTCTATTATGCAGTTAGTCAACTTGCACAAACTACTATGAGAAATGTAGTAGGTAGTGTATCTTTAAATGAACTTTTAGGAGAAAGAGAAAAAATATCTACTGAAATATGTAATATTATTGATGAAGCTACAGATCCTTGGGGAATAAAAGTAGAGAATGTTGAACTTAAAGATGTAAGTCTTCCTGAAGAAATGAAGAGAGTAATTGCTAAAGCTGCTGAAGCAGAACGTGAGAAAGAAGCAATTCTTACTAAAGCTAAAGGTGAAGTAGAAGCATCTAAGAATTTAGCTATTGCTGCTCAAACTATGGCTACTACTCCAGGTGCTATGCACTTAAGAACATTATCAACTATTAATGATATAAGCAGTGATCAATCAAATACTATTATATTCTGTTTACCAATTGAAGTGCTTGAAGCTATTAAAGGTAAAAGTGTTGATACAACTGATATGATTAAAAAACTTTCTAAGAATCATAAAGATACTAGTGAAATGTAATAACATATAAAGACATATTTAAAAATATGTCTTTTTTAGTAGTAAATATGATGTTTTATGATATAATTAAAATGATAGATAGAGTATAGAAATAATACATAATTTTTATAACTTTATTTAAAAAATGCTTGAAAGAGAGGTAAGATTATGGGATTTATTAAAGCATTTAGTGGTGCTCTAAGTAGCACATTTGCTGATCAATGGAAGGATTTTTACGGACCATCAGAAGGTGTTCCAGCTACAGCAGCATTATTTAAAGCAGTACCAAAAGGTACAAATAATGGTGTTGGGGAAAATTACAAGGGACAAGAAAATGTAATTACTAATGGTAGTAAAATTATAGTTCCTGAAGGTACAGCATTAATTACATTACAAGATGGACAAATTACAGGTCTAATCGCAGAACCAGGAGGATTTGAATTTAAATCAGACGATCCTAACTCAAGAAGTATGTTCGCAGGAGATGGAATTTTATCATCAACTATAGGAACATCTTGGGAAAGATTTAAATTTGGTGGACAAGCTACTAGTCAACAATTAGCTTTCTATATTAATTTAAAAGAAATACCAAATAATAGATTTGGAACTCAATCTGAAATTTATTGGGATGATGCATATTTAAATACTCAAGTAGGAGCTATTACTAGAGGTACTTATACATTAAAAATAGTAGATCCACTATTATTTGTTAAGAACTTTGTACCTCAAAAATATTTAACTCCAGGAGCTCCAGTATTTGATTTTGCTGATATGGATAATGATGCAGCTACTCAATTATTTAATGAAGTAGTTGGTACTTTATCAGCAGCATTCTCTAATTATACTAATGATCCAAGTAAAGGAAATAGAATTGCTAAGATTCAAGCTGATCAAATAGGATTTGCTCAAGCAATGTCTCAAGCAGTAGAAGAAGCTTATCAATGGAAAGCTAGTAGAGGTTTAGAAATCGTTAAAACTGCTATTTTATCTATTGAATATGACGAGGATACTAAGGCACTTCTTAGCGATGTTAAGAAAGCTGATGCTTTAAGTGGAGCTAGAGGTAACTCATTTATGCAACAATCAGTTGCTCGTGGAGTTCAAGCTGCTGGTGAAAATGGTGGTGGAACTGGTATGGCATTTATGGGAATGGGAATGCAAGCTGGTAGTGGTATGATGAATGGAATGCAACAACCTGCAAATGCTAATCAAAATCCATTTATTAATGTTGCTGGTGCTTCTAATGTACAAAGTGAAGTACAACAAGCTCCAGTAGAACAAGTACAACCAAGTGCTACTCAAGCTGATCCTTATGCTGAATTAAAAAAAGCTAAAGAGTTATTAGATGCTGGAATTATTACTCAAGAAGATTTCGAAGCTAAAAAGAAACAATTATTAGGTATATAGTTTATGGAGAGTAATAATATAGAAAATATTACTCCTACTAATAATGAAAATGTCACATCAACTGAAACTAAAGTCATTAAAACTGATGAAGGAGCAGTTGATGGACAAAATAAATGTCCTAAATGTGGTGCTACTGATATATCATTAAATACTAAAAATGGTAAATTAAGATGTAATTTTTGTAGACATGAATTTGAACCTGAAAAAATAACTGGTATGGAGACTGATATTAAAAACCTTACTGGTCATATTATTGGATCAGGTGCTCAAAATATAATAGCTGATACTAAAGATGTATTAACATTTAAATGTAGTAGTTGTGGAGCTGAAGTTGTAATTGATACAAGCGAAGCTAGTACTGCTAGATGTCACTGGTGTAGAAATGTATTATCAGCAAATCAACAAATACCAAATGGTGCTATACCAGATGTTGTATTACCATTTAAAATGACTAAAGATGAAGCAAAAAATTCTATAGAAAAATTTGTTGGTAAAAGAAAATTCTTTGCACATCCAACATTTACTAAAGAATTTACTACTAATAATGTAATGGGTGTATATTTTCCATATATGATAGTGGATGTAAACTCTCATGCTAAACTTATTGGTCAAGGTGAACATTTAGTACATTCATATACTGTTAAAGTAGGTAATGGACAGGAAACTAGATATGATGCTGATCTATATGATGTTGAAAGAGAATTTGATTTGGCAATTAAGGGTTTAACTGTTGAATCAAGTAGTGATAGATTAAATAATGAAGATAAGAGTAAAACAAATAATGTTATAAATGCTATTATGCCATTTGATACAGAAAATGCTGTTAAATATAATGCTAATTATTTAAGAGGCTATACTTCTGAAAAAAGAGATGTGAATGTAGATGCTCTTAAAACAATTGTTGATGTTCAAGCAAAAGATGTAGCTAGATTTGCTGCTAATGATTCATTAAAAAATTATGATAGAGGTGTTTCTTGGTCACAAGAAGACTTTAATATTAAAGGTGAACAATGGAAAGCTGCTTATTTACCAGTATGGCTATATAGTTATCAAGAAGTAAAAGGAGATAAAAAATTACTTCATTATGTTGCTGTTAATGCTAGAACTGGAGAAACTATGGGTAGTGTACCAATTCATATGCCAAAATTAATAGTTATTTCTGCTTTAGTAGAAGCATTAGGTGTATTTTTAATGTTCTATACTGCAGATGATTTTGAAGGAAGTTGGATATTTTTAGCAATTGGAATTATTTACTTTATAATTATGTATAGTAGGTATCGTAATGCTGGTGCTAGACATACATATGAAACAGAAACTGATAGAGAAGTAACAAATCTAAGGCAAGTTGATAACTATGTTAAAAGACGCAATGGTCTTTCAAATTCAACTATGTCAGGAGCTAATAATACAAATGTTAATGGGGCTACTGCTCAAAGTAAATTATTAAAAACATTTACTGATAATATTCCATTTTCAGGTGCTATTATTGATGAATTTACAAAGAATGATAATAAAGATAATAAATAATATTAAATAAAGGTGAGGTAAATTATGAGAGATAATGTATTAATTAAATTATTATGTAGTATACCTGTTATATTGGTCTTACTATATTATCTTCCATTTCTTGGAGTATGTTTAATAATACTAAGATATATTGTTTATTATTCCGATAGAAGAAGAATTGTGATTCCATATTATTTAGTTTCAACGGGACTTATAATTTTAGTACCAAAACTATTAAAGTTTATATTTAATTCATTTGAATATAGTGCTAATAACATTCCATATTTTAATAAAATAGTTAATAGTGAATTATATAAAGTGAATTTTATAAGTTATAGTAAATTATTAATAACAGTTGGTATTATATTCTTAATATTATCTTCTATAGTAAATATGATTGTTGATAAAACAAGAAGTTCTCTTAGAAATTATATTCAAAATCAAGAAAGAAGAAATGATGAAATATCAAGAAAGAATGACTTGATTATGAAAGAAAAACGTGAGATTGCTAAGAATACTAATGTTGTTATTTGCCCTTATTGTGGAGCAGATAATATGTTAACAGGAAAAACTGGTACTTGTAAATTTTGTAGAAGAAAAATAAAGAGTAAATAATAAAAGATGTTTAAAAGATTTTCTATTGCATATTATTTAATGGTGATATGTATGAAGAAAATCTTTTTTATTTTGATATGTTTTATGTTTTTGGTTGTTAATGCAAGTGAATTAGGACTTGCTAAGAATAGTGAGACTGCAATTTTAGTAGAAGCTAGTACTGGAAAAATATTATTTGAGAAAGATAAAGATAAGAAGATGGCACCTGCTTCTATGACTAAGATAATGACTATGCTTTTAACTATGGAAGCACTTGAGAGTGGAAAGATTAGTTTGAGTGATGATGTGTTAATTTCAAAGAATGCTCAAGATATGGGTGGAACTCAAATATTTGTTGAAGCGGGAAGTAATGTTAAAGTTGAAGATTTAATAAAGGGTGTTGGTATAGCTTCTGCGAATGATGCGGCTGTTGCTCTTGCTGAAAAGTTGGGTGGTACAGTTGAAAATTTTGTTAATATGATGAATGAAAGAGCAAGAGAACTTGGGTGTAAGAATACTACTTTTAAGAATCCTCATGGTCTTGATGAAGATGGACATTTAACTACTGCTTATGATATGTCATTAATAGCTCGTGAACTTGTTAAACATGAACTTGCTTTAAAAATATCTAGTACTTATGATGAATATATAACGGTATCTGGAGAGAATCATTGGTTAGTTAATACAAATAAA
>CAKOLO010000004.1 GCA_934096235.1 uncultured Bacilli bacterium
CAATGTTGTTGCTTTAGTACTAGAAAACATACTAGCCATATTAGTAACATTACTTGTATTAAAGCTACTCACATCCAATGTTGTTGCTCCACTATATTGAAACATTCTACTCATATTAGTTACATTACTTGTATTAAAATTACTTACATTTAATGTTGTTGCTTTACTATTAGAAAACATATATGACATATTAGTTACTTTGCTTGTATTAAAACTACTTAAATCTAATGTTGTTGCTTGACTATTATAAAACATATAACTCATATCAGTAACTTTACTTGTATCAAAATTACTTAAATCCAATGTTGTTGCTTTAGTACTAGAAAACATATATGACATATTAGTTACTTTGCTTGTATCAAAATTACTTACATCTAATGTTGTTGCTTCACTATTAGAAAACATATCACTCATATCAGTTACTTTGCTTGTATCAAAATTACTTAAATTCAATGTTGTTGCTTTAGTACTAGAAAACATACTAGCCATATTAGTTACATTACTTGTATCAAAACTACTTAAATCCAATGTTGTTGCTTTACTATAATAAAACATACCAGCCATATTAGTTACATTTCTTGTATCAAAATTACTTAAGTCTAAAGTAGTAGCATTAGAACCACTAAACATACCACTCATATCAGTTACTTTGCTTGTATTAAATTTACTTAAATCCAATGTTGTTGCTTTACTATAAGAAAACATACTAGCCATATTAGTAACATTACTTGTATTAAAGCTGCTTAAATCTAATGTTGTAGCTTTGCTATTATAAAACATAAAGTTCATATCGACTATTGGCTTGTTATTTATATAAGTACAAACTTTACTATTTACGGTCTCGGTACTTGTTCTATTAGTAAGCATTACTCCCCAGCTATCAGCATCCATATTTGACCAAGCTAATGTGTCTGGTTTATATCGATTAATATAACCACGTTGTTTATATCCATAAGTATATTGTCCATCTACATATTTTAGTCCTTGAGTAAGAGTATCATTTGTTTTACAAAAATATGTATTAGTACTTGGTGTTTCTAATGAGGCGATTTCTGTATATGTATTTGGTACTTCAACATCAGCTAGAGTATTTGTAGAATATCCTCCACTTACTTTAAATGTTAATGTTTGACTAGAAGCACTGTTATTTAAAATTTTTAATTTTAAATTGTTTACAGATTTAGATTCTACTAAATCACCTGGAGATTTATAACTAGTTAATTCATCACTAGTATTTTTAGTTTGATTAAAGTAACTAATTGATATATTAGCATTCTTTTGATATAAAAGTTTATAATAAGTTTTTATTTCATTTTGATTAGTTAAATCTATGTCTACTATTGTTTCGCCTGCTGGTACACTTAATGTATTTGTACTACTTCCTTCTATAGTCATTGAATACTTAAGTTCACCAATATACATTTCAGCAGCTCTTTTATTATCAATATTCACTTTAAAATATGAAAGACTATAAGTAAGCAAAATACATAATGCTAGTACTATAGAAATAACACCAATATACTGTTTAAAATAATCCATTGCTTTTTGCATTTTATCACCTATTCTATATATAAATATAATACAATATAAAAATGTTAAAATCAACTTTATTATGTAAATAATTTATAGTATAATTTTCTTGTGATGTGTTATGAAGAAAATAGAATATAAACCTTTAATACTTACTGTAGCATTAATAGCATTTCAATCATTATGTTACTTCGTATCTAAATTATTTGGAGGTAATCCTAATCTAATTGGTGGTGTTATAGATAGTAAAATACCATTTAATATGTGGTTTATTATTCCTTATTGTATATGGTATTTATTGATATTCTTAATTCCATATTATTTATATAAAAAAGATAAAGATGTTTTTACTAAATATTTTATATCATATGTATTTTGTACTGTTATTGCTAATATAATATTTATAATATATCCAACATATGTAGATAGACCCGTTGTTAGTGGAACAAGTATTTTAGAATTAATGACAAGAATTGTTTTTTGGGTAGATACTCCTGCTCAAAATTGTTTTCCAAGTTTACACTGTGCAGTTAGTATGTTATTTATATTATATATGTTTGAGTGTAAGAAGTGCCCATTATATTTGAAGATACTTACTCTTATAATATCTATATTGATAATGATAGCTACATTATGTACTAAACAACATGTATTTATTGATTTACTTAGTGGTGACATCTTAGCAATTGTTTCATATATAATAGTAAATAATCTTAAGAAAACTAAAAAGAAGGTAAAAGAACTATTATCAATTTAATAGTTTTTTTATGTAAAGCATGAAGAAAATATTCTTAAAAATCTTGTCTTATAGTATAATATAAATGTAAGGATGTGATGGATTGTGATTAAGAGAAGACATCTTAAAAAAAGTGTAAAATTAGTACTTATGAGAATGTTATTTTTAATAATTAGTGGTCTTATATTATGGGGGGCATTTCTATGTATTAGAGATATAAATAATCCTCAGAATGATAAAGACAATACTGAAGGAAAAGAAGTAAATAAAGAAGAATACGTATATAAAGAAGAGTTATTAGCTCTTGGATATGATGTTAAAGATATAGATGTAATATCTACTAAGATTAGTAATGTTGATGTTAAAAAATATTTATTAACTGAGAAGTATGAAGATATTACTAAGTTTATAGCTAGTCCTTATTATAAGGTTGATAAAACTAGTAGATATCAAAGTTATTATAATAAGCATAAAGAGTATGATACTGATAGTGTTGTTATATATGTTGAGATTGGACTTGATATAGAATTTTATAATGAAGTAGAAGAAATAACTAATTATGATAATGTTGATGCTTTAGTAAATAAATATCATAAGTTACCTAGTAATTATGAAGCAAGTGATTTAGTTACTTTAAGTAAAGATTATAGTTCTCGTGGACATAAGATTAAAAAGGTTGCATCTGATCCGTTAATGAAAATGATTGATGCAGCTAAGGCTGATGGACTTAACTTATTAGTAATATCAGGATATAGAACTGAAAGTACTCAAAGTGGTTTATTTAATAATTCAGTTAAAAGGCATGGTATGGATCATGCATTAATATATTCAGCAAAACCTGGATACTCTGAACATCAATTAGGTTTAGCAGTAGATCTTAATAGTACTGAAGAAAATTTTGATCAAACTAAAGAATATAAATGGCTTAAAGCTAATTCATATAAATATGGTTTTATAGAAAGATATCCTAAAGGAAAAGAATTCATAACTGGATATGGTTATGAACCTTGGCATTATAGATATTTAGGAGTTGATTTAGCTACTAAAGTATATACTGAGAATGTTACTTATGAAGAGTATTTGGTAAAACATTCAAAGTAAATTTAGATATAAATAATAATTTATAAAATAGAAATATTATGGTACAAGAAATAGTAATTATAATAAATTTTACTATTTCTTTTTTTGTATAACTCATTGTTTTAACTTCTGTAGTGGTTTTCTCTATTTTAGATACATTTTGTGATTTAAATACATTTATTATATATTCTTCTTTTTCATCTAGAGTTATCTTTATAACATTTTTAGTTTTATTAAAGTTACCATTACCAGTTATATTAATTTTAGATGAATCATTAGAAAGTTCATAATTAATATCTAATATTTCTTCATCAAGTATATTTAGGTTATATTCGTGTACGTCTTTATTAAAATTAAGATTATATCCTTTAATATCAATATTTAATATTTCGCTTATATCAGTTTTATCTTTATAATTTTTAAATACATTTATTTTAAAGTCTCTGGATTTATTTGAAGTCACTATAAAAGATTCTTCATCTTTATCAAGTGTAAATATTCCATGTCCACTCACTATTTCATCTTTAGATGAAGTTATTTCTATTTTGATTTGTTCTTTATCTGTAAAATAGTTATATACTTTTATATTGTTATCAAATATTGGAGATAAGTCTTCATTATTAATTTTTATTCTTTCTATAGCATTAATACTTAGTGGTATTAATAGGAGTATACTTAATATTATTTTTTTCATATTAATAGTATTTACAATATAAAAAAATAAATTCACTTTGGAATTTATTTTATAGTTTTTATTATTATTTTTTTTGGTCTTTTCTTTTTCTTTTCTATTTTGAATGAGTCAGCTAGTAGTTTATCCATATCATCTACTTTTTTATTATAATAAATAGTACCTAGTATATCTCCTTTATATACTTTTTCTCCTAGTGTTTTATTTAGTATAACACCTACACTATAATCTATTTTATCAGTCTTTTTATGTCTTCCAGCACCTAAGTCAAATACTAGCCCTGATAGTTTTAATGAATCTATATTATTAATATATCCTTCTTTTTCAGAAACTACTATGAATTTTTTAGCCTTGCCTTTTAGTTTCTTTATATCTCCACCTTGAGCTTTAATCCATTCATAGAATTTATTTTTAGCATGTCCACTTTCAAGTAAGTTAATTACTAATTTCTTAGCTTTAGCTTGGCTTATTCCTTTAGCACTACTTATCATTAGACTGGAAATATAAACTGATAATTCGTATAGTCTTTTATCATAAATTCCATTAAAGAAGTCTATTGCTTCTTTTACTTCAAGAGCATTACCTATATTTCTTCCGAGTGGAATATTCATATCACTTAGTGTACATATTACTTTTTTATTATAGTACTCTCCGATTTTAACCATTGTTTTAGCAAGTGAAGTAGCACTTTTTATATTCTTCATAAATGCACCTTTGCCTACTTTAAGGTCTATTACTATTACATCGCTTCCACTAGCTATTTTCTTTGACATTATTGAACTTGCAATAAGTGGTATTGAGTCTACTGCTCCTATTTCATTTCTAAGAGCATATATTTTTTTATCAGCAACTGCAATTTTTTCACTTTGACTTATTACTGCACAACCAACAGTATCTAACATACGCAAAAAATCTTTTTTACTTAGTTTTAATTTATATCCAGTAATACTTTCTAATTTATCAACTGTACCACCTGTAAGGCCTAGACCTCTTCCACTCATTTTAGGAACAGCTACTCCAGCACAAGCAACTATTGGAGAAACTATTAATGTAATTTTATCTCCTACTCCACCAGTTGAATGTTTATCTACTACTTTTTTATCTAAAGATGATAAATCAATTATTTCACCACTTTTAATCATTACATCAGTAAGATAATATGTTTCATCCATAGAAAGTCCATTATGATAAATAGCCCATACGAATCCACTCATAGTTTCATCATTAATTCTTCCTTTTACATAGCTATTTACCATATATTCTATTTCTTTATATTCTAGTTTTTGTTTATTATTAACTTTTTCTGTAATTTCAACTGCTTTCATAATTCACCTATCCTATAGTGTATTATACTATAAAATGTACTTTTTTTGAAGATTAATTCAAAATAAAAAACACAAATTATGTGTTTTATTTTTTCTTCTTAGTTGATTTTCCTTTACCTATTCCTATTCCTTTAAATAAAGTCCCACCAATACCATTTTCAAGTACTCCTTTTACAGTACCTCTTGTATCAAAACCTAAAACATCATCTACCTTGTCAAATGTTTCTTTTACTTTATCAAAACTACGATCAGTTAATGTTTTATGAGTAATAGCGTCAGTTATTTTAGTTACGAATTTCATTGCTTCGAATGTTCCTGAAAATTCTAAAGTAATATTAGATTTAACTGCCTGTATTGTTACTTTATTTCCTTTTTGATTTACTTGTGTCTTATTATTAAATGTTTTTATATCTTTTAAATCTATTTCGTCAAATAATCTTTTTTCTTCTTTTTTATTTAATAATCCAGATGTTTTTGTTATTTCTTCTAATATTATTCTTTTTGATGTTAAAGTTAAATCAATGCTATTTTTTAGTTCTAGTGATGAACCAGATAATCTTGCTTCATATAATATTACTTCATCTTCTTTGATTTCAAAATTACTCATTAGTACTCAAACTCCTTAAAACTCATTTCTTATATCATTGTACCATAATTATTATATTATTGGCACATTAATATTCATAATAGAATTTGTAATTTTCGCGAACTATTTTATATTTAGTTTTAACTCAATTGGTGCGACAGTGTCGCACTTTTTTATTCGCTTTTAATTTATGTTAAATATGATATGCTAAATAATTTCTTATTGTCTCTAATGCTGGCATTATTTAACAAAAATTATAGTTTAAAATATTATTTTACCAATTGTGTCCACAGTGTGGACACTTTTTGTTCGTGTTTAACCAATAATAAATTATTTTGTTTAACTCTATCATCTGTTTTCATTCTAGTGAGTAATTTTTTATTTAAATTGATATATTACTTATTTATATAATATTGTTATTTTTATATTAACTTATATTCTCTAACAATAATTCTATCATCCGAACAATATTCTATTATGAACTTATTCTCTTTCTTACAGATTATAATTCCAATTGTATCATTATTATAATTATCTTTAATATTTTTATCTATATAATTCATATATTTTTGTACTTGAGATATGTATTCAGCTTTAAATTCAGTCACTTTAAGTTCTACTACTACATAAGCATTATATTTAATGTTAAAAAGCAATAAATCTATCTTATGACAAGCATCACCTATTTTAATTTTATATTCGCTTCCAATGAAACTGAAATTATTTCCAAGTTCTTTCATAAATGATTCAATGTCCTCTAAAATCAAATCATGAAGTGCTCGTTCTGTTACTATTTCTTTATTCTTATTATTTTTTATTAATATTGGATTAGGTACTAAATCTTTTATTTCAATCTCATTATTAAGTATTAGCTTATTTTTAGTTTCAGTGGGTAATCTTTCATATTCTTCATTTTTGATTTTTTCCCTTAATTCTCTTTTTGATAAATTTCTTTCAGAAGCAATGTTAATATAATATAACAATTTATTTTCATCTTTAATAGATAATAATTCAGAATAATGACTCCATGTTAATTGTGTCGCCAGTGGCGACACTTTTTCATCACTAAACATATTATAGAATTGTTTCATTCTAAATAAAGTTCTTCTATTATATTTTTTACCAACTTCAACAACTAACTTTTTGGAGTATTCGTCGATAATATTATCTCCATATTTACCACCGGCTTCATTTAATAATCTGCCTATTTCAAAATATGTATTAACAGTATTTCTTTCTTTTGAATAATCTTTAACTCTTTTATATATTTCGTTATTTATTAGTTTACTTTTAATTTCCTCATAATAATTCATATTTATTTTTTGTTAAAATTTAGAAATATAATAGTCAAATATTGTTTAGTAATTAAGTAATAAAAGCAGAATTAATCTGCTTTTCTACTACTTAAGAATGATACTTTTTCTGCGACTACTTCCATACTATATTTCTTTTCATTTTCTTTTTCATAAGTGTTCACTTGAATACGACCTTTTATTCCAACAATATCACCTTTTTTACAATATTCGCAAGTTGTTTCTGCGATTCCTGCCCATAGAACACATCTAATAAAGTCTGTATCATAATTACCATCCATATTTTTATATGCTCTTGGAACGGCTACTGTTATGATAGTCATTTTCTTATTATTTTCTGTTGTAGATATCTCTGGGTCAGCTACTAAACGACCTGCTAAGACTACTTGATTTAACATATTTCCTCCTTTCGTAAGAGGAATATAACATAATAGAAATTTAATAACAAATTGGTAAAATTCAATAATCAAGTAGTAATTTTATAGTAAAATTTTATTTTCTCTTAGAGATAATTCCATTATCAATATAGTTTTTTCTAGTAAAATTTAAAAATTAGCAAATTTTAAAATTTCTTGCTTTTTCTTTAAAGCATCTATTAAAATATCTATTTCTTCATATGTATTATAAAAATATAAACTTATTCTTACAGTATCTTCTTTATTATCACCCATTTTAGCACAGTGTTTTCCACTTCTAACACATATACCTTTAGTATTCAAATAAAGACCTAAGTCTCCTGATAAAACTCCATCTATATTTATAATAACAGTACTTCCTTCATTATACTTATTATATATTTTTATATATGGTATTTTCTCTAATTCTTGTATTAAGTATTTTCTTAAATATTTTTCTTTTCTTTCTATTTCTGTCATCCCTATTTCAGTTAAGAACTTTATTGATTCAGAGAATCCTATAATATTTGCTATATTAGGAGTGCCTGCTTCAAAACGATATGGTATTTCTACTAGTTCTAGATGATCTTCATTATAGTTTTCATTCATACCACCACCAAAAGTATATGGTATCATTTTCTTTAGAAGTTCATACTTTCCATAAAGTACTCCTACACCAGTTGGTCCACACATCTTATGAGCACTAAATGCTATGAAATCTACACCAGTATCTTGAACATCTATTTTAATATGAGGTGCACTTTGAGCAGCATCTACTACTACTAAGATTCCATACTTATGAGCAAGCTTGCATATTTCTTTTATATTTCTTTTATCTCCACTAACATTTGTTATCTCTGCGATAGATATTAATTTAGTTTTAGATGTAATCTTTTCTTTTAAATCATTTATATCTAGTTTTTCATCTTTAGAGTCTACAAATACTACTTTAATATTCTTTTTAGCAGATAATATTAGCCAAGGAAGTATATTAGATGCATGTTCACTACTAGATAGTATTACTTCGTCATTTTCATTTAAATAATTCATAAAGAAACCAAAAGCAACTAAATTTAATGATTCAGTTGTATTCTTTGTAAATATTATTTCATCTTTACGTTTAGCATTTATAAACATTTTTACTAAATCTCTTGTATAATCTATTTCATCATCAACTTTAAAACTTATATCATAGTCTCCTCTGTGTGAATTAGCATTGTAATTATAGTAATATTCATTCATTTTATCTATTACTCTATATGGTTTAAATGTAGTTGCTGCTGAGTCAAAATATACTATGTTTTTATCTTTCATTGGAAAATCATTTTTATCTTTCATACTACCACCTATAAATAGTTTACTCATTTAGTATATACTTGAACATAATAAATATAATAATTGAAGTTATTTTGTTTTTAATATATAATAATATTGGTGAAGAAAATGGAATGTATATTTTGTAAAATAATTAATGGAGATATTCCTTCATATACTTTGTATGAAAATGATTATGTTAAATGTTTTTTGGATGTAAATCCTATTAGTAAGGGTCATACACTAATAGTACCAAAGAAACATTTTAAAGATGCTTATGATATTGATGATAAGTATATTACTGAAGTACATAAAGCTAGTAAAAAGATACTTGAACTACTTGATTCTAAGTTTAAACCTAATGGATATAGATTGGTTCAAAATAATGGTAATCTTCAAGATGTTAAGCATTATCACTTACATATTATACCTAATTATATAGGTTCTAAAGAAAGTATTGAAGTTAAGGATGTATTTGAGATTTTAACTAAATAATAATTGTTAAAATCTTTTTTATATTGTATAATTAATTTATGAAAAAAGGATGTGTGTGTGAATGTTAGAATCAATGAATAAGAAGACACTTATTATAATAGGTTCTTCGATTATAGGATTAATAGTTTGTTTACTTATTGTAGTATGGTTAATATCAATTATTAAGCCTCATTATTATAGTTATGAAGACTTTGAAGTTAAGGTAACTGAGGCTACTAAAAATTATTATAAAGATAACCCTACTCAATTACCTGCGAGTGATGGAGAATATAATATGGCTTATAGTACTTTAGTTGATAATGAGTACATTAAGCCTCTTAATGAAATGCTTAAAGATGGAGATAATTGTAGTGTTCAAATACTAGTTACTAAATATAATGATAATTATTCTTATATACCATATTTAACTTGTCCAGGTAGTTATGAAACTAAGGAATTATATAAAGTTGTTCTTGAACAAAATCCTGTTGTTTTAGATGGTACTGGCCTTTATAGTGATGGTAATAGTGGTTATTACTTTAGAGGAGATGTAACTAATAACTATGTTCAAATTGGTGAATATGGAGAAGAAAAAAGACAGCAACCATATTTATGGCAAATAATGGGTGTTGAAAGTGATGGAACAATTAAAATAATAAGTGCTCATACAACAAGTGAAAGATATACTTGGGATGATAGATATAATGAAAAAGAAGAATCATTTGATGGATACAATGATTTTGAAAAAAGTAGAATTAAAGATACATTAATTAGTCTTGCTGGTAATGATGAGATACTTCCTGAAGAATTTAGAAATAAACTTGTAGCTAAAGAATTATGTATTGGTAAAAGAAAAGTAAATGATACTTCTAAAGATGGAAGTGTTGAATGTGCTACTAAGACTGAAACTAAATATTTATTTGGATTAATTACTCCTTATGAATTTTTAAGAGCCAGTTTAGATAGTAATTGTAAAGTTGCTGAAAGTCTATCATGTTTAAATTATAATTATTTATCTGGATATACAACTAATAGTTGGTCTATTACTTCTAATGCTAATAACACTAATAAAACATTTAGTTTTGGTGGTGGAGTTATGGATTCGTTTAAATCTGATAGAGATAAGAAATTATATGTAACTGCATATATAAATAAAAGAGCATTCTTTAAATCTGGTACTGGTACTTCTGATGATCCATATATCATTAGATAATAAATTAAGACATTATAAAAACACTATTTATTTAAATAGTGTTTTGTTTTGCTTGAATAACGTTTTGTCTTTCTTGTTCTAACATAGTTGATTGTTTAAACCATTCTGTACCAATATGTGCATTATTTGAGTCTGGTGTAGGATCTGGTTTATCTATTTTAACAAATACAGGTATTGAGAATGCATTTCCGAAACATAAGGCTACGCCTGGACGTAGAGCTTTTAGCTTTTCTATATCTTCTTCTGCAATACTATGAGTCATGCTTTTAATTATTTTTAAATCATCTGGATGGAACATACGAAGTACTATATAATTAGAACATTGACTAAGAGCGGTATTTGATAGTTCACTTGGTCTTTGTGTAATAAGTCCTAAAACTATACCATATTTTCTACCCTCTTTTGTTATTCTATCAAATATATTATATCCAATATTGGCTACATCATTATCATTTTGAACATATCTATGAGCTTCTTCTAGAATTATTTGTAATGGGAAGCCACCACGAGATTCCAGCGAGATAGCATAATTTAAGAATAGTTTTGAATATATTTTAGTTAGTGTTTTAGCAAATCTTTCTTCTACATAGTTTAAGTTAAAGTTTACTATTTGAGCTTTTTCACCAGTGTTTACAGTGAATAAATCCCTTATATAAGTTTCTTTTGGTATATATTCATTTACTTCAAAGTATTTACCATAGTCTCCATTTATGATAGAATCAAGTCTTACTTTTAATATATTATTTATATCATAAACTTTATCGCTTTTTAATACGCCTTCACTGATAAGAGCAAATTCAAATGCATTATATAAATCTTTTAAATTATATTTTTGTGGTCTCATACTGTTATCAAGTTTAAGTTCCGCATCAGTAAATTTCTCTAAGTATTCTATAACTAATTGGATACTATTTATTTTACCAGTTTGATCTACATTTAAACATTGTCTTAATGTTCTTATATATCCTGGTTGTACTATTTGACTTTCTAAGTTTATATCTTTTGTATGAAATGCTGATAATACGGCGACTACTTGATCTCTTACTTGGGTTGATTCTTTACCACCTGTTAGTATGTCTATTATTGCTTTTGCGATTATATTGTTTTTATGTGTTATTACTTTATCTTCATCTTCAGTAAATAGATATACTAGTTTTAATGCTTTTTCTATGATTGGTATTTGAGCTGGTGTATCTACATTTAATAGAAGTGCTAAGTCATCTGCTTCTAAGTAATATGGTGGTATTTTTATTATTTCTGCTTTTAATTTATCTTTTACATTAGTTGTAATATGTTTGCATCTACAATATTTAGTTTGATTTATTCTATCAAGTGCTGGTTTGTATTCACCATATACATCAAAAAGTACTATATTTGAATTTATTGGTACATATTTTTGTCTATAATAAAGATTTTGAAATAATCTTGCGACACTGCAACTTTTACCACTACCAGTGTTACCAATTATTGCAAAGTGATTTGAAAAAAAGTTATCTATATTCGCAGAAACATTAAATCCATCATAAATAAGTGATTTACCAATATATAGATCAGTTGGAGTATCTACATCTTGATTACCTACTAGAGAAACTACTTCACTAGAATTGATTATTCTTACTTTTGAATCATGACTAGGTTTATGTACAATACCACTATTAAATACATTATTAATAAATTCCCCTACCATAATACATTCTATTACATCTCTAGTAATAGAAGTAATTTCAGCTACTATTTTATATTTATTTTCAAATACTATGTGTACTCCTACTAAAGTAGTTTCTACTTTCTTAGATAAATTTTCTAATTTTATGGTTTGATCACTTACTGATATAACATTTCCAAACATATTAAAACTCCTTATTATTCTAATATAAATTATAACATAATAAGGAGTGTTTATTCAATAATTATTTAATTGTTCTTATGATAGATGTATTATCATAATTAATTAATTTCATTATTCTTGATGCCTCTTTATAGTTTAAATTAATTAATTTGTCATACTCATTATAATCTATTTTATTATCCATCATGAGTGATAGACTTAGTAAGTATTCTATGTCTTCTATATTATCAAAATCTAGTATATAACTTTTTAAGTATTTCTTTTTCTTACGTTCAAATTCTTCTTCATTTAATTTTAATTTCATTATATCTTCTTTTATATTATCTATAAATTTGTTTCCATCATTAGTAAGAGCATTTATTGAAATAATTAGATAATCATCTATTACATTTACTCCATAAGACATACCAATAATTATATTATTATCTTTATATCTTTCGAATAGTTCTGAAGTAGCTGAGAAGTTATTTGAAAGTATTAAACCTAAATAATCTTTTAAAATATTATCATCTTTTATACCAAAGATATTCTTTTTCATTTTAATAGCGTACTTAACTCTAGTGTTTTCCATATCTTTTTTTATTTCTTCGTATGGAATATTAACTGTTTCTTTTTCTCTTTCTTTTATTCTTTTAGGTAATTCTTTTGGTTTTACTTTTATATTTTTCATGTAATCTTTTATTGTATTCATTACTTCATCTATATTAAAGTTACCTGTCACTATTATGAATGTATTATTTGGTACATAGTAATCATTATAAATTTCATTAAGGGATCTTGCTGTTATTTTAGCTATGTCTTCTCTTTCACCTACTACCGTATGTTTTGTATATGATTTATTAAATAGATTATCAAATAGTTTAGAATACATTAGGCTATCTATTTGATCTTTGTACATATCTATTTCTTCACCAATAATACCTTTTTCTTCATTTACTGATTTTTCATTTATATTAGTGTTATAGAATATATCTAGAAGAAGTTTTAAGTTTTCAATTAGGTTTATACTTCCAAAAATATTATAGTTTGTTCCATAGTAACTAGTCCATGCATTCGCAAGACTACCCAAGTCATTTATTCTTTTTGACATTTCTTTATTTTCTGATAAAGCCATTACTTTATGTTCAAGGAAATGTGCTGATCCTGGGATAACATCTACTACTCTATTTCCTACTTTATATTTAGTTATTCTAGCACCATATTTAACAGATATAGTTATATAGAAGTTCTTTGTTTTATCTGTTTTATAAAGATATACTTCTAAACCATTATCAAGTTTTTCTGTATAAACTTTTTCATCTACCTTTTTAAATGTTTTTATTTTCATTAGTTATCCCCCTTTAGTAAGTAAACGGTACTTAGTGAAATCTTATTATTAAGTTTTATTACTTCATCTATGGTTACTTTATTAATGTTTTCTCTTAGTGTTTCTATATCTTCTATATTATCAAATTCTCTTTGATAATATTGATTTATTTGAGCTGTTAAATCATCATAATAATTATTTAAATATGTATTAATGGTCTTCTTAGCAGAATCAAATAATCTTTCTAATACTTTTTTATCTTTCATAGATTCTACGCATTCTTTTATAAGTTCTACGCTTTTTTCATAGTTTATTTTATTTATTCCAGCATATATAGTTAATGATGGATTATATTTAGAATAATAAGAACCAATTGAGTAACATAAAGAATGTTCTTCTCTTACCACATTAAATAGTATTGAATCATTCATTGTGCCTAGTATTGTATTATAAACTCTTAAAACATGATTTAGTTCATGAGTGGTTAAATCTTTTAGTCGATAACCAATGTATAGTTTTGATTGATTAAATTGAAGTGAATCTATTTTTTCTTTTACTTCATCTTTATAATTATGTTTAATATACATACTTAGTTTTTCATTGTTACTTTTTACATTCTTAAACTTACGTTTTATTATATCTTGTACTTTTGGATCTAACTCTCCATAAACAGCTATATCTATTTTATAGTCTCCATTAAATAATTTAGTGTATTCTTTATATAAATCTTTTTCTGTAATACTTTCTAAATCTTTTAGATTAGGGATACTACTGTATGCTGTTTCAGTGCCTTTGTACATCAACTTAGAGTATTCTATTCTTGCATATAAATTAGGTTTATCTTTAATTGATATTACACTACTTATAGCATCTCTTTTAGTTATGTTAAAGTAACTACTTTCAAATGCATTATCTTTTACATTTGGGTTAAATAGTATCTCACATAAGAAATCTATTGAACTTTCTAAGTAACTATTATCTGTGTATTTTGGATTTAAAAAATCAAGTGAAAAAACATATGATTCAGTTTTTCCTGATATTCCAAAAGATGCTGATACTGAAGCACCATAAAGTTCTTCTCCAATAATCGCCATTTTATTTTTGGTGTTATATTTTTTAGAAGTATAGACCATATTTTTACATAATAAGTTTCCGTATGGTATATCATCTTTATTAAATTTTTTAGTTAGAAAGACTACTATACTCATTGATTTAAATCTATCAGTATTTATTAAATGTAAGGTGTAATTATCTTCAGTTATTTTTTTATATTCCATATTAGCCTCTTTTCTAGATTTTTATTATATCATAATTATAAAAAGAAGATATACATCTTCTTTTATATTATTAACTATTCTTGATTTTTTATGATTGATTCTAATGCTAAAAAGATCATTTCATCAAGTTTTTGTTCACGTGCTTTTGGATCTATTTCTTCATGTGTAACTAGGTTATCACTTATAGTTAGTATTGCAGTTGCTTTTTTAAGGAACTTTTTAGCATTATAAAGTAATGCATAAGTTTCCATTTCTACTGCTTTACATCCCATATCAGTAAATTTTTTATAATCCTTATTTTCAGTATAGAATGCTTCAGTAGTATGTACTCTTCCAAGTCTTGCATTTATTCTTTTTAATACTGCTGTACTCATTATTTTAGCATTTAAATCTCCTGATGAATTTATTATTTCTATGTCTTCTCTTCCTGCTTCTTCATCGAAGTATGTTTTTGAATAAGATGAGTCAGCAACTAGAATATCATAAAGTTTAAAGTCTTCTGTATAACTTCCTGCTGTTCCAATTCTTATTATTTCTTCTACACCATAGTCATTAAATAATTCATAACTATATATTCCCATACTACCAATACCCATACCACTTGAGAATATTGTTACAGGAATGCCTTTATATTTTCCAGTAAAAGCAAGTTCTCCTCTTAGTCTGTTTACACACTTTGGGTTTTCTAAATATTTATTTGCTATATATAATGCTCTATTTGGATCTCCTGGCATTAATACTTTCTTTGCTATTTGGCCTTTTTCTGCTTCAATGTGTACTGTCATTTTTCCTCCTAATTATATGTTTTATTATAGTTTTCTATTGTTTGTTCAAATAAATCTTCTGTTAAATCATAATCTAAAAATTGTTTACTACAAACTTGTAATTTTGGATAATTTTTACATTCATTACTTCCATAGAATTTATTATAATATGGTAAGGTTACCGTAGTTGTTCTCTCATTCTTTTTCTTTTCATTTAAATCATTGATTATATATGTATGAGATGTACCAGGTTTTACATCTTCAAAGATTACTTTACCTTCACTATTTCCTCTTATTTTATATTCACTTTCTTCTTCTGTTATTATTACATCTTGTCTTACGTTTGAAAATATAATTGTGTAAGTATCTTTGCTTTTACTATATTTTTTATCCATTGTTATATTATATATATTGTTTGGATCTTTTGGAGTGTTTGCTTCTTCTTTCTTATTATTTAAATTAAATGCTATAAAAGCGCAAATTATTATAGCTATTGCTAGAACTACTGCAAGTATTATTTTTTCTTTCTTATTCATAATTACTCCTTTGGTTCTTCTAATTTTACTAAGACATCTCTTGGTTTTGAACCTTTAGCTGGACCTACAATTCCTTTTTCTTCAAATTGGTCCATTATACGTGCTGCTCTATTGTAGCCTATACTATATTTTCTTTGTATTAATGATGCACTTATTTGACCCATACGAATTGCATAATTTAGTATTTCATCATAAAGCACATCTTTTTGTTCTCCGCCACCAGCACTTCCAGGTATGTCTCCTCCACTACTAGTATTTGCTTCTAAGTTAGTGAATTTATCACTGTATTTTGGTGGATGACATCTTTTCTTAACGAAATCTACTACTCTTGCTATTTCATCATCTGATACAAAACTTCCTTGTACACGAGTTGGTGTGTTTTCATCCATTGGTTTATAAAGCATATCTCCTTTACCAAGTAATTTTTCTGCTCCTGTCATATCAAGAATTGTACGTGAGTCTATTGAAGAAGATACTGCAAATGATATACGAGTTGGTATATTTGACTTAACAACACCAGTGATTATATCAGTTGATGGTCTTTGAGTGGCAACTATTAAGTGAATACCTGCTGCTCTTGCAAGTTGTGTAATTCTCATGATAGATTCTTCAACTTCTTTAGCTGCAACTAACATTAAGTCTGCAAGTTCATCTATAATTACTAATATAAATGGCATTTTCTTAAGTCCACAGTCTGGATTCTTTTTAAGTTCTTTTTCTATATATTCATTGTATGTTTGTATGTTTTTAGTTCCACTATTCTTGAATGTTTCGTATCTATCGTCCATTTCAACTACTATTTTTTGAAGTGCTGCACTTGCTTTTTTAGGGTCTGTTACAACTGGTGTAAGTAAGTGTGGTATTCCTTCATAGACATTGAATTCTACTTTCTTTGGATCTACAAGTACCATTTTAACTTCATCTGGTGTAGCTCTCATTATTATTGAAACGATTATGTTATTTATACATACAGATTTACCACTACCAGTAGCACCTGCAACTAGCATATGTGGTGTTTTATTTATTTCAACACATTTAACTTTACCCATTATGTCTCTTCCAAGAGGTGCAGCTAGTTTAGAATCTTTGTATTTTGGATTCTTTTCTAGATCTTCCATTATTTCTCTCATTGATACAGCCATTATTTGTTGATTAGGTATCTCTACTCCGATTGTATTTTTACCAGGTATCGGTGCTTCAATTCTTACTTCTTTTGCTGCTAAAGCTAGTGCTATTTCTCTTGAAATGCTAAGTACTTTATTTACTTTAGTACCTCTATCTAAATCCATTTCATATTGAGTTACTGCTGGACCTACATGAACTTCTATAACTTTAGCATGCATTCCAAAGTCTCCAAATACTCTTTCTAATATTTTTGTATTAGATGCTATAAATTCTGTTGAATTGACTTTTCCTTTATTCTTGCTTGGATTTAATAATGCAACTGGAGGTTTAATATATACTTCATTAGATGTATCTTCTTCAGGTTCTGGTATTTTTGATGTATCTATACTTCCAACAGTTGTTTCTTTTTTAGGTTCTAAATCTTCTACACTTGTAATGACAACTCTTTTATCAATTGGTTCTTCATCTTGAACAACTTCATTTGTATTAAGTACTTGTTTCTTAGATGGTTTTTCTTCTTCATCTTCTTCACTTTTATCAAATAATTTCTTAAATGGTGATATTACTGCTCTAAATATATCAGCGAGTGTTATATCAAATAGCATTATAAGTCCAAATCCTGCGATTATTACTAGTACAATAGTTGTTCCTTCTACATCAAATAATGATACAAATGCCCAAGAAGTTGTAGCTCCTATCATACCTCCACCAGTATTTCTAATTTCACTATCAGCATTATAAGATGCACTTATATTATCGAATGTTGTTGTGAATATATCTTTTCCTTTTACATTAGTATCCTTTATATAATTAATATGGGAAAATAATAATAAAGATAATACTATTGCATAGATACCCACTAATCTTGCACTGAAAAAATCAGGTTTACTTCTTTTAGCAAGTAGATATACTCCATAGCATAGCCCTAATACTAATAATACAAAATACCAGGTACCAAAAAGAAATATAGCAAATTTCTTCACTAGATTTCCTACTGCTCCAAATCCTCCAAGACCTGTGATTGATAATAATATTAATGCAAGTCCTGTAAGTTCATTTGTATATCTAAATTTCTTTTTTGATTCTGATGATTTTTTCTTTTTAGCCATAAATTCCACCTAACTTTCCATTTTACTTAGAAGTTTTTTATGAATACCAGGTTCTACGATATTAAGTGTATTTAATATTTTTTCTAGAGAATCTTTATAATCCCCCTTATTAAATGCTTTAGTTGATGCATTTAGTCCTGCTTCTACTTCTCTATTACTTGATCTATATCTATTTCCATATACTATAGCCATTTCTGCCATAGCTGCTGTTTTAGTTGTGTTTGATGCTGTTTGATATAGTTTTAATGCTAAATCGCGAGCAGTATCAACTCTTAAATTTAATGTTTTAATTGATATTGGTTTCTTTTCTATTTCTATTTGTATTTCTTTTATAGCATCATATGCTTCTTTTAATTCTACATAGAATTTATTTGGTATAACTGGAAGATTATAATCTTTAATTTTATATTTAGAGTTATTTATTACATTTTTAATCTCATATAATTGGTCTCTAGCTCTTGCTTCATCTTCTTTTAAACTTCCTAAATTCTTTAATGTTGTTTCTAATTTATCTTCTACTTTAGAAAGAGATACTGCTACCATTTCACACTCATTACTTAGTTTTGAAAATGGCATTACTTTTGATAAAGTTCTATCATTAATAAGTTTAAAACTATCTTTTACTTGGACAAGTTCTTTATTTATCTCATCAATTACCATTATTTCTTCGTCACTTAAGTCATAAGTGTCTTTTAGGTTATCAATTTCTGCATATAGATTTCTTAGTATAGAACTTACTTTTACAATTCTATCATTTATATTAATAATTCCTCTTTCATATTCTTTCTTACTACGTTTTTCATTATCAAAATCACTATAAATGGCTTCATAATAATCAACTAATGTTTTTAAATCAAATACTGAGTCTTGTAGGTTTAGTACATTTAATCTATCCATTATCTCACTAATTTTCTTATTAGTTTCTTCTATATTATAATCTATATTTAAGTATTCAATATTATACCCATCTCTAGTCATTCTGGTAGCAATACTTTTAATATCTTTCATTTTTTTTGGAAGAATCATTGTTGAAATTAATACTATAGTTGGTGCTTCTTCTATAACAATACTAATGTTATGAATCATGTCATCTAATGCTTTTACTATTTTGCCTAGTTCTTCATATTCATGATTTTGAATTGATACTTCAAATGCACTAAATAGTTTATCTATATTTTCAAATTGTAATTCTATTGGAGAAGATACTTCTTTATAATCATCTTTATTCTTATTATATTTGAATATAACTTCTCTATAAAGGCTTTTTAACTTAGTAATTGCTTCTCTGTTTCTTTCTTCACTTTCAGTTAAATCTTTTATTTCAGATAATAATTTTATTGATTTAGCTTTTACATGAAATATATGTTTTTCAACAGTACCTATTTTTTCATTAGCTCCTTCATAGTCTTTATCAACACATAAATTTTCAATTTCAACTAATTCATCAGTAAGTTTAGGCATATCTACTTTTTCTATTTTATCTAGTCTTTGTTTCCAATCTTCTACTTCTTCTTCTATTTTCTTGTTATTAGTTAATTTACTTGCTTTAGAAAGTTCTGTTATTAAAGCAGAAGACATAATTAGATTTTTTTCAGTTGTAAGTCTATCTACATTTGATAGTATGTCCTTTTTCCTTTTACTCTTTATAATTATTGTTAATATATATAAAAGAATTATTAATATAATAAAAATCATTGCTATAATAATTGTTGTCTTATTCATACTATCCTCCTTATACATTTTAACATATTTATTTAAGTTTTTGTAGTGTTTTTATGTAATAAAAAAATGTTAAGAGTTTTTCTTAACATTCATTTTCATTTTTCTTATAATTTCACTTTTATTTTCTAATTCATCTAACTTTTCAAATGATGTTATTTCATATTTGTTATCTTTTGTTCTTGTCCTTTTGATGTCAAATTCTGCATCTTCACTATAATCTCTCATATCATATTTTAAATCATTGGTTGCTACTTCAAATGCTAATGATGGAATATCTTCAAGTGTTTTACCTTCAGTTGGATAACATATTATTTTATTATCTTGTAGGGAAAGAGTGGCTCTTAAATCTCCTATTTTAAATACTCTATGTCCCGGATTTGGTATATTTGGATATCTAAGCATTGATTTTCCTTTTTTATATGCGATTATTTCTCTTATTTGTAGTAATAAATAATCTATATTTTTCTTTCTTCTATAATTTTCTATTCTTTCTTCTGCTGTTTGTGGTCTTTGCATATTATCTTCGCCATAAATAATATCCCATTCTTCTTTTTTTAATTCTTTTATTTTTGATTCTAATTCATCAATTGAACAAATATATAATTCTTTAAAGTCTGGTATAAGAACACTATTTTTAATATGTTCTTTTATATGTTCTCCTTCAATTTTTATGAATTTTGTTAGACTTTTTACATGACTCATTCCTTTAGTTATTCCATAATACATATCTAATGGGAATGTTCTATCGTTTTGTAATAGTCTTTCTAAATCGCATCCTTGAATATATACTTCATCATTACTAATAATTTTCATAATATATATCCTCCTTTGTATAATATATTATATATTAAATTAAAAATATTTCTAGTCTTTTATCAATTTTTATCTTTTGTTTTATAAGAATTCTTTTACTTATAAATATTTCTTAATATATATTTATTTATATTTTAAAATTTGTATTTTTTTTAGTTTAATACTTGATTATAGGAATTTTATTTGATATAATGAATTCACTTGTTGAATTAAATGTCATGGCGATGTAGCTCAGTTGGCTAGAGCATCTGGTTCATACCCAGAGGGTCGAGGGTTCGAATCCCCCCGTCGCTACCATAAGTTATTAACTACTCTATTGAGTGGTTTTTTATTTATAAAAAAGTAAATAATTATTAAACTATTTACTATCTTTTATTAATGAATAATATTCTTCTTTTAAATCCATTAAATCTTGAACATACATGTTACATTCATATTCTTTTGCATTACAAATAAATTTTCCATTATTAAAGTCATATGATACTGAATAAAAATTGAATGTTCCATCTTTTAATACATTATTAAAACTTCCTTTTGCAATGTTTGATACTGGAGTATACTCAAAATCATAAAATTGATTAATATATGTATCTTCGTTATCTACTCTCCATATCATATGTCTAGAGATTTTTGATTAATCTTTTTTAATAATTATATATTCTACTCTATATGGCATCTTGTCTTGATTATATTCATCATCTAGTGATCCTGCGGTATACTTTCTATAATCACCATCTTCTGTAATTAAATAATTATTTTTTAAAATATTTTCTCTATTATTATCATGTGATTTTATACAATAGATTCCAAAAAATATGGTAAATATAACTATTATTATTGTTACAATTGTAAGTGTTTTAATGTTTACACTTACTCCATTATCTTTTTTCTTCTTTTTCATTTTTAATTACTTTTCTTGAATTTTAAATCTTCCATCATTATTTTTGTTGATGTCGCCTTTAAATTCATCTATACTTTTATATCCAATTATTGTTCCGATGTATCCAAAGCCATATACTCCGTCTTCTCCAGCATGAATTACATTTCCTTCTCTAGATAGTCTACTATATCTAAAAAGTTCATCATTTTCATCAAGTATTACAAAATCTTCAAAACTAGTTGCTTTTATTTTTTCATATGTTTTTCCATCGTAATTAGATTTTATTTTTATTTTATATACATCGTATAATATGCTTTTATTTTCTCCATCAGTGTATAAATATAATTTGTATGGAGTTAAACTTAAAATTTTAGCGCTTTTTGTTACACTGCCAGTCTCTTTTAATTCTTCACTTGAAAGTTTATGTATTTTTGCAATCATTTCTTCAGTTAAATTATTTATGTCAGTTAGATAATTTGATAATCCTTTTACTATATATTTCTTTCTATCAGTTTCAAAGCGATATTTGGAACTTGATGCATCTACATAGATTTCATCACCTTCTTTTAAGTTTTTAACTGTTGTTGTACTAAAATCTATATCTTTTGATTCTTCACATTTACCATTGCTTATTATTTTTGCTTCACCTTTACCACTTGTGCCAATGAATTTAATATCTATACATCTAAATGGGTCTGGTAAATACTCCTTAGTATAATAACTAATAGTTACTGAAATAGTACTAAGTGCTATAATACCACCTAATGTTAGAAAAAACACCTTTCGATTATTTTTCTTTTCTGTTTTTAGTGCCTCATCTTTTGCTTTTCTAATTCCTTTTTCGCGTGCGTAACTGATTGCTTCTTCTTGTTCTTTTAATTCTTCAATTGTTTTTTCTTTTTCTATTAAGAACTTATGCTTGCAGTATTGACATGTTATTTCAGTTTTATCTTCTGAAACTTTCATTATTCCACCACAACTTGGACATTTTAAATCAATTTTTTTCATTACTTCAACCTCTATTCTAATAATAGAATACAATATTTTAATTTTTAATACAACTTAAAAAGATTAAGTTAACGCTTAATCTTCTAAATTATAATTTATATTTTCTTTTGTTAGTTTTACTTTTATTATTTCATTTGGAGTTGCTTCTTTTATTTTTACAGGTATATAGTTTTCAGTGAAACCATGATAGAAGTCATTTTTAAATTCTTCTACTAAAACTTCTTCTTCTTTTCCTATAAATTTTTTAAAGTATTCTTTTTCTAAATAATCTGATAGTTCTATTAATTTTCTAGCTCTTTCTTTTACTATATTTCTTTGTACATGATTTGGCATTCTAGATGCTACTGTTCCATTTCTATCTGAATATGGGAATACATGTATTTTAGCAAATCCAATATTTTTACAATAATTGTATGTTTCTTCAAAATCTTCTTCTGTTTCACCAGGAAATCCTACGATTACATCTGTTGTAAGTGAAATATCAGGTCTAAGACTTCTAATTGTATTTACTTTATCTGTAAAATAATTTAAGTCATATCTTCTATTCATTGCTTTTAGTGTTTTATCGCATCCGGCTTGTAGTGGTATATGTAAATGTGATACAAATTTCTTATTATTTTTAATTATATCCATCATTTTATCATCTAGTTCTACTATTTCTACTGATGAAAGTCTTATTCTTTTTATTTGATCAACTTTACTTATTTCATTTATCAAATCAGCAAGACGTTTACCGTCTGATGAGTATTGCCCTGTATGTATACCTGATAATACTATTTCTTTATGTCCTGAGAGAGCTAAATCATTTACTTCAATAATACATTTATTAAAGTCTTTGCTTCTTACTCTTCCTCTTACGTATGGAATTATGCAATAACTGCAAAAATTATTACATCCATCTTCAATTTTTATGAACGCCCTATGATGATGTTCATATTTTTTTATTTCCATATCTTCAAACACGTCTTCTTTAGAGTCATCAAACAATATTATTCTTTCATGATTTTTTTCATAATCTTTGATACATTTTAATACTTTTGTTTTATTTTTAGTTCCAAGTATTATTTCAGCATCTATTAAATCATTAATATTATCTTTTCTAAACTCACAAAAACATCCGAATGCTACTACTATTGCATTTGGATTATTTTTTCTTATATTATTTATTACTTGTTTACTTTTATTGTCTGCTGTATTTGTTACTGTACATGTATTAACTAAACAAATATCAGCATTTTCTTCTACTTCATTATATCCTTCGTTTAAAAGCAAATTTCTTACGAATTCACTTTCGTAAGAATTAACTTTGCAACCTAATGTTTTTATTAAAAATGTTTTCATTCTAATGATAACCTGAACTCTTTAAGTATTTTTAAGTATTCTTCTTCTGCTACATAACTTACTGCTTGAGTTACTTCCTTTTCTTGTACTTCTATTTTGTTCACTTTTGGTGCACCCTTTTTATTTGTTTCTTCTTTATATGTTAATGTTATATTTGAAGCATTTTTAAGTAGTTGTTCATAACTAATTATTGCTTTCTTTTCTTGTTCTTCTTCATATTTTTGGATAGCTACTTGGTTATCATTCATACCAAGATCTTCCATTCTTTTTCTTGTGACTTTTTCTAATTCTTCAGTTGAAATTACTGCGTTTTCTTCTTCTCCATTTTCATATTCTTCAATTACATCATCGTATGTTTTAACATTTGGTAAATCTATTTGTTTTACTAATGGTTTATTTTCATCAATAACATCTTCTTTTGAAGTTGCCATTAAACTATTTAATTCATCTAAAATATCAAACTCTTCCTTATCTTCTTTTTTAGGTTCTTCCATTTTAGTTTCTAGTGGTTTTACCTCTTCTACTGGTTTTTTGAATTTACTTTCAAGGTCAATTTTTTCTTGTTCTCTTCTTACTATTTCCAAGTATTCATTTCTTGTTTTAACAAGTGCTAAAACAAGTGTTACTAAAATAATTAGCATAAGTATTAAGAAGATTAGAAAAAAGTCTCCAGTCATAAAAGTTTCTAAAAATTTGTCAAAGTTTTCCATTATTACCACATTCCTTCAAGTATTTTAGGATAGATGCTATCATAAGTGGTACTGTTTCTGTTCTAAGTACATCACTTCCAAGTGAAGTTTTTATGAAACCTTTTTTGCTAAGTTCTTCTTCTTCACTCTTTGATAGACCACCTTCCGGTCCAAATACTATACTAATTGTATCATTACAATTATCAAGTGTTAATACCTTTACTATACTGTTTACATCTTGCTTGTCAAGTGAACACATTATGTTTACATTTTCGCTTGCTTCAATGTCTTTGACTTCTATGATTCTTTCTATGTTCGGTTTAGTTAATCTATAACATTGTTCTGTCGCTTCTTTCACTATTTTAGCCCATCTTTGAAGTTTTTTATCGAAATCTTTTGTCTTTAATTTGTATTTACAATGACTATACATTACTACTACGTAATCAGTTATTCCTAATTCAGTGCCATGTTGTAATATAAAGCTCATTTTCTCTTCTGATAGAAGTGGCATATATAGTTTTATTTTATTTTCTTTAGTATTTTCTTTAAATACTTCTTTGATACTAGCTGATAATAAATCTTTATTTAAAGAGCAAATATAGCTTTTATTTTCATACGCAACAATTACTTCATCATTTTCTTTCATTCTCATTACATTTTTTATATGATTTAAGTCTTCATTATTTAAGTATATTATATTATCATGTTTTTCTTTTCCAAAGTATTGTTGCATATTGCCTCCTATTTAAGTATTATTATAGTTTCACCATCATTAAATATATTTAGTTTATATTCTAGAACTCTTTTATCTCTTTTTAGGTATTCATGTGTTGCTTCTCTTAGTATTCCTTCTCCTTTACCATGAACAACAATTAATTTTTTAGTACCTATTCTGTACTCATTATCTATAAAGTTTTTGACTATTGCAATTCCACCATATCTATCATAACCATGTATATCTATCGATGGAGCATTATATAAAAATGGATCAATCCTTTTTATCATTTTAATTCCTCTTTTTTCATCTTTATTATAAAGCATATATTCGTTAATTACAATTAAAAAGTATCCATAAAGGATACTCTTTTCAAATTATTTATTTAAAGCTTCTACTAAATCAGCTTTTTTCATTGAAGAAGTAACTTCGATTCCTTTTTCAGCACAAGCAGCTTTTAATTCAGCTACTGTTAATTTAGAATAATCAGTTTTAGCTTCTACAGTTTTTTCAACTTTTGCTTCTACTTCTTTAGCTTCTTTTTTTGGAGTTTTTCCTTCTAAAGCATCTTTAGAAAGTTTAACTAATTTAGTGAATTCTTCTGGAGCGAATATAGCAAGTTCACTTAACATTTTTCTATTGATTTCGATATTAGCTTTCTTTAGTCCATTAATGAATTTAGAATATACTATATCGTTTGCTCTACAAGCTGCATTAATTCTTGTAATCCATAATTTTCTGAAGTCGTTAGCTCTTTTCTTTCTATCATTAAAGCTGTAAGCTCCACTATGGAATAATTGTTCTTGTGCAGTCTTGTATAATCTATGTTTACTTCCAAAATATCCTTTAGCTCTTTTTAATACTTTTCTTCTTCTATTTTTAGAAACATTTCCGCCTTTAACTCTTGCCATTTATAACCCCTCCTTACTTAACAAGTCCTCTATATCTTTTAGCATCTCCGCTACTTAATATAGAACCCTTTCTTGATTTTCTATTGAAATCTGTTGATTTCTTTCCACTATTGTGGTTTGCTCCTACGTGTCCAATTTTTGTTGAACCAGAATTTCTTACTAAGATTTTTTTACTGATTCCACCATGTGATTTCATCTTTGGCATATAATTCATTCTTCCTTTCTACTTTTTTGGTGTTAAGAATAGTTGCATACTTCTACCTTCCATTTTTGGCATTTGTTCTATGTCTGCAACATCATTTAATCTTTCTGCAAACTTCATTATTATGTCGCGTCCTAATTCTGGATGAGCCATTTGTCTTCCTTTGAATCTTACTGCAACTTTAATCTTATGACCTTTTTCAATATATGCTTTCGCATTTCTTAATTTTGTTTCAAAATCTCCAACATCGATAGTAACACTTAAACGATACTCTTTTGTTTCAAGATTTTGTTCTCTTTGCTTTTTCTTTGCTTCCTTTTCTCTTTTTTGTTTTTCATAACGAAACTTGTTATAGTCAATAATTTTGCATACTGGATTTTTAGGATCGTTATTTAACAAAACTAAGTCAAGTCCTGCATATTTAGCAAGTGTTTTAGCATCATTTATATTTTTGATGCCCATTTTTTCTCCATTAGGTCCTATTACCATAACGTTTTGAAAAGTTATTTGTTCATTAATTTGAACTTCGTTTTGCTTAGCTATTGCTAACACCTCCATATTTTATTATTTGAAAAAAGTGGACATAAGAGTCCACTTTAAAAACGTATTTTTTACAAATAAGCTTTTGTACCAATGTATCTATACATCTGGTGAAGAGTGGCTCTCTTTCTTTCTTTTTCAACGATATTGATTATATATTAATATTATTATTTTGTCAAGAAATTATTAATAATTTGTGATAAATTGCCCCTTATTTCGTATGACATTCCATTTTTTATAGCTGAAGATACGGTAGCGTTATCAAAAATATTAGCTAAAAAAGCAAATCCACTATAATTATATCTAGTATAATTTTTATCATTAAGTAAGAAACTAGCGACAATTCCATTTTCTATTTCATAATAACCAACTAACATTTTATAATTATTTTGACTTATTTCAAGAGTATACAATTTCTTATTTTTATATGTTGTATATTTAGCACTTCCAGTTAGATATCCAGCACTATTATATTTGTTTTTTATTATTGATGTTTTAGAATTTATATCTTTTATTGAAGTTTTATAAATTCCTTGAATAATAATTTCATCATCACCATTATTATTTTGAATTAATAGTACATTTTCTGTACCACTTGTTGTGAATGTATACTTATATCCATCTCTTTTTATTAAAGTAGTTTCTTTAAATGTTATTGTGTTCTTTTTTACATTAGGATTACTACTTGAATTGTTATTATTGTTACTATTTGTGTTATTATCATTTTTAGTAGATGTATTATCTTTTATAGTAATTGTACTATTGTTATCTGTTTTAATTGTTGGCATAAAAAGTATGAATATTACTCCAATTACAAGTACTACAATAATAACTATTAGTGTGCTTAGATTATCTTTTCTTGGAATTTGTGTATTTTGATTATTATTATAGTTTACATTACTATTTAAATTATTATTAAAATTTCCATTATATTGATTATTATATCCAGTATTATTTGTAAAATGAATATTATTATTTGCCATTTGACTCGGCATAACATTATTATTTATGTTTTGTGTATTAACAGGAGTACCGCATCTTCTACAATATTTATCTCCTGGCATTATATTATTTCCACAGTTCATGCATTTATTCATTTTACACACTTCCTATTATATATTTATTTTATCATATATTAAGAGAAATGCAATAAAAAAGCACCCGAAGGTGCTTGTTAACATCGTAATCGTTATCAGTTTTTTTACTCTATACTTACCACCTACCTTATGTATCCATTATATTTATCTAATGTGAAAATTAGGTGTAATTTATATTAAAACTATATAACTTTACAATTAGTATTGTATACCCCAAACTACTTTATGTTTTGCTTTCTTTCCGCATACAACACATACTTCATCTTCATAGTCTTTTGATTCAACTATGCATCTTGACTTTGTACCTTTTATTTCTTTCATTTTAAGTTCACATTCTAAGTCTCCACACCAATGTGCATTTACAAATCCTGGATGATTATTCATTATTTCTTCTACATCTTTTTGTGTTTTAGCATCATATGTTTTATTTTTAGTATTTTCAAGAGCTTTATTATACAAATTATCTTGTATATCATTTAATAGTCTTTGAACATTTTCTAGTACATTATCTTTGTTTACTAGTTCTTTTTCACTAGTATCTCTTCTAACAAGTGTTACGTTATTATTTTCTAAATCTCTTGGTCCTACTTCTATTCTAACTGGTATACCATTAACTTCTGCTTCAGCAAATTTAAATCCTGCACTTTTATCAGTAGTATCTATATAAGAAATAATATTATTTTTCTTTAACTCATCGTTTAATTTATCACATACTTCTAAAAGTTCATCAGTCATTTTAATTGGTACAATACATACTTGTTTTGGTGCTATTTTAGGTGGCAATACTAGACCTTTATCATCTCCATGAACCATTATTAAAGCACCTATCATTCTTGTAGTTGAACCCCATGATGTTTGATAACAATAATCAAATTTATTTTCTTTGTTTACAAATTTTACATCATACGCTTTGGCAAATTTTTGTCCGAAGTAATGGCTAGTTGCTGATTGAAGGCATACTCCATTTTGCATCATTGCTTCTACTGTTAGTGTATACTCTGCTCCTGCAAATTTTTCTTTTTCAGTTTTTCTTCCTGTTATTACTGGTATTGCTAAATATTCTTCAAAGAATCTTTTATATGTATTTAACATTTTGTCTGTTTCTTCCATTGCTTCTTTAGCAGTCGCATGAACAGTATGTCCTTCTTGCCATAAGAATTCTCTACTTCTTAAAAATGGTCTTGTTTCTTTTTCCCATCTTATAACATTACACCATTGATTATATAATTTTGGTAAATCTCTATATGTCTTAACTGCATTTTTATAATAGTCGCAGAATAGTGACTCACTTGTAGGTCTGAATGCTAATCTTTCTTCTAATTTATTGCTTCCACCTTCTGTTACCCATGCTACTTCTGGAGCAAACCCTTCTACAAGTTCACCTTCTTTTTTTAGTAGATTTTCTGGTATCATAACTGGTAAATATACATTTTGATGTCCTAATTCTTTAAACATTCCATCCATTACTTTTTGTATATTTTCCCATATAGCATAACCATTTGGTTCAAAAATAATAAATCCTTTTACATTTGAATATTCTGCTAAGTGAGCTGCTTTAACTACATCTGTATACCAAGATGCGAAGTCTTTACTTCTTTCTGTTATTTTTTCATTTTTCATATAATTATTCCTTTCTAAAATAAAAAGGATGGTCACTAAGGAGTCTATTAGACGGTACCATCCTTTATTTATCTTTCTTTTATAACGACTTTTTAGGCCGATTTTGCATATATTGAGGTAGGAGTTAATAAATATATTATCTAGTTTCCACTATCCTAGAATCACTGTAAAAATGGATTTAAAAACATTCCTCAAGCAAATTTATGTATAGATTATAACACAATTAAATACAATAATCAATTAATTTGTTTACACATTTTATGTAAAATTTTTAAAAATATGTTTTTTTAACTTAAAGATTTTTCTTATATATGCTATATTAGTTTGACCTGCTTATTTTAGGTAGAAAGGATGATAATATGAATTATATCAATAAAATAATAGTTTATATAGCTAATTTTACTTCTTTAGATGAAAAGTATATCTTGTCAATATTTCAATCTTTATTTGTATTCTTTATTTTTAAACTTATTTATAAATTTATTGAGGTTATTAATAATCGTTTTAATCCTAATGATAAGAAAAAATATACTTTAAATAAGAATGTTAAACTTATGTGTACTATTTTAACTATACTTTGTTTCTTTCTTATATGGCAAGATTACTTTAAAGATTTTTTAACATTTATTAGTATTATTTCTGCGGCTTTGACTTTAGCTGTTAGGGATATCGTTGTTAACTTCTTTTCTGGTATTTATATAAAGGTTGCAAAACCATTCAAGGTAGAAGATAGAATTGCTATTGGAAATTCTATTGGAGATGTTATTAACATTAGTATTTTATCTTTTGAAATATTAGAAGTTCGTAGTGAAGAAGAAGGAGAACAAAGTACTGGTATTATTATTCAAGTTCCTGCATCTAAGATTTTTACTGAATATTTAAAGAATTATTCTAAAGCATTTAAATATGTTTGGAAAGAAATGTCTATTAAAGTGCCTATTGATAGTAATGTTGTTAAAGTTAAAAAAGAGTTATATAGAATTATTAGAAATAATCAAGTAGTTTCTTCTATTCCAAATAAAATGGAAAGACAACTTGATAATGCTACTGGGGAATATAGAATTTATTATAACAAGTTAGATCCTATTATCTATACTAAAATAGTTGATAATTATGTATTGCTTACGATGAGATTTTTAGTTCATCCTAAAAAAGTACGTAATGTAGAAAATGAAATATGGAATCAAGTTCTTATATCAGCTAACAATGGTAAGATCAAATTATATTCTAGTGAATAAAAAAATATTGCATAAGCAATATTTTTATTTTAATTATTTATTCTTTTTAGATTTATTATCTTCTTCTAATCTTTCTTGAATTTCTTTAACAACTTTTAATGCTTGTTTTCTTACTTCATCAGCAGCTTTTTCTACTACTGGAGTACTTTTTTCAATAGCATATTTATAAAGTTCTTCAGCCTTTTCTTTGATTTTTTGTGCTTGCTCTAAAGCTAAATCTTTAGCTTTTTCTTTATCTAAAGCAGCAAGTTCAGCTTGTAATGTTTCAGCTTTAAATAATAATTCATCTTTAACTTCGTCTAAATCTACTTCTCTTAATTTATCAAGTAATTCATCTACTTTTTTCTTAAGAACTTTTCTTGTATTTTTTCCTTTATCAGGAGCAAATAATAATCCTAAACCAGCACCAATTGCTAAGCCACCTACGAATTTTCCAAATCCGCCTTTTCTTTCTTTACTCATCGTCATCAACCTTCACTTTCTTTGTATTTCTTTTTTTAAATAATTTACTAAATGCACTTGATACAAAATTAATTACTGTATCACTTACCATAGATACTCTATCAGTAGCAAAGTCTATAATATTAAATAATTTATCTAGTGATTTTGCTTTTTCTGAGATATCTTCTAAAATATCATCTACTTTATTCATTGTGATAATTAATTTAATACCAATCCATATTGCCACAACTAGAAGTACTATTAATAAAAAGTATATTACTATAGGTAGTGCTTCTGCTAAATTCATTTCTAATCCTCCTTATCGTCATACATTGAATCTATTAAATTAAATAGATCATGTTCTAAAGTACTATTAGTCATAGTTTTGTCATTATCACTATCACTTTTGTCTTCAGTGTCAGTATCATCGAAGTTTTCAAGTTCCATTTTATCTTCTAACTCTCCTACTGATACATCAGCAGTAGTACTTTCAATTTTGCTAATTATGTCTTCTATCTTACTAGTTTTTTTATCTAATTCATTTACTGAATCATCTATTTTATTTATTTCATTGCTTATAACTTCTGGAGTTAATTTATTCATTGAATTTAATGTATCTTCTAATTCATCTTCAAGTGTACCATATGCTTTTCTTCTAACAGTATCATATGTACTTGCTGTATCTTTTATAACTGGTTCTTGTACCTTAGTTATAGTTTTACTAACAACTTCATCTTTTTTGTAGTCTTTATCTAATATACCATAAATTGGTGATATAACTGGACTTGGTTTAAAGATCTTTGGTTGTTCTGGTATAGCTGGTTTTTGTACTTCTTGTCTTTTAGTAACTTTTGGTTCGCTATTTAGTACACTTCTTCTTGGAGGTAAATCTACATCTTCATCATCAAACTCTGTGAAATTAAATGTTCTTTCACTTCTAAAAAGTTCTCTTTCACTAAAATTATTATCTCTTTTAGGTTCTTCAGTAACTCTTTTAACTTCTTCTATTTCACGTTTTGGTTCTTCTCTAGTAATTTTAATTTCTTCAACTCTAGGTTTTTCCTCTACTTCTTTTTCCTTTTTTACTACTTTATCTACTTTTTTAATTTCAGCTTCTGGTTCATCAACATATTCTTCATCATAGAATATATTTTTAAGTTTATTAAAAAGTCCCACAATTGCACCTCTTTCTTTTATTCTTCATTCTCATTAATATACTCAAGAACATTTTTTGTTTCGTTTTTATCTTTAGGTTCTGGAATTTTATATGCCGTTTCTTTTGTATCTAAATCTCTATCATTAAGTTGTTTTTCTATTACTGAATCATTATATTTTATAGAGTTTAGAATTGTTATTCCTCTTGAAACTGCATACTTTATCTTACTTTCTTCTACCTCTACTTCTATTATAGCATAATTATAACACAACTCAACAAAAAATTTATCATTATTTTTTCTTATTCTTAAGTATCCTTCTGAATCATTTTTATCAAAAGAATAAAAGTAATAATCATCTACATTTTTAGTTTCATTTATACTTTTTTTATAGTAATAACTAACTATATCTACATTTAGGTAATATATATTATTTTGGGATGTTAGTGTTTGATTAAAATTATCATCTTTAATAGCACTAAAGCCACTTGGTAAAAAGTATCTAAATCCTTTATTATTAGTATTATGTAGATCATTATTTTCTTGAGTTGCATTATTAATTATATCTTCATATGATAAATTATTCATATAGTATGTGTTAGTGCATCCCGTAAATAGCAATAAACATAATACAATTATTATCTTTTTATACATTTTTTGTCTCCTACTACATTAAAATTATAGCAAATTATTTATTTTTTAACAACACTAATATAATTAATATTCTTGCCTAAACTTATAAATTTATCTTCGTATTCAGTTCTAATTGTGTCTAGGTAATTAGTATCTGTTTTAATTACATCGTATCCATTTTCTATTAAAGATTCTATTGAAAACTCATATAAATCATCATTATCAGTTTTCATTTCAATACGTTTTTCGTTTTTAAAAAGACTTTCATACTTATTTAAGAATACACTTGATGTTAATCTTCTTTTAGTATGTCTTTTTTTAGGCCAAGGATCACTAAAATTTAAATATATTTTGTCTATCTCATGATCAAAAACTTCTTCTATTTCTAAAGCATCAAAACAAATTAATTTTAAATTATTTAGTTCTAACTCTTCTAACTTTTTTACCGCGCTTACTAGTGGACTATCATATTTTTCAATACCAATAAAATTTATACTTGGATTTTCAAGTGCTTTTCCTATTATAAATTTACCTTTTCCTGTGCCTATTTCTATTTCTATATTATTATCATTTTTAAATACTTTATTCCATTTTCCTTTATTTTCTTTAGGATTTTTTACTAAGTATTTAGATTTTGATATTATTTCATCTGCATTTTTGATATGTTTAAGTCTCAAAATACTCACCTCGCATTAATATTATACACTACCTTTTATGTTTTGTCATATATTATTATAGGTGATTATATGAATAATAGAGACATGTTCTATCAAAATTTAAATCAAGGTTATAGCAATCCTGGAGCATTTATACCACCAAGTGGATATAATATGAATAGTCAATATCAAGCTTATGGTCCTAATGTTATTCCTGAACAAATGGGATATACTAGTAATAATGAATTAAATGATAGAATTAGTAAAATTGAAAGGCAAATTAAAAATTTAGATGTTAGACTTCAAAAGTTAGAATCTATTCCTAATGAAGTTAATGATAATTTGTATATGATATAAAAAAAGCATTTCCGAAGAAATGCTTTAATCTTTTATTAAGAAAGTATAACTGATGCGAAAGTTAAGATTACCATTGATGCTAAAGCAATAGTTACTATTACTTTGAATGCCCATTTAAACCATGTAGTGTAATTAACTTTAGCAAGAGCTAAGCCACCCATAATTGCTCCACAAGTTGGAGTAATTAAGTTTACAAGTCCATTTGCTGCTACAAAAGTCATAACTGTAGATTCTACACTATAACCAAGTTGTGCTGCAAGTGGAGCCATAATTGGTGTTGAAATAGTTGCAAGACCTGAACTAGATGGTACAAGTACTGAAAGTACAATATGTAATAAATAGTTACAAGGTGTAAATATTGCAACTGGAGTTCCTTTTAACATATCAGCTACATTATAAATAATATAGTTGTCTAAATATGTTTGACTCATTAATGAATAAACACCACGTGCTACTGCAACAATTAGTACAACTGATAAAATATCTCTTGCACCTGCAATAAATTCATCTATAATTTGATTAGCACTAAATCCATTTATAATACCAATAACAATTGCCATTATGAAGAACCATGCAGCTGATTCATTAAAGTACCAACCACCAAGTGCTGTTCCTGTTAACCATCCAGTCCATGAATCAAAGAATGTAATACCAAATTCACCCCATGGAATAAATCCAATAATCATTACTAAGAATGTAATACCGAAAATCCATAAAGTAACTTTTTGTCTTCCAGTAAGAACAACTTCTTTAGTTTCATCTTTTTCTTTAAATTTTTCCATTTTCTTTTGTTCTTGTAATGATAAGAAAGTTGAACCTTTATCGGCTTTTACTTTTTTAGCATATCTCATTACGAAGAACATTGAAATTCCTAATGATACTAACCATAATACTGTACCTAAAGCTATAATAATTCCTTGGTTAACAGTAATTCCTTCTGGTAGAGCTGCGATTGCTGCTCCTGTTGCGAATGGGTTAATAGTTGAACCTAAAACACCACTTCCAGCACCTAGTAATACTGTTGCTGATGCAACGATTGTATCCATACCTGCAGCTACCATTGTAAATGCAAGTAATGCATAGAAACCAACAGTTTCTTCTAACATTCCATAAGTTGTTCCACCTATTGAGAATATTATCATTAGTATTGGAATTAATACTAATTCATTTCCTTTTAATTTTTTAACTAAGACCTTAATTCCATTTTCTAGAGCCCCTGATTTAGTTACTACTTGTAAGAATCCTCCAAGTATAAGAACGAATACACAAACGTCTACAGCACTTCCAAAACCTAGTATTGGTGAAAGTAAAACATTTGAAATTTTTGCTTTAACTACACCGCTACCATTAATTATTGTTCCTGCTTCATCAAATGCTGCATTTGGAAGAATTAAAGTAAATAATGCAAGAGCAATAATAAGTAGGAAGATTATTGTAAAGGCTGACATTCTTTCTTTTTTCTTTGTTTTAGCCATTTTTTTGCCTCCCTTTTTCGTATTTCTAATAATTGTACCTGTTTCTTCATTGATCGCTTCTTTAGCGCATTCAAGTGATGTGATAATACCAACAGCACCTTCTTTATATTCACAAAAATCTATACAAGATTCTACTTTTGGAAGCATGCTTCCTTTAGCAAATTCACCAGATTTAATATATTTTTTAGCATCTGATACTTCAAGATTATGAATATTTATTTGATCTACTGTGTTATATTTAAGTGATACTTTTTCTACAGTAGTTAGTATTAATAAGATATCTGCATCAAGTTTTCTTGCTAGAAGTGAACTTGATCTATCTTTATCAATAACTGCAGCTACTCCTTTTAAAGTGCCACCTTCTTTAACAACTGGTATTCCACCTCCTCCTGATACAATAACAATATTTCCTTGATCTAAAAGGTCTTTGATTAGATCAAGTTCTACTATTTCTATAGGTTTAGGAGAAGGTACAACTCTCCTATAGCCTCTTCCAGCGTCTTCTGTGAACGTATACCCTTTTTCAGAAGCAATTTTATCTGCTTCTTTTTTTGTGTAAAACGAACCAACAGGTTTATCTGGTTTATTAAAAGCTGGGTCTTTTTTATCAACAAGTACTTGTGTAACAACTGATGCACATCCTTTATTGATATCCCTTGCTTTCAATTCTGTTTGAATTGCTTGTTGTAAGTGATAACCTATGTATCCTTGACTCATTGCACCGCATTCTGCGAATGGCATATTTGGTGTGTCTTTAGATTCCTCAAATGCTAGGTTAATCATTCCCACTTGAGGTCCATTTCCGTGGCTTACAACTACATTATATCCTTCACTAACTAAATCTACTATTGATTTAGCAGTGTTCTTAACTAGCTTTAGTTGCTCTTCAGGATTATTCCCAAGAGCATTTCCACCTAAAGCTACTACAATACTTTTATTTTTTTTCAAGGCTTGTCAGCTCTTACTAAAGGCATTGACATACATCTTGGACCACCTCTACCTCTAGATAATTCTGCACTATGCATTTCAAGAACTTTAATTCCGTTGTCTCTTAATAATTCATTAGTTATATTATTTCTATCATAAACAATAACTACTCCTGGAGCTATACATAATGTATTACTTCCATCGTTCCATTGTTCTCTTTCTGCGCCTATTTTATCTCCACCAGCACATGGTATTAAAGTTATTTTTCTATGAAGATAATCTTCTAATATCTTTTCAAGTGAAGCATTTCTTTCTTTAACATTAAGTCCTCCTTCACCATCACTAGTTATTTCAAATACTTTAAGTGTTCCCATGATTCCTGGATGATATGTAAATTTATCTACGTCTATTTGAGTAAATACAGTATCTAAATGCATGAATGCACGGCATTCTGGAATAGTAAATGCTAAGATAGTATCGATTTTAGCATCTTTATCGGCAAATACTTTGTATGCTAATTCTTCTATAGCATCAGCACATGTTCTTTGACTAATTCCTATTGCTAAGATATGTTCATTTAAATTAAGAACATCTCCACCTTCAATATGATAAGCACTATATCTATCAAAATACTTATCTACTTGTCCTTTATAGTCTGGATGATACTCAAATATATATTCTGCATATATTGTTTCTCTATTACGAGTAACTGAGTACATTCTATTTAGTGATACACCGTTTCCAATTGAAGCAAATGGATCACGAGTAAAGTATAAGTTTGGCATAGGATCTACTACAAATTGAGTATCTTCTTTTATTGAGTCTACTAAACTTTTACCTTTTTTGGCTTTAGCTTTGATTACTTCGTTATTAATAATTCCTTCCATAGTTTTTAAAACTAAAAGTCTATTATTTTCTATTGAAGTTAAGTATTCATATACAAGTCCTCTATATTTTGGAGTACGAATACCTGCTTCATAGATGAATTGAGTAATAAATCTTTCTCTTATTTCAGGATCTTGATCTAATACTTCAGTCATTAAATCTTCTAAATATACTACTTCTACTCCATTATCTTTTAGAATTCTTACAAATTCATCATGCTCTTCTTGAGCAACTGGTAAGTATGGAATATCATCAAATAGTAATCTACCAAGACTATCTGGTGTTAAGTTCAATAGTTCCCTACCTGGTCTATGAACTAATACTTTTTTTAGTGGGTTAATCTCACTAGTTACATTTATTGGTTTCATCTAACTCTCCTTTATTATCTATTTTCTACTTTATTATATCAAAGTATTTTTTTTAAGTAAATGTTTTTAAATGAAATAAAAAAGAAATTAATTTTTAGTTAATTTCTTTATTTTGTAATAGTAACATTTCCTCTTGGATTTTTTACTGTTCCAGTTTCAAATGTATATTCTTTAAGGTAATAATCACTACTTTGCGTATCATCATTGTAGTAATCACCATTAATTATATAGTGCCAAGCAAATGCTTTTCCAGCTTTATTTATTACTTTTGACATTGGATTTATATTATTTCCCCACATAGTATCATAGTACTTATTAAATGCAAGACTTCCTATAAATGTTACCTTACTTGGTATTGTTACAGTCGATAAGAAGCACCAATCAAACGCTTGTGTTCCAATGTATGTTACACTTTCTGGTATTGCCACACTATACAAAAATGTATTAAAGAATGCTGCTTCGTCAATTTTTGTAACAGTTGATGGCACTGTTACATTTCTTCTTTGCGCTGAATAACTTACGATAGTTGTTAAATCATCAGTACCATCAGCATTTTTCTTGTATTTAATTGCATTTGTTTCACTTGTTGAGTTTGCGTTAAATGCTGCACTTCCAATAAAAGTTAAATTACTTGAAGTGTAATTAATAGTTGATGCCCAGTTAGCGAACATTGCTGACTCACCAATATATGTAACTGTACTTGGTATATTTATTGTACCCATATTATTAAATGCTAAGCTTAGGTTTCCTAATCTTGTTACACCACTTGGTATTGTCATACTTGTTATATCATTTTCATAGTAAGCATAGTTATCAATATTTGTCACTGTTGATGGAACAACTACACTATATCGCTTTCTTCCTCCATAACTCACTACTGTTGTTTTATCTTCAGAACCATCACTATTTCTTTTATACATAGTTGCAACACTATCTGGTAGTTGATTATCATTAAATGATGCATTACCTAAGTATGTTACTGATTTAGGTATTGTGACACTTTGTATTCTATTTTTAAAGAATGCAAAACTGCCTATTCTTGTTAAAATATTGTTTAGTGTTAAGCTTGAAATATTATTTTGATTAAATGCATAATCACCTACTATTTTTAGTGTACTTGGTACTTTCACGGTCCTAATTTGATTTTCTGAAAATGAGAAAGCGTCTATTTTTTCTAGTCCTTCATTTAATGTTAGTGTTCTAATTCTATTTTTTTCAAATGAGCCTGCTTTCAGTTCAATCACACTACTTGGAATTGTTACTGATGTTATGCTATTATATGCAAATGCATTATATCCTATTTCAGTTATGGTATTTGGAAAAGTTACTGAAGTAATATTTTTTTCATAAAATGATGAGTTTCCAATTTTCTTTACTGTTGTTACTCCTATAGTAGATGGGATTGTTACACTTCTTGAACATCTACCATTTGATGAATCATTCCCTTTGTAATCATAATAATTTGTTATTGTTCCTGTTGATGTTGTAAATTCAAAGCAACTAGGTGACCAATGTGCATATATAGTTGTTGCACTATCAAATATAGTATCTTCTGTTACTTTTGTTCCACCTGTTGCTGAAGTATACCATCCATCAAATTGATTTGCTGATTTGGATGGACTACATAATGAACCTATTTTATTACCTTTAGAAAATGTTTTTGATGAGCATCCTCTTCCACCATTATTATTATAAGTTAATCTTAAAGTACTATATTGCCATTTTGCAGTTACAGTAAGATTAGATTTTGCTACAGTGGACGCTGTTATTTTGGTACTTCCACGATACCAACCTTGGAATTCATAATTTGTTTTATTTGGTGTACAAAGTGTTCCCCAAGTATTACCGCTTGTTACAGTTTTTGATGTACAGCCAGTTCCACCATTATTATTATAAGTTAATGTATATTTTTTCTTTTTAAAATAAACTTTACAACTTATATTTTTAGTAACATTTCTAATTGTTATTTTATTACTTGAATATACAGCATTACAGTTATTATAATCATATTCATATTCAGAATTTGGTATCAGTCTTATTTCAACATCTTCACCTTTATTTGCTGAATATATTTTTGGACTTACATCTCCATAAGATGTGTTAGCACTACTTACTACTACTTCATATCTTTCAACAAATATCCATGGATCGTTATATGTTCCAGAACCTGTTACTCCAGTATTTTCTCTTACATACTCAGTAACTCTAGTTCCACTTAAAGATGATTTATCAGTTAGTAGTTCATTGTCTGCTGATGAATTACTAATTATATAAACTTTAGATGAATTTTCAGTCATTGTCCAGTAATTATTACCAGTAAATAGATATGTATTTCCATCTTTATCTTTAGATTTTCTAAATTCATCTAAATTTAATAAACCACCATTTTTAAATTGTGATACTGAACTTAGAATATTATTTTCATATTTATATGGTATTTCTAAACTATCATCACTTTTTAAAATATATAGTTTATTATCAGGATATTGATTAATATATCTATTAGCATAATTACTGGAGTTGTTATATTCATTATTCATCTTAGCATTTATGAATATCGGTAATATCAAAATTAAAATTAATAATATTTTCTTTTTCATGATTACTCCTATCTCTTTTTATTTATAGTATCTAGTATTGTTTTTATTATAATATCTCTATCTATATCGTGACTTTCTTTTTCATCTCTAAGTTTAAATTCTATGTATCCTTCTTCTAATTTTCTTCCTATTGTTATACGAATTGGTATACCCATTAAATCCATATCATTAAACTTAATACCTACTGTTTCTTTTCTATCATCAAGTATTGTATCTATTCCTAGTTGTTCTAATTTTTTATAGAGATTGCTTGCATACTTATAAGTTTCTTTATCATTAACATTTATTATAACTATGCCTACTTTATAAGGCGCTACTTCCATAGGCCAAATTATACCTTTTTCATCATTATGTTTTTCTACTATAGCAGATATACATCTATCAAGCCCTATTCCATATGAGCCCATATGTACATAATTTAATTCATTAGTTTCATCTAAATATCTTAGATTATATACTTTACTATAGCTCGTTTCTAGTTTAAATATATGGCCAACTTCTATGCCATTTATAATATCGCATTCGCTTTTACATCTAGGACACAAAGAACTCTTATTGAATAGTTTTATATCTGCATATTTATTTACTTTGAAATCTATTCCTGGTGTTACATTTTTATAGTGATAGTTTTCTTTATTACTTCCACAAATTGCATTATACATACTTTTAACTTCGTTATCAGCAATAACTTGCATAGTTGTTTTTAATGGGCCAATGTAGCCTACTTTGGTACCTATTCTATCAAGTTCATATTCACTTGGTGTTTCTATATTGTTAGTTTTTAATACTTTTTTAAGTTTATATACGTTTAATTCTGCATCAGCTCTTAGTAGTATCATTTTATACTCGTCATCTACTTTAAGAATTAAAGATTTAATTATATTTTTAGGATCTACTTGTAAGAATTCGCTTAGACTTTTAATAGATTTTTTATTTGGTGTATATATAAGTTTACTACTTTTAAGAGTATGCTCTTCTTTTTTATATTGATCGTATGATGATGCATCTTCTATATTAGTACTGTAACTACATTTTTTACATCTTACCACTTCGTTATCACCATAGTCACAAATAACCTGAAATTCTTCACTAGAAGTGCCTTTCATAGAATCAGGATCTGCTCTTACAACCATAGTATCAATATTTAGTCTTCTAAAAATATTATTAAATGTTTGATACATTTTGTCATAACTAATATCAAGACCACTCTCATCAGCATCAAAACTATATGCATCTGCCATATAGAATTCTTTTTTTCTAATAAGTCCATATTCTGGATGACCTTCGTCTCTAAATTTATTACTTAATTGAAAAAGTGTGAAGTGTAAATCTTTATAGCTTCTTATTTTGTTTCTTACTAATAAAGCAAATAATTCTTCATGAGTTGGACATAACATATATTCTTTATTATTTCTTCCTTTTAATTTGAATATTTCGCTTCCAAATAATTCCTCACGATTTGTTCTATCAAAAATACTTCTGTCTACTAGTGATGGCATAAGCACTTCATCAGCATTATTTTTAGACATTTCTTCTCTTATGATCTTTTTTATATTTTCAAGTACTTTTAAACCTATTGGTAAGTATGAATAAATACCATTATCATTTTTATAAATCATTCCACTTTTAATAAGTAGTTTTGCTGATATACAATCTTCGTCATTAGGAAATTCTTTACGAGTTATAAAAAAGTTATTAGACATTCTCATATTACTCACCTACTATGTAAGAGATTATTTCTCTTGTATTTATATCATTAGTATCGTATCTTACACATACTAATAGGTTATTCATTTCTTGATTTGTTATTGGATTAGTAAGAGTTTGTTTTTGATTTTTATCTCCAGTTAGGTATCCTGCGTGTATTAATTCGTTTATACTTACACATACGCAATCATTATCACATGTATTTTGGTTAGTATAATCTTTTGATACATTTGATGGTACACTTATTAGGTTATCTCCTGCCCATTCTTTAGCGGCAACATTTACTTGTTTTACTCTACTTTCGTAAGTTTGTTTTAATGTATTTTGTCTCATTGAACTAATATTTGGCACTATAACTATCGCAAGTAATGCCATAATTGCTAAGACTGCTAAAACTTCTACTAATGTAAATGCTTTTTTGTTCATACGTACTCTCCTACTATAAAAAAGTATAACAAATTTTGATAATAATAACAATAATTTTATTGAAATAATATCATTTCTCATATATAATATATATTAGAATAGAAAGAGGTATGTGATGAAGGAATTTGACTTTGAAAAAATGCCTATAGTTGAGATAGTTAATGAGATTATCATGGATTCTGTTAAGAAAAATGTCAGCGATATTCACTTTGATCCAACTAAAGAAAATATTAAAATTAGAATTCGTATAGATGGTATCTTATCAGATTATTCTATTATACCTGGTAAATATAAACGTAATATGATTTCTCGTATTAAGATGATTGCTGGAATGAATATTATGGAAACTCGTTTGCCTCAAGATGGTGCGATCAAAAGTAGGATTGGTAAGAAGATGCTTGATCTTCGTGTTTCATCATTACCTACTAACTGTGGTGAAAAAGTAGTTATTCGTATCCTTGATTATAGTAAGAGTTTACAAGGACTTGATACATTAGGATTTTCTGAAGATAGTTTAAAGAAGATTGAAAAGATGGTTGAAGTACCAAACGGCATTATCTTAGTAACTGGTGCTACTGGATCTGGTAAATCTACTACTGTTTACTCTATTCTTCAGAAGATGAATACTCCTGATGTTAATATTATTACTGTTGAAGATCCAGTCGAGATGGATATAGTTGGTATTAATCAAGTACAAGCTCAAAGTGAAATTGGTCTTACGTTTGCTAATGTATTAAGAAGTATCTTGCGTCAAGACCCTGATATTATAATGATCGGAGAAATTCGTGATGATGAAACTGCTAGAATTGCTGTTCGTGCTTCTATTACTGGACATAAAGTATTATCAACAATACATACAAATAACTCTTTAAATACAATAGAAAGACTTACTGATATGGATGTAGAACGTTACTTACTTGGTTCTGCTCTTACTGGTATCATATCTCAAAAGTTAGCTAGACGTCTTTGTCCTCATTGTAAACAATTAAGAGATACTACTCCATATGAAAAGAGTGTATTTAAGAAAGTTTTAAATAAAGAAGTTAATCAAATGTTTGATGCTAATAAAGATGGTTGTGATAAGTGTTTTAGAGGTTATAACGGACGTATTGGTCTTTATGAAGTTCTTCTTATGAATGAAGATATTAGAGATGCTATTACTAATGCTATGCCTAAACATGATCTTAGAAAGTTAGTTTATAAGAGTGATGTTATTACTCTACTTCAAGATGGACTTGAAAAAGTTTTACTAGGAGAAACTTCATTTAGTGAAATACTTAAAGCTGTTGATCTTGATAATGATTTATCTAACTATAAAGATGATAATTTACAAAATAGTATAAGCGATAGTCAAAATCATAATGAAAGTGCTAAGACTCCTGAAGTAAAAGAAGAACCTAAAGAAGATAAATTAGAAATTATGTCAAATGAACCAGATATAGATTATGAATCATTAATACCAAGTGATCCTGATAATCATAAGAATGAAATACCTCATGATACTGCTAGACCTGGTGAGATTGAATATTTCAATTTATAGAAACTTCGGTTTCTTTTTTTATGTATTAAAAAAGTAGTATTTCTACTACTCTATATAATCTGGCTCTGCACACTTAGATAAATCTACATTTATGCTTTTTAAAAATTCTTTTAAATATTTGTTATCATCATCTGTTATAAAATGTCCTTTCCCTGCGTATATTTCATATACTGGTAAATTATCATTATTAAATTGTAAGAGATTTGCATCACTACTATGTTTTATTATTTCCATTATGTTATAGTCATATGTTCCTTCTTCAAACTTTGTGTATCTTAAATCAGAATTGCATATTTGATTTGGTTTACATGCTTTGTATGCAGTACTTAATCTATATTTATTATCTTTATATACATTTAGACTTACTGTTATGCATTCTTTTCTTTTAGTGATATTAAATATATGATCACCATAACTTATGTCATCTATAGTTAGTTTTCCCATATCCATATTTAAGTAATTATAATATTTATTTTTCTTAGTACTCATCTCATTATAAAGTTTATTTATATTTTTTTCATTATCAAAATTTAATACTTGTTTTGCGATGGTTCTTGGGAATAATTTATATATTGATTTTGTATATTCATTACCGTCTTTTGGATATTCTGTGTTTACTACTTTATTATCTTTTATAGTTATTTTTACTGGTAATGAACTCCCTGTTGATATAACTAACGCATCATCTTCTTCAAGATAGTAACTTCCACTATAAAGCCACAAATATAAATATTTATAATTACCTTTCTTTTCTATACCAAAACTATGATAACTATAAAATACATTAAAATCTTCTTTTGAAGAATCAGGATTACTCTTAAATTCTTTATTTCTTAAATAATCTATTGCGATATCGTATAGTTCGCTAGATTCATTTATTAAATTTATTTTTAAAGTACTGCTATAAAATATTGAGATAGTTACTATCAATAATATAAAAATGCTAAGTACTAATATTTTCTTTTTTGATTTCTTTTCTATTTTTGTTTTTTCTTCTAAAGATGCAATAATTGCTTTATCTTTTGATTCAGTACTCTTACTTTTTTCACCATTTATTAGTTCTTCTATACTTATATCTAATTCACTGCATAATTTTTTAAATAAAGAAACATCTGGAAAAGAAAGTCCTCTTTCCCATTTACTTACTGCGTTTGTACTTATACCTAACTTTTCAGCTAAAGCTTCTTGTGTTAATCCTTTATCTTTTCTATTTTTAGCAATAAATTTACCTATTTTTTCTTGATTCATAGTTACCTCTTTCATAATTAATATAACATTTTAATTAAATAATTTACACATACTATTGGTTTAATTTAAAATAAAAGTAGTAAAAATACTACTTAAAATCTTCTTGTTGCTCCTCCTCCACTTGAATGACCTCCGTGTCCTCCAATGTGATATGTACTATGTCTTCCAAGGCTCATACTTCTTCCATATCCTCTTCCATACATCCTATCATTAGAGCCATTAAGTGTTAGTATATAACCAAATATATTTGTAAATGAGAAAAAGTATACAAGAAAACTAATTCTGTTTACGTTACCCATCATATTCATTATACCAACTAATGCTAAATAAATTCCTAATAATGCAACTTGTTTACCTGTGCTTTTCTTAAACATTACTACATTTATTATAATTCCTAGAATTATACCAAATAGAAATCCATAAATATAATAACTATATTTTTCAGTATAAGCTATGTCTTCTACATTATATGGTATTGTTGGAATAGTATAATCTATATTTAAATTATATTCTTCTACAATCACTTGATATATTGCATCATACGCATTTTTTATTCCTTGATTCCAATCATCTTTCTTTAATGTTGGTATTACATAGTTATCAAGTATTCTTCCTACTTTACCATCTGGTAATATTCCACCTAGTCCATCACCTATTTCTAACCTTATAGTTCTTTCTTGTGGGCAAAGTAATATTAAAGCACCTTTATTATCTTCACCTATTTTAAAGTTATTATAAATAGCATTAGCATATTCTTCAATAGACATTCCTTCTGTACTTTTTATCGTTACAACTACTATCTGTATTTTGCTTTTATTATCTAGTGCTATACTTCTTTTATAAAGATATTTTTTCATTTCTTCTCTTAAAATGTCAGCATAGTCATTAACATAATAATTTTGTGTTGGTTCTACTAAAGCATCAACTTTTATAAAACAAAATACTAATAAAAGAAGGATTAAAATATTTTTAATCCTAGAATTCAACATTTGGTACACCTGTATCAGATTCATTTGTTTCAAAGTATTGTTTCTTTTCAAATTTAAATATATTTGCTACTATTTTACTTGGAAATACACTAATCATTTGATTATAATTTTTAACAGCATCATTATATGACTTACGAGCATTAGCAATTCTATTTTCTGTACCAGCTAGTTCATCTTGTAATGTTATAAAATTAGTATTAGCTTTTAAATCTGGATAGTTTTCTACTATTACATTAAATGAACTTAGTGCTTGAGTTAATTCGTCATTAGCTTTTGCTTTTTCACTAATAGTTTTGGCATTTACTAAGTTATTTCTAGCATCAGTGATACTATTGATTATTTTTTCTTCATGAGCCATATATCCTTTAACAGTACTAATAAGATTTGGTATTAAGTCTGCTCTTCTTTTTAGTTGAACATCAATATCAGAATATTTAGCATCTACTTCTTCACCTGATTTAACCATATTATTATATGAAGATATAAAACTACCAGCTAAAGCTATTAATATAATAAGTATTATAAGTCCAGTATAACTTTTTTTCATAATATCCCTACTTTCTTAGTTTTAGTATATAATAATTATTATGTTTTTTCAATCTATGAATATAATTTACTGGTGATATTATGTTTCAAAGTGTACAGAATAAAAGAATTAGAATAGTATTTGTTATTTCACTTATAGTATTCTTTTTTGTTATAGTTAAAATATTTTATATACAGGTTATTGAATATAAAAAATTAAATACTCTTGCTAGTGAACTTTGGAGTCGTAATCTAACTGTACAGGCTGATAGAGGTAGAATACTAGATAGAAATGGTAAGGTTATTGTAGATAATGTTACTACTGTTGGATTATATTTAGTACCTAGTCAAATACTTAATAAGGAAGAAGTTGCTAGAACACTAGCTGAAATACTTGGTGTTAGTTATGATGAGATGTTTAAACATGTTAGTAAAAAAACATCTATTGAAAGAGTTCATCCTGAAGGAAGAAACTTAGATTTTGAAATTGCTGATAAAATAAATAGTTATAATTATGATGGAGTTTATCTATTAAAAGAATCTAAAAGAGATTATAAATATAAAAATGTTTTATCTCATGTGATTGGTTACACTGGTATAGATAATCAAGGCCTTAGTGGACTTGAACTTAAGTATGATAAAGAATTAACTGGTAAGAATGGAAGTATTAAATATTTTAGTGATGGTAAGGGTAAAAGACTTTCTATGTCTGAAATATATAATGAACCTAAAAGTGGTAATGATATTAAACTTACTATTGATTTAGATATTCAGTTGTCACTTGAAAATGAACTATCGAATGCATATACTAAGTATGAAGCTGAAGGAGCTATTGGACTTGTTATGAATCCTAAGACGGGTGAAATAATTGCGATGAGTAGCTACCCTTCTTTTGACCCAGCTAATTATAAAGAATATAGTACTGAAGTAATAAATAGAAATCTAGCAATATGGGCTAACTTTGAACCTGGTTCTACTTTCAAAATAGTTACGCTTGCTGCTTCTATTAATGAAGGAAAAGTAAATATATTTGAAGATCATTTTTATGACTCTGGAAAGGTTAAAGTTGCTAATGCTACTCTACACTGTTGGAAAAGAAAAGGTCATGGTGATCAAACATATGTGCAAGTAGTAGAAAACTCATGTAACCCTGGATTTGTATCTTTAGGACAAAAACTTGGAAAAGAATTATTATTTAAATATATTACTGAACTTGGGTTTGGTAAGAAAACTGGTATTGATTTAAATGGTGAAGGAACTGGAATACTATTTAAAATGGATAAGATTGGACCAGTTGAACTTGCTACTAGTGCATTTGGTCAAGGTATTAGTGTTACGCCTATTCAACAAGTAACTGCTGTTAGTTCTATAGTAAATGGTGGTACTTTGTATGTTCCTTATGTAGTTAGTGAAGTTGGAGATAAAAGTATAACACCAACTATAAAAAGAAAAAATGTTATAACTAAGGAAACTAGTGATGTTGTTAAGTATGCTCTTGAAAGTGTTGTTGCTAATGGTAGTGGACGTAATGCTTATATTGAAAACTATAGAGTTGGTGGTAAAACAGGTACTGCTCAAAAAGTTGGTAGTGATGGAAGATATATGAGTGGTAACTATATTCTTTCATTTATTGGATTTATGCCAGCTGATGATCCAGAATTTGTTGTATATATTGCTCTTGATCATCCTAAGGGTGTTACTCAATATGGTGGTGTTGTTAGTGCTCCTATAGCACGTAATGTTCTTAAAGATATAATATCAATTTATGATTTAAAAGAAGATGTTAGTGGTCTTCCTAAAGTATATAGATGGGATGATATTAAATATGTAATGATTCCTGATGTAATTGGTAAAAGTAAAAAAGAAGCTAGAAGGCTTCTTAATGGATTTAAAATTGAATTTGTAGGAGACGGAGATAAAGTTATTGATACTAGTCCTAGTGTTAACTCAAGAACTAAAGAAGGAAGTACTATAAAAGTTTTATTAAACTAAAAAAGACATCATGCGATGTCTTATTCTTGATATGTAAATGTATTAAAATCTATTCCTCCACCTGTATAACTAAATGAGTAATAAGGATTTTTTGTATTTTTTTCATAAGATGTTTGTCTTTCAAAATATGCTTTTCCTTCTACTCCAGGTTGATTAGAATCATATATACCTACTATATAGGTTTCTTTACCATTTACTTTGTAAACTTTGTTTCCTATAACTGAGTGACCAGCTATAGAACATCTAATTGATATCATAGCTGGTGAACCAGTTTTTACTTCATCAATAAGTTTATTTAGATTCTTATAATATTTATAATTTATATCTTTATTATTATGTTCTATACTATTAGCAAAAGCACCTATAAAATTTGAATATTGCTTTCTATAACCTATATTTATTAATTGAAGTAACTCATAATCATCTTTATATTCTTTAGATACATTTTTAGCACCAGCTAAGTCTATATAATCTTGTGTTTCATATTTCTTTATTTTTTCATTTTTACCATTTATAGTAAAAGTTTGTTCTTTTTTAAGTTCTTTAAAGTATGGTTCAAATCCTAGGCTACTATATTGTCCTTTGTATTTAGAATTTATATAAGATACTTCATCTTTTACATATCTATAGTCATTTAATTTTGAACTATCAAAATTAAATGCTTCATTATATTTAGAATTTAATTTTATAGAATAAATATTTCCTTTTTTAAGTCTTTTTTTATTATTTTCAGATAATGAGTATCCTGGAATTTTATAATCATTTCCTAGCATATATGATGAATTTGTTTTCTTTTCTGTATCACTTGTTTTTAAAGTGTTTAAAAATATTTTTTTTGATATTTCTGAGAATCCATAGCAGTTTCCACCTTCACTATCTTTACTTCCAAAATTTTTAAAACTAAATCCATCTCTTTTAACATCAAAGCCACTATCAGCTATTAAAGTTGTTTCTTCTCCTTCTATTTGAACTTGTTTGTTTTCAATGTCTCCTTCAATAATTCCTATTAATGTTTCTAACATATTACTATCGCTAGCATATAAATATTTACCATTAGTATATTTTGCCATTTCAATAAGATTATCAACTTTTAAATTACTACCTAAACCAATAGTTATAATTTTAATACCTTTTTTAGCTATTTTATTAATTTCATATTTTGATAAATCCATTCCTACACCAAATAAAGAATTATCATTACCATCAGTTAGCACTATTAAAAATTTACTGCCTGGAACTTTAGTATCAAATTTATTTGCTTCATCTTTTATACTGCTTGTTAGTCTTGTTCCATTAAAGTTTTGGCATTCTGTTTTTATAGAACTTATTTTATTTTGGATTGCTTTAGAGTCTTTAGAATTTTCTATTAGTTTGCAATAATCTCCTGTAAATGCTGCTGCTGAATATTCATAATTCTTTGTTTCTAATCTTCTTACAAGTTCATTCATTAATGTTACTCTTTTGAAGCCTGTATCATTAGCATATTCGTCTATATCACTATTATCTGTATTTTTAATATTCTTTTTTTCATATACATATTCTTTGGTATACATAGAACCAGAATTATCTAATAATATATGAATTTGATTTTTAGTTTCTTTTATATTTGATAATGATTTATCTCCCATAAAAAGTATTTTATCTAAATTTTTTAGTATTGCACTACAGTATTTATTATCACAAGTAGTAGACAATTCTTCAATCTTTTTAGTGTTTTCATCATATGTATATATACTTACTTCTTTGTTTATCAAAAAATAATCTTTCTTAATATATATAGTTACTTCCTCTTCTTCTTTGTTAGTAGTTGTAAGTCTTAACATTTCTTTATTTAATATGTATTCAGAAGAAATGCCTATGTTACCTTCATAAGTATCTAAAAAAGTATTAGCTATATTTCCTTTACCTTTTACTTTTATATAATTGTTTTTTGATTCATCATTGTCTTGATAAACTTCGAATGTTCTTACTTCGTTGTAATCATCTTTTTTAGTTGGATCTAAGCCCATTATTAATTCTACATTGTCATAAAGTCCATCACCATCTGTATCATTAGTATAAGTACTAAGTCCTTTTTCTTTTTCTACTATATTTGGTATACCATCATTATCATAATCTTGGTAGTCAGTTGGTATAATTAATGTTTCATCAGTAAGTAATAATGTACTCTCTATATTAACATTAAATTCATATGTTTTAGTTATATTTTTGTTTGTAATTGTTATGATATTTTTTTCGGATTTTACTGGTATATTTTTAAGTTCTTTTCCTTTACTTATATCATAACCATTAAGTGTCCATAAAGTATCTTCTTTTTTAATAAATAAACTAGATGATAATGTAAATTTATAGTCACTAAATTCATTATCTTTATATTCTTCTTTAATATTATTTATTTCTAATTTAGGATTTAAATATTCATATAAAAAATATACTCCTGTTATAAGTAATAACATACATATAATAATTATTGGTATCAATATATTTTTCTTTGATACTGGAGTTGTTATATTTTGATTTAATGTTTCATTATTCATTTTATACCTCTTTCTATTCTATTTAATAGTATAACATACTTTAAATAATTTGTCTTTCTTTTGTGAAATTATTAATTGATTTTTATAATGTAATATAGTATTATACACTTGTTTATAGGGGAAAAGTATGAATAAGATATTTACTACTGAAAAAGAATTAGGCATTTATCCTACTCTTGATGGTATAATTCATCATGAAAGTGATATTTATATTAAAGATGAAAAAACATTATATAAAGTATTATTATATGGAAATAGACTTACTAGAGAAAGTACTATACAAAAATTATCTTTATATGGTAACTCCAATTGTGTTACTCCTAGTGGTATAATATATACTCCAGAATATCAATTTATTGGTTTTGAAATGCCTTATTTAAAGAGTTATATACCATCTACTAGATTAATTTTTAGTAATAAGATTTCTTATAAAGATAAGTTAAGATTTGCTAAAAAGATTGCTATTGCAATAGAGCAATTATATAAAGATGGAATTGTATTTTGGGATATTCATCCTGATAATAATATGATTAGTAAAAATGGTGATATAAAGATAGTGGATATGGATAGTGTTAGATTTAGTGATTGTTATACAAGAGATGAGTTTCAACATGAAATTGCTTGTTCACATAGATTACTTTCACAGTTAACGTTATCATATATATCTAAAATGAATGTTATAGAACTTTCAAAATTATTAAGTGAAGATGAGATTAGAGAAATATTTAGTTTAGTTTTTAAAGGGTATTTATTGGAATATTTAGAAAGTGTATTTGGTTTTTCTGATGAAATAATTTTTCCTAGTGAGTTTTTAGAAGATATTAAAGAGGAAGATTTAATTTGTGTAAGAGAACAACTAATAAAGAAACTTCGTAAATAGTGTTTACAAACAAATTTTTGTATGTTATTATTTAGTTAGGAAGTGATTTTATGGAAAAACTTACAAATAAGCAAGAAGAGATTTTAACAACTATTAAAAAATTTATTGCTGATAAAGGGTATGCACCAACTATTCGTGAGTTATGTTATTTATGTGGTTTAAATAGTACTGCTACTATGTTTGTACACTTAAAGAATCTTACTAATAAAGGGTATATTAATCAAACTGAGAGTAAGTTTAGAACTATTGAGTTAAATGTACCAAATGAATATAGTAAAAAGGAAGAGAATGTTATTTCTGTACCGTTACTTGGAAAGGTTGCGGCTGGAAATCCTATTGAAGCAATTGAAAATCCTAATGAATATTTTTCATTACCTAAAGAATTAGTTCCACAGAATCATGATGTATTTACTTTGGAAGTTAATGGTGAATCTATGATTAATGTTGGTATATTTGATGGTGATATAGTTATTGTTAAACGTCAAAATAATGCTAATAATGGTGAAATAGTAGTAGCTATGACTGATGAAAATGAAGTTACTCTTAAAAGATTTTATAAAGAAAGTGACCATATTAGATTACAACCTGAAAATGATTTTTTAGAACCTATAATACTAAAGAATGTTACTATTCTTGGTAAGGCTGTTGGATTATATAGAAAAATTTAATTAAAATAAAACTGATTATTTATTATAATCAGTTTTTATATGTTTATTTAATAAATATCATGTATATCATAGCTGCTGTCATTAGTATGTATACTATAGTTCCATTTATTTGATCTGATGTTCTTCCTTTGTCCCCTATTCCAATTGACATTGAAGTTAGTATACCACCAATTAGACCACCAATATGTCCTGATACATCTATTCCTGGTATCATGAAACCTAATGCTAAGTTTAATAATATTACTGGTAATATTTGACTTCTAAGTAATCCTTGAAGTGTTGCTCTATAATAGTAAGTAAAGTATGCGATACTTCCAAGTAAACCAAATATTGCACCTGAAGCACCAATACTGATTGTTTCTGCACTCATAAATGCTGCGCTAAATATACTTCCAAGTATTCCACTTAACATATATATGAATAAGAATTTTGTTTTTCCATAATATCTTTCTACTACTGGACCTAAGACATATAAAGCGTACATATTACATGCTATATGAATTATATCTGAATGTAAGAACATTGATGTGATTAATCTATATACTTGTCCATTTTGTACTGCCTCATAGTTATTTGCAAGAGCATAGAAATAAGTTCCATCAGTATCATATAAAAGCATAAATAAATATACCATAATATTTAATGCTATTAATGCATAAGTAATAACTGGTTTTTTAGGACTAAATATCTTAGCAAGTTTTTTCTCATTTTTTAATGTTTTTTGATTCATATCTTCTGTTAATTTAAAGAACTCTACTGGATCTACTTGATCAGTTAGTTCTGCTTCACTAACTTTAGGAAAGAATTCTTTAACAAATTTATTCTTTTTAAAGTCATTTATTTTTTCTACTTTTATAGTTTCTATATTTTTAGCATCCATTACTTTAACACTATCTCCAGTATCTAAAAGTAGATTTAACATATTCATTTTAAATGAGAATGTATTTTTTTTTATACTTTTCATTATGCTTTGTGCTTTATACATATCTGTTTTTAATTGTTCTTCGTTATGTATATAATTAGTATTTATTCTAATTAATTTTAAATCACTTTGCATATTTTCTAGCCATATTTCATTTTCAAGGCCATTTATAATTATAGGTTTATAATCTTCTTCTGTTATAAAATAATGTAATATCTTTAATATAACATCATCTTTTTTATCTATTTTTATATTCATAATGCTTCCTTTCAATAATAATATTTTACTATTAATCATAGTATTAGTAAAGAGGTGATAAAAAATGAAAACATATCTTAAACAAATACTATTATTTATTATTATACTATTTTTTTGGTTACTTAGTGGACTTATTTTTAAATATGATCCTGAATTTTACAGTTTACTTAAATTACCAGAGTTTGCTCTTAGTGGTAAATGGATAAGTATTATATGGTTTATTATTTATATACTTAATACAATTAGTATAGTCATTATAATTAATAAAGTTAAACTACTTGAAAATAAGGATTATTTATATATACTACTTACTAATTATTTTGCTAATCAATTATTTATGTATTTCTTCTTTTATTTGATGAGTCCATTTTTAGGGTTTGCTATTACTACTATAGTAATGTTATCTAGTATATTTTTATTTATTGAGACTAAAAAGATATCAAAAACTTCTTCTTATTTTTTGATACCTTATATTATTTATAGTATTTATGCTTTTATATTAATGGCAACTATATATTTTATGAATTTTTAAACATGTCTAATATTTCCATAAATTCTTTTTCTGGAGGGCATGAGAATTCCATAAATTTTTTAGTAATTGGATGATTAAATCCTAGATATTCTGCATGTAGCATTTGACCATAATTATTTATTATTTTCTTTTTACCATATACAGGATCATTTACTACTGGGTGTCCAATATATTCCATATGTACTCTTATTTGATGTGTTCTTCCAGTTTCAAGTATTAATTCTACTAGTGTTGCATTCTTATATCTTTCTAGTACTGTAAAATTAGTTGTTGCATTTTTAGCATTCTCATCAGTTACACACATTTTCTTTCTGTCAACTTTACTTCTACCTATTGGTGCGACAATCTTACCTTTATTGTTATCGATAACACCATGAACTAAAGCTATATATTTTCTTTTAATACTTTTGTTCTTAAAATCTTCTGAAAGTATTCTATGTGCTTCATTTGTTTTAGCTATTAAAAGTATACCTGATGTATCTTTATCAATTCTATGGACTATACCGCATCTATTGTCTCCACCTTCATTTGATAAATCTTCAGTGTAACCCATTAAAGCATTTACAAGAGTACCTGTGTAGTTACCATTACCTGGATGTACTACCATGCCACTCTTTTTATTTACTACCATAATATCATCATCTTCATAAAGAATATCTAATGGAATTTGTTCTCCTTTAACAGTTGTATCTACTGATAAGTCTCCTATTTTAATAGTATCTCCTGTCTTTAAAGTATATCCACCCTTAACAATATTATCATTAACAGTTATCTTACCACTTTTAATATTTTTTAAAAGAAAGCTTCTACTCTCTTCAGTATTCTCTGTTAAAAATATATCTAATCTTTTTAAATTATCTTTTTCTTCTACTACTAATTCTTTCACTTCTACCATCCCTTATTATTATATACATGAGTAATATTACTCCAAATGTTATAAATATATCTGCTGCATTAAATACAGCCATTTCTCTTTTAAATAATGTAAAAGAAATATAATCAATTACATATCCTCTAAATAGCCTATCTATTAAATTTCCTATAGCTCCACTAATAATTAATGAAAGAGATACTATAGATAACTTTGAATCTATATTTCTTCTTATTTCATTAATTAAATAATAAAGAAGCATTACTGTTAATATTACTAAGATGTTAGTACTATTGCCTAAGAATCCAAATGCAGCTCCAGTATTTTTTACAAAAATAAACTTTAAAAAATTATCTATTATAATAACTGGTTTATCTACTATGGTTTTTAATACTAATAATTTAATTCCTTGATCAAATAATATTAATAATAAAATTAATAAACTAATAATAACATATTTCTTTTTCATAATTTGTATTTTAACATATTTTCTAAGATATATCTATAAGTATTACATCTTCTCCCAATTTTTTTATTTGAGTAAATTTTATAGAAAGATTTTCACTTGTACTTAGTAAATTTCTTACAAAATTTGCTCTTTCTATAACAAACTTTATCATATAACCATTAGAAGGATCAAATTCTACATCTATAATTCTTCCGACTTTTTTACCATCTTTTATATTAATAATATCTTTTCTTTGTAATTCTGATAATTTCATATTAAAGTATATTACAATATTAATTTTTTAATACTAGTTAAAGCACTATTTTCTATTCTTGATACTTGTGCTTGGCTTACTCCTAAATATTCAGCAATTTCTGACTGATTTAGTCCTTCTATATATCTTTTTTCTATAATAATTCTTTCTCTTTCTTTTATTTTATCTAATGCTTCTCTTAAAGATAGTAAGTCTGTTAAATCTTTTGTAGTTTTGTCTTCTAATTGATCAAGTAAATATATAGTGTCTCCTCCATCATTATAGATTGGTTCAAATATACTCATGGGTTCTGTTAGAGAAGATAATACATTATATAGTTCATATGGTGTGATATTAAAATAATTGCATATTTCATCGTTAGTTGGATATATTCCATTTTGTTTTAGGTATGTTTCTTTATAATTAATTATTTGATAAGAAAGTTCTTTTATAGTTCTAGATATTCTTATTTGATTATTATCTCTTATATATCTTTTTATTTCTCCCTCTATCATTAGTACTGCGTATGTACTAAATTTTACTCCAAATGAAAGATCAAAATTATCTATTGCTTTTATAAGACCTATTGTGCCTATTTGAAATAAATCATCTAAATTATCACATCTATTTTGATATTTCTTTAATATACTTAATACTAACTTTAAATTACCCTCTATAAGAGTATTTTTAGCGCTTTTATTGCCTTTTTGTAGTTCCATAAATAAATTATTCATTTCATCACTATTTAATGTTTTTAAGGTACTTGTATTAATTCCTGTTATTTCTACTTTATTCTTTGCCATATAAAAAATCCTTTCAACTATATATTGAAAGGATTTTAATATTTTTATTCATTAATCTAATTTAATGTTTTTAGCTAAAACTTCAAGAATAGCAGGATCTTTAACTTCTTTTACTTTTGATTTACCATCTTCAGTAACATTTTCAAAGAATAAGAAGTTGTTTGTAAAGTCTTCACCATCTGGAGTAATTTCAGCAGCTAAGAAATATGTTACACCTTTATATGATGCTTGTCTTATTACAAAATATTGTTTACCGCTTGCTAATTTTAATACTTGATTTGTTAAATTTTCCATTCTTTTTTCCTCCTTATTAGTGATTACATTAACGATGCATTGTTTGTTCTTCGTCGTTTACTGCATCTAATTTATTTGTTATTTCTTCCCACCAACTATCTAATTCTGTTTTTGTTGCTTCTTCATATTTTTCTTGATCTTCTTCAGCTTTTGTATAGTCTTCAGCTGTTGCAGGTTCTGCGTTTTTTTCTGATACACTTTCATCTAGTAAATCTTCTGGATTAGAATTAATAGCATCATCTAAACGATCTATTTCTTTATCAGTCATATCTTCACCAGTTGTTACATTTCCAATAACTGGTTGTTCTACTGGTGTTTCAGGATTTAATTCATCTTCTCCAACTATTGATTCACCTTTATCATTGTGATCTAATTCTTGATCATCTAATCTTGTTAATGAACCATCTGGATTTATTCTATGTGTATGTCCTTCTGAATCTACATATACTCCATTTTCTTCATTATAAGCAACGTCTCCTTCATCAAGATGCATATCATCGCTATCATCTTTTCCTGGATCTGGAGTTGGCTCTGGATCCGGTTTTTCAGGTTCTGGGTCTGGTTTTTCAGGCTCAGGTGTTGGCTCTGGTTCAGGAGTTACTGGTGTAGGATCCGGTGTTACAGGTGTTGGATTTGGTGTTACTGGTGTTGGATTTGGAGTTACTGGTGTTGGATTTGGTGTTGCAGGAGTTGGATTTGGAGTTACTGGTGTTGGGTCTTGAGATGGTTTATTGTTTCCTCCATTGTTTCCATTTCCTCCGTTATTTCCTTTACTTGGGGAATTGGTATTTACCTTGTCATCCCCATTACTGGGAGTATCTCCTTTTGTTAAATCTTCGTCTTCATCTTTTTGTTCTTGGTCTTCATCTACTTGAATTTGACCTATTCTATTAATTGCATCTATTGTTTCAGCATGTTGTTTTTGTCCTTGGTTTAATAACATACCAGTATGGAATGCAGTTCCTAAAATTGAGATAAATGCTGCAGCTTTTACAATCATTCCTCCAACTTTTTTCCATAATCCTGGTTTAGCAGTTGTTTTTTCATATTCTTCTTCAATTGGTACTGGAATTGGAGCAACAGTCTTGTCATCTTCTTCTTCCTCTTCTTCAGCAGGTTCCTCTTCATCACCTGTTGGATTTAATTCATCAGTATCAATCATATTTGGTGGAAGAATTGGAGCTATTATAGCATCTTTATCCTTTTCTTCTTCATCTTCTTCAACTGTTGGGAATTCTTCTGGTTCTATTTCTTTTGTATCAATTTCTGATGGTGGAAGAATTGGAGCAATAATTTTATCATCTTCATTTTCTTCTGGTTTTAAATCATCAGTATTTACTTCAGTAGGAGGTATAACAGGTTCGATTGGAGTTTTTTCCTCTTCCTTTGTTTCTGTTTGTTCTTCTACTTTTTCTTCTTCAATAGTTTCTTCTAATTTACCACCATTTCTTAATTTTTCCATATCAGAAGTTAATTTTTCTTCTTGATTTTTATATACTTCATTAGCATCTTTAAATGATTTTAATGAAGCTTCTTTAGCTTTTAATTCGTTTTCTAAGTAATATCTCTTTTCTGGAGATAATGTACTTTCACTAGGTTTAAATTCAATTCCACGACTAGCCAAATCAGCTATCATTTCTTGAGTTAGTCCTGGATCTCCTAATTGAGTCTTAATTGATTTAATTTCTGCTTCAAGTGTATTAATCATTGAATTATTTGTTCTTATTGATTCTCTTACACTTCTTCTATTAGAAAATTTTTCAGCAAATAAATCTTTCTTTCTTTGCTCTTCAGCAGCGATTACAGATATTCTCGCATATGCTTTATCTGTAATCTCTTTAATTCCTGCTGAAATTGAAGCTATTTCATCAATATCAAATGTCATATTATCTTTTGATACGAATTTTCCATTTTCATCTCTTGTTGATCCTACTATCAAATCACTTATTACTTTATTTGCTTCGTTTTTAATTTCATCAATATTTTTCCAAGTAGCATCTAGTTCATTATATCCAACAGTAGTTAAATCTAAATCTTCTTTTAATGCTTCTTGTAATTTGCTTTCTAGTTCTCTAACTTTATCCATTATTGACTAGCCTCCTTTTTGTTTCTAATAATCATTTTTATATCGTATTTAAGTTCTCCATTGTTATTGATATCTTGAAGTGAATTTACATCATATTTATTATTTCTATATATTGTAATCATTTCTTCTTCACTTACATATGTTTGACTTAAATTTTCCCAACTTGATTCATTAGTTCCTTTGATTTCTTGTAATTTAATTTTTGTCTTAGTTTCGATTTGTCTTGTTCTTCCATCACTAGTTTTTGGATTTTTACTTGTCCAGCTTGACCAATCACTCCATTTTGATTTACTTGTCTTTGTTGCATCTGGATAATTTTTAGGAGCAACTGCTGTATATTCGTTTGTTTCGCTTTCTGTTGCTTTATACCATTTATATGCTGTTGCTTTAGTATCTAAATCTTTAACAGCTCCTTTTGTTGGCGCTTCAGTATAGTATACTTTTTCTCCACTGGCTTTTTTGCTTCCTGATGGATAATACTTTTTAGTACCACCAGTTAATTTATACCAGTAATAATAGTATACTGGAGTAACTTTTCTACAAGTTGGTAATGATTCATTACATTGTTCAAATGTTAATTTCCAATCACTATATGTAGAACATTTTTCTCCTTTTTTAACTCTTCCAGCCTCAATATCAACTACATCTCCATATCCACATGTATAGAATTCTTCGAATGTATATTTAAGTTGTGTATCTGTTCCTTCGCCACATTTCTTATCTAATTGATATTTCTTGTTTGTTGAAGTGCTATATTTACCACAAATATAATAATGATAAGCTTTTGTTGTTCCTGTTACTGTTCTTGTTTCATGATTTGCAATAATTGTTTCACCTGGAACATTGTATTCTTTAATAGCAGTTTTACTAGGTATTTTATTACCATTCTTATCTAATGCCCATACTTTTTCTCCACCTGTTATTGTGTACCATTTATAAGCATTATCAGTTTTATTATCATGTAAATTGTAATTACTATTTGGTGCGATTGTGTAATATTCTTTTACATCTTTAGCATTTTTCTTTTCACCAGTTGATGTATAGTATGTTTTATCTTGAATTTTCCAAGTAAATAATTTGTCTCTATATCTATAATATTTTGTAGTTGCTAATGTTTTATATGAACTATACTTAATATCATCTTTCCATACTTCTTCAACAGGTCCTAAGTTTTGTCCTCCTGATTTTAGTCTCTTTGGCATGAATGTAAATCTTACAAAACTTTCATCTGCTTTAATATCTGATATTGTTCCTTCTTTTTCATCTCCATATTCTGAATTTGAATCTTTATCAGTACATTTTAACCATGGTGTATATTGTTTTGTACCATTTGGTAAAACGCAAACTCTTACATATGTTTCTGAATTATCACATGTAGTAAAGTTTTCAGGATTTACAAGTCCTTTTGAAACTAATGTACTTAATTCAACTGTGCTGCATTCACCATTTGCAACTGGAGCTAAATCAGTATTATTTTCATAGAATTTTTTACCTGCTTCTAATAGTGTTTTTTCATAATCAAAAGTTGGTGTTGTTGGTTGAGTTGGTTTCTTATTACCACTAGCACATCCTTTTAAGAATAAAATAATAACTATTATTATTGCTGCTACAACTAGAAATCCTATTAATAGTCTTTTCTTTGCTGCACCGCCATCATCATATTCTTTATCTTCGTAGCCATAATCATCATAATTATTTGACATTTCTATTCCTCCAATTCCTTTTATGTCATATACTATAGATATTTTAGCACATCTCTATATTTAAAAACAAGTTAATTTTAAAAAAAATATAAAGTTTGCACTCTATATTTTCATAATTGCTTTTAATTTTTTTATTACTTTCTTTTCTATTCTTGATATATATGACTGACTTATATTTAATTTTTCAGCTAGTTCTTTTTGTGTAAGTTCTTTTTTTCCTGATAAGCCATATCTAAGTTCTATTATTTCTTTATCTCTTTCATCTAGTTTTTTCACTTCACTTGCAAGTAGAATTTTATCATCTTTACATTCTATTGACTTTTCTACTAAATCTTCCTCTGTACCAAATATATCTTCTATATGTAGTTCATTACCTTCACTATCTAAATTAACTGAATCTTCAAAGCTAACTTCGCTCATTCTTTTTTTATTTTTTCTTAAAAACATTAATATTTCATTATCGATACATCTTGATGCATATGTTGCTAGTTTAATATTTTTATCAAGTTTATATGTTTTAATACCTTTTATCAATCCTATTGTTCCAATAGATACTAAGTCTTCTAAATCATACATTGTATTATCATATTTTTTAGCTAAAAAGACTACCAGTCTTAAATTATGTTCTATTAATTTGTTTCTTGCTTCCATATCTCCAATGTTACTTCTTCTTACTAAGTCTTCTTCAATATCTTTTTTTAGGGGTGGTGGCAATATATCTGCACTTCCGACAAAAAATACATTTTCTTTTTTAAAAAACTTATTTAATATTTTTTCTAACATTTATTCCTCCATTAAATTATAATTTAATAAACAATTAAATCCCTTAAATTTTTTATTTGATATACCTACTACTATATCTTTTCTTTCACCTAAGCCATCTATATATACTTTTTTAGGTTTGAAACATTTTATTAGCGAAGAATTATCTATTGTTTTAAATGGAACTAGGAAGAAATTCTCATTTATGTTTTTATTTATAATTATTACATTCTTATTACTATATGGTTCCTTTAATGTATTCCCTGTATCCATATATCCATTTAAATATAGAACTTTACCATTTTTTAAATAAATAGTTACTTTATGTCTTAAACTTATTATATTCTTTAGATTATATGTAAAATATTTTAATATATTCATAATAATTGGTATTAGTAGTAAGTAATATTGATATTTAACTAATGATTCTATTTTTAAATAATAGAGAGTTCCGCCTAAGAAGAATGAAAACATATAAAAATATATTAATCTTTTTATAAATTCTTTTAAATCATTATAAGAAAATGCTATTAAATTCATAATAACACCAATTAATAATTTGAATATGGTAAGTTCTAAATTATTTAGATTTACAAATAAATATAACAATGAGATTTCTCCAAATAAACTAGAAAGTATTATTCTTAATGTTGTTACATTTAACTTTAGAATTTTTGATGTTGTTTTTAGTATTAAAAAGTCTATTATAAAATTTAATATTATTAGTTCATCTATGTATATCATTTAATCACCAAAATCAGTATATAAAAAAAGAAAAGTAAATTTTGTCGAATTATTTACTTTTCTATTATTTTTTTAAATTAAGTTCTTCGGGTTTAATACGTTTATTGTATCTTGTTGGTATTTTTCTTTTTGAGTCTACCATATTATAATCTCTTATAAAGAAACCAAAATCTCTTTGTCTTCTTCTACTTATTTGATATTCACCATTTTTTAATCTTATTATTCTTCCTTCTCTATCTCTTTCAACAATTAGATTGCTGTATAGTCTAAATGCAGCACTAGCCATTTCCATGCTTTCATATCCTTGATATCTACATTTATCTACGATACTCCATAATTCTTCTACTCTTTCTGATACTACCTTATATGGTGAAAATTCGCTTGCTAAAGCTTTGAAAAAATCGTAATCATTATTATTGGCATGAGCCATTAGACACTTTTTAATATAATTTTTATCTAAGAATGGTAAATCTCCTTTATATAATATTGGTAAATATTTAATTCTTCTTTCATAATGTACTTCATCACTTTTCTCATCTTCAGTATTTTTATTTTCAAAATAACAAATATTAATATCAGGCTCTAGATTTTTAGTTGATGTGATATTTTTAAAATAATTAATTAATTCGTCTTCTTCAAATCCTTCAGTGAAATGATCAATATCACTTATTGTCATCTTTTCAGTAAGTCTATGATATATATGTACCAATACTAATATTTTTCCGTCTTTTATTTTTGACGTGATATTTCCATAGAAGTGTTTGTGTGTCTTTCTGTTGTTATACCTTTCTATTGTTTTAAGCATTTCTTGATATTCTTCTTTTGTACTATATTCTCTTTTAACTGTTCCTAAATATTCGACAAGAGCATATCTTTTTGTTTCTTTTTTTTCCATACGTTCCCCCAACTTTAGTGATTATTCTACTAAAAAGAGGATAAAAAGTCAATTTTTACTTTACTTAAATGAAAAAGTATGTTAAATTATATTTGGCTTAAAAAGAGGAGGCAAGTAAAAAATGGCAAAGAATGTATCAAATAGAAAAAATATGAGTTCACAAAATAGACCTTTTTCATTAAAGGCAACTAAAAAAACACAAAAAGTTAATTTACAAACAGTTGTAGTTGATGGAAAAAGAGTTAGAATGTCAACTAAAGAAATTAAATCTTTAAATAAGTAATTAATTTAAAAATAAAAAGTGGCTTTGAGTAAGTCACTTTTATTTTATTATTTCTTGTTCTATAACTAAATCTATGTTATAGTTCTTTTTTATTTTTTCTTTAATTAAATCTATTAGTTTAATTATATCTTCACTTGTAGCACTATTATAATTAATTATAAAGTTTGCATGTTTTTCGCTTATTCTTGCTCCACCTATTTGGTATCCTTTTAATCCAAGGTCATCAATTAGTTTTCCAGCTGATAAACCTTCAGGATTTCTAAATACGCTTCCGCAAGATGGATAATCAAGGGGTTGCGTTTCTATTCTTTTTAAAGTTCTTTCTTCTATAGTTTTTTTAATTTCTTCTATATTTCCTTTTTCTAATTTTATGTTGCATGATAATACTACTATACCATTTTTATGTTTTAGTATTGAATCTCTATAGTCAAAGTTAAGTTCTTTGTTACTAAGTGTTATTACATCGTTGTTATCAAGAATTGTTACATCTTTTATAATTTCACTCATTGATGACTTGTATGCACCTGCATTACCACATATTGAACCTCCTATAGTTCCTGGAATGCCTGTTGCCCACTCTATACCTGTATAACCCTTATTAGATAGTTCTTGAGCAAGTTTGTTTAACATATAACCGCTTTCTACATAAATATCATTTCCATTTATATTGCATTTATTAAAATTACTTAATTTTATTATTACTCCATCATAATGGCTAGGTAGAATTACATTAGAACCGTTACCTAGAACAAACCACTTACTGTTATATTCTTTTAAGATTTTTAAAATTTTTGTTAGTTCATCTATATTACTTGGAAATACAACATATGATGCAGAACAATCTAATTTATAAGTATTATAATTTTTTAGATTTTCATTTTCTAAAGTTTTACAAACTTTTTTAAGTTCTTCTATCATTATTTTAAATATTCTTCTATATTGTCAGCTCCAACGATGTATTTTGAAACCTTTCCATTGTTTACTACTATTAAAGTTAATCCATTAATTTTTAAATCACTATCTTTTTTAGGATTTTTATTTTCATCTTCACTAATATATTTAGCATTTTCAGGTTTACTCATATCTACTTTGTATGCTCTTAATTTATTATTTTTAGCTAATGTATTTATATAAGGATTTAAATTTTTTGAATAGTCATCAAATAAGACTAAGTATTCTTTTTCTGATCTATTAAATACTGTTCCGATCATAATATATTCATCGCTTATTTCAGTAGTACCTTTACTTGGTTTAGTATATCCTTCTTCAAATACACCTAATTTTTCTAAACCTAAGACTCCTAAATATAAAGCTCCTATAAATACTAAAACAGATGCTAGAACGATAAAAAATTTCTTAAATCCATCATTTTCTGTCATGGTATAATCTACTTTATTTCTTTCTCTTTTTGGTCTTTTATACTTAATACCCATATTATTTTTTGCCATTTTATCACTCTCCGTACTAAAATTATAGCATATTTACTGGAAATATACTAATAATTTGTTGATTTTTAGAAAAAAATATTATATAATTTACTAAGTATTTATTTGGCAGTGCCTAAATAAATTGTAATGTGTTTCTTTGAAAAAATATAAGTAACTTCTGCCAAGGCGAAAGTAATTAAGAAACTCCCTATGATTTATATGGTGGCCTTTAATACAAATATTTGTAGAAGGAGGAACAAAATACTATGTCAAGATATATCGGACCTGCATTTAAAAAATCTAGAAGATATGGTTTTTCAACACTTGAAACTGGTAAAGAATTAAGAAAGAAACCTACTGCTCCTGGAATTCACGGAACTAGTAGAAAAAAACTTAGTGAATATGGTGTTCAATTACAAGAAAAACAAAAAGTTAGATTTATGTATGGACTTTCTGAAAAACAATTCAGAAAAACATTTGATGCTGCTGGTAAGATGCAAGGAATTCATGGTACTAATTTATTAATACTTTTAGAAAGTAGATTAGATAATTTAGTATATAGAATGGGATTTGCTAAAACTAGAAGAGCTGCAAGACAAATCGTTAATCACGGACATATCTTAGTTGATGGTAAGAAAGTTGATATTCCATCATTTAGAGTTAAAGTTGGTAGTGTTATTTCTGTTAAAGAAAATTCACTTGATCATCCAGTAATTAATGAATGTGTTAATATGGATATTAATATTCCTGCTTATGTATCTGTTGATAAAACTAAGAAATGTGGTACTTACGTAAGATATCCAGAACGTGAAGAATTAAATTCTGAAATTAATGATGCATTAATCGTTGAATACTACAATAGATAGTAAACTAAAAGACTTAAGAAAAAATTTCTTAAGTCTTTTTTTATAGGTTTAAATCAAACATATCAATTATTCCATTTTGATTTTTATATGCCTCAAAGGTATTTTTAAGTAACATTGCTACTGTCATAGGACCAACTCCTCCTGGAACTGGTGTAAGATATGCACATATTTCTTCTACGTTTGGATTTACATCTCCATATAGTTTTCCATCTATTCTATTAATGCCAACATCAATAATAATAGAATCTTTTTTAATCATAGTTTTATCTATTAAATATTTCTTGCCTACAGCTACTACTAGAATATCTGCATCTTTAGTATATTTCTTTAAATCTTTTGTTTTACTGTGACACATAGTTACAGTTGCATTTTTATTTAAGCATTCTAACATTAATGGTTTACCTACTAAATTACTTCTACCTACTATTACAACATGTTTGCCTTCTAAATCAATTTTGTATTCTTTTAATATTTCTATTATTCCTTTAGGTGTACAAGGCATTAAACACTTTTCGTTTTGAATTAATTTTCCTGCTTGAATGTTAGTAAGACCATCAGCATCTTTTGATGGTTCAATAGTATTAATAATTTTTGAAACATTAAAATTATCTGGTATTGGTAATTGTACTATGATACCATTTATACTTTTATCTTTATTTAATTGTTTTATTTTTTTAATAACTACTTCTTCTTTTACGCAACTTGCATAATCTAAATGTAAGAAACTCATTCCTACATACTCGCATGCTTTTCTTTTATTTTTTACATATACTTCACTAGCTGCATCATCACCTATTGTAATGACTGCTAGTATTGGTGTTTGAACATAAGAATTGATATTTCCCTTTAGTTCATCTTTTATCTTAGCACTTAAACTTTTTCCATCTAATAATATCATTTTATTCCTCATATGAAGTAACAAATCTTATTCCATTCATTTTAATATCTTTAAGTGGTTTATCATTATTAGGATTAGTTGCTGTAGTAGCTATTTTATCAAGAATGTCATAACCATTTAATAGTTTACCAAATGCTGCATAGTTTCCATCTAAGAAATCTGAATCTTTATGAACTATAAAGAATTGACTAGAAGCTGAATTCATTGTTTCTTCTGTATCTGGATTTCCTCCACGTCTTGCCATTGAAAGAACTCCTCTTTCATGTGATAAATTATTTTCTACTCCATTATTTTTAAATTCACCTTTGATTTCTTTTTCACTTCCACCCATACCTGTACCAGTAGGATCACCAGTTTGAATCATAAAGTCTTTAATAACTCTATGGAAGATAATTCCATCATAGAATTTATCTTTTACTAAACTCTTAAAGTTTTCTACTGTTATTGGAGCTACATCTGGATAAAGTTCAGCTATCATTATTCCATAACCATCTGTATCGATTTTAACAAAATTTGTTTCTTCTTCACTTTCTATATATTTCTTGTTTTCAATATTGAAAACTGTTTTTCCATTTACTTCTTCAGTAGTATAATTCATTTTAACTTCCTCCTCACTACATCCACAAAGCATAAATAATAAGCATAAACATAATGCATATTTTAAATACTTTCTCATTTTAATCACCTTCCAATTATAAATTTTAGCATATTCAGAATAAAATAAAAAGTACTATTTAATAGTACCTTCTATTAGAGATATCATTTCATCTATTTTGATATTTTTATCTTTAGAACTTTCTTTTATTTTTTTATATTTGTTTAATAAATAATTAAGATATTCTTTATATAAGTTATTGTCTTTATGATTAAGTCCTAAAGTTAGTTCTTTTTTAGAATACCTTTTTGTTCCTTCGGTAAATAGTATTAAATTATAATATTTATTATTTTCTATAATTATTTGTTCTATTTCAACTTTATAATTTAATTCATTCATTTTATTTCTTAATATATCGTGGTAATTATTAGAAATAGTTATTATTTTTTTAAATCTTAAGTTTGTATACTCAAGTATTTCTAATATAGTATGAGTTCCCATTCCTGATAAAACTAGTGTATCTGCTTCACCATCTTTTATATTTGAAAGACCATTAGATACTCTTAAATCTATCAAGTTATCTAGTCCTAGTTTTTTTATATCAAGAGATGCTTTTTCTATTACTTTTTCACTTATATCGCTTGCGATAGATTTTTGATTTCTTCCTGCTAGTAGTATTCCTAGTTTTGCTTGATCACACCCTACATCTACTACTCTATCATCTAAATCTATGAATGAATATATTGTTTCAATTCTATTCAATTAAGAAATCTTTTAGTTTTTTAGCTCTTGATGGGTGTCTTAGTTTTCTAAGAGCTTTTGCTTCGATTTGTCTAATTCTTTCACGAGTAACTTTAAATTGTTTTCCTACTTCTTCTAGTGTGTGGCTTGAACCATCAAATAAACCAAATCTTAATTCTAATACTTCTTTTTCACGTACTGTTAATGTGTCTAATACTTCACGTAATTCATCTTTAAGTATTTCATATGTTGCGAATTCTTCTGGTGACATTGTTCTTTCATCAGCAAGGAAGTCTCCTAAATGTGAATCATCTTCTTCACCTATTGGTGTTTCTAGTGATACTGGATCTTGACTAATTTTTCTAATCTCTGCGATTTTATCTACTGATAGACCCATTTTCTTAGATAGTTCTTGATCAGTTGGCTCTCTATTTAATTCTAGAGTCATTTGTCTTTCAATACGTGCCATTTTATTAATTGTTTCAACCATATGAACTGGTACACGAATTGTTCTTGCTTGATCTGCTAGTGCACGAGTTATAGCTTGACGGATCCACCATGTAGCATAAGTACTAAATTTATACCCTTTGTCATAGTCAAACTTTTCAACTGCTTTCATAAGACCAATATTTCCTTCTTGAATTAAGTCTAAGAATAAAAGTCCACGTCCTACATAACGTTTAGCAATTGAAACAACTAAACGAAGGTTAGATTCTGCTAAAATATTTTTAGCTTTTTCATCTCCTGCTGCTACTCTTTTAGATAATTCTTGTTCTTCTTCTTGACTAAGAAGACTTATTTTACCTATTTCCTTTAAATACATTCTTACGTTATCATTAACGCTCATGTCTTTACTTTCATCTGGTACATTATCAATTATAATGTCATTTTTTAAATCTATTGGTGATCCATCTTCTTCATCTTCAGCTCTTACTTCAATTTGATTTTCACTTAAAGCATTATATAGTTCATCTAATGCATTAGCATCTAAATCTAAATCAATAGTTTTCTTTGCTATTTGTTCGTAAGTTAAGTATCCTTGTTTTTTACCATCAATTACTAATTCTTTTAATCTTTCTTCAAATGTTTTAATATTATTTACCATTTTAACACTTCCTTATTTATATTCTCTATTTTTTTAGCAATCTCTATTTTTTTATTTATATCTAAGGTGTCTTTCATTTCTTGTTTTAGTTTTTCAACTTGTTTTTTTACTGAGTATTCTTTTATAGTATTTATATAATCTTCAAGTTCTTCGTTTGTGTATTCTTTATTATTATGATAGTTTGTTACTTCTTCAAGTGTATCATTTAGCTCTTTATCTTCTAGTATTGAGTCTTCAAAGTCAAATAAATTAAAGTATCCATTATCATTTCTAAACTCAATTATTTTGTATGCTAGATTTGACCTTTTGTTGTCTATTAAATAACCAAGCGAATTTTCAAAGTATAATATAACATCATCATAATTTAACATTAAATATAATATTCTTATTTCACTTATATCATATTTATTATATCTTTTTATTTCTTCTTGTTTCTTTGGTTCTTCTTTTTTCTTTTTGACTTCTTTTACTTTTATCTTATTTCTTATAACTGAGTCATCAATATCAAATTCTTTAGATATTTCATTTATTTTTAGTTCTCTTAAGATGTCATCATCTATTTGTTCTAAGGAATCTATTGCTTCATTTATATATTTACTTATTTCAACTGAATCTTTCATATTCTTACTTGATTTTAAATATTTAAGTTTAAAATCTATGAATGAAAGTCTATTATTATAAGCTATATCGAATGCTTCTTTTCCTTTTTTACTTATGAATTCATCGCTATCTTTGTAATCTTCAAATACTATTACTGTTGAATCTATATTGTGTTTTAGAAGTTCATCTCCGATTTTAATTGTATTTGTGACTCCTGCTTCATCTTGATCTAAATTTAATATTACTTTGCATTTATATTTTAATATTTTATCTAGATGTTCTTTTGTAAATGCTGTTCCCATTAGAGCTACTACGTTTTTATAACCTATAGATGACATTCTTATCGTATCCATAAATCCTTCAGTAAGTACTATTTCTTTGCTTTGTCTAATAAATGTATCTGCATTATTGATATTGTACAAAATACCACTTTTTTTAAATATTTCACTTTCTTTTGAATGAAGATATTTTGGTAAATGGTCATCTTTTAAGTCATCACCTAAATATTTTCTTCCTGAAAAAGCTACTATATTATTATTTTCATCTATGATTGGAAATATTATTCTATTTTGAAATGTGTCATAGAAATTACCATTTATTTGTTTAATTAGTCCTATATCATATAAATCTTCTTTTTTATATTTTTTAGATAAGATGTTATATAGTTTATTTGAACTAGAAAGGCCTATATTAAATTCGCTAATTAATTCTTTAGACATATTTCTTTCAGTTAAGTATTTTAATGCTTCAGTTCCTTCTTTAGATAAAAGCGTGTTTTTGAAATATTTATTTACTGTGTCGTTAATTTCATAGTATGTTTGAAACCTTGTATTTACTTTTTTAACTTCTGTGTTGTCTATTTTTATTCCCACTCTATCAGCTAAAATTTTTATTGCTTCAAGTCTTGATACTCCTTCTTTTCTTTCAACAAATGTGAATACATCTCCAGTGAAATTACATTTACCAAAACAAGTAAATATTTGTTCATCTGGTTTAACACTAAATGAAGGAGTTTTTTCTTTATGAAATGGACATAATGCTTTATTTCTACTATCAAGTTCTACGCCATAACTTCTTAAAACATCTTCTAATCTATTCCTAGATTTTACTTCAGCAATGATTTTAGGACTAATATGTGCCATTTTCCCTCCTAATAATATATATACGAAGAAAAGTTTCAAAACACTTCTTTTTTTTGTAATTTATTTAAAAAACGTTCATATTATATCATTTTTTAGCATAAAATTCAATTTATATTAATTTTTTTCATTAAAAAAAGTGTTTTTTAACACTTATTTTTTAGATTTATTTTTTCTTCTTTTATTTATTAAAATTATTAAGATTATTGAAGTTATTGTTATTGATATAGCACTACCTATTCCAATATAAAGATGAGTATTATTTATTTTGTGTATTTCTTCAATTTTCTTTTTTGTTTCTTCTGTATTATTATTCTCTTCTTCTTTAACATTTTTTTTATTTATTACATTAAGTTTATAATTACTTTTATTTTTTATATCGTTTACTGAATATAATACTTTTGTTTTATTTGTATCATTCATCTCAAGTCTTATATATTCTAAATTGAATTCTCCATTTTCAAATAACTTACTATCTATATCTATGTAAGGAGTTGCATCTATGTCTTTTAAATATATTAATTTATTTTCATTAGATTTATTTTTGAATACTAATAGTATCTTATCTATTTTAGTATTGCTGTTATTATTTATTTTTATATTAACGTTAATTTTCTCATTAACTTTAATTTCATTTGATGATAAAGTTACATTTTCAATATTTATATTTTCTTTATAATTTTTTTCAATATCACTTTTACTACTCAAATCATTTTCTAAGTCTTCATCAGTTATTTCATCATCTAATTCCTCGAGTACTATCCATCCTTTTTTTCCATTATATGTAATATAATAATAATCAGAATAGTCATCACCTGAAGTAAATTCTGCTTTTAATGTTGTTCCTTTTTTTATTTTTGATATAACTTTTGAATTTTCCGCTAGTGTTTCTTTAAACTCAACATCTTTTTTTAATTTAATGGTTTCATTTGTTGGAAATCCTAAATTATATACAAAATACATTTTATCATTGTATTTCACATAATATTTATTTTTTGTACTTATTCCACTACAATAATATTCATCTATTATTGTATTTTGTTTTATATCACTCATATCATCATCAAATGTTATTACGATTGCTTTTTCTTTAGTATAGCCATATACTGTTTCATAGTCTACATTATATATCCATCCACTTTTTCCATTATATGTTACATACAACCAAGGCATTCCTTCTTCATTATCTACATAATATTCTGCATAAAGTTTTGTTCTATTTGGAATTGTAGTTATAATGTCATATTTTTTTGCTGGGCCTTTATATAATTTTATACCTTTACTAGATATAACTGTTACATCTAATTTTGATGGAAATTTAGTAATTCCTTTATTGTTATAGTCCATTATGTTGAAATCTTTATTATATAGTTCAAAGTCTTTATAACTTATATCATCAAAGCAATCCAAATCATTATAAATATATCTTAAAAATAGTGTATCTTCAATATCATATGATTCCTCTACTTCTATTATTGAACCATAAGGTATTTTTTCATCTTTGCATTCTAGTCCTTCTTTTTTTGTTACTACTGCTTTATATCGTACAGTAGCTGGTGATCCATGATTTGCTTTTATACAGCATGGACTTAATAGTATCATACCTATCAAAATAATTAATAATTTCTTTTTCATAAACGCTCCTTAATAAATTAAATAATTTATAATTTCACCAATAAGGAATGATGATGCATTTAATATTAGTGATAATATATATGGATTTTTCTTATTAAATTTTAATATTTTTTTATATGTAAGTCCTTCTATAATGACAACTAGAATTTCCATAATTATTATAGAAATCGTTCTATTATATGTTTTATTGTAAGTTATATATGTTATTAATGAAACTAGTAATGGATTTGTCATTGTATTGACCAGTATTATATTTAATATATCCTTTTTATCTCTTACTCCTAAAATTAGTGCTAATAAAAGTTCAATTATTATTGTAGATAATAGGCATCTTATCATTACTACTGGAAGTTCATCTATTGTCATTAACCCACTCCTATTATATTTATAATATCACAATACACTTTTTTTGTCATTAAAAAAGTCAGTATTGACTGACTATTTATTTAATTTAGCAAATTTTTTGAATTCACTTGAATCTTCTAAATCAGTTTCTTCAAGTTCTTCTAAAATTTGTTTTTGTTTTCTTGATAGACTTGTTGGAATTATTAATTTAAGTACACAATAGAAGTCTCCTTTTTTCCAAGAATCAGGGTTATTTATACCTTTTCCTTTTATTCTAAGAATATCTCCTGGTTGACTTCCATCTTTTATTTTTAAATCTACGTATCCATCAATTGTTTTAATTGTTTTAGTTGTTCCAAGACACAAATCTGTTATTGTAACTGGTACTTCTAGGTATATATCATTGCCTTCTCTTTTATAATTATCATCTGGTGTTATTCTTATTTCAAGATATAAATCTCCATTTGGGCCTCCATTTATTCCTGGTTCACCTTTTCCACTTAATCTTAGTTGTTCTCCATTATCTATACCTGCTGGAATATCAATTGTAATTGTTTTATGTACTTTGATTTTTCCATTTCCTTTACATGTATTACATCTAGTTTTGTATGTTTTACCTTTTCCATTACATTCAGGACAAACTGTTCTACTTTGCATTGCTCCAAAGATTGTATTGGTTTGTCTTATAACATATCCAGAACCATTACATTCTGAACAAGTTGTTTCTCCATGTCCTCCTGCTCCATCACAATCTTCGCAGTTTTCATAATATTCTAGATCTATATCTTTTTTACAACCATAAACTGCTTCCATAAAGTCTATTTTCATTCCATATAGTGTATCGCTGCCTTTACGAGCTCTTGATGATGATTTACTTCCACCACCAAAGCTACTAAACGAACTAAAACCTGAGCCACCAAATAAATCATCAAATATATCACTGAAGTCGAAGTTACCGAATGGATTAGCTCCGCCTCCATAATTAGCTCCGCCTCCTGCATTTCCATAAGGATTTTCAAATGCTGCGTGACCATATTTATCATATTTAGCACGATTATCTTTATCTGAAAGGCATGCATATGCTTCTTGTGCTTCTTTAAATTTTTCTGGTGCGTCTGGGCTCTTATTTAAATCTGGATGAAATTCTTTTGCTTTTTTTCTAAAAGCACTTTTTATTTCAGCTTCAGTTGCATCTTTAGATACGCCTAAAACTTCATAATAATCTCTTTTTGCCATAACTAATCTCCATTCATATATTCATTTAGTAATTTTACTTTTTCATTAAATAATTGGAATGCCTTATCTAGTGTATTCTCATCAGTTAAATCTATTCCAAGTTTATTTAATAATTCTAGTGGATAATCACTACAACCACCACTTAAAAATTTTATATATTTATCTTTAAAGTTTTTATCGTTTTCAATTTTATCTGCGATTAGAAGTGCACTTATAAATCCAGTAGCATATTTATAAACATAGAATGAACTATAAAAATGAGGTATTTTTGACCATTCATATTGAATATCTTTATCTACTACTACTGCACCACCAAATTCTTTTTTATTTAAATCATAGTATGTCTTACATAATAAATCTTTAGTTATTGCTTCGCCGTTTTCATATTTTTTATGAATGATATATTCAAATTCTGCGAACATTGTTTGTCTATAAACTGTTCCTTTAAATTTATCTAAAAATTCTACTAAATAGTATATTATTTCATCTTTATTAGTACTATTTTTAATTAAGTAATTAGAAAGTAATACTTCATTTACAGTTGATGCTATTTCTGCTAAAAATATTGGATAGTCTGCGTTTATATAGTCTTGTTTTTTATTACTATAATAACTATGCATAGCGTGTCCCATCTCATGAGCAAGTGTACTTACTGAATCAATATCATTTTCATAGTTTAATGATACATAAGGTTCAACACCATATGTTGCCCATTCAAATGCTCCACTTCTTTTTGCTTTTTTAGGATATACATCTACTGCATTATTATTTAAAAGTCTATTAAATTCTTTTAAATATTCTTCTCCAAGCGGAGTAAGTGCTTTATTAATAATATCAATGCCATCTTCATATGGTATATTCTTTTTAGGCATAGAAGATATATTTGCATATGTATCATATAAATGTAATTTATATCCTAGTTTTTTTCCTTTTAATTTATAATATTCTTTTAAGTATTTAGTACTTTTATTAGTTATCTTTATTAAATTTTCATATAGTTTGGTACTAACTTTATCGCTAAATAAATACATTTCTAAAATACTATTATATTTTCTTGTTTTAGCAAGAAATGCGTTCGTTTTAACTTTTCCGGCATATAAAGCGCTTAAAGTATTTATATGATTTTCATAGTATTTGTTATCTTTTTTAAATGCATTTTTTCTTACATTTCTGTTGATTGAAGTTATGAATCTACCATAGTTTGAACTGGTTAATTCTGTGTTTCTACCATCTTCGTCTTTGATAGTACCTAATTTTATATCAACATTATTAAGTGCGTTAAATGCATCCCTTGATGTAGTGAAGGTTTCACTAACATTTGAAAGTAATAGTTCTTCTTGTTCACTAAGTATATGTTCTTTCCTTCTAAATATTTTTTCAAATGCAAATCTGTATTTTTCTAATTCTTTATCTTCTGATAATAATTTTTGTACTTCTTCATAATCTTTACTTAGAATTTCTGGAGTTACAAATGTTCTAATGCTTGAAGATTTATTCATAATATTGTTAGCTTTTTCTTTCTTTTGAAGAAAATCTTCATTACTCATATCATCATAATAACCTAGGTATGCATAAATATATATTCTTTCTGTTAACATATCTATTTCAGTATCTAGTTTTAGGAATTCAAGTAATGTATTTGAACTTTCAAATATTTTTCCTTTGTATTTCACTATTTCGTTTAATAATGAGTTTACTTTATCAATACTTTTATTAAATTCTTCATCATTTTTAAATAATTTTGTTAAATCCCATTTGTATTTATCCATAAATTCTCCTTTTATATAAATTAAGGGCTCAAGTGTTTGAGCCCCTAACTCAGTTAATCATCTAATTATTTTTCTTCGAATTCAGCATCTTTTACGTTGTCTTTTTTATCTTTTTTATCTTCAGTTTCTTCAGATGCATTTTCACTTGCTTTTTGAGATTCAGCAGCTTGTTCTTGATATACTCTACTTGATAATTCCATTACTTTCTTAGAAAGTTCTTCACTTGCACTCTTGATTTCATCTGTATCATCTTTTTCTAGAGCATCTTTTGTATTTTTAACAAGTTTTTCTATTTCTTCTTTTTCATCATCTTTTACTTTGTCTCCAAAGTCTTTTAATGTTTTTTCAGCAGCAAATACCATTTGTTCTGCATCATTCTTAACTTCTGCAGCTTCTTTACGTTTGTTATCTGCTTCTTTATTAGCTTCTGCTTCTTTCATCATTCTATCGATTTCTTCATCACTTAGATTTGAAGATGCGGTAATTGTAATTGCTTGTTCTTTATTAGTTCCTAAATCTTTAGCTTTAACATTAACAATACCATTTGCATCAATATCGAATGATACTTCAATTTGTGGTACTCCTCTTGGAGCTGGTGGTATGTTAGTTAATTGGAAGTGTCCTAATGTCTTATTATCAGCGGCCATTGGTCTTTCACCTTGTAAGATATGAATATCTACAGCAGGTTGATTATCAGCAGCAGTACTGAATACTTGACTCTTAGTTGTTGGGATAGTTGTATTTCTTGGAATTAATACGGTCATAACGTTTCCTAATGTTTCAATACCTAATGATAGAGGTGTAACATCTAGTAATACTAAGTCGTTAACTTCTCCAGTTAATACACCACCTTGAATAGCAGCACCCATAGCAACTACTTCATCTGGGTTAACTTCTTTACTTCCTTCTTTTCCTAATTCTTCTTTAACTAAATCTTGAACACATGGTATTCTAGTTGATCCACCAACAAGTAATACTTTATCAATGTCATTCTTAGTTAATTTAGCTTCTTTAAGAGCATCTCTAACTGGTTTTCTAGTAGATTCTACTAAGTCACTAATTAATTCTTCAAATTTAGCTCTTGTTAATGTCATATCAACATGTAATGGGCCATTTTCACCTTGTGTAATGAATGGTAAACTAATTTGTGTAGTCTTAACACCACTTAAATCCTTTTTAGCTTTTTCTGCTCCTTCTTTTAATCTTTGCATAGCTAATTTATCTTTAGATAAGTCAATTCCGTTTTCTTTCTTGAATTCACTAATGATATAATCCATAATTACTTTATCGAAATCATCTCCACCTAGATGATTGTTACCACTTGTAGCTTTAACTTCAAATACACCATCACCTAATTCTAGAATTGAAACATCAAATGTTCCACCACCTAAATCGTATACTAGAACAGTATGAGCATTTTCTTGTTTATCAAGTCCATAAGCTAATGCAGCAGCTGTTGGTTCATTAATAATTCTTTCAACATCTAATCCTGCAATTTTACCTGCATTTTTAGTAGCTTGTCTTTGAGCATCATTGAAGTATGCTGGAACAGTAATAACTGCTTTAGTAACTTCTCCACCTAAATAAGCTTCTGCAGTTTCTTTTAAATTCATAAGAATTTTAGCACTTATTTCTTCTGGTGTATATTTTTTTCCTTCTGCTTCTACTTTTTCACTAGTACCCATTAATCTTTTAATAGAACTAATTACATTTGTTGAAGTTTGAGCTTCACGTTTTGCAACATCTCCAACTCTTACTTCTCCATTTTTAAAACTTACTACTGAAGGTGTTGTTCTATTTCCTTCAGCATTTGGGATAACCTTTGGTTCTCCACCTTCTAGTACAGCAACACAACTGTTTGTTGTACCTAAATCTATACCTATAACTTTATTAATTTTTGCCATAAATTTATCATCTCTCCTTATTTATTTACTTTGACCATAGCATGTCTAATAACTTTATCTTTATATTTATAACCTTTAGTTAATACTTCAAGTACCACATTTTCAGGTTTATTTTCATCATGTTCAGTAAGTACAGCTTCAGCTACATTAGGATCAAATTCTAATCCTAAGCACTCTACTTCACGAACTTCGAATTTGTCTAGTAAAGCAGTAAGATTACCAAGTATCATTTTGAATCCACTTAGGAATTTACTTACTTCATCAGATAAATCATTATCATCCATCATAATAGCTCTTTCTAGGTTATCTTTAACTACTAAGATTTCTTTAATGAATGATTCCCCTTCGTATTGAAGCATTTTACTTATTTCACTTTGAGTTCTTGTTTTGAAGTTTAAATATTCAGCTTGTAAACGCATATATTTTTCTTCTAATTCTTTATTTCTATTTTCAAGGATTTGAATTACCATTTCTGGATCTATTGTTCCACAGCCTGAACATCCATCGCATGAACCTGTGCATCCGCTTTCTTCCTCTTTTACTTCTTCATGTACATCTTCACAGTTACATTCGTTTCCTTCATTACATCCACAATCGCAACTCTCGTCGCAATTTTTTTTCTTTATTTCTTCGTCTTTTGATCTTTTAGCCATTTATTTTCTCCTTTAAATCATTTATCGTTATTATACTTTTTCTCTATATTTTCTTTTAGATACTCAAGCATATTTACTACTCTTTCATATTCCATTCTTTTTGGACCAATTACTGCGATAGTACCTTCTCTACCACCAGCATTATATTTTGTTTTAACAACTGTTACATTGTCATCTATTTCAGATTCGCTACCGATATATACCTTAACCTCATCGTCACTTTCTTCAATTTTACTCACCATATCTTTGCTTTCAAATTTACTTATAATGTTTTTAACATCATCAACTGTTCCGAATTCTGGTTGTTTTAATATATTGGCTTTACCTGTAAATCTTACATCCCTTTCGTTAGTGAAATTTGTAAGTGCATTATAAAATGCATTATATACAACTTCATAGTTTTGAACATAATTACTAATTATTGGTTTTATTTCAAATTCTAACTTACTAGGAACTTCGTCTATAGGCGTCCCAAATAACATTTTGTTTAACAATTCTGTTGTTTTAGATATTTCTTCTACAGGAATGTTTTCTTCAAGGTTTATATTTTTATTTTCAACATGTCCTTTATCAGTAATTACAATAGCTATTAGTTGTCTACTTGTTATAGGAACAACTTCTACTCTTTGCAATTTGTTGTCGCTTGACTCTTTACCAAGAATTACTGAAGTGTAGTTTGTCATATCACTTATAATTTCTAAACTTTTGCTTATTGCATCACTTAATGCAAGTTCATTGTTGTTAAATATAGTTTGAAGTTTAAGCATATCTTCTCCACTTATTTTTCTTGGTTCCATCAAGTTATCAACATAATATCTATATCCACTTTCAGATGGAATTCTTCCTGAAGATATATGTGTTTTTTCTAAGTAGCCTAAATCTTCAAGAGCAGCCATATCATTTCTGATAGTAGCGCTAGAACATTTGAACTTTTTACATAAAGATTTACTACCAACGGGTCTTGCAGTTTTTACATATTCTTCAACTATTGCTCTTAATAGTTCTCTTTGTCTACTTCCTATCACATTATACCTCCTTTAGCACTCTTTTCCTTTTAGTGCTAACAATATTATAGTATGCAATTTTAGCAAAGTCAATACCAAAGTGCTAATATTTTTTGAAATTTTTGTGTAAAAAAAATAGAACTTTAAAGTTCTATGATTATAATGCTTTTAAAGCAATATTAAATGCATATGGTAACACCTGAATAATTGTAATTCCTATAGTAAGTACTCCTAATATAAATACTAAACTATATTCTTTATTTTTAAATTGCTTACTTATATTATAGATAATAGTTGTAACAATACCAATTACTATTAATCCTACTCCTAAAAGTAAAAACGTTTGAAGACTTGATGGATTATCTGTCATAATTGGACTTTCTAGTATTTGGGTTATTTTGTTTAAACACATCAAACCAAGTCCCGTACATCCATGAGTAAACAAGAATATTATTCCAAATACTGGTACATTTAATCCAATAAATAGTCCTGCTAAAAAGAATATTGCTCCAAAAAAGTACATCATAAAGTATTCCATTCCATAGCTTATATTTGTGATACTTATTAAAAGTATACATACTACAAATATTCCACTTATTAGTGTTTTTTTAGAATATTTTTTATTTATAGTCTCTTCAGTCGTATTATTTTTTAAATTAATAATTGTCTCATTTAATGCGTTTATCGTTTCAGTTGGTTTTTCTGTATACAATTTTTTTAATTCTTCTATTTTTGTGTCTAATTCTTTCATATTTACCTCTATTATCCTAATTATATATTATTTTTATATTTAAGTAAATTAAAAGAATAGTGTTTACTATTCTAGTTCTCGTAAGAATTTCTTACTTTTTAGTCTTACTCCTGAATACTCATCATAATATTCACAAAGTATATTATTTATTGTTTTAGAAGTTGATTCATCTATATCAAGGTTTGTTATTTTAGATATATCTACATAGTAATAAAGTCTTAGGAGTTTTAATACTTTTTCATCAATAAAAGGCTCGTTTTCTCTACATTTAGAACACACATAACCTCCTCTTGCCATAGACAAGGTTACTACTTTAGAACTACCACATTTAACGCATTCATCTAAGTTTAAATTAATACCAATATAGTTTAAATATTGAAGTTCAAGAATATTTGTTATTATCATTGGATTATGGCCATCTTCTATTTTAAGAATTGTATCTTCCATTAATTTATATACTTCATTACTTTCTGATTCTTTATATACGTGTACTGCTAACTCACATATATATGATAAGTAACTTATTTTTAAAATATCGCTTTTAATATTTAAAAAGTAGTTTTCTATATCTCCTTCTATAAGTGTAGAAAGACCTTTTTCATTATAATAAAGATGAAACATACCGTATGCGAATTTTTCACTTGGTAGTCTTAACTTACTTTTTAAACTTTTGCATCCTTTAGAAACACATCCAATTATACCCATATCTTCTGTAAAAATATTTATAATCTTGCTTGTTTCTTTAAATGGTGTGGTGCTTACTACGATTCCTTTTACGCTTATAATCTTCATACCTTCATAAAAGCATAAAGATTATACCTTTATGCTACTGTCCTTTCTTATATTCTAAGTAATATTCTATTTTACCTGTTTCTTTAAATTTTTTCCAAGCTTCTTTTTTTGTCATTTTTTCTCTCCTTACAATATTATATTGCAGGAAAATTAAATTATTTATTCATCTTTTAATAAATATCCTAAATCTTTTATATATTTATCTTTTTCTCTCCATTTTTTTATTGTTTTACAATATAGTTCTAGGTATACTCTTTTACCTAATATTTTTTCCATATCTAGTCTTGCTTCATGGCCTATTGTTTTAATCATATTGCCATTTGCACCTACGATTATTTTACGAAGAGACTCTCTATCTACAATTATATCTATATAGATATATGCTATATTATTCTTTTCTTCATATCCAGTTAATTTACATGATATTGAATGAGGAACTTCTTCATTAGTATGAATAAATATCTTTTCACGTACTATCTCAGATAATCTAAAATCCATTTCTGCTGTTGTCGTTTCATTTCCTGGGAAGTATTTAACATTATCTGGTAAGTACTCTTTTAATACTTTTATTAGTCTATCAACATTATCATTATTAAGTGCTGATACTGGTATTATTTCTGAAAATTCATATAAGTCTTTGTATTCAGTTATTTTTAGTAATATTTCATTATCAGTTAATTTATCTATCTTATTTAATATTAGAAATACTGGTTTTTTTACTCCTTGTAATTTACTAATAATAAATTCGTCTCCTTTTCCTTTAGGAGTACTAGCATCAACTACTAAAAGAAGAATATCTACATCATTAATTGAGTAATATGCTTGACTATTTAATGCGTTTCCTAGTTTATCTATTGGTTTATGAATACCAGGAGTATCTACAAATACTATTTGAGTATCTGGTTCATTATAAATTCCTTCGATTAAGTTTCTGGTTGTTTGTGGCTTTGGTGAAATAATAGCAACTTTTTCTTTTATAATTTGATTTAGTAATGTGCTTTTTCCAGTGTTTGGTCTACCTATTATACTTACAAAACCACTTTTCATACTAAGTCCTCCTTAGTAAATGTTGTGTTCATTACCTTTTCAAATGTCATTACTTCCATTTTTCCACTTTTAGTCATTATATTAAATATAACATCTTTATCAAAGAATTCTAAGAATGTTTGCTTGCATATATTGCATGGATAACATATTTCATCACTACTTGTCATTAAATATAATGCTTTAAAATTTCTTTCTCCATGAGTTACTGCATTATTTATTGCATTTCTCTCTGCACATATAGTTCCTCCGAATGATGCATTTTCTATATTAACACCTTCATAGAAGTTTCCTTCTTTTGTTTCTACTATGCATGCAAAGTGCATATTTGAATAAGGTGCATAACTATTTTCTAATAATTTTTCTAATTTTTCTCTCATACTACTCCTTTATTAAAATAATGCTATTACTTTTGGTAAAAATATTATTAATCCTACTATAATAGCTACTATCGCAAATACAAATACAGCTGCTGCTGCAGTATCTTTTGCTACTTTAGCAAGTGGATGGTAGTCTTCTGTTACTAAGTCTACTACTGCTTCTATTGCTGTATTAATTAGTTCACATGAAATAACTAACCCTATTGTTAGTGCTAATATTGACCACTCAACTAAATTAAGTTTGAATATAAATCCAGCTATTGTTACTAGAAGTGCTACTCCTACATCTACTGCTAAATTTTGTTCATTTCTATATGCATATCTAAGTCCTTTAATTGGATAAGTGAAGCTTAAAAGAAATTTTTTAATTCCTTTTTGACGCTTTCTCTCATCTCGTGATATCATATTCATTTAATATACTCTCCTCTTCAGCTCTCATAACTTTTTTATCTTCTTCAGTCATGTGATCGTATCCAAGTAGATGTAATAATCCATGTACTGCTAAATAACAAAATTCTCTTTTTATACTGTGTCCATATTCACTTGCTTGCTCTACACATCTATCATAACAAATGTATATTTCTCCTAGAAATCTGATATTATCATATTCTATATCATCTACTTCTTCAAATGCAAATGATATAACATCAGTAACCGCATCCTTATTTCTATATTCTCTATTTATTTCTTGTATTCTTTCTTTATCAACAATCACTATATTTAACATTGGATTATTAACTTTTAAATGTTTACAAGCAAATTTAATTACTCTATCTAATTCATTAAAATCAATATCTTCATGATTTGTTGTATTAATTATATAATCTTCCACGTAAACCTCCTAAATAATTTTATATACATAAAGTCCTAATACTATTAAAACAATTATACTTAGTAAATTAAAGAACCAATCTCTTTGTAGGAATTTTGGCATATGATTTCTAATAGCGTTAAGTGCTGTATAAAGTAAGAATCCTACTATTCCACCAACAACATTTAATATTATATCATCTATGTCAAATGTTCTTCCAATATAATGTTGTGTAACTTCAATTGTTAAACTTGATAAAAGTGAAACTAGTGTAATTGTACCAAGACCTTTTATCTTACAATAACTTGTCGCGAAGTATCCGAGTGGTATAAACAATAAAATATTGCCAAATACTTGTTTATAAAATGCTCTACTACCTACTTCATATCTGAGTATTTCTTTAAATGGCATTAAATTAGTGCCACCTCCAGGTAAATCTTGACTTGTAACTAGTTGGAATAATAATACTAAGTATGCAAGAAATAATAATTCAAATATTTCTTCATAAAGACAAAATTTTCTTTTATCACTAGTCATTATATAAGTTACTCTTAATATCACAACAATAGTCACTACTATTACTAGTGTTGGCCAAGACATTTTAATTACACTTCTAATTGCTGACTCCATTTAAATCATCCTTTTCTACGATATTAGAAGTAACCCCTATATTCTCGTAAACCTTGAAAAATACTTCTATATTTATTTTACTACGAAATACCTCTTTTTTCAAAACTTTTTTAGAAATAATATACTCATTATCTTTAAGTTTATTTTTTATTTTATTTTCACTTCTTTTAAGTGCTTCTTCGTATGCAGTAGACTCATCTATTTTAAATTCTTTATACATATATTCTTTCTTGGTTTCTTTGTATAATTTAAAGAATAAATATGGTTTATCTAGTATAAGTTTTTTTGTATTCATTGTGTTATTACTATCATATTTTCCAGTAAGTGTAAACTTCTTATTAAATATATCTAAATAATAATGATTTATTGTTTTACCAGTTTCAACGTATTCTACATAATTAAATGGTATTGTTATATTTACTGTATACCATACTTCAGCATATATTTCTCCTTTAGCTTCTACTTGTGTTATAAGAGTGTCTTCTCCTTTAATTATGTTTCCAGATATTAACACTTCTCCTTTTTTAACATAATCATTTACGTCTTTTAATTTTACACCTGAAGTTGATGCTATATATTTAATAAGTCCATCTTTAGAAGCAATTATATCTTTTGGAGTATTATCACTTTTAATATTTTTATTTTTTACTCTTTTAGTTACTTCAATATTATAAGTACATCCCTTTTCATTTATTTCTATCCATTCTAGATCTTCTTCATTATCTTTTAAAATCTTATTTTTTAAATTATTTAATTCATTAAATGATTTTTTCTTTTTATATAGATCAATATCATTATCTTTTAAACTATTATAAATTAAATTATATAGTTTTTCATCATTAGTATTTATATTTATCTTAAATATAGTACTTGTTAGAAGTTTTAACACTAAAAAAGAAATAAATAGTGATACTAACATATATTTATTATATTTTATATAATTAGTAATAAATCTTTTACCATGGTATTTTATTATCTTTGTTTTATATCTTCTGCTTATTGTTTTATAATCTTCATAGTCTACTGTTAGAGTATAATTATCATTTAGTGTTAAATCTTCATAATATATAGAGTGGTAAATTAAATAACTTATGAATTTATTACTATTTTCGTATACGATTATTTTAACTTTATTATTGTTCATTAATAAATTCTATTCCTTTGATGTCTCCAATTATTCTTAAATCACAACTATCTAATTTATTTATTATTAAGTTTTTTCCTTTTATAAGTAATTTCATATTATTAAATTTAACTTTTATATTTATTGGTGTTATATCATCTATTCTTATATAGTTTCTTATACATATAGTGTTTTCTTCTATTAATATTTTATATTTATTATCTTTTATAAATTCTTTTATCATAGTTAATTTTATGATATGAAATGTTTTTTTATAAGTAAAAATCAAGGACTAGCCTTGATTAGTTTTGAAATTGTGAATTATACAGTTCTGCATAGAAACCGTTTTGTTTCATTAATTCATCATGTGAACCTGTTTCAATAATATTACCATCTTTCATAACAAGAATAATATCTGCGTTTTTAATAGTTGATAGTCTATGTGCGATTATGAATGATGTTCTTCCTTCAGTTAGTTTATCCATTGCTTTTTGAACTAGTTCTTCTGTTCTAGTGTCTACTGAAGATGTTGCTTCGTCTAATATCAAGAATGGAGAATCTTTTATCATACCACGAGCTATTGTTAATAACTGTTTTTGTCCTGCTGAAATAGATTCATTATCTTCCATTTTATAATCTAATGTTTTAGGAAGAGATTTTACAAAGTGATCTACTCCAACCACTTCTAGAGCATTCCATATTTCTTTATCACTTACATCATTCTTATTAAATTTAATATTATCTCTAATAGTTCCATCAAATAACCATGTATCTTGTAAAACCATTATAAACAAATCATGTATATTTTCTCTTGTTAGATTTTTTGTACTTATCCCATCTATTTTGATGTTTCCACTATTTATTTCATAGAATTTCATAAGTAAGTTTACTATAGTTGTTTTTCCTGCACCTGTTGGACCTACGATTGCTACTTTTTGTCCTGGTAAAACATTACAATTAAAGTCTTTAATGATTATTTTATCTTCATCATAACCAAATTTAACATGTTCAAAATCAATGTTTCCTTTTACTTTTTTAGGATCAAGTATTCCATTTAAATTAGATTCGTCTGTCATTTCAGGTTCCTCAATAAATTCAAATACTCTTTCTGATGCTGCACTTGCTGTTTGAAGCTGTGTCATACTTTGTGCTATTTGAGATAAAGGACTTGTAAATAATCTTACATAAATCATAAATGCAACTATTGTACCAAATGTAATGTTTCCTTTAAGTGTTAGAATTGCTCCAACTATACAAACTGCTACATAACTAAAGTTACCAATAAATCCCATCATAGGAGGCATAAGTCCAGATAAGAATTGACTCTTACGATTGCAATCATAAACATTTTTATTTAAAATATTGAATTTTTCAGAGGCTTCTTCTTCGCCATTATATGCTTTAACTACGTTATGTGAACTATATATTTCTTCGATATGTCCATTTAGTTTACCAAGTTCTATTTGTCTTTGGTTAAAATATTTTTGTGATTTGCTAAGAATAAGACCCATGAATGCAAATCCAAATAATGATGATAATATACAAGTAATTGCCATTATGTAGTTTGTTGCAAACATCATAATAATAGAACCTATAAATAGTGCTACTGCGCCTACTAGGGTACTTAAACTATTTTGAAGAGACATATTAATAGTATCTACGTCGTTTGTTACTCTTGATAAGATATCACCATAACTATTTTTATCAAAGTATTTTAAAGGCAATTTATTAATCTTTTTAGATATCTTTGTTCTTAATGTTTTAGCAAAGTTGTTAGATGCTACTACCATTAAAATACTTTCTATATAACTAAATAATGCACTAATTAAATATACGCATACTAAGAATAATGCAATATTTTTAATTTTAGTTATATCCATTTTTGGTTTAATTAATTCATTTATATTTTTTGATAATTTATCTAGTTCTCCATATATCTTAGTAGGTTCATTTAAATCTACTTTAGACATAGTACTTACAAATTCAACTTTATCTTTGTTAGTAATTATTACTCCATCTATTGTTGTATCTTTGAATATAAGAAGTTTTGTGCTTTCAGGTAATTTATCTATAAGTTTTTCTTTGTTATCACTTGTATACATTTCACTGATTACTTCATAATATTTTAATTTATCTTCTTCACTTATATTTTCTAATGATTTATCGTCTAACATAATATTATTTTGTATATCTGTTTGTATGTCTTTTACAAGTAATTCCATGTTATCCTTATTAATTATTAATCCTTCTTGTATTTCATTAGTTAAGTCTTTTATTTTATTTGGCCCTATTATTGATAGAATACTACTTAGAGCTGATAAAACTATTGCGATAACTATTAAGTGTTTATAAGGTTTTAAATATTTATTTAGTTTTGCTAATGCTTTTTTAAAATCTTTTGGTTTTTCAGAGGCTCCTCTTCCTCCTGGTCCATGACCTCTTCTTGGAGTTTTATTTTCTTTTTCGTTATTCATTTTCAAGTTCCTCCTTTGATAATTGTGAATATGCTATTTCTTTGTATACTTCACAATTTTTAAGTAATTCTTTATGTGTACCTATACCTACACATTTTCCTTTATCAAGTACTATAATTTTATCTGCATTTTTGATTGTACCTATTCTTTGAGCTACGATTACACTAGTTGCATCTTTTGTATAATTCTTTAGTTCTTTTCTTAGAACATAATCTGTTTTATAGTCAAGAGCACTAAATGAATCATCAAATATATATATTTCAGGGTCTCTTGCGATAGCTCTTGCAATACTTAGTCTTTGTTTTTGACCACCTGATACGTTTGTTCCACCTTGAGCTATTTCTGATTCATATTTTTTAGACATTTTTTCAACAAATTCTTCTGCTTGTGCTACTTTTACTGCTTCTTTTATTTTGCTTTTTGTAACTTCATAATTAGTTTTCTTTCCATAACTTACATTGTAATTTACTGAACCACTAAACATAACTGCTCTTTGAGAAACATAGCCTAAACGATCATGAAGAGACTCTAAAGTGTAATTTCTAACATCAATTCCATCTACAAGTACTTTTCCATCTGTTACATCATAAAACCTTGGTATTAGATTTATAAGAGTACTTTTACCACTACCAGTAGAACCTATAATAGCAACAGTTTCTCCTTTAGAAGCTTTAAATGATATATCTTCAAGTACATATTCTTCTGAATCAGGATATTTAAACGAAACATTTTTAAATTCTATTGTGCCAACTTCTGAACTCTTAGTTTCTTTTCCACTTTTTATTTTAGCTTTAGTATTTAATACTTCATTAATTCTATCTGCTGATATTGATGCTCTTGGATACATAATAAATATCATTGCTAGCATTAAAAATGACATAATTACTTGCATAGCGTAACTACTAAATACTACCATATTACTAAATAATGTTATTTTATCTGCTAAAAGAGCATCTTTTATAAGAAAAGCACCCATAAAATAAATACCTAGTGATACCCCATTCATTATTAAATACATCATAGGTGACATTAAACTCATTACTTTTTGGTTGAATAATTGTGTATTTGTTAATTTTTTATTTGTTTTTTCAAATTTATCTTCTTGATATTTTTCTGCATTAAATGCTCTTACTACTCTTATACCTTTTAGATTTTCTCTTGTAAGACCATTTATACTATCTATTAATTTTTGAACTATTTTAAATCTTGGAAGAACAATTATCATAAGTGCAATTACCATTATAAGTAGTACTAATACGGCTCCTCCTGTAATTACAGTCCATTCAAAACTTTTACCTAATATTTTGCCTATTGCCCAAATCGCAGTAATTGGTGCTTTTATAATCATTTGAAGGCCAAATGTAAGCATCATTTCAACATTTCCTATATCATTTGTTGTTCTTGTGATAAGACTACTTGTTTGGAATTTTTTAATTTCTTCCATACTGAAACTTTGCACTTTGTTAAATAGTTTTTCACGTAAATTCTTTGAAAAATTAGATGCTAAGTTTGCTATGATATATCCTACTACTACTGAGGATGCAAAACTAAGAAGTGCACATCCTAACATGTAAGATCCTTCTGTTAATATTTCTTTAATTGTACCATTTAACTGTACAAGTTCTGTTATTCTACTCATATAATCAGGTATTTTAAGTTCTAACCATACTTGTAAAACTATAAATATGCAACTTATAAATATAAATAGCCAATCTTTCTTTTCTAAGTTTTTAAATAATTTTAACATTCGTTTTCTCCTCTCAAATTATCTTGTATTTGATTAGTCACTTTATAAAATATCTCCAAATCTTTAGGATCGATATTTTTTTGTAATAAGTTTTCAAACTCAAGAGCCTTCTTTTTCATTACTTTATCTAGTTTTAATCCTTTATCAGTAAGTTTTATTTCTTTACTTCTAAGATCATTTGTAGATTCAGTTCTTGTAATAATACCATTTTTAATCATCGTACTTAGTATACCTGATATAGTAGATTTTCTAAGTCCTAGTTTCTTTTCTATATCTTTTTGATATACAATATTATTTTTATTCTTAATTAAATATTTTATTATCACTATTTGAGCTGGTGTTAATTGATAAATAGAATCTTTATTATAAAATATTATTTTTCTTACTATTAAACTATCTATCTTTTTAATTTCTAAACTTATACTTTTCTCATTCATAATATCTTTCCTTTAGTTAGGTAACTAACAAAATAATTATACCCATTTAATATTATATGTCAATAACAGTTTTTATGATTTTACAAATTTTTCACAATAAGAAAATATCTCAGTTAAGAGATATTTCTATTTTTCATTTAGTTCCTTAAGTTTTGCTTCATATTCTTCTATTAGTTTTTGTGCTTCTTGCTCTTTCTTTTCAACTTCTTGTTCTTTCTTTTCAGCTTCTTGTTTTTTCTTTTTAGCTTCTTGTTCTTTCTTTTCAACTTCTTGTTTTTTCTTTTCAACTTCTTGTTCTTTCTTTTCAACTTCTTTTATTCGCTCATCAAGTTTTTTATTTTTTTCATTATATTCTTGGTCTCTTAGTTTTTCTAAATACTCTCTTGTTGCTTTTAGTTTTTTATCATCTTCTTCATCAGACATTAATATAGTGTATTCTGGATCATCATTTAATTCTTCTACTCTATCTTTATATCTTTTCACTCTTTCATCTCCATTACATAACTTTTCTAACTCTTCATTACTTGATATAAGCATTATGAGAGGTTTAAATCTTTCTTTTTCAACTTTAGTTTTATTATAATATGTTTTTTTAAGTTTATCTACATTAAACTCATATATAATAAATTTTTCTGACCAAAACTCCCCGTATTCACTTTTAAGCATATACTTAGAAACTTCATGAATTTTGTTATTTTTACTTGTTAAATTTATTTGAACAGATATTGGCTGCAATACATAGTTTTCTGATGTGTTAAGAGCATTACTATAAATACTTGCTAAATAACCTAGATTTCTATCCCTTATAAATTGTTCACTTTCTCCATTATTTATTTCAACATTAAATACTTTTCCATTTGTTTTAATAATAGTATCTACTACTTTAGATTTAATTATTTTATTGTCTTTAATAATTTCTCTATCTTTAAGTTCTAGTTCATCTATCTTCATATCTAAACAACTTTCAATTAACCATTTAAGTAAGTCTTTATTCTTTTCAATATAAAATGTATTCTTAAAAATAATATCATTCATACCATTATACTTTTTATTCATCTATTACCTCCTTTCTAGAGTTTATCTCCCTCTATTATTATAGTTAGCCATAAAATACCAAAACACTTCTTTTTTTATTAAAAATATAGTTAGCATTTGCTAACTATATTTACATTTCTTCTTCTCTTTTGCTCTTCTAATCGCAGAACCTAAGCTTCTTCCTAATTCTAATGCTAAAGTAACACTTCTTACTAATGCATTTATAATAGTACCTGAAACTGACCCTGCTTTAATCATCATTAGTTCTTCTACTTCCATTTATTACATTTTAAAGGTCTTAGATAACCATCTAATAATCCTATTAGAAATGACACTAATGTTGATCCAACTCCAATTGCTACCCAATTTGCGCCTCCTTTGATTTTCATTAATTCTTCTTGATTCATCATGCCTTACTCCTTTCTAATTTATATTTGTCTTTAAACATTGAAATTATTTCTTCTTTGTGACTAATATAAATTATTGTTTTATCTTTGAAATAATTAAATAATTTTTTAATTATTTCTTTTTCTTCATCTACACCTACTTCACTTAAAGCTTCATCTAGAATAATAAATTCACTATCCTTTAATATACTTCTTGCTAAAATAATTTTTTGTCTTTCTCCACCTGATATATTAAATCCATCTTCTTCTATAATCATATTATTTCTTAATTTATTATTATTTCTTAGTGTATCTAAATTACATATATGAATAGCATTTTCATACTCTTCATCTTTAATCCTTCTATCATAAATAATATTATTTTTAAGAGTATCATTTAATATATAATTATTTTGGGATACATAAGTAATACTATTAGAAATAATGCTAGAACTAATATCCTTAATATTCTTATTATTAATTAATATTTCTCCATTATAATCATCTAAATACTTTAATAATATTTTAATAATTGTACTTTTTCCACTACCACTATCACCATATATTAAGAATTTACTTCCGTATTTTATTTTAAATGATACATTATTAAACAAAGGAATAAAAGAATTATTATAGTTTAAATTATTAATAATAATATCTCCATTAATAAACTTATTAGTTATTAATTCTTCTTTAGTAGTTACTAGTAATAAATCATTAATTCTTCTATATACATTCTTTATATAATTAATATTTGGTTCTAACTCTAATATACTTTTTAATGGATCTGTAAAATAATAAATTAATGAATTAAATAGTAGAAAATTACCAATAGATATTATATTCTTATGAATAAATATAGAACTTATAAATATGGAAAATATATATGTTAAATTAGTTGTTAATTCTTTTATAAAAAGTTGTTTATTTAGTGAGGAATCGTATATTTTATGATTGAAAATGCTCTTAATATTAGATATTTCTATCTTTTTAAGTGTTTCTGGTAATAAGTTTAAATTTTTATTTATTTCATAACTATATATACTTTCATTTAATGTTTTATTATAATTAGATTCATTTATTAATATATTATCTATATATTTATTATTAGTTCTTTTATATATTAATAGTATTAATACATATATTATTATTTCTATTAGATAAATTATAAATAGTTTAATGTTTATTTTTAACAGTAAAATAATGCTTGTTAAGACTAATAATATATTAGTAGATATATTTATTATTATTTCTGTTAAAGAGTCTTTAAAGTCCTTTAAATCGTTTATTCTTGATATTACTTCAGGAGTAGATTTGTTTTTGAAGAATTGGTATGGAAGATTAAAAAGTTTTCTTATAACTGCATTATTAAGATTAATAGATATTTTAGAATTTATATCTATTATTAATTTACCCCTTATATAATTAATAATACTTTTAAATACAGCTGTAATTAAAAACATGATAGTTAGTTTTATTAGAATATTTAAGTTATAATTTGGTAGTATATAGTCTACTATAACTAGAGTGTAATAATTTAAGAGAATACTTATTACTATTAGGAGTACGGATATAATTATTATTTTTTGTATTTTATATTTTTCTTGATTGAGGTATGAAAATATAGTTTCTAATAATTTATTTTTATTTCTTAAATTATCTATCTTCTTAACAGGATATATCACAAGAGATGTATTTTGATACATAGTTTTAAATTCTTCAAAAGATATTTTAGTTATATTAGTTGACGGATCCATTATAGTAAGTGTATTTTTATTTACTTTATATACTACTATAAAGTGATACATGTTATTTTTTATAATATGACAAATTATAGGGAAAGATATTTCATTATTAATAATTTCTTCATATGAATAATGTATGCCATATCCATCAAATCCATAATTCTTACTACCATTTATTATGTTATATGCATTAGACCCATCTATATCTGTTTTTAATGCAAATGTGACTTCTTCATGCGATGCTTCACATCCATAATATTTCATTATAGAAAGTAAGCATGAAGGTCCACAATCTTTTAAACCATTTTGTCTAACTATCAGTTTTTTATTTAACATTTTAACCCTCCTATTATTATAGTTAGGCATAAAATACTAAAACACTTCTTTTTTTAGAATTTTTTTAAAAAAAATAATTGATTCTTTTAAATCAATTATTTATATTACTTATCCTATTCTAAATACTGGACTTATTCCTAATGACTGTACACCTGGAATAATATCTCCTCCATAGTCTTTTCCATCAGATGTAATGTAATAAAAGCAATCAGAAAAGCCTTGGTATATTGAACGTAACCAATAATAAGTAACAGTACCCATATATGACTTTATCGCAGAAGTTGTATTTGTTGTTGTTACACCTTTTAAACTATAATAGTCAAGTTGTCTTGATAAGTTACCAGCCAAATCACTTTTAAAATTACTATATATTTCTTGAGGAGTTAGCAAATATATTTTATCTGTCGTAGTACTTGTCTTGTCACCATTTCCAGAAATTACTTTTGTATCAATTATTACTGATCTTAAATCACTTGGTAATAAATTATATATATTTTCATTCAAGAAAGTTCTTGCTTGTGATGAAGGCCAACCTGCTTCAGTTGCATTTTGTGAATACATAGCATATTTTGTTATTATATCTTCGAACTCAAGCACAAAGCCACAAGCAGTTTGAGAAAAACCACTAGTTGAACATTCACTAGGCGTTGAGATATTTGCTATTCTTACATTATGTTTTCCTAGAGTTCCTAGGTCTACTTCTTTAGTATCTCCTACTTTATAAGCACCAGTATTTCCACTTCTTATATTGCTTGCTATGTTTGACCATGATGCTTCACTAAATGGAATATTATCAGGTACGAATTCACCTTCTATATTTAAGTTACCAACAAAATATGTCTTTTGTGCTTGATTAGGTGTTGTTTCATCCATGTATAACCATAAAAAGTATGTTTCACTTTCTCCTGGAGCTATTTTATCTCCACTATATATTATATTATTTGAAAGAGTACTAAATGAATTTATATGTGTCATTCTCATCATATGATCATTTTGTCCATTTATAGCTTCATTTAAATAGTCAACATCATTCGCATCTATTTCTCCGTCGCCATCTATGTCTCCTACCTTTTTTTGTTCATCAGTTGGAGTAATATTTTTTGTCGCAATATCAACAAGAAGCGTTGCATCATCATAGTTAACAATTCCATTTAAGTCAACATCACCTAATTGATGTTCTGAACCTGATGCTAATACTTTTTTTCTGACAGCAACTTTTAGATGTTCTGAATATAGACTAGTTAGTCTTTGATATTCTGAATAGTCTCCAGTTGGAAGAAAGTCTTCGTCTTCTTTTAATTTTATAGTTACTGTTGCATCCATAGTACCAGTATTTGTTACTTTAAAGATGTAAGGTGTTGCATTTGAATAGGTTCCATCATTTGGATAAGGATAAATAGAAGCTGGAACAGAAGTACCATCTTGCTTAGTAGTACCAATAACTTGACCTATATTTTCATAAGTAGTGTCACATGTAGAATCATTACAGAATGATATATTTAAGTCTCCTGTTTCTACCACATTGTCTTTTCCTTCATCTATTTTAAAGAATGAAGCAAAGGAAACACCTATAAATATTATTAATAATAGACCTACTGATATAAGTAATGTAATTGTTTCTTTCTTAATAATTTTATCTATATACATGTTTATCACCTATTCTCCATTAAAATTATATAATAAAAAAGTTTCATAGTCAATTGGACTTATGAAACATAAATTATAGTTTTTTTAATGTGTTTATATTATTTATAATGTCTTTGTGAATGTATGAAGCAGAAACTAACATATCTACTCCTTTATCTACACAAATCTTACCAGTTTCATCGTTTATACCACCATCTACTGATATGATAGTTTTAGCATTTTGATTAATTATTTCTTGTTTTAAGTTTTCTATTTTATTTGGAGTATTCTCTATAAAAGATTGTCCACTTTTACCTGGGTGTACACTCATCACTAATACTTGATCTATTTTAGATAAATATGGATAAAGTACTTTTTCATCAGTTTCCGGGTTTATAGCTATACCTACTTTTAAACCATAGTTTTTTATTTCATTAATCATTTTATCTATATCTTTTACTGCTTCATAATGAAATGTTATATAGCTTGTATTTAATAAAGCATAGTCTTCTATATATTTAGAAGGGTTTTCAACCATTAAATGAACATCTAGTGGTAGTTTAGAATAACTTACTATTTTTTTTACTTCACTAATAGTCCATGTTTTATTTTCTACGAATTTTCCATCCATTATATCTACATGTATATAGTCTGCTTTTGTATTATCAAGTTTTTTTACTATATCTTGTGGTTTTATACTACTTGATAGTATTGAAACGCTTACTTTCATATTTTGTTTCCTCCATAAATTTTAAATAATTGTCATATCTCCATCTTGGAATTTTACCATTCTCAACTAGTTTTATTATTTCGCATCCATCTTCTTTTACATGAGTACATGTTCTATACTTACATGGTTTATTGAAATCAGGATAATATTTTTTTATTTCTTTTGATGGGATATTTATTTCAAGTGAACTAAATCCAGGTGTATCTGCGATAAGTCCATCGTTTACTTCTAGAAGTTCTACTAATCTTGTAGTATGTTTGCCTCTACCAAGTGAAAGTGATACTTCACCAGTTTTTAATTTTAGTGAAGCATCAACTCTATTTAATAATGATGACTTTCCACTACCAGTTTGTCCACAAAGGGCTACTGTTGAGTTTTTAAATTCTTTTTTTATTTTAGCTATGCTTGTATTAATATATACTTTTATACCTAGTTTTCTATAGTAATTCATATATTTTCTTACTTCTGCTTTTTCTTTCATAGTAATCATATCTGTCTTTGTTATTATGATTATTGGTTCTATATTATTATAGTTTGCGATTAGTAAGAATTTATCTATTAGATAATCAGAAAAAACTGGAATAGATGTACTCATTACAATTAGAAGTTTATCTATATTTGCAATAAGTGGTCTTTCCAGGTAGTTTTTTCTTGGTTCGACTTTTTCTATTGTTTTATTAGTTACATCTACAATTACGTTATCACCTACAACTGGGGAAACTTTTTGATTACGTAGTTTCCCTCTAGTTCTAGTGTCTATTATAGTATTGTTTTCTAATAATACTCTATGTATAAATTTATTAATACATATTATTTTGCCTTTCATATTATTCCCCTGTATCAGTGTCTGGCTCAGGTTCAGGTGTTACTTCTGGTGCTTTAGCTACTGTTATAACTAATGTTGCTCCTGGAGTTACTACTGAAGATGCTGCCCTACTTTGTCTTATTATTGTACCTTCTGCTACTGTGGTACTTTCTTGATATTTATATTCTAATTTTAATTCGTGTTTACTTGCAAATTCTTCTATTTGTTCAATTGTGTATCCATTAGTAAAGTCTGGATATTTATATTCTACTTTTGGAATATAAATTTTAATTTGATTACCAAGTTTACTTGATTCTCCAGCTGCTGGTTCAGTTCTTAGAACTGTCTCTTCTTTTACTTTTTTGTCTTCGCTTACTATTTCTTCTTCGATAGTTACATTACATTCGCATTGTGCTTCAATTTTACCTTTAGCTTCTAAGTAATTCTTTCCAGTAAAATCTTCTACTATGTATGCAGCTGCACCTGATGAAATATAAATAATTATTTTTGTACCAGTTTTTCTTTTAGAACCTATTTCTGGACTAGTTTTAACAACTTTACCTTTTTCTATTGTATCGCTTGGTTCATATTTATATTCTGTATCTACATCAAATCCTAAGTCAGTTAGTTCGTTTGCTGCATCTACTGGTTCTTTATTAGATACATCTGGTATAGTAACATTTTTTACTTTTGTTTTTTCAAAGTAAATAGTCATTCCTATTGTAACTGTTAGAACTAATGCTGTAAAGATACTAGCTATTATTATTAATGTTTTATTACCTTTTTTCTTTTCATCTAGGAAGTCTTCTTCATCTTCTACTTCTTTTGCTTTTTTCTTCTTAGTTGTTTCTTTTTTTAATGGTTCTAGATCTTTATCAAGTACTTTTGTTTCTTCTAGGTCATTTTCTGGATATGGATAAACATATCTTTTTTCGTTTTGTCTTGATTCATCTAACGCTGTTTTTAAGTCTTCATGCATAGCTCTTGCATCTGTATATCTATTTTTTGGATTTTTAGCTGTTGCTTTAATAATAACATTTTCTATTGATTGAGGTATGCTACTATTAAATTTTCTTACGCTTGGAAGTGGTTCTTTTAAATGTTTTAAAGCTATTTCTACAGCGTTATCTCCTTTATATGGAACAAGTCCAGTTAGAAGTTCATACATCATTATTCCCATTGAATAAATATCGCTTCTTATAGTTGAGCCTTTTCCATTTGCTTGTTCTGGTGGTAGATAATGTACTGTTCCCATAACTGAGTTTGTTTGCGTTAGTTGTGTTGAGTTAAGTGCTGTTGCTACTCCAAAGTCAGTTATTTTTATCATACCATTTGAAAGTATCATTATATTTTGAGGCTTTATATCTCTATGGATAATATAGGCATCATGAGCATGAGCCATACCATCTGTTACTTGTAACATTATATCAATAACTTCTGTAACAGATAAGTGTCCTCTTTTCTTTAATACTTGTTTTAGAGTCATTCCGTCAACATATTCCATTACTATATAATATTGACCATCATCTTCTCCAACATCATACATTTCTACAATGTTTGGATGACTTAAACTTGATGCTGAAAGTGCTTCTCTTTGAAATCTACGTACGAATTTTTCATCGTTTGCTAGATCTCCTCTTAGTACTTTAACAGCTACATTTCTATCAAGTATTGTGTCATGTGCTAAATATACATTAGCCATTCCACCTTCTCCAAGTGTTTTAATGATTTGATATCTATCGTTAATTTTAGAACCTTTAACTATCACACTATTCACCACTCATTCTTGCATAAGCAATTGTAATATTATCATTTCCCCCACGAGTATTAGCTTTCATAATTAATTTATCTACTTGCTCCTCTATATCTAATTCTTTATCATTTAATACTTTTTCCATTTGTTCTACTGTTAACATATTAGTAAGTCCATCACTACATAAGAAAATTCCATCTACTGTACGTTCTACATCAAAAATATCCATTTCTATTGTTTCTGCTGCACCTAGTGCTTTCATAAGTACATTCTTTTGTGGATGATTTTTTGCTGCACTTTCAGTTAGTTCTCCATTTTCAAGTAAGATGTTTACTAATGTATGATCTTTTGTAACTTTGTATAGTTTTCCTTTTTTAAATACAAAACCACTTGAATCTCCTACGTTTCCAAATAATAGGAAATCTTTAGTTAGTATTGAACAAACACAAGTTGTTCCAAGACCACTAGCATCTATATGTTCTTCAGAATATTTAAGTATCTTAACATTTACTTCATCTATTATTTCTTTTAACCAGATTACTGCTTCTTCTTTAGTACCTATACTTGATAATTCAGCAAATCTTTTACCAAGTTCAGTTACCACTAAAGAGCTTGCAACTTCTCCAGCTTTATGTCCACCCATTCCATCAGCTACTACTAACAAATACTCATCACTCATATTTTTGATTATTGTTACTGAGTCTTCGTTATGACTTCTTACTTTTCCTGGGTCTGTTTGATAACAAGTCTTCATTTTTCACCTTCTTTTTCAAATGTAAATTATCTATTGTTGTAGAAATACCATTTACTATGATCATTCATATGTAACTGATAAATTGCTACTTGTTCTTCTTTATTACTATATTTACATTATTTGATTTAAGTATATCATAAAATATTTTCATTTTAAAGATATTACTTTATCTCTCTGTAAAATCAGTTTACTTTAAAACCATTTTTTTGAAAGTACTTTTGCTCTTTCTTTACCTTTTAAATATTCTTCGACTGTTTGTCTACTGCTTCCAGCAAAACATGTTTCTGATCTATCAATTTTACTATTTCTAGCTATTCTTGCCAGTTCTATTTGATTTTTTATTTGATTTGAATCAACACTAATTTTTTTAGTTTCTTTAAACACTTTATAATTCCTCTCTTATATATTATTGCTTTCATGGCTTGCTTTTAATTGTCCACAAGCACCTTTAATTCCTTTACCCATTTCTCTTCTCATTTGAACATTAATTTTATGTTTTACTAGTTCATCATAGAATGCATTTATTCTTTCTTTTGAGCTTCTTTTAAAATTACTACTTGTACTGTTATATGGTATTAGGTTTACATAAACAAGTTTACCTTTTAAGAGATTAGCTAATTCTTTAGCATTTTCTATGCTGTCATTAATTCCTTCTAATAAAATATATTCCATTGTTACTTTTCTATTAGTCTTAGAAATATAGTAGTCTACTGCAGACATTAATTCATCCATTTTGTATGCTTTACTAATAGGCATTAATGTTTCTCGTATTGCTTGATTTGGAGCATGAAGACTTATTGCTAAATTTACTTGTGTATCTAGGTCAGCAAACTCTTTTATTTTTGGTACTATTCCACAAGTACTTACAGTAATTCTTCTAGAACCTAAATCAATTCCTTTTGGACAATTTAATATCTTAATAGCTTTTACTAGATTTGTAAAATTATCAAATGGTTCGCCTATTCCCATTACAACTATATTGTCTACTTTAATATTTTCTAGTTTTTCTATAGTTAAAACTTCTAATATAATTTCAGATGTAGTTAGATTTCTAAATTTCTTTAGTTTACCACTTTCACAAAAAGCACAACCCATATTACATCCAATTTGTGTACTTATACATATACTATTTCCATAATTATGTTTCATTAGTACTACTTCAATACTAGAATCTTTTACTTCAAGTAAATATTTGTTAGTATCTTCACTTTTTAATTCATCTAATACTTTTAAATATTTTATTTCAAAATTATTATTTAAAAAAGTCTTTAAATCCTTACTTATATTAGTTATCTCATCAAAAGAAGTAACTCTTTTTTTATATATTCCTTCAAAAACTTGAGTAGCATTATATTTTTTAAAACCATTTTCTACTAAAAAGTTTTCAAGTTCTTCTAAAGTAAAATCATATATATTCATTTTCTTCACCTCTTAAATTATAACATATTTTCATATTAAAACCATATTCTTATGAATATGGCTATTTTTAGTATCCAAGATTTTTAACTAATTTTTTTATTTCATCTTTATCTTCTACGTTAGCACTGACATATAAAAGTGTATTATCTACTCTACAAGTATACATATACATAAGACTAGTAGTTAATTCATATGATTCGAAGTTACCTGACTTTATAGAGTTTTCTGTTGTTTTTCCTTCTTTGTTTGCTTTAAATGTTTCTTTTTCATCTTTAAATAAATCGCTTGCTTTAGTGGTATTTTCTAGAATATAGAAATCAATACTATATGAACCATTTGTTATGTATGCTCCTCTTTCTAAGCCATCTATAATTGTATCTATTTGACCATTTTCATACTCACCTACTGTGTATTTATTTGTATCAAATGATGAAGTAAATTCTTCTATAGTTAACACTTTCTTACCACAACCTGTTAGTAACAAAAGCGAAGTCATCAGTACAATTACTAAAAATATTTTCTTTTTCATAAATTCTCCCTATTCTTAAAAAAATTGTATCATTATTTTTATATATTGCCAATAAAATTATATAGTTTTTTACATAAAGGATAGTTTCTCGTTCCCTCATGAATTTCAAGTTCTTCTAAATTTTCATAAATATTTAATACTCTAAACCCATTTTTTCTTAGTATTTCACTATCATACTCTTTGAAGGCTGGGCATGGCAGTATAGTTCCATCATATTTAATAACTAGTTTGCTTAAACCTGCTGTACATTTATGAGAATTGCTGCTATCAAGAGGTATTCCTATTCTAATTTTACCATTGAATCTTTCATTTGCTTCCTTAACTATCTTTCTAAATTCTTCATACTCTTCTTTGCTCATCTTAAGTTTAGATTCATTAACTTTTCCTCTTCCTTGAGGTACAAAGTTTAATAAACTTAGGTTTTTAACCCCTGCTATATTTAATAATTCCACTATATCGAGTAAAGATTTATAGTTACATTTCATGGGTATAAAGTGTATATCTGTTTCTATACCTACTTCGCAAGCCCTTATTATTGATGTTGATACTTCACAAAAATTATCTTTACCCATCAATAAATTATATTCTTCTCTATTTGAGCCTTGATAATCAAATACTATTTTATCTAAACCTAAGTTTTTCAATGCTTCTAATTCGCTCTTTGATATACTTGTATATTCTCTTTTGTATACCATTTTATATATTTTTTGTAATTTTCTTTTAATATTTTCTTTATCTTCTTCACTTGGATCAAATCTTTTTATATCGCTTTCCATCATTAATTTTAATTCTTCTTCAGTTAATTTATGCGCACATTTGACTCCGCTAGTAAATAAAACAACTCTAATGCCTTTGCTTTTTGCGTATTCTATCATTTTGAATAAATCAGGATTTAAAAATGGTTCTCCACCTGAAAATGATAATTCTTCCACTCCACTTTTTGATAATATATAATCCAAAGTTTTTTTAAATGTATCAAATTTTATAATTGTTACTTTATTTATACTTGCTAGTGATGAACAAAATATACATTCGTTAGGACATTTTTGAATTATTTCAAAACATAAATCTTTAATCATCTATTGCTCCTTGGTTGTATTATAACAATTTTTATAAAAAAGAAAAAGTACCTAAGTACTTATTCTAATATTGCTTTTATTCTTCTTACTCCAGAAGAAGATGCTTCTTCTTTTACTATTTTGAAATGTCCAAGTTCGTTTGTATTTTTAACATGTGGGCCTCCACAAAGTTCTTTGGAAATATTATCTCCAATTGTATATACTGTAACGATATCAGGATATTTTTCAATGAACATACACTCTGCTCCTGATTTAACAGCATCTTCTTTACTCATTTCTTCTACTGTTACAGGTAGGCCTTCTTTAATCCATTCATTAACTAAATCTTCAGTTTTTTGTTTTTCTTCATCAGTTAGTTTATGATCACAACTAAAGTCGAATCTCATTCTTTCATCAGTGATATTACTACCTTTTTGATGAACATCTTTATTAACAACTACTTTTAATGCTGCATTTAGTAAGTGTGTTGCTGTATGGTATTTAGTTTCTATTTCATTGTTACCGCTAAGTCCACCTTTAAATTGTCCGGCAGATGCTGTTCTTGATAGTTCTTGATGAGCTTTAAATTTTTCTTTGAACCCTTCTTCATCAACATTAATATTTCTTTCATGAGCAAGTTCAACTGTTAACTCGATTGGGAATCCATAAGTATCATATAATCTAAATGCAGTAGTTGCATCTATATCTTTATTATCTTTAGTTACTTTTTCAAATTCTCTTAAACCTTTTTCTAAAGTTCTATTAAATTTTTCTTTTTCGTTTTTTAATACTTCTAAAACAGTATTTTTATTATCTTTTAATTCAGAATAATATTTTTCATATTTAGATATAATTAGTTTTGCTATTTCTTGTTCCCAATTACTAGAAATATCTATTCCTAATTTTTTAGCATGTCTAATAGCACGTCTAATTAATCTTCTTAGGATGTATCCTTGACCTACATTACTTGGTTTTACTCCTGCGTAGTCTGCACTAATAAATACACTTGTTCTTAAGTGATCAGCTATTATTCTCATACTTTGTTCATTACCTTCATATGGTAAATTACTTATTTTAGATATAAGTTCTATTACATCTTTAAATATACTTGATAGATAATTATCGTTGACTCCTTCTAGGATTGCTGTTACTCTTTCTACTCCCATACCAGTATCTACATTCTTTTTAGGTAGTTCTGTTATTGTTCCGTCAGCTGCTTTATTATATTGCATAAATACATCGTTCCAGATTTCAACCCATCTTTCATCTTCAGTATCAAATACTTCAGGAATAGGATCATTACTTCTCCAAAAGAACATTTCTGAGTCTGGTCCACATGGTCCTGCTTCTCCTGCTATCCAGAAGTTATCATCTACTGTTTCTGCTATTCTTTCTTTCTTAATTCCTAAATTTAACCATTTGTTATATGAAACTTCATCAAATGGAATGTTATCACTTCCTGCATATACAGTTACAGCAAGTCTTTCAACTGGTATATTTAATACCTTTGTTAAAAATTCAAAGCTCCATTCTATTGCTTCATCTTTAAAATAGTCTCCTAGTGACCAATTACCTAACATTTCAAAGAATGTATGGTGATAAGTGTCTCCAATATTGTCTAAATCATTTGTTCTAATACATTTTTGATAATCACAAAGTCTAGTACCATATGGATGAGTTTGTCCCATAAGATATGGTATTAGAGGTTGCATACCAGCTGTATTAAATAATACGCTTGGATCATTTTCAGGTACTACTGGCGCACTTGGTATTTGTTTGTGTCCTTTACTAACAAAAAAATCAATGTACAAATCTTTAATATTCATAATTTCCTCCCTAAAATAAAAAAGGATAGTACACAAGGAGTCATATAGACGGTACCATCCTTTAATTAACTTAATTAATGTAACGTATTTCCACGTGAGCTATTAACTCATAAGTGAAAGTAGCTTCAAATATAGTACTTATTAGTTTACACCAACCACTAACTCTCTATAAAGTATTTTTATTCTACTCGTCTTTCAATGTATTAGATTTTATCAAAATAATTAGTAAATTTCAATAGTTTTATTTATTTTTATTGTTTTGCTGTGAAATATCCAGGACTACTAGTTCCTCCATCAATTCTAGCATAAGTTTTATCTACTTTAGTACTATCATATACTGTACCAGCACCACCTACAAGTTTAGTATCACCACTAAACATATTAGATGAACTAGTAACTTTATTAGTCAAAAATTTATTACTTACGTAAATTGTAGTAAGTTTATAAGAGTTTCTAAACATATATGACATATTAGTCACATTTGAAGTATTAAAACTGCTTAAATCTAGAGAAGAAGCATTACTATGATCAAACATATATTTCATATCAGTTACATTGCTTGTATTAAAGTTACTTACATTAATTGTATTAAACTTAGTTACTCCAAACATATAACTCATATCAGTTACATTGCTTGTATCAAAATTGCTTACATCTAAAGTAACAGAATCACACATACAAAACATAAAACTCATACTAGTTACTTTACTTGTATCAAAAGCACTTACATCCAATGATGTAACTCGTGTATCATTAAACATTTGTCTCATATCAGTAACATTACTTGTATTAAACTTACTTACATCTAATGTTTTTCCTTTATATCCTTGAAACATAGCTCTCATATCAGTAACCTTACTTGTATCGAAACTACTTACATCTAATGCATTTACTTCACTTTTAAAAAACATATAACTCATATTTGTTACATTACTTGTATTAAACTTACTTACATCTAATGTTGTTGCATGGCTTTCTCTAAACATACCAGACATATTAGTTACTTTACTTGTATTTAATTTGTCTAAACCTACAATAGTAGTTGCTTCACTTCGCCAAAAAAGTCCTTCCATACCAGTAACCTTGCTTGTATCAAAATTGCTTATATCAATCAAAGGCATTTGAGTAATACTGAACATATAACTCATATCAATTACATTACTCGTATCAAAATTACTTACATCCAATATGCTTCCTTTATATTTTTGAAACATAGATCGCATATTTGTAACTTTGCTTGTATTGAAATTGCCAATATCAAGTGAGGTAAGAGCAGTTTTTACAAACATTTCTCCCATATTAGTAACATTGCTTGTATCAAAACTACTTACATCTAAATTAGTCACATTTGTTACTGCAAACATACCAAACATATTAGTAACCTTACTTGTATCAAAATTACTTATATTAATTGAAGTTGCTTGTGTACTATTAAACATATAAGACATATCAGTTACATTTTTAGTATCAAAATTACTTAAATCTAATGACGTCGCATGACTACCATAAAACATACCACTCATATTAGTAACTTTATTTGTATCAAAATTGCTCACATCTAATGTTTTTGCTTGACTCAAAGAAAACATATAACGCATATTAGTAACTTTGCTTGTGTTAAAATCACTAACATCAATTACTTCAGAATTAGCTTTATAAAACATTTTATACATGGAAGTAACATTGCTTGTATCAAAACTACTCAAATCTAAAACTTTAGTTACACTTTCTGAAAATGTTCCTTCCATCTTTGTAACATTTTTAGTATCAAAATTACTTACATCCAAAATAGTCGCTTGAGTTCTTTGAAGCATCCATGACATATCAGTTACTTTACTCGTATTAAAACCGCTTATATCTAGTTCAGTGGTTTTCGTATTAAAAAACATATCATACATAGTAATTACATTACTCGTATTAAAATCTCCAACATCTAGTTTAGAAGCATTACTACCACTAAACATATAAGACATATCAGTTACATTACTTGTATCAAAACCACTTAATCCTTCTATAGAAGTAGCACTACTTTTTTTAAACATACCTCTCATATTAACTACATTACTTGTATTAATATTTAATAAATCTATTGAAGCTGATTTGCTTCCAAAAAACATATTTGACATCGATATAACAGGCTTATTATTTATATATGTGCAAACCTTACTTGTAACAGAGTCAGTACTTTCTTTATCAGTTAAAGAAACTCCCCAACCATCCACTGACATGTTAACCCATTCAAGTGTATCATCTGAAACATTATTAACTTCTTGCATATATCTATAAGTATATTGACCATTAACATACTCTGCTCCTTGTACCATTTCTCCATCAAATGTACAATAAACAGCTTCTGGTGCTTGATATGGTTCTATTCCAATCTTACCAGTAAATGTTTTATTCATATTTGAATCTTGTGGATAAGTTTTATTATCAAACTTTATAGTGACAGTATATTCTTGAGTGATACCTGCATCTATTGATATATTCTTTTTTATATAACCATCAGTTACAGTACTACTAATTGGTACTGCTCTATAAATGTCATTACATGTTCCACTTGTAGTTTTATTGTTATAGTCAGTATAACTCTTACAATCTAACGATACATGAAGTTCATAGTTTTCAATTGTATTAATTAAGTCACCCCAATATAGAGAATAAGTTGTATTTTTAGTTCCAACATTACTGACAGTTATAACTTTAGTAACTGTATCTCCAGGCATCGCATCAACTAACTTTAACTCAGTTTCATCTCTATATTCAAGTTTTAAGTCACCCGTATTCATAACTATATCTTTAGAAGTTCCTTCAACTTCTAAAGTAAAATATGCATAACTAAGTCCTATAAAACTAAGAATAACCATAATAATAAAAGATATAAATAAAATCTTTATAGTCTTATTTTTCATATTATATTCACCATTATATATTTTACCATTTTTGATTACAAAATAAAACTGGAAACTTTTATTTCCAGTTAATTTTTTTATTTATTGAATTGGTGTTGTTGGTGTGCTTGGTGTTTCTGGTGCAGTTGGTACTTCAGGTGCTGCAGTTACTACTGGAGCTTCTGGAGTTACTACTTGTGCAACTTCTGGAGTTTGTTCTGTTACTACAGGTGTTGGTTCAACTGGAGCCATTGCAGGAGCTGGTTCACTAACAACTACTTCTGGTGTTACAGGAGCGGCTGGTGTTACTTCAGGAGCTACCATTTCAGGTGCTGCAACTGGTGCAGGTTCACTTTGAACTGGTGCTTGCATTTCTGGAGTCGCTTCTTCTTTATCTTCAATAATTAAAGTTGGTCCTTCTGTAACAGCTGGATCTTCTGCAGTTGTTTCTACTGATGCAGGGGCTTGCATCTCTGGTGTTCCAAAAATACTTCCTTCTTCTGTTCCAATATTGACTTCAGTACTAGTTGCTTCAACATTATTTAGTGAAGGTTCTTCAATAACTAGTCCTTGTTCTTCTGCTGGAGCTGGTGCTACTGGTTCAGGATTTGCTACACTTGTTGGTGCTACTCCTGCTGCTGCTTGAGCTTGAGCATCTGCATTTGGTACAGGCACAACTTCTTCATTTTTCTTTTTCTTTTTTCCATCTACAATGAAACCGATTAATGCAAACAGTAAAATTACTGCTGCCAACATAAACCATTTATAATTGTCTGCTAAAAAACTTAGTATACTATCCATAGGTTCCTCCTTATTCTTATCAATATTATTCTAACATTAATAAAATAATATTTCAACATTTTTTATTAAATTATATTCTCAGTAATAAATTTTATTCTATTTTTAATGTTTCGCCTTTAGGTTGAATATGAATCCATGTGTTTCCATCATTAACAACTAGTTCTGTTCCATCCATTAATGTATATTTTGTTTTAGCATCTCTACTTGATTTACTCCACTTTATTTTAATAGCTTCACCATTAGAAATATAATATCCTTCTCCACTACCTATATTATCTAAATCTTGTCTTCCTTTTTTATCTCCTAAAGAAGTGTTTTTTACTTGATAAGTTATTATATTTTTAACAGTATATTGTTTTTTAGTAACTAAATCTGTATGAGCTTCTCCTCCCATGAACATTTTATAATTCATATTTTCAGGATCGTATTCATATGAAGTTGTTTGATAATTTGAGTATTTAATAGATACTTTATTTGCTGTCTTTAGTGTTTCATCTTTTGAATGGTCTACTTTTATAGGACTATATTTTAATAATTGAGTTTCGGTTGTAGTTCTATATTTTTTTGATTTTACTACCGTGTTTATTCTATCGATTGAAGTGAATGCTGTATGTTCCCATGCTCTTTTTAATGTTTTATCTCTAAAGAATCCTTTAGCATCATACATTCCATTAACATTGTTAATACTTAATGATGCAAGATCTGACTTTGCTTGAGGTGACTGTCCGTAGTGGACAAATATAGCATCATTTTCCATAACGTAATCTAAAAAATAATGTCTTGCACTTCTAACTGAACCTATCTTTTCAGTAGTTTGATCTTTAAATAAAGCAATAAGTCTTGTAATACCACCTTCTGCGATAAGTTCGTATCCAATATAAGCATCTTGAAGTCCAGCATGTGGCCAAGCAGCATGATTATTGTTAATAGATACTGCATATGGTCTTGATTTACTTGTTTCATCTATAATCTTCACTTTTGGTTTTTCTACATATATTGTACCAATATTAATTCCCATCTTTGAAATCATACTTTCTATCTTTTCATTTAAATTAAAATAATATACAAGTCCACCTACTATTAGTGTTAATACAATAAAAATAATTAAACTTCTCAAAAATCTTTTCATACTCATTCTCCATTTTAATTATATCACGTATATTTTTAATTATTATAGTTTTATTATAAATATTTACAAATAAAAATGTCTCTTTTGAGACATTATTTAATAAGTTCTAACATTTTAGCTTTTGCTTCTATTGGATTTGCTTTTCCTTTTGATTTTTTCATTACTTGTCCAACTAGATAATCTAACATATTAGTTCTTCCATTATGATAGTCTTCTATAGCTTTAGCATTTTCACTTATTACCTCATTAACTAGTGATTCAATAAGTCCTGCATCTTCTATAACTTCCATATCATATTTTTTAACTATTTCTTTTGGAGTAAGTTTTTCTTCTAACATTTTAGTAAATACTTTTTTAGCTTGGTCAGATGATATTTTTTTATCATTAACAAGTGAAACTAATTCTACTATCATGTTTGGTCTTATGAATAAGTCATCTATAGTATTTTCTTCACTCTTATTTAGTTCTCCTAGTACTCTAGTTGTAATCCAGTTACATGCACTCTTTGGATCACATTTAAGACTTACGCATTCTTCAAAGTAATCAGATATTTTTTTATCTTTAGTTAGTACTCCTGCATCATATTCAGAAAGTCCATATTCATTAATATATTTTTCTTTTCTTTCATGAGCTAGTACTGGTATTTTACTTCTTACTTCATCAAGTAATTCTTTAGTAATTCTAAATTTTGGAATATTTGGTTCTGTGAAGTATTTATAGTCTATAGCATCTGCTTTACTTCTCATATGAATAGTAGTTCCAGATTCATCATCCCATCTTCTTGTTTCTTGTATTACTTCATCATAACGTCCAGCATCTTTAAGTTCGCTTTGTCTTTTGATTTCATAGTTAATAGTTTTTCTAATAGCATCAAAACTATTTACGTTTTTAACTTCAACTTTAGTACCAAATTCAGTATCATTTTCATTCATTATTGATACATTTACGTCTGCTCTTATTTGACCTTTTTTAGTATCACATTCTGAAATATCGGTATATTCATAAATACTTTTAACGTGTTCTAAGAAAGCTAGTGCTTCATCTGCTGAATGAAGGCATGGTTCTGTTACTAATTCTAGAAGTGGTACGCCTGCTCTATTATAATCAATTGTTGAAGTATTATAATAGTGATCAAGTGATGCTGCATCTTCTTCTAAGTGTATATCATGAATTAATACTTCTTTTTTAGTACCATTTACATCTATTTCTATTTTTCCATCTACGCCTACTGGATTAAAGAATTGTGTTAATTGATATCCTTTTGGTAGATCTGGATAGTAGTAATTCTTTCTATCAAATTCCATATATTCTGGTTGTTTACAATTAAGTATCATTGACATCATTAATGCTTTTTTAACACATGTTTTATTTACTACTGGTAGAGTTCCTGGAAAGGCCATATCTACAGGAGCAACATTTTCATTAGCTACTTTTGAGAAACTATTTTTTGCATTTGAGAATACTTTTGTATTAGATTTCATTTCGCAGTGAAATTCTAAACCTATTACTGCTTTATATGCCATTATAGTACCTCCTTTGCTGTTTGATTTTTATATTCCATATTACTTTCAAGAGCATATGCAATATTTAAAACGTTTATATCATCTTTTACTTTTCCTGTTATATTTACACCTACTGGTAAATTACTTACAAATCCATTTGGTAAAGTAACAGATGGAAAACCACCAAAGTTGCCTATTTGTAAGTGATCCTCTAAAACATTATTTGAACTTGAAAGAGCGTTTTTGCTTCCTTCAATGAATTTAGCAGGGCCACTTCCAACTGGAAGAATTAAACCATCATATTTTTCAAATAATTCATTCATTTTATCTACTATTAATCTTCTTACTCTTTTAGCATTTATAAAGTATTTTTCTTGATTTTCTTTTTGTAGTACGTATGAACCAATTACAAATCTTCTTTTAATTAATGGTGAGAATCCTTTTGTTCTATGATCTTTCATCATAGCCATTGGGTTATCTCCTTCTCCTCTTGGGCCAAATATAATACCTGTTAAGTTTGACATATTGCTTGTTGCTTCTGCACAAGATATAACTACATATACACTTGGTATTGCATTTAATAATGCTTTATCTATTGATATTTCATCTACTTCTATACCTAGAGATTTACAAAGTTCAACTGTTTTATGAAAGTTTTCCATGTGGCTTTTTAGTTCTTCACTTGGATTTTTATAGTTATCTAAATCTACTATTTCTTTTATATAGAATAATTTTTTACCTTTTACATCTTTATTTAGATTCTTATAAAGTTCTATATTACTTGAATCCCAAGATGTCATATCTTTAGGGTCTTTTCCTTTCATAGCATCTACTGCGATAGCTGCATCTTCTACACTTCTTGATAATACACCTACTGTATCAAGTGAACATGCAAATGGGAAAAGTCCATATCTTGAGATCATTCCATATGTTGGTTTGTATCCTACTATTCCACAGTATGCCGCTGGTTTACGAATTGAGTCTCCAGTATCACTACCTAATGCGAATGGATAGCATCCACATGCAACTGATGCTGCACTACCTGCTGAAGAACCTGCAGTCATTCTTTCTAAATTCCAAGGATTGTGTACTACACCAGTGTGTCCTGTTGTACCAGTACCACCCATACCAAGTTCATCCATAACTGTTTTAGTTACTCCAACTGCCCCTTTTTTCTTTAGGTTAGCTACAGCAGTTGCATCAAAGAATGGTACATAATCTTTTAAAGTATTAGAACTTCCAGTTGAAAGAATATCTTTAGTAGAAAAGTTATCTTTAATACCATATGGAATGCCACTAACTAGTTCATCTGTTACTTTAGTTTCTTTCGCATCATCTATAATTGTAACAAAAGCATTTGTTTTTTCTTGTATACTATGACATTTTTCTAAAGATTCATCTATAAGTTCTTTTGAAGTAACTTTTTCATTTAATAAATCTTCATGTAATTCTTTTATACTTTTAGCTATCATTATCCCACCACCTTTGGTACTTCTACTTCTCTGCCTTCATATTGATCACAGTTTTTAAGAAGTTCTTCGATTGGAATTTCTTCGCCTACTTCATCATCGCTTCTTAAATCATCAAGAATCATTTCGAATGGATAACTAAGTGGTTCAGTATCTTTAATATTTGGTATTTCATTTATTAAATCCATGTTTTTTTCTATTTCATCAAATTCTTCTTGTATATTAGTTCTTTCTTCTTCAGTTAAACCAATAAGTAATTTATCTGCGTAGTCATCTATCATTTCTTTTGTGAAATTACTCATTATTATTCCTCCTTTATTTTAATACCTAATTCTTCTAATTGTTTTGGTTCTAAAGTACTTGGACTTCCCATCATTAAGTCTTGACCACTTGTGCTTGCTGGGAATGCTTGTACTTCTCTTAAGTTAGTTTCGTCTTTAATAATCATTAGTATTCTATCTATTCCAAGGGCCATTCCTCCATGAGGTGGGCAACCATATTTGAATGCAGTAAACAAACTACTAAAACGTTTTTCAACTTCTTCTTTAGTGTATCCTACTACTTCAAATCCTTTTACTAATGAATCTAAATTACTATTTCTAATAGCTCCGCTAGCCATTTCATTACCATTACAAACGAAGTCATATTGATAAGCTAAAACTTTATCAATATTATCTTTATTATACTCTATATCTATTTCATGAGGAAGACTAAATGGGTTATGACAGAACTCATATTTTCTAGTTTTATCATCATATTCAAACATCGGAAAATCATTAATAATACATAATTCTATTTTATCTTTATCTATTAAATCTAATTTTCTTCCTAGCTCTATTCTTATAAGTCCTGCGAATTTTTGAGCCACTTTTAATACTTTATTAGCTATAAAGAATACTACGCTGTTTTCTTTCATATCTAAGTATTTTATTAAGTTTTCTCTTTCAGTATCTGTTAAAAATTTATCAATTGGTCCTTTGAATGTTCTTTCTTTTGTTAGTGTTAGGTAACCTATTCCTGGCATACCTATACTACTAGCATAATCAACTACTTCATTAAACCATGAGTTTGATTTGTCTCCTATACCATCTACTACTATTGCTTTTATTGTTGAATTTTTAAATGGGCCAAATGTAGTATCTTTTAAAATTTCACTTATATCTTTAATAATAAGTGGGTTCCTTAAATCTGGTTTGTCTGTTCCATACATTTCCATTGAATCTATATAACTGATTCTTCTAAATGGTTTTGGTGATACTTTTTTGTTTGAATATTTAGAAAATACATCATAGAATATATCACTACCAAGTTCTAAAATTTCTTCTTCTTCTACATAGCTCATTTCTAGATCTAATTGGTAGAATTCAAGTGTTCTATCACTTCTTGCATCTTCATCTCTAAAACATGGTGCTACTTGAAAATATTTATCTAAACCTCCAACCATTAATAATTCTTTGTATATTTGTGGAGCTTGAGGAAGAGCGTAGAATTTACCTTTGAAGTTTCTACTTGGTACTACAAAGTCTCTTGCTCCTTCTGGACTAGATGCTGTTAAGATTGGCGTTTGTACTTCAGTAAAACTTAAATCATACATTTTATTTCTTAAATAATGAAGTATTTCACTTCTAAGTAATATATTATCTTTTACTTTGTCATTTCTCATGTCTAAATATCTATATTTAAGTCTTATGTCTTCACTTACACTTTTACTTTCTCTTATTTCAAATGGAAGTTCATGTAGTGACTCACCTAGCATATCTAGTTTGCTTACTAATAGTTCTACTTCTCCACTTTTTAATTTTTCATTTATTGTGTCTTCACTTCTTTTTCTAAGTGTTCCTTCTAATCTTATAACTGATTCTTTAGCTAGTCCTTTAAACATTGAGTCATCGTTTGATACAGTTTGTAACACTCCACTTGTATCTCTTAGGTCTAAAAATAATACTCCTCCGTGATCTCTTATGTTTTGAACCCATCCACTAACTACTATAGTTTTACCTACCATATCGTTTGTTATGTCACTAATCATAATTGTACGATATTTATTTACTTTCATTTTTTCCTCCTTCTAGTAGTCGCAGTTGTTAGGTGTTCTTGGATATGGAATTACATCTCTTATGTTTTCAATACCTGTTAGGTACATAATAAGTCTTTCAAATCCAAGACCAAATCCTGAGTGATAACAACCTCCAAATCTTCTTAAATTTGTATACCATTCTAAGTTTTCTCTTGGTATATTCATTTCTTTCATTCTATTAATTAATTTATCGTAGTCATCTTCTCTTTGACTTCCACCCATTAGTTCTCCAGATCCTGGTACTTCTAGGTCAACTGCTGCTACTGTTTCATTATCATCATTTAATTTCATATAAAATGCTTTAATGTCTTTTGGCCAATTAGTAATAAATACTGGTCCATTAAAGTATTCTGTTATATATTTTTCATGTTCTTTAGCGATATCTTCGCCATATTCTGGTTTAAATTCAAAGTCAACTTTTGCTTCTTTTAATAAAGTAATTGCTTCTTTATGAGTAATACGTACAAACTTAGTATTTAATACTTTAGTAAGTTTTTCTTTTAATCCTTTCTCTACGAATTTATCAAAGAAGTCGATTTCTAAAGGACATTTGTCCATAACATATTTAACTATAAATTTTAACATTTCTTCTTCGATGTCCATTATTCCATTTAAATCACAAAATGCTACTTCTGGTTCAATCATCCAGAATTCATTAGCATGTGTTTTAGTATTTGAGTTTTCTGTTCTCATAGTTGGACCAAATGTATATATCTTTTTGTACGCTAATGCGAAAGTTTCTCCATGAAGTTGACCAGAACCTGTTATATATGTTTGTTTACCAAACAAATCTTTCTTAAAATCAACTTTTTTATCTTCCCCTAAAGGAAGATTATTCATATCAAGAGTAGTTATTTTGAACATTTGTCCTGATCCTTCACAATCTGCTCCTGTTATGATTGGACTATGAAAATATACATAGTTATGACTTTGAAAGTATTCGTGTATTGCTTGAGCGGCTACACTTCTTACTCTAAATACTGCATTAAATAAATTAGTTCTTGGTCTTAAGTATGCTACTTCTCTTAAGAATTCTCTTGTATGTCTCTTTGGTTGAATTGGGTAATCTTCTGGTGAGTCTCCTAGTACTTCAACACTTTTAACTTTCATTTCATGGCTTTGACCACTACCTTCAGATTTAACAATAGTACCATTTACTCTTATAGCACTTCCTACTCTAATTTTACTAATATTATCAAAGTCTTTTAATTCTTTTTCATATACTAATTGTAAATTTTGAAAATAAGTTCCATCATTAAAATCAATAAATCCAAAGTTTGATTGATTTCTATTATTACGAACCCATCCTTCTAAAGTAACATCCTTATTTTCATATTTTGTGATGTTTTTAAATAAATCTTTAACGTCCATATATTTTCACTTTCCTTTCTAAAAAAAGAGAGATAGTACAAGGAGTCTAAAAAATAGACGGTACCATCCCTCTTATTAACTTTATTTTTATAACGGATTAACCGAGAACATTTACTATAACTTCAATGTTCCACTCAGTGATGTTATTCATATATATAGTTTATTAGTTTCCACCTTCCACTAACTCTCTTTAAAACATCTATATATTACTTCTCCACTTCAAAGATTTATGGGTCAATTATACTACTCATTTTTTTGTTTGTCAAACATTTGAAAAGAAGTAGCTAGTACTTCTTAATTTCTCTTATTAAATAACTATAATAATTAATAATACTATCATAATTAATAATGGTATTATCCATTTATGAATTAGTATGGAATCTCTTATTGCATGAAAGTGTGAACCCTTATTATTATCTTCATATATTGTTTCTATGTCTATGCATTTAAAATTTATTTTATTTTTTGCAATGTTATAAAGAAAGTTCATTTCATATTCATATCTACTTCCATTAGTATTTAAACATAAATCTTTATATTTAATATTTATTCCTCTAAGACCTGTTTGTGTATCTTTTAGAGTTATTCCAGTTTTGATTTTAAAAACTAATGATGATATTTTATTACCAAATTTACTTGAGAATGGTACATTCTTTTTATTAAAATTTCTTGTACCAAGTACAATGTCATTATTTAATAACTCTTTTTTTATTCTTAGAACATCTTTTGGTGAGTGTTGGAGATCTGCATCTACTGTTATAAATGAATCAGTATTTTTTAAACTCTTTATAGCAGTTTTTATTGCTTCTCCTTTTCCTTTATTAATATAATGATAGATAATTTTTACATTAGAAAGTTCATTATAAATCTTTTTTGTTTCTTCTTTGCTTCCATCATCAACTATTATTATGTCATTAAAATCTTTTTGTAGTTCATTTACTAACTTAATTATTTTTTTAGTTGGGTTATATGATGGAATAATAATAGTTGTTTTCATGTTAGTCACCTAGCAATTCTTTTAATTTTTGTTCAAGTTCTTCTTTTTTAAATGGTTTTGGTATGTAGTCAGTAAAACCTACTTTTAAATATTTATTTTTTGATGTTGATAAAGCATCTGCGGTTAAGGCTACAACTTTAGTATTGAAGTTTTTATTAGATTTAAGTTTTTTTAATGTATCTATTCCATTCATATCTGGCATCATTATATCCATAAGTATTAAGTCATATTGTTCACCATTATTAATTTTATCAATACATTCTATTCCTCTTTCACAAGTATCTAGTTCTATATCATAAATCTTTAATAATCTTTTTAGTATTCTATTATTAAGTCTATCATCATCTACTAATAATATTCTTTTATTATTAAATTTAGTTGTATTTGTTTGTTCTATAGTTTCAAGTTCATTTTTTAATCTTTGAGGTATTTTTATAGTGAACACACTACCACTTCCATAATAGCTGTTAACTGTTATAGTTCCGCCTAAAAGGCTAACTAAATCTTTTGTTACTAATAGTCCTAGGCCATCGCTATCTACGTCACTATTTATATCATTATCTATATCATTACCATTAAATATTTTATTTAAATCTTCTGATTTAATACCTATTCCAGTATCCTTAATTTCAATAATTAAATTACATATATCACTTACTATTTCACTATTTATAGTTAGAGATATACTACCTTTATTTGTATATTTAAATGAGTTATCTAACACATTATTTATAATTTCTTTTATTTTAGTTTTATCTCCGAATAAATTTTGAGGTGTACTTTCTGAAATAGAATACTTAAATACTACATTTTCTTTATTATATTTTTTAGTATTCATTTTAATTAGTTTTTCAACTGTTTCTTTAATACTATAGTCTTTCTCTTTAATATCATATACTTTATTTTCAATCTTATTTATATCAATTACATTACCAACTATATCTAAAAGTGAATATGATGAATCTATAATATCATTTAAACTATCTTTAAATTCTGGTGGTAAGTTGTAACTCTTTATTTCGTCTATTGAAGATATAATAGATGAAAGTGGTGTTCTTAGTTCATGACTAATATTACTTAAAAAGTCTGTTTTATTCATATTAGCTTTTAATGCTCTTAATCTTAAATTATTAATTATTTCATATTCTTTTAAAGCTGGATTTTCTATAGTTAAGAACACTAGATAAGTTATAAATAAAAGTATAGTTGTTATTATGTTTAGTTCATACTTTAATTCTAAAAATGAACATATTGATAATAATACAAGTGCTACATATATATAATTATATTTAGTAATAGATATTACTTTTCTATTAAGTATTGTTCTTAGAAATAATATACATAACATACATGGAAGTAATACCTTAAATATATTTATAGAGTTTCCACTTAAATAAATAAAATTATTTGTGTCTATATCTATAGGTAAAAGTATAATTGATACTGATGATACTATTGTAAGAAGTGCATACATAATCATTATTGATTTATTTAATGTATCATCTTTCTTACTAATTAAAAAAGTATAAACACTAAATATTGAGAACCAACATATTATAAATATTAAATATAGTTTAGTATAAGTCTCTAAAACTATTGGTTTTAATGATATTGTACTTAGAAAATTAATAGAAAGTTCCAAAATATATCCTATAAGTAAGCTTAAAGTTAATATAAAGAATGTATTATTTGATAGTAAATTATTTTGCTTTTTAATTTTGAATACTAGTATTAAAAGTAATGTGAACATTATTCCAGTTATTATATATATTGTTTTCATTTATTAATTCTCCCTTGGAGTGCTTGGTTTCATTGTTTCATGTTGTTTATTATTATTGCAGTTTATATCTTTGTAATAGTCAACATCTGATACTTCAGTTTTATCTACTTTAGTATATGATTCGTTATTAAGTATTAAATAATCTTCTTTGATCTCATATTCTTTATTTATATTATCATTATTGACTGTACACATATTATTGTCATATTTGGTAGTATTAGTACTTAGTTTGTTATCCTTAATAGTGTATGTTCCTTTTTCAAGATCACAAGTGTATTCACAATTAGCTATTACAATTGTTCCATCTTTACTTAGAAATATTTCTTTTTTAGTTGATTCATTTTGATAAAGAAAGTATGAATCTTCTTTAATTTCAAACTTTGTAGTATTTTCTGTATTGTTTGATGTATTTCCTTTCTTACCACAGCCTGATAAAATTAATAAAATTATTAATACTAAACTTATATATTTTTTCATATCGTCACCTATTTTAATTATAACAAAAAGAATTCCAAAAAGGAATTCTATATTTTAAATTCTTCGAAGAAATCACTCATTGTTAATTGACTCTTAGTTTCTTTCTTTTCTTTTTTTACTTCTTGTGTCTTTGTTTCTTCAGTTTTTTCTTCCTTTGTTTCTTTGATTTCTTCATTATCTAATTTTATTTCTTTAAGTTTAGTAACTACGAATATGTCTTCTATATTCTTTTTAGTTATTGTACTTCCTACGCTTTGTTTATCCATTATGTTTATATCACTTGACTTCATATAGCCTATATCTCCATCAAGGATACCAAATATTGTTTTTGAGTTTGTATTGAATCCTTTAAATAAATTATATGTTTTTGATTTAGGACTCTTTATTATAGATGATCCTTTCTTGGCTCTTGTAGTTTTTGGTATTTCATCTATTTTTACTCTTTTAGCAGTGTTTCTATCAGTAAATAATGTTACATATTCTTTTGAATCACTTACTACGAATGCACTAATTACTTCATCTTTATCATTTAAATTAATAGATTTAACTCCGCTTGTTCTAAGGCCTACTACTGGTATTTCACTGGTGTTATATTTTAATGCGTTGCCTTCTTTAGTTATAACAAGTGTTTCTTCACCATCATTTTTATTTATAGATATTAATTCATCATTATCTTTTAGTTTGAACATTGTGATTGGTTTAGTGTATCTTGATACTTCAAAATCTTTAAGTAGCATTCTTTTTACCATACCAAGTTTCGTGAATGCTGTAATAACTGTATCATCAAATTTAGCTACTCCGATAGATTTAACTATCTTTTCTCCATCACTTACTTTAATGTAATTTGAAATATGGCTACCAATATCTTTATATTTTGCTTCTTGTATTTCTCTTACTGGTAAGAATAAATAATTACCTAAGTTTGTAAATAATAATACAGTATCTATATTATTAATCTTATAGAAGCCTTCAATATAATCGTTTTCTCTTACTCCTGGATATTCATTATTAGTCATACTGTATGATTTTAGTGATACTTTCTTAACATATCCATTATTAGAAATGCAAACTATAAAGTCTTCTTTACTAATCATATCTAGAGTATCTATCTTGATTTCACTTACTTCATCTTTAATAGTTGTACGTCTAGGATCAGCAAATTCTTTCTTAATGCTTCTTAATTTATCTTTAATAACACCCATTAGTTTTTCTTCACTAGCAAGTATTTCTCTAAAGTATGCTATTTCTTTTGTAAGCGCATCAAATTCATTTTTTAGTTCTGTTACATCAGTGTTAGTTAATTTATATAGTTGCATCATTACGATAGCTTCTGCTTGTGCTTTAGTGAAGTCGTATTCATGCATTAAGTTTTCTATCGCATCACTTTTATTTTTACTTTTACGAATAGTTTTAATTACTTCATCTAGTATATCAAGTGCTTTTATAAAGCCTTCAATAATATGTATTTTCTTTAAGTCTACATCTAAATCAAATTTAGTTCTTTTAGTTACTACTTCTTTATTATGAACTATAAATGCATCTAACATTTCTAAGATGCCTAGTGTTTTTGGGGTTCTATTAACGATAGCTACCATATTAAATGCATAGTTTGTTTGTAAGTCAGTATTTTTAAGTAAGTAGTTTATTATTAAATCTTTGTTAGCATCTTTCTTTAAATCTATTACTATTCTAAGTTCATCATTTTTATCTGATTCATCACGTACTTCAACTATACCATCTATTTTTTTATCAAGTCTTATTTCTTCAATTTTACGAATTATATTACATTTTAATGTATCATATGGTATTTCTGTTATTACGATTTGATCTTTACCTTTTACTGATTCAAATGAATATCTTGCTTTTACTACTACTTTTCCTTTTCCTGTAGTGTATGCTTTTATAAGTGCATCTTTTCCTTCAACTATACCTCCGGTTGGGAAGTCTGGACCTTTTACGATATCCATAATAGTATCTAGTCTACAGTTTGGACTATCTATTCTTTTGATAGTAGCGTCTATTACTTCACCTAAGTTATGTGGTGGGATATTTGTTGCATAACCTGCACTTATACCAGTTGAACCATTTACTAAAAGGTTTGGAAAGTATGCAGGAAGTACTGTTGGTTCATAGCTATAGTCATCGAATGTAAGAGCCATTTCTACTGAATCTTTTTCTATGTCTTCTAAAAGTATATTACTTATTTTAGCTAATCTTGCCTCAGTATAACGCATTGCGGCTGGTCCATCACCATCTATTGAACCATTATTTCCTTGCATATCTACAAGTATTACTCTTTGTTTCCATTTTTGACTAAGTCTTACCATCGCATCGTATACTGATGTATCTCCGTGTGGATGGTAATTACCTATAACGTTACCTACAGTCTTTGCTGATTTTCTTGTCTCTTTGTCATAAGTATTTTTGTCTTTGTACATTGAATAAAGTATTCTTCTTTGTACTGGTTTTAGTCCATCACGAACATCTGGAAGAGCTCTATCTTGGATTATGTATTTAGCATATCTACCAAAACGTTCTCCCATTATTTCTTCAAGGGCAAAGTCATTTATCTTTTCTATAATCGTTGTTTCTTTTTCTTTAGCCATTATTTACCCCCTTTATAATCATCTTCAAGTGTAAATTCTACATTTTCTTCTATCCATTCTTTACGTACTTCTGAGTCATCTCCCATTAGGACTCCTACTCTTTTTTCAGCTAGTGCTTTATCATCTATTTTGATTTTAACTAGTGTACGAGTAGCTGGATCCATTGTTGTTTCCCATAATTGGTCTGCATTCATTTCACCAAGTCCTTTGTATCTTTGAATAGTGTATTTTCCTTTGAATGTATCTTTAAATTCATTTAATTCTTCATTTGTATTTATATATTTTTTGTCTTTACCATATTTAACTAAGTATAGAGGTGGTACTGCTATATAAAGCATTCCATGTTCTATTAAATCTCTCATCCATCTATAGAAGAATGTTAGAAGTAATGTTTGAATGTGTGCTCCATCATCATCGGCATCGGTCATTATTATGACTTTTCCATAGTTTGATTCAGTGTAGTCAAATTCTGCTCCTACTCCTGCTCCTATAGCATGAACTATTGTATTAATTTCTTCGTTTTTGAAAAGATCTGCTACTGTTGACTTTTCACAGTTAATTATTTTACCTCTTAGTGGTAGTATTGCTTGATGACGTTTATCACGGCCACTTTTTGCTGTGCCACCGGCACTGTTTCCTTCGACTATGAATAGTTCGTTTTTGCTATATTCTTTACTTTGGGCAGGTGTAAGTTTACCAAGAAGTACTTTCTCGCGTCCACTCTTACCTTTTCCAGCTCTTGCTTCTGCTCTTGCTTTTCTTGCTGCTTCACGAGCTAGTTTACTCTTTAAAGCTTTATCCATTATAGCTGTAGCTGCTTCTTTATTCTCTTCTAAATAATAAGATAGTTTTTCATATACAATACTTTCTACTACTGTTCTTGCTTGAGGAGTTCCTAGTTTTCCTTTAGTTTGTCCTTCAAATTGTAATAGATTTTCTGGTATTTTTAAACTTATTATTGCTGTTAAACCTTCACGTGTATCTGTTCCATCAAGTCCTTCTTTACTCTTTAATAAGTTGTTACTTTTAATATATTCATTAAATACTTTAGTAAGTGCTGTTTTATATCCTACTTCGTGACTACCACCATCTACAGTTTTAACATTGTTAACAAATGACATTATATTTTCATTGTATGTGTTTGTATACTGCATAGCGATATCTACTTCAATGCCATTCTTTTCTCCACTAAAACTTATTGTTTTATGTAGTGGTTCTTTTCCTTCATTTACATATTCTACGAATGATACAAGTCCATTATCATAACTAAATACACTATGTTTGTCATCTTCTTCATCGATAACTTCCATAGTTAGTCCATTTATAAGGAAGGCACTTTCTTGCATTCTTTCACATATAGTTGTGTAACTAAATCTAGCATTACCAAATATTTCTTCATCTGGAAAGAATTCAACTGTAGTACCAGTTTGTTTAGTTGTACCTATTTGTTTTAATTCTTTATCTACGTGTCCACCATTCTTAAATGATATTTCACATATTTTTCCTTCTCTACATATAGTTACTTTCATCCATTTAGATAATGCATTAACTACTGATGAACCTACTCCGTGAAGACCACCAGATACTTTGTAACCATCTGTTTCGAATTTACCACCTGCGTGTAATACAGTATAAATTACTTCTGGTGTTGACTTACCTGATGAGTGTTTTCCAATTGGTACTCCACGTCCTTCGTCGCTAACTCTTACACTTCCAATCTTAGTAAGTGTTACTGTTATTTTTTTACCATAACCATTGATAGCTTCATCTATTGAGTTATCAACAATTTCCCATACTAAATGGTGAAGTCCTCTTTTATCAGTACTTCCTATATACATACCAGGTCTTTTACGTACAGCTTCAAGGCCTTCTAATATCTTAATTGATTTTTCATTATATTCTGCCATAATCACCTAATCTCCATTTCATATTATACAAAAAAAATTAAAAAGTGTAAACGTTTACTTTACACTTTTATTTACTATTATTTAACTTTATAAATCCAAGAATTCAACTTCATCTTTTTTATCTAATTCAGTCGTGAATTTACTTTGTGGTTTCTTTTCTTCTTCTGACTCTTCTTCTACTGGTTTTGGTGGTTCTACTTGTTCTATTGGTTTAAACATTTCTTCTTGTGGTGTAGATTGTTTTAATCTTTCCATTCCAAGTAAGTCTACTTTAGCTGCTTTATATGGAGCTACTTCTTCCATCATTTCTATATTTGATTTGAATATTGAATCCACTGGAGGTTTTGCATCTACTGGAGCATTATTTTCTGCTTTTATTTCTTCTTGAGTCATTAGGTTTATGCTTTCACCTCTCGCATTATCTAACGCTTTAAAATATTCTTCGTCATTTAGTTTATATGCTTTATCACCGTATGCAAGTAATGGATAAAATACTATTGGTAAAACTACTAAACCTATTTTGTAAAACATTGATGTATTAAATGATGATCCTAATCTATAAAATAATATTGATAGAACTACTACATTTACGATTGGAACAAAAAATAATATTCCTAAAAATGTTGATGTTTCTGTTATATCTAGGAGTGTAAATAAATTTACTATTGGATAAAAAGCAGTTGTTTCTTTTTTTGATGCCTTTTTGAATAATTTATTGCCACCTATCATAACAAGTATAGATCTTGTAAAAGTCATAGAGAGCATTATAAGTGCTATTGTTACAAAAGTATTGATTGTTGATACCTCTATCCTCATAAATTTCCTCCTATTTTCATATTAATTTTACAATAAAAGGCTTATTTTTGCAATATTTTATAAAATTTATTAAAAATGTTTATATTTTTGTTAAAAAAGTGTTGCATTATTGCAAAAAATACTGTATTATTAAGTAGTCAGCCGATTAAGTGGCGATTAGGGGCCTGTAGCTCAGCTGGTTAGAGCGTTCGTCTGATAAGCGAAAGGTCGATGGTTCAAGTCCATTCAGGCCCACCATTAATAAATGGCCCGTTGGTGAAACGGTTAACACACACGCCTTTCACGCGTGCATTTATGGGTTCAAATCCCGTACGGGTCACCATTTGAATATTAGTTCTCTATTGAGAACTTTTTTTATGTGTTAAAAGCCATTTATTAATGGTTCATTTTTTATATAAAAAAAGAAATGTTTAATTACATTTCTTTTAGTGTTTTTACTAAGTCTTCTATTTTAACTAACTCTTGATTACCAGTTATCATATCTTTAAGAGTTACTGAGTTTTGTTTTAATTCATCTTCTCCGATAATAATAACTTTATCAATATTTTCTCTATTAGCAGTATTCATTGCTTTCTTTAGTTTTATATTATTAAGTTCAGTTAATACTCTATATCCATTTTCTCTTAACATACTTGATATTTCAAATAAGTTTTTATCATTTGTAAATGCATAAACATAAATATCATATTTCTTTAATGTTTCTGACCATTTTTCTTTTAATAAAGCATAAATAGGTTCTAAACCAAATGACATACCTATAGCTGGATATTCTTCTCCATTGTGTAAGAATTTAGTTATGATGTTATCATATCTTCCTCCACCACCTAGAGCTGATTTAAATTCTCCAGTTCTATCAAATACTTCCCATACACATCCAGTATAAATTTCAAGTCCTCTTGCTAAGAATGGTTTAAATACACATATATCTAAGTTTAAATCTTTAATTAATTTATTTAAATCATTTAGTTCTTTTAACCCTTCATTTAAAAGTTCTACGTTTGTATCCTTAAGTTCACTTGTTAATTCATCTAAACTTAATTTGAAGTATTCAAATATCTTATCAACATTTTCTTTAGAAGTACAATCCTCTAATTCTTCTTCTATATCTTCTCTTTCTAATTTGTCTAGTTTATCAACTAATGTTATGAATTCTCCAACTCTTTCTGTTGGTACTCCACAATATTCTAGAAGTCCGCTTAAGAATTTTCTATTGTTATATCTTATTTCAATATCAATATCAAATTTTTGGAATGCTTCTTTTACCATCATAAAGTATTCTATTTCTGCATAAGGTGATTCTGTTCCACAAGCATCTACATCACATTGATAAAATTCACGTGCTCTTCCTAGTTTAACAGGACCATCTCTAAATACTTTACCTATTTCATATCTTTTGAATGGTAAAACTAATCCTTTATTCATACCAATTACTTTTGAAAATGGTACAGTTAAATCATAACGTAAACCTATATCTCTAAGTCCTTGATCTTTAAATTTATATACTTCTTTTAATATTTCAGCTCCACCTGCATATTTACTTGCTAGTAAATCATAATAACATAATATTGGTGTCTCAAGTGGTAAGAAACCATATTTTTCAAATGTACCTTTTAAAGTATCAGTGATTTTATTTCTAATAATTTGTTCTTCTGGTAAGAAATCACTAGTACCTTTTAAATTCATTAATTTAAATTCTTCTTTCATTATCTACTTCTTCCCTCGCTTATTTTTTCTTCATAAATTGAACCATTCATATAGTTCATATATAATTTTTGATTATAATTCTTTTTAAATTCTTCTTCAATAATTATCAATTTAGTAAGTAGAGCTTTATATTCACTTACCTTCATATATTCTCTATATTTTTTAATAACTATTCCTTTTAATTTATTTATTTCATCTAGTACCATACCTACGTCGCCTTCAGTGGTATCTTCATCATTTAAAATACGTAACATAAATTTAATAACTCTATCTATTTTTTTGTTTATTCTTTGTTTTATATAGGCATCTCTAAGTTCTGGATCAACTAGTATTACTTTTTTAGCTTTGATAGTAAGACCTGGAACTCCATTTTTAGGTTCGACATTAAGACCTACCATATTAACACTGTAATATACTAGTTTCATATCTTTGCCATTTTTTTCTATTACGTATTTCATTTTATCACCCTATAATAAATCGTCTCTATATTCCTTTGTTATTCTTCTTCTTTCACTCTCTCTATATTCATTTATAAGTTTATGGTTACCATTTACTAGTACTTCTGGTACTTCCATTCCTTTAAAGTTTCTAGGTTTAGTATATACGGGATAATCAAGTAAGTTATCATTGAAACTTTCAAATTCTAAACTTGTGCTTGTTATAACTCCGTCTATTAGTCTCACTACTGAATCCGTTATCATCATTGATGGAAGTTCTCCACCTGTTAAGATGAAGTCACCTATTGATATAAGTTCATCTGCTAAAGTGTATATTCTTTCATCAAATCCTTCGTAGTGTCCGCATATGATTATTAAATGTTTTTTATCTTTTAATTCATATGCTTTCTTTTCATTATATGTTTTTCCTCTAGGTGTTAAAAGTATTACGTGAGAATCCTCTGTTCTAATACTTTCTACTGCATTAAATACAGGTTCACACATCATAATCATTCCGCCACCACCACCAAACTGATAGTCATCAACTTGATTATTTTTATATGGTGTATAGTCTCTTATATCTATTATATTTATTTCTACTTTTCCTTTTTCAATGGCTCTTTTCATTATACTTTCTGTTAAGAATCCATCAAACATATGAGGAAATAGTGTTAGTATATCTATTTTCATAAGAATACTCCTATATCATGAAAATGTATTTCTCTATTTTGTTTGTCTATTTTAGATATAAAATCTTTATTAAATGGAATAAGTTTATCATTAACTCTTATATTCTTATTACCATTATCTTCTCTAAATTCAGTAATGTTTCCAACTAAAGAGTTATCATTGTATACTTTCATACCAATTAATTCTTCAGTTAGTATCTCATCATCACCAAGATGTAAATCTTCTTCATTTATAAATACACTTGCACCTTTATATTTAATAACATCATTAATATTATCTATACCAACGAATTTAATCATATCATATTGTTTATGTCGTCTATATGTTTCGATTACTTCTTCAGTTTTTAAATGTCCTACATATAGTTTGAATCCTTTAGTGAATACTTTATCTTTAAATTCAAAATTACTTAATATTCTTATTTCGCCCTTAAGGGCATGTGTATTAGTCACCTTTCCTATGTAAATAAATCTCATAATAATTCCCCTTTATTTATATAAATGATATAAGACTATAGATGCTGAAACACCAACATTTAAACTTTCACATGATGGGTTCATATCTATTCTAATAATTTCATCACACTTACTTAGAATATTTTCTCTTACACCATTACCTTCGTTTCCAAATATTATAGCAAATTCCTTCATTTTTTCAAGTTCTTCTAGTGATTTTGATTTTTTTAATGAAGTTCCTACTACTTTTATATTCTTTTCTTTTATTTTATCTATTAATTCTTCTAAATTTCCAATTATAATATTTGTATTATATATCATACCACCAGTACTTCTTAATACTTTTTCATTATATGGACTAACTGAGTCTTTTGAAAATATAACTGTGTCTACATCGAATGCTACACTTGTTCTTATTATAGTACCTGCATTACCTGGATCTTGTATATTATCAAGTATTACTATTTTATTTCCAATCTCACTAGTATTATGTATCTTTGAAACTCCTAAAAGTCTTGGAGTACTTTTTAAATCACTTATGCTTTTCATAACATCTTCTGTTACATAGTCATAGTTAAAGTCATAATTACAAGTAGTTCCATCTAAAACATATAGTTCTTTTAACATATGATTTTTTAGTGCTTCTTCTATTAAGTTTTCGCCTTCTATTACGAATAATCCTTTTTCTAAGGAATATTTCTTAGTTAGAAGTTTTCTTATCTCTTTTATTCTATTATTGTCTTTAGATGTTATAAGCATATTATTCCTCCTTCAGTACTTTAGTATTTTCTTTATAATTTGGTTTATATTTTTTAACATATTTCCAAAAGTTTTTTGAATGGTTAAATTCTAAGAAATGACATAATTCATGAATAATAACATAATCTATTTCATCTATACTATATTTAATTAATTCAGAATTTAGTTTTATAAGTTCTTGTCTTTTGTTACAATAACCCCATTTTCTTTTCATTTTACCTATCATTACTTTAGGATAAGGAATACCTTCCTCAAATAAATTATAACATATTTTTACTCTTTCATTAAATATTCTTTCACATTCATTCTTTAGAAAAGTATTTAAATATGTTTTATTTTTAACAAATACTTGATTACCAACGAATTCTATTTTAGATACTGTGTTTAGAACTACTACATCATAACTATTTCCTAGATAGTAGAATTCTTCATTCTTTTTTTCTTTTCTTTGTACTGTTTCATACATTCTAATTATATCTTCTTCATTTTTCATTATGAATGATTTAATCATAGCGGCAGTTACAAAGTAATTACAAGAAATATATATACCATCTTTTTTAACTCTTAGATACATATTCTTATTATTTTTTCTTGTTATAAATACGTTAAATGTTTGATTATTTAGTGTTATTGTCATAATGTTTCCTCTGGTAGTATTATATCATTTTTCAAGACATTTAAAAAGCATTCGTATGTGAATGCTTAATCTTTATAAGTTTGTTTCAGTTTCTATTGGTGTCTCTACTACTGGTGGTGTTAGTTCTGTTTCTTCTACTGGTTCATCTCTTTCAATAGTTAATTCAGTTGTTTCACCTTCAGTACTGTTATCTTCTAGAACTGTTGTATTTTCATTTGTTTTATCTTGTTCTTTCCATTTAGCTACTAATTCATTATCAGTATTATCTTCTGGTTTATAATTTTCATCTACGTCAACTAATGTTTCATTTCCTTCTTCATCAGTTTCTTTAGTTTGCCATCCATCAAATACTTTTTCTAGTTCTTCTACTGAGTCACCAACTTCAATAGTTTCGTTTTCTCCTGCTTTAGCTTTAGCATCTGATAGTCTTATTTGACCTTCAAGTGCTTCTTTAACTTCATCAGGAACTACTTCTTTAGTATTTGGATTAGTTTTATCAACTTTTACAAAGTATGTTGGAGCTTTGATTCCTACTTCATCAGGTGTTGGTAAATTATAGTCACCTAAATCTTCAGTAGTCATACCTACAGTTACTAGTTCTCCTTCACTTTCGTAAATTACTTTAGCTGTTCCAATTACTTGGTATAAATCAAGGTCTCCAGTTAATGTTACTTTTTCACCAACATTATATTCAATTACTTTACTATCTTTGCTTGTAGTATAACCTAGTAGTTCTTCTGATGTACCATATTTCATTAATGTTATTGAATTATTTTTTTGTGATCTAAATGTAAAGATTAGTCCCACTCCACCATTACGATCATGGTATCTTACTTCATACTTCTCAGCTGTTTTAGCATATAGATAAATTTCATTATCTGAGTTTGCTATTTTTGCTAGGTTTCTTCCTAAGTAATCTACTTTTTCTCCATCAAAGTTTGGAGTTGTATACCATCCTTCAAAGAATCCAGTTTCAAGTTCTACACCACTTAGAGCAACTTTACCACTCTTAACTGTGTATTCTTTTGGAGAAGTTGTTTCTCTATCATAAATAATCTTATAAGTAGTAAAACTACAACTAGTATAAATATTAGTGTTTTCTGTTATAGTCTTAGTAAAATCAAATTCACTAGTTAACTTTTCATCACTATAATATTTACAAGAATCATAACCATATGGTAAATATGGCCTTACTTTTCCATCTTTAGCTTCTACTGTATAGATACTATCATCATCTAATAAATTAAATGATACTACATAAGTTTTCTCTTCGTTTTCTTTAGTGGTTGTATCATTTGATTTAGTAGTTACTTTTCTAATTACTGTTTTAGTAGTTGTTTCCCCCTTCTTGTCATCTTCTTTTGTTTTGTCGTCATCGACTGGAACTACTACGTTATCTTTTGGTTTAGATGGATCTTTGTCATCTTCTTTTTTCTCACAACCAACAAGAAGTCCAATAATAGTACCAATAATTACTAAGATTGCTATTGCTACAAAAATAATAACTCTGTTGTCATTATCATCATCAAGAAAATTGTCTTCGATTTTTACTACTTTTACAGCAGGGCTTTTCTTAGTAACTTTCTTACTATCTTTCATTTAACCCTCCTATAGTATTAGCTTTACGCTATCTACTCTCATAATCATTATATAAAATTGTACAAGTGTAAATCAATATACATTGTAAATATTTTGTAAATAAAAAAGAGCTTTAAGCTCTTAGAAATCTCTGTTTCTTAGGAATGCTGGCATTTCAAGTTCTTCATCATCTTCTATTTCTTGAATTGCTTTCTTTTCTCCTTCGATTGATCTATATAGTGGTTCAGTTGAATCTTCAAATCCTGTTGCGATTACTGTTACTACTATTTCATCAGTAAGTGCTTCGTTGATAACTGCACCAAATATAATGTTTACATCTGTATTAGCAACTGCTCTTACTACTTCTACAGCATCTTCTGCTTCGAATAATGTCATTGAGTTACCACCAGTGATATTAACGATACAATCTGTTGCTCCATTAATAGTTTGTTCAAGTAATGGACTATTTACAGCTTGTTTTGCAGCTTCTACTGCTCTATTATCACCAAATCCAACACCTATACCAATAAGTGCATCTCCTCTATCTTCCATTATTGTTCTAACATCTGCAAAGTCTAAGTTTACAAGTCCTGGAACACTAATTAAGTCAGATATAGATTGAACACCTAATCTAAGTACGTTATCTACTTCTTTGAATGCAGCATTTAATGGTGTACTTCTATCTATTAAGTCTCTTAATTTATCATTTGGAATTACTACGATAGTATCTACATGTTTTCTAAGTTCATCTAAACCTACTAAGGCATAATCCATTCTTTTCTTACCTTCAAATTTGAATGGCTTTGTAACTATAGCTACTGTTAAGCAACCTAAGTTTTGAGCTATTTCAGCAACTACTGGAGCAGCACCTGTACCAGTACCACCACCAAGTCCACAAGTTACGAATACCATATCTGCTCCGCGTAAAGAATCTTCAATTTCTTCTTTTGCTTCAAGTGCAGCTTCTCTTCCTACTTCTGGTCTTGTTCCAGCTCCTCTTCCTTTAGTAATAGTTTTTCCTAATTGTATTTTGTGTTCTGCATGGGAAACATTTAATACTTGTTGATCAGTATTTGCTACGATAAATTCAACACCACGAAGTCCTGAATCTATCATTCTGTTTACAGCATTACATCCACCACCACCGACACCAATTACTTTTATGTCAGCTATTTGATCCATCTCTAGTTTATTATTCATAATTCACTCCTTAATCGTTGAAAAAATATCCATATATTTTTCCGAGTACTGTATTATTAGTTTTCTTTATATTAATTAATTCTTCTTGCAAATCCTCATCAACTGTGTATGCAAGCTTATTTCTAAAAGCTAATTTTTCATGATAGTATTTGATAAGACCTAATGAACTAGAGTATTTGTTACTTCTACATCCAATCTCATTTACGTGATATCTTTCCATTTCTCTTCCAAATACTTCATCAACTACTAAGTTAAAATCATTAACTTCAGTTGTTCCCCCTGTAAATATTATATAACTAATTTCCAACTTTGTTAAGAGGTTTATTTGCTTTTTAGCAAGGTCTAATAACTCTTTAATTCTAGAACATATTATCTCACTAATCTCATATTGATTTATTTTAATATTTTCTTTAGAGTTTGTCAACACGTCTTCACTCCAACTAGTTGACGCATTTCTCTTACTAGCAAGTGCAAATTTTTCTTTTAACTCTTTAGCTTTCTTTCTACTTATATCATATATATAACAAATATCTCTGTCAATGTTTTTTCCACCTACTTCGATATTTTCAGTGTCTACTAGTATTCCTTTTTTGAAAATACTTACTTCTGTTTTTTCTTCTCCGATGTTTACTACTGCAACGTTTTTAGAGTCTAATGTTTTAGTTTTGAATTCATAATAGTCAGCTACACTTCCAAAGTTTATATCTACTATTCCTACTCCAATACTATCTAGTAATGATACTGCAGCATATACATTTTTTTTAGGAGCTAAACTCATTACTGCTTTGCATCTTAATACTTTTGCTTGTTTTCCTTTTGGGTCTTTTGTTTTTTCTTCTTCATCAAGCATAAATTCTATAGGCATAATTGATACAAATTCTTTATTATTTGGTACTTTGTTATAAACACAAGATTGAAGTACTTTTACTATATCATTTCCAGTTACTATAGAGTCTTCACTTTTAATACTTGTTTTTCCTTCTACCATTATGAATTCTGCATAGTATGATGGAATTGTTAATACTACTTTATTTATTCTTATATTTAGCATTTCTTCGCATCTATTGAATACTTCTTTTAATGATATTAATGTTTCTTCCGAGTTTACTATAATACCTTTTTTAACTCCTTTTGATTTTACTTCAGATACAGCAAGAACGTGTACATTACCTTCGTACACTTCGCCTACTACTAACTTAACTGTAGAACTACCAATATCTAAACTTGATATTATTTCTTTCATGTATCCTCCTATAATCATTATCATTATATCAAAAAAAATTCTTTTTTTAAAGAATTACTTCATCAAAAACGTATTTTATATTAAATTCATAGTATGGTTGTTCTATTACATCTTTACCATTATACGTTATTCTTATATTTAATTTTTTAGTTTTGCCACCTTCAACAATGTCATTTTTATCTAAAGATATGTCTAAATTTACATTTTTTGTATCAACATTTGCGAATATATTTTCTATGTATAAATTTGTTATTTTAGCATTTATATTTCCTATATTTGTTACATCTATACTAAATGAATTTGTTTTTCTAAACTTATTTAAGTCAGGTACTTTGACTGTTATTGTGTTATTATCACTATCTAGTTTTACTGTCATATCAGTGTCATAATCTATTGTTACATTACTAAACTTAATATCATAGTATTTCTTTTTAATGTCAGCATTTCCTCTTACTGTGAAATTATTTAAAAGATAAAATAGTGAACCTGTGAAAACAAGTAAACTGAATAATAATACAATTAGTGTATATGTTATTTTCTCTTTCATAGTACCCTCTCTATTCTATAGATATAATAACATAAATATAGAAAAAAAGCATTAGTTTCCTAATACTATTGTTATTCTATTATAAAATTATTTTATTACTAAATTGAATTTATGTTTTTTGTGCTATGTACATTAATATTTATGATTATTCGTAAATTATGCCTTCTTTATATTTTTCGATGCATTTCTTACTTGGATTATATAAATTAGTTGGTAAATCATTTAAATCAAACCATTTCCATTCTAATATTGTTTCTGGCTCCATTTCTTTTGTTTCTCCAGTGTATTCTCTTGCTATAAATCCAACAGTAACATAGTGTGCAGTATCTGTCATGTCATCTGATATACATAATAAATCTAGTTTTGTTGCTTTTAAACTTGTTTCTTCTTCTAATTCTCTTTTTGCTGCATCAACTAATTTTTCCATGAATTCTACTTTTCCACCAGGCATAGTCCATGTTCCTTGACCTTGTAGTTCACTACTTGCTTTTTCTTTGTTTGGATTTCTTAATCCTAGCAATATTTTACCTTCTTTTAATACCATTACCCCTACACCTAAACCTGGTTTCATTTTTCTTCACCTCTACATTTATTATAACATAGCCTAAGGCATATTTGAACATACTTATTCTTATATCTTTATTTTGTTATGAAGTTAATAATTAAATCAATTAATATTTCTTTTTCTTTTGGATTAGACTGTGCTACTAAAAGTGTTATAGCTACTAATGTATTATTTTCTATTACCTGTTTATTATTTTTATATAAGATGTTATAAAAATCTAAAAAATATATAAAAAGTGTTGCTGCTATTCTTTTATTTCCGTCAATAAAGACATGATTTTTTACAATCATATACAAGAAATTGGATGCTTTTTCTTCGATGCTTTTGTATACATCTTTTCCATTAAATGTTTGATAGATATTTCCAATTATTGCCTGTAATCCTTTATCTCTTTCAATAGCAAAAATATCGCTTTCTTCATTAAATCTTAATTTATTAATAATGTCTAGGCAATCTTCATATTTAATTTGTTCTTTACTATTACTTCCTTTAGGTTTTGATAATGTTTTATGATCGTAATCATCTAAAAGACTAAGTGCTTTTGAATAGTTACCTATAACTTTTAATATTTCCCCTGCATCACCATTATTTAGTTTTCCATCTATTCTATTAGCAATATCAATTAATTTAACTGTTTTTTCTAAATATTCTAATCTTTTTTGATTTACTACATAACCTTTAATCATATAGTCTTTTAGTATTTTATTTGCCCATCTTCTAAAGATAATTCCATTTTGAGATTTAATACGATAACCAACACTTATAATCATATCTAAATTATAGTAATCAACTTGATATGTTTTACCATCTTTTGCAGTTGTCGCAAATTTTGCGACAACTGAACTATCTAGTTCTTCTTTTAAAGCATTATTAATATGTTTTCCTATTGTTTTAATATCTCTATCAAATAGTATAGCTAGTTGCTCACGATTTAACCATACTGTTTCATCCTTCATATTAACTTCTAATTTTACCTTTTGATTCTCAAATAATACTATTTCATTTTTCATTGTTCTATCCTCCTAATATTATAGTTAGACAAAACTTTGTAAAACACTTCAAATTACATAAAAAAGTATTAGTTTCCTAATACTATTTTGTTAGAGATACTACTGATGTTGAAGATGCCACTTTAAGAAGTTCTTCGTTCGTTAGGTTTTCACCTATGATGTAGTAATCTTTTCCATTCATATTCCAGTTTAGAGATGAGCCAGTTAGTGTACCTAAGACATTTTCATAAAATACTAGTTCTCCTGATACACTTGTTACTTCAAAATCTTTTGGTGCTTTTGATGCTTCTTCTATTAAGATAAACGATTTATCTCCAGTGAATGTTAGTATTACTCTTTCTGAATCTTTTGACTTAATAGTTTCTTCACTTTTGAATTTTGTACCAGTTGGCAAGTACATTGGATAAACTATTTCATCAATCTTACTTACATCTTTACAACATTCTTCATTTGCATTACTTTCTACATTGAAATAATCTTCTTTGAAGTCAGGTTTAAAATCTATTTTAGATATTTTGAATGTTATATTAGCAACCCCGTCTTTATTAAATACATTTACTTCTTCTGGATTCATATCTTTGTTGAATACTATTTTTTGACTTATGAGTGAACTATTATTTGGATAATTTACTGATGAAGATAAGATATATTTGTCTTCATTTTCTTCTAAAATAACATTTGAATCATTTTCTAAGTCTTTTAAAAGTGATGATAAGATATATGCTTGACTACTATTATATGGCCACTCACTTTGAAATTTAAAGCTTTTATTTAGTGATGGTGTTACGACATAAACTCCATCTTTGTTTTTTAATATTATTTGTTCATGACTATTATCTTTGTTAGTTAGTGATGCTTTATAATAGTCTCCTTCCATATAATCTACTTTAACATCGTAATGATAAAGTTCTTCATTACTAACAATATCCATTTGACCAGTTAATGTATATTTTGAGTTATCATTTAAAAGTTTTTTATATTCATTTATCGCTTTTTTAGAATCCATTTTATTACAGCCTACTAAAAGAAAACATGATACTAGTAACAATATTACTTTTTTTATATTAATTCCCCCTTCACACTAAATTATATTTTAGTTTGCATTTTATATGAATAGAAAATTTTAAATAAGTAAATAATAATAGTGTGTAAGGAGGAAAGATGAATACGCTTTATAAAGTTGCACTTACATTTACAATAATAGGTGCTATTAACTGGGGTATGGTTGGAGTATTTAATGTTAACTTAGTATCTTTACTCTTTGGAGTTGATTCTATGTTAACTAATCTTGTATATGCTATTGTTGGTATATGTGGTATTATATCAACTGGTATATTATTAAAACCACTAGATGAAAAAATCAAATAGTGGTTTTTTACATTTAAAAAGCAGTATTTCTACTGCTTTATTTGTTTTATTATAATCCTAGAGATGCTTTATCTACTTTTACACCAGGACCCATAGTTGTTGAAACACTAATGTTTTTAACAAAAGTACCTTTAACAGCTGTTGGTTTATTTTTAACTATTTCACTAACGATAGCTCTTAAATTTTCTTCAAGTTTTTCTTCGCTAAATGATAGTTTTCCGATTGACATATGAACATTTCCATAAGAATCATTCTTATATTCAACCATACCTTTTTTAATATTAGTTATTGCATCTTTAACATTTGTAGTAACTGTTCCAAGTTTTGGGTTTGGCATTAATCCTTTAGGACCTAAAACTTTACCAAGTTTACCTAATAATGGCATCATTTCTGGAGTAGCTACGATTGTATCGAATTCGAACCAATTTTCTTTTTCGATTTTTTCGATCATGTCTTCTGCTCCACAATAATCAGCTTCTCCTGCTTCAGCAGCTTTAGTTTTAGTAACAACTAATATTCTTTTAGTCTTACCAGTTCCATTTGGAAGAACAAAACTTCCTCTGATATTTTGATCAGTCTTTTTAGCATCAATATTTAATTTTAATGCTAAGTCTACAGATTCATCAAATTTTCTAGGTTTAAGACTTTTAAGTACTTTTATCGCTTCAGTAACATCATAGCTTTTATTCTTATCAACGTTACTTAATGCTTCCACATACATCTTACTATGTTTTTTCATAAACTTAACCTCCTTATGTGGTATTTGGATTATCTATATTTTCTCACGAATAATTTTATTTTTATTTAATTATTCTTCGCTTGCTTTATCTTCGTCTTCTTTAGATTGTTCTGTTGATTCAACTTCAACATTAGTGCCTTCAGCTAATGCTTTAGCACTTTCTTCCATTTCTTCAAGAGCTTCTTCTAATTTAGCAGCTTGAGCTTCTGCTTCAGCAGCTTCCTTAGCATGTTCAGCTAATTCTGAATCATTAAGTCCCTTAATAGCAACACCCATATTTCTAGCTGTTCCAGCAACTGTATTAATAGCAGCAGCTTCGTCATATGCATTTAAATCTGGCATTTTGATTTCAGCTATTTTAACGATGTCGTCTTTTGAAATAGTTGCAACAATGTTATTAGCACCTTTTGTACTACCTTTTTCAATTCCAGCTGCTTTCTTAATTAATGATGCAGTTGGTGGAGTTTTTAATACGAAGTCAAATGTTCTATCATCATAAATAGATACTTCAACTGGTATGATATCTCCCATTTTATCTCTAGTTGCTTCATTGTATTTTGTACAGAATTCTTGTAGATTAATTCCTGTAGGTCCTAGTCCAGTACCAATTGGTGGAGCTGGTGTAGCTTTACCTGCTGGAATTTGTAATTTAATTTTCTTTACAACATTCTTTGCCACGAAAAACACCTCCTATATATTTTAGTTATTTTTTTTCGCGAGTGGTTCCGCGATAATCCTTAAATCTCCCACTTCTAATTTATATCCACCGATATAAATCGACTACTTGATAATAGCATAAAAGTTGTATAAAATCAAGGAAAATAAGCATAATATTAATGATTATTATGAAAAAAATTAAAATTATTGGTGTTTTTGTTATTATGGGATTATCTGTTTTATCTCATTTTATGTATGAATGGTTTAATAACTTTATATTTAGTATACTTTTTCCAGTTAATGAAAGCATATGGGAACATATGAAATTACTTGTTACTCCAGTATTAATTTATTCATTTATTGAGTATTTTATTTATAGAAAGAAAGGTACAAGGTTTAATAATTTTTCTTTATCATGTGGTATTTCTATAATAGTTGGTATTGTTTCATATCTTCTTGTTTACTTACCTATTGATTATTATTTTGGACATAATATATTTTTATCTATAGTACTATTATTTCTTGATTACATTCTTATATCTTATATTAGTTATTGTATTCTTAATACTAAAGAAATTAAACATTCTAAGATAATTGGAACATTATTAATTATATTTACATATTTTATATTTTATTATCTTACGTATTATCCAGTACATTCTTATATATTTTATGATACTAAAGATAAGGTTTATGGCATTAAAAAAGAGGATTAATTCCTCTTTTAAAGTTCAATAATTTTATGTTTGTTTGGGTCTACTAATATTTTAACTGCATCATCCATTCCACTTGTTAATCTTTCAAATGCTTTTTGTACGTCATCTAAAGTTACAATATCATCTATATATTTTGCTAAGTTAATTTTTCCTTTAGAAGCAAGTTCAATAACCTCATCAAATTCTTCTCTTTTGTATGCGATAGAGCCCTTGATGTTAACTTCTTTCATTACTCCCATAACAAGTGGTATTTGTACCATTCCAAGTGATATTCCAACTAATGTTAAATTTCCATTTGGTTTAGTAAACATAAGTCCACTAGATAGTGCAGGACTATTTCCACAGCAGTCACATACTACATCGAATCCCTCTCCATTTGTACGTGCCATTAATTTTTCAGTTAGTTTTGGATCAAGTGCATTAAACCATTCATCAGCAGCACCTAATTTTACTGATTTAGTTCCTCTTGCTTCGTTAGTTTCTGTTAATGCAACGTAAGAAGCACCTCTTAGTTTTAAGAATTCAGCTGTTAGAAGTCCTATGATTCCACCACCTATTACTAAGCATTTGTCTCCTTTTTTAACATTTGATACATTTACTGCTCTTAGACCTACTGCTGCTGGCTCTATCATAGCTCCAATTTCATAACTTACATTATTTGGAAGTGGTCTTACCATATCTTCTCGAACTAAAACTCTACCACCAAATCCACCTGGAAAATCAAGACTTAGTCCAACTGCATGTGTCCAAGTTTCACTACATAATTGTACATTTCCTTCCTTACAATTTTTACATTTTAAGCATGGACTAATTGGAAGAGCAGTGACCCTATCTCCTTCTTTAAACTTTTTACTATTAGCTGCATCAATAACAATGCCACTAAATTCGTGTCCCATTACTAAGTTTTTAGGATTTCCTTCTACCCAATAATGTATATCAGAACCGCAAATGCCAACTTTTAATACATCTATTAAAATGTATCCTTCTTTGCCAACCATATTTTCTTTTTTCTCTACTTCTATTTTTCTAGCACCTTTTAATACAGCGCTTCTCATTAATATCACACCCTATTCTTTAAATATTTTATCATAACAAAATAAAAAATGCATTATTTTTTAATGCATTTTATTAATAATTTTCAGCTTTTAATTCCATATAACTTTCTGGATGTTTACATACTGGGCAAACCTTTAACGCTGTTTTTCCTTTGTATACGTGTCCACAATTTCTACAAATCCAAATTTTTTCTTCATTACGTTCAAATACTAAATTATTTTCAATATTACCAACTAATTTCATGTATCTTTCTTCGTGATGTTTTTCAATTTCTCCTACTTGTTCAAATAATTTAGCTATATTATCGAATCCTTCTTCTCTTGCAGTTTCAGCAAATTCTTTGTACATTTCTGTCCATTCATAGTTTTCACCAGCAGCTGCATCTTTTAAGTTTTCAATTGTACTTGGAACACTTCCACCATGTAATTCTTTAAACCACATTTTAGCATGTTCTTTTTCATTATTAGCTGTTTCTTCAAATATAGCAGCTATTTGTTCATAACCATCCTTCTTAGCTTGACTAGCATAATAAGTATATTTATTTCTAGCTTGACTCTCACCAGCAAATGCTGCTAAAAGATTTGCTTCTGTTTTACTTCCTTTTAATTCCATTTTATTACCTCCTATGTAAGTTTTCCTTACTTATTAAGTATATCATTAAAATATAAAAAGTCAATTTAGTTTTTACTAGATTGACTTTCTTCATTTGTATCAGTATAAAGTTCAGGTGTAATAATTTCATCTTCATAAAATTTTCCTGATTTACTAAGTATTTTTATATTTAAATCACTATCAACTTCTATTATATATTTTATACTATAATCTTTTTCTTTATCTTCTTTTGAAGTGTTTATATATTTAATTTCTATTTCAGCACTTCCTGCTTCTAAAGCTTTAAATGTTATCTTTTGTACTGTTTCCAGTACGTTGTCTTGGTCTTTATAAAGAAATTCATCGCCTACTGATTTGATTACATTAGAATTTAAGATTGTTGTTTGCCATAAATAACCATTTTCAGCATCGCAATTTAATTCCAACTTCATCATATTTCCTTTTTGTTCAGTTTGTTTACATCCAGTTATCAAGAATAACATAAGTAGTATTATGCTTAAAACTTTTAATTTTTTCATAATTCCTCCGATAAGTTATATATGAAAATTATATTTCATCTACTCTTTTAGATACTTGGATTAAGTCTACTTCTACTGGTGTTTCTTGTCCGAATAAGTCGATAAGAACTGTTAGTTTTTCGTTTTCTTTATCTTCGCTTTCAATCTTACCATACATTCCTTTGAATGGACCATCTATGATAGTTACAGTGTCTCCTACTTCTACATTTGTATTAATTGGTGTTGTTGTATCTACTCCATCACCTATAAATTTCTTAACTTCTTCTGGTGATAGTGGAATTGGTTTAGCACCTTTTCCTGATGAACCTATGAATCCTGTTACTCCTGGAGTGTTACGTACAACATACCAAGCTTCATCGCTCATTATCATTTCGATAAGAACGTATCCTGGGAACATCTTTTTAACTCTTTCTTTTTTAACTCCATCTTTTACTTCGATTTCTGTTCTTTCTGGGATAATAACTCTAAAAATATTATTTTCCATTCCCATGCTTTCACGTCTTGATTCTAAATAATCTTTAACTTTTTGTTCATGTCCACTGTATGCATTAACAACATACCATAATTTCTTTTCTTCCATTAGAATAACCCCCTAACTAAAGCAAATAATGCATCTAATCCATAAAAGAATAAACCAAAGAATATAAGCATTACTACTGTTATACAAGAATATTTTACTAATGTTTTTCCATCTGGCCATTTTACTGTTTTAGCTTCTTTTTTTACTCCTTTAAAGAAACTTTTAATCTTTTTCATTCTACCCTCCAAAAAAAAACACTTTCATGTGTTACCTAGATAATACCATAATTATTAGGTAAATTCAAGTGTTTTTAGTTAATTTCAATTATATCTTTTATCATTATTTTAGTTCCATCTATTGTAAGAAGATAGTCATAACTTTTAGATATTATTGTATAATCTTTTTCTTCATTTATTGTTTTGATGTGAAACTTCTTTTTATAGATAAAATCATTTGATCTAAAGAGCTCATTTATTTTTCTTTGAAGTGTGTATTCATCTAATGGTTTTGGTTCTTCTATTATTTCATCATTATCTTTGTATGAATAGAATACTTCTTTATTGTTATCAATTTTCTTATTTATTTTGTTTACGAATATCTCAGGTATTTTTTTCATTTTACCACCTAAGATATTATATTAGTTTAGTATTCTATATATTCGTGTCTTTTTATATCTCTTTCTTTTATTGATTCGCGTTTATCATACAGTTTTTTACCTTGACATACACCTAGTTCTACTTTTGCTTTACCTCTTACAAAGTATATTTTAAGCGGTATTAGTGTATATCTTTTAGTAGTTATTTCTGAATCTATTTTTAAGATTTCCCTTTTATGAAGTAATAGTTTTCTTTCTCTTCTTTCATCGTGATTGAATATATTTCCTTCTTCATACTTTGCGATATACATATTAGTTAGATATACTTCGCCATTCTTTATTCTTGCGTATGAGTCGTTTATGTTAGCATTTCCTTTTCTAAGACTTTTTATTTCTGTTCCCTGTAGTTCAATTCCAACTTCGTAAGTTTCTTTTATAAAATAATCATAATGTGCTTTTCTATTAAGTATTTCCATTTTATAATTTCCTTACTAATGCAAAGTCTATTTCACGTTTATCTGGATTGCTTCCTATACAAGAAACAAGAATTTTGTCTCCATATCTATAAACAACTCTACCTTTTTTAGTATATCCATATACTGCATCGTTGTATTCATATGGGAATGGTTTTACATGTTCTGCGATAAATTGTTCTATTTCATTTGGATCTGTTAATGTTTCTAATTCTTTAGCATCTTCTTCATTAATAATAAAGTCTACTTTTCCATCTATATATTTATCTGTTGTTTCTGCGAAGAATGAGTTTTGCATTGGACTATCAAGTGTTGCTTCGAATGTTTTGCCTATCTTATCTTGCATGTATACTGCATCATAATAGTCATCTACTGCGTATTCACATTCAGCGCTTGTTCTTTCACATTCTGATATATGGTCGCATACCTCTGTTAAGTATGACGCCCAGAATCTTAGATTTTCTTCACTATAGTCTTTTTCTACTAAGAATACTCTAAATATTGTATGTACAAGTAAGTCAGCCATTCTTCTGATTGGAGAAGTAAAATGACAATAATCTTGTAATCCTAAACCAAAGTGTCCTTCGTTTTCAGGTGAGTATCTTGCTTTTTGCATGCTTCTTAATAATTTTTTACTAAATACGTTGTAGTGATCACTATCTTTTAAGTATTCAAGTAAATCTCTTATATCTCTACTGCTTACATTTTCTGGATTTATCTTCTTAGGATAATTTACTCCGAATACACTAAGCATTGTCATAAAGTCTTCAATTTTCTTTGGATTTGGTTTTTCGTGAATTCTAAATACGAATGGTACCATTTGAGGAATAATTTCAGCTAGGGCACCACATACAAATCTTGTGAATCCAACGTTAGCATAAATCATATGGTTTTCGATTATATGCTCAGCTTCTCTTTGTACTCTTGGTTGTATATCTATAAGTTTATCATTTTCATCAAATATTTGTTTCTTTTCTGAATTTGAATCAAAGTCGCATTTTCCATCTTTTGAAAGTCTAGTATCCATAACTTTAGAAACTTTATACATCAATTTGATAATGTCACTAATTGGTATATTAACTTCATTGCCTGGTTTAAAATCCTCAAGTTTATTAAATTCTAATAATCTTTCAGGAGTAATACAATTTTTAAATGCTATGTCATCTATTGTTTCATTTTCTTTAACTGTGTATTTAATTGTTGTGTAATCTTTAGTGTCTTCTGTTTCTTTACCTTCTAAAATATCTTGAACAGCATCATAATTCATTTTCTTTTTAGATCTAATAACTGATAAGAATACTTCTTGATTAACTATACGTCCTGAATGGTCTATTTCAAGTCTACAACTTACTGCATATCTATCTTCATTTGGATTTAATGAACAAATTCCATTTGAAAGTTCTATTGGAAGCATTGGTCCAACTTTATTAGCTAGATAGTCTGAGTTACCTTTGCTTTCTGCGTATTTCCATATAGCACTACCCATTTTTACATAGTAACTAACATCTGCGATATCTATTGTTGATTGAAAATTTGCATTTGGACATATTTCATCTTGAACAGCATCATCTATATCTTTAGTATCTTTGCCATCCATTGTGGTTGTCGTATCTCCTCTTAAATCTCGTCTTCCTAGTTTTAATTCTTTTTCTATTTCGATTGGATCTAGTTCCTTAGGAAACTTTTTCGCTTCTTCTTTAGCATCTTCTGGTACTTGTACACTTACTCCAAATTCACTTGCTATCATAGTTATTTCAGTATCATTTCCTGGAGCATTTTTGTGTCCAATTACTCTATCTATTTTAGCTAAAACTTTTCCTTTTGATAAATCTCTTACATAATCAATGTGTACAATTAGGCCATCTACTAAGCTAAAATCAGTATTATCTGTATCTACTACTACTTCATATGGAAGTTCCTTATCTAATGGAACTATTTTATAAACACCATCTATGTCTACTACTTCAGCTAAACTTCTACCTAAAGAACGCTTTAATACCCTTACCACTTTTCCTTCGTTCTTTTCTTTATTAACGTAGTCTACTAATACTGTATCATTATCAGTAGCACCTTTCATATTATTTTTAGCTATAAATATATCTGGTCCATCTTTTACTAGAAGATGTGCATTTCCTTTTTCATGCATATCTAAAACACCAGTAATTAACTCATTCTTTTTATAAGCATTTCCATTTGTTTGTCTAAGTATTCCATCTCTACATAACTTATCAAGTTCATCCATTACATTTCTATAGTCATCTACTGTACTATTTTTATATAGCATATTAACTATTTCAATAGGATTTAAATTTCTATTTTCTCTTTCGATTATTTCTAATATTTTTTCTCTCATAATTACCTCTACTCCCATTTTAACATATAAATTAAAAAGTTCATAATAGATTTATGAACTTTATTAACATTTTTATACAGATAAAATCATTGAAAGAATAATAAATGCAAAACCTAACACATAAGTAAGTCTTGTTATAAATTTCTCAAATCCTCTTTCTTTTGATTTACCTAAAAGCACACTGTTTCCACCAGTTATTATTTGACTAGCATCACTTGCTTTGTTGCTTTGTAATAGAACTACTACAATTAATATAACTGATATAACTAATAAAACTTTTTCCATGTTTTTCTCCCTCGAGTGATATTATACTATATTTATTTAAGATTTACAAGAATTAGTTTTTTTCTTCTAATTCTTCTTCTATTTTAAGAAGTCTATTGAATTTACAAATTCTTTCCCCACGTGATACTGAACCTGTTTTTACAAATGGTATATTTAGAGCAACTGCTGCATCTATGATGAATGTGTCTGTTGTTTCTCCACTTCTATGTGACATAATGCAAGTATAATTATTCTTTTTAGCAAGTACTATTGTTTCTAACATTTCATAGAATGTACCTATTTGATTTGGTTTAATTAAAATTGAATTACAAAGTCCATTTTCAATACCATGTTCTAGTTCTTTTTTATTTGTTACGAATAAGTCGTCTCCAACTATATTTATTTCTTTACCAAGTCTATCTGTTATAAGTTTAAAACCTTCATAATCATTCTCATCATATGGATCTTCTATTGAAATGATTGGATAATTCTTAACTAAATCTAAATAATAATCTAATAGTTCTTCTTTATTTAAGAATTTATCTTCTATTTTATATGTTTTAGTTGTTTCATTATAAAGTGAAGATGCAGCAACATCAAGTGCGATAAATACATCTTTTCCTGGAATGTATCCTGCTGTTTCAGTTGCTTTTACTATATAGTTAAGTGCTGTTTTATTTGTTTCTAAGTTTGGTGCGAATCCTCCTTCATCGCCTACTGAAGTTGTAAGTCCTTCATTATCAAGAAGTTTTTTTAATGCATGAAATACTTCACTTGCACATCTAAGTCCTTCTTTAAATGATTCTCTTTTTGGAACAATCATAAATTCTTGAATATCTAAATTATTCTTAGCATGCATTCCACCATTAATAATATTAAACATAAGTCTTGGAATTTTCTTTTCTCTTGGATTTAAATATTCATACACTTCTTTGCCCGCTTCAAGAGCTGCTGCTTTTACACATGCAAGGCTTACACCTAAAGTTGCGTTTGCTCCAAGTTTACTTTTATTTGGTGTTCCATCTAACTCTATCATTTTAGTATCTATCTCTTTTATTTGTGATACATCAAATCCTAAAATTGCGTCTTTTATAAGAGTATTTACATTATTAACTGCTTTTAATACACCTTTTCCACAATATCTTTCATCGTTATCTCTAAGTTCTAAAGCTTCTCTACTACCAGTTGATGCTCCTGATGGAACTGATGCTATTGCTTTAATTCCTCTTTCAGTTGTAACCTCAACTTCTACAGTTGGATAGCCTCTAGAGTCTAATATTTCTCTTGCTTTGATATTTGTTATTTTGCTCATAAATATACCCTCCAATTATTTACATATTCATTATACTATTTTTTTACATAATATGCTATAATATTCTTGTTAAAAAGGGAGACATGTCATGGATATAAAAGAAATTAAACCAGAAGTATTTAGTGAATATGCTAAAAATCATATTCTTAAAAACTTCTTTCAAACTAAAGAATACGGAGATTTGATGAAACATAGTGATTTCTCTGTTATGTATGTAGGTGCTTATCATAAAGGGTTAATCGTAGGTGCCAGTTTAATTTTGTATAAATCTATAGGTCCTAATATGAAGTATGGATATGCTCCTCGTGGATTCTTAGTTGATTTTTACGATGATGCTTTGCTTAAAATGTTTACTAAAAAAATAAAAGAATATTTTTTACTAAAAGGATTTGCTTTTATTAAAATTAATCCCGAAGTAACTTATTCTATTATTAATTTTGATGATAAAAGTAAACTTGTGAATTCAAAAAGCAAAGATTTAGTCTCAAAACTTAAAGAACTTGGTTATGATAAATTAAGAGATAATTTATATTTTGAATCTTTGCTTCCTAAATATACACCTGTTATATATTTGCCTTCTTATGATTTTAATGTTCTTGATGAAAAATTACTTAATAATATGAAAGAGTCTGAACTTTCTGGAGTAAGTCTAACAAATGGAAATGAAGAAGATATTGAAAAATTCTATTCCTTCGTAAGTGATAAAGAAAATAAAACTTCAACATACTATAAATTTTTTTATAAAGAATTTAAAAAAAGTGATATGGTAGATTTATTAATGGTAAATCTTAATTATGAAACATATGCTAAATACTTACAAAAGCAATATATATTTGAACAAGAAAAGAATGATGCTTTAAATAAACAATTTGAGTTAACTCCTAATGATGCAGCATTATATGCAAAAAAAACAAGAAGTGATGATGTTATGAATAAGATTTCTGCAGATATTGCATTAGCTAATCAAAGAATGCATGAAAATAATACTAAAGAGGTACTTGGAGCAGCATTTGTTGTTAAATATGAAGGAAGAGTTACTATAATAATATCTGGATATAATAAAGATTTTCAAGGAATTGATATTAAATCTTATATTTTTTATAAAATTATTGAAGAATATAAAAAGGCTGGCTATTTATACCTAGACTTATATGGAATAACTGCTGATTTTACTGATAGTAATCCATATAAAACACTTAACGATTTCAAACTTAAATTTAAGCCAACTGTTTATGAATATATTGGAGAATTTGATTTAATAGTTAATAAACCATTTCATCAATTGTTATGGTCAACGAATCAAATACAAAAAGAATTTTATAAACCAGCTATTAAAAGAACAGGAACAAACTAAAAAGAATTTCGATTAGGAAATTCTTTTTTTTATACATATTTTTCCAGATCTTTTGGAACTTTATCATTAACTATCATATCTATTATTTTATTTTCCTTTTCCTCTGATACTTCTTTACCAGTTATATCAGAAAGTTCATGTATAATTTCCTTCAATGTATTTCTATCTTTAAAATTACCTTCTTGTAATTTTCTTGCTAAACCAATTATTGTGTCTTTATCAACATTTGTTTTTTCTGTTATCCTATTAAAAAGATTATCATTCACATATATCACCTAATCCTATTATATGTAAATAATAATCTTATGTTCTTTTTTTACTAAAAATTAAACATTAACCATTCTGGTTTATAAATCATAAGTATTCCAATTGTAATCATTATAAGTCCACCAATCAAATGTGAATACTTTCCATATTTGTTTGATAGTGCTTTTATTTCTAATGTCTTCATAGCTATTATGAATATAACTATATCATCTATCATGAAGAATAAAATATATAATAATGAATAAAGAATTTGCCCTATTTTTCCTACTTCATTGATTGTAAGTATTTGAGTAAACATTACAGGTAACCCAAGTGAACATAAAAGTTCAATAATATTTACAGAAGCAGCTAGTAATATTATTCCTAAAAGCGCTAATATAAATGATTTTTCTTTCACTATTTTTTGAATTGACTTTATGATTTTCTTTCTATTCTTAGTATCTACTACTTCGCATCCATCATCTTTTTTAAAGAAAAATGAATTCACTTGAAGTACTCCAAATAATACTGCTACAAAAGCTATTGCAACTCTTATATATAAAATTTTATTTAAGAATACCGCTAAATTTAACCATGATATTAAGAATAAAAAATATACCAGTGCTGATGATATTAAAAATGTTATACCTAAAGCCCACATTCTTTTCCTATTTTTCATACCAAGTAACATTGAAATTAAAAATAGAAGTATCCACATTGCGCATGGATTAAATCCATCGACTAAACCAATTATTATTGCTGAAAGCCCAATTGAAACCTCTTTTATTTTTTTCTTTCCAATTATTGGAATATCTACTTCGGTTTCCTCATAATCTATTTTAGTATCACTTTCATTTTTTTCTTCTACTATGCCAAGATAGATTCCAACTTTGTCTTTATAATTTATATTTTTGTAATATTCAATTGCATTCTTTATTCTTTCTGGTGTTATTTCTTCATCAAACCCTGTAATAACAGTTTCACCAATTATCAAGTATGGTATGCCACTTGATGTATCATTTAAGATTTCATGTACTTTTGAATATTTTTCTTGATTATCTTTACTATACCATATTTCATATCTATGCATTTTAATAAATTCATTTTTCTTTAAATATGTTTCAAACCATTTTTCTTCATCTCTGCAGTGAGGACATCCATCTCCATAAAATAGATAAATATTTAATTCTTTCTCACTTCCAAAAACTATGAATGGTATAAACATAAGCAAAAATATTAGTATTTTAAATAGTTTTTTCATAAATCTCCCTCTATTATTTTAATAAATTCTTCCTTTTTATGTTCTCCACATAATCTTGTTATTTCTTCATCTTCTTGATAAAAAATAAACACAGGTAAAATTTTTCCTACATTATATTTTTCTATATCATCAAAATCATAATCATAATCTTCAAATTCTACATTCTTATATTCATTTTTTAATTCGTTTACTATTTTATTCATTATTATGCACGATGGACAGCCTAATGAATTTATTTTTACTATTTTCATAATTACTCCTATCTAAGTATTTTAGATTTTTGAATTTTGTATGTACATTTTACTATAAATTTTCTACTAAATATTCTATTTGCGAATACACCAAGTTTTATTGAAATTCCTGGTATAATTATTACTTTGTTTTTTTTCATACACTTAAGGGTATAATTCACTACATCTTTACTTTGAAGTGATTTTATATTGAATTTCACATTTGCCCTTTTATTAAATCCAGTATTAACTGGTCCTGGACATAATATATGAATTTTTACATTGCTTTTGTCTCTTCTTAATTCTTCATATATTCCCATACTTAAATTATAAACATAAGATTTAGTTGCATAGTAAGTTGCCATTAATGGTCCAGGCTCAAATGCCGCTGAAGATGCAACATTTAATATTTTACCTTTGTCTTTTTCAACAAAATCTTTTAAAAAGAGTTTAGTTAGTATGTGATATGTAACTACATTTAATTCTATCATATTTAGTTCATTTTCTAAATCAGTTTCTATAAACTTTCCAAATGTTCCAAATCCTGCATTATTAATAAGTAAATCTATTTTACCTTTATATTTATCATATAACTTATAAACATTTTCTTTTATACTTAAATCCATCACTTCTATTTCAACGTTTGTTTTAAGCTCTTTTGCTAATTTTTCTAATTTATCTTTTGATCTTGCTACCAAGACTAAGTCATAACCTTCTTTTGAAAATGCTTTCGCAAAATCCGCACCTAATCCATTTGATGCTCCTGTTATCAATGCTTTCATTTTATCACCTTTTATTTATTTTAACACGTAAATCATTTTACATAAAGACTTCAATGCATTTTTTATTTTAGTTCATCAAAAAAAGAAGTCACTATTTAGCAACTTCTTCAGCCCTTGTTTCTCTAATTACAACTACTTTAATTGTTCCTGGATATTGCATCGTATCTTCAATTTTTTCTTTGATTTCTCTTGCAATTTTATAACTAGATAAGTCATCAATTTCATCAGGCTTAACCATAACACGTAACTCTCTTCCAGCTTGCATTGCAAATGTTTTTTCAACACCTTCCATTGAATTTCCAATGCTTTCTAATTCTTCTAGTCTCTTTACATAGTTTTCTAATGAGTCATTTCTTGCACCTGGTCTTGAAGCACTTAATGCATCAGCAACAGCAACTAATTCAGATATAATATATTCTGCCTTTTTATCGCCATGATGAGATTCTATCGCATTAATTACAACTTTATCTTCACCATGTTTTTTTGCTATATCTGCACCAATTTCTACATGGCTTCCTTCAATTTCGAAATCAATTGCTTTTCCAATATCATGAAGTAATCCAGCTCTTTTAGCTAATTGAACATTTTCTCCTAACTCACTTGCCATTAAACCTGCAAGATGTGCAACCTCTTTGCTATGAGCTAAAGCGTCTTGTCCATAACTTGTTCTAAATGCTAATTTTCCAATTAATTCAACTATTTCTGGATCAACTTTTGATATGCCAAGTTCAAATAAAGCTTCTTCTCCTTTTTCACGTATAATTTTTTTATAATCTTCACAAACTTTATCATATAATTCTTCTATTCTAGCCGGATGAATTCTTCCATCCTTGATTAGAGTCTCAAGTGTTACTTTTGCAATTTCCCTTCTTAATGGGTCGAATGATGATAATACAATTACTTCAGGAGTATCATCAATTATTAAATCTACGCCTGTTACAGCTTCAATTGTTCTTATATTTCTACCCTCTCTGCCAATAATTCTTCCTTTCATTTCATCATTTGGAAGTTCAACTGTACTAACTGTTTGCTCGCTAGTAACATCGCTAGAATATCTTTGCATACTTGATACAATTAATTCTTTAGCTTTTCTATCTGCTTCAAGTTTTGCTTCATCTTCACGTTCTTTTAAGTAGACTGAAATTTCTCTTCCCATTTCTTCTTCTACTTTTTTAAGTATAGTCTCCCTAGCTTTTTCCTTTGAAAAACCAGAGATTTTTTCTAAAAGAGATATTTGCTCTTTTATTATACTCTCCATTTTTGCATCTTTTTCTTGAATTTCTTTTTGTTGTGCCAATAAATCTTTATCTTTTTGGTCTAGGTTTCTTTCTCTTTCTGTTAATAGTTCATCACGTTTATCTAAACTCTTCTCACGGTTATCAATTCTTTGATTTAGATCATTAAGTTCTTTTTTCTTTTCCTTAATTTCTGCATCAGTTTGATTTTTTAACTTGTAACTTTCTTCTTTTAATTCTAAAATGCCATCTCTTTTTGCTTTTTCAGCTTCTCTTTTTGCATCTTGAATTAGTTTATCAGCTTCTTTTTGTGCAGTGCTAACTCTCAATTTGTTTATAACAATCATTATGAAAGCGCCTACAAGCAATCCAACTACTACAAGCAAAATGGAGATAATTACATCGTTCATAATTTTCCTCCATTACTTTCTAGAAGTGTTTTTAAACTTCTATATCTATTGTAAAATTTTATTGTTTTAAAGTCAATATTTAATTTTTCTAACAAAAAAAACGCAAAATTAATACTCTGCATTTATACGTTTGCGTCTTTTTCTTCTTCTTTTCCTTTTATTTATTTTTAACAACAAGTAAAGTATAACTAACAATATTATAAAATAAACTTTATTAAGCCATATAAAATTCCAAATACTAAAATGTAATTTTTCATTATATTCTAATACAAACTCTTTTAGTATTTCGTCATTATATTTTATTTTCACTGTTCCAAGTTTTGTTCCCTTTTTTGTAAAATAAGAAACTTCTTTTACTCCGTCGTAATCATATATTAAGTCTTCTTTTTTAAAATCATTTTTTAAGTAACTTGTAAATTCACCATCGTAATGAATTGACACGTTTTTCTCTTTTGCATATTTTGTTTTTAGTTTTACTATCGTATCTTTTTTATCTAAAATATTTTTATAAGAATAATTTGTTGAAAAATATTTATATGTTGCTGTGGCATCTAAAATATGTGGAGACTTTTTTGATGAATATGCATTTAAAGTTATCAACATATAGTCGACCCCATCAATGTTAGCAGTTGATGCTAGACATCTTCCTGCTTCATCTATATATCCAGTTTTTGCACCTGTTATATAGGAAATATCTTCTCCAACTTTTTCATTGTATGTTTTAAGTGTACTCTTCACCTTTTTTCCAGTTGTCAAAGTATAATCTTTTTTTTCAAATACTTCTTTAAATTTTTTATTTTTTAAACTATATTTTAATAATTTTGCGACGTCATATGCTGTACTATAGTTTTCTTTACTATAAAGGCCAACTGGATTTTCAAAATGTGTATTTTTTAATCCAAGTTCTTTTGCTTTTTCATTCATCATTTGTATGAATTTGTCATAGCTACCCCCAATTGATACTGCAAGACCATTTGCACAGTCAGCAGCACTAGGTAACATAGTACAAAATAATAAATCATTATATGTAACAGTTTGACCTTTTTTTAGTCCTATTTTCGCAACATCCCATTCAATATTATCTATCATATCTCCTGTTATTTTAACTTTTCCATTATAATCTTCTATGTGTTCTATTGAGATCAATACTGTCATAATTTTTGTTAAACTGGCTATTTGCGTTTTTACATTTTCATCTTTTTTTAGAAGTATTTTATCATCATTTAAATTATATAAAATATATTTATCACTAATTAAATCTAATTCAGACGATTCTGAAGCGGATACTATCGGAATAAATAGCAATAATATCATTGTGAATGATATTATTACACTCTTAATGTTAATTTCCCTTTCCATACTTCTTCTTTTCTGACATCATAAATTCAGTAATTTTTGTTTCTACTTCAACTGCACCTTTTGGATCTAAATTTGATATGTAAACGTTTTCTTTTACTGTGTCTATTTCAATGTCACTCCATATTAAATTTTTTGTAACTTTAAGATCATTATATAAATCAGGTGTTATCGTTGTAAAAAAATAACCCCATAATAATCTTTTTTGCCCTATTAATATTCTTTTATTTGTTAATGCAATAACGCAAGAATTAATAATCATAAAAGAACTTTCATTTTTTTGAGCACAAAAAGCAAATGTTGCTTTTTCACCTGGATTTAGATGTTCTTCAATTACTGATGAATGTGCTTTTGTTCTAAAAGCTACTGTCCTTGGATATTTTCTTTTAAATCTTCTTACCATTCTATATACTTCATTCATTACTATCACCTCTTTGATTTTACCTTATTATAGAAAAAAAGACAAGTTTGTAAATTATTTTTGATTAACAATATTTAACGTATCATTTATAATAGTTGTCGCTCTTGATGCAACAAAATTATATTCCCATTCATTAAACTTAGATTTATAATTAAAAAATACATATGTTTTAGAAGTACAATAGTCTATCCATATTCCTAAAAAGTTTTGTTTATTTTTAATAATTTCTTTGTATTTTTCTAAATCTTTTATGCCAAATGCTTCTATATATCCACTTTCAAATGTTGCATTTCCAAATTGATATTGCTTATGTCCATTATATATTGCATTTTCAACACCATTGTTTAAATTGGTTGGCTTAAAATATTCTTTAAATAATTTTTCGAAATTCATATCAAATCCTAATTCTAACGCAAGCTCTGCATCTTTCTTTTTATATCTAGATGATTTTCCAAAAGTAGAATCATTTAAAAAAGCCATGTATATTTGAAATTTTTGCTTTTTTGAAAAATTATATATATCTTTAAATAATTTATACATATAGAGTGACGCAGAACAATAATCTGTTATAATTGCATTTTTGATCTTATTACAATTTGAGTGATGATCAATGCAACCTACTATTTTTGCTTTTATTCCTACCGACTGTAATGGATCATTATGGTCAACTAAAACATAATTATGTTTTTTTATATCTTCATATTTTATGATTTTTGGTTTAAAAATAGTGCATTTATTCAACATATTTTTATTATAATCATTAAAATCATAATTCTCTTCTAATATTGCATAGTAAGACTTTATACCAAAATTATTTAGTATTTCTGAAAATATTTTTGATGAAATTGCTGAGTCAATATCGATTTTTGAATGTCCAATCACGTATATTGGCTCATATTTTTTTAAATTTAATATATACTTCTTTATTTCCATTTTTTCCCTTTTACATGTTATTTATTATATTTTTGATAATTAAATTTATTGATTCAATAACAAAATTATAATTATCTCGATTAATTTCACTTCTTATTTCATTTGTATCTATATTTATTCTTGATATTATTTCTTCATTTAGATTTTTATTATCATAGACAAATATCATTGATTTTATATTTTCTATAAAATTATTTGATATGTTCTCGGGAAAGTTTTGACTATTTTTTTTAGATACCTTATCTATAAATTTTACTGTTGCAGCTTTTATTTCTACGGTATTTGCTTTATTTTCTACATATTGTTGTATTATTGTTTCATATTTTTTTAACAATTCTATATATTTATCTATTATTTCTTTATTACTTTCAAACATATTATTTATTAAATATTCATCTATACTCTTATTTATTATGTTTTTATTAAATGGAATACTATATTTTTCAAATATGTTTATCATACGACTAGATAATCGATTTTGATAAGCTACAATTAAAAAATTGTTATCTTTGATAACATCATTTGCATTATTTTTTATTTTATCTATTATACTTTTCATATTTTATATATTATCACTAATTTTTTTCTTTTTTTAGTGTTTTTCTTTAATTTAACAATAAATTTACTTTTTCTTGAAGTGTTTTATATATTTTTAACTAATTATTATATTAGGGAGGTAAAATGAATAACGATTTTTTAGAAATTATTAAAATATTTGAAAAAATAAAAAAGAAGGGATATATAAAATCCTTATATGTTGATAATGGTGCTGCAGGTAAAATGTTTGAAGTACTTATAGATAAAAAACTTGATAACAAATGTTTACCAGATTATAAAAATATCGAAATTAAGACTTCCATCGAATCTGATAAATATCCTATAACACTTTTTAGTTGTATACCATTAAAGAAAAATTATTCATCTTATGAAACACTATTGTATTTAATAGATAATTATGGATATATAACTAGCAATTGTTGCAAAGCCTTAATGATAAATGTTAAGGAAGGTAAAATAAAATATTGTAAAAATCATTTTGGCTTTATGTTAAAGGTATCATATAAGTGGAAGAGAATTTTTCTATGCATTTTTCATAAAAATAAAATATACGATACGAGTATATATTGGAAGTTTGATGATATTTATAGTGTTTTTTCTACTAAATTAAGCAAAATGGTTTGCATAAACTACAAGAAAAAAATCATTCACAGTGATAATTTTTTTTATTATCATAATATGCATTGTTATAAGCTTAAGTCTCTTGATGATATTATTTTTGCTATAAAAAATAATATAATTACAATAAATTTAAATTTTTCATTATTTTGTGGAAAATTAAAATATCATGGTATTAATTTTGTTATATATGAAAAAGACTTAAATAATATCTATAATTTAATAAAATAAAAAAACTCACATTTGTGAGTTAAATTCAATGGTCGGGAAGACAGGATTTGAACCTGCAACCCCTTGGTCCCAAACCAAATGCTCTACCAAGTTGAGCCACTTC
>CAKOLO010000005.1 GCA_934096235.1 uncultured Bacilli bacterium
TTTCTAGTACTAAAGCAACAACATTGAATTTAAGTAATTTTGATACAAGCAAAGTAACTGATATGAGTAGTATGTTTTCGGATACAGTAGCTACAACATTAGATGTAAGTAATTTTGATACAAGAAATGTTACAAAGATGAGTAGTATGTTTTGGGGTAGTCAAGCAACAGCACTAGATTTAAGTAATTTTGATACAAGTAAAGTTATTAATATGAGTTTTATGTTTTATAGAAGCCAAGCAACATCAATAAATTTGAGTAGCTTTAATACAAGTAATGTTACTAATATGGCTAGTATGTTTTCTAGTACTAAAGCAGCAACATTGGATTTAAGTAAATTTAATACAAGTAAAGTAAGAAATATGAATGGTATGTTTATGTCTGCTGATGTTAAGACTATATATGTAAGTGATAAATTTGTTACTTCTACGGTTACAAATAGTGATTATATGTTTAATGGATGTACTAATTTAGTAGGTGGTGCTGGCACAGTATATGATAAAAATCATGTTAATGGATTATATGCACGTATAGATGGAGGTACTAGTAGTCCTGGATATTTCACTAGAAAATAAAGACTGAAATCTCAGTCTTTTTTAATTAGACTAGAAAAATATTTCATTTTAATGTATAATGTATGCGAGGTGAAGGGGACATGGCAAAACAAACAATATGTCTAGTTGGAAGACCTAATACTGGTAAAAGTACTTTATTTAATAGAATAGTTGGTAAAAAAGTAGCTATTATTGAAGACAAACCAGGAGTAACAAGAGATAGAATTTATAGTGAAGCATCCTACAAAGAAAAACCATTTTATTTAATAGATACAGGTGGTATAGATTTAAGTGAAGGAGACTTCAACGAAGAAATTCGTATGCAAGTAGAAGTTGGTATTGAAGAAAGTGATACTATCATTTTTGTAGTAGACGCAAAAGATGGACTTACTACTAATGACTTACTTATTCGTGATATGTTAAAAAAACAAGATAAGAAAGTTATTGTTGCTGTTAATAAAGTTGATAATAAAGCTGGACAAGAAAATATATATGAATTTTATAGTTTAGGGTTTGACGAGTATATTCCTATTTCAGCAGAACATGGTACTGGTGTAAATGATTTATTAAAAATTGTTACTGATGACTATGAACCAGGATATGAAGAAGAAGACAATAATATTAAAATTGCAGTTATCGGAAGACCTAACGTAGGTAAATCTAGTTTAGTAAATGCTCTTCTAAATGAAGAAAGAGTAATTGTAAGTAACGTAGCTGGTACTACTAGAGATGCTATAGATACAAAATTTACTTATAATAAAGAAGAATATACTTTAATAGATACAGCAGGACTTCGTAAAAAAGGTAAAATATTTGAAGCAGTAGAAAAATATAGTCTTTTAAGAAGTATGAAAGCAATAGATAGAAGCGATGTATGTCTTTTAGTACTTGATGCTACAACTGGTATAGTAGAACATGATAAACATATCGCAGGTTATGCTTTAGAAGCAGGAAAACCAGTAGTAATTGTAGTTAATAAATGGGATACAATAGAAAACAAAGATGAAAGTATGAAAGAATGGAAAAAGTCTATTAGTCATAACTTCCAATTTATGGATTATGCTAAAATAGTATTCTTAAGTGCACAAACTAAAAAGAGAATACATACTCTTATGCCAGAAGTACTATCTTCTTATGAAAACTCAATCAAAGAAGTTAAAACAAGTATAATAAATGATATTATAAGAAATGCGTTCATAGAAACACCACCAGCATCATTTAAAGGTAAAAAACTAAAAGTATATTTTACACATCAATCAGGTACTAAACCACCAAGATTTGATATAGAAGTAAACTCAAAAGGACTAGTACATTTCTCATACTATAGATATTTAGAAAACAAAATAAGAGAAAACATAGACTTTAGTGGAACACCAATAATAATACAATTCAAAAACAAAGGAGAGAAAGAATTATAGAAATATAATTCTTTTTACTTTTAATAATAAAGATATTAATGTATAATAAACTTATGAAAAAAGAAGTAAAAGATAAAACTAAAAAAACAAAATCTGAAGTATGGACATATATTAAAAAATGTATTCCTTATTTTGCCAAAGAGAAGAAAGCAGTTATAACATTACTAGTATTAAGTTTAATAATCAGTTTATTTAATTCATTTGCTCCAGCATTAATGGCTAAAATATTAGATTATGCAACTAGTAGTGAGTTGGATAAAGCAATAAAATATACTGTTTTTATCTTATTTATAGCAATACTAATGGAATTTCTAGATAATATAATTTTCACAAGAGCATATGTTAAAGTACAAGAAACAGTATCAAATAATATAAAGAAAGATGTAATAAGTGGATACTTTGATATAGATAATAAAGAACTATTAAAGACATCAAGTGGAGTATTTCTAACAAGAATAACACAAGATCCAAGTAGCATAGTAATGGCTTTTAATGCATTAAGAGCAAACATATCTAGAATACTTTCTAATATATTTGTATTTGTCTACATATTTTATATTAACTTCGTACTTGGTATTATAACTGTACTAGGTACTATAACAGTATATATAATTGAAAAAAGGGCAATGGATAAATGGAATGCATACTTAAAAAGAAAAAACAAATTAAAGGATAGAAATACAACTGTTATTAATGAAGGAATAAGAGGTTCTCATGATATTAAACTTCTAAATATAGTAGAACACTTTAAAAATAAAATAAATGGTAATATAGATGAATTATACGATGATACTATGAAAAGCGTGAAAACAGATAGTAACTATACATTCGCAAGAGCATTTGCTGTTAATATGTTTACTGGTATTATAATAATATTATCAATATATTTTGTTAAATTTAATGTAATAACAGTTTCATCACTAATCGCAGTATTCTTATATAGAGATAGATTATTTACTTCAGTATTATATTTAGCCTGGTCTGAAAGACAATTAAAAGAATTTGCTTTATCAGCAGAACGTGTATTTGAAGTAATAGATCATACTAAATATGAAAAAGAACATTATGGTAATAAAAGAGTTAATGAACTATATGGTAAGATTGAATTCAAAAATGTACACTTTAAATATGATAAAGATGAAGTATTAAAAGGAGTAAATTTTACTATTGAACCAAAAGATACAGTTGCAGTAGTAGGTAAAAGTGGTAGTGGTAAAAGTACTATTATTAATTTATTAAGCAAGATTTATGAAGTAACTAGTGGTGAAGTATTAATAGATGGATATAATGTTAATGATTTAGATAAATATAGTCTTAGAAATAATATCGCAGTTATAAGTCAAAAACCTTATTTATTTAATATGACTATTAAAGAAAACTTACTTTTAGTTAACCCAGATGCATCACAAAAACAAATTGAAAAAGTATGCAAAATATGTGAACTTCATGATTATATAATGTCTCTTCCAAAAAAATATAATACTTTAGTAGGAGAAGGAGGAGTGACATTAAGTGGTGGTGAATGTCAAAGAATAGCTATTGCAAGAGCACTCCTTAGAAAAACAAACATTATATTATTTGATGAAGCAACAAGTGCTTTAGACAATGAAACACAAGCAAACATACAACAAGCAATAAATAATATAAGTAGTGAATACACTATGTTAATAGTAGCACATAGACTTTCAACTATAAAAGATTGTAATAAAATAATAGTAGTAAACGATGGTAAGATATGTGGAATAGGTAGTCATAAAGAACTATATAAAGATAATGAAATATATAGAACACTTTATGAAAATGAATTACAAAAGGAATAAAATGACAAGAATTGATATAGAATTAGTAAAAAGAGGAATATTTGAGACAAGAAATAAAGCTCAAAATGAAATAAAAAATAAAATAGTATATTGTAATAACGTATGTATAACTAAACCAGCTTTTGATGTAACCGAAGCTGATATAATTGAAATAAAAGGTGAAAAGCTAAAATATGTATCTCGTGGTGGCTTAAAACTTGAAAAAGCAATAAAAGAATTTAAAGTTGATTTAAAAGATAAAACTTTAATTGATATAGGCTCATCCACTGGAGGATTTAGTGACTGCGCTATACAAAATGGTATTAAGAAAGTATATGCTATAGATGTTGGAACTAATCAATTTGATAAGAACTTAAGACAAAATAATAAAGTTAATCTTTATGAAAATACTGACTTTAGAAACATAGATAACAATATTATTAATGATGCAAATATTGCTTCTATTGATGTATCTTTTATATCAGTAACAAAACTAACTAATAAATTAAAAGAATTAATCAATCTAAAAGAAATAATATGCCTTATAAAACCTCAATTTGAGTGTGGAAAAGAATTATCAGATAAATATAGAGGAGTACCACTTAATAAAGAAGTACATAGTACTGTTATAAACAAAGTAATAGAGTCATTCAAAGAAAATGATTACTATATAAATAGTCTTACATCATCCCCAATAAAAGGTGGAAATGGCAATATAGAATATCTAGCATATTTCAAAAGAGATAATGAAAAGAATATAGACATAGAAAAAGTAATAAACGAAGCATTTAAATAATAAATAAGTAAAATAATGAATAAACTTAATGAAAACGATAAAAACTTAGAAAATATCGTTGACATTAAGCTTTTTTAATGATATTATTAACTAGATTTCAGGTTTTCTCACGCAGAAAACTTAAAAAAATAGTGATTTTGATACACCTGGAAATGTGTATTAAGAAAGGAGACAAATAATGCCTACAATTAATCAATTAGTAAGAAAGAGTAGAACTGACAAAACTAAAAAGAGTAAAAGTCCAGTATTAAATGTTGGATATAACTCAAAAGATAAGAAGAGAACAAATAATACTTCACCACAAAAACGTGGAGTTTGTACTCGTGTATCTACTAAAACTCCTAAAAAACCAAACTCAGCCTTAAGAAAAATCGCTAGAGTTAGATTAAGTAACGGATATGAAGTTACTTGCTACATTGGTGGAGAAGGACATAACTTACAAGAACACAGCGTTGTTCTAATTAGAGGTGGACGTGTTAAAGACCTTATCGGTGTTCGTTATCATATTGTTCGTGGTACTTTAGATACTGCTGGTATTGATAAGAGACGTCAAGGAAGAAGTAAATACGGAACTAAAAAACCTAAGAAAAATTAATAATAAATAATTACTAATAAGAAAGGAGATAATGACATGCGTAAGAAACAAGCAATTAAGAGAGATGTTTTAGCAGATCCAATATACAATTCAAAAATGGTTACTAAGTTAATCAATGGTATCATGCAAGATGGAAAAAAAGGAACTGCACAAAAAATACTATACAATGCACTTGATATAGTAAAAGAAAAAACAAACAATGATCCTTTAGAAGTTTTAAATAAAGCATTTGAAAACATTAAACCAGCTTTAGAAATAAAGAGTAGACGTGTAGGTGGAAGTAACTATTCTGTACCTATGGAAGTTCGTGAAGATAGAGCTAACGCTTTAACACTTCGTTGGTTAATCCAATATGCTAAAGCAAGAAACGGAAAAGGTATGGCAGAAAATTTAGCTGCTGAAATAATCGATGCTTCAAACGGAATAGGTGGAGCAGTTAAGAAACGTGAAGATACTCATAAAATGGCAGAAGCTAATAAAGCATATGCTCATTATAGATGGTAAGAAGGGAGAACACTTATGGCACGTGATGTATCGTTAGAAAAAACACGTAATATAGGAATTATGGCTCATATAGATGCTGGTAAAACAACAACTACTGAGAGAATTCTATATTTAGGTGGAAACATCCATAAAATTGGTGAAACTCACGATGGAGCTTCTCAAATGGACTGGATGGATCAAGAAAAAGAAAGAGGTATAACAATTACAAGTGCTGCAACTACTGTACACTGGAATGGTTATAGATTCAACATAATAGATACTCCAGGACACGTAGACTTTACTATTGAAGTTGCTCGTAGTTTAAGAGTACTTGATGGTGCTGTTGCATTAATCGATGCTCAAGCAGGAGTAGAAACTCAAACTGAACAAGTTTGGAGACAAGCAAATGATTACATGGTTCCAAGAATGATTTGTGCAAATAAGATGGAAAAAATGGGTGCTGACTTTGATTACTCAATGGAATCAATTCATCACAGACTATCTGAAAATGCTGAAGCAATCATTTTACCAATCGGAGCTGAAGATCATTTTACAGGATATGTAGATTTAGTTACAATGAAAGCTTATAAATACGATGGAACAGCTGCTCAAAATTTAGAAGAAATCGAAATTCCAGCTGACATGGTAGATAAAGCAGAAGAATCAAGAGGAAAATTAATCGAAGCCGTAGCTGATTTCTCTGATGAATTAATGGAAAAATATTTAGAAGGAGAAGAAGTTAGCGTTGATTTATTAAAATCAGCAATAAGAAAAGCTACATTAGCTGTTAAATTCTTCCCAGTATTATGTGCTGATGCCCTAGGAGACAAAGGTACTCGTACATTAATGGATGCAGTTATTGATTACTTACCAGCTCCAACTGATATCGCAGCTGTTAAGGGTGAAGACTTAAATGGTAAACCAATTGAAAGAAAAGCTAGTGATAGCGAACCATTTAGTGCACTTGCATTCAAAGTTATGAACGACCCATTCGTTGGAAACTTAACATTCTTCCGTGTATACTCTGGTGTACTTAAATCAGGAAGTTATGTTATGAACTCAACTAAGGGAGAAAAAGAAAGAATCGGACGTATTCTTCAAATGCATGCTAATCAAAGAAAAGAAATAGCAGAAGTATATGCAGGAGAAATTGCTGCTGCTGTAGGTCTTAAAGATACTACAACTGGAGATACACTTTGTGATGAAAAGAATCAAGTTATTCTTGAAAAAATGGTATTCCCAGAACCAGTTATTGAACTTGCAATTGAACCAAAATCAAAAGCTGATCAAGAAAAAATGAGCTTAGCTCTTCAAAAATTAGCTAAAGAAGACCCTTCATTCAGAGCAAAAACTGATCATGAAACTGGTCAAACTATTATTGCTGGTATGGGTGAGTTACACTTAGACGTATTAGTAGATAGAATGAGAAGAGAATTCGGAGTAGAAGCAAATGTTGGTAAACCACAAGTTGCTTATAGAGAAACTCTTAAGAGTACTGCTGAATGTGAAGGTAAATACATTAAACAATCAGGTGGACGTGGACAATACGGACATGTATGGGTTAAATTTGAACCAAATCCTGATAAGGGATATGAATTTGTTGACGAAGTAGTAGGTGGAGTAGTTCCTCGTGAATACATTCCTGTAGTTGACAAAGGATTACAAGAAGCTCTAGCTGGTGGTGTACTTGCTGGATTCCCAATGATCGATGTTAAATGTACATTATTTGATGGATCATATCATGATGTAGACTCAAATGAAATGGCATTCAAAATCGCAGCTTCTATGGCATTAAAAGAAGCTAAAAATAAATGTAATCCATGTATTTTAGAACCAATTATGGAAGTTGAAGTAGTTGTTCCAGAAGAATTCATGGGTACAGTAATGGGAGATTTAACTTCTAGAAGAGGAAAACCTCTTGGAAATGAATCTCGTGGTAGAGACATAAGCATTAAAGCTATGGTTCCACTATCTGAAATGTTCGGTTACATGACAGTTCTTAGAAGTAACACTCAAGGACGTGGTACTTATACAATGATCTTCGATCACTATGAAGAAGTACCTAGAAGTATAGCTGAAGATATTATTAAGAAAAATGGTGTACAATAATTATAGTACACTTTTGCCAATTTTGTTTATTTAGACTTGAAATATTTTCAAGTATTAGATAAAATATATTTATGATGTAAAAAAGGAGGAAAATAAAATGGCAAAACAAAAATTTGATCGTTCAAAAGAACATGTTAATATTGGTACTATTGGACACGTTGACCATGGTAAAACAACATTAACAGCTGCAATTACTAAATACTTCGGAGAATTTATGGCTTATGACCAAATCGATAAAGCTCCAGAAGAAAAAGCAAGAGGTATTACTATTAATACTGCTCACGTTGAATATAGTACTGACAAACGTCACTATGCTCACGTTGACTGTCCAGGACATGCTGATTACGTTAAAAACATGATCACAGGTGCTGCTCAAATGGATGGTGCTATCCTAGTTGTTAGTGCAACAGATGGACCAATGCCTCAAACTCGTGAACACATCTTATTATCACGTCAAGTTGGTGTACCAAAAATGGTAGTATTCATCAATAAATGTGATATGGTTGATGATCCTGAGTTATTAGACTTAGTAGAAATGGAAGTAAGAGAATTACTTACTGAATACGGATATGATGGAGACAATACTCCAGTTATTCGTGGATCTGCTCTTAAGGCTCTTGAGGGTGATGAAAAATGGGTACAACCTATTAAAGATCTTATGGCTGCAGTTGATACATGGATCGATACTCCACAAAGAGATACTGATAAACCATTCTTAATGAGCATTGAAGATGTATTTACTATCACAGGACGTGGAACTGTTGTTACAGGTCGTGTTGAAAGAGGTAAATTAAATCTTAACGATGAAGTTGAAATCGTTGGTTTAAAACCAACTAGAAAAACAGTAGTTACAGGAATCGAAATGTTCAGAAAATCATTAGATTATGCTGAAGCTGGAGATAATGCTGGAGTTCTACTTCGTGGTATCAACAGAGAAGATGTTGAAAGAGGACAAATCTTATGTAAACCAGGAAGCATTACACCACATAAGAAATTCAAAGCAAGCGTATACGTTCTATCTAAAGAAGAAGGTGGACGTCATACTCCATTCTTTAGTAACTATAGACCTCAATTCTACTTCAGAACAACTGATGTTACAGGTGTAATTACATTACCAGAAGGTACTGAAATGGTTATGCCAGGTGACAACGTTGATATGACAGTTGAGTTAATTGCTCCAATTGCTATTGAAAGCGGAACTAACTTCTCAATTCGTGAAGGTGGTAGAACAGTTGGTGCTGGTGTAGTTTCTGAAGTTATCGAATAGTTTTAGAAACATTAAACTCTAGAGAAATCTAGAGTTTTTTAATACAAAATTATTTAAAATGTTTTTGAAAAATGTTATACTCTTTAATGATAGGAGAGTAAGAATATGAAAACAAATACAAAAACAATATTATTATTTATTATGTCTTTTGCTTTAATTGCTATTATTAGTGTATCTTATGCATACTTTAGTGCATCAATAGTTAATAATGAAGTAAAAGATCAAGTAGTGGAAACAGGTACTTTAAGTCTAAGATATGTAGATGGACCAGAAGTAGTAATGCAAAACATAAAACCTGGACAAACTATTACAAAGACTGTTTATGTTGCTAATACAGGTACACTTGATGCAGTATATAACCTAGTATGGCAAGAATTAACTAATGAAATAACTAACGATGAAATGTTAATCGAAGGAACATGTACTAGAATGAATGCAACTACTGAAACAGAAGATGGAACTTGCGATGCTATAACAAGTGCGTCTATTTCATCAAACACAATTAAATCTAAAATAACAATTGAACCAAGTATAGTTCATAAATATGATTTAACTATTACTTTCAAAGATACAAATGCAGCACAAAATTATAATCAAGGCAAAAAATTTAGTGGCGTTTTAGGTGTAAATGAGTATAAACCAACTCAATTTGAAAAAGATAGTTGGGAAACAATAGCAACTAATGTAAGAAATGGTAATATTTCAAATTATAATTTAGGAGATACTAAAGAAGTAGATTTAGGTGATTTAGGAAAACATAATGTAAGAATAGCAAACACAACAACACCTGATGAATGCTCGACTGAAGGATTTTCTCAAACAGCATGTGGATTCGTTCTTGAATTTGAAGATGCAATTACAACACATGAGATGAATAGCACTGCTACTAATGTTGGAGGATGGCCAGCATCAGCTATGTATACATATTTAAATGCTGATTTATATAATATGTTACCAACTGATTTAAAAAGTGCTATTATAGATACAACAGCAGTCAGTGGACATGGGTATGGTGAAACAGATAGCTTTACATCAACTGATAAGTTATATTTATTAGCGCCAAAAGAGATATATAGTAATTTTTCTAATACATCTGATACATCAAAAGATTTGACTAGACAATTAGATTATTATAATAGTATTGGAGTTACTACAAGTAGATATTCAGATGCTATTAAGAAGCATGGAACTGCTTCAAGTACATGGTGGCTTCGCTCGGCTGATTCTATTACTATCAATTATTTCTACATTGTTAATATTAGTGGTCTCTGGAATTACAATTATGCTAATAATACCTATGGCGTTTCGCCAGCTTTTCGAATCGGATAATAGATCAGTGGTATGTACTTAGAGTATGATGTTAATAATTAAGAAATGTAAATATTTCCGATTAAATAATAAATTATGAAGAAAATATGATGAGCTTGCTCCGAACGGAAGTGAGGACAAAGCGAATGGAAGAAAAAAAGAATACCAGTTATGTCTTATGATATAGCTGGTTTTCTTATGTTATAAAATATATAATGTAACACATTTGACACCTAAAATTGACTTAAATTACTAATTTTGATATAATAAAGCACGTTTAAAGGGGACTATTATGGAAAATAATGAAAATGAATCTAAAAGAAAAATTAGAAATAAAACTAAAATGGTAGGTGTTTTATTGGGTACTGCCGCTACAATAAATACTATAAATGATGCAAGACAATTAATAACATCAAGCATAGTAGCAAGAACTAACGATGGTACTGAAGAAAACACAGTAGGTTATGAAGAATATAATACTAGATTTAATACAACAGTTCATTCTAATAACTTTGTAGTACTTAAAGTAAGTGAAAAATCATTCAATGATATAACAAATTTAAGAAACACATTAAATGAATGTAAAGATAGAAATATTTCAGTATGTATAGTTCTTGATACTAAAGCTGAAAATCTAGCTAAGATGCATAAAAATATAGATTTCTTACAAGCAGTAGTAAAACAATATAATATAGATATGCCTATATATTGCAATATAGATAACATTATGAATAACAAAAAACTAAATAATGCTGAAAAACAAACATTAATAGAAGCATTCTTAGATAAAGCAACAAGAAGTAATATGTATGTAGGTTTATATGGAAGTGATGCTAGTCTTACTGATTGTAATGAGTACATAACAAAAATTACTGATTATGATACATTTTTAGTAGAAGATGGTGAAAACATTAAGTATTCTGGAAGTCATAATATAACTAAAGACTTAAATGGAGTAATTGGTGCGACTATAGATTTATCTGAAATAGTAAAAGAAAGAAACTTAAATAATAGTACATCTTTAGTATATTCACAAGGATATATAGTTAAAGAAGGAGAAACTCTTCATAGTATAGCTTTAACTTGCGGACTAAGTGAAAATGATTTAAAAGAATATAATCATAATATAAAAGAAGTTAATGCTGGAGACACAATATATATACCTAATCTTTATATGACATATAATAAAGATACAAATACTTCTACATATAATTATGCGATAGCAAGAGGAATAGATATTTCAGACTTTCAAACCAATATAGATTGGGATAGGGTAGCTGAAACATCCGATTATGTAATAGTAGAAGTAGCAAGAGATGATGGTAATTATTTAGATAACGAAGGATATTACTTATCTTCATCAATTAAGCAAATAAAAGGTGCTACTAGTAAGAATATAGACTTAGGTTTATACTTTTGTATTTATAAGGAAATGAACACTAAAATATATGAACAAAGATTAGATAAATATTTAACTAAATTAGATAAAGAACTTGAAGAACAGGAAGTTACTATTGATAAAGTAAATGTACCAGTATTTATAGATTTTGAAGTTTACACAAAAGATAATGACTATTATGAATTATTACAAGTATTTAAAGATGTTTGTAGTAAACATGGATATTCTAAAGTTGGTATTTATGGTAATGGGTCTACATTAAATTCTATATGTATTAATATGATTTCAAAACATAATACAACACTAAAAAATACTGACTTTTATGTATGGAAAGCAGGAGGACCTCAATACTCATCTGATGAACATAATGATGAAGGAATAAGTTTAGATAACTTAAAAGAGTATAGGGGAGAGTCAACTTCTAATTTCACTGTAGATATGCAACAAGTAACAAACGTATGTAATGATGTAGGTGCATCTAATTCTTCAGGACACTGTGATGTAAGTTATTTATATGATGAAGAAATGTTTGGGCACAAATATTCTAGAGAAGAAACTACTGAAGTAATGGAAGTAGACTTAAATAATTATAGAAATATTCCAGTACATACTATAACTTCAAGTGCATTAAATACAGTTAGTGCATTAACTGCTTTAGGATATGCAGCATTAGGACTTAAAACACTTGCTAAAAAGTTAAAACAAAAGCATAAAGAAAATACTATTAAAAAGACACTAGAATAAAAGAAGCTTAAATTTTTAAGCTTCTTTTTGATTATATATAATTAAGTGATGTTGACTTCTAGTACAAGCAACATAATATAAATATCTTTCTTTATAACTAAATTGATTATCTTTATGTGTATATACTATTGTTGCATCATATTCTAAACCTTTTGCCATATAAGAAGGTATTACTACTAGTTCACGACTAAATGCTTTAGAATTATTAGCTATAAGTGTTAACTCTTCAAAATTACGTTTAAGTAATTTATAAATATCAGCAGCTTCTGTATCAGTCTTAGTAATAATTGCTATACTTCTATTATTCTTTTTAAGATTATTTATGTCATTACTTAATTGTTCTTTTAAATTATCTTCATGTCTAAATTCAACTGGTATATGTGTATCTCTTCTAATAGCTGATACTAAGTTAAGTCCAAGTATTTTATTCGCATGTTCTATAATTTCAGGACTTGATCTATAAGTCTTATTAAGTTCTATATAATTAACTGAGTCAGGGAATACTTGCTTTAAATCTTCAAGACTCTTATATTCATAATATGGATTTATTGTTTGATTGATATCTCCTAAAATAGTGAATTTACTTTTTCTAAGTATCTTCTTAAGTAATATATATTGAAGAACATTATAATCTTGTGCTTCGTCAACTATAGTTTGTTCAATCATATAGTCATATCCAAGGAATGTAAGCAAACTCTTCATATATACAAATAGACACGCGTCTTCATAAGAAATATCTTTTGAATCAAGTTTATTTATATATGAGTCAGGTAATTCTTTATCATACACTTTCTTAAATTCTTGACTTCTAAAGAATCCTTTATATATTTCTTTCATATCTATGGAAATATTTAATCTTTCTCTTAGCCATTTTCTTATTTGTTTAGCTCTTGATTTATTACCTCTAAATTCTATCTCAGCAATCTTTAATGATATTTCATCAATTCTCTCAAGTAATGGTATACTTGAATATCTCTCAAGCAAATAATAATTTAACTTTTCAAGTGGTACATATAAATCTCTATTAAATATTTCACTAGTAAATCTAGCTTTACTTGTATAATTCTTAATATATTCTTCCATAACAGGGATTATCTCATTAGATTGTTTTAACTTTATTAAATCTACATATGCTTCTTCATATTTATAATATCTTTCTATAAAAGATGTAAAAGATTCAATATGTTTATATTCTGTAATATATGTTTCTAAGAAATCACTAAATGTTGTTTCTTTAGTATTGTCTTCACCAAGTTCAGGAAGTACATTAGATATATATTCACTAAATATATGGTTAGGCGCAAATATAAGTACTTTATCACTAGTTAAATTCTTAATCTTATAAAGTAAGAATGCTATTCTATGAAGGGCTACACTAGTTTTACCAGAACCAGCTATACCTTGAACTATTAAATTTTTATCTTTAGTATTTCTTATAATTGCATTTTGTTCACTTTGAATAGTATTAACTATATTTTTCATATAGTCATTATTCTTTCTTGAAAGTACTTCTTGAAGCATCTCATCTTGAATAGTAAGTTTACTATCAAATACATGTTTAATCTTAGAATTTTCTATAGTAAACTGTCTTTTATTATGAAGATAACCTTTCATTATTCCACCAGGTGCATCATACTGACATTCACCTTGTTCATAATCATAGAATATACTAGATATTGGACTTCTCCAGTCATAAATAATATTATTATCTCCTTTAGTAAGGTAGGTAAGTCCAATATAAATATCATTTTTTCCTTCGTCATCCTCATAAGTTATCTTACCAAAGTATGGACTATTTTGAATCTTATAAAGTTTCTTATAATACTTAGCTTTCATTTCTAAGTCATCAATTTCTTTATCATTACTTGATAAAATAGTCTTCATTTCAGTAGGATCTAACTCAGCCTTAGTATCCCATACATATCTCTTAAATTCTTGCTGTTTTTCTTCGTTATCATATAAGTCTTGAGCAAGATTTGAAATATTTTCTCGTAAAAGTTCAGTAGTTAATTCTAGATGCTTTTGTTCTTTCTTTAATTCTTCTTCACTTAAATTCATTATAACCTCCCTAGAGTTCAAGTGTCACATCATTTAAAAATTAACAGCATAAACAAAATGATAGCAAACAAGTCTAACTTTGTCAATTGAAAATGAAAAAATAAATAAAATTAGACAAAAATTATCATTGAAAAACTAAATAATATAAATTATAATTATCTTATGATAAAGAGAATAAAAGAATTTATAAAAATTAGTGAAGAAGATTTATTAATGATAGTGCTTGCCTTTATGTCATTTTCAATAGGTATATGGAGAAACTATAGACAATTATGGCTTGAAAATGTTGGATTTGATGTACAAAGTATTAGTAAAATATTATCAGTTGCATTAATATGCAGCGCACTTATATCATTTATAATAAGTATATACTCAACAAGAGTTAAAGTTAAAAATGTAATAATGCTTACAGGAACACTTAGAGCTTTAGCTATGATGATTCTTCTTTTGAACAATAACACTTATATAATAAAAGTGTGTATGTTAATATGCGTTATGTGTGAAACAACATTCTCAATAGCATTCTATCCACTTTTAACAACAATAAATAAAGAGAGAAGTGCTTTTGCTAAACAAGCTTTAATAAACTATCTAGGAAAAGATGCTGGTGTTATAGTATGTGGCCTTTTAATAGGAGTAACTGTTGGTAACATCGTATTTGATTATAATAGTTGTTTATTCTTAGCAATGATTTCAACTATATTATCAATTTTATTTTTAATACTATTTAATGAAAATAAAACTTATAAAAAAAGAAATGTTCTTCCATTAAAGAAAGCACTAAAAAATTTAACAAAATCTAAAGTGAATAATTATTTCTTATTTTCTCAATTTATTATGAATATCTCTTATGGTATGATATTTGGTCTAGTTATGCTTATACTTACTAACTTTATAGGTTTTAGTGTAAGTATTGCATCTATATTTATAATAGTTTGTAATCTAGTAGGAAGTATAGCTTGTTCATTATTTAATCATTATGGAACAAAACTTTCAGTAAGAACAAGTACATTTATAAAATATGGTTCTAGAGTTATAGCTTACTTAATAGCATTCTTAATGCCAAATGCATTATCATTTATAATAGCGATGATTATAGCACATGTATCAGCAAGAATACTTGATGATAAAGTAACTGGAACATATTTAGCTAGAATAGATACTAATAGTCAATTCTTATTTGGAAATATTAGATACTTTATACTTAGTTTAGGCGAGGGTATTGGAGTATATTTAGCAGGTTATATGTTAGAAATATCATTTAGATCTTTATTTTTAGGTGCCTCTGTATTTACAATATTACAAATATTAATGTTTTTAAATCTAGATAAAATAAGAGATAAATAAGAAAAAATAGTTGCATTTTACTAAAAAATATAGTATTATTAACTAGAAGTTTATTCTTAGTTTGGATGTACCTCTTACTTCTTTACTCAGAATTAACGGATTATTAAGATAAGGAGGATTTTTAAAATGGCTTTAAGTAAAGACAAAAAGACTAGCATTGTTGAATCTTTCGCTAGAACTAAAGGTGACACTGGAAGCGTTGAAGTTCAAGTAGCACTTTTAACAGAAAGAATCAATAATCTTACTGAACATATGAAAGAACATAAACATGATTATCATACTAATCGTGGATTACTTCAAATGGTTGGTAAAAGAAAAAGTTTACTAGATTATCTAAAACGTGAAGACGTTCAAAGATATAGAGACTTAATCAAAAAATTAAATTTAAGAAAGTAGGCACTTATTTTAAGTGTCTTTTATTTTAGAGAAGGAGGAAAAATGAAAAGAGTTTTTGAATATGATTTTCAAGGTAGAAAGATAGTTGTAGAACATGGTGAACTTGCTAAACAAGCAGGTGGAGCAGTACTTGTAAGATACGATGACACTGTAATATTATCAACTTGCGTTATGAGTAATAACGTTTCAACAGCAGATTTTTTCCCTTTAACAATTTTATATCAAGAAAAACTTTATTCTGTTGGTAAAATCCCAGGCGGATTTATTAAAAGAGAAGGTCGTCCAACAGATGCGGCTACTTTAACTGCAAGAGTTATTGATAGACCAATTAGACCTATGTTTGATGAAAACTTTAGAAATGAGGTACAAGTAGTAAATACTGTCTTAAGTGTAGACCCTGATAGAACACCAGAAATGACAGCATTATTTGGTACATCACTTTGCTTAGGCATTTCATCAATTCCATTCGAAGGTCCAGTAGCTGGAGTAATAGTTGGTAAAATAGATGGAGAACTAAAAATTAACCCAACTTGTGAAGAAATGGAAAGAAGTACTATTAACTTAACAGTTGCTGGTACTATAGATGCCATAAATATGGTAGAAAGTGGTTCAAAACAAGTAAGTGAAGAAGAAATGCTAGAAGCACTTATGTTTGGACACGAAGCAGTAAAAGAATTATGTGCTATTCAAAATGATATCATTAGTGAAATTGGTGAAGAAAAGATAGAAGTAGTACTTGCTAATATCCCAGATGAACTAAGAGAAGAAGTAAATAATGATATCAAACAAGATATGATTGAAGCAATTCAAATCAAAGATAAATTAGAAAAATATGCAAGAATAGACGAAGTAAAAGAAGAAGCAATAACTAAATATACTGAAAGACATGAAGGAGAAGAAGATTTAGAAGCTAATCTAAAACTAGTTAAGAAGGTGGCTGATGAAATCGAAGGAGCAGAAGTAAGACGTTTAATTACTAATGAACATATTAGACCAGATGGACGTGCTATGGACGAAATTCGTGAATTATCAGCAGATGTAGATTTACTTCCAAGAACACATGGTAGTGCATTATTTACAAGAGGTCAAACTCAAGCACTAGCTATCACAACATTAGGTGCTCAAAATGAAGAACAAATCTTAGATGGCTTAAGTTTAGAAGATTCTAAAAAGTTTATCTTCCATTATAACTTCCCAGCATTTAGCGTAGGTGAAACTGGAAGATATGGAAGCCCTGGTAGAAGAGAAATAGGACATGGAGCTTTAGCAGAAAGAGCATTATTACAAGTAATGCCTAGTCAAGAAGAATTCCCATATACAGTACGTGTAGTATCAGAAGTATTAGAAAGTAATGGTTCATCAAGTCAAGCAAGTATTTGTGCTGGATGTATGTCACTTATGTCAGCAGGTGTACCAATTAAAGCACCAGTAGCTGGTATCGCAATGGGACTTATCACAGAAGATGGAACATGTGACTCTAAATATACAATTCTAACAGATATTCAAGGATTAGAAGATCATATGGGCGATATGGACTTCAAAGTAGCTGGTACAAGAAAAGGAATAACAGCACTTCAAATGGATATTAAGATCAAAGGAGTAACAAGAGAAGTATTAAAAGAAGCATTAGATAAAGCTCACAAAGCAAGAATGCAAATCTTAGATGTAATGGAAGCAACTATTAAAGAACCAAGACATGAATTATCAGAATATGCTCCTAAGATTAGAACAATGAAGATTTCACCAGATAAGATTAAAGATGTAATCGGAAAAGGTGGAGACATGATCACTAAGATTATCTTAGAATCAAGTAATGTAACTTCAGTAAATCACAAAGATGCTGTTAAAATAGATATAGATGATGAAGGAAATGTAATTTGTTATCATATGAAGAAAGAAGTACTAGATAAAGCAATCAAGATGATTGAAGATATAGTTAAAGAAGTAGAAATCGGAGCAGTTTATACAGCAAAAGTTGTTAAAATTGAAGACTTCGGGGCATTCGTAGAACTATGGCCAGGATGCGAAGGACTAGTACATGTTTCACAACTTGATAATAAGAGAGTAAATCATCCAAGTGATATCCTTAAAGTAGGAGACGAAATAGTGGTAAAAGCAACTGGATACGATAGAAAAGGAAAACTAAACTTATCTAGAAAAGAATTACTACCAAAAATAGAAAAAAAAGAAAATAAAAAAGATACTAAAAAAGAAGACATATCTGAAGAATAAAGTTTGTCACATTGACAAACTTTTTAATTATAGTATAATAAGCATAATTAAAAAGAGGGGATATTATGCAAAGAGATGAAGAAAAAAATATATATTTTAGTTTAAAAAATGTAACAACTATTTTATATAGACTATATTGCAATCTAATTATACTTGAAATAAATGGCAAAGATACTTCATTAGAATATGAAAAAACATTAAAAATGATAGAATTTTATACAGCTCTTGAAGATGAATATTATAAAAGAATAGAAGAATTAGTAAAAGAAGATGAAGATATTATCGAAAGAATGTATGTAAATAATCTTCTTAGTACAGAGTCAACATTCCCACCAGATAAACAATTAAGTGATCCTTCATATATTATATTTCATGATGTTAAAGAAGGAGATATCATACCGATGAGAATGGCTAATAAACTATTTGAAACAAGCTATATAACATCTAAAGAAGTAGATGAAATAGGAATGAAAATATATAGTGAATATGAAACACAAAAAGGTACATATTTCATTGATGTATTAGATTCATTATCAAAAGATAGTGAATGCAAAGAATTTAAAAAAGAATTAATAAAAGCTAAGTATAAGGTAGCATTCATAAATAAAAAAAGATGTCCAAAAGAACCAGAAGATGAATTTATATCATCTTCCGCAAACGAAGTAGTAAATGCTAAAGAAATACTATCATATGCAAGAAAAATGTATGGTCTAAATGAAGCATCATTAAGAGCACCAGGTAATGCAAGAAAACTATTATTAACAATGGCATATATAAGAGCTAACATGCTTCAGATGGAAGAAGTTGGTATGCAAGCATTATATACACTTTTATCAATCGGAGAATCAAATGGAGACTTAAATCCAAGAGAAGGTAAAAAACTATTAGAAGAAATACTTGATTATGAGAAAAAAGATAAAGAAACATTCAAATCAAAAGGTAAATCTTTAAAAAGAAAATTCTAACGAATGTTTCTTTTTTTTATACTCAAAATGTTGAACTTTAATATAAAAAATGCTACAATAGTTTTATAAAAATAGAAGGAGATAGGTATGAAAAAAAATATTTTAAAAACATTAACTGCATTTTTCACACTTATATTATTTACTTTTTCAGTAAATGCAGTAACAAAACCAACTGATGAAATAGCAAGAGTTCCAAGTACAATTCCAGCTCCAGGAGCAAAACTATATGCAGCAGTTCAAAGTCCGTTTGACTTTTCAAAAATCAAATTTGTAAAAGGAAACAATGAAGTTTCTGGATACTCATCTATGAGAAAAATTGTTTTAACAGATGATTTTGAATACGAAACAGCAGCTAGTTCAGGAGATACTGGAATAGGTGTAGGACCAAATTGGTTCTCAGCATATTGCCTAGATGGTAGACTAAAATATCCTGAAAATGGTTTATACTTTGCTTTTGAAAATGGTACTACTCAATATCAACAACTATTAGATACTATTGTATACCAAGCACTAGCAAACCAAATGAATAGTTCAAGCACTATGTATAATCTATTTAAATCAAAAAGAGATTATAAATACGCATCAACAGTAACTTATACAACACCAGGATATGATGATGCAGCAACTGCATTTAAATCATTAAATAAAAATCCATTAGAAGTAGAAATATCAAGTGTAGCACTAGCTAATAAATCAATGAACACAATAACAATAAGTGGTTCAGAATTAAATGCAGCAGTGGGAAAAACTGGAGATACATTTAAATTATCATTAAATATGATTTCAAAGACAGAAAATAACATTTTCTTTGATTTATATGCAACTACTGCTATGGACAATACATTAAACTATAATAGAGCATTATGGATGATCGAACATAGTTATCCATCATTAAGCCTAAAAGATTCATTAACAGTAGCTGGAGCTAGTTATGATGAATTAGTAAAAGAATTAAAAGCATTAGATACTAGTATAACTGATGCAAACGCAGAAAAATACGTAGAAAATTATGTATATTCAACAGTTCAATATGCAATATGGAAAGTAAATGATGGCGTAGACATGAATGGTAATACTTTAGGTGATACATTAAAAGGATCTAATGAATTAAATAAATTATATGCATATTTAATTGAAGATAAAGGAACATCATTCTATGCAAACTATGGTAAGAGTACTTTCTCTGAAGAATTAACAATAGTTAAACCAGAAACTAAAAAAGAAGTATTTGAACAAACAACTGAGATATATAAATATGGTCCATTCAAAGTACAAGGAGACTTCATTGAAACAGGTAAAATCTACTTAACTGTTAAAGATGCTGAAAAGAATGGAGTTAAATTAGTAAATAAAAATGGAGACACTGTAACAGAAGTAACATCTGGAGAAGAATTCTATGTAGTAGCTAATAAAAAATCAAAAATCGCAAACATAACAATCGAAGCATCAGCTCCACAAGCTAAAAAATTCGTTCCAACAGGAAATAGAGGTAGAGTATATTATGCTAATAGTGCTCTAGGACAAAATGTTATTACTGGCGGAAAAATAGAAGCATCATCTACTGATCAAAATTTCGAATTATTATTTAATCCAAGTACTGGAGTAGAAAATGCAGGTATGCTATTTATAGTAACATTAATCGCATTTGGAATTGGTTACTTTGTATTAACTCGTAAAAATCAACCAGTTGAACTATAATAAAATTAAAGACCGCGAGGTCTTTTTTTATGTAAAAAAAGAAGTGTTTTAAGTATTTATGTCTAATTATAATAATAGAGGGATAGAGAAAGGAGATAAATATGGAAGCACTAGGAAGCTATATAAAAGAAAATATGATAAAAGTAGTAGTAATAACATTATTACTATTTTTATATGTGGGATCATTTATTTATATTAGTACTAAAATTATAAAAACAGAAAAAGGTTCGGAAAACGAAACAAATGTACTAGCAAAAGAAGATTTAAAAGAAGAAACAAACACTGAAACAAGTGTAAAAGAAATAATAGTTGATGTTAAAGGAAGTGTTAAAAAACCTGGAGTTTATAAAATAAAGGAAAATTCAAGAGTAACAGATGCAATTGACGCAGCAGGAGGACTTTCTAAAAATGCTAACACTAGATTTATAAACTTATCTAAATTATTAAGTGATGGTGATGTAGTGGTAATCTATTCAAATGAAGAGATAGAAGATGCTAAGAAAGAAGATAAAATAGTAGTAGAGACTCCATGTATTTGTGAAGAAGTAAAAAATGATGCTTGTTATAAAGAAGAAACTACCAATACAAACGGAAAAATAAATATAAATACAGCTACTATAAATGAACTAATGACTTTAACTGGAATAGGCGAATCAAAAGCAAAACATATAATTGAATATAGAACACAAAATGGCAACTTTAAAGACATAAAAGACATAATGAAAGTAAAAGGTATTAGTGAAACACTTTTCTCTAAATTTAAGGAAAATATTACTATCTAACATACTATATTATTTAATACTATTAATTTCTATATTATATATTTTTATCTATAGTAAGTTATATATCCCTCAAGAAATAAAAATAAAAGAAAATTATATTTTAAAAATAAATAACTATAATATAGATGGAAATAAACTAACTATAGAATTTAATAATTTAAGAGGTACTTACTACTTTGAAACAGAAGAAGATTTAAGATATTTTAAAAGTAATTATAACTTAGGCGACATTATAAAAGTAAAAGGAACTTTAGAAGTACCCAATAATAATACTATTCCAAATACATTTAATTATAAAAAATATTTATATCATAAAAAAATAAACTATATTTTGAAAATAGATAATTTTAGTAAATTAAAGGATAATAAGAATATACTATTAAAAATAAAAAACGATATATTAAAAAGAATAGAAAACACTAAGCATAATAATTATCTCTATGCTTTTATATTAGGTAAATCATCATATATAGATAATGAAAGCTACAATAATTATAAGATAAACGGAGTAACTCATCTTTTTGCTTTGTCTGGTCTTCATGTATCATTATTTTCAGGTATTATCTTATTAATTTTAAATAAACTTAAGTTAAATGAAAAACTATCTTTTATTATAACAAGTATGTTCTTAATCTTTTTTTCATTCATCGCATCATTTACACCATCTATTTTAAGAGCAACTATTTTCTTTATACTTTCAAGTCTTAATAAGATATATTATACTTTTATAAAACCAAAAAACATTTTATTTTTAACATTTAGTATTTTAATTTTTAAAAATCCATTCTATATATTTGATACAGGATTTATATTATCATTTACTATTACTTATTTTATACTTTTATTAAATGAAAGTATTACTATAAAAGACAATATTAAATCCATATTAATTATAAGTTTATTATCATTTTTATCAAGTCTTCCAATTATAATAAATTTATCTTACGAAATTAATATCATAGGTTTTATTAATAACATATTATTTATTCCATTAGTTACTAATATTATATTTCCATTTTCTATAATCGTAATTATAATACCAAAACTATCTTTTATATTGTTTATACTTACAAATATAATGGAATTTATCTCAAAGTACAGTAGTAATCTTTTAAATATAACTATATATTTTCAAAGATTAAATTATTTTGAAATAATTATATATTATATTTTATTAATTGTTTCTATTAAGAAAAGTAAAAAAGTAATATTCATTTTATTTATTTTTATATTAATACTCTATATAAAACCAAGTTTTGATAAGGATACATATGTATATTTTATAGATGTTTCACAAGGAGATTCAGCACTAATAGTAACTAAAAATAATAAGAGTATTTTAGTAGACACAGGAGGTAAATTAAACTATAAAAATAATAACTGGAAACAAAAGAATAAAGAATTTAATTTAATGGCTTCATCAATAATACCATTTTTTAAAAGTATAGGTCTAAAAAAGATAGATTACCTTTTAATTACACATGGTGATGCAGATCATGCTGGATATTCAATAGAACTATTAAATAATTATAAAGTTATGAATAAATATACAAACAAAGGAAGGAAAAACTCTTTAGAAAAGAAAATAAATATTAGCTCTTTAGAATCTAAATATTTAAAAATAGATGATATAGAAATTTATTCTCTAAATGATTCAATATATAATAATGAAAATAAAGATAGTTTAGTTTTATTATTCAAAATATACAACTATAAATTTCTGTTTATGGCGGATGCCGACAAAGAAGTAGAAAAAAATATAATAAAAAAATATAATCTAAAGAATATAGATGTTCTAAAAGTAGGGCATCATGGATCTAAAACTAGTACTGATGAATCATTTATAAATGAAATAACACCTAAATATTCAATTATTTCAGTAGGAAAAAATAATAAATTTGGACATCCCAATATAGAAACACTTAACACTTTAAAAAAATCTAAAATATTAAGAACAGATGAACTTGGTACAATAAAAATAACACTAAATAAAAATAAATCATTAATAGAAACATTCACTCCATAAAAAGACTTTATATTAGTAGAATTATTCTTCATCAATAAATTGAAAATATATTCATACATAGTTTAATTAATTATTTAAAATATCAAAATAATCATAATATATAGTAGATATATAAATATATATCAAAAATTTTAACCACTCCTTAGTACTATTAAATTAATATGATAAATAAAATCCTTCTATAAACTTTTAAGAAAACATGCAACTTATTACATATAATCCATAAAATATAATGAAGCCACCAGTGGTGTTTATATAGATTAGGAACTACCTTCGTAGTTCCTTTAGTTTGCACTAACTAGACACAATTACTTCTTATTTTAGTAAAAATGTAATATAATGAACTTATGGATAAAGAAGAATTTCTTAAAATTAATGTTATAAATGATTTTATAAGTTATATTAGTAAAAAGAATTATTCTATAAATACATATACTTCTTATATTAATGACTTATATTATTTTTACATCTTTATAAAAAAAGATTTAACTAAAGTAACATTCGAAGATGTCAAAGACTACTTAGAACATTTAAATTTAAAAAAAGAAAAAGCATCATCTATAAGAAGAAAAATAAGTTCTTTAAAATCATTTTATAAGTTTTCATATAAAAATGGATATATAGATAAAAAAGACTATCCACTTACTAAAATAGCTTATCCTAAAATGGAAAAGAAACTTCCAAAGTTTCTTTATTATAATGATTTACTTGAAATAATAAATGAATCTACAAAAGATAAAGATGGTGTAAGAGATAGATTAATCATTGAAATGCTTTATGCTACAGGTGTTAGAGTCAGTGAACTTATAAATATTAAAATAAATGATATAGATTTTAATAATAGAAGAATTATTGTTTTAGGAAAAGGCAATAAAGAGAGAATAGTTTATTATGGTGAGTATGCAGAAGAAGTGCTAAAAGAATACATTAAAACGCATGATAGAAAGAATCATAATTATTTATTTGTAAATTCTAAAGGTGGAAAACTTACTGATAGAGGAGTAAGATATATAATAGATAACATTATGTCAAGATTATCAGTGAAAGTACATGTGACACCTCACGTATTAAGACACACATTTGCAACTGATATGCTGAATAATGGATGTGATATAAAAGTAGTTCAAGAATTACTTGGACATAGTTCACTAAAAGCAACAGAGATTTATACACATGTAACAAATGAACACTTAAAAAAAGTATATTATGAATGTTTTCCAAGGAGGGATAGAGATGAGTAAATTATATTTTAGATATGGAGCTATGAATAGTGGTAAAACAACACTATTATTACAAGTAGCGCATAACTATGAAGAAAGAGGAATGAAAGTAGTAATATTAAAACCAGGAATTGATACTAAAGGAAATGATAAAATAGTAACAAGAATAGGTCTTAAAAGAAAAGTGGATCATATCGTACAAAGTGATGAAAAACTAATTAATTACTTATGTACTCTACCACTTGATATCGTTTGCGTATTAGTAGATGAAGCACAATTCTTAACACGTGATCAAGTAGACGACTTATTCATGTTTACTAAACTTAAAAATATACCAGTAATTTGCTATGGCCTTAGAAGCGACTTTAAAACTATGGCATTCCCAGGAAGCCTTAGATTATTTGAAGTATCAGATGTTATGGAAGAATTAATAACAATATGTAGATGTGGTAAAAGAGCTAAATTTAATGGAAGAATAGTTAATGGAAAATTCACTTCAAACGGAGAACAAGTTGCAATAGATGGAGAAAATCAAGTAGAATACGAATCACTTTGTGGAAAATGCTATCTTGAAAAGGTACTTGGAATAACATCATTAGATGAATAAATTAAATCACTAATTATTAGTGATTTTTTTGTAAAATTTTCTTTAAATATCTTCTCTCAAAAATAATGCTATGATATAATAAATTAGTCGGTAACATATGTTGCATATGTCTTAAATGACAGGAGGGAGAGAATAAATATGAAGTATGTTTACATGTTTAGTGAAGGAAACAAAGACATGAAAAATCTACTTGGTGGTAAAGGCGCTAACTTAGCAGAAATGACTAGTATCGGTTTACCAGTTCCAAGAGGATTTACTGTTACTACTGAGGCTTGTACTGCTTACTACGATGCAGGAAAAAAGATCAGTAAAGAAATCATAGACGAAATCTATGAAAAACTAGAAGAGTTAGAAAAACTAACTGAAAAGAAAATGGGAGACCTTAAAAATCCATTACTAGTATCAGTTCGTAGTGGTGCTAGAGCTAGTATGCCTGGTATGATGGATACAGTACTTAACTTAGGTCTAAATGATGAAGTATGTAAGTCATTCGCAGAAACTACAAATAATAAGAGATTTGTTTATGACTCATATAGAAGATTTATAATGATGTTCGCAGATGTTGTTAAAGGATATAGTAAAAACTCATTTGAAAGAATATTAGATAAAATCAAAGAAGAAAAAGGTGCAGAATACGATACAGATCTTAATGAAGATGATATGTACGAAATCGCAATGAAATTCAAAGATGTTTATAAAGAACTTTCAGGAGTAGAATTTCCACAAGATCCAAAAGAACAATTAATAGAAGCAGTTACAGCTGTATTTAGAAGTTGGAATAATGAAAGAGCTATTTACTATAGACGTATGAATGATATTCCATCTAGTTGGGGAACTGCAGTTAACGTTCAAGAAATGGTATATGGAAATAAAGGAGAAGACTGTGGAACAGGTGTTGCATTTACAAGAAACCCTGCTACAGGTGAAAAGAAACTTTATGGTGAATACCTAATGAATGCTCAAGGAGAAGATGTTGTTGCTGGTGTACGTACTCCAAAAACAATTGATACTCTAGCTGAAACAATGCCAGAAGCATACAATGAATTTGTTAAAACTTGTGAAATCTTAGAAAGTCATTATAAAGATATGCAAGATATGGAATTTACTATTGAAAATGGAAAGCTATTCATGCTTCAAACTAGAAATGGTAAAAGAACTGCTGCTGCTGCATTAAAAATCGCAGTAGATTTATATAACGAAGGAATGCTTACTAAAGAAGAAGCATTACTAAAAGTTGAACCTAAACAATTAGATCAACTATTACACCCAAATTTTGATACTGACGCATTAAAGAAAGCAACTCCAATTGCTACAGGTTTAGCTGCTAGTCCAGGTGCTGGATGTGGTAAAATTTACTTTACTGCAGAAGAAGTGACTGAAGCTGCTAAAAGAGGAGAAGATACAATTCTTGTTAGACTTGAAACTTCACCAGAAGATATTGAAGGTATGAACCTTGCTAAAGGCGTACTTACTATTCGTGGTGGTATGACAAGTCATGCAGCAGTTGTTGCTCGTGGTATGGGTAGATGCTGTGTATCTGGATGTGGTGAACTAACGATAAGTGAGGAAAATAAAACATTAACTACTAAAGATGGAAAAGTATTCAAAGAAGGAGATTACATTTCAGTTGATGGAAGTACTGGTAAAGTATATGGTGAAAAAATTAAAACTGTTGAACCAGAAATTAGTGGTAACTTCGAAACATTTATGGGTTGGGCAGATGAAACTTGTAAATTACAAGTTAGAACAAATGCTGATACTCCAAGAGATGCTAAACAAGCATTAAAATTTGGTGCTGAAGGAATTGGACTTTGCAGAACAGAACATATGTTCTTTGAAGAAGAAAGAATCTTTGCTATTCGTCAAATGATCGTATCTGATACAGTAGAACAAAGAGAAAAAGCATTAGCTAAATTATTACCAATGCAAAGAGGAGACTTCGAAGAATTATATAAAGAAATGAAAGGTTACCCAGTAACAATTAGATTCTTAGATCCACCTCTACATGAATTCGTTCCACATACTGATGAAGAAATCAAACCACTTGCTAAAGAACTTGGAATGACATTCGAAGCATTAAAAGACAAAATTGCAACATTACATGAATTTAACCCAATGATGGGACACCGTGGTTGTAGACTTGCTGTTACATATCCTGAAATTGCTAAAATGCAAACTAGAGCTGTAATAGAAGCTGCTATCAACGTAGATAAATCAGGTATTAAAGTAGTTCCTGAAATTATGATCCCACTAGTTGGAGAAAAGAAAGAACTTGCTTATGTTAAAAGTATCGTAGTAGAAACAATTAACAAAGTATTCGAAGAACAAAATTACAAATTAGATTATAAGATTGGTACTATGATTGAAATACCAAGAGCTGCATTAACTGCTGATGAAATCGCAGAAGAAGCTGAATTCTTCTCATTTGGTACAAACGATTTAACACAAATGACTTTTGGATTTAGTCGTGATGATGCTGGTAAATTCTTAGGCGACTATTATAGTAAACAAATTCTTGAAAGCGACCCATTCGCAAGAATTGATGAAAAAGGTGTAGGACAATTAGTTAAGATGGCTGCTGAAAAAGGTAGAAAAACTAGAAAAGATATTCACCTTGGAATTTGTGGAGAACATGGTGGAGACCCTGCTACAATTGACTTCTGTCATAGAGTAGGACTAGACTATGTATCTTGTAGTCCATATAGAGTACCAATTGCTAGATTAGCTGCTGCACAAGCTGCAATCAACAATAAATAGTTTGCCTGATATTTAAAAAACAATTAGGACGATAACGTATATTTTAGAGGCAAAATAAAATATACATGATGCGGAGAAACTTATAAAAGTAAGTTTCTCTTTTTTATTTAAAAAGGAGAATTACATGAATGAAATAATAAAAGAAAATAAAAATATAGAAGATATGATTTATGAAGTAAGGGGAGTACAAGTAATGCTTGATTCAGATTTAGCTAAATTATATCAATGCACTAATGGAACAAAGGATATAAATAAGGCTGTGAAAAGAAATATAAATAAATTTCCTGAAGACTTTTACTTTCAACTAACAAATATAGAAAAAGAAAATTTGTGGTTCCAATCTGGAACCACAAACAATAAGTCAAGAACTAATCCTTATGTTTTTACAGAACAAGGAGTAGCGATGTTGTCATCTATTCTTCATACTGAGGTTGCAATAAAAACAAGTGTTAAAATAATGAGAAGTTTCATTAAAATGAGAAAATACTTTGTAAATAATATTCCAAACAATGAAATAATATTAAATCATGAAAAAAGAATAATAGAACTAGAAAACGTATTTGATAAATTTAAACATCATGAAGAGGTAAGTAAAATATTTTTTGAAGGAGAACTTTATGATGCATATTCATTACTGTTAGATATATTAAATAGTTCAAAAGAAGAAATTATAATAATAGATAATTATATTGGAAAAGAATTACTAGATATATTAAAAGAAATTAATAAGAAGATTATAATTATATCTAAAAATATAGATAAAACATTAAAAGATAAATATGAAAGTCAGTATGACAATATAACTTTTATATATAACACATCATTTCATGATAGATTTATAATACTAGATAAGAATAAATTATATGCATGTGGTGCATCATTTAAAGATTTAGGAAAGAAGTGTTTTGCAATAACTAAATTCAATGATAAAGACTACTTAAATAAAATATTAAGTATTATAGAATTAAAATAGTAAAAAAGTATATTAAAACTTTAACATAATTTATAAGATCACAATTTGTGATCTTAAAGATAAATAAAATTATATTATTTTAAATAAGATTTAAAAAAGTTATAAATATATTTTTATAGTATAATAGTAATATAGTTAAAATTGACTTTTATGATATAATAAAATATATTAAATTGTGGTATAAAAATAATTTAATAAAGGGATGCATGTATGATCATAATCGGAACAGAAAAAGAAATAAATGAAAAGATAAAATCTTTATCTAACGAAAAACTTTTAAAGAATGAATATGGAAAACCATATTATGAAAATACTAATATTAAATTTAATAAAAGTAATACTTTAAATTTATCAGTATTAATTATAGATAATAAAGAATGTGGTATAGATATAGAAAGAATAAGAAAATATGATGAAGTAATGGCTAAAAGAATACTTTCTAAGGAAGAATATGACTTTGTTAATAGAAATAATAAAGATTTTACTTTTACTCTAATATGGACCTTAAAAGAGTCTTATTTAAAATGTATAGGCACAGGACTAAATCTAAACCTAAAAGATATTTCATTTGTTAAAGATAATAAAATATTAAAAACAAAAAATAATTATAATCTAAATTACTTCATATACGAAGATAAATATATAATAAGTTACTGTACAAAGTAACTTATTTTAGACTCTAATAATATTCATAAACTTCTATAAGTAATAAAATACTATAGGTGATAATATGAATATAGAATTAATAAAAGCACTACTATTAGTAGCAGTATCATCAAGCATAATTAGTACATCATTTGTTCAAAAAATAAAAACTGTATCATTAATAAAATGTAGTGATTGCCTGATATATATATCATTCTTAATATCTATGAGTTTTGGAATGCTTTTTACTTTGTCATTTACAGAATACACACTAGTAGAATCTCTTTGGGTAGGCTTATTTAGTTTCATTGGAGCAGACTCACTTTATAAAGCATTTGAAGATAAACTATTTAAATCATTTAATAAAATAAACGAAGTAAAAGAAATAGAAAGAAAAGACTTATGATAAAACTATATTTTCCTTGTAAGTATGTAAGTTTCACAAGAGGGTATTCAAGTAGTCATAAAGGAATAGATATGGCATGGAACTCTAAATACGGAGGACCTAATCATAATATTTTAGCTCCAGCAGACGGAACAGTAATAAAAGTGTTAAAGAACTATAATAAGACTGATAAAACTAGTAAAACTTATGGTAATTATGTGATTATAGACCATGGCAATAATATCGAAACAGTTGTTGCACATCTAAAATATAACACTATTAGAGTCAAAAAAGGTGATAAAGTGCATAAAGGTGATGTACTAGGCGTAATGGGAAACACTGGATACTCAAAAGGTACACACTGTCACTATGAAGTGAAAATCAACAATGAAAAAGTAGATCCACTAAAATATACATACTTAGAAAGTAATAATATTCTAAATGAAGCTACATCTAAAGAATATAAAATATTAAAAGATGAAGTAAAAACTGAACCAAAGGAACAACCAAAAGAAGAATTAAAAGTAAAATTTGAATATACTTGTCCTAAAACAGGTATTTATAAAATAAAACTCATAGAAAATGAAAAGATTCTAATTATTTAGAATCTTTTCTGTATTCTTAAAATTAAGTTTAGCAATCTTTTCTAGTTCAAGTTTTCCATATTTAGAAACAATCTTTTTACCAAGTTCATCTACTTTATCACTAGCACCTTTTAATATAGTAACACCATATTTTTCTGATAACTTATCCATTTCTACTAAGAATAAATATCTACTTATAACACTAGCAGCAGCTACACTTAAATGTTTACTTTCACCCTTGGTTAAGAATGTTATTTTAGTAACTTTATCAGTAATATTTTCTTGCTTTAGATAACTAAAATAACTTCTAGGAGTAGTGAATTGATCAACAATAATTTTATGATATGGTATTCCTTTATTAGAAAGTTCATATAAAACTCTATTATGTAATATTGCTTTAATCTTATTCATGTTAAAACCCTTATTAGCTAGTTCATTATATTTAATATTTGATAATGTAAATGTAACATAAGGTATTTTATCCATAAGAATAGGAGCACATCTACGTATCTTTTCATCAGTCATCTTTTTAGAATCCATTATTTTTAAATCTTCAAGTAACTTTCTAGTTGATTTATCGACTAACGTAGCTGTCACAATAATAGGTCCAAAATAGTCACCAGTACCAACTTCATCACTACCAATTGCATCATAATAGTAGTATGTTTTATCATTCTCTTTATCATCTTTAGTCTTAATTTCACTATCAATATCTCTTTGATTAAAATGTCTTTCTAAATCTTTCCACATATTAGCATCAATATCAGCACTAATACCTTGAAACATAACTTTACCGCTTTCATATAAAGTTATTATAGTTCCACCTTCCTCAGCTTGAAATACAGAATATGGTGGTTTCTTATCTCTTTGTAGTAATTCATAATAATCAATCATTTTTTCTTTGATATTATCACTTACTTTAAATACAATAGTTTTTTGTTCTGCCATATAATCACATCCAAGAATATTTTAACATATTTTAATAATTCTTGAAATCTTAAAATAAAAAATATATAATAAAAAACCAAGAGGTGTACTATGAAAGATAAGTATTTAAGAATATTCTTTTATGATTTAAGTATGTTATTTGGAAAATTTGAATTAAATGAAAACTTTATCAGCATATTTAATGCATTTGTAAAAGATAATTTAAATCCTACAACTATTGACTGTTTCAAGATGATAATAAAAGTAAAAAAAGGAAAAGAAGGTTATGACGCAAGATATGTTCTTGATGATTTTATAAATGCTAATAATGACATTATTACTGATAAAACTAAAGATTTATTTAAGGATATTCCATTAGAAAAAGCAAATATGATAGGAGAAATGGCAGTGTCTTTTAAAAATTATATGGAAAGTGTAGTATACGCTATGTCAGTAGACACACCAAGTTATCTAAAACAATTGAAACAATAAAAAATATTTACACTTATTACTTCTTTATATACAAAAAATATATTTAATGTGCTATATTAAATATAGAGGTAATATTAGTGTTAATGATAAATTAATACATTTTTAACATAGAATATTACTATGTTATTTTTTAATGGAGGAAAATATGCAAAGAGCAAAAATAATAGTAATAGAAGGAACAGATGGCTCAGGAAAAGAAACTCAAAGTAAAAAGATAGAAGAATATTATCTATCAAAAGGATTAAAAGTTAAAAAGTATTCTTTCCCTCAATATAATACACCAACTGGTAAAATAGTAGGTGCATCATACTTAGGAAAACCGGAACTAGGTGAATCAGTTTTTCCAGAAACATCAGCTGCAGTAGATCCACTAGTAAGTAGTTTATATTATGCAGCAGATAGACGTTATAATTTTTTAAAATTTATTGAAGAAGAAATATATCAAAATGATATTATAATACTTGATAGATACACTACTTCAAATATGGGACATCAAGCAGGTAAAGCAAAGAATAAAAAAGAAGAAGATAAAATATTAAGATTTATTGAAAAACTAGAATTTGATTTATGTGAACTTCCAAGACCAGATATAGTAGTATTTTTATATATGCCATTTGAAGCAACTAAGGAACTTAGAAAAGGAAGAGCTGCAGGTGATGGAAATGAAAACAGCGAAGAACATTTAAGAAAAGCAGAACAAACATATCTAGATATAAGTGATCGTTATGGATGGACACATATAGACTGTCTAAAAACTGAAAAGTTTGAACACCTTGAAGATATTAAGTCAATAGATGAAATTAGTGAAGAAATCATTGCCACTCTTAACAATAAACTAGAAGAAGAACCAAGTAAAATTAAAAGAATGACAAGATTTTAATATAAGAAAGTGAGGTAATTATGGGACGTTGGGATAAAGAATATCTTAAACTATGTAGAAAAATATTAAAGGAAGGAAAAGAAGTAGAAAACAGAACTGGAATTAATACTATTAAAATACCAGCATATAATTTTGAATTTGATTTAGAAAAAGAATTTCCATTTCTTACAACTAAACAATTATTTTATAGACAAGCAATTTTAGAAATGTTATGGATTTTCCAAGTACAAAGCAATGATGTAAGATGGCTTCAAGAAAGAAATGTTCATATATGGGACGAATGGGAAATAGATGAAAATGGATTATGGAAAGCAACACAAATGATACCAGATGGAAATGGTAATCTAGTAAAAAAAGAAATAGTAAAAGATTTTGGAAAAGAGTGGGCTCATACAATTGGAACAGCATATGGATGGATAGTAAGAGAATATGATCAAATAAATAAACTAATTAATACTATTAAAACAAATCCAACTGATAGAAGAATGATAATAAATTTATGGCAAAATAAACACTTAGATACAGCAGTTTTACCATCATGCGTATGGTCTTCAGAATGGGATGTAACTGATGGACACTTAAATGCATATGTCCATCAAAGAAGCTGTGATGTACCATTAGGACTTCCATTTAACATAACACAATATTCAGTACTACTTTATATGATTGCTCATGTAACAGGACTTAAACCAGGTAAACTTTATTGGAGTATAAAAGATGCACATATCTATGTAAATCAAATCGAAGGAATAAAAGAACAAATAAGAAGAGGAAAAGAATTAGAAGATCTACCTGCACCAGAATTATGGTTAAACCCAGAAGTAAAAGATTTCTATGACTTTGATAACAGTAGTGAATTAAAAGATATAAAAGTACTTAATTATCGTCATCATGGTAAAATATCTTTTCCAATCGCTCAATAGGTGAAACATGAGTTATACAATAATCGCTGCAATAGGTAAAAATAGAGAACTAGGTAAAGATAATAACTTAATATGGCATTTACCTGGAGACTTAAAGTTTTTTAAAGAAACAACAACAGGACACTCAATAATAATGGGAAGAAAAACACTAGAGTCACTTCCAAAACTACTACCAAATCGTCATCATATAGTTTTATCAAGTAGTAATGATTTTACATCAGAAATAGAACATTATAAAACATTAAAAGAATTATTAAATAATTTAAAAGATAAAAACGAAGAATTTTTTGTAATAGGTGGCGCATCAATATATAAAGAATTTATAGATATAGTTGATAAAATGTATTTAACAGAAATAGAAGCAGAATGTAATGATGCTGATGCATATTTTCCAGAATTTAATAAAAATGAATGGAATAGAGAAGTATTAAAAGAAAGCAAAGACAATAATATTCCATATAAACATGTACTATATAAGAAGAAGTAATTCTTCTTTTTTTTGATAAAAAAATATATTATAATATTTAAAGGAAGTGATATCATGTTTGAAAAACTATTTAATAAAAATTTAAAACTATTACCAATATCAACTATATTTATAGTACTTACTTTAATAATTTGTATTTCCTTTCAAATATATTCAAAAAAAATATTAAAAACTGACTTAGAATTAAACTGTATAACATTCGATCAAACAAAAGAAAATGAAAAAGCAAAAATATCTAGTATTAAAAATATACTTTTAATCAAAGATGACTACTATTTAGTACTTAATGATGATACATTCTATGTAGCTAAAATATCAGTAAATGAAATTAAAAAAATAAGAAAAGATATATCTAAAGATAAAAAATATACTTTATATGGAGAATCTAAAAAAATAGATAAAAGTACTATAGAAGAATTCGTAAATACTTATAATAAACTAAAGAAAGATGAAACAATTACTAAAGAAGAATATAATGAAAAATTTGGATATATGTATCTAGATCAAAAGAGTATTGATGCCTCACTAACTAAAAAAAGTAACATAGTAGTTATCTTATCTTTATTATTAGTATTAACTGGTATAACAATATCAATTATATTTATAAAAAATAATAACAAAAATTATAAATTGTTAAGAACACTTAGTAAATCAGAGATAGCTAAACTTAATAAAGAATTAAATAAATCAAAAAAATATAAAAATATCTATATAACAGAAAGTTACATAGTATTAAATAATTTATCATTAGATTTAATAAAATATGAAAGTATAATATTCGCATACAAAGAAAATAATAAAATAATAATATATACTAAATCACTAGATAATTATAAAATAAAAGACATAGAAGAACTTAATATATTAAAAACAATAAAATCAAAAAATAAGAATGTATTAATAGATAAAACACCTAAAAATATAGAAACATTATCTAAAAAATACAATCTTACTATAGAATAAAAGGAAGTTTAAAACTTCCTCTTTTAATTATTACAGCTATTACAATTATTTGAATAACCATTATTAATAAAACCTGCACCAAAGATAATAACTAATAATATAAATAATACTAATATAATTGCTGCTCCATAGCCATAACCATATCCACTATTATAATAACCTGGATATGCACCATAATTCATTGCATTTCCGCCAGCATATCCACCATTATATCCATAATAATACATATATTACCTCCTAACTTATCTATATTATTTTATGGCTAGCTTAATATATTGACACTACTAAAATAGTATATAATTTACATTTAATATTATTTTTTGTATAATATACATGATAGAGTATGAAAAAGAGAAAGAAAGTAAAAGTATTAAAATATATTAATAAACCAATTCTTGCATTGACTTTTTTGTTTGCATTAGTTGGGGCATTTTTTATATTAGATGCATCTTCAATATCTGCAACACTTACATATGGTAAAGATACACCATATTTCTTTTTCATAAGACAACTTTTATTTGTATTTGTATCATTTACGATTGCCTTACCACTTCTTAAAATAGAAACCAAACATTATGAAGCATTATCTTGTTTTGCAGCTTTAATATTTCTTGCATTAACTTTATCAAAGATCTTAAGTAATGCTATAACAGGAGATATTAGTACACTAACTATTAATTTAAAAGTTATACAATTACAACCAGCGGAATTTCTTAAAGTATTTTTAACACTATACTTAGGAAGTTTTCTTGGTAAATGGAGTAATTGTCAAAGGCCAAAATGGCTAATAATAATTCCACTTTTTATATGTTTTGTAGCGTTTGCATTAGTTGTCTTAGGTGGAGACTTAGGTAGTGCAGCAATAATGGCAGCATTATTTGCATTAATATATGTTTGTACCCCTATAAGAAAAGATATAGTTTCTTCAGAAAATAAAAGTGATAAATCGTTAAAAAATATATTTATAGGACTAAAATATGCATTAGTAATAGGATTAGTTGGAGCAATTATTTTATTAAAATTTGGATATAAAATATTACCAAAAAGCATGTTAGAATCAAGTTCAAGACTTAGTAGACTTATTTATACAAATCCATGTGATAGATATGAAGAACAAACAGGATATCAAGTATGTAATGGATTTATAGCTATTGATAATGGCGGTCTTAAGGGAGTAGGACAAGGTGGTTCAGTACAAAAATATCTATATTTACCAGAAAGTCATACAGACTTTATATTCCCAATAATAGTAGAAGAATTCGGAGTAATAAGTGGTATAGCAATAATATTAGTTTATATGCTCCTTACATATTTGATATTTAGAGTAGCAACTAATACATATAACTTATCAAATTCAATAATATGTTATGGCCTTGGTATATATTTCATGCTTCATATATTTGTAAATCTTGGAGGTGTACTTGGAATAATACCATTAACAGGAGTACCACTTCCATTCTTAAGTTATGGCGGTAGTTCATGTTTTGCAATTATCGGAGCATTCACAGTAGTACAAAGAATATATATAGAAAGTCAAATTGAAAAGAAAAATAGAGAAATAAGTAAAATAGTAAATAGATAAGGTAGTACCTTATCTATTTTATTTATAGTGTTATAATGTACTAATATTAGATGAACCAACTAGAAACGTAAGCCGCTTTCTAATCCAGTAATTAGAAAAGTATTGAAAGAATTTGATGGAACTTCAATATCACATGATAGAAAATATATAGAAGAACTAGCAAATAAGCTATATTTGCTTACTAATAATGGATTAAATTTAATAGAAAAAGAAGAATTTATAGAGAAATTTATCGAAAAATAGCCAAAAACCTAGACAATGTGTATAAATTGTGTTATTATTATATCGCTTAATCCGCTGCATCTATGTATGATTAAATAAAGCACAAAGGAGGATATATAGTATGAATCTAATTGACAAGATCAATAAGAAACAAATCAACCCAAATGTTCCTGATTTCCAAGTTGGAGATACAGTAAGAGTTGATGTTAAGATTAAAGAAGGTAAAAGAGAAAGAATTCAAGCATTCGAAGGAATCGTAACTGCTCGTAAAGGTGGAAGCGTATCTGAAACTTTCACAGTTAGAAAGAAAAGTGGAAGCGTTGGAGTTAATAGAATTTTCCCAGTTAATAGCCCATTAATCGATAAGATTACAGTTGTTAAAAAAGGAAAAGTAAGAAGAGCTAAACTTAACTTCTTAAAAGGATTAACAGGAAGCTTTAGAATTAAAGAAAGAAATTAGGTTTTACACCTAATTTTTTATTAGATAAAGGAGAATAAATGAAGAAAATATGGTATTCAATAAAAGACTATGTTTATATAGTCTTAATAGTAGTACTTATAAGAACATTCTTAATAACACCAGCCGCAGTAAGTGGAAGTAGTATGGAAGATACCTTAAAAAGCCATGATTTAGTTATTATAAATAAATTAGTTTATAGAATAAAAGATATAGAAAGATTTGATATAGTAGTAGTTAGCAACGAAGAAGATAATGATAGAATTATCAAAAGAATAATAGGACTTCCAAATGAAACAATAGAATATAAAGATAATAAACTTTATATAAATGGAAAAGAAATAGAAACAAAAATAAAATTTAAAGATACAGATGATTTCAAAGTAGAAACTAAAAATGATGAATACTTCGTTTTAGGAGACAATAGACCAGTATCAAAAGACAGCAGATTACTTGGAAATTTCCATAAAAAAGATATAGTTGGAAGAGTAGGAATAAGATTCTATCCATTTGATAAAGTAGGTTACGTAAAATAAAGATGTAGAAAAAATTCTACATCTTTTTTTAATCAGCGTGAATACCATTAATAGGCTCTTCACTATTCAAAATTTCTTGATACTCTTCATTAGTTATAAGACTAGTATTAGTAAGTAATGTTTTAATATTCTTATCAACTGGAGCAGTAATGACATATGCAAAATTCTTATTACTATCTACAACAGAGTCATTTAATATATATAATTTAACTTTAGATCTTTTAACTACTATATCTGCAACTCTAACATTAACTTTAGAAGCATTTTCTTTGTAATAAGTATAGACTATATATTTTTTAGAAGTATCTTTATATACAGCATTAATATTAAATTTATAACAATAGTCTTCATACTTCCTATAATCGTATATTCCCTCAATATTAAATTCCTTATATTTTTCATCATACTTATCAAACACCTTATACTGTATATCATATTCACCAGTATAATCATCTTTTATTACAGAAAAATTTTGATTTCTAAATCTATGATTACTAATATTTTTAGACATCAGTTCTTCACTATTAGGTTCATGAATATAAACAGGATATATAAAGAATACAAATAGTAATATCAAAACAACAATAATTGTAATAATTATATTTTTTCTTTTATTATTTCTAACTTTTCTTTTCATAAACTCACAACCTACCTTTAAATTTATGTTATCAAATTAAAATAGTTTTAGCAATAAGAAATAATTAAAAAGAATTAAAAGCACTTTAGAGAATAAAATTAAGTATGAAAGAATTAATGATAAGTATAATGAATAGTTATGGATATTTAGGAGTATTTTTACTAATATTAATCGAAAATATTTTTCCTCCAATTCCATCGGAAGCAATACTTCTGTTTGGTGGATTTATGACTACATACACAAGTTTAAATGTTTTGGGTATGACAACTTCTTCTACTTTTGGTTCAGTTTTAGGAGCACTTATACTTTATAAAATTGGAAGCTTATTTAATAGAGAAACATTAAAAAAAATTACTGAAACACAACTTGGAAAATTCTTAAGATTAAAAAATAGTGATATAGATTCATCATTTAATTGGTTTCAAACAAAAGGTGAAAAGACAATATTTTTTTGTAGATTTATACCACTCATACGAAGTCTTATATCATTACCAGCAGGCATAAATAAAATGAATTTATCAAAGTTTATAGTTTATACAACACTAGGATCGTTAATATGGAATGTATTTTTAATATCACTAGGTAATATAGTTGGAAGTAACTGGGAAAATATTCTAAAAATATTTAATCTTTATTCTATTTACGCAGTAGTACTTATATTCATAATATCAATAATTCTAATAATTAAATTTTATAAAAAGAAATCTAAAGAGTAGAGAAAATATCTACTCTTTTATGATATAATCAAAAAAGAAGTATAAAAGAAATATCAAATATAATTGGCATTGATAATTTATGTATTCGTTATGATCCTATATTTATAAGCGATAAATATACAGTAGAATATCATATAAAAGCATTCTCTAAATTATGTAGTTTACTTAATGGATACACTAAAAAAATAATCGTATCATTTATAGATTACTATAAAAATGTAAGAAGCAACAAAAATATATAAACGATTTACCATTCACTGAAGATATATATAAAAGTATAGGAGAAAACTTTAGTAAGATTGCTAGTGAAAATAATATAACAGTTCAAACATGTTTTGAAGATAGAAACCTAACAGAATATGGATTTACAAAAGGAGAATGTATTTCTTCAAAACTTGCTTTTAAACTAACAGGAAAAATATATAAGCCATGGAAAGCAAGAAAAGAAAGAAAATGTAATTGCGTAGAAATGGTAGATATAGGTGCATATAATACATGCAATCATTTATGCAAATACTGTTATGCCAATTATGACGAAAAACAAGTAAAAAATAATATTAAAAAACATAATAAAAATAGCACTTTATTAATTGGAGAACTAGAAAGCGATGATATAATAAAAGAAAGGACAAAATAATTATGAGAATTGTATTTAAAAAATTACCATTAGAAGAAAATATTAATATAGTTAAGTGGACACTATTTGATGATAATGAAATAAGTAATTTTAGACGCTTTGCGATAGAATTATTTCCAGAACTAGAAAATGTTAAAGAAAATGAAACTTTTAAAATAGAAGAAATAGTTACTAAAAAATATAATGAATCTATAAGTATTATGGAAAGTGAAATAGAAAGATATACTAATTTATGGAATAAATATAATAATATTTATTTTAAAGAATTAAGTGATTATTTAAATGTTAATGTATCTTTTAATGAAGTAATAGCTTATATAGGATTTATACCTGTATTTCCAAGAAATATAGATGATCATACATTTGATTTAGGAATTAATCTTACTGATGAAAAAGTAATCGAAGTATGTGCTCATGAAACATTACATTTTTATTGGTTTAAAAAATGGTTAGAACTTTATCCCAATACTAAACGTGAAGAATTAGATTTTCCATATAAAGTATGGCAATATAGTGAAATGGTAACAGACCCAGTATTAAATAGTGAACCATTTAATAATATGTTTCCATTTACTGAAAGAGCATATGATAGTTTTTATGAACTTAAAGATGGAAACTTAAAAGTAATGGATAAATTAAAATCTATATTTAATGAAAACATAAAAATCGAAGATAAAATAAAGAAAGGTTACACTTATATAAGTGAATCAAAAGATTAATATGAAAGAATTATTTAAAAAGAATGAAACATTGTTTACAATACTATTGATAATTGTTTAACATTTGGAATAGGGCATATAGTAAACTTACTAAATGGAGAATCTCTAATACCAACACTATTTCAAATATGCTATGCAATATCAATAGGATATTTATTTGTAACAATATTTATAAGCAGTAAATCATTGTTTCCATGTATCATAACACATGCACTTATAAATTCACTTGCAATATTTAACGTTCAAAATGAAATATCTACATACTTAATACCAATAATTTTAATAATTATATCATTAGGCTATTCATTCTATATTAAAAAGACTCAAACCAAATATCATAAAGCTTAAGAATTTATAAATATTAGTAGGAAAGATCCTACTTTTTATTTATTTTATAAAAATATGTAAATTTTAATTGACAAACGTGTGTTTGTATAATAATATATAAACTACATTGATTGAGAAATAAATAAATGGTAAAATAAAAAAATATTTTAAAGGGGGTGAATACTAAAATGGAAATATTAAGTACAAAAGGTTCTGAGTTTATAGTATATAATGACGAAAATACTGTATATAAGATCTATAGAAAAGATTATAAATTAAGTCATAAAACAAAAGAAGAACTAGAATATATGTCTTCATTAAAAACAAAAAGAATATTAATGCCAAGTTCATTAATCATAATAGATGGAAAATTAAATGGATACAAAATGCCATATGTAAAAGGTAAAAAGAACATATTAGATACTAAAATGATAGATTTAATCCATGAATTACACATCATAGATGAAGATATAAAACTATTAAGTAAAGCATTAATTAGACTATTAGATATAAATAGAGAAAATACGATATTTAATGGAAAATTATACTTAATAGATCCAGGGAACTACCTTATAAATGATATAAAAGCATTACTTCCATACCTAGAAAATGAAAATCCAAATATTATAGAAATAATAGAAATAATAGAAGCATGGAATTATGATAAATTAAATAAACTACTAGATGAATTACTTTTTATTAATAATGATGAAATAGATTATTATTTATTAAGAAAAATAATTGAATTCTTTAGTATTGAAAGAAATAAAAAAGGTGTAAAATTTAATCTAAGTATATTTGAAACATATTTTGATACATCTTTAACTATAAGAGAATCAATAAGCAAATTTATAAAAGAATACATAAAAATAGATGAAGAAGAGAAAAAAATATTTCTATCATTAGTATTAAAATAATAAAATACTTTTATAAAGATTTATGCTAAAATATAAATATAACAAATTAGATTATGATAATATATTAAATAGTGGAGAACTTGATGAAAATAACACCATCGAAAAAATTGATTTTGATATTTTTTAAAGAGTGCTACTGATATAAAAGTTATAAATAATAAATATGGATCAAAAAAAGCAATATCATACTTATTTGGCTTTAATGAAAAAGGACTTTTGCTTGAAAATACTATGAAGTCTTATAAATAAAGACTTTTAGTCTTATTTCTTTTTACATTTTATAACTGGAAAATGATAGTTATTTTAAATAAAATAGGGGTAATAACGACTTATGGAAAACTTTTATATGAAACAATAAATAAGGAGGTAGTAATGAAGAAAATTGGAGATAGATATACTAATAATACTTTTGAAAATATTAAACATATAGATGAATATGGAAATGAATATTGGTATGCACGTGAATTACAAAAAGTACTGGAATACAAGGATTGGAGAAATTTTCAAAAAGTAATAGATAAAGCAGTTTTATCAGCAAATAATAGTGTTTCAAATGAAGAAGATTGGGTTGTTGAAGTCAACAAGCCAATAAAAACTGGTAAAGGTAAAGAAGAATTTATTAAAGACTATAAACTTTCAAGATATATATGTTATTTAATAGTGCAAAATGCTGATCCAAGCAAAGAAGTTGTTGCTTTAGGACAAACATATTTTGCTATTCAAACAAGAAAACAAGAAATAACAGAACAAGAATATGATTCTTTATCAGATGATGAAAAAAGATTTTATCAAAGAAAATTAACAAAACAAGGTAATTATACGTTACAAAAAATTGCTTCATCTGCTGGTGTTAAAAATATGGATGAATTTCACAATGCTGGTTGTAAGGGACTTTATAATGGTGAAACAGCTGATGATATATTTAAGAGAAAAAAATTAAGATACCGTGAAGATATTCTAGATAACATGTATGAAGATGAGTTAGTTGCAAATTTATTTAGAATAAATCAAACAAAACAGAAACTTATAAGAGATAATATAAAAGGTGAAAAAAGCAGCAAAAGTTGCGCATTATGAAGTTGGTAAAAAGGTTAGAAAGGCGATTGCGGATATTGGGGGAATGATGCCTGAGGACATGCCAACACCAGAAAAAAGTCTAAAAGAGCTTGAAAAAGAAAAGAAAAAGTTAGAAAATAATGATGTAAAAAAGATTAAAAATAGAAATTGAAAGTAGAAGTGAAAAGAATGAATAATGAAAATATAAATAAAACAAATATTAACTGGTAAAGAACGACTTATATAAACTCTCTTAAAACTCCTTATTTTATAAGGCTTTTAATTAAACTCCTTTTTACAATTTTTAATAAAAAATTAATAAAAATTATGTGAGAGTGATTTATGGAAAACTAATATTTTAGACAAAGGAGATGACAACAATGGCAAAAGATTTGATAATTAGAAGTAGCACTGAAGAATTTATAACATTCAAACTTCAAGAAAAAGACAAAGGAATACAAGTAAGATATGAAAATGAAACTTTATGGATGACTCAAAAAGCTATGACGGAATTATTTAATGTAGAACAACCGGCAATAGCAAAGCATTTAATTAATATCTATAATGAAAAGGAGTTAGATAAAGATTCAACTTATTCCAAAATGGAATTAGTTCAAAAAGAGGGACATAGAAGTGTTAAGAGAAATGTTGAATTTTATAATTTAGATGCAATAATATCAGTTGGATATAGAGTAAATTCATTAAGAGCGACACAATTTAGAAGATGGGCGACAAATATACTTAAAACATTTACAATTCAAGGATATGTATTAGATAAAGAAAGAATGAAAAATGGTTCATTTATTGATAAAGATTATTTTGAAAAGTTATTAGAAGAAATCCGAGAAATTAGACTATCTGAAAGAAGATTTTATCAAAAAGTAACTGATATTTATGCTACAAGTATAGATTATGATCCTAAATCTCCTATATCAATCGATTTCTTTAAAAGAGTTCAAAATAAAATGCACTTTGCTGTATCAAAACAAACGGCAGCAGAACTTATATATAATAGAGTTAATTCAGAAAAAGAACATATGGGTTTGACCTCATGGAAAAATAGTCCTAATGGTAAAATTATGGAATCAGATGTAATAATTGCTAAAAATTATTTAAATAAAGAAGAATTAAGTGATTTAGAGGGAATTGTTAGTGCATTTTTAGAAATTGCTGAAAATAGGGCGAGAAGACATATTCCAATGACGATGGAGGACTGGTCATCTAGAATAGATAAGTTTTTGCTTGCAGATGATAGGGATATATTAAAAGATGCTGGAAAAATATCACATGAAATAGCTTGTGATAAAGCATTAACAGAATTTGAAAAATATAGAATAAAACAAGATAAATTATATAAATCAGATTTTGATTTATTAATAGAAGAAACAAATAAATGATAAAATGAAAGGAAGATTAGGAATATGCTTAATTTAGAAAAAGTAAAAGAAGAATTAAACAAATGGAATTTTAGTTATAAAAATAATATTGTGCCGGGACATAGTACCTATAAAGTAAAATGGGTTTTACCAGCTGGCCCAGTAATTGTAATTGCCTCAGAAAGAGCAACATCATACTTATTTGGGTTTGATGAAAAAGGAATTCATGTTTTTCCGGTAGAAGGCAACTGGAATATATTAGATTGCTGTTTAATAGAATGGAAAAACATCACAAAATTTGAAATGAAAAAAAGTATTTTACTTGAAAATACTATGAATATTACGACTGATGAAATGAAAGTATCATTAAAAATAAATAAAATGGTTGCAGGTAATCCATGGGTTAAAGAAAATATAAAAGAATTAGAAAAACTAAATTATTATAAAAAATAGTTATATAAAAGTGTAAAAAAGTTTTTATTAAAAGGAAAGTGAAATTTTATGGATATGTATCAAAAAAGAAAAGCAAGAGCAGAAAAGAAAAATAACAACCAAGAAGAAAAGTTAACTAAAGTCGTTCTTAACTGGTATCCAGGGCACATGGCTAAAACAAAAAGAGAAATAGGAAATATTATGAGTATGGTTGATATAGTTATCGAAGTAATAGATTCTAGAGTACCATTTTCAAGTAGAATACCAGATTTAAAGAAAATAACAAGAGAAAAACAAAATATAATAGTATTTAATAAATATGACTTATGTGATAAAACTGAAACTGAAAAGTGGATTAATAAATATAAAAGCGAAGGATATATTACAGTTACGTGTGACTCTAAAAATTCAAATGATTATAAAAAAATTATTGAAGAAGTTAGAAAGTTAATGACTGAAGTAAATAAAAAAAGAGAAGCAAAAGGAATGTTACCTAAAAAAGCAAAATGCTTAGTAATAGGTGTACCAAATGTAGGCAAAAGTACATTAATAAATAAGTTAGCTGGAAGAAATATAGTAGGTGTAGGTAATAAACCTGGAGTAACTAAGCAAATAAATACGATTAAAATAAATGAATTTATGGATCTTTTAGATACTCCTGGAATTCTATGGCCAAAATTTGAAAATCAAAATGTTGCTCTTAATTTAGCTTCAATGACAATTATAAAAGAAGAAATACTTACCATAGAAGAAGTAGCAATTCATATATTAAAAAAATTAGATAATTATTACAAAGATATTTTAAAAAAAGAATTTGGAATAGAGTATTATAACGATGATGAAGTAGAGGAATGTTTTACTAAGATATCTAAATATAAAAATATACCGGTAAATGGTGAAGTAGATTATGAAAGAGTTAGCTTAGTAATATTAAATTCAATAAAACAAGAAAAAATTAAAGGAATTACTTTCGATAGAATATAGTATGTATCAAAAATGAAACAAAAGTGTTGACATATCAAAACTTGAATGATATAATGTATGCGTAATCAATGAGGGGGTTTTGATTTATGAGTAAATATACAAATGCGAGACAACGTGCTTATAGTGATATGGTGTTTGGTAAATGTTTTGACAAATACAAAGAAATATTTGGAGATGGAACAACTGCTAGAACGGTAGCAAGAGCAATTAATGCGGGTAGTACTACAACAACTAGTGTAGATGCAATTATAAAATTAATTGTTACAATCTTCAAAAGCAAAGGCTTTACAGAAGAAGAAGCCATTAAATATTTAAATGAAAACAAAAGAATATTTGAATTAAGTTATGATCAAGTTTTCACTTCATTAGCTTTAGTTGATACAGCAGGATTAAGTGAAAAGGCAGTATTTGAAAATCAAAATTTTATGATTAGATCACATGACTTAAAAAAATTATATAATGCAGTAAGAATATGTAGAAGAGACAATGAAACACCTACACTTGAAGCAATAACAGCATTAGAATTAAATGATGAACAAAAAATAGAATTTGAATATAAAAAACCAAGAATTGACATGTATAAAAATATGTATAAAGCAAAAATATTAAAAGAATTAAGTGAACAAAAAGAAAAAGAAGGAAGTACTTTAAAGAGAACTGAAAAATAATCAGTTCTTTTTTTTGTGAAATTTAAATTTTAAGGTTTACATTTACCCAAATTACTTTTATAATAAATACTCGTACACAGGAGGAAGCATGATTAAGAGTAATTTACCAGTTATATTATTAAAAAATCTTGTATTACTTCCTTATCAAGAGGTTAGAGTTGAAATAAAAAGTGATGTAAGCAAAAAAGTCACTGAAATTTCAAAACTATATCATGATAGTGAAGTCTTAATCGTTTGCCCCCTAAATTCTCTTGAAGAAAAACCAGATACATCAGACTTACCAAGAATAGGTGTAGTTGGTAAAATAAAAAGTATAATAGATTTACCAAATGGTAATATGAGAGTTATCATATATGGCCAATATAGAGTAAAAGTAATAAGCTATGTAAATTATTCAAATGAAGAAGACATATTAGATAGCATAATTACAAATATTGAAGTACATGATAGTGAAATAGAATGTTCAGCATATCAAAGAAAATTAATGACAGAGTTAGAAAGTTATGTTAATAAAAATCCATTTGTTACTAACTCAATAATGTCTCAAATAAGAAATAATGTTTCATTAGATAAATTAACTGATTTAATTGGCAATTTTTTACCACTTAGTTTTGAAAAAAAATTAAATTTAATGTTAGATGCATCATCTATAAGTAGAAGCAAATTGTTAATAAAAGAACTTGCTATTGAAAGTGCAGTAATGGACTTAGAAGGTCATATAGAAACTGAAATAAAAAAAGGATTAGATGATACTCAAAAAGAATTCATTTTAAAAGAAAAATTAAAAGTTATAAAAAACGAACTAGGTCAAAATGATACAAAAGACGATGATGTATTAAAGTTTAAAGAAAGACTTGAAAATGGTTTATTTCCAGAAAGAATAAAAACTAAATTAATAACTGAAATAGAAAGATATAGTGCAACTAGTGAAGTAAGTCCTGATGCAGGAGTTATAAGAAATTATATAGAATATTTACTTTCTGTTCCATGGTATAATGAGACAAAAGATGAAAAAGATTTATTAAAAATTGAAAAAAAATTAAATGAATCTCATTATGGAATGGACAATGCAAAACTTAGAATAGTAGAATATATAGCTGTAAAAAGTATATCACCTGATATTAATAGCCCAATATTATGTTTAGTAGGTCCTCCTGGAGTAGGAAAAACTACATTTGCAGAATCTATCTCATATGCACTAAATAGAAATTTCGTAAAAATATCATTAGGTGGAATGAGCGATTCTTCAGAATTAGTAGGACATAGACGAGCATATATAGGTTCAAACCCAGGTAAAATTATTTCATCTCTAATTAGATGTGGAAGCAATAATCCAGTATTCTTATTAGATGAAGTTGATAAACTAAAGAAAGATTACAAAGGTGATCCAGCATCAACACTATTAGATATTTTAGATGTAAGTCAAAATAAAAGATTCGTAGATAATTATATAGATGAAGAAATAGATTTATCAAAAATACTATTTGTATTAACAGCAAACGATATATCAGGTATACCAGCAGCACTTCTAGATAGACTTGAAATAATAGATTTAACTGGCTACACTGATAGTGAAAAACTGCTTATATGTGAAAACTACCTAATACCTAACATTCTTAAAAAGGCAGGTCTTAAAAATACTGTTATTAAATTTGAAACACCGGCTATTATTAAAATTATCGAAGAATATACAAATGAAGCAGGGGTAAGAGAATTAGAAAGATGCATAAGTAAAATAACAAGAAAAGTAATAACAGAACATATAAAAGCATCAAGAAAAATAGTAAGTGTTAGAATAAAAGAAGCAGATTTACCCCATTACTTAGAACAAGAACTTTATAGTACTAAAAAAGCAAAGAAAATAACAAGTACAGGAGTAGTAAGAGCAGTCGCATGTAATAAGTCAGGTGGAACAACATTGGATATAGAGTGTTCATCATTTAAAGGAAATGGTAACTATACATTCACAGGATCACTTGGAGAAGTAACAAAAGAAAGTATCGAAGTAGCGATAAGTTATATTAAAAGTAATAGTAAACTCCTTAATATAGATGAAGACTTTTTCATGACACATGACATACATATCCATTTTACAGAAGGCTCAAATCCAAAAGATGGACCATCAGCAGGTATATCCATCACAACAGCAATCTTATCACATATAAAAAATAAAAAAATAAGCGATGAAATTTCAATGACTGGAGAAATAACACTAAAAGGAGATATTCTAAAAGTAGGTGGTATAAAAGAAAAATCAATAGCCTGCTTTAGAAATAAAATAAAAACACTTTATATACCAGAAGAAAATAAAAATGATATAAATTGGTTAGAAAAAGATTTAAAAGAATCAATAGAATTTATACCAATAGGTAATTATGAAGAACTATTTAAAAAAATATTCGATTAAGAATATTTTTTTTGTTGAATCATATATTTTATTGAAAGGAGAATATATGAAAGAAATTATTCCAATTAAAAAAGACATAATATTTAAAACTAAAATTGGTGAATTAAATAATATTAGTTTAGACCATGACTATAAAATAAATGAAGACTCAGTAGTTGGGACAGTATCAATAAGTGGTACATATAAAATGACAGAAGCAAGCGTTATAGAAGAAGAATTCTACTATACAATTCCATTCGAAGTCGCATTATCTTCAAGAATAGATAAAGACACAATAAAAATAGAAATAGATGACTTTAAATACACTATTGATAAAGATGTATTGAAGGTAAATATTGAATTAGAATTAACATGCGATGAGAGGGAAGAAAATAAAATGGAAGAAGATTATGACTTGGATAATTATATTGATAACTATTTTGATGATAAACCAATAGACCTAAATATAGAAGAACACAACGAAGAAATAAAAGATAATAATATAAATACTGAAATAAAACTAGAAAAGAATGATATAGATCTAAATGAAAATATAAATAATATAACAAACATAATAAATAATGAAAATAAATATTATACATACAAAGTATATATTGTAAGAGAAGGCGATACTTTAGAAACAATATGTTCAAAATATAATGTTACACCTAATGATTTAAAAGAATACAATAATATTAATGAAATAAATATCGGAGATAAAATAATAATACAACAAATAAATGAGTAAGAAATATAAAAATAAAGTAATAATAGATAATGATACTGTAACTAAAAAACGTAATGATGATGTTATAGAATTATATGACTATTTACAAACTAGAAACTTTGATAACTTTCCAAAAATTATTTCTAAAGATGAAAGAAATATTAATTATGAATTTATAAGAGAAAAAAAGTACCATGAAATGACTAAAGGAGTAGAATTTATAAAAGTAGTTTCTAGTCTACACTCAAAAACTTTATTTTATAAAGACGTAAGTAAAAATAAATATAAGAAAATTTATGATAAATTATTAAATAATATTGAATACTTAAAAAAATATTATGATGATATAGTAACTGATATAGAAGAATTTGAATATATGAGTCCTTCAATGTACTTATTCATAAGAAACTATAGTGCTCTTGATAGTTCACTTGTATATGCAGAAAAAAACCTAAAAAAATGGTATAAAAAAGTATCAAATAATAACAAAGAAAGAGTATCTATCATTCATAATAATTTATCATTAAATCATTTCATAAAAGGGGATAAAAGTTATCTCTTAAGTTGGGATAATTATAAGGTTGATACTCCAGTTTTAGATATATATAACTTTTATAAAAAAGAAGGATTTAAACTTGATTTTAATTATTTACTAAAAATATATAATGAAAACTTACAATTAACAGAAGAAGAAAAACAATTATTAAATATTTTAATATCTATACCACCAAAACTTATAAAAATAAAAGATGAATCTTTAAATACAATAAATGTAAAAGAATTTTATGATTATATATATAGTGGTATAAGCGTAGTAAGTGAAAATAAATGATCTACTTATGTAGATTTTTATTTTTATTTGTTATATAATTAGTACATAATAAGGGAGTGAAAGAATGAATAAAAAAGGCTTTATTTCTATGACACTTGTATATACTTTTCTAGTATTGTTTTTATTCTTAATGCTTGGTGTATTACATGCATATTCAGAAAAAAATAAATTCTTACAAGCAATAGATGATAAAATAGATTTAAGATTCACAACACCCACTAATTATGGAAAAACAATATTACAAACTCTTTTAAGTGTTTATTATGCTGAAGAAAGTGGTATCATAGATTATTCTAAAAACTCCGAAGGAAGATATCAAACAAGAACAGGCATAACACAAGATATAACTTCTAAAACAAATGGATTTTATTTTACTCAAGTAGTAGACGATGAAGATAATAACAAAATACATATGACAGAAGATGATAAAGTAGCATACTTCTTTAGAGGCACAATAGATGATAACTATATAGTTTTAGGAAACAATTGCTGGAAAATATATAGAACTAATGAAGATGAATCAACTAGAGTAGTTTATTATGGACCATATAATACAAGCACTAATACTTGTACATTTAATTTAAGTAAACTACCAAGAGCTACTTATAATAACATAACAAATAATAATATGTATGTAGGGTATATGTATGGAAACAATAGTTCTAGTTACGATGTAACACATTCAAATAACAATAATAGTTCAATAAAAACAGCACTTGATAATTGGTATATAAGCAATCTATCAGGTACACAATATGAAAAATATATAGATGACCAAATATTCTGCAATGAAAGAAAAATTGGAATAGGTGGAAACTTTAATGGAAAAACTTATACTATGAATGGATATGGAAATTCAAATACGCTATATCAATCACTTAGAAGAAATGGAACTGATGGAACAGAAGGAACAACAATAAGTATGAGTGTAGCATATCCAATATTTAGATGTGAACAACCAAATGATAAATTCACTAAAAATAATGCTTCTGGTAATAAAAAATTAACTTATCCAATAGGAACATTAACTGCAGATGAATTTATAATCGCAGGTGGATCTTTTCAAATAGATAATACAACTGATTTACTTTATTATAATACCGACTTATGGACTATGACACCAAGTTCATTTACAAGTGGAGTAGCAAAAGCAATAAGTGTAAAAAATAATGGTGAATTAATAGAATCAAATGTTAATGAAACACACTATATCTTACCAGTTATATCATTAAAAAATACAACATTAATAGAAAGTGGTAATGGAAAAATAGACTCTCCATACATAATAAAGGTGAAATAATATGAAAAAAGATGGATTTATATTTATGGAAAGTTTAACTGTATTAATAGTTGTATTATTAGCAACAACAATGCTACTAAGTAGTTATTCACTATTTGTAAGAAAATCAAAAGAAAAAGAAAATTATAATTTTCCAAGTGACAGATATTTACTATTTAATATAGCAAGATTAAATGCAGATGAAGACGAATACTATAGTTATGGAAACTATATAGCTAATAGAAGAGCTGCATCAGCAACTAATCCAAATAGTTGTGAAAATACACCTATGAAAGATAGATTAAGTGACTGTAAACAAGTATTTAAAGACAATGATTTAGTATATTTTATAGTTATAAAAGATATAAAACAAGAACTAAAAAGAACAGATATAACATCAGTATATGATAGTGGAACAATAGAATACTTAAAAACATTAAAAAGAAACTTATCATCAAATTATACAAGTGCAGATGGAACACAAGTCACATCAGAAGGATATATAGTAGGAGTATTTTACAAAAATAGTACCTATCGTTATGCATCAATACCACTATATGGTGAAGATTAATGAGGTGTATGTATGAATAAAAAAGGATTTACATTAATAGAACTAATAGTAAGTATTGTACTTGTAAGTATAGTATTAGTTTCAATGACAGGGACACTTGTTAAACTAAAAGAAACATACAATGTAGTAAATGAAGATGCAGATGCTAGAATATATGGAGCAACTATATCAAAAATAATAAACGATGACTTACTAAAAAATAATGGTATAAGAGATGTATCATGTTCAAATGATACAGACATGAGTTCATGCGATATAGTACTTGGTACAAACCAAAAAAGAACACTAGAAATACTTAGAAATAAAATAGATAATGATAAAGAAATAATATATTCAAATGGAAAAAACATAGGTACAAAAACATATGAAAAGACAACACTAAGATATAGTGATTCAACTACTGGAGCAGTAAAAACAATATTAATAAAAACAATAGATTTAATAGTGAAATCTAATAATGAAGAAGGAAATGATTCAGTAAATAAATATGGATATAAATTTACTGACTTATCAGTAGAGACATTCAAATATGAAAATATAGATGATTATGATAAAACTGATAAAATAACACATATAACAATAGGTCTTAGTGATGAAAAATATAATATAGATTTATATTCATCTGGTACATATGAGAATAACTAAGAAACTAATAATACTAAACATTAACTTAATAGTTAGTGTTTTTTTAATATCTATTTTATAGTCAGATAATATACTAAAACTTTGAAATAATATTGAAAGACTACTAAAGTTTAAAATAAGGTTTGTTAAAGCAAACTTAATATTAAAAGGTATACTTAACTTAGAAATAGATATAACACCACTAGTTAGTTCTAAAAAGCCAGTTAAAATAGATAATATATATGGCTTAATGGTAATATATTTTGTTATAAGATTAACTATTATAGTAAACACTATTAAATTACCAAGAATAATTATAGAAGTATTAATTCCCTTAACAATAGCATTCTTAAAACATACAAAAAAGTTATCATTATTAATTACTTTGTTATTACTTTCTATTATAGAGTTATCTCTTCTTAAAAATAAACCAATTGCTATATTATTAAGAAAACAAATGATCCATAAAAGAACACCAACTTTAAAACTATTATAAATAGATACACCTATAACACCAATAACAAATGCTATAGATGGAAAATAACTATAATTAAGTATTTTATTCGCAGTCTTTTCATCAATAATCTTATCATCAAGTAATTTCTTAATATAAACTGCATTACTAGGATGACTAGTAAGTATACTAAGTATAAAGATAATACTAGTATTAGAGTCAATATTGAATATTTTATTTATAACTTTACCAAATATTTTCTTAATAAATAAGTGATAATTAAAGTATATAAGTATGTCACATAATATTATAAATGGAAATATACTTATAAATACTTTTCTAAAGAATAAAATACTCGCATCATACGTAGAATTAATTACTACTTTAATATTCAGTATAAACACTATTAATATTAAAGTTAACACTATATATTTTAGTTTTTTAATAATTGTATTCATCTGTGATATAATATTAAAGTTAGGAGTGATTTATGACAAAATTATTTAAATATATAAAAAAAGACATACAAACTTACTGGAAGAATTATCTAGTATTTGTACTTATTGTACCTTGGCTATTTATTTCTTTTGATTGTAATATTTATACTCCAGGTTCTTTAGTAGACCTAACTGATAGAATAGAAGTAGATAATAGTTATGATTCTGAAGGCAGTTTTAATTTGACCTATGTAAGTGCTAGACGTGGAACTTTACCTAATATTATATTATCTAAATTCTTTAATAATTGGGACATCGTAGGTACTTCTGAAATGAGAATAGAAGATGAAAGTGAAGATGAAATAATTGAAAGAAATAAGATTTATCTAAAGGAAACTAGTTATGATGCTATAATAGCAGCTTTCACAGAAGCAAACATACCATACGAAGTAGAAAACATTGATGTAACAGTAACACATGTATATGAATATGCTAAAACCGATATAAAAGTAGGTGATATAGTAAGAAGTATAAATAACACATCTATAAAAGACTTTAACTCATTAAAAGAAGAAATATCTAAATATAAAAAAGATGATACAATAAAAGTAAATGTAGAAAGAAATAATAAAATAATAGAATGTACGGCTACTCTAATAGAAGTAGATGATAGAATAGTTATCGGAGCATCTCTATCAGAATTAAAGAATATTAAAACTGATCCTAAAGTAGACTATATATTCAAAGATAATGAAAGTGGAGCATCAAGAGGACTACTTTGCGCATTAGATATTTATAACAAGATTACAAAGTTTGACTTAACTAAAGGAGATATTATTTCAGGTACTGGATCAATAGATGATAATGGAGTAGTAGGAAGTATAGATGGAGTTAAATACAAACTAGCAGGCGCAGTTAAAAGACATGCTAAAGTATTTATAGTACCAACAGATAACTATAAAGAAGCACTATATGAAAAAGAAAAACATAACTATGATATAGAATTAATCGAAGCAGACACTCTTCATAATGTAATAGAGAAATTAAAGGCAAGATAATATGAAAACTGAAAAAGTTGGAAAGTTTATAAAAGAATTACGCGAAAAACAAAATATTAGTCAAGATTCTTTAGCTAAGAAATTATACGTAGATAGATCTCTTATAAGTAAATGGGAAAATGGAAAACTTTCACCTGATATAAAACACATCCAAGAATTATGTAAAATATTTAACGTAAAACTAGAAGAACTATTATCAGGAGAGAAATTAACAAATAAGAATGAAAAAACATTAGAAAGCAACTTAATAGATTATGTAGAAAAAGAAAATAACAAATATAAAAAAGTTAAAAAGATAATGATTATATTATCTATATCATTACTAAGTATTATATTATTTTTCTTAGTATATTATTTTATACAAACCTATAATAAAACATCAATATATAAAGTAACGTTTGATAATAAAAAATATTCATCATATGATGGATTACTAATACTTACAAGAGAAAATAGTTATTTAAAACTAGGTAAAATTGAACCAAATGTTAAAAACATAAAATTATTATATAAAGATAAAATTAAAGAAGAAATATTTTATGAAGGAGATCCTAATAATATATTATCTGATTCATATGGATATAATTCTAATGTAAATTTAAAGAATTTTAATACTTTAAAGAATAACTTATATATTTTAATTAATGAAGATGAAATAAAAATTAATTTTGCTAAACAATACTCAAATATTTCATTAATACCAAAAAAATATAATAGTGTAAATAATACAACTTCAAAAAATCTAACTATACCAGAAAACATAAAAAAAGAATTTAGTTGTGACGAAGACACATGTTATTTAGATAAAGACAATATTAGTTATATGTATGATATAAATACTTCTTATCTTTATATAACAAACTACCAAGATACAATAACATATAATATTCTCAATAAATACTTCTTCTATGAAAGTGATAATAATAACTTTTCTATTGATAAAAATGAAGCAATAAATTGTTATTCAAAAACTTGCAAAAATGAATTAAAAATATATAAAGATTATTACAATAATTATATAAAAAGATACTTATAAAACATAGTGTGCCATTTATTCACTATGTTTTTATTTGACTTAATGTTAATATTAAGTCATAAGGAGGTAGAACATGAAAAAAATATTTTGTTTATTAATATTATGCATACTATTTTTCGATAATGTAAAAGCAAACACAACAGATGAAACAATATTTTATTCCAATGATTTAGGAACAAAATTTAGTGAAAAAGAATATAATTTCATCAATCAAATGTTTTACGAAGGATATCAAAAATATATAACAAAAGATGAATTAGAAAAAATGAGAATATCAAATATTATAAAAGACGAGATAGAGAAAATTGAAATACCAGTTGTAAATGAATATAGTTTGAATAATAGTGGTAGAGTATTAAATTTAACAAAGTCATGTGGAACAACTTGTTTAGTAGCAATGAATATCTCATGGAATAGTATCCCGCAAATTAAAGAATATGATGTTTTAGGATTTAGAATAGAAAATGTTGAAATAAAAAGTACTAACAGTGTAAAGATTAGTGCAAATAATTATAGTAAAACGTATTCATATAATAAATCATCAAAAGAAGGGAGAGGATTTTCGATAGTACTACCAAATGCAAATAATATAAAAATTTCTGCATCTATTTATGCCACAAAAGGTGGAAAAGTATATGGAGCATATCAGCATGCAAAAGAGAAGGTAAGTTTAGATGTAAGTAAACTTTATAACTTCAGTTCATCAGGTAGTGGTAAAGTAATGCAATTTTATGGTAAAGCATTTGGAAAATATGATGATATTAATGGATTAAATATTAGTGTATAAAGGAGTGAAAAGAATGAAAAAAATTTTAGCAATTATATTTATTGTATTACTTAATATAAGTATAATTAATGCAGAAGAATATGATCAAGAAACAATTGATATGAACTTAGAACAAGCAGAAAAAGCAGCAGAGATAGAAGATACTTTAAAAGAAAATGGATATCCTGAATATTATGGTGGAATCTACATTAGTGACGATTCAACACACGTTGTAATGTTAATAGTAGAAGAAAATTTACCAAAGGATATCAATTCAAAAGAGTACGAATTATTAGAAAATATAATAAGAAAACATGAAGATATAGAAATTAAATATGTAAAGAATTCATACAAAGAATTATTAGAAACATTTGATAAAATATCTAATTATAGTAAAGAAAATAGAGAAGTTAAAAAAATAACAAGTCATTCAATAGATGTAATAAATAATAAAGTTACAGTTTCAATAAAAAATTTAGAACTAAATGAAATAAAAAATGTAAAAGATCATGTTACTAACTTAAAAAATGAAGAAATAGATGATATAATAGTATTTGAAAAGAGTGGAAGAAATGGAATAGACTCTTTAGATGCTGGGCAGGGATTAACTATAGGCAAATATGAAGATAATTGCAGTATGGGCTATAGAGTGAAGATAAACAATAAACCAGGATATATTACAGCAGCCCATTGTTTTGAAAAAAATGGTGTTGGTGCTCCTGGTGGAACTGTAAAAATATGGCAAAAAGGTGGTCCGATAGATGCGGCATTTGTTGAGGTTGCAACAAGTTTAATGACTTTCTTCGAACCTACAAACAATCTAAAATATACAAGTGGAACAATAACGAAATTAAATACAAGCACTTGTCCAACATTAGTTGTAAATCAAATCATAGCAAAGGTCGGAGTTAAAACTGGATATACATCAGGAAAAATAAAATCAGTAAAAGAAAATGTAACATTTAAAATAAAAAATGGATACTCAGTTGATAACATAATTCAAGTAAGATATTCAGCAGCCGGAGGAGATAGTGGAGGAGTTGTGTTTATTCCTAAAAATGTAAATGGAGGTGCTACTGTAGTTGGTATTCATATCGGATTTGAAGAAGATTACAAAATAGTTGTTCCAGCATCAGAAATATACAAAGTATTTAATTATACTAGATACTAATGGAGTGGTAAAAAATGAAAAAACTAAAACTTTTATTAATAATACCATTAATATTTTTAATATTAGCTGGTTGTGAAACAGAACAAGATAGAATTAATAAGCAATATCATATTGAATATGATCAAGCAATAAAAGAATTTCAGAATAAGAATTTACCCAAGTTAAAGAAAAGTGAATTACAAGCAATAAGAGATGATATAGCTAGTAAAACATTCGAAAATGCGAAAGGCAAAGATTATAATTTTAAAGTTTTAACACTAGGAATAGATGAAATCAATGGTGTTGTAGACGTTGGACTATATGTAAATAATGAAGAAACAAGAAAAGAATTCAAAGAAAAAGTAAATAATTCGGAATATGTAGTATTCTATCAAACAGATGGTGCCCATCTACACAATAACAACAATTAATACATTCTATCAAATAATAATATTTATAACTAAAAGTAATTATTACGTAGAAATAAATTAATAATATAAAACATGGTTATTTCTAGAGCTGAAATTACTATGTTTTTTTAATCTATGATATTCTATAAATAGAAAGGTAGGGATAGTAGATGAAAAAAATAAAATTTTTATTAATAATACCATTAATATTTTTAATGTTAACTGGTTGTGAAACAGAACAGGATAAGAGAATTAAGCAATATCATATTGAATATGATCAAGCAATAAAAGAATTTCAAGATAAGAATTTGCCCGAATTAAAGAAAAGTGAATTATATAAAATACACGAAGATATTGCGAGTAAAACATTTGAGAACGCCAAAGGTAAAGATTACAAATTTAATGTGTTATCATTGTGGGTTGATGAAGAAAACGGAGTTATTGCAGTTGGACTATATGTAAATAATGAAGAAACAAGAAAAGAATTTAAAGAAAAAGTAAGTGATTCTGAGTACGTAGTATTCTATCAATCAAATGGTGCTCAACTACACAATAACAACAATTAATACATTCTATCAAATAATAATATTTATAACTAAAAGTAATTATTACGTAGAAATAAATTAATAATATAAAACATGGTTATTTCTAGAGCTGAAATTACTATGTTTTTTTAATCTATGATATTCTATAAATAGAAAGGTAGGGATAATAGATGAAAAAACTAAAATTTTTATTAATAATATCATTAATATTTTTAGTATTAACAGGATGTACAAAAGAAGAACCTAAAGATTATTTAGAAGAATATAATCAAGCATTAAAAGAACATCAAGAAAAGAATTTACCAGTGTTAACTAAAGAAGAAATACAGACTATTGAAAAAGACATAAGCGATAAAATATTCAATGATACTGAAGGAAAATACAAAGATATAGAAGTTATCTCAATAGAGGTAGATGAGAAAAATAATCTAGTAGATGTATGTTTAAAAGAAAATACTAAAGAAAATCAAAAGAAATTTAAAGAAAAAGTAAATAATTCAGAATATATAATATTTACAAGTAAAAGAGATCCTCATGTAGAAGCAAATTAATATATGTAAAGCATTGTACTTAGACAATGTTTTATTTTGAAAAAGAAGTGTTTTCTAGATTTATGACTAACTATAATAATAGGAGGTACATAATGAAAGATAACACTATTAAAGAAATGTTGGAAAGCGAGCGTCCAAGAGAAAGAATGATGTCACTTGGTACAAATAACTTATCTAACGAAGAATTAATATCTATAATACTTAAAACTGGTACTAGTGGTTACTCAGTTAAAACTTTATCAAGAAATATTCTAAGTGAATTAGATGATATAACATCCCTAAAAGATATGACTATAAATAGACTAACTAAAATAAAAGGAATAGGTAAAGTAAAAGCAATAGAACTTTTATCTGCGATAGAACTAGGTAAAAGAGTATACTACGCTAATGAACAAAAAGAAGTAGTTCTAAATAACTCAAAAAAGATATTTGAATACTTTAAGAATATTTTTACATACGAAAAACAAGAAAACTTCTATGCATTATATCTAGATACTAAGGCAAAACTAATATCATTTAAATTGCTATTTAAAGGAACTCTTAACTCATCAACTGTTCATCCAAGAGAAGTATTTAAATATGCATTCTTAGAAAGCGCAGCTAGTGTAGTAGTAATTCATAATCATCCAAGCGGAGACGTAAGTCCTAGTATACAAGATATAGAAGTAACTGAATCGTTAATGAAAATAGGTTCTATAGTTAAAATACCAGTAATAGATCACATAATAATTGGTAAAGATAAATACTATAGTTTTTATGAATATATGAATACACTCAAGAATAAACTTTAATATGACATACGAAGAATATAAAAATAAGAAGAATCATAAAGATCCAAATGAAAATAATTTTTTTAGAAATTTGCTTAGTAAATTTCTAACTATAGTAGTATTTACTCTTTTAGTAGTAATTATAAGTAATAATAGTCCATCTTTTAAATCATTTATTGTAGACAAAGTATTAAATTCAACATTTGATTTTAGTAAGATAAATAAACTAATAAGTAATGTAACAGACATATTTGATACTAAAGATAATACATTAAATGTATCTAAAGTTTATAAAGACAGTGAAAAATATAAAGATGGTCTTAAATATATTTTAAATGGAGAAGAAAATGTGTATTTGAGTGACTCTGGTATTATAACTTTTATTGGTGAAAAAGAGGGGTATAATAATACCATAATAGTACAGCAAAGTAATGGCTATTATGCTTGGTATGGAAATGTAAAAGAAAAAGTTAAACTATATGATTATGTAGAAAAAGGTACTGTGATAGGTACAGCTACTGATGAATACTATTATGTTCTTTTAAAAGATGATAAACCAGTAAATATAAATGAAAATTAATATAAATAATTCTACTTATGTTTGTTTACTTCTATCCTTTTTAGCAGGCTATTTTGAGTACGTTTATTTGTTTTTATTAACAATTTTAATACATGAATGTGGCCACATGATATTTGCTAAAATAATAGGCTTTAAATTCGATAAGATTATACTTTATCCATTTGGTGGTATTACTATTTATAATGAAGACTTAAATGTAAACTCTAATAAAGAATTATTTGTCTTACTAGGAGGTATTACTTTTCAATTATTATTTTTTTCTTTAGTATTTATACTTTATAATAACTCATTAATAACTGATCATACATACACAATTATTAAAAGAATAAACATAATACTTATATCTTTTAATTTTATGCCAGTTTTACCACTTGATGGAGGCAAATTAATAAATATAATATTTGATAAAATATTCTCATATAGACTTTCTAATACTATTAGTATAATAATAAGTATATTTTTTATATGTCTTTTTATATTAAAAAACAAAACAATCTTTGGAATAATTCTAACTTTATTCTTAATAAAAAGTATTGTTATAGAGGTATTAAATCTTAAATATAAATGTAATAAATTCTTACTAGAACGTTATATAAATAATTATAATTTTAAAAGTACAATAATAGTCTCAAGTATATATAAATTTAAAAGAGATAAAAAACATATAATAAATAATACTTTTGAGCACGATTTTTTATGTAAATTATTTGACACAACTAAATAAATATGCTAAAATATCCATGTTTGTAGAAATCTTTCTCTACAACCGCATTGAGAAGGTTAATAAAAAAGAGCAATCTTACCTTAAGAGCGAGTCTTATTGAAGGAGGAATAAAATGAAAGCAATATTCGTAACTGGTGGAAAACAATATATGGTTGAAGAAGGACAAGAACTATATATTGAAAAACTAGACAATGAAGTAGAATCAGAAGTTGTTTTTGATGAAGTTTTATATGTTGATGGTAAAGTAGGTACTCCTACTGTTAAAGGAGCTAAGGTTGTTGCTAAAGTGTTAAAACACGGAAAGCAAAAAAAGATTTTAGTATTTAAATATAAACCAAAGAAAAAATATAGAAAAACTCAAGGACATAGACAACCTTATACTAAAATTCTTATCAAATCTATTACTAAGTAATGATTAGAGTAGAAGTAAATAAGAAAAATAATGTCATAGAAAGTATTCACTGTATTGGTCATGCGGGATATGCAGATTATGGAAAAGATATAGTTTGTGCATCTTTTAGTACAATGATTATTACAACAATAAATGCAATACTTGAATTTGACAAAGAAGCTATTAGTTATACTGATACTAATGATTTAAAAATTATTAATATTAAGAAAGATAATATAACAAATGGCCTACTTAATAACTTAGTTAATATGATATATGAACTAAGAGACAATTATGATAAAAATATTAAAGTTAAGGAGGAAAACCAAGATGTTTAAAATGAATTTAAATATACAATTATTCGCATCTAAAAAAGGTGTTGGTTCTACAAAGAATGGTAGAGATTCTGCTGGTCGTAGATTAGGAGCTAAACTTAGTGATGGACAAGTTGCTAAAGCTGGAGCTATTATCTATCGTCAAAGAGGAACTAAAATTTATCCAGGTACTAACGTAGGTATGGGTAAAGATCATACTTTATATGCTAAAGTTAGTGGAAATGTAAAGTTTGAAAGAAAAGGAAAAGATAAAAAACAAGTTAGTGTTTATGAGAACTAGAAATAGTTCTCTATTTTTTTACAATATTATTAGTAACGAATTAAATTCAACACTACCAAGCACTAAAAAGTGCTTTTTTTATTAAGAAAATCTAATTTAGCACAAGATAGAGAAAACTCCATGATATACTTTTGTTGTAAATGAAAGGAGAAAATTTTAAATTTTAACACAATAAGAAGAATCACATGATATAATGGCAAATAAAAAAGGAGGAAACTATGAAAAAAGAATCAAGCAAAATAACAAACATAACTATTAATGGAAAAGAAGTATATGACACAAAAAATACTTTAAGTGAAGAAGAAATACTTAAATATTATAATGATCTAGGAAGTTCAAACATACTTTATTTATATGCATACTCATTACTTATGAAAGAAACAAATGACAAAGACACTTCACTGAAACTAACAGATACACTTATAAAACTAATACTTTGGCTAGAAAATGGATTTAATATGAAATATACAATTAATAATTTAGTAAAAGGAATTATAAAAGTATATGAAATTAAAAAAGATGAAATAAATGATTTATCTATAATAGAACTATTAGGAAAAATAAATAATAATTAAGGAGTACTCATGAAAAAAGAAAAATCAAATATATTTGATAAGATTGTAGAATCTTACCTTGAATACACTAAGGAAGATGATTATGAAGTATTAAATGAGAAATATTTAAAACGTTTAAGAAAAGCAATAGGTGGATATAATATCACAAGATTATATGAATATGATTGTCTTTCTCTATCATTAAAGAATAAAGAAAACGCATATCCTCTTATGGATACATTACAAGAATTATGGTTAGATACAAGAGATATTTTCAAGGAAGAATATGGTATAAGCAAAATAAGTGATATTTTAAATGAAGTGAGTGAAAGAGTAGATGATATTTTATCATTAAGCTATGATGAAATTGTAGATGAAATTCAAAAACTAGGATATTAAAAGAAGGGAGTTAAATTTATGAAAAGAGTAACTAGACACGGAAAGAAAAGAATAAGAGAGAGGGTAGGAGTAAGAAACACAAGATATAACTATAGACAAGCTAGAATGAAAGGACACTATAATTATCAATATGATGGTGACTTTAGAAAATTCTTAGACTACTTAGCATACAAAAACAAACATAGAATTACTGTTTATAATAATTATATTTATATAATTAAGAATAACAAACTAGTAACAGTTCTGAACGTCCCAGAAAAATACAAAAATTTAACTCCAATATATACTAAATAATAGGTAAATAATGTAACTAAAAAACACTATAATTCATACCATATTAATGAATAGAAATAAAGGAGTGGATTATATGTGTAATAATAATAACGACAATAACAATTGCAATAAATGTGATAACTGCATAATGGAAATCCTACAAGTTATTAATGTTTTACAGTCTAATGCTTGTCCTGATAGCTGCTTACTTTCTTGTGATAGACCTGCATTAGGTGGAGGAACAAACTGTGTTATATGTAACACTCGTCCAATAATGTTATATACTTGTGCAGGAAATGGTACACCATTTAGTATGCCAGTTAGTAGAAGTGAAACAGATACTAATAGTAGTGTATTTAGAGTAGAGAAAATAGATGGATGTTGTTGTACATTTAGAGTACTAGCTAACAATCCAGACACAACATCACTTTATCCTTATGTAAGTACAGACTCATTATTTACAATGGATTGCAATTGCTTATGTGCGGTAAGATGCTTAAATGATACATTCATAGAATGTGTATAGAGTTCTTAAATGAACTCTTTTTTTTGTAAAAACAATTGAAAAATTAATCAAAATAATATTATAATATATTTATATATAGAATAGGTGATAAAGTGCAAAAAATAATTGATTATACAAAACAATATATTGGAGTTATCTCTATAGTACTAGCATTATGTATTTTGCTTACTTATAGTCTTTCATATTTCAAAGTAAATATTGATAATAAAAGAGCAGCTGAAATGTATATTGGTGAACTTAAGTATTCAATGACTATAGAAGGAAATAGTACAAATACTTTAAGTGTTCCTTCAGGTGAAACAATAGTAGACATAGATTTAACTAATCAAAATGAAATAAAAACTTATTATAAACTTCTATATCTAAAGAATGCTAATATATCAATTAGTTACTTTAATCAAACTAAAAATACTAGTGATGAATTAACTAGTTATAAATCTCCAGGTGATTTAGTAGAATCTAAATCTGTAAACAATTTAAAATTAAAAATTTTAAATAACAGTGCTTCTAGTCAAACATTAACATTTAAAGTAAGTGGAGGATATTCTACAAATACTCTAGCTGATGTTGAAGTACCAAATACATATACAGAAATCACCTCATTAGAAACACCAAGTACTAATACATATTTTTGTAAAACAAATGATACTCTTACTCAAGGACTAGAATATGTAGATGGACAATATACTTATGGATATAAAAAAGAAGGTAAAAATTCTTCATCAGGACTTGCATGGAATAATATATATAATAATAATGGATGGGGAGTGCAATTAACAGATAAAACAAGTACTGATGCAGTAACAAGTAAAGTTTGTACTTATATAAATAACAAGCCAATAGTCGATATGAACTTTATGTTTTATAATAGCAAAGCTACAACATTAGATTTAAGTAATTTTAATACAAGCAAAGTAACTAATATGTCATATATGTTTTCTAGTACTAAAGCAACAACATTGAATTTAAGTAATTTTGATACAAGCAAAGTAACTGATATGAGTAGTA